>NZ_JAWRXD010000001.1:0-1205940 GCF_046535215.1 Priestia sp. SIMBA_032 | reverse complement strand
CTTTCACGGCGGTAACACGGGTTCGAATCCCGTACGGGTCATCTTAAAAGCAGTTTGCATATGCAAACTGCTTTTTTTGTTTGTAAATAGAGTTTATTCTTTTGTCTAAACTCTATTTTTCGTTTTTCTATGATTTCCTCGCTCCAAATTGTATTTCTTATGGGACATCTATAAACGCTTGTTCTAAATTTCGAAAAAAAACCTACAATAGTAATAACGGAATACTGTTTGTACAAAAGGAGGGGAATGTGTGAAAAAAATTGTTTTGTGGTCCATCGGAGTTTTTCTTGTGTATGCAGCTTGTATATGGGTGTATTTATTTTATATAAGTGACACCTCTATTCCACAATCATTAAAAGGCACCAGCGTGGATCCGGCTACGTTTATGAATGCAAGAGAACTTATGTTAACCGAAAAATATTCAAAGATTAGAGATGCGCTCTTTTTTATCCGAATTCCATATGAGTGGCTAGGGTTTATTTTAATTTTAGTGTTAGGTGTGTCTAGGAAAGTTAATAAGTGGTCTAAAGACGTCAGCCGTTTCAGTCTTCTCCAAACTGCTATTTATGTATTTTGGTTATCTGTTCTGCTGCTGGTCTATTCTTTTCCTATGGACTGGATTAGCTATAAGCTTTCAACGGCCTACCATATTACGACGCAACCTTTCCAAGGATGGATGAAAGATCTTTTTACAGATTTTTGGGTGAACTATGCCACGATGTTTTTAGTGATTGCTGTGTTATATGCATTCATTCGTAAGTTTTCAAAAAGATGGTGGCTGTATGCGTGGCTAGTATCTATTCCATTTACGCTATTTTTGACGTTTATTCAACCAGTGGTTATCGATCCGTTATATAACGATTTTTATCCGTTAAAGAATAAAGAGCTGGAGACGAAAATTTTGCATTTAGCAGATGAAGCTCATATACCTGCTAAGCATGTATATGAAGTAAACATGTCTGAAAAAACGAACTCTCTAAATGCATATGTAACGGGAATAGGTTCTAATTCAAGAATTGTGTTATGGGATACTACTCTTAATAAATTGACGGAACGTGAAATTTTGTTTATTATGGCGCACGAAATGGGTCACTATGTGAAGAAACATATTTATGTGGGGATTGCTTCAGCTTTAATTTTATCGATTGTAGGTTTATGGCTAACGAAACATTTAGCTAGCTTTGTGATTAAGAGATGGGGGAAAGCATTAAAAATCACTTCTCTTAGTGATTTAAATTCATTACCGCTTATTCTACTTATTTTTTCTGTGCTCACATTTGCTGTAAGTCCGTTAACAAATATGCAGTCGCGTCATCATGAACTTCAATCTGACACGTACGCCATGGACTTAACAGGAGATAAACAAGCTGCTATTAAAACATTTCAGGATTTAACAAAATCAGGACTGTCCCAGGTGAATCCGCCGTATTTAGTGAAAATTTTCCGATATGGTCATCCAACAATACTGGAAAGAATTTCATTTGTTGAGAAGTATGAAAGAAATGAATAAGTGATATAAGAAAAAGTAAAGGATATATGAAGCCTTTTATACGTAGGTATTAATAGAAAAGCCTCCTTGCGAGTAGGAAAAAAATTCTAAAAGGAGGTTTCATTTTCGAAAGTACTGTTATATAATAACGTATGTAAAATAAAAACTGTTTTATAACAATAGGGAGGAATAGTTATTTGTGATTGAAAAGATAGCAGTCGAACTTATCAGCGTATATTCACCTCAGCAAAGTCATACTACATGTCCTTCAACAAATTACTTATTTCATCTACGTTCTTACTAACACTATGGCAAACTGCTAATTTACTTCATCATGAAACAGACATATTCTCACTGCTGCGTTTTCTATTTTTATGAATATAGAATTTTAAATTCATTAGGGGGTATAAAGAATGAAAGAGATTCGTGTAAAAAACCTTGAAGAGAACTGGAAAAGCGATGAGCGTTGGAAAGGAATTGAACGTCCATATTCTGCAGAAAAAGTCATTGGACTGAGAGGATCTATTGATATTGAACATACGCTTGCTAGAAGAGGGGCCGAAAAGTTCTGGAACTTATTAAAAACAGAGCCATACGTTCATGCATTAGGAGCTTTAACAGGAAATCAAGCGGTACAACAGGTAAAAGCAGGGTTAAAAGCAATTTACTTAAGCGGATGGCAAGTAGCTGCAGATGCAAACCTTTCAGGAAATATGTATCCTGATCAAAGTCTATATCCAGCAAACAGCGTGCCGCATGTTGTGAAACGAATCAATCAAGCGCTGCAGCGTGCCGATCAAATTCAGCATTTAGAAGGAGAAGGAGATATTGATTATTTTGCTCCAATTGTAGCAGATGCAGAAGCAGGGTTTGGAGGACAGTTAAACGTATTTGAATTAATGAAAGGAATGATTGAGTCGGGAGCATCTGCCGTACACTTTGAAGATCAATTATCTTCTGAGAAAAAGTGTGGTCATCTCGGCGGCAAGGTATTGCTTCCAACTCAGACCGCTGTGAAAAATTTGATTGCTGCTCGTTTAGCTGCTGATGTAATGGGTGTTCCAACACTTCTGATTGCTCGTACCGACGCTGATGCTGCTGATTTAATTACAAGTGATGTTGATCCTGTAGATCGCCAGTTTATTACAGGTGAACGCACCGCTGAAGGTTTTTATCGCACGAGAGCCGGAATTGATCAAGCTATTGCTCGTGGCTTAGCATATGCGCCATATGCTGATCTAGTATGGTGTGAGACGTCTGAACCAAACTTGGAACAAGCACAAAAATTTGCAGATGCTATTCATGAAAAGTTCCCAGGTAAAATGCTTGCTTATAACTGTTCACCATCTTTCAACTGGAAGAAAAAATTAGATAAGAAAACGATTGAAAAGTTCCAAAGAGAAATCGCAAAAATGGGTTACAAATTCCAATTCGTTACGCTTGCTGGCTTCCACGCTTTAAATCACAGCATGTTTGAACTGGCACGAGGGTATAAAACAAGAGGAATGGCAGCTTATTCAGAGTTACAAGAAAGAGAGTTTGCTAGTGAAATAAATGGATATACAGCTACGAGACATCAGCGTGAAGTAGGTACGGGTTATTTTGATGAAGTAGCGCAAGTAGTTTCTGGTGGGACTTCCTCTACAACAGCTTTAAAAGGTTCAACGGAAGAAGAGCAGTTTCAGGCACATAAATAACAAAAAATCTATGAGTGGAACGGTTAGGTACTTCCACTCATAGGAAAAAATCCTAACAAAAAAGATTCTTACAGATGTAAGAATCTTTTTTTATGTAGTAAACACGATTTAACAGACAGCTGTTCTTCCTGAGAAGAAAGTATCTGCCTGTTAAACGTACATATAAATCATTAACATGAATTAAGTTCTTAAAATATTAAGTAGATGTTTGAAGCAGGGATTGGTACTGTGCTGATAGCTCATAAAAAGCAGTTTCATCACGTTGATCTAATGCCGTGTTAATGTTTGTTTCTAACAGTTCTTTTTGACGCTTAAAAAGCGATTCATCAATTACCATTTCGATATAAACATCCAACATACTCACAGTATCAATTACTTTTTTCTTGCGAGCGAGGGACTTCATCATTTCCGTGTACGATTTTTCATTGTTCATACCTCATCACCTCTGCACCCTTTTTATTATTATATAGATTAAAAGAAGAAAAAACAACTAATTTTCTAAATTTTTAGATTTTTATTTTTAGAAATGATAAAGTAAAAGGGAAACGCTACTTTCGTTTTTATCGATTGACTATTTGGTTTAAAAATGAATGCTTGGGGGCGAAGAAATTGAATCATTTAAAAAAGCGTACGGTAACGATAGAGGATTTGTATGAATTGAAGTCTGTGTATAATCCTCAGATTTCTCCAGATGGAAAAAGTGTAGTTTATGCGGTTCGAGAAACGAAGAAGATAGAAAACAGTTATGAAACGCAGCTGTTTATGTTAGATCTTGAAACGAAAAAAACAAAGCAATTAACGTACTATAAAGGAAATAATCATTCTCCCGCCTGGTCCCCTGACGGCAAGTGGATTGCTTTTTTATCCGATCGCAGTCAAGACGTTCAGCTCTACTTATTAGCAGCAACGGGCGGGGAAGCAGAAGCACTCACAAATCTTGAAAAAGGCGTCAGTAATCCGGTATGGTCTCCTTATAGTGACGAAATTATGTTTTCTACAAAAGTAGCAGAAAAAGCTGTAAGAGTTGAACAAAATCATGAACATCCTCAGCCATATAAAGTGGAACGTTTACTGTACAAATCCGATGCTAGCGGCTATTTAAAAGGCGAATATACGCAAGTTGCTGTCGTTAAACTAAAAAATAAAGAAGTGACGTTTTTAACGGATGGACCTTATCATCACTCTATAGGATGCTGGGCCCCTGATGCAAACTCAATTGTATTTTGCAGCAGCCGAGGAGAGAATCCAGATTTATCGTTAACCATGGACGTGTTTATTTTGCATCGTGAGACTAAAAATTTAACATCTATTACAGCAGAAACAGGATATTTTCATCAAGTTTCGTGGTCACCGGATGGGTCATACATAGCTTACATTGGAAATGAACGTACATACGGATCAGCTTCAATGAACGACATATACATTTATCAGGTCTCTAACCAAAAAACAGCTTGTATCACTGCTGGCATAGACTTAGAAATAGGAGATATGGTAGCAGGAGATTTTCACTTTGGAAGAACCGCAGCGGGAATTATGTGGAGCAGTAAAGAAGAGTTTTATTTTGTCGTAAGTGAAAAGGGTTCTGTGGGCATATATAAAGGAAATGTGAATGGAAAGTTAGACCCTGTGCTTATGGATAGTGCTCACGTATATGGGGTATCCGTTCTTCCCAATGGTGAGGAAGCTATCGTAGCAATCAGTACATTTACACATCCTGGAGATCTTTATTCTCTAAATTTAAAAACAGAGGAATTAGTGAAGCTGACAAACGTTAATGACTCATTTTTACAGCATGTACAGTTAACGGAAGCAGAATCTTTTTACGCGACTTCTACGGACGGTATACATATCCACAGTTGGGTAGTAAAAGCTGCTGCTACCAATGATATATCTCCAACCATTTTAGAAATCCACGGAGGTCCGCATCTTATGTATGGTCATACATTTATGCTTGAATTCCAAGTACTTGCATCAAAAGGGTTCAATATCCTCTTTTCTAATCCAAGAGGCGGCAGAGGATATGGTCAAGCATTTACAGATGCGGTTCGAGGGGATTACGGAGGCATGGATTATACGGACTTGATGGCAGTAACTGACGAAGCGGTTAAGCGCTACTCTTATATTAATGAAGATAAGCTTGGCGTAACAGGAGGAAGCTACGGAGGGTTTATGACAAACTGGATTGTAGGAAGTACAAATCGGTTTAAAGCAGCGGTGACGCAACGGTCTATTTCAAATTGGACAAGTTTTTACGGCGTTAGTGATATTGGCTATTATTTTACCGAATGGGAATTAAAAGCTGATATTTATGAAAATCCGGAAAAACTTTGGAGCCACTCGCCGCTTCGTTTAGCGGAGAACGTTAAAACACCGCTGTTAATCCTGCATAGCGAACAGGATTATAGATGTCCAATTGAACAAGCTGAACAGCTTTATGTGGCACTGAAAAGAAAAGATAAAGAAGTAGAATTTATTCGTTTTCCTCAGTCTAATCATGAACTTTCTAGAAGCGGTAAGCCTAATTTACGAACGGCGAGACTAAAATATTTAACAAGCTGGTTTAAACGTTATTTAAAACAGTCTCAGTAAAAAGTGCATGGCTGTTCAACCAAATAGATGTGCGTAAATAAAGGCTGTATGGCAAACGTAAAAGGACAGGAAAGGTAAAACGCTGTAAAACTTTTGTTTGGTAAAGGAAAGTAGTACAATAAGTGAAAAGTAGCACAGTTGTTTAAATAAGGAGAACATTCGATGGATTTTGAAACATTAAAGCATTATTTGACATTAGACGGCGTCCTCGAGTTATTAAAACAATATCAATCATTTGGAATCATTCCCGGACTGCTGTTGCCTATTTTAGAAGCGTTTATCCCCATCTTGCCGCTTTTTGCGTTTGTAATGGCCAATGCTGCCGCTTTTGGCTTATGGTTAGGCTTTTTAATTTCATGGGTTGGCAGCTGCATTGGATCACTGCTTGTCTTTTTGATTTTTAGAAAATATGGACAGGCGAGGTTTTTGCATTTCATCAGCCGGCATGCGCAAATTCGAAAAATTATGATTTGGGTAGAAAGACACGGTTTCGGACCGCTGTTTATTATGCTTTGTTTCCCTTTTACCCCGTCTTCGGCCATTAATGTAGTAGCAGGACTATCACGTGTCAGTATGACTCAGTTTATGCTTGCTGTATTAGCGGGTAAAATGGTGATGATATTTATGATGAGCTTTATTGGGGCCGATTTTGTTTCATTTGTGAAACAGCCTCTAAAAGCAGTACTTGTTTTAGTCATCATTTTTGTTCTATGGCTTGTCGGAAAACAAATTGAACGAAGATTAAATGAAAAATCTAAAGTGAAACAGTATGACAAATAGTTTGTTTATATATAACAAATAGTGATGAAAGACTGCTTTTTAATATGCAGTCTTTTGTTATACATACAGCCAAAAGGGGTATTGTAAACTATAGAAAAGCCTTTTCTTATAGGGATACAACAGCATTTTTGAAAGGATTTTAAAATTTTTCTTAAAGACGTTATTTGTCTGTTTATTCGGTTAGTAGAACAATGCATATATAGAGTATCTGTCCAGTAATGAACAAGTTTTTTGTTTATCAATTATGAAAAATATGCTAAAATAAAAGAAAAAACTGGGAATAAATTAGACGTCTATTCCTAGTTGCACCTAAGTAATGAACCCTTTGTTTTCTAGAGATATACATGTTTTTTCTCAACATGTATTATCACCTCATGTATTTCAAAACGTTTTCTTAAAAATTATATGAATGATTTTTGAGCTTGACTACTAAGATGTAAGTAGAGGGATCATTACTAGAAAAGCACCGAATGATCATTAAGACGTGCTTGGCGTCGTTTTGAGGAGGGGAATGCGCTACTAAGATTCAAGCGACTTGCTGATTAATCGTTGTTAGTAAGCGTCTTATAGCGCGGGTGACATGAGATTAAAAGATAAAGTGGCAATTATTACAGGTGCAGCAAATGGATTAGGGTTCGAAGCTTCTCGAATTTTCGCACAAGAGGGTGCAAAAGTCGCTATGGTTGACTACGACGCAAAAGCGGGGGAAGAACGAGCAGCTCAGTTAAAAGAAGAAGGCGGAGATGTAGCATTCTTTCAAGTGAACGTAGCGGATCGAGACAGTGTAGATGCAATGGTAGAAGAAGTAGTGAAACGCTACTCTAAAATAGATATTTTAATTAACAATGCAGGTATTACCAGAGATGGAATGCTAACCAAATTATCAGTTGAAAATTTTCAAGCGGTAATTAACGTAAACCTTACAGGCGTTTTTCACTGTACGCAAGCAGTGGTACCGCATATGATTGCTCAAGGTAAAGGGAAAATTATTAGCACATCTTCGGTATCTGGCGTATATGGAAATGTTGGTCAAACAAACTATGCGGCGACAAAAGCAGGCGTAGTAGGAATGACAAAAACATGGGCTAAAGAGCTGGGACGAAAAGGAATTAATGTAAACGCTGTAGCTCCCGGATTTATTGAGACGGATATGGTGAAGGCGATGCCAGACAAAATCATTGATCAAATGAAATCCACTATTCCTTTACAAAGATTAGGTCAGCCTTCTGACATTGGATATGCTTATCTGTATTTAGCATCTGATGAGTCTAACTATATTAACGGTACAACACTTCATGTAGATGGTGGAATCATGATGTAAAAGTAGAAAATAACTCGCTTTTCTAAAACTTTTCAGTGGTCAAATGATCACTGAAAAGTTTTTTTGTTGCATCCAGCATTTCACATATCGGCAAAGTGGAATTTTGTCTGCAAGTTCAGTAAAATAATAAGGAGAGAGATAGAGAGATTTAGCTGATTATCACTATAAAATTTTGACGACTGCGTCACGTTTTTACGTGGCGTTTATCCATTTTGTACTTAAACAAATGAAAATATAGAGAAAAAAATGAAGGGGTGAAAACGTGGGGCTACAGTTTTTATTAGGACGTTCAGGAAGCGGGAAAACGGAATATCTTTTAAATAGCATGCGCCAAGAGCTGTTAAATGCTCCGCTTGGGCATCCACTTATTTATATTGTACCTGAACAGATGACATTTCAGTCGGAGTATGCGCTTGTTCAAACGCCTGGGTTAGAAGGCATGATGCGTGCTCAAGTTTATAGTTTTACACGTCTTGCATGGCGTATCCTGCAAGAAGTCGGAGGTATTAGCCGCTATCATGTGGATCAAACAGGTATTCATATGATGCTTAAAAAAATTATTGAACATCAAAAAAAAGAGCTTCGACTGTTTGCGAATTCTTCAGAACAAGCAGGGTTTATTGAAGAACTAGAAAAAATGGTTAAAGAATTTAAACAGTACACGGTCGATGCCCCGTCTCTCGAAGAGATGAAGCAAAAGCTTCAAGCAGAAGATGAGAAAGTCCTTGCTGATAAATTACATGATTTACATCTCATTTACGGAGAATTAGAAAAACAGCTGATGACAAAATATGTAGATGGAGAAGATTATTTGAAGCTGCTGAGTGAAAAAGTAGCCTCTTCTGCGTACCTTGCTCAAGCAACGATTTATGTAGATGGATTTCATCACTATACTCCTCAAGAATTAACGGTATTAGTAGAGCTGATGAAAGTTTGTAGAGAAGTGAAAATAGCGGTTACTTCTGATTATTCATATCAAGATTTTATTCCAAATGACTTGCACTTGTTTCGATTAACGAGCGAAACGTACCAAGAAATAATGAGTCTGGCAGCTGAAAACGGGATAGAGATTCAAGAGCCAAATGTATTTAACGAACAAAAAAGGCATCAAAACAGTCTAGAGCTTGCCTATTTAGAACGATATTATGATGAACGGCCAACGCCGGAATTTCAGTCAGAGCCCGAGCACATCCAGCTGCTGCCGGCTGTTAGCCGAAGAGCAGAAGTAGAAGGGATTGCAAGAGAAGTGCTGTCGCTTGTGCGTGATCACGGCTATCGCTATCGTGATATTGCCTTGATTGTTAGAAATGCAGAAGACTATCATGACTTGCTTCAAACCATTTTTCGAGATTATGAAATTCCTTACTTTATTGACCAAAAGCGAGCGATGTTTCACCATCCACTCGTTGAATTTATTCGCTCAGTCTTAGAGGTGGTAAGCGGGTCATGGCGATATGAAACCATCTTTCGAGCAGTGAAAACAGATCTTTTATTTCCTTTGTCATCTGATGTGCACCAGCTGCGCGAAGAGATGGATGAATTAGAAAATTACGTACTTGCTTACGGTATTCAAGGATCTAAGTGGACGAGTAAGGAGCCATTTATCTACAGAAAATATCGTTCGCTGGAAGACATGAACCTTGGAAAAACGGACGAAGAGCTTGCTTTTGAGCAAAAAATAAATGAATTAAAAAATATGATTGTTCCTCCTATTTACTCGCTTCAGCAAAAATTAAAACGAGCGAAAATAGGAAAAGAAAAAGCAGAAGCGCTCTATCGCTTTTTAACGAATTTAGATATTCCACAAAAGATAGAAGCGCTGCGCAACCGATGTGAAGAAGAAGGAAAGCTTCAAGAAGCAAGAGAGCACGAGCAGGTATGGAAAGCAATTCTCCACTTATTTGATCAGTTTGTTGAAATGATGGGAGAAGAGAAAGTATCGATTTCTTTGTTCGCAGATCTATTTGAGACAGGGCTTGACAGCATGCAGTTTGCACTTGTTCCGCCTGCACTCGATCAAGTGGTTGTGGCAAGTTTTGAGCGTTCGCGTTTATCCGATATCAAAGCAAGCTTTGTATTAGGTGTAAATGACGGTGTGATTCCAGCCAAACCAAAAAGCGATGGCCTGTTATCTGAGAAGGAGAGAGAGCAGCTGCTTGAATCAGGTTTATTACTTGCGCCAACTGGAAGACAAAAGCTGTTTGACGAACAATTTCTTATTTATTTAGCACTTTCCAGCTCTTCTGAAAAACTTTATGTTTCGTATCCTCTTGCCAATGAGGAAGGGAAGACCCTGCTGCCTTCACTCGTTATTAATCGAGTAAAAGAGCTGTTTCCGCTGCTGCAGGAAAAGCTGTTAATGACGGAACCTACGGATTTAGAAGAAGAAAAGCAAGTGGATTATATAACAAATCCCTTAACGAGTATCGCGCATTTAGCCAGCCAGCTGCAAGGATGGAAACGCCATTATCCGATGAGTTCCGCTTGGTGGGATGTATATAACTTTTATGTGGAAAATTCAGATTGGAACTCATACAGCGAGAAAGTACTAAGCAGTTTATTTTATAAAAATGAAGCAAAACGGTTAACAAAGAAAACGAGTCAGCGTCTGTATGGAAAACATATTCAAGCAAGCGTATCGAGAATGGAGAAATTTGAAGCCTGTCCGTACGCTCACTTTGCTTCTCACGGGCTTAAGCTTAAAGAGCGAAAAGTTTTCAAATTAGCAGCTCCTGACATAGGCGAGTTATTTCACGCAGCATTGAAGATGATTTCAGACGAGCTTCGCGGCGGTCAAAAAGAATGGAAGAATTTAACGAGAAAAGATTGTCAGCAGCTTTCAACGGCTGCGGTGCATGAACTTGCTCCGCGCTTACAAAATGAGATTTTATTGAGCTCTAATCGCCACCACTATTTAACGCATAAGCTGCAGCAAATTATTGAACGGGCGTCGCTTGTGTTAAGTGAGCACGCTAAGGTGAGCGGATTTGTTCCTGTTGGATTGGAACTTGGATTTGGGCCTAGCGCGGATCTGCCTTCTATGCAGTTCACACTGCCAAATGGGCATACGATGGAACTCGTTGGCAGAATTGACAGGGTAGATAAAGCGGAAAGCTCCAGAGGGCTTTTACTGCGTATTGTCGACTATAAATCAAGCGATAAAGCATTAAACCTAGTGGAAGTGTACTATGGTTTATCTCTTCAAATTTTAGCTTACTTAGACATAGTCGTGACGTATGCTGAACAGCTTCTTCATGATAATAGAGGAGCATTGCCTGCTGGCGTTCTTTATTTCCATGTTCATAATCCAATGATCAACAGTACTAAAGCATTACAGCCTGATCAAATTGAAGCTGAAATCTTTAAGAAGTTTAAAATGAAAGGACTGCTTTTAGGAGACGAGGAAGCAGTAAGGTTAATGGACGAAACGTTAGAATCAGGACACTCACAGGTTATATCAGCTGGCATTAAAAAGACAGGGGGCTTTTATTCCAATTCTTCGGTTGCGAGCGAAGAAGATTTTACACATCTCCGTCAGTATGTGCGAGGTAAATTTGTGGAGGCAGGTACAGAGATTACAAATGGGAAAATTGATATTTCGCCTTATAAACTAAAAGATAAAACACCATGTGCGTTTTGTGAATACCGCTCAATCTGTCAGTTCGATGAATCAATGGAAAACAACGAATATCGTCAGCTTAGTACAGAGAGTCAAAATGTTATTTTAGATAAAATTCGAGAGGAGGCCAAACGAGATGAGTGAAGATATACACGTAAAACCGGCCGACTCCCAGTGGACGGATGACCAGTGGAACGCCATTGTTTCATCCGGTCAAGATATATTAGTAGCCGCGGCGGCTGGCTCAGGAAAAACAGCGGTTTTAGTCGAACGTATTATTAAAAAGATTACGATGGGCGAGGAACCAATTGATGTTGATAGATTACTAGTTGCTACGTTTACAAATGCTTCTGCAGCCGAAATGAGAAATCGAATTGGAGAAGCATTGGAAAAAGAGTTAAAAAAGAATCCATCTTCTTTACACTTGCGCAGACAGCTTAATTTATTAAACCGTGCGTCGATTTCTACGCTCCATTCTTTTTGTTTAGAAGTTATTCGAACGTATTATTATTTAATCGATGTAGACCCTGGTTTTCGGATTGCAGATGATACGGAAGCGGATCTTCTGCGTGAAGAAGTATTAGAAGAATTGTTTGAAGAGCAGTACAGTATTGAACAGAACGAGCGATTCTTTGATTTAATTGATCGTTATACAAGTGACAGAAATGACTTAGATATTCAGCTTATGGTAAGAAAGCTGTATGACTTTGCAAGGTCTAACCCTGACCCAAACGGCTGGCTTGAAATGATCGTGAGTCAATATGATGTGACAGAAGACTCTTCTATTGATTCACTTCCGTTTCTATCTTTTCTTTTACAAGAAGTAACAACGCAGCTGATGGGCATTGAGTCGATTTTAAAACAGGGCTTAGAGCTGACAAAGCTGCCGGGAGGGCCTGCTCCTCGCGCCGTTAATGCAGAGGAAGACCTGGCTCAAATTCATCGGCTGCTCAGCGCTTCCAAGCATTCTTTTGCTGATTTGCATGAGGAAATGCAGAATTTGAATTTTACTCGTTTAAAACCATGTAAAGGTGAAGCATACGACTCGCAGCTTTTAGATGATTTCGGAGAGCTTCGCAAAAAAGCTAAGACAAGCCTTGAAAAACTTCATGCTGATTTGTTTTCTAGGCCTTTGCACGGCTACATGGCTGATTTTGAGAAAATGAAGCCGGTTATTGAAACGCTAATCTTTTTAGTTCAACGCTTCGGTGAACGATATGAACACATTAAAAAAGAGAAAGGGTTAGTGGATTTTTCTGATTTAGAACATTATTGCCTGCAAATCTTGAGTGTAAAAGAAGATGGAGTGCTTAAGCCTTCGTTCATTGCCCAAAAATATCGCACTCAGTTTGAAGAGGTGCTCGTTGACGAATATCAAGATACAAATATGGTTCAAGAAACACTGATTAAATTAGTGACGAGAGATAGTGAGGAACAAGGGAATTTATTTATGGTTGGAGATGTAAAACAATCCATTTATCGCTTTCGTTTAGCGGAGCCATTTTTGTTTTTAACAAAGTACAAGTGCTTTACGCAAGATGGTCGCCAGTTCGGAAAACGTATCGATTTGAATAAAAACTTCCGCAGTCGTTCCCAAGTGCTTGATGCTACAAACTTTATTTTTAACCAGCTCATGGATGAAGAAGTCGGAGAAATTGCATATGACGATGATGCTTCTTTAAAATTAGGAGCATCGTATCCAAAAGTGGAAGGAATGGAAACGGAGCTTCTGCTAATTGCAAAAGAAAATGCAGAAGAAGGAGCGGAAGAAGAATCGGATTCTTCTCTCGTCGCTTTTTCAGAAGCGGAGCTTGAAACCGCTCAGTTAGAGGCAAGAGCAATGGCACGCAAAATCAAAGAACTCGTTCAAAACCGTTTTCAAATATATGATCGCAAGCTCGATATCATGAGAAACGTGACGTATCGTGACTTTGTTATTTTGCTTCGTTCTATGCCTTGGGCTGCGCAGATTATGGATGAATTTAAACAAGAAGGCGTGCCGATTTATGCCGATTTATCAACAGGTTATTTTGATGCTACTGAAGTGATGATTATGATGTCTTTATTAAAAGTAGTAGATAACCCGCATCAAGATATTCCGTTAGCTTCTGTTCTTCGCTCGCCGGTAGTAGGGCTTTCAGATGAAGAGTTAGCTAGACTGAGAGCGGAGCAAAAGAAAGGAACGTATTACGATGCGTTAAAAACGTACTTAGCGGTTTCGTATGATGAAGAACTTCGCGATAAAGTAAAATATTTCTATGAGCAGTTAAAAGCATGGAGAACACAAGCTAGACAAAGCTCTTTGTCAGAACTAGTATGGCAAATTTACCGCGATACGGGTTTCTTTGAATTTGTTGGCGGACTTCCTGGTGGGAAACAGCGTCAAGCCAATTTACGTGCTTTTTACGATCGCGCTCGCCAGTATGAGGCGACTTCATTTAGAGGTCTGTTTCGCTTTTTACGCTTTATTGAACGGATGCAGGATCGAGGGAACGATTTAGGAGCTGCTCGAGCGCTGGGAGAACAAGAAGATGTGGTGCGTTTGATGACGATCCACAGCAGTAAAGGTCTTGAATTTCCTGTTGTTTTCGTAGCTGGTCTTGCTCGTCAGTTTAACTTGATGGACTTGAATAAAGCTTATTTACTCGATAAAGAACTAGGTTTTGGATCTAAATATATTGATCCGAAACTACGTATTACGTACCCGACTCTTCTTCAGCAGACCATGAAGAAAAAAATGAAAAAAGAAAGCATGGCAGAGGAAATGCGGGTATTATACGTAGCTTTGACGCGTGCGAAAGAAAAACTTATTTTAGTTGGAACAGTAAAAGACGCACAAGAAAAGCTCAGACAATGGAGCTCGGTTATGGCACATGAAGATTGGACGCTCCCGGCTCACGTGAGAAGAGATGCAAAATGTTATTTAGACTGGATTGGACCTTCTTTAATTCGTCACCAAAATGTTAGTCACATGGTTGAAGGAGAGATCCAGCCGGCTAAGATGATTCATCAGCACTCTTCAAGCTGGAAACTTTCAACGTTATTAGCAGGTGATTTAGCCGAACAGCCCCTTGAAGAGCAGCAGCACCATGGAGAGCTTTTGAACGCTCTTCAAAAGCATGAGCCAGTTTCAGAATCCAGCGATTATAAAGACGAAGTGTATAGACGCTTAAATTGGTCTTATGATTATCGTGTAGCTTCCGTTCATCGTTCGAAGCAATCTGTTTCTGAACTAAAAAGGCAGCAGCAGCTGACGGATGCAGGTGGAAGCGACGATCTTGTTCGGGGATCTAAAGCACCTCTTGAAAACCGTCCGCTGTTTCTTCAAGAAAAATCTCTCACAGGAGCGGAAAGAGGAACAGCTACACATGCCGTTATGCAGCAGCTTCCATTAAATAAAGCTTATACCCTCGAAATGGTTCAAGACTTTATTCAATCAATGGTTACCAAAGAATTATTGACGCAAGACCAAGCGAATGCTGTTAATGTAAATGATGTAGCAGACTTTTTAAACAGTGACATTGCACAAGGTATCCGAACGGCTCGCACGGTTTATAGAGAGATGCCTTTTAGTTTAGGTGTCTCCGCTAAAGAAATCTATGATCATTGGGAGCAGGAAGACGAAACGATTTTAGTGCAAGGTATTATTGATTGTTTATATGAAACGGAAGAAGGCCTCGTTTTACTGGATTTTAAAACGGATAATATTTCGGATCGTTTTCAAGGGGATTTTGAACGAGCAAAACCGTTTCTAATTGAAAGATACCGCATTCAGTTAGAGCTTTACGCAAAGGCCATTGAGCGGATTGTAAAACAACCTGTGCAGCATAGCTATCTGTACTTTTTAGATGGTGGACATGCTGTGGAAATATAAAAAAAGAAGAAGGCGATAGTCTTCTTCTTTTTCACCAATAAGGAGAGAGTAACATGCGTTTATTACATACAGCGGATTGGCATTTGGGGCGAACGCTAGAAGGACGGAGCCGTCTGGCTGAGCAAGCCCAGTTTTTAGATGAACTGGCAGACATTGTGGAAGAAGAAAAGATAGATGCTATTCTCATGGCGGGAGATGCCTTTGATACGGTTAACCCTCCAGCAGCGGCAGAGCAGCTTTTTTACGAAAGTATGTCTAGGTTGAGCAACAATGGAAAACGTCCGATTATTGTTATTGCAGGTAATCATGATAACCCAGATCGGCTGTCGGCGGCTTCTCCATTAGCTGTTCATCAAAATATTACGCTTCTTGGTTTGCCTACTACCGATGTAGAAAGTATTCACATTCCTACATCAGGTGAAATATTAAAGATTGCAGCTCTTCCTTACCCATCTGAATCAAGGTTAAAGGAACTGTTAGCAGAAGAAAATGATGAGCTGGCTCTTCGAAATTCATATGATGCCAGAGTAAAAGGTATTTTCGATAAAATGAGCGAGCAGTTCACAACAGATACCGTTAATATTGCCATGAGTCATATTTACGTAGCTGGCGGAAGTTCAACGGACTCAGAACGTCCAATTGAAGTAGGAGGAGCTTATACGGTGGCGGCAACTAGTTTACCTGCTAATGCTCAGTATGTAGCTCTAGGACATTTGCATCGCCCGCAAATGATCAACCGCGCTCACACCCTTGCCAGATATTCTGGTTCACCTCTTGCTTATAGCTTTTCAGAGTCAGGGTACGCAAAGTCTGTTACCATTTTAGACGCTCAGCCAGGAAAAGAGGTTGAAATGACTGAAATTCCATTATCTAGCGGAAAGCCTTTGACGCGTTGGAAAGCGAAAAATGGATTGGCAGAAGTATATACATGGCTTGATGAGCAAAAAGATGCGCAGGCATGGGTCGATTTAGAAGTTCACGTAGAAGATGCACTTTCTCTAGAAGAAATCCATCGACTTCGTAAGCTTCATCCAGGCTTTATTCATATTCGTCCGGTATTCAAAGCAGAAGAACTAGCAAATGAAACACGTTCACAGCGCGAAGTGCCAATCGAAGAACTGTTTACAAAGTTCTACAGCAGGCAAACCGGCGGAGGAGCACCTGATACTGAATTAGTCAAACTGTTTTTAACCTTAATTAACGACGAAGAAATATCGGGAAAGGAGGATGAAAAATGAAACCTATTAATTTGACCGTTTCGGGACTTCACAGTTTTAGAGAAAAACAAACTGTCGACTTTGAAGCGCTGTGTTCAGGCGGTGTGTTCGGAATATTTGGTCCTACAGGAAGCGGGAAATCCTCCATTTTGGATGCCATTACACTAGCTTTATACGGAAAAGTAGAGCGTGCAGCCAATAATACACAAGGAATTTTAAATCACGGGGAAAACGAACTGAAAGTATCGTTTACGTTTGAGCTGGAAAACGCGAGTCATAAAAAACGCTATACTGTTGAACGAAGCTTTAAACGGACGGATGAGCTGCGTGTGAAATCAGCTTCCAGTCGATTGATTGAAATCGAAGATGAAACGTATGTATTAGCGGATAAAACAAATGATGTAAACCAGCAGGTACAGGAACTTCTTGGTTTAACCATTGATGATTTTACAAGAGCTGTTGTATTACCGCAAGGAAAATTTGCAGAGTTTTTATCGTTAAAAGGGACGGAACGCCGTCAAATGCTTCAGCGTCTTTTTAATCTCGAGCAGTACGGAGATCAGCTTAGTAAGAAAATACGCTATCAAGTTCAGCAGCTAAAAACAGACCTGGATAAAATCACGGCAGAACAAACGGGATTAGGTGAAGCTTCAACAGAGAAAGTAACGGAAGCTGAGCAGCTTGTAAGTGATAGCATTGTACTTTTGGAAAAACGAGAAAAAGAAGCGGCTGATTTGCAAGAGCGATACGATCAGCAGGCGTCTCTTTGGAAAGCACAGCAGGAAAAAGCACAGCTAGAAGAAAAGCTAGCACATGCTTCTAGGCAGGAAGAAGAGATTAGACAAAAGAAAGATTTGCTGACGAAAGCCCAGCAGGCTGAGCGTCTTTTTCCTTATTTAGAAACATTTGAACAAGCTGAAAAACAGCAGAAGCTTTATGAAGGTAAAGTAGAGAATTTAAAAGCACAAATTGTTCAAAAAAGTGAGGAATATAAGCGTTCGAATAGCTTATATGAGCAGGCTCGCTTGTACAAAAATGAACAGCAGCCCAAATTGGTTGTTCAAAAAGAACAGCTCCAACAGGCTTCTGATCTTCAAAAACAAATTAAAGATGGACAGCAAGAAGTAAAAGAAGCGGAAGTCTCTCTTCAGCAAAAGCAGCAGGCACTTCAAACGAAAAATGATGAATTAATGGAAGCGGATAAGCGGTATCAGCAAGGTCTGAACCTTCAAAAAGAGTTGAAAGAAGCATTAACAAAAGTGGAGATTCAACCTGATTATCGGCGAGCTGTTCAGCAAGCATTCTACCGTTATCAATTATGGAATAATGATAAAAAAAATCTAGATGAAGGCCAAAAAACGTATAAAGAAAAAGCGGAACAGCTTCAGCATTTGCATACACAAAAACAAACACACCAAGAGAGATATCAGCAAACAATAGAACGAAGTAAAGAATTATTTTCAGATATTCAAGGCTTGTATCACACTGTATGTGAGCGGGAAAAAGAGTTTCAGCAGCTTTTTCAACAGGCGGATCATTTAATGAGTGATCTAAAAAGACGCAAAGAAAAAGAATGGTCACATCGTCTGGCTCATCAATTAGCTGAACAGCTGACTAAAGGAGAGCCTTGTCCAGTTTGTGGCTCTGAGCATCATCCTAACCCCGTTTTAAACCAAGAAGAAGAAAATGGTACAGTAGAATCAGCGGATCAGTTTGAAGATCAAGTCAATCACTTGCGAGAACAGCGATTTAGCTATTCATCACTTAAAATGCAGCTTGAACAGCTAGCTAAACCTCTTGTTGAAAAAATACCTGATTTAGCTGGTTTTATGAAAGAAGCTGGCGAAGTTCCTGCTTTAGGAGAAATGGGTACAGATGCCTTTGGCCAGTATGCTAAGAAAATAGAAGTTGAAATCAAATCTCTTGAGCAGGATTATTTGCAGGTGAGTGAAAAGCAGCAATCAATTCTCGGGCAGGTACAGAAAGTCCAGCAAAGTCTTGAAAAGATTGAATTAGAGCTTGCTCATTATCAAAAAGAACAAGCTGAATTAGAAGGAAAAGTCAATCAGCAAAAACAAGCGCTACAAGCAAGAAAAGAAGCTTTTCAACAAGACTATCCTTCCTTTGTATTTGAAGAGATGGAGAAAATTAACGAAAAGCTGACTGAAAGAGAAAAAGAAGAGCAGACAATAAAGGCTCGAATTGAAAAAAGCAGCGTATTTTTTGAAAATCAGCAAAAGAAAATCGAACGTCTAAAAGAAGAAAAATATGCGGGCGAAAAAGAATTTACCGAATTAAAAGCAATGCTGTCTCATAAACAATCTCTTGTTCACTCACAAATTGAACGCTTGCGTAAGCTTACAGATCAAGAAGATATTGAACAGGCGCTGCAAAAAACAGTTTTTTTACTTGCGGAGTTAGAGACGAATGAACAGCAGGCGTATCAACATTGGCAGACTGTTCAAAAAGCGTACCAAACGCTGCAAATGGATGAAAAAGCAGCGAGCGAATCTCTAGAAACAGCTCATATCCAGTATAAAAAAGCAGCTGAAAAATGGAAAGAAGCGATAGGGAATTCTTTATTCAGCGAAGGAAAAGAAGTTCAGCAAGCTCTGTTATCACATGATGAGATGAAATTGTTGGATGAAACTGTTCAGGCTTATTGGGACAACATAAAACAGATGAAGTCATCAATTGAACAGTTAAATATCCAGCTGAATCACCAGTCCATAGAAGAGCAGCAATTTGAAGAAACTCAGCAGCTGCTTCATGATATAAAAGCAGCTGTAAAAGAAGCCGTTCAGCTCAAGGGAGCAGCTGAGCAAACGTTAAAAAGCGTCAAAGAACGACATGAGCGATTTTTGGTGCTTGAACAAGACCGTGAAGAAAAACAAGCTTTATTTGAACAGTATCAGAAGCTTCAAACAGTATTTAAAGGAAATGCTTTTGTGGAATATATTGCTGAAGAGCAGCTGATGTCCGTTAGCCGAGATGCTTCGGAGCGTCTGAGTATATTAACACGCCAGCGCTATGCGATTGAAGTTGATTCACAAGGCGGCTTTATCATGAGAGATGATGCAAATGGAGGCGTAAAACGTCCGGTCTCAACTTTATCAGGAGGCGAAACGTTTTTAACTTCCCTCGCTCTGGCCCTTTCATTATCTGCACAAATACAGCTAAGAGGAGAATATCCACTGCAGTTTTTCTTTTTAGATGAAGGATTTGGAACGCTTGATGGCGAGCTTCTTGATACCGTGGTTACGGCGCTTGAAAAACTTCAGTCCAATAATTTATCAATTGGAGTCATCAGTCACGTGCAAGAACTTCGGGCTCGGCTGCCAAAACGCTTGATTGTTGAGCCATCCGAGCCTTCTGGCAAAGGAACTAGTGTAAGAGTAGAAACTTTATAGGGAAGGAAATCTATATGAAGAAAAAAGACAGGCGAATAGGAACATGCGAATTATGCGGAAGGCAGGATGTCTTGACGACCGTACATCATTTAACGCCAAAGGAAATGGGCGGAGCGTTTGAACCGACGGCAAACTTATGTATTCCGTGTCATAAACAAATTCATGCGTTATACACAAATGATGAATTAGCCATTCGTCTTAATACGATTTCTTTATTACAAGCTGATTCTAAAATTGGCTCTTTTATTAAATGGATTCGTAAACAGCCTTCTTCTAAATTACCTAAAACCAAAAAATCAAACAGCCGAAAATCCAAGTGAATAAAAAACCCCTTATCCGCTTTAATAGCAAAGATAAGGGGTTTTTTTAAGCGTTTGCTGCTATATTTTGATCAAATAAATCTGGATCTAACGTATTTGTTCCTGAAATGCCGTTATTGGTATTAACAAAGTTACCTGTATTTAAGGAACCGGAGCCTGAGGCTGTTTTAGCAGCGCTTTTTGGAGAAACATAGAACGTATCTCCAAACGTTACGACACCGCCTCCGACGCTCGTGATACTAACGGGTCCGATTATTGCTGGCATGAGGTTCACACCCTTTTTTTCGTGATATTAATTTAATATATGAGCAGCTTCTTAAAAGGTTCACCCACCGCTGCGAGCTTGCGAAGTAGGGCTGTTTGATGTTCCTGTTTCAGCTTCCTTTGAAGGTTCATCGTTGAGCAGTTCACGAATATGCTTAATGCGGGCTTCTGCATAAACATTGCAAGTTGATCCAATATGGATAACTGATGAGAATGAACATCCTTTTATATCAATTCTGTTAACGCGGATCAAAGGTATTTCATTCCATGTTTGAACGGGAATAGGTTCGTAATCGCCATGAGGAATAGGCTCATTAAAGATAGCGTAATCATCAAAGTTTCCTTCTCTGCCGTAGAAAAACGGGTACTGTCTCCGATCAGCTAAAGCTTTATTAAGTAGATGAATTTCTGTTGAATCTCCAATTTGGCAAAAAGAGCTCGCCGACAAGGAATTAATTTCTATATAATTAACAGAAGATGTGCGTGAAAGCATACGTAAGCTCCTTTACGATAACGATAGTGGCACATAAGGTCCGATAATCAAAGATTCAGCCGGCGTATCAAATGTTGAGGATAGAGAGATGTAATTTGCATCACCAATTAAAAAAAGAGAAGAAGAAGATACGCCTGTAATACTAACGTCTCCAACAAGCAATTCGCGGTTTACAACGTTAAAGTTCATGAAGGGGGTCCACCTTTCTTTAAAGATTCAGGTAAATACGTTAAAAATGCGTCAATTCCTTTTTTCATATCCTCATAAAGTTTACCGATAATTTGTGGTTTAATTTGTTCAAAATTTCGTTCCATTTCTTCCGGCTGAACTTGCTGTATATAAAAAGTAATCCGCTGCTGCAGCTGCTTTTTAATATCTTCTAAAATAAACTCGTAGTATGATTCATCAATCATCATCGAGCGCTCATCAAGCACATGTTGAACCATAGAAAATCCATGTTGGTTAAGTTCATCTAAAATCGTTTCATGAATATGAGAGACCCACTGTTTTTCTAGCTGGCGGTTCAATGGTTTTAAGCTGGGATTTTGCGGTCCAGGACCTCCGGGTTGTCCCGGCTGCTCACCTTGAGGCGGCTGCCCTTGTGGCTGAGCTCCTTGCGGAAATGTTACTTCTGGTTTCTCATTAATAATGATATCTTCTAAATTATCGGGTGTAAGAGGGTTCAATCCAATATTTAATGTTCCATCTAAAGAATCAATTTTTAACTGTTCAAATTTATATTCAATTTTATCGATTTTAATAGGTGGCTGTTCACCTAACTCTTTTATTTTTTGCTGAAGTTCTTGTACGTTTTTTTCAAGTTGAGCAATGCGTCCTTCTTGCTGCTGAATATACGAAGACATTTGCTGAACATACTGATGAACTTGCTGAATATAGTTCATGTTATCCACCTTCAATCACCTCGATTCCTTTATCTTCCGATAAAGAAAATAGTTATATATATACATATGGCGATGAAGGTTGTAACATGTCAGTCGTTGTCTCGAGCCGGGGGAGTTAACGACTGTGAAAAAGGAGCTGGGGCAGTTCCCGCGCCGGTTCCTGGGGTAAAGGTAGAAGGAGAAACAGATCCAAGAATGCCTTTTTTTGTTTCAGTAGGTGCAGCGCCTGTAAACCCTCCTGTATTAAAGAGATTTGAGTTTGGCTTAATGACACCGACGCTTCCGATTTGAAGTACCGAAGAGTTACTGACAGCACTGATTTTCATACTTTGAATACAGATACTTTGATTCACATAAAAGTTCATAAGCATCCTCCTGTATGAGCTTCATTTCTATTAGAGATTTCCAGCGACATTTTGATCATTTACGTCATTGTCCGACGTATTCGTTGAGCTCTGCTGATTCACAACATATAATCCGTCGCCTGTATTAAATGAACCTGCGCCAGCAAATGTTTTAGCAGTAGAAATAGGGGCTATTGTATAAACATCTCCAATATGAAAGACGCTGGCTGAACCAACACTGTTAAGATTAACAACACCAACAATGGCAGGCATAGGCAAACACCCTTTTAATTTAGTCTAGTAACAGCATATGAAGCCTAGACAAAAAGGTGATTAATGCTTTTTCCTTATCTATATGCAGGGAGTAAGTAAAACATTAAAGAGAGGAATGGAAATAGTAAACATTGAAGAAAAACTTTTGCGTTCGATATAATGTGAAAGCAATAATGAAATCATGTAAGGTGTGAAAGAATGAAACGTTTCAAAATGAACGCAGCTGATAAAGAACAGCGTATTGAAGCAGCGGATGTATTAAAAGGAATCGCGCTTATTGGTATTTTACTGATGAACATGCCCGATTTTTATTCGCCTGCTTCCTATTACGACAATAATTTGATGAATGGTTCAAGAATGAGTTATGTTGCTAATGGATTAGTTGATATAGTAATAGGGCAGACAGGGTACGCGCTGCTCGCTATTTTGTTTGGATTTGGTTTTATGAAAATGTTCCAGCGTACATACGAAAGGCAAGTAAGCTTTACTCCTTTTTATGTACGAAGAATGACGGCTTTGCTTCTCGTTGGGGCTATTCATGCTGTATTTATTTGGCACGGTGATATGATTGTGATATACAGCTTCTTTGCTTTGATTATGCTACTTTTTCAAGAAGCAAAGAAAGAAGTGTTATTAGCGTGGGGAACCGGAATATTTAGCATTTACGCTGTGATTATGATTGTTATTTTAACAGTAGCGGCTTTGGTTAATGAAGGAGATACAGCAGCGGGAATTCACCAGCCTATTATTGACCAAGCGCTTCAAGTATATGGACACGGAAGTTTTGCATCAATCTTTCATCAGCGCTTGCTGGATTGGTACTACGCGTATAATTTAAATACGGTTCCTTTTCTGTTTTTATCGCTATTTCCACTGTTTTTATTAGGCGGTTTTATGGCAAAAAGCGAGTGGTTCGAAGAAATAGAAGAATATATAGTGGAGACGAAGTGGCTTTGTCTTATTTCATTCATCGTGTATGCAGCATCATCTGTATTGCCGTATGTTTTAGATCACAATGTTGCTACATCCTATATTCACGATACAATCGGAGGAACGGCAGGAGCTATTTTTGTTGTAACGTTGGTCACATTAGCTATGCGAAGTGTATCTATTCGAAAAATCATGCAGCCATTTGCTCTTTTGGGGAGAATGATTTTAACTAACTATATTGTCCAGTCTATTGTATGTACATTCCTTTTTTACTCATATGGGTTAGGATACTATGGACATATTTCAATTGTAGAAGGATTGGCTATTGCGGGGATTATCATTTTTGTTCAACTGCTGGGAAGCTGGATATGGATGAGCCTATTTTCAGATGGACCGCTTGAAAAACTCATTCGGAATGCCACTTATGGACCCGGCCGCTAAAAATCCTTTTCTTTCCTTATATTATTGGTGAAGGAAAGGTTTTCATGATATGATATTTTCAGAAAGGACGTGAGATGAATGGCTCCACTACATATTCATGTAACGCTTTGGACATTATTGATTATCTCGTTTGTGGTTTCGTTGATTTTACATCGAGCAGGTAAAGCTAAAGGTCAGAAAATTCTACATATGGTAGCGAGACTCCTATACTTATTAGTGTTAGTATCAGGTCTGCATATGTTAGCAGCTTGGTACCATTTTCAAGGTGCAGCGCTCATTAAAGGGATTGCCGGAGTGCTAGTGCTTGTGGGAATGGAAATGGTACTTGTTCGTACTGAAAAAGGAAAGCGTACAGGCGTTGCTTGGGCAGTTCTTGTAATTGCGCTTATCTTAGTATTCTATTACGGATATGTCGTACTAGGATAAGAAAAAAGCTATCTTGGATAAGATAGCTTTTTTCTTTTGCTTTAATCTAAAAAAAGATTCATTGAGCGTTCTCCATCGTTAACGGTATATTCAAATCGGTCTAGGTACTGGGTGCCTCGTTCGAATAAATGCTGAACGGCACAAATTTTTTCCTCATTGTCATAAATGATAAAATTAGCACCTTTTGTATCACCGTCTGTCGGTAAAAAACATAATGTGTTGTGACAGTAAATACAATCATAAAGAGAGAATTTTAATGAATTTAAGTGCTGAGTGAATGATAAAAAGGTCTCTTTCGGTAGTGATTGAAGAAGCTGTTCGTATGCATAAGGTAGCTTTTTAGTCAGTCTTAGCTTATCCCCATTTCGCAATAAATACGTTCCATCGTGAAGCTTTATTTGACGGTCATCAACCATAATGGCTTTTTCCCAGCGTGTATCAATAAGAAGTTCTAATGTATCATCCATTACTTCATGGAGCATGGAAGCTTCGTCACTTTCATCTTCAAAGAAAATCCACTGTGAATCAACACATTCAACCGTACCAATCACGAAGGAACGCGGCTGATTGTTCATAGCTTGTTGTTTAGAATAATGATTCATAATCAAACCTCCGTGTGAAATTTATCCATATTTTTTTATTGCCTAAAAAAGCTCTCTTTATAACTCGAAAGTAAAAATAAAATATAAGGACAATTCAACTGTAACTATTGCGTGCATACAATGGCATTATTTCATTCATAAACAAGAGCGTGAAAGAAAGGATGATAAACGATGTGTGGTATAACGGGTTGGGTCGACTTAAAGCGATCGCTTTTAAATGAAACAGCAACAATAACAAAAATGGCTGACACTTTATCGAAAAGAGGTCCTGATGACACCAACGTATGGACACAGCAGCACGTTGCTTTTGGGCACAAACGCTTAGTTGTAGTAGATCCCCAGGGCGGAAGACAGCCGATGACACGAGAAAAAAATGAACAGCTCTACACGCTTTGCTATAATGGAGAGCTTTACAACACGGAAGATATTCGGAAAGAATTACTAAAAAGAGGTTATCAATTTCAGGGACATTCAGATACGGAAGTACTTCTAACATCTTATATAGAATGGAAAGAATCATGCGTAGATCATTTTAACGGTATCTTTGCTTTTTCAATCTGGGATGAAGCCAATGAAAAGTTATTTATAGCACGCGACAGAATGGGAGTGAAGCCCTTATTCTATCGATCCTATGAAGGTGGAATTCAATTTGCATCGGAATTGAAAGCGATATTAGCTCATCCTGAGGTAAAAGCAGAAGTAGGATTAGATGGATTAGCAGAAGTGTTTGGCTTAGGACCTTCTCGTTCTCCCGGCCACGGCGTATTTAAAGAAATAAGTGAATTGCGCCCGGCTCACGCGCTCACGCTTACGCGTAACGGGTTGAAGATTTGGCGATACTGGAACGTAAAAAGTGAGCAGCATACAGATGATTTAGGTGAAACGACCGAAAAAGTTAAATTTTTAGTGCAAGACGCGATTGTAAGACAGCTAGTGTCAGATGTCCCGGTTTGTACATTTTTATCAGGTGGAGTGGACTCAAGCGCTATTACAGCAATTGCTGCAAATGCGTTCAAAGAAAGTGGAAAGGGCTCTCTTCATACGTATTCTATCGATTATGAAGACAATGATAAATTTTTTAAAGCAAATGAGTTTCAGCCAAATTCTGATGGAACTTATATCAAGCTCATGTCGGATACGTTTCAAACAAAGCATCACCGCTGCATTATTTCAACGGAGGACCTTGTGCAGCATTTAACAGAGGCTGTAGAGGTGAGAGACCTTCCTGGAATGGCTGATGTAGATTCATCGCTGCTTTGGTTTTGCCGTGAAATCAAACAAGATTTTGTCGTGAGCTTATCAGGAGAATGTGCAGATGAAATTTTTGGAGGATATCCGTGGTTTCACCGAAAACATGATTTGTCTTCGGATACCTTCCCGTGGATGCGTTCATTAGATGCTCGAATTGATTTGCTGCAAAGTTCATGGAGAAAGAAATTACAGTTAGAAGACTATGTGCGTGCAAGATATGAAGAAACACTAAAGGAAGTGCCTGAATTAGAAGGTGAATCGCTAGAAGATGCGCAGCGGAGAAAGCTGTTTTATTTAAATCAGGTTTGGTTTATGACAACTTTATTAGATCGTAAAGATCGTATGAGCATGGGCGCGAGCTTAGAAGTACGCGTACCTTTTGCAGATCATCGCCTTGTGGAATATGCATGGAATATTCCGTGGGAGATGAAAATGACGGGCAATAAAGAGAAGGGGATTTTACGCAAAGCGCTTGAAGGAATTTTGCCTCATGACGTTCTTTATCGCAAGAAAAGCCCTTACCCTAAAACACATAACCCAGCTTATACAAAAGCTGTAACAGTATGGCTTCAATCTCTTTTACAAGATAAACAGTCACCTCTTCATGAATTTTTTGATAAGCAGCAGTTAAAGCATATTATTGATACAGGCGGAGAAGGGTTTAAAGCGCCGTGGTTTGGTCAGTTAATGACAGGACCTCAGCTGCTAGCTCATCTAGCTCAAATTCACGTCTGGTTTACTCACAATAATATTCAAATTGTTGAATGACAGGACCCTCTCAGTACAGAGGGTTTTTTTTATAAAATCAGTCAGCCATTTCTCTTTTTTATACGTTTAAGTAGAGAAGAAGACCGCAGTCTATTTTTGTATAACTTTACATAGATATAAAATAAAAGCTTGGAAGCACCGAATAAAGGGAAAGTGTACTGAAACCCTGGAAAAATGGTACAAACGTCATATTTTTATGGTTTAGTTATTGGTAATTTTATGATTCGAATAAAGACAAGCAGTTTATCGTTGTGTTTAATAATAAAGCTTTGTATAATGTTTGTATAACTATTGTATATGATTAGGAGTGTATGTATGCAAAAAAACGTAATCGTGATTGGAGCAGGTCCAGGAGGACTAGCGGCAGCAATGCTGTTAGCAAGTCATGGCTATAAAGTAGATGTATATGAAAAGCAAGGATACGTGGGCGGGCGAAATTCAGCGATTAAAATGTCAGGTTATACGTTTGATATGGGTCCTACATTTTTGAGCATGCCACAGATTTTTGAAGAATTATTTCAAGCTGCTAATCGCAATGCGCATGATTATATGGACTTAAAACGTCTAAATCTCATGTATGAGCTTATCTTTGATGATGCGCAGATTCAGATGACGGATAACCATAAAAAGATGAAAGAAGAAATCGAACGTTTATATCCAGGAAACGGAGAAGGCTATGAGCGCTTTATGAAAGACACAGAGGCAAAGATGGCGGCTTTGCTGCCTTTATTGCAGGGCCAGATGAATCGTTTTCATCACTATTTAAAGCCTGAAGCAATTCGAGCACTGCCGCATTTATCCTTAGGTAAAACGCTCTACGATGTACTTGGTAAGTATTTCACTGATGAGAAATTGAAATTAGCTTTTACTTTTCAATCGAAGTACTTGGGAATGTCCCCTTGGGAATGTCCAGGAGCCTTTTCTATTTTATCATTTATGGAACATGCTTACGGTATCTTCCATCCGATAGGAGGAGTAAATCAGCTATCTCAAGCAATGGCAAAAGTAGTAGAAGAACATCAAGGACACATCCACTTAAACCAAGGTGTTCAAAAACTATGGATTGAAAAGAAGAGAGTAAAAGGAATTATTCTAGAAAATGGAGAGCGAATAGGAGCAGACGACGTCATTATCAATGGAGATTTTGCTCATGCGATGACGAATTTAATAGATGAAGGTACGCTTAAAAAATATGCAGTTAAAAAACTTGAAAAGAAAAAATACTCTTGTTCCACTTTTATGATTTATCTAGGCATAGACAAACAGTACAAAGATCTGCCTCATCACACGATTGTGTTCGCTGAAGATTATAAAAAAAATGTAGAAGAGATCACAAAAACGTTAGCTCTTTCAGAAGATCCTTCCATCTACATTCAAAACCCAAGTGTAACAGATCCAACTTTAGCACCAGAAGGAAAGTCTGCTCTTTATATTTTAGCGCCGGTTCCGAATAATTTCAGCGGTGTAAACTGGGATGAAAAACAAAAAGCTTTTCGAGATGCAGTATTAAAAATCGTAGAAAAGAAAACGGGTTTCAAAGATTTAGAGAGTCATATTGAAGTTGAAAAAATCATTTCACCAAAGCAGTGGGAAGAAGACGTGCTGGTCTATAAAGGAGCGACATTTAACCTTGGACATCAGCTCACTCAAATGATGGTACTGCGTCCGCATAATAAATTTGAAGAATTAGAAAATTGCTGGCTAGTTGGAGGAGGAACTCATCCAGGGAGCGGTCTACCAACTATTCTGGAATCATCTCGCATTACGACAAAGCTCATCTTAAAAAGAGACGGACAATTACTGAATGAGCCGTTTAAAACCATGAAGGAAATGGAGAGTGCATTATGAGAACAGCAATTGTTGGAGGCGGCATAGGCGGTTTAATTACCGCTTTGTTATTAAGTAAACGAGGTTTTTCTGTTGATATTTTCGAAAAAGAAAACAAACTGGGCGGCCGGTTGGCGTTTGTAGAAAAAGACGGTTATAAAATTGATGAAGGTCCCACGATTGTCTTGCTGCCTTTAATGCTTGAACGTATTTTAGATGAAGCGGGCATTTCTGCTTCTCAATATGAACTAATACGCTGTGATCCACTTTATGATATTCATTTCCCAGACGGTACGACCTATACAAAAAAAGCAACTGAAAAAGATCAGTTAGAGGAGATTAGCCGTTTGTTTCCAGGCGAAGAACAAAACTACCGGCGTTTTATGACTGAATTAAAAAAGCGATTTGAATTAGGAAGTAAGGCATTTTTGGAAAAAACATTTGTAAATAAACGAGATTTTTGGACATGGCAAAACATTAAGGCATTAAAAGAAATGAATGCAAATAAATCAATGAGAAAATTTGTTTCAACGTATTTCCAGGATGAACGTCTAGTAGATGCCTACTCGCTGCAATCTCTTTATATTGGAGGGAATCCTTATTCGGCACCAGCTATTTATTCTCTTGTTCCTTATAGTGAGCATGCTCATGGCATCTATTACGTAAAAGGGGGATACGCAAGTCTTGTGCCACTTCTTGAAAAGGCGCTGATAGAGCAAGGTGTAAGCATTCATTTGAATAAGGTGGTTCAAGAGCTTTCTATATCAGGAGACAAGACAGAAGGGGTTATTGTTGACGAAAAACTTCATCCATTTGATCAAGTGGTTTTAAATGGCGACTTTCCTAATATGGCGAAAATTGCTCAAAAAAAAGAAAAGAAGTATGTGCCTTCGTCCAGCTGTCTGCTGCTTTATCTCGGTTTGAAGAGAAAATATGATCATCACAACGTGCATCAATACTTTATGGGCAATGATTTGGCTAAACATATGGAAGCAGTGTTTAAGCATAAAACGATTCCTGAAGATCCCGCTATTTATACATTTAATCCCTCTATTATGGATCCATCGCTAGCTCCTGAAGGGAAAAGCGTGCTATACGCACTTGTACCAGTTCCATCAGGTAGCCACATTGATTGGAGCAACCAGCAAGATTTTGTTGATGGAATCATTCGGACTTTGGAAGAAAAAGGATTTGGAGAGCTGCGTAAAGAAATAGAGTGGGTAAAAGTACGCACGCCAAATGATGCTCAAGCATTTGGACTTTACGAAGGCGGAAGCTTTGGTATTGCTCCTGAGCTGTTTCAGTCAGGCGTATTCAGACCCCAGTACCAGCCGTACGAATATAAAAATGTTTTTGCGGTCGGAGCATCCATTCATCCAGGCGGAGGCGTGCCAATTGTTATGCAAGGAGCAAAAATGTTGGCTGATCATCTTATTGAACAATCGTCTATTCAAACGGTTGCAAAGCTTTCTTAAGATCTTGTGAAGCCATAAGGAAATGATGATTTATCCTTTAATAGAGAAAGGGGTCCTATATGATGAACATTTCGTTAGACAAAGCGTACAATCAGTGTGAGGAAATTATTAAAGAAAACTCAAAAACGTTTTACAAAGCTTTTTCCATGCTGCCGTCAACACAAAGAAAAGCAGTATGGGCGGTTTATGCATTTTGCCGTCAAGTTGATGATATTGTAGATGAAGGAAGCAACCCTGAAATAGAGCTGCAGCAATTCGAGGGAGAATTTGTCCGTTTTAAAAATGGAAAATTATTAAACGAAAGCCCCATGTGGGTAGCTCTGCGAAACGTATTTGAACAATATGAGATGAATGTTCAAGCGTTTGATGATATGATTACCGGCCAGCGAATGGATTTAGTAAAAAAAGAATACGATACGCTTGATGAAGTGAAAACATACTCCTATCACGTAGCGAGTACGGTAGGGTTAATGCTTTTACCGATTTTAGCTCCAACTACTCATAAAGAATTAGAAGAAGAAGCAGTTGCATTAGGCATTGCGATGCAGCTGACTAACATTTTAAGAGACGTGGGAGAAGACCTAGAGCGAGGGCGTATTTATTTACCGAAAGACTTTATGAACTCTTACGGATATACGCGCACGCTGTTAGAGAACCGGTGGGTCACTTCTGAATTTATAGAAATGTGGGAGCTCCTGGCCAAAGAAGCGGAAATGTATTATATAAAAGGGCTTCAGTCGATTCATAAATATCCCGTGGCTTCTCGTTTACCTCTTACAGGAGCGGCGCATTTATACCGAGCGATTCTTGATAAAATTCGAAAAGAAAATTATGACGTATTTACAGAAAAGCACTTTGTCACAAGTCAAGTGAAAAAGGAAATTATGACATCTATTTCTACAGGGTAACGCAAAGGGATTACTTTTCCTTTGCGTTACTTTTTTTTTGAAAAGATATGAAAGCGTTAACTATTATGTAAATAAGAAAAAAGTCTTATTTTTATCGTATATTAGCTTGAATATTCAGAAAATTACCTATATGATAATATACATAACATTAAATGTTAATAAAACTGACATGAAAGAGGGATTACGATGAAAAAAGTAGAAGCCATCATTCGTCCAGAAAAATTTCAAGCACTGCGCGTAAAATTAGAGGAAGTAGGAATAAACGGATTAACGGTCTCAGAAGTGGCAGGCTGCGGTCAGCAAAAAGGAGAGCAGGGTCTGTTCAGGGGACAAAGTTTTGAAATCAAATTAGTACCTAAAGTCAAAGTAGAAATGATTTTAGAAGCAGAACAAGTTGATGAAGTCATTAAGATCATTCAATCAATTTGTTCTACGAATCAAATAGGTGATGGAAAGGTTTTTGTATATCCGGTAGAAGACGCTGTACGAATTAGAACAGGAGAAGCAGGTGTAGAGGCTATTTTATAAAAAGAGAGTGTTATTTTAATAGAGGGGGAGTTAAGCGTTGAAAAAGAAAATTAGTGCGGTTTTGTTTATTAGTCTGTTGGCGGCAACACGCGTTAATGCTGCTGATCCAACTGTCGAATCAGTCAGTGCATCAATTGACATGATGTGGGTAATGTTTGGGGCAGTACTTGTGTTTTTAATGCACGCAGGGTTTGCGATGGTTGAAACAGGCTTCACTCGTTCTAAAAATTCGCTTAATATCTTAATGAAAAATATGCTAACGGTAGCTGTATCTTCCGTATTGTATTTTGTGATTGGTTTTGCCCTTATGTTTGGAAATTCAAAAGGAGGATTTATCGGTTCAAGCGGTTTTTTTTTAAATGGAGAAAGCGATCAAATGAGCTTTTTTGTCTTCCAAATTGTTTTCGCAGCAACGTGCGCTACGGTTATTTCAGGAGCGGTAGCGGAACGTATGAAACTATCCAGCTATATGATGCTCACAATTGCTATGGTAGCTGTGATTTATCCAGTTGTAGGTCACTGGGTATGGGGAGGAGGATGGTTGTCCAAACTAGGCTTCGTAGATTTTGCGGGATCGACAGTTGTTCATTTGACTGGAGCTCTTGGTGCGGCTGTAGCAGTTACTTTTCTAGGAGCACGTCTTGGAAAGTATGGAAGCGATGGAAAAGTCAATGCTATTCAAGGGCATAACATTCCACTTGGCGCATTAGGTGTATTTATCCTTTGGTTTGGCTGGTTTGGATTTAATGGAGGAAGTACATTAGCGGCCGATCCTGCTCTTGTCCCAGGAATCATCGCCACTACATTAATGTCTGGGTCATGCGGAGTCCTGTCTTCTGCTTTATACACAAAGTTTCGCTACAAACGTATTGATGCTAGCTTAACATTAAACGGTGCCTTAGCTGGGCTTGTAGGGATTACAGCTGGAACAGCAAACGTATCGATCCCAGGCGCGATCGTCATTGGGCTGATTGCGGGAATTATTCTAGTAGAAGCTGTGCATTTTATCGATAGCAAAATGAAGTTAGATGATCCAGTTGGTGCTACTACTGTTCATGGAGTTTGCGGTATTTGGGGTACATTAGCAGTGGGGCTGTTTGATACAGCTAATGGTTTATTTTATGGCGGCGGCGTACAGCTATTAGGTATTCAAGCTCTTGGAATTATAGCTGTGATGGGCTGGACAATTGGAACGGTTGGGCTCTTCTTGTTTGTCCTCACACGTTTTTCTTCTATTCGAGTATCAAGCGAAGAAGAAATTGCTGGTTTAGATTTTGCTGAACACGGTTCATCCGCATACGAATTTCGTGAAAGTTTTGTAGCGACAGGAGACGGTAATCTCCATCCTGAATTTGGTGTTGGATTGATTGATCGATTAAATAAAGTGAGTAAAGTATCGGATAAACCTCAGATATCGAACGTAAATGAGACGGTATAACAGTATATAGATGGAAAAAAGTGATTAAAAGTAAAAACTTTTAATCACTTTTTTTGTTTTTATCAACTTATTTAACAATAATGTAAGCGTTAACGTTATAATGGAAACAAAAGTGAGTTTGAAACAGTTCGTCTATAGGAGGGGAATAGATGAAATGGAAAAGGACAAGTATGCTACTTATACTATTATTGCTTTTTGGAAGCAGCGCCTCAGCGCAAGATCATAAAGATATACGTGATGAGGTGATATACTCATTGATGATTAACCGTTTTTATAACGGAAGTGAACAGAATGATCGAAATGTGAACTATGAACGCTCAGATGCCTATTATGGAGGCGATTTACAGGGAGTAGCACAAAAGTTAGACTATATTCAAGAGATGGGATTTACCGCTGTTTTATTAACTCCTTTTATGGAAAATGATGAGACAGGCTATCATGGATATGCGGTGACCAACCATTATAAAATAGACGATCATTTTGGAACGTTAAAAGACTTACAAAATCTTGTGAAGAAAGCACATGAGCGCAATATAAAAATTATGGTCGAATTTCCTTTGACAATCAGTAACAATCATACCTGGATAGCAGATAAAGGAAAACAAACATGGATAAGTAATGAATCCGGTACAGATAACGAAGTAATTAAAGCATTGCCTCACCTTAATTTAAAAGAAAGCGCCGTGCAGAAATACCTTATTAAAAATGCTGCTTGGTGGAGCAAACAAGCAGATATTGACGGATATTACGTTAAAGATATCGATCAAGCTCCTTCTGCATTTATTTCATCCTTTTCTCAGACGTTAAAAAGCATGGATTCTTCCTTTCTATTAATAGGAGAAATAAACGGACGTTCATTAAAAAAAAGTGAGCAGGCTGATTCATTAGGAATGGATTTGCTTGTAGATAGAACGCTAGCCGAAGCCACTGCTGCTACGTTTAGCGGTACTAATCATCTGCAGAAAATGTTGTATGACAAGTGGGAAAAAGGAAGTAATTTGCCTTTAGCCAATTTTTTAGATGATGTTCATAGCACACGTTTTACAGCAAAAGCATTAAAGAGTGAAAACCATCCTGGAGCCCGAACAAAGCAAGGGCTTTCCTACCTTTATACTTCGCCGACTGTACCAATCGTTTTTTATGGAACGGAAATTGCGCTGAATGGGGGAAAGGGAGCAGAAAATTATGGCATGATGAATTTTTTAGCTAATCCCGATATTATAGATCATTTAAAAAAACTGGCTGAACTTAGAGCAAAATCGCCTTCTCTTCGAAAAGGAAGCTTTACCCTTGTATCTGAGCAAAAAGGTGTGGCTGTATACAAGAGAATGTATGAGGATGAAACGACGTTTGTTGTGATTAATAATACAAAGGAAACGTCGGCCATTAATGTCCCTCTTGAAAAAGTTGGAAAAGAAAATGAATTAAGAGGGTTAATAACGGAAGGAATTATACGACCAGTTGACGATGTATACAACATTTCATTGGAGCCTGAGACTACAAATGTATATAAAGTAGTGAAAAAGTCAGGTGTTAATATTGGATATATCGCAGCGGTTGCCGCTGTTTATACGGGATTTGGCACCTTTTTGTACAAAGCATCGTCAAAAAGAAGAAAAGAAAAGAAAATTTCTCAATCTCATAAAAAGGACAGCGCGTCGTAGTTGTCAAACTATATTGGATAAGTAGTAATGAAGAAAACATAATTAAGAGGTGGAATTATGGGTGTAACAATAAAAGATGTGGCAAATTTAGCAAATGTAGCCCCTTCGACGGTATCTCGCGTCATTGCAGACAGCTCAAGAATTAGTGAAAAAACAAAACAGCGCGTGCGATCGGCTATGAAAGAACTTGGTTATCACCCAAATATTATTGCGCGAAGTCTAGCAAATCAAACGACAGAGGCAGTCGGCCTAGTGATGCCGAGCTCAGCAGACAAGGTGTTTCAAAATCCATTCTTTCCAGAAGTGCTAAGAGGAATCAGCACCGGAGCTCACGAAAACAAAAGAGCGATTTATATGTCCACTGGAGAAACGGAAGAAGAGATTTTTGCAGAAGTTGTTCAAATGGTACAGGGAAGACGAGTGGATGGATTAATTTTGCTGTACTCCAAAGTTGATGATCAAGTACTTTCTTATTTGCAAGAACAGAGCGTGCCGTTTGTAGTTATTGGAAAGCCGTTTAAGCATAGTGAAAGCATCACGTTTGTTGATAATGATAATTTTAAAGCTGGAAAAGAAGCGACGGAATATTTAATTGCATCTGGTCATGAGCGTATTGCGTTTATTGGTGGAAGTCTTGAATTAGTCGTTACCATTGACCGTTTAACAGGCTATGATAAAGCGATTCAAAAAGCAAACATTCCTTACCGGGACGAGTATGTGATTCATGAAGAATTTCTACAGAAGGGAGGAAAAGAAGCTGTTTGCGAACTTTTATCTCTAAAAGAACGTCCAACGGCTCTAGTAGTAGCAGATGACCTAATGGCATTAGGCGTTTTAAATACATTGGATGAAATGGGGATTTCGGTTCCTGAAGACATCTCTATTGTCAGTTTTAATAATGTCTTAATCGCTGAAATGGCTAGACCAGCTCTTACATCAATTGATATTAATATTTTTGAACTTGGTTATCAGGCCGTAATCTGCTTGATTAAGCAGATTGAAACGCCATATGCTGTTGCAGAACAAGTGCGCGTTCCTCACAAAATGATTAAAAGACAGTCCTGTAAAACCATTCAAATGAAGAAGAGATAACTTTATAAACAAATAGAAAAGAGGCTGGAACAAAAGTATTGTAGTTGAAAGAAAATCCGAACGAGTTTGATTCTTGATGGAGAATCCAACTCGTTCGGATTTTTTCGTTTTTAGATTGGACTGATTTAGGTATGTCTCAATATATTTTTGTGCCAAATATATTGGCATTTAAAGTGCAAAAAAAATATACACACGCCAATTATTTTTTCATTTATTAAAAAGAAAGAATAATATAAGTGGTGAAAACCTTGATGACAAATAGACTGTAAAGTTTTATTAAAAGTTGGCACGCTATTTGCATAACTATAAAGTAAACAAAGATTTGCATACTAGGAGGTATATATCATGGTAGTTTCTTATTCTCATGAACCATTTACAAATTTTAAGGACGAAAACAATAAAAAGGCATTTCAAGAAGCATTAACATATGTAAATACACAGCTTGGCAAAACGTACCCGCTTGTGATCGACGGTGAAAAAGTGGAGACTGAAGAGAAAATTACGTCTGTTAACCCAGCGAATATAAAAGAAGTGATTGGATATGTCTCTACAGTAAATAAAGATCTAGCAGAGCAAGCGATGCAGTCAGCTCTAAAAGCTTTTGAAACGTGGAAAAAATGGAAAGTAGAACATCGCGCAGATATTCTTTTCCGCGCAGCGGCCATGATCCGTCGAAGAAAACATGAATTTTCTAGTTATCTTGTAAAAGAAGCAGGAAAGCCTTGGAATGAAGCAGATGCTGATACAGCAGAAGCCATTGATTTTTTAGAGTACTACGCACGTCAAGTCTTGACATTAAAAGATGGTTCCCCAGTACAGAGCCGAGACGGTGAGTATAATCAGTACAATTATATTCCGCTTGGCGTAGGTATTATTATTTCACCATTTAACTTCCCGTTAGCTATTATGGCTGGAACAGCGGTAGCAGCTATCGTAACAGGAAACACGATTTTATTAAAACCAGCTGATGCCACTCCTGTAGTAGCAGCGAAATTTGTAGAAGTAATGGAAGAAGCGGGATTACCGAAAGGCGTATTAAACTTTATTCCTGGTGCTACACCTGAAATCGGTGACTACTTAGTTGAACATCCAAAAACACGCTTTGTTTCATTTACCGGTTCGCGCGCAGTAGGTTGCCGCATTTACGAAAGGGCAGCAAAAGTACAGCCGGGACAAAAATGGCTAAAACGAGTTATTGCTGAAATGGGTGGAAAAGACACGGTGGTTGTAGACAAAGATGCAGATCTCGATTTAGCGGCTTCTTCAATCGTATACTCTGCATTTGGTTTTGCAGGGCAAAAGTGCTCCGCAGGTTCTCGTGCCGTTGTGCATCAAGATGTGTATGAGGAAGTGCTTGAAAAAGCAGTTGCGCTAACAAAAACATTAACCGTTGGCAACCCGGAAGAAGTTTCGACTTATATGGGACCTGTTATTCACGAGGCTTCGTACAATAAAGTATTATCGTATATTGAAATTGGAAAAGAAGAAGGGCGTCTCGTTGCGGGAGGAGAAGCAGACAATTCAACTGGATACTTCATTCAGCCAACTATTTTTGCGGATGTAGATGAAAAAGCTCGTCTCATGCAAGAAGAAATTTTTGGTCCGGTAGTAGCATTCTCTAAAGCGCGAGATTTTGATCATATGATGGAGATTGCAAACAATACAGAATATGCATTAACAGGCGCTTTATTATCAAATAACCGCGAGCATATTGAACGCGCCCGTGAAGAGTTCCATGTTGGAAATCTGTATTTTAACAGAGGATGTACAGGAGCGATTGTAGGGTACCAGCCTTTTGGCGGATTTAATATGTCAGGAACGGATTCAAAAGCAGGGGGACCGGATTATCTTGTTCTTCACATGCAAGCAAAAACAACATCTGAAACATTCTAATTGGAAAATAAGGAGGAATAAATATGACAACTGAAACACAAAAAACGGTGAAAATCATTGAGCAAACAGAAAAATTTGGAGCACACAACTATCATCCGCTGCCGATAGTAATTGAAAAAGCAGAAGGCGTATGGGTACACGATCCAGAAAATAATAAATATATGGATATGCTAAGTGCTTATTCCGCTGTTAACCAAGGGCACCGTCATCCGAAAATTATTGAAGCATTAAAACGCCAAGCTGATAAAGTAACGTTAACGTCACGAGCGTTTCATAATGATCAGCTTGGCCCATGGTATGAAAAGATTTGTAAATTGACAAATAAAAATATGGCTCTTCCAATGAATACGGGAGCAGAAGCGGTAGAAACAGCCATTAAAGCTGCACGCCGCTGGGCTTACGATGTGAAAGGTGTTGCTGAAAATCAAGCACAAATCATCGCATGTGTGGGCAACTTCCACGGTCGCACAATGACAGCTGTTTCATTATCATCTGAAGCAGAATATCAACGTGGTTTTGGACCGATGCTTCCAGGGCTTCAAACGATTCCTTACGGTGATTTAGAAGCGTTAAAAGCCGCTATTACACCAAATACGGCCGCATTTTTAATGGAGCCAATTCAAGGCGAAGCAGGTATTGTTTTACCTCCAGAAGGCTTCCTAAAAGCTGCAGCTGACTTATGTAAAGAACATAATGTGCTATTTATTGCTGACGAAATTCAAGTTGGCTTAGCGCGTACAGGTAAAATGTTTGCTTGTGATTGGGAAGGCGTAGAACCAGATATGCTGATTTTAGGTAAAGCGCTTGGAGGAGGAGTTTTCCCTATTTCTTGCGTAGTCGCTAACGAAGACATTTTAAGTGTCTTTAACCCTGGTTCTCATGGTTCAACGTTTGGAGGAAACCCGCTTGCTTGTGCCGTATCATTAGCTGCTTTGGAAGTAATTGAAGACGAGGAACTTCCAGCGCGTTCATTAGAACTAGGTTCTTATTTCAAACAGAAGCTCCAAAGCTTAAGCAATCCAGTTGTTAAAGAAGTGCGCGGCCGCGGTCTATTCATAGGGGTAGAATTACACGAAGAGGCTCGTCCTTATTGTGAAAAATTAAAAGACCAAGGTTTGCTTTGTAAAGAAACGCACAGTACGGTTATTCGTTTTGCTCCGCCGTTAACGATTTCAAAAGAAGAGTTGGACTGGGCAATTGAACGAATTGAAAAAGTATTTGCTGAGTAATCGGTTTAAAGTAAATAAAAATAGTACGATATGTATATATCGTACTATTTTTATTCATATGCAGCTAAATGACGTTTTTATTTGATAGGCAGGAGGAATAGAAGTGTATACCCAACTCTCACGGCTAAGCATTGAAGAGCAAGTTGAATGTTTAACAAAAGCGTTAGTGAAAATCAAAAGTATCAATGGGACAAGCGGCGAAGTAAAGATTGCTGATTTTATTAAAAACACGCTTCAAAGTTTCCCTTATTTCAAAGAAAATCCGCTTCACATCTGGGAACAGAAAATTAATGGCGATACGCTAGGCAGAAAAAATGTATTTGCTTTTATTCAAGGCAGCCAAAAAAATGCTCAAACAATTATTTATCACGCTCACTTAGATACGGTTGGCATTGAAGATTTTGGTTCATTAAAAGACATAGCGTTAGATCCAGAAGCACTTCAGCGCTATTTCTCTATGCATAATATTAATGAAGATGTACAGCGAGATGCTCGCTCGGGTGAATGGATGTTTGGAAGAGGAGCCGTTGATATGCAAAGTGGAATTGCTGTACATTTAGCTAATGTGCTGCATTTTACTAAGCATCAAAATCAATTAGAAGGAAACGTGCTTTTTATGGTCAATCCAGATGAGGAAAGTCAGCATGCTGGAATTATTTCTGCTGTTTCTGAGCTGAACCGTTTGAAAAAAGAAAAAAATCTTTCGTATACAGCAGCGATTAATACCGATTTTATTACACCTCTTTACGATGGAGATTCCACGCGCTATATTTATACAGGAGCCGCTGGGAAACTGCTTCCATGTTTTTATATTTACGGAAGGGAAGTGCATGTAGGAGATACGCTTGCTGGCATAGATCCTAATTTGATTGCATCTGAGATTACGAGAAGCATCCATAACAATATTAACCTAGCTGAAAATATTGAAGGAGAGCTGGTACTGCCGCCTTCCTGCCTGTATCAGCGAGATAATAAAGAGGCTTATAATGTGCAAACCGCTGTAAGCAGTCATTTGTATTTTAACTATTTCATCTACGAAAGAACGGCAAAAGAAGTGATGAGTCAATTAATTGGAACATCAATCGAAGCATGTGAAAAAGTGGAGAAAAAACTTTCTGATTATTATGAACTTTTTGTTCGGAGAACGAACTTACCGAAGCGAAACTTGTCTTGGAAAGTGGATGTCGTGAGTCTAGAAGATTATCTGGAAGAATTGGATCAAAAAGGGATAGATGCTCAGGCTTGTATTGAACAAGCTTTCGAACAGTATGCGCATTTAGAACTTAGAACAAGGTGCTTTAAAGTAATTGAAGAACTTCAAAAGTTAGATCCTCATCAAAGTCCGCGCGTAATTGTCTTTTTTGCACCGCCTTACCTGCCTCATAATCACTTGAAGAAAGACGAAAGCAGAGATCAGCAGCTTCTTTATCCTTTACAAGCGGCTGTGGAGAAGGTTGGAAAACAGACGGGAGAGACGTTTCAGTTTAAAAAATTTTTCCCTTATCTAGCGGATGGCAGCTTTTTATCTCTTCATGAGACAGATGAGGAAATTGATGCTTTTACACGTAACTTTCCGGGGTGGGAGATTGCAGGGTCGATTCCTTTCCGTGAAATTCGAGAGTTAAACATTCCGTCCATCAATATAGGAGTATATGGGAAAGACGGACATAAGTGGACAGAGCGAGTATACAAGCCTTATTCGTTCGGCGTCCTTCCTAAGTTGATTCAAGAAACAACTGTTCATATATTAAAAAGTGGTCATCCTTGTACAAACACCCTATAAGAAAATGAAGAATGGAGGTACCGATGAACAGACATACAGAACAAAACCAATTACAGAGAACAATGAAAAGCAGACATTTATTTATGATTGCGTTAGGAGGCGTGATTGGGACAGGATTATTTTTAGGTTCGGGTTTTACTATTAGCCAGGCGGGGCCGGGAGGAGCCATTCTTGCTTATATAATAGGCGGCTTCCTCATGTACTTAGTTATGCTTTGTTTAGGAGAGCTAGCGGTAGCAATGCCGGTTTCAGGTTCCTTTCAAGAATACGCTACAAGGTTTTTAGGACCTTCTACAGGCTTTATGATTGGATGGCTGTACTGGTTCAGCTGGGCAAATACGACAGGGCTTGAATTTACGTCAGCAGGAATTTTAATGCAGAGGTGGTTTCCTGATGTACCTGTATGGTCATGGTGCTTGATTTTTGGCGTCATTACGTTTTTAGTTAACGCTCTTTCTGCTCGAAGCTATGCTGAAACTGAGTTTTGGTTTTCGAGTATTAAAGTTACGGCTATTATTCTATTTATTTTAATTGGAGGAGCTGCTGTTTTTGGTTTTATTGACTTTAAAGGAGGAGAATCCGCACCGTTTCTTTCACATTTCACCCAAGGCGCAGGTCTTTTTCCAAATGGGATACTGGCAGTTCTATTAACTTTAGTAACGGTTAACTTTTCGTTTCAAGGAACGGAGCTTGTCGGCATTGCAGCAGGAGAAAGTGAAAGCCCGGAGAAAACGTTGCCGAGATCTATTCGAAACGTCATTTGGAGAACGCTGTTTTTCTTTGTGTTAGCTATGTTTGTTTTAGTTTCTATTCTTCCATACAAAACAGCGGGAGTTATTGAAAGTCCGTTTGTTGCCGTATTAGATCAAATTGGCATTCCCTATGCAGCGGATATCATGAACTTTGTCATTTTAACAGCCGTTCTATCCGTGGCGAACTCCGGAGTTTATGCTGCTTCTCGTATGCTTTGGTCACTGTCAAACAGCAATATGGGGCCAAAACCTTTAAAGAAATTATCTTCAAAAGGTGTTCCAATTAACGCGTTAATTGTGACGATGATTATTTCAGGATGCTCGTTGATTACAAGCGTCGTGGCTGCTGAAACCGTATATCTTTGGTTTATTTCGATTTCAGGAATGGTGACCATTATTGTTTGGATGTCCATTTGTGCCTCTCAATTTATGTTCCGCCGTCGTTTTTTAGCGGAAGGAGGAGACATAAAGGAATTAAAATTTAAAACGCCGCTTTATCCGTTCGTTCCTATTCTAGGTTTCTGTTTGTATGGACTTGTATTAATCAGCTTAATTTTTATTCCGGATCAACGAATTGGTCTTTACTGCGGTGTCCCTTTAATTATTGTACTCTACGTGTATTATCACGTAGGAATCAAGAAAAATATTAATCAAAAACAATCGGATTCACCGGTTTATAAAGCAAAATAAAAAAGAAGTGCACAGTGCACTTCTTTTTTATTTGGAGCGGATGTTTAATCGTTTCATACGATATTGCAAGCTTTGTCTGGTCAGCCCTAGTATCTTAGCACTTTTTGAGATGTTGTGGTTGTATTGTTCAAGCGTTTGTTTAATACATTCTGCTTCGAACGCTAACAGCTGTTCCTTTAAAGGAAGAGAAGGGTGAAAAGCGCTTGGATAAGAAGGTGCTTCACTACTTGTTTTATCTTCAGAATGTTCATGCTGCTTTAGCTGGAACTTCGTTCTGTATTGAAAAGGAAGGTGAGAATAGTGAATAACGTCTTCATCCATCACCAAGTTCATGGCGCCTTCAATAATGTGTTCTAATTCCCGTACGTTCCCTGGCCAGTCATAAGAGAGAAAAGAAGACATGACTTGGTGATCTACGGTTTTTACATTCATCTGAAACAAATCATTGTATTTTTTGATGAAAAACTTTGTTAATTCAATAATATCTTCTTTTCGTTCACGAAGAGGAGGAATAAAAAGCGTCACGACGCCAAGTCGATAATATAAGTCTTTGCGTAATCGATTTTCTGCAATCGCATCGATTGGGTCTTCATTCATGTTCGCGATGACTCGAACGTTCACCGGTTTGTCTACTGTATCCCCAATTCTTCGTACGGTTTTTTCTTGCAGTACTCGAAGAAGCTTAGCCTGCAGATTTGGGTTTAACGAGTTGATTTCATCTAGCAGTAAGGTGCCTCCTTGCGCTTGTTCGAAAAGACCAGGGTTATCCATTGCACCTGTAAAAGCTCCGCGTTTCGTACCGAACAAAAGGCTTTCAATTAAATTATCCGGTAGCGCAGCACAGTTTTGTGAAATAAAAGGAGCAGAAGAGCGGCTGCTGCCATTATGTATGCTTTGGGCAAACAGTTCTTTCCCCGTGCCCGTTTCTCCAATAATTAAGACATAAGAAGGAGTTCTAGTGGCGCGCTTAGCGTCTTCAATAACATCGTGAACGGCTTGACTGTTTCCGATGATGCTATCAAACGTAAAGCGTGTGTTTCCTTTTTGCCTAATGTTTTGCCGGATTAGACGCTCTAGTTTCGTAACGTCTTGAGCAATTTCAACCGCTCCTTGAATGGCCCCGTTTTTTAAAATAGGGAAGGTATTATTAATCGTCGTGATTTCTTGTCCTTGATTGTTGAAATACGTTTGCTTGACGTTAACCGTTTCTTTTCCTTTTTGCAGCGCCTGTACAAGCGTGCTTTGCTGATTTTCTTTGAACATAAACACATCTAACAAGTTTTTATGTAAAACGTCTTGTTCATCCATCAGCTCCATCTTTGTCATCTTTTCATTGTAAATAATGGTTTTTCCTGTTTCATCGACCGCATGGATACCGGCATCGACTTTATTTAAAATGGTTTCATATATATGTTTAAGAGTGCTTAATGTATCGGTCATTCAAATACTCTCCTTTAACGGTGTTCATATCTCTATTTAAACAAAAATAGCTGAATTCTGATAGTGTTTCCACATAAAAATAAATGAATGACCGAAGAAAAATGTTATCCGTTTACAATGGATCCCCCATTAATGTGCAGAACTTGCCCGGACATATAAGAAGAATCAGAACTTGCCAAATATACATAGGCCGCTCCGAGCTCAGAAGGCTGTCCAGCCCGTTTCATAGGTGTGTTAGAGCCAAATGTTGCAACTTGCTGTTCGTCGAACGTAGACGGAATAAGGGGTGTCCAAATGGGTCCCGGAGCTACGCCGTTTACACGAATACCTTTTGTTGCGAGCGAAGCTGATAAAGAACGTGTAAAAGCAACGATAGCACCCTTGGTTGAAGAGTAATCAATGAGCTGGTCATGTCCATGGTAAGCTGTCACAGACGTTGTATTAATAATAGCGCTTCCTTGTTTTAAATGATGCAATGCAGCTTTGGTCAAATGAAAAATTGAAAAAATATTTGTTTGAAACGTACGGGTAAGCTGTTCAGTCGTGATATCCGTAATACTTTTTTGAGGATGCTGTTCAGCTGCATTATTGACTACAATGTCTATTTTTCCGAAAGTCTGAATGGCTTTTGAGACGACTTCTTGACAAAAATGCTCATCTCCTATGTCACCAGCAAGCAGCAAACAAGAAGTTCCCATTCGTTCAACTTGTTTTTTAGTTTCATTTGCATCATCATGTTCATTCAGATAGGTTATGACAACATTTGCGCCTTCTTTCGCGTAATGATAAGCAACAGAACGTCCAATGCCGCTGTCTCCTCCTGTGATAACGGCTACTTTGTCCTGTAATTTTCCGCTTGCCTTATAGTCTGGAGCGATAGAGGTAGGGACTGGATGCATATCTTTCTCAATACCTGGCTGATTTTGCTGATGCTGAGGCGGGAAGTTTTGTTTTTGATTTTGATTCATTGGTATACACTCCTTAATTAATATGAGTATGTAAGCGTATACTAGTATTTGTTAAGAATGTGTATCTATGCATAGGGATAAGTGTGAACGAATAGAAAGAGGCGTTAAAAGAAAAAATGAATGCCGGGGCATTCATTTTTTAGCGGTAGTTAATAAATTGTACGTCAATAGGTAAATCAGCGCTGCGAATGGCCGAAATAATTTGCTGCAGGTCATCACGATTTTTACCGCTTACGCGAAGCTGATCATCTTGAATTTGGCTTTTTACTTTTAAACCGGTATTTTTAATAATTGTATTTAGCTTTTTAGCGTTGTCTTTGTCGATACCTTGAATTAACTTAGCGCGCTGTCTAACCGTTCCTCCAGAAGCATTTTCAATTTTACCGTAGGAGATATTGCGTGTAGGTACGCCGCGTTTGATGAGCTTAGAAATCAGTACGTCTTTTAACTGTTCAAGCTTAAATTCATCATCAGAAATAAGAACAAGCTCTTCATTTTCGAGCGAGATTTCGCTTTTACTGCCTTTAAAATCATAGCGGGTTTTAATTTCCTTTGTTGCCATGGTAATGCCATTCGTTACTTCTGATAAATCAACTTGTGACACAACGTCAAATGAACTATCTTTAGCCATAATAACCTCCATATGTAAAGAGTTTGTTCTTTTATTATAAATAAAACACAAACTGTATACAACTAATATTGAATAGAGGGCCGGTAATTGATACAATACAAGTTATGCTTTTTGTTGTAAGCTATAGAAGCAGCTTTTTTTAAAATGCATGCATTTCAGTTGATTTGAAATTTGAAATGTTGTTTGATGCAAAGTGAGAAGGTATGTGGTGAAGGAACAATCACTACTAATTTATATAAAGGATGGATAGAACGATGAATGTAGAAGCTGGGATGAAAGCATATTTAACAGTAAACCGGGAAACGCCGATTGGTTATATGTTAGCAGAAGGTGAAGAAGAAATTTTGCTACATAAAAATGAAACAACAAGAGAACTTGCTGAAGGAGAAGAAGTAGAAGTTTTTTTATATCTTGATCAGCATGATCGCTTAACGGCAACGATGCACTTGCCCCTTGTTGAAGAAGGTGTCTATGAGTGGGTTGAGGTCGTAGATGTTAATCCAGGTTTAGGCGTGTTTGTAAATATCGGCATGAACAAAGATATGTTAATTGGTTCAACAGACTTACCTGCGCTAGAAGAGCTATGGCCAGAAGTTGGAAACAAGGTTTACTGTACGATGAAGATTTCAAAGCGCGGTAAGATGTACGGAAAAATTGCTACAGACGATGTGATGAAAGCAATGGCATTAGATGCTCCGGCTGAACTTTTTAATCGTGAAGTGAGCGGATACATCTATCGCGTACTGCGCGTAGGTTCATTTATTATGACAGATGAAGGATATGTTGGATTTATTCATGAAAGCGAGAGACGCAAAGAACCAAAGCTTGGTACGTATGTAACAGGCCGCGTAATTAATGTAAAAGAAGACGGAACGCTAAACGTATCGCTTCTTCCGCGCAAGCAAGAAAGCATGGATGAAGATGCACAAGTACTATACGATTACATGGAAAGCCGCGGTGGCGTTATGCCATTTTGGGATAAAAGCTACCCAGAAGATATTCGTGAGCGCTTTAATATGAGTAAAGCTGCGTTCAAACGTGCGCTTGGTAAACTGATGAAAGAAGGAAAAGTTTATCAAGAAGAAGGATGGACATATTTTAAAAAAGAAGAAAACTAAAAGGAGAAGCCGCTGAAAATTCAGCGGCTTCTTTTTATAAGTGATCAGTTTTTTTAGAAAATGAATGTTTTCCAAGCTCACGGTTGTGCTTAGCTTGCAGATTCTTTTCGTGAAGCTTTGCGTTATTATCTTTTGCTTTTTTATCGTTATCGCTCGTTTTTGGCATTGTGATACACCCCTTTTTGATCGTACCCTTAGAATGCCCTGACCTCTTTAAATTATTCGATGGTTTCGTTCAAAAAGAAGACTGCAATCGTCCCTGGGCCAGAATGAGAACCTATGGCTGCACCAATGATATTAATAATAAAATGTTTGGTTCCAAAACGTTCTTGAATCATCTCTTTCAGCTGAAGAGCTGTTTCTAAATCATCTCCATGGCTAATTCCAATGGTTTGAGAAGAGAGGTTTTTTCCTCGCTCTTCCATCACGTCAAGCATGCGCTTGAATACTTTTTTACGACCGCGGATTTTTTCTATTGGAATCAATTTTCCATTTTCCACATGAAGCAGCGGCTTAATATTAAGCAGACCTCCTACAAAAGCAGAAGCTTTGCTCACGCGGCCTCCTTGAGCAAGAAAATCTAAGTCATCGACCGTAAAAATATGCTCCATATGCAGCGCGTATTGTTTTATTTTTTCTGTCATTTCTACTAGCGAGAGGTTTTGGTGTAATAATTGTGCTGCATAATAAGTAACTACTCCCTGGCCAAGAGATGCACATTTCGTATCGATTATTTCTAATTGGAAATCGGGATACTTTTCTAGGAGTTCTTCTCGAATCATCATTGCTGTTTGATATGTACCGGACAATTCCGAAGAAAAAGCTAAATAAATGCACGAATCACCTGATTTAGCTATGTTCTCAAAGGCTTCATACATAGTAGTTGGAGCCGCTTGAGACGTTTTTGGCATCTTGCCTTTACGGATGGCTTCGTAGACAGAAGCTGGTTCAATCGTTTGTAAATCTAAAAATTCTTGATTATCCAAGCTTACACGAAGCGGTAAAAAGCCAACGTTATTTTCTTGAAAAAAGGATAAAGGCAAATCGCTTGCACTATCGGTTAAAAGTTTAATTGACATAAATGTCACCTTCCTAATTGCATTTATAAAATATGAAATGAGTTTGATGTATAAACATTGAGAAGCGTTATATACGACATAGTATTAGTGTATAAGCACTTTGAGGAAAATACAATTTTTGAATAAGTTTTTTTAATTCTGCCAAATCGTACATACTATATGTACTAACTATTTTAAAGATGCTGACTTTATTCATTTTATAAATGGGTATAAGAGAGTAAGAAGTTTTAAAAAAAGCGGAGGTCGGTCATTTGAATATGTGGCTTGAAACAAAAAAAGCGATAGTCGTCTTAGTAGGAGCATTATTGAATGCACTTGCGCTCAACTTGTTTTTAATACCTGCTAATGTATATTCGAGCGGCTTTACGGGAGTAGCACAGCTTGTTTCGAGTATCGTGACAGATTACACTCCTTTTACTATTTCCACTGGAGTGCTGCTGTTGTTGTTAAATATTCCTGTAACTATTTTAGGGTGGAAAAAAGTGGGGAAGTCATTTACTGTTTACAGTTTTATCAGCGTTGCTGCAACAACTTTGTTTCTTGGAATTATTCCTATTCAAGCACTTTCTAAAGACATCATTCTTAACGCAGTTTTTGGAGGGGTTATTTTAGCGGTAGGGGTAGGAATTACATTGAAATTTGGAGCTTCAACTGGTGGGCTCGATATTATTGCCCTGATTTTGTCTCGAGTAAAAGACCGACCAATTGGCACTTATATGTTCATATTAAATGCAATTATTATCGTGCTAGCAGGTCTTTTATATGGTGCGGAGAAGTCACTCTATACGCTTGTGACGCTTTATACGACCACTCGCGTCATTGATGTTATTCATACGCGTCATGTCAAACTCACAGCGATGATTGTAACAAAAAAAGGAGTGGAGCTAAGAAAGGCGATTCACGCCAAACTCGTGCGAGGGATTACGGCGGTGCCGGCTAAAGGCGGCTTCACAAACGAAGATAAAGAAATGCTAATGATTGTTTTGACTAGATATGAATTATTTGATTTGGAACGAGTGATTAAAGAGGTAGATCCTAAGGCATTTACCAATATCGTTCAGACAACGGGAATCTTTGGTTTGTTTCGCAAGGATTAAAAAAAGGTCCAGGTATTCATTACCTGGACCTTTTGTGTTAATGTGTGCCTTTTAAGTCATTAGAAAGCTCTTGAAGCTGAGCTTGTTCTTCAGGAGAAGCATTTTGCTGCGCATGAGACAGCATGTCAGCTGCAATGTTTTCATCAGAACCTGCAGACGTATGAGCCTGAGAGGGCTGATGATTTTGACCAGCAGCTCCCAATGTATTCTGAAGCTGCTGAAGCTGAGCTTGTTCTTCAGGAGAAGCACTTTGCTGTGCATGAGACAGCATATCAGCTGCCACGTTTTCACTAGACGTGTGAGCTTCATCGTGAGCGTGAGAATGACCGCCTTCTAAAGTGCTTTGAAGCTGTTCTAGCTGGCTCTTTTCTTCAGGAGAAGCATTTTGCTGTGCATGAGACAATATATCAGCTGCAACGCTCTCACTGGACGTATGAGCTTCACCGCGAGCGTGAGAATGACCGCCTTTTAAAGTGTTTTGAAGCTGTTCTAGCTGAGCCTTCTCTTCTGGAGAAGCATTCTGAACAATATGAGAGAGCGTATCCGACGTAATATCTGCGCTTTTCTCTTGTGAATGTGATTCTCCATCTGTATCATACGCTTGATGTAATGAATTTTGGAATTGCTTCAGCTGTTCTTGCTCCTGTGGAGAGGCGTTAGAAGCAATACTATTTAATACGCCTTCTGAAATATCAAGCTCACCGTTGCCGTGTTTCTGACGGTGAAGCTGATCGTCTGAGTGACCCGATACTGCATTTCGAATCGCATCTTTTACTTGACCAAAAAGTGAATTTTTCATAAGTTACTGTCCTCCATGAGGAGTTTGGCGCTGCTGAGCTTGAAATGCTTCTGCCTCCGCCATAGTCATATGATAAGGAATTCGTTCATCATGTTTTTGAACTGCGTCTGCACCTTGTTTCACAAAACGTTTTGATCGATTGCCTCTGCCCATCATAAATTCCTCCCCGTAATATAAATAAAACCGACACTTTTAAGAAGTGTCGGTTATAGTGTGTGCTAAATAAAAAAAATGATAGCGATAAAAATTTACCTTGCTTTTCAAAAAAAGCTAAGTTATAAATTTAACGCTTTTTCCAAATAATAAGCAATACCATCATTTTCATTCGATTTTGTTACTTCACGCGCTAGGTGCTTTAATTCGCTAATACCATTTTCCATGGCGATTCCATGTCCTGCAAATTTAATCATTTCAAAATCATTATCTTCATCTCCGAACGCAATAATTCGTTCGCGTGGAATTTGATAATGATTAGCTACGCGCTCAAGACCTACCGCTTTATTAAGGCCTTTTTTGACAATTTCAACGACATGCCAAGGTGCTCCCCAGCGTCTGTGCTCTAGTACTTCTGCATGAACATCTGAAAGGTGAGAGCGTATATCTTGTACATGTTCTTCATCTGCATGAATCAAAATAGACGTTGGATCGTGCTGCAGCGTATGACGCAAATCACCTGTTTGTAATTTGGGATCTCCTAGGCTGAGTACATTCATTAATTTTCGATCCTCAAAATGAAGATACACATCATCTTGTACTTCCGCCATGATGTTGTTGATGCGGTAGTCTTGCATGGCTGTCACAATGTCATGGACAGTGCGGCGGTTTAAAGGTTCGTGATGAGTGCCGAAATCAGGCTGAAGGGGATGGTGAACAAGCGCTCCGTTAAAGTTTACGATAGGCGTGGATAAATTTAACTCGCTGTAATACATAGCACTGGAACGATAAGGTCTCCCAGTCGCAATCATTACAACATGGCCTTCTTGTTTGGCTTTTTCTAATACTCGTTTTGTTTTAGGTGAAATGGTTTTTTCATTCGTTAACAATGTTCCATCCAGATCTAAGGCGATTAAGTGCTGATCGTTTCTCATATAGGGCTCCTTTTAAATTGAAGTAGTTATACGATTATATTGAATTCTACTAATATTCATGCTTGTATTCCCATATTTTACACAACTTTTCCTCGTGAGAAAAGCAGAACGATTGACATGTCAAAATGGTCTTGTTACGGTGTAAGTCATAGTTATTATTGATTGCTTATGATAAATTGTTTCAGGGTATATTTAATACGTGAAGATAATTACGGAAGTAAAAGAAAGGAGAATGAATGTGGAGAAACAGTTAGAAGATAAAATCATGGAATCACTAGAAGAAGTGATTGATCCAGAGCTTGGTGTTGATATCGTAAATTTAGGCTTAGTGTATGGTGTAGAAATGGAAGAGAACAACACAGTCATCGTGACGATGACGTTAACTTCCATCGGCTGCCCGCTAGCTGGTGTGATTGGAGAACAAGTGAAAAAACAATTAATTTCGCTTGAAGAAGTAGAAAATGTAGAAGTGAATATCACATTTAATCCGCCATGGGATAAAGATCGCATGACGCGCTACGCTAAAATTGCATTAGGTGTTCAATAAAAAAAGCCATCAACGATGGCTTTTTTATTATTCAATTCTGCACAATTCCACAGGACAGTCCTCACAGTCTATTTCTTTCTTTAAGAAAGAGAGCTTATGAATGATAATTTTTCCATCTGCCATTGAAATTACTTCATTTTTTCGCAACTCAGCGAGCATGCGATTGACCACTTCTCGGGATGTTCCGCATAGATTAGCGATCTCTTGATTTGTCAAAGTTACGTTTAATAAAATACCATTTGGCTTCATTACCCCAAAACTATTGGACATGCGAATCAGAGTAGAATAGAGAGCTCCTTTTTTTCCATTTAGAATTAAGTCTCTAAATTTTGTCTGCATTCGCTTAATTTGTAGTCCCATCCACTTCATGTACTCCATAGAAAGAGCCGGGTATTGTGTTAGTTCGTTTTCTAACACCCGTTTTTGAATAATGATTGCCGTACAAGGTTCAATAGCTTTTGCTTGAAGCATGTGGGGAGTAGATCCGCAAAACAGCATAACTTCCCCCACTAAGTCTCCTGAACTCGCGAGCTGAAGCGTCAGCTCGCGTCCTTCGGGCGTCACTTTACCTACTTGCGCGGCCCCTGACGTAATAAAAAATAAATGAGTTGAAGTCGAGCCTTCTTGAAACAGAAAGTCACCTTTTTTAAACGAAACTTTATGATCAAAGTCCATAAAAAATTGCTGCAGCTCATTTGAAAAAGAATCCGATGTGATGTTCATCATGTTATCACCTTTTAATTAAAATTTTTGTGACTGTTACTTATTAATCTATTAAGTTAGAACAGTCTGTATATGCTGTACGTCCACTAGCCGTATGAAAAAATGTCATACGGATGATTTTTATCGATATTCTCATTATACACAAAAACAACCAGTGTTTTCCAAAATTATCTGTGAACAATTTCTAAACAAAAATATAAAGATAGTTATAAAAATAAAAACTTATGAATAAATAAAAATGTTTAAAAATATAGAATAAAGTGTTGGATTTTTTAAATATTCATTTGATTTTATTTTTATACGGTATTATAATGATAAATAATTCAAATAGATACGTGGAAAAAGGAGTTTTAAAATGAAAGAATACAAGGTAGGAATCGTTGGAGCAACAGGGTATGGAGGAGTAGAACTGATTCGTTTGTTAGCGAATCACCCGCATTTTCATGTTTATGCAGTTTATTCATCCTCTCAGGAAGGGGTGGAACTAGCAGAAGTTTATCCTCACCTTTCTAATACTGTATATACACTGCAAGATATAAACCCTAAGAACATGGCCAAAGAATTAGATTTAGTGTTTACAGCAACTCCGTCCGGTGTTTCTAGCAAACTTGTACCTCAATTAATAGAAGAAGGAATAAAAGTGGTAGATCTATCTGGAGATTTTAGATTAAAAACAGAAGCGCTTTATGAAAAATGGTACAAAAAGCCTGCTGCAGCTGAAGCGTTTTTAAAACAGTCTGTGTACGGATTAGCAGAATGGTTTGCAGAAGAAGTTGAAAGCAGCACGTTCGTTGCGAATCCGGGTTGTTATCCAACAGCTACACTGCTTGGGCTAGCTCCTCTCGTTAGTAAACAAATGGTGAAATCAAACTCTATTATCATTGATGCAAAGTCTGGAATCTCAGGAGCAGGACGCGGTCTTTCGCAAATAACTCATTATGCTGAAATCAATGAAAATATGAAAATATACAAAGTTAATCAACATCAGCATATCCCAGAAATCGAATCTATTTTAGAAAAGTGGGATGAGGAAATTGGCCATGTTACGTTCAGTACGCACTTAGTTCCAATGACGCGAGGGATTATGAGTACAATATACGCTGAACTTTCTGAAGACAGCTCAATACAAGAGCTTCATCAGCTATATGTAGATACATATCAAAACTCCCCGTTCGTTCGCGTTCGAAAAGCTGGTGAATTTCCTTCTACTAAAGAAGTAAGTGCATCAAATTATTGCGATATCGGTATTACATTTGACGAACGAACAAAGCGTGTCACGATTGTTTCTGTCATTGATAACTTAGTAAAAGGGGCAGCGGGTCAGGCCATTCAAAATGCCAATATCATGATGGGATTTGAACAGCAAGCGGGTATCGGACTACTGCCTGTCTTCCCATAAAAGCAAAGCATCACTAATCACGATAAAAGCAGGAGGGAACGTATAGTGATTACGGTTAAACAAACGAAAGAAAAGATAAAGAAAATAGAGAACGGTACAATTGTAACGCCGCTAGGTTTTTCAGCAGACGGCGTTCATGCTGGTTTACGTTATGCTAAAAAAGATTTAGGAGTTATTGTAAGCAATGTGCCAGCTAATTGCGCAGCTGTTTACACGCTTAATGCCTTCCAAGCGGCGCCTTTAGCTGTTACAAAAGAAAGTGTAGCAGTGGAGCAGAAGTTGCAAGCGATCGTTGTGAACAGCGCATGTGCAAATGCATGTACTGGAGAACAAGGATTAAAAGATGCATACCAAATGCGAAATACATGTGCAGAAAAGCTTAATATCCTACCCCATCATGTAGCGGTAGCTTCTACAGGGGTAATTGGAGAGCTTCTAGATATGGAAAAAATCGTGAAGGGCATTGGGTTATTAAGTCCTTCGTCAAACAAAGAAAAAGCAGAAGAATTTCAAACGGCTATTTTAACAACAGATACAGTGATGAAGTCAGCTTGCTATCAAACAAAAATTGACGGCAAAACGGTTACGATTGGCGGTACAGCGAAAGGGTCAGGTATGATTCACCCGAATATGGCTACGATGCTTAGCTTTATAACAACGGATGCTAAGGTTGAAGCTTCAGTGCTACAAGATGCGCTGGGGTCTATTACAAATAAAAGCTTTAATCAAATTACAGTGGATGGTGATACGTCAACCAATGATATGGTTGTTGTTTTAGCAAATGGAAAAGCTGATCACCAGTCGCTTACACCAGATCATCCTGAATGGAATTCGTTTTATGAAGCACTGCGCTTGACGTGTGAAGATTTAGCCAAACAAATTGCACGTGACGGTGAAGGAGCAACAAAACTAATTGAAGTAAACGTATGTGGTGCTAATACAAACGAAGAAGCAAATGTGATTGCTAAACAAATCGTAGGCTCGAACTTAGTGAAAACGGCCATGTATGGAGCCGATGCCAATTGGGGACGAATTATTTGTTCAGTTGGCTACAGCGGCGTAGCGCTTAATCCAGAAACAGTGAACGTTTCGTTAGGTGATATCCAGATGTTAAAAAACAGCCAGCCTGTTTCATTTAGTGAAGAAGAAGCAAAAGCTTATTTAGAAAATGATACGGTTGAAGTCTATGTTGACTTGCAGCAAGGAAGTGGAATTGGCAAAGCGTGGGGCTGTGATTTGACTTACGATTATGTCAAAATCAACGCCAGTTATCGAACGTAAGGAGAGAGTGAAATGAGTAATGAAAAAATCGTTGTTGTAAAATGCGGAGGTAGTATTGTCAATCAGTTAACAAGCGCCTTTTTTGAAAGCATTCAGCAGTTAAAAGCGAGTGGATATCAGATCATTGTCGTGCACGGAGGCGGGCCGGATATTCAAGATACGCTTACCAAACTTCACATTGAAACGGAATTTGTAGATGGGCTTCGAAAAACGTCTAAAGAAGCATTAGAAGTTGTAACTATGGTATTAGCAGGCAAGGTTAATAAGCAGCTTGTAAAAGATCTACAAAAAGCGAACTTAAAAGCGGTAGGATTATCAGGAATTGATGGATTATTGCTTAAAGCAGAGGCTATTGATATGGAACGTCTAGGTTACGTTGGAGAAGTAAAAGGTGTAAACGATACGTTGTTAAAGCAATTAACTGACAGTCAGTATATTCCAGTTATTTCTTCCATTGGAGCCGATGACAAAGGCAATAGTTATAACATTAACGCTGACGTGGCGGCGGGAGCTGTTGCACAAGCAGTAAATGCAGAAAAGCTGATGTTTGTAACGGATGTAAAAGGTGTGCTAAAGGATGGAACATTGCTTCCTGAACTTACAAAGTCAGAGATTGATGCACTTATTGAAGAAAAAGTAATTTACGGCGGAATGATTCCGAAAGTGACATCAGCGGTAAATGCGTTATCTCCTTTACTTGAAGAAGTTCATGTTATTAGCGGAACTGATGGATTTTTAGATAAGGAAGGAAAGCTGATTGGTACAGCAATTAAATATAGTGGAAAAGGTGGAGAAAATAGCGATGAGTTCATTGTTTCCAACATATCAACGGTTTGATATCCATGTGGCAGAGGCGCAAGGAACAAAATTAATAGATAACAAAGGAAATGAGTATTTAGATTTTATTTCAGGGATCGCTGTTTGTAACGTAGGTCATCGTCATCCGGATGTTCAAAAAGCGGTCGAAGAGCAGTTAAATAAAGTGTGGCACGTGTCAAATTTATTTCATCAATCGATTCAAGAAGACGTAGCAGGTAAGCTTGTGGAACACTCAAACGGTGATGCAGTATTTTTCTGTAACAGCGGTGCAGAAGCGAACGAAGCGGCGATTAAATTAGCGCGCAAGTACACACAAAAACACAAAATTATTACGTTTACAAAATCATTTCATGGACGTACATTTGCTACAATGACAGCTACAGGGCAGGCAAAAATTCATGATGGCTTCGGTCCTCTTGTTAATGAGTTTGTTTATGTGCCATACAATGATGAAGAAGCATTAAAACAGGAAATGGACGACAGCGTAGCAGCAATTATGGTTGAAGTCATTCAAGGAGAAGGCGGAGTTGTTCCAGGAACCGAAGCATTTTTATTAACCATTCAAGAGCTGTGTAAAAAGCACGAAGCACTGTTTATAGTCGATGAAGTGCAAACTGGAATCGGCAGAACAGGAAAACCATTTGCCTATCAGCATTTTAATGTGTCACCAGATATTATTACAGCAGCTAAAGGGTTAGGAAGCGGAATGCCGGTTGGTGCGATGATTGGAAAAGGCTATCTCAAAGAAGCGTTTGGACCTGGTACTCACGGAACAACCTTTGGAGGAAACCCAATTGCATTAGCTTCAGCCAAAGCAACTTTAAACATTATTTTTAATGAAGCATTTTTGGCAGAGGTTACAGAAAAAAGCTTTTATTTTATCAACGCTTTGAAAAATAGCGTAGCAGATTATTCATTTGTAACGGATGTTCGCGGAAAAGGTTTTATGATTGGAATTGAATGCGGGGAACATCAGTCGGCACTGCTTGCAGCTATGCGTGAAAAAGGATTGCTAGCACTGGGAGCAGGACCGCATGTAGTACGATTGCTGCCGCCTTTAACTGTAACAAAAGAAGAGTTAGACCAAGCGATTCATATCATTGAAGAAGCCTTTAGCCAAACAAAAATTACTTCATAATACAAATTTTTTTGAATATGTTTGTATAAAAATTCTGTTTTATAAATAATTATTCGAAGAGGGATGCACAATGAACGGATATTTACACTTAGCAAACGGCGATTTGTTCGCCGGACACATTGAACATACAGCAACGCACCAGGCAGAAGGAGAAATTGTTTTCTTTACTGGAATGACTGGTTATCAAGAAGTTGTGACTGATCCATCTTACAAAGATCAAATTATCGTCTTTACGTACCCTTTAATTGGGAACTACGGTATCAATGAAAAAGATTATGAAAGCAAAAAGCCTCACGTAGCAGGCGTTGTCGTATACGAATGTTCAGATGAAGGGTTCCATTACGAAGCGATGTACAGCTTTAAACAATATTTAAAGAAATGGAACATTCCGCTTATTACACATGTGGATACGAGAGCGGTCGTAAAACGAATTCGAAAAGAAGGTACGATGCAATCTGCCTTTTCGGCATCTGCTAAGCCGCCAGCATTTACTGCTGAATGTGATGGATATGTAGTAAAAGAAGTGTCAACAAAAGAGCCTGTTACTTACGGAAACGGTGAAAAACACGTTGTATTAATGGACTTTGGCTATAAAAAATCAATTTTACAAGAGCTGTTAAATCGAGAGTGCAAAGTAACGGTTGTTCCTTATTCTACAAGCTCTTCAAAAGTAAAAGAGCTGCAGCCGGATGGCATTGTCTTATCAAACGGACCTGGAGATCCAACTCAAGTAAGCAGTCAGCTGGATGAATTAAAAGAAATTATTTCATCGTATCCAACTTTGGGAATTTGCTTTGGACATCAGTTAATTGGGCTTGCTTTTGGGGCACAAACCAAAAAGCTGGCGTTCGGTCACCGAGGAGCTAATCAGCCTGTAATTGATTTAACAAATAACAAAGTGTGTATGACGTCTCAAAACCATAGCTATGTCGTAGACGAACAGACGATTACGTCTACCCCATTAAACGTTCGATTTAAAAATGTGAATGACGGATCGGTTGAAGGTTTAATGCATAAAGACCTTCCTGTTATGTCGGTTCAATATCATCCAGAAGCACATCCTGGACCAAGTGACAGCACGTATATCTTTGATGAATTTATGACGAAAGTACAGCAAGTAGGGAGCGGAAAAGTATATGCCTAAAGACCAAACATTAAAAAAGATTTTAGTAATCGGATCAGGACCAATCGTAATTGGGCAAGCAGCAGAATTTGATTATTCAGGAACTCAGGCATGCTTGTCATTAAAAGAAGAAGGTTATGAAGTTATCTTAATCAATAATAATCCAGCTACGATTATGACGGACACTCACGTAGCAGATCGAATCTATTTTGAACCATTAACAGTAGACTGCGTAGAGAAAATTATTGCAAAAGAAAAGCCGGATGGTTTGTTAGCCACGTTAGGCGGACAAACGGGCTTAAACTTAGCTCTTGAGCTTCATGAACAAAACATTTTGCCAAAATACGATGTGAAACTTTTAGGAACACCGATTGAATCAATCAAAAAAGGTGAAAGTCGTGAAGAGTTCCGCGCATTGATGAATGAACTGAATGAACCGGTGCCGGAAAGTGAAGTTGTCACAAAAGTAGAAGAAGCGTTAGCTTTTGCCGAGAAAATTGGTTTTCCTGTTATTGTACGTCCTGCTTATACGTTAGGCGGAACGGGCGGAGGAATTGCTCATTCTATGGAAGAGCTTGAAAAGCTTTCAGCGTCAGGTTTGCGTGAAAGTGCTATTACTCAATGCTTAATTGAAAAAAGCATCGCCGGATTTAAAGAAGTTGAGTACGAGGTTATGCGTGACGTGAACAATACGTGCATTACAATTTGTAATATGGAAAACATCGATCCGGTAGGCGTTCATACTGGAGATTCAGTAGTGGTTGCTCCTTCTCAAACGTTAACAGACGTGGAATATCAAATGCTTCGCTCTGCTTCAGTTAAAATTATTTCATCGCTTGGGATTATTGGGGGGTGCAACATTCAGTTTGCGCTTGATCCAAAAAGCAAGCAGTACTATTTAATTGAAGTAAATCCGCGTGTGAGCCGTTCGTCTGCTCTTGCATCAAAAGCAACGGGCTATCCGATTGCTAAAATTGCTGCAAAGCTATCGGTAGGCTACACGCTTCATGAATTATTAAATCCTGTGACGGGAGACACGTATGCAAGTTTTGAACCTGCTCTTGACTATGTAGTAGTGAAATTTCCAAGATGGCCGTTTGACAAGTTTTTCTACGCTGAGAGAACGCTTGGTACCCAAATGAAAGCAACTGGAGAAGTAATGGCTATTGACCGTAACTTTACGCGTAGCTTCCAAAAAGCATTGTCTTCTTTAGAAATTGACTTACAGGGATTAGAAGTAGAAGAACTGCAAGAACTTTCAACGGATGAATTAAAAAGCAAGCTTGGCGAACAAAGCGATGAGCGTATTTTTGTTATCCTTGAGCTTTTACGCCGCGGCACAACGCCTGAGTATATTCATGAAGTAACCCAAATTGATTATTTCTATTTAACACACTTTACACAGCTGATTAAAATGGAAGCTTCTTTAAAGGAAGTACGTTTCGATTCCATTACAGCTAAACACTTCAAACAAGTGAAGGAGCATGGTTTTACAGATGCTTATCTAGCAAGCGTATGGAGTGTGCCGGAACTTGACGTAAGAGCGAAACGTAAAGCACTACATATTACGCCAAGTTATAAAATGGTGGATACATGTGCAGCGGAGTTTGAATCTTCTACGGCTTATTTCTACTCTAGTTATTACGGTGAGAGTGAGATTGAACCATCAACGAATAAAAAAGTTGCTATTATCGGTTCTGGACCAATTCGTATCGGGCAAGGAGTAGAATTTGACTACAGCTCTGTACACGGTGTGCTTGCTCTTGAAAAAGAGGGGTACGAAACGATTTTAATTAACAACAATCCAGAAACGGTAAGTACGGATTTTGAAGTAGCAGACCGCTTATATTTTGAACCTGTAACAGTAGAAGATGTATTAAATGTTCTTGATGCTGAAAATGTGACGGATGTAATTGTTCAATACGGAGGTCAAACTGCTATTTCGCTTGTTAAAGGACTAGAAGAAGCTGGCGTCAATTTACTGGGGATTACAAATGATGTCATTGATGCACTTGAAGATCGTGACCTGTTCTATAAGCTCTTAGATGACTGCGATATTCCGCACATCCCAGGTGAAATGGCCAAAGGTGAGCAAGAGCTTGTCCAAAAAGCAAAAGATATGGGATTCCCATTACTTATTCGTCCTTCTTACGTGATTGGCGGAAAAGGAATGCTGACAATTCAAAATGAAACAGAGCTTCAGGCTTGTTTACCGGCTATTAAAGCTTCTCATTTCCCAATGCTTATTGATGCTTACTTCCCTGGAAAAGAAGCGGAGATTGATGTTGTAGCAGACGGAAAAGATGTGTTGATTCCGACAATCGTTGAACATATTGAAAAAGCCGGCGTTCATTCAGGAGACAGCTATGCGCTTTTACCAGCAAAAACAGTAGAAGCAGCACATAAAGACAAAATGGTGAGCTACGCTCAAAAAATTGTAAATAAACTTCAATATAAAGGTATTATGAATATCCAATATGTTATTTACAATGATGAAGTCTACATGCTGGAAGTTAATCCGCGTGCCAGCCGTACAGTGCCTGTAGTAAGCAAAGTGTGCAACACGCCGCTTGTTTCGCTATCAACTCAAATATTACTTGGGAAATCATTGTCGGAAATTAGTGAAAAGCTAGGTTTATTGCCAGATCCGGCTTACACAACTATCAAGTTTCCAGTGTTTTCGACAAGTAAATTATCAGGAGTTGATCCACTTGTTGGACCGGAAATGAAGTCAACCGGTGAAGGAATTGCGATTTCTTCAACGATTGAAGAAGCAGCAAAAAAAGTATTCCATCAGTACGTGTTAAGTAAAAAAGGTGCTGCAGAAGTGTATATCAACGGAGAAGCGCAGGGCCTTGAAGAACTTGTGCAAAGCGCGGGATTAACTCTTGTTAAAGATAAAGAAGTTAGTGAATGGGTAAAAACGAAAGAAGCTTTATTATATGTAAGCTTACAGCCTGAAGATAAAGAAAGCCGTATGTCAGCATTAAAACACGGTTTAATGGTTATGACGGAGGCAGAAACGGCTTCGCTATTTTTCCAATCGTTCCAAGTCGATGAATATCAAGTTTCATCACTGCAAGAATGGTTTCAAAAAACTAAAAAGGAAGTGACAGTATCATGAGTACGGTATCGGTAAATACAAATTTAAAAGGAAAAGATTTGCTTACGCTTAAAGATTTATCATCTGACGATATTATGTCACTTTTGGAAAGCGCCATTGAGCTGAAAGAAAAGCATAAAAATGGTGAAATCGTCACATCGTTAAAAGGAAAAACGCTGGGGCTCATTTTTGAAAAATCTTCAACAAGAACAAGAGTCTCATTTGAAGCGGGAATGATGCAGCTTGGAGGAAACGCCCTCTTTTTAAGCAGCCAAGATTTACAGATTGGACGCGGAGAAACGATTGCTGATACAGCGCGCGTACTATCTGAATTCATAGATGCTATAATGATTCGTACGTTTGAACATAGCAAGATCGAAGAGCTTGCAGATTACGCATCCATTCCCGTTATTAATGGTTTGACAGATGATTATCATCCTTGTCAGGCTCTAGCTGATTTATTAACGATTTACGAGCACAAGAAATCATTTGAAGGGCTAAAAGTAGCTTACGTTGGAGACGGAAATAATGTAGCGCATTCGTTAATGATTGCATGTGCAAAAATGGGGATAGATATTTCAATTGGATGCCCTGATGGATATGAGCCAAAAGACTTTGTAACAGCTTATGTTAATGAAATAGCTGCTACAACAGGTGCAAAGGTTACGATTACAAAAGATCCTGTAGAGGCTGTAAAAAATGCGGATGCTATTTATGCAGACGTATGGACAAGTATGGGACAGGAAGAAGAAGCACAGCAGCGCTTGAAAATATTTGCTCCTTATCAAGTAAATGAAGAACTAGCTGCCTCTGCTAAGTCAGACTATTTATTTCTACACTGCTTGCCTGCGCATCGTGAAGAAGAAGTAACAGCAAGCATTATTGACGGACCAAATTCTGTTGTCTTTCAGCAGGCTGGAAATCGTATGCATGTACAAAAAGCTTTGCTGCAAGCCATTCTAGGCTAAGAAAAAAACCTTTCTGATATTCTCAGAAAGGTTTCTTTGTTTAAAGGGAATTAATTGAGGGAACACCAATCGTATACTAAACAGAACGAAAGGTGATTTATGATGAAAGTATTAGTTGTTGGAGCAAACGGAACAACGGGAAAACAAGTGGTAGAAAAAGTTGCAAACAGCAAGCAGCACGAAGCTTATGCGATGATTCGCGACGAAAAGCAAGCAGGCGCGTTAAAGAAGCTGGGTGCCAACGTTGTGCTTGGTGACTTGGAGCAAGATGTTTCAGATGCTTTAAGAGGTATGGACGCTGTCATATTTGCAGCAGGTTCTGGAGGACATACCGGAGACGAAAAAACAATCGCTGTGGATCAAAACGGTGCTAAAAATATCATTGATGAAGCAAAAAATCAAGGTGTAAAGCGCTTTGTTATGTTAAGTTCAATGGGAGCAGACGCACCTGAACAAGGACCAGAAGGCTTACAGCTTTACCTGCGTGCGAAAGCGATAGCGGATGAATACTTAAAGCAGTCTAATCTGCAGTATACAATTGTACGACCAGGAACTTTATCGAATGATCAAGCTACTGGGAAAATTGATATCAATAATGATATTGAAGATAAATCTCAGACGATTCCTCGAGCGGATGTAGCAACCGTGCTTGTAGAATGTCTAAACGAAGAAGCTACGATAGGAAAAACGTTTGAAATATTAGCTGGAGAAACTGAAATCGAACAAGCTATTAAATTTACTCATTGATACAAAAGGGCGGATCTAAAGGTCTGCTCTTTTTCTCTTACTAATATGAAAACATCTCCATTATGAAACAGAAATCTTAAGGGAATAGTATAGGAGAACATTTCATTTCAGGAATGAGGAGGCAGGACAATGGGACAAAATCGTCATTTCACACCGGGTCAAAAAGCTCCTAATAACGGAGTGTATATTGAAATTGGTGAAACAGGAAGTAACGTAAATAATCCTCAAAAGGTTAAATTAAAAGCAGGAGAGCGTTTTCCAGAGACGGCAAACGATGATCGCCACTGGACATACATGCGCAAGCCTTAAATAGTAAAAAATAAAGAAGCCATTCTAAATTGAATGGCTTTACTTGTTTTCCTATTGCTGGGTATAATAAAATAAAGGTCAATAAAGGTCAAATGTATCGAAGGAGGATGTTCAATGGATATAAATAAAATGACCCAAAAATTGCAAGAAGGCGTGATGGAAGCGCAGTCCGAAGCTATTAAACGAAACCAGCAGGAAGTAGATATTGCTCATTTGCTTTATACGCTTATTCATCAGCAAGATGGTATTGCTCCTCGCATATTAGATCATTTACATATAGATCATCAATCTTTTCAGCAGCAGATAAATCAATTGCTGGCGAAAAAACCAGCCGTTACTGGAAGTGGAGCTGAAGCAGGGAAAGTTTATATTACAAATAAACTTCAGCAGCTGTTTGTTAAAGCTCAAGAAGAAGCATCTCGTCTGCAAGATGATTATGTTTCAGTTGAGCACATCTTTTTAGCCCTAGCACAGGAACCGTCTTCTAGTGAATATGGCAAGTTATTTTCAAGTCACGGTATAACAAAAAAAGCTCTGCAAGATGTGCTTACTAGCCTTCGAGGAAATCAGCGAATTACAAGTCAAAATCCGGAAGTTACATATGAAGCGTTAGCTAAATATGGAAGAGACTTAGTGGCAGAAGTACGAGCTGGGAACATTGATCCCGTCATTGGACGAGATGGAGAAATTCGCCGCGTTATCCGCATTTTATCGCGAAAAACAAAAAACAATCCAGTTTTGATTGGAGAACCTGGCGTTGGTAAAACAGCGATTGTTGAAGGTCTAGCACAGCGTATCGTTCGTAGAGATGTGCCTGAAGGATTAAAAGATAAAACCATCTTTTCATTAGATATGGGAGCTTTAGTAGCAGGAGCGAAGTTCAGAGGCGAATTTGAAGAGCGTTTAAAAGCTGTTCTTCAAGAAGTCAAGAAAAGCAGCGGTCAAATTCTTTTATTCATTGACGAACTTCATACAATCGTTGGAGCAGGCCGTACGGACGGAGCGATGGATGCAGGGAATATTTTAAAACCAATGCTTGCTAGAGGAGAACTTCACTGTATAGGAGCTACAACTCTTGATGAGTATCGTCAGTATATTGAAAAAGATCCAGCTCTTGAAAGACGCTTTCAACAGGTGCTGGTTGAAGAACCTTCAGTAGAAGATACAATCTCTATTTTACGTGGTTTAAAAGAACGATTTGAAATTCATCACGGTGTAAACATTCATGACCGGGCGATTGTTTCAGCAGCGGTTATGTCAGATCGTTATATCTCAGATCGCTTTTTACCTGATAAAGCAATTGATTTAATTGATGAAGCATGCGCAACCATTCGAACAGAAATTGATTCGATGCCATCAGAATTAGATGAAGTAACGCGACGTGTCATGCAGCTTGAAATTGAAGAAGCGGCATTAAGTAAAGAAACAGATCAAGCAAGCATCACAAGGTTAGAGGCAATTCGAAAAGAAGTCTCTGATTTAAAAGAACGTGCAGATACAATGAAGCTGCAGTGGGAAAAAGAAAAGCAGTCGATTCAAACGGTGCAAGATGTCCGGGAGCAGCTTGAAAAAGCGAAGCGAGACCTAGAAGAAGCTGAAGGGAAATATGATTTAAATAAAGCAGCTGAACTTCGCCACGGACGCATTCCAGCTCTTGAAAAAGAACTAAAACAGCTGGAAGAAACAGCTGCTGAAAAAGCACAAGAAAACCGTTTGTTAAGAGAAGAAGTAACAGAAGAAGAAATTGCTGAAATTGTAGGAAGGTGGACGGGAATTCCGGTATCGAAACTAGTTGAAGGAGAAAGAGAAAAGCTGTTGAAGCTTGAGTCCATTTTACAGCAGCGTGTGATTGGACAGGATGAAGCCGTATCCTTAGTTACAGATGCTGTGATTCGCGCAAGGGCAGGAATTAAAGACCCGAACCGCCCGATTGGATCATTTATTTTCCTAGGACCTACCGGAGTAGGAAAAACGGAGCTAGCCAAAACGTTGGCCCATTCTTTATTTGACAGTGAAGAACAAATGGTTCGTATTGATATGTCTGAATACATGGAAAAGCACGCGGTCTCTAGGCTTATAGGAGCGCCTCCTGGTTATGTAGGGTATGAAGAAGGCGGACAGCTAACGGAAGCGGTGAGACGCAAGCCTTATTCAGTCGTTTTGTTGGATGAAATTGAAAAAGCTCATCCCGAAGTATTTAACGTGCTCCTTCAAATACTAGATGATGGAAGAGCAACAGATTCAAAAGGAAAAGTCATTGATTTTAAAAATACAGTTATTATTATGACGTCGAATATCGGTTCTCAATTTTTATTAGACGGTTTAACAAGTGAAGGCGAGATTACTGAAAAAGCCAGAGAGCAAGTTATGGCTCAATTAAGACAGCATTTTCGCCCAGAATTCTTAAATCGAGTAGACGACACGATTTTATTCAAACCGCTAACTGTTCATGAAGTAAAAGGGATTATTGATAAGCTATTGCTTCAGCTTGAAAAGCGTTTATCCGATCGTCATATTTCGTTAACGTTAACAGAAGAAGCAAAAAATTATATTGCAGCCTCCGGATTTGATCCGGTATACGGAGCTCGCCCTTTAAAAAGGTTTATTCAAAAATATATTGAAACAAAAATTGCCAGAGAATTAATTGCAGGGCAAATTGAAGATTATAGTCAAGTGACGGTTGATGTAAAAGATGATGAGTTTGTTGTCAGCGTATAAGTTTTCTAAAAAGACCATTCATGATAAATTGAATGGTCTTTTTTTGCTATTAAAAGCAGCTCTCCTTTAAAAAAATAAAAGAAAATACGTGAGAGCTAAGCGTAAAAACTTATTTAGTTTTAGGTTGTAGAATATATCTAATTCATTTATGATAATACAAAATGGGCAAAGGAGCATGAATGAGCACATGAAGGACCGTATAGAGCTTATATATGACGAAGCATACGATTTTATAGATCAGGCATTAACTAAAATGAGAGCGCTGGATAAAAATGATCTTCAAACTGAAAATGAAGAAGTGCAGGAAAAGGCAGAACGGACAGAGTTTGCACTTCAAGCTGCACGAGATATTTTAGAAAATATGATTATCCCGGGTAAAAAATTGACTTTTATTTACGAAAAAGGTTCTGTGGTAGTAGAAATTCCCGATAAAAAATAAAAACGACTTCCTTTTATGGAAGTCGTTTTTATTTTGGCAATGCAAAGTGCTCATCAATGGATGCATCACTTTTTCGATACTGCCCAGGTGTCATATTGGTTGTTTTGCGAAATACTTTTGTTAAATAATTGGCATTTGCATAGCCGACGTTTTCAGCAATTTCTTCGATTGAATACTTGGTTTGATGCAATAGCTCGGCCGCTTTTTGAATGCGAAGCTTCGTTAAATATTGAATCGGCGTAATCCCTGTTGTTTGTTTGAATAACCGGCTAAAATGATAGCGAGATAAATGAGCTGCATCTGCCATTTCATCCGGACCAATTTCTTCATGATAATGGTTGCGGGCAAATAAAATAGAGCTAATGATACTTTCAGGCCAATCCTCTGTAAAACTATCCATGCTTTTAATATATTGATACAGCTCCATTACAAAGCGGTAAGATAAGCTTGAGGCATGAAATGGATCTGCTATATGTTTTTCACTTGCCCGCTTATATATTTGAGCAAGCAGCTGAACAGGTGCTGATTCAGGGTGAAATCGAATTACAGGGGAGTGGGTTGACTGAATATAATCCCAGCATTTTTGTACTTCATCTCCGTATAATGTAAGAAAAATAAACTCCCAGTTTTCACTTTCCTTTGGTAAGTAATAGCGATAATTTCCAGGTATATTGACGATGAATGCTTTTCCAGCATCCACTTTATATTCTTGTCCATCTATTTCAATCATCCCGTACCCAGAAACCGTGTATTGAAAAATATATTTTCCTACATCTTTTCGCTGATTTCCGCTCCAGTTATAAAGGGGAGAGAAAACTTCATCCCATCCAACCGACCAGAGCTGAGCAACTTCGTTTGTGCGGGATTCTAAAAACCTGTATGCGTACGTTGAATATTCTTGAGCTTGGAAATGTGAGAGCAAATTTTCACCTTCTTTTTGAAATAAAGTAGTACTTAATTCTTACTTTAACGTAATCGCTTTCATTTTTCTATAATTTTTTGAAAATATCATGATTATTTTTAGTGAATGTCTCTAAATCTATTATTTTCTTATAATTTGCAAGTCAATGCTTACATAAAGATAACACCTTTTTGGCGCAAGAGTAGTTCATCGTCAATTCAAAAGAATCATTTTTAAAGGGATAAGCAAAAAAGTACCGATTATCGATAGTAATTTTACCATTGAGGCAAGGAAAATTGGACTTTACAATGTACATATGAATCCGTTTCCAAAAAACTACTTAAAATAGGTGATAATAAATGCTGGGAAAATTAATCGAAGAGTTCAAACAAATATTTCATTCGTCAGAAGCTATTCGCTGCTTTTTTGCGCCAGGACGTGTCAATTTAATTGGAGAACATACTGATTATAATGGAGGGCATGTTTTTCCTTGTTCATTGAGTATAGGAACGTATGCGGTAGTACAAAAACGTCATGATCGAAAAATACGTATGTACTCTAAAAACTTCTCTGAAGCAGGCGTTATTGAATCTTCTTTAGATCAATTAACGTACAAAACCGAGGATGACTGGGCTAATTATCCAAAAGGAGTAATGGACACTTTTAAAAAGCACGGATATGACCTTCCTTTTGGTTTTGATATCTTGTTTTTCGGCAACATTCCTAACGGAGCAGGGCTTTCATCGTCGGCATCAATTGAGTTAGTCACATGCGTACTTTTAAATAAAATTCTTGAATTGAATATTGATATGATAGACCTTGTAAAAATGGCGCAGCAAGCTGAAAATGAATTTATCGGCGTAAGCTGCGGGATTATGGATCAGTTTGCAATTGGAATGGGAAAGGAAAATCAAGCCGTATTGTTAAACTGTCAAACTCTTCAATATCATTATAGTCCGCTGCAATTAACAGATGCTGTGCTCGTTATTTCTAATACAAATAAGCGAAGAGGGCTGGCAGACTCAAAATATAATGAACGACGCATGGAGTGTGAAAGAGCACTGTCAGATTTGCAAACTTCACTTTCCATTACTTCGCTTGGTGATTTAACCAAAGAGCAATTTGAAAAGCACAAATCTTTGATACAAAATGAAGTAGATTGCAAGCGCGCTAAACATGCGGTATATGAAAATGAACGCACAAAAGAAGCGGTTGCTAAATTGCAAAACGGCGATTTAAAAGGATTTGGTCAATTGATGAATGAGTCGCACCGTTCGCTGCGAGATGACTATGAAGTAAGTGGAAAAGAATTAGACGCTCTTGTAGAAGCAGCTTGGTTGCAAGAAGGTGTGATTGGATCACGCATGACAGGTGCAGGCTTTGGCGGCTGTACAATCAGTATCGTAAAAAAAGCACAGGTTGATAGATTTATTGAGGAAGTAAAAGACGCCTATTATAAGCAAACAAGTTTAGAAGCTGAATTTTATGTGGTTACGGTTGGAGAAGGAGCGCGTGAACTCACATTAGAAGCAGTATAAGAGAAAACAGATAGAGAAAGGAACGAGTGTATGTCAGTCAACATTCATGAAGAAATCACCCGACTTATTCAATATGGTTTACAAAAGAATCTAGTAACAAAATGGGATATAGATGTGGTGAGGAATAAACTGCTGGAAGTGTTAAGACTCGATGAATGTATCACGGTAGAAGTCAAAGAAGAACGTTTGGAACATCCAGCTGCTATTTTAGATAACATGCTTGATTGGACTGCCGAAAACAATCGAATCACCGATAATTCTATCACATATAGAGATTTATTCGATACCAAAGTAATGGGGTGCTTTGCAAGCATGCCTTCAGAGGTTAATCGAACCTTTTATGATCACTATCAGCAAAACCCTCAAAAAGCCACAAGCTATTACTATAAGCTGTCAAAAGACATTCACTATATTCGCAGAGATCGAATTGCTAAAAACGAAAGATGGGTAACAAACACTGATTTTGGAGAACTTGAAATTACTATCAACTTATCAAAGCCGGAAAAAGATCCAAAAGCAATTGCAGCAAGCAAATCACTGAAAGAAAGCAACTACCCGCTATGCCTTCTCTGTAAAGAAAATGCTGGTTATGCAGGTCGCATTAACCACCCAGCTCGTCAAAATCACCGGATTATTCCTGTAGAATTGCGGGAAGAGCTATGGTACATGCAGTTTTCACCGTATGTTTATTATAATGAGCATGCTATTGTTTTTGCGAGTGAGCATACACCTATGCATATTTCAAAGCAAACGTTTAAGCGGCTGCTTGCCTTCGTTGAACAATTTCCACATTATTTTTTAGGGTCAAATGCAGATTTACCCATTGTAGGAGGATCTATTTTAACGCATGATCACTTTCAAGGAGGCTATCATGAGTTTCCTATGGCTAAAGCAAGAATAAATAAATTTTTCTCTCTTGAAGCGCATCCAGACGTGAAAGCTGGAATTGTTCATTGGCCGATGTCAGTCGTTCGTCTTCAAAGTTCTCACCTTTCGCCACTAGTGGAAGCAGCGGATTTTATTTTAAAGAAATGGAAATCATATAGTGATCAAAGCGCCGATATTTTGGCTTTTACAGGTCAAACTCCTCACAATACGGTCACGCCTATTGCTCGGAAAAGAGGAGATTTGTATGAATTAGATTTAGTACTGCGAAACAATCGAACAAACAGCAAGCACCCGGATGGTATTTATCATCCGCATGCAGAAGTTCATCATATCAAAAAAGAAAACATAGGTTTAATCGAAGTAATGGGGCTTGCAGTTTTACCCGGTCGTTTGAAAGACGAAATGAGTCTAGTGGCCAAAGGGTTGGTTCAGAATAACCTGAGCGAAGTAGCCAGCAGACATGATCAAGTGCAAAAACACGTGAAATGGGCTGAAAACATCAAGAAAAAATATCCACATATTGAAGCGGAAAATGTTCAAGAGATTCTTCAACAAGAGCTCGGTTTGGTCTTTGCGACTATTTTAGAGCATGCAGGTGTGTTTAAACAAACTGCTGAAGGGCAGCTCGCATTCAGTCGTTTTATGAATTCGTTAAATGAAGCGTAAATCATTAATAAAAACAGGCAGCCCGTTACGAGCTGCCTGTTTTTATACAGTTAGGGCATGCTGTTTCAAAAGGATATACAGAGCCTGTGTTCCTTTATTATCATCGCCTTGTTTTTCGAGCTGTTCATAAAGTGATTTTGCTAATTTTAGCCCGGGTGTATACAGCTCCATTTCTTCAGCTGATTCAATGGCAATCTTCATATCTTTAATGAAGTGTTTAATATAAAAACCTGGTTCGAAGTCTCCTTTAATCATGCGAGGAGCTAAATTGCTTAACGACCAGCTTCCCGCTGCGCCTGTTTCAATACTTTTTAGAACAGTATTCGGATCTAATCCCGCTTTTTCAGCATAAAGTATCGCTTCGCAGACGCCCATCATATTAGAGGCAATAGCAATTTGATTGCACATTTTTGTATGCTGACCAGCACCGGCGCTTCCTTGAAGAACGATATTTGTCCCCATTTTTTCAAGAATAGGCGTAACGGCAGAAAATGCTTCAGAATCGCCTCCTACCATAATCGCTAAGGTTGCTTTCTGAGCCCCGATATCTCCTCCTGAAACAGGAGCGTCAAGCGCATGAATGTGCTTCTCTTTTGCTGCTTGATAAATCTCACGAGCGAGTATAGGGCTCGATGTCGTCATATCAATTGTATAGCAGCCTTTCTTTGCATTATGTATAATGCCGTCTTTTCCTAAATAAATCTCTTTTACATCGTGAGGGTAGCCTACCATGGTGATAATAACATCAGATTGTTCGGCCACTTCTTGAACGGTTTCTTTCCAGTTGGCCCCTTTTTCAAGTAGTGCTTGAGCACGAGTTTTTGTTCGCGTATAAACAAGGACTTCATATCCTGCGTCAATTAAATGCCCGGCCATGCTTTGACCCATAACGCCTGTTCCGATAAAACCAATTTTTTCTTTAGTCACAGCAGTATTCACTCCTAAAATTAATAGTTTGATTATTCTAAAATTATATAGTTAAAGGTTGGGATAATCAATGATTCTGACTATATATAAATCTAGAAAAGTACTCTCAGTCCTGCGTCTTGAATACGAGGTAAGGAAAGGAAGTGCTGAGAAGAGCCTATGCCAAAAGATAAAAAAAAGCGCTGGCTTTACAGCCAACACTTTTTAGTGGTGATTATTTGCTGGTTTATTCGGTACACCCAGTTCTCCAATCAAAATTACAACTAGTGTGAAAACTACTCCAAGGATGGAAGCGGTTGCGAAACTGTAAGTACCGCCCGTCATTGCAGAGATTACGTACACTGCCATATTCATTAGTAAAAAGCCCCAAACAAAAGCCATTACGACACGCATTCTATTCACCTCGTTTACAGTACAGTTTGATTTCATTTTAGCATATAGCAGTCAAATAAGAAATTGAATTTTTTATGAATAAATAAGGGGCGTGTTCCCATGCAGAAACAAAAGAGCAATAAGTCAGAAATAGGCATTATTCTAGTGCGCTTTTTGATGGTTCTATCATACACTGTATGGAACAACTAGTAAGTTACGGAGGAAGAGCTATGATACATCGACGCTTTTTTAGCTTAGATACGCAATGGAATGTCGTACATGTCCCTGAACGACCGAATGGTTTCGGTGTGTTAGTATTGGGTGATAAAGATCATTTTGTTGAAAGTTCAACTAGCTTATGGATTCAGCACGGCGGAAGGTCACAGCTGTTGCAATGTTTACAAGATGAAGGATACACGGTATTTTATTCCAATTTATATGGCCGGCATTGGGGGTCTCCTGAAGCATATCACCTTGCAAAACAACTTTATCATTTAGTAATGAAACAAGAAATTCTAAATAAACGAATTCATATTTTAGCTGAAGGAATGGGGGCTCTGTTAGCGTTGCAGCTAATGGAAAATGACGGGAATACGTTCATTCGATCAGCTGGTTTACTAAATCCATGTATTGATCTTCATACGCATGCAGAACATGAAAAAAACAATAAATTCTTTTATAAACAATTCACGAAGGACTTGACTCAAGCTTATAAAGTGGAGCGGAAGCAAGTATCAAAGTTAATTAAGGAATATCCTTCTGTTACGGAATTAAAATCAACGCTGCCCGTGAAGATATGGACCGCTCCTAATGCCTCTACTCATTATCCAATTGCACACAGTAAAAAATATGAACTACATCGTGAAGAACTTCACTCTCCGATTATGCTTTCACTTTATTTGCCGGAAAAAAACTATTTATTTGAACGGTCCCTTCTCCAATTTTATAAACAGCACGAAAAAGTGTTATAAGCAAAGCTTCTATGATTATACATATCATAGGGGCTTTTTGTATAAGAGATAAAATGAAAAAGAGAGTTCATGATGCTTTCACAGATGAACTTCTTTGAAATAAGGAATGAGTACTATCTATAACTATAGGGCTTTAAGCTTTTTGTTTAATAAATGATGAATGAGGAATTGGAGGAAGCGATATGGGAAATGTAGTAGTAATAGGGGCAAACCGCTTTATTGGTTTTCATTTATGTATGACTTTTTTAGACGAAGGTACAGAAGTAAAAGGATATACACATTCTGCTCATAAAGAAGAAGATGATTTGCAGGAAGAGATGAAATTTTTCTTAGGGCGAAACGCTAATTATGTATCGACTGAAGTAGGGGATTCATTAGATATGATTACCTTAGAAACGGATATTGTCTACTTCACGTATTTCGATGGAGGAGATTTTTATCATCCTGATTTTTTAAGACAAGAAATGCAAAAAGCGCAGCAAGTACTCATTCAAGCACTTAACAAATGCCGTCAATTCAACATTCGATTTGTGTTTGTTTCTACCATGCGCGTATTTGGAGACCAGCAGCGAAAGATTGAAGAAACAACGATTCCGGAACCGGACAGTAGTGAAGGAAGGCTATACGTTCATTTTGAGCGAATGATAGAAAAATATAAAGATGATGGATGGCCCATTATGATTGTCAGAACGCCGACTCTTTACGGACCTTGGCAGCCTTTGTCAATGTGCTATTCTAAAAATATTGCCGGGTACGAAGAAGCTTTTACCATTATGGAAGGTACGGATTTTATTATTTATATTGAAGACGCCGTCAGTGCACTTAGACGCTGTAAAACTTCTGCATATTCATATGAAGTGGTTCATTTAGTTGAAGAAAAGTTACAGCCTTGGAGCGCAGGAGCAAACATTACTCATATGGAGGTGAAGGAAGAAGCGGTTCAAGAAAAATATGAAATCAGCAGGAAAGCGAAAGAACTGCTGCATTTTTCTTCCAAAGTAACGGCTAAAGAAGGCATTTATCTGCAAAAAAAACATATGAGAACATTCTTTTTACCTCTTCATTAAAAGGAGAAAGTTGTACTTATAGAATAGATTCGCTAATATAAGGAGGAATAAATGTTTTTAATAAAGGAGATTTCACTATGGAAGAGCAAAATATGCAATTCATGCAAATTGCAATGAAGTACTTGCCAGAAGCAAAACAGATCTTAGATGAAACAGGCGTTGAGCTATCAATGGAACACGTACAGCCGGTATTGACATTACTGACAAAGGTAATGAACGATGCCTATGAGCTTGGCAAGCAAGATGCATTAGCTGAAAATGAAAACAACTAAAGAAAACAGCTCGGTAGAATCCGAGCTGTTATTTTTGTTTGGAAAATAAATCGACTAAAGGGGCAAACTGTTTAAGAAGAGGAGCTAGTTCTTCGACGGCGAGTACAATTTCATCGATTTGTTTAAATAATCTTTCCCACTCCTCTCGCTCTCTTTCTTCTTTTGAATTTCTGCGCCCAGCTCCAAACATAAAATCAGAAAAACCTTCATTTCTTTGTCTTCTTGCCATGATACTCATTCCTTTCACTATTTTAATGGTGGGTAAGTTCTTACCTAATGTCCCATACTAGAGTAAGAGGGTCCCGTATGATTACTATATGTAGCATGATAGATACCTGAGTAGGACGAACACCTATATAGACAAAAAATAAAAAATGAAGTAAAATTAGTACCAACTCATAATAATTGATTATATAATCGATAAATGAAATGACGGATATAGGTTTTATAGGAATATAAGCCTTTTATTTAAAGGAGAGGTTGATATGAACGCTGGTGTTCTAGGAATTGGACGTTATGTACCAGAGAAAGTTGTAACAAATTTAGATCTTGAAAAAGTAATGGATACATCAGATGAGTGGATTCGTACGCGCACAGGTATTCAAGAGCGCCGAATTGCAGCCGATAACGAGGACACATCTGATTTAGCTTATAAAGCAGCAGTTGAAGCTTTACATAAAGCTAACGTAGAGGCAGAAGATATTGACATGATCATTGTTGCTACGGTAACGCCAGATCAACCGTTTCCTACAGTATCATGTATGCTGCAAGAAAAATTGGGAGCGAAAAAAGCAGCTTCTTACGATGTGAGTGCAGCATGTGCAGGATTTATGTACGGCATGATTACAGCTAAGCAATTTATCGAAACCAATGCTTACAAGCACATTTTAGTAGTTGGTGTAGAAAAGCTTTCTAAGATTACAGATTGGGACGATCGTAACACGGCTGTTTTATTCGGAGACGGTGCAGGTGCAGTTGTAATGGGACCAGTATCAGAAGGACGAGGCATTTTATCCTTTGAATTAGGATCCGATGGTACGGGAGGCAAGCACTTGTATCAAAACGAGCTTGATCATATTGTCATGAACGGACGCGAAGTATTTAAGTTTGCTGTTCGACAAATGGGGGAATCTGCTGTTAATGTAATTGAAAAAGCAGGTTTAACAAAAGAGGATGTTGATTTTCTTGTACCTCATCAAGCGAATATTCGTATTATGGAAGCTGCAAGACAGCGATTAGACTTGCCTGAAGAAAAAATGTCTAAAACAATCCAATACTACGGCAATACATCAGCAGCATCGATTCCAATTTCAATTGTGCATGAGCTTGAAGCAGGGAAAATTCAAGATGATGATTTAATTGTAATGGTTGGCTTCGGAGGCGGCTTAACATGGGGAGCTATTGCTATTAGATGGGGAAAATAACACTACATTTTTAAAGCAACTGAAGGAGATGAATGTACGATGAATAAAAAACGTGTAGTTGTAACAGGACTTGGTGGGCTTACACCAATTGGAAATGACGTAGAAACAGCTTGGAAAAACGCAGTAGCAGGCGTGTCTGGCGTTGGTCCTTTAACAAGACTAGATGCAGATGAATTTCCGGCTAAAGTAGCGGCTGAAGTAAAAGATTTTAACGTGGAAGATTTTATTGACCGCAAAGAGGCTCGTAAGATGGATCGCTTTACTCAATATGCGATGGTAGCTGCATTGGCGGCTGTTAAAGATGCGGATTTGACTATTACAGAAGAAATTGCTCCAAATGTCGGCGTTTGGATTGGTTCTGGAATTGGCGGTATGGAAACGTTTGAAAATCAATATTCAACGTTATTAGAAAAAGGTGCTCGCCGTGTAAGTCCATTCTTCATTCCAATGATGATTCCTGATATGGCAACGGGACAAGTTTCTATTGCTTTAGGGGCGAAAGGCGTGAACTCTTGTACGGTAACGGCATGTGCAACAGGTACAAACTCTATTGGTGATGCGTTTAAAGTAATTCAACGCGGAGATGCAGACGTGATGGTGACGGGCGGTACGGAAGCGCCAATCACGCGTTTATCTATTGCTGGTTTCTGTGCAAATAAAGCACTTTCTACAAATCCAGATCCTGCAACAGCATCTCGTCCGTTTGATAAAGACCGCGATGGCTTCGTTATGGGTGAAGGTGCGGGTGTTATTGTGCTTGAAGAGCTTGAACATGCACTGGCACGCGGCGCACGTATTTATGCTGAAATTGTGGGCTATGGTTCGACAGGAGATGCTCATCATATCACAGCGCCAGCTCCAGGAGGAGAAGGCGGCGTTCGTGCAATGCGTCATGCGATTGAAGATGCAGGTCTACAGCCAAGTGATATTGATTACATCAATGCTCACGGTACAAGTACAGGATACAATGATAAATTTGAAACAATGGCTATTAAAGAAGTATTTGGTGACCATGCTCAAAAAGTAGCAATTAGTTCAACAAAGTCAATGACTGGCCACTTGCTAGGAGCTGCTGGTGGAGTAGAAGCTATTTTTAGTGTGAAAGCAATTCAAGACGGTATTCTTCCTCCAACAATTAACTATCAAACACCTGATGAAGAGTGCGATTTAGACTACATTCCAAACAAAGCGCGTAAGCAAGAAGTAAAAGCGGTGCTAAGCAACTCACTTGGATTTGGCGGTCACAATGCAACAATCATCTTTAAAAAATACGAAGCATAATGAAAAATTCTAGGCTGATGCCTAGAATTTTTTTTATTTTTGATAACCAAAAAAGTAGCTGTGAACATATCATGAAACAAAAGGATGAAGAAAGAGAGGGGAAAACATGCCGATTGTTTCAACTTCTACTTGGACGGAGCCGAAAGAAATAAGCCGTCATCTTGCGCGCTATTTTAAGAAATTAAAAGAAAAAGAATATATGGAATTACTTTTTAACTATGGAATGTGTCCGCCTTCTTTAATATTTATAAAAGAATTAGAAGAAATGAAGAAAAGACAGGTTTGGAAGAAAGTTAAAGCACATTACGAGAAGCTTAAAAAAGCATGGGGTGGGCCGGATGTAGCGGTGCTAGTGCTTCCAAGCAATCCTAGAAATCGAAAAATGCAGCGTGAATTTAACGGAAGAGCAGGTGTCGCTTTTACCGATAAATTATTTGTGTTTATGACAAGTCATACATCCGATGAAGAAATGTTAGCGGTGCTTACCCATGAATACCATCATGTTTGCAGGCTAAAAGCTATTAATAAGTCTGATGAAACGATTACTTTGTTAGACGCTATGATGATGGAGGGGTTAGCAGAAAGAGCTGTAGAGGAGTATTGCGGTAAAAAATATTTAGCTCCTTGGACAAATTATTATACCATTGAAGAAGCTAAAAAAATGTGGGAAAAGCATGTTAAACCTTATTATAATCTGCGCGCTGACGAAAAAAAATATGATCAACTGTTATTCGGCCAAAATTGGTATCCAGAAATGATGGGCTACAATATTGGGTATCATCTTGTTACTTCATGTATGAAGCCTCACGTTTTAACCACTACCCAGCTGCTTCCTCTTAGTACCAATACTATCTTAAAAAAATCTGCGTTCCAACTGTAAAAAAACAAGTGCTATATACCTAAAACAAGAAATAGTAAATTTTATCCTATTTTCAACAAAAAATTAGGAGGTTTATGCGTTAAAATGCTGAAGAGATATTCAGAAATTATTATTTTGAAAATAAAAAATATAATTAATTTTCAAAATATATTGATTTTGTAATGGAATTGTAATAATATCTTATTCAAATATAACAATTTTTAGAAAAATGAGGTGTGCACTATAAATGGATAAAAAGCCCGTCGAATCAACACCTTTACTAGAAGTTAAAAATTTACAAACTGCTTTTTCCATTAATGATTCCTGGCATAATGCTGTGGACGACGTGTCGTTTCAAGTCGGACGGAAGCGAATTGTAGGAGTTGTAGGAGAATCTGGCTGTGGAAAAAGCGTATTGTCTTTATCCGTTATTGGGCTATTACCTAAAGTAAATAGTCAAATTAGAAGCGGAAGCGTTGTATTTAACGGAAAGAATCTTACGCACTTATCAGAAGATGAGATGAATGTTGTTCGTGGGAAAGACATCTCAATGATTTTCCAAGAACCGATGACATCCCTCAATCCTGTTTTAACCATTGGGTATCAGCTGCAGGAAGTATTGTTTAACCATATGAATATATCGAAAGCGAAAGCGCGTGAAAAAAGCATTGCGCTTTTAAGAAGTGTTGGTATTTCGAGATCCGAAAAGCTCATCGATGAATATCCGCATCAGCTGTCGGGAGGAATGAGGCAGCGTGTCATGATTGCCATGGCGGTAGCTTGTCAGCCTAAACTTTTAATTGCAGATGAGCCGACAACGGCCCTGGATGTTACGGTTCAAGCTCAAATTTTAGAATTGCTAAAAGAAATTCAAGAAAGCAATGATATGTCTATTATTATGATTACTCATGATTTAGGAGTAGTTGCTGAGATGTGTGATGAAGTGATTGTCATGTATGGCGGGAAAATTGTTGAGCATACAGATGTTGATACGTTATTTTATGCCCCAAAACATCCGTACACGAAAGCGCTTCTTCATTCAATTCCACGCATGGAAGATGATGTAGAAGTATTAAATACGATCAAAGGAATTGTGCCTTCTCTTGTAAACATGCCGCGGACAGGCTGTCGTTTCGTTAACCGATGTCCTCATGCAATGGAAGACTGCAGTTCCGTTACGCCTGTTCTTCGCCAGGATTCACAGGGGCATGACGTCGCATGTCTGCTGTATGAAAATAGCTATCCGTCAAAAGGAGTGAAGACAAGCTAATGACTAAAGCGGTGAAAGATGTATTGCTAGAAGTTCAGCATTTAAAAACCTACTATCCTATTCACGGGGGATTTCTTCGAAAGAAAATTGGTGATGTAAAAGCAGTTGACGGTATTTCCTTTGGGATTCGAAAAGGAGAAACGCTCGGTCTGGTAGGAGAATCTGGCTGTGGAAAATCCACGGCAGGAAGAACGATTCTAAGACTGTTGGAACCAACTAGCGGAAAAATTATTTTCGATGGTAAAGATATCACAGAAGCAAAAGGAACTTCTCTCCGTAAAATTAGACAAGATTTCCAAATGGTTTTTCAAGATCCCTATGCTTCCCTCAATCCAATGCAAATGGTTGGAGATGTTATTTCTGAACCAATTCGGAATTTTACAGGAAAATCAACCAATCAATTAAAATCAGAAGTTATGAATCTACTTACAAAAGTAGGGTTACCGGAAGATGCATACTATAAATATCCTCACGAATTTTCCGGTGGACAGCGTCAGCGTATTGGAATTGCACGTGCACTTGCACTTCGTCCAAAACTTATTATTGCTGATGAACCGGTATCGGCACTCGATGTTTCTGTCCAATCACAAGTTTTAAACCTTCTAAAAGAACTTCAACAAGAATTCGACCTAACCTTTTTATTTATTGCCCATGATTTGAGTGTTGTTAAACATATGAGTGACCGTATCGGTGTTATGTACCTAGGCGGTTTAGTGGAAATTGCTGATAAAAAAAGTCTATACGCAGAGCCATTGCACCCTTATACGCAAGCGCTTGTATCGGCTATACCTGAACCAGATCCGCGAAAGAAAAAACAGCGTATTATTTTACAGGGAGATGTGCCAAGCCCAATTGATCCGCCAAAAGGCTGTGCGTTTCATCCTCGCTGTATACATGCAATGGCAGAGTGCAGCCAAACGAAACCTGCCTTAAAGGAGGTGAGACCTGGCCATCAAGTAGCTTGCCATTTATATAACTCGTAAAAGCTACATACGAACAGATTATTAGTTAAACAGGGGGAACGTCATGATGAAAAAGAAATCGTTTTTATCACTTGTTTCCATTTTGCTTGTGCTATCGCTTTTTCTAGCGGCATGCAGCGGTGGAAGCAGTTCTTCATCTTCTAGTAATAAAGAAGGCGGAGAAACAAAAACTGAAAGTGCAAAAACAGACAAGCCAAAAGATGGCGGAACGATTACGTATGGGATTGACGGAGCGCCGGAAGGGCTTTTTGAGTATGCATTGTATGGTAGTGCATATGATAGCCAAATCTTAGAATTTATCAATGAAGGTCTCTTTACTTATGATAAGAAATTAAAGATTAAATCTGACTTAGCTACTTGGGACGTGAGTGGTGATAAACTAACTTACACGTTTAAATTAAAAAAGGGCATTAAGTGGCATAATGGAGATCCATTAACTGCAGATGATTTTAAATATACGTATGAAACGATTGCTGATAAAGACTATACAGGTCCGCGCTATGTAAACGTTGAGCATATTAAAGGCGCTCAAGAATATCACGACGGCAAAGCGGATTCTATTTCTGGAGTTGAAGTAGTAGATCCGCAAACATTTAAAGTAACGTTTAAAGAAGTTCGTGTAAATAACTTAGACAATCTATGGCCGTATCCAATGCCGAAAAAGTACTATGAAGGAATTGCTGTAAAAGATCTTGCAGAGTCCAAACAAGTTCGTAAAGAGCCAATTGGTGTTGGGCCGTTTAAAGTGAAAAAAGTAGTAGCAAGTGAATATGTCCAAATGGAGCGTAATGATGATTATTGGAAAGGTAAGCCTCATCTTGATGGTGTTGTTGTAAAAGTACTGGATCCATCTGTTTCCGCCGGAGCATTGAAAAAAGGCGATGTCGACATTATGGATGTTCGTCCAGCTGATTTAGGTCAAGTTGAAAAAGCAGAAAACTTAGACTTTTTGGAAGGGAAATCAACTAGTTATTCGTATATTGGTCTACGATTTGGACATCGTGATCAAAATGCCGGTAAAAACGTAGATGATTACGAAAAGTTCAAAGACCTAAAACTTCGTCAAGCATTGCTTTATGCAATAGATAGAGAAGCAATGGTAAAAGCATTTATGAACGACAAAGCGGTTGTTTCTAATACAGTTATTCCATCTGTATTCTGGATTGCTGCTGACCAAAAAGATTTAACAAAGTACAAGTATAGTCCAGAAAAAGCTAAAAAATTATTAGCTGAAGCTGGTTATAAAGATAAGAATAATGATGGTTTTGTAGAAGATCCAAACGGAAAACCATTTACGATTTCATTCGGTCACTATGCTGGTCCAGCCAACTTCGAGGGTCGTGCGAAGGCTATTATGCAAGCATGGAATGATATTGGTATTAAAACAAAATTAGCAACGGGTTCACTTGTTGAATTTAACTTGTACAATGAAATGAAAGATAACGACGATAAGGCCTTAGAAGCGTTCTTTGGTTCTTGGGACACTGGTTCAGATCCAGACCCTACAGGATTATGGAGCTCTAATGCTGAATGGAACTATGGACGTTGGGTAAATAAGGAATCTGACGAAATGCTTAAAGACGGTTTGAGTGAAAAATCATTTGATGATAAATACCGTAAAGATGTATATGTAAAATGGCAAAAATTCTTTAATAATCAGCTGCCAGCACTTCCTTTATGGGAAAATATCAATATTTATGCTGTGAATAAGCGTGTGAAAAACGTAACTCTAGATCCATCAACGGTAGTTGTAGATCCGGAGAAATGGTCTGTAACAGAATAAGTATTTTACATGTAAAGGAGAGTCAACGATGCTGCAATATTCACTAAGACGTATTTTAGGGATGATTCCAATGTTGATTCTGATTTCCTTTGTTGTGTTTTCCCTGGCAAAAATGATGCCAGGGGACCCTTTTGGGGGAGAAATAAACCCTAGTAATACAGATCCAAAATACATTGAGGAAATGCGTGATAAGCTAGGATATAACGATCCTATCTACGTTCAATATTGGAACTGGGTAAAGGGAGTGGCACAAGGAGATTTAGGAAAGTCAACAACTCATAAGTTACCGACGTTAGATATTATTTTAGAGCGTATGCCTAATACGATCTTTTTAGCTTTGACTTCGCTTTTAATTACGTATGTGTTTGCATTTATTCTAGGTATGTATGCAGGAAGAAAACCGTATACCTTAGCAGATAACTTTATTGCAGGATATAATTACTTTGCATTAGCGGTTCCATCGTTTATCGCAGGGATTGTAGGCATTTATTTATTTTCCTTTCAGTTAGGCTGGTTTCCATTTAGCGGTTCTGTTGAAGTAGGATTGAAAGAGGGATCATGGGAATTTATTCAAAGTAGAATTCATCACGTTATATTACCCGCTCTGATTCTCGGCTTGATGTCCACCGCGCAGTATACCCAATTTTTGCGCAATGATATTATTGAAAACAGTCGCAAAGATTTTGTGCGCACAGCTAGAGCAAAAGGGACAAAAGAATCTAAAATTTATAATGTTCATATCTTACGCAACTCAATGATTCCGCTTATTACGTTTTTAGGGTTTGATCTTGTAACAATCATTAGCGGTTCTATCATTACAGAGACGATCTTTACGTATCCAGGAATTGGAAAGCTATTTGTTGACTCTGTAGCAACTCGTGACTACTCAGTTATGATGTCGCTTACAATGTTGTTTTCAATTTTAACGTTGGTTGGGAATCTGGTTGCTGATTTGTTATACGGCGTAGCAGATCCGCGTATTCGTTTGGATTAGGAGGAGAAAGTATGGAAATTGTAACGAAAAAAGATGTACAGCCAGAAGTGAATATGAAAGCTCCTAAAAACCTTTCTCCATGGGCGATTGCGCGAAAGAAGTTTGTTAAAAATAAATTAGCCATGATAAGTTTAGCTTTCATGATTGTGATTACGCTTCTTGCCATTTTTGCACCGCTGCTTACAAAAGCAGATATTACACGTATCGACTATATGGCGATGAATGCAGCGCCTTCTAGTGAGCATTGGTTTGGAACAGATACAAATGGGCGAGACGTATTTGCACGTACATTGTATGGAGGAAGAACTTCGTTACTGATTGGAGTTGCTTGTACAACACTCGTTATTTTAATTGGAACTCTTATCGGTTCGGTTGCGGGTTATTACGGAGGCAAAGTGGACCAATTCTTAATGCGTTTTACAGACTTTGTATTAAACTTTCCCCTAATTGTTTTCGTTGTAGTGTTAAATACAATTCTAATTGGAAAGATTTCAGGCGTTTGGACGCTCATTCTAGTTGTTAGTTTCTTAAGCTGGGGAAGTACGGCCCGGCTGGTGCGAAGCAAAGTCTTGGCTGAAAAAGAAAATGAATATGTGCTTTCAGCTGTTTCCATTGGGTGCAGCCCGTTTAAAATTATCTTTAAACATTTGCTGCCAAATGTGTTTTCAACGATTGTGGTTCAAGCCAGTTTGCAGATGGCTATCCTTATTGTGTTTGAGTCAGCGATTAGCTTTATCGGTTTTGGCGTGCCGGCTGATACGCCAAGCTGGGGGAATATGCTGACAGAAGCAAGGGAATCAGATGTGCTGCAGAATAAGCCTTGGATGTGGGTTCCGCCAGGCTTAGCTATTACATTTACAATCCTAGCTATCAACTTCATTGGTGAAGGATTAAAAGATGCTTTAAATCCAAAATCTCTTCGTTAAAAATCTATCACAAAAGTGTGATAGATTTTTTTAGGTTTGTCAGACCTCCTGACAAACCTATTACTATAGAAGAAACTCGGATTTTTTTCTGCTTATAGCGGTGGATATAGCTCATGAAGCCTTTAGCAATCATCAGCACTCTCGGTATGTCCTAGCTTTGAAATAATGGCATTTGAATAATAAACAAGAACGAAGGCTTTTCATAATTAATTTTTAGAAAAATAACATCATTTGGAATAAAAATTCCTTTCTCTGCCTATACTGATGGATAACAAACAGATAGTAAGTGAGGGGTAAATTATGCTATATCTTCATGATGTATGGGTTAATTGGTTTGAAGGCGAAGAAAACGGTTATAATGTGTGTCATTTCCATGAGTGGAGAAAAGATGATTGTGTAGAACTGCTCGATCAAGCACCGTTATTAAAAGTAAATCCGCTTTTATTTCATTACATTGAAAATGATCTTTCCGAGCTACCTCAACAACTACTACAAGATGTCTATCAGAAAGCATACATTCGGAAAAATCATGAACGCACGCAGGTTGAATATTGTTTTATTGTTACAGACGGAACGAATATTTTAGCAATTGATACGATGGGATATCATATTCCGATTCGAAAAAGCCGCTTAATTCCAAGACAAGAACAGTTGGTCTATGAAATGATTGCGGATCAAGAAGAGCTAGAATATAAGTTCAGTGAAGACGAGCTAAATAAAAAAGAGCATCATATTCTTTCGCCGTCTCCTGAAACGATGAGAGGATTAACACGTAAAGAACGTCAGCTAAAACAGCTGTTATTTATGGCACTTGATCAGCTACATACAACAAAAAATACAGCTCAAATCCGCTACTGGTACACAGAGTGGAATCCAACGAAATACGAAGACATTCAAGAGATGCCGTTTCAAGACGTATGGAATCAGCTATACGATGAAACGAAGTCAGGGTGGTCGCCGAAACATAAATTATTATGCGAGCGCTTAGTAAAAGGACAACCTTTCTTTGAAAAACTTTGGGAAATTGAACAAGAGCCAAAAGTTAATTAAAAAAACGACTGCATAGCAGTCGTTTTTTTTTAACGTTTACGGCCAATTCCCATTGCATTTCGCATTTTGCGAAGCATTTTATTCGCCGTTGCATTTGCTTTATCGGCACCTTGATCTAAAATATCATCTAGCTCGCTAGAATCAACTAATTCATAATATCTTTCTTGAATTGGAGCGAGTGCTTCAGCTACTACTTTAGCTGTGTCAGCTTTAAAGTCACCATAACCTTTGCCCTCGTACATTGCTTCAATGTCTTCGATTGATTTATTGGCTAGGATTGAATAAATACTTAATAAGTTTGAAATACCTGGCTTATTTTCTTTATCGTAGCGAACAATACCTTCTGAATCCGTTACGGCACTTTTGATTTTCTTTTCAATTGTTTTAGCGTCATCCAAGAGCGTAATAAAAGCTTTTTGGTTTGGATCAGATTTGCTCATTTTTTTCGTAGGATCTTGAAGAGACATGACGCGTGCGCCTACTTTTGGAATACGTACTTCAGGAATAGTGAAGATATCATTGTATTTTTTGTTAAAGCGCTCAGCTAAGTCACGGGTTAATTCTAAATGCTGCTTTTGATCTTCCCCAACTGGAACCAAATCGGTGTTGTATAAAAGAATATCAGCGGCCATTAGTGGAGGATAAGTTAATAATCCTGCTGATACTGCTTCTTTTCCAGCGGACTTATCTTTAAACTGAGTCATACGCTCAAGTTCACCGATATACGCTACGCACTGTAACATCCATCCCGCTTCCGTGTGGGCAGGCACTTCTGATTGAATAAATAAAGTTGATTTTGCTGGATCAATTCCTACTGCTACATACAGAGCAGCAAGGCTGCGAATGTTTTTACGAAGTGCTAAACGATCTTGAGGCGCTGTAATTGCATGCTGATCTACAATACAAAAATGACAATTATAGTCATGTTGAAGTTCAACAAATTGCTTCATCGCTCCAATGTAGTTACCTAAAGTGATTGTACCGCTTGGTTGAATACCTGAAAAAATTGTTTTCATCAAATCTTCCTTTCATCTGCACATATATGCTGCTAATTTACGGATACAACATAAAAAGGCCCATCCGCTCCTAGCTTAAGCTAGGGGCGAATGGACCGCGTTGCCACCCTAATTAGCACACATAATTGTGAACTATCTTTATTCATGTAACGTTGAGGTCAACGTTCAAGCTTTGCACTTGAAAGCTCCAAAGTCCATTCTGCAGGTTTCAATGTTTGTTCTCACCACCCACAAACTCTCTAAAAATGAAAATTCTGCATACTACTCTTTTTCACAGCTTTAATTATATAGTTATTCGTTATTATAACGCGAAAAAGCAGGAATTTAAACATCTTATCGCTAAAAAGTTTTATAAGACAATTTACTGGAATTTTTCTGCGGCAAAAAAAAGACAAGAACCGTTTAATTAAAGCATTTCTTGGTGAAAATTTGGTGGAGGATTTGGTAAAAATCTTTTATTTAGTATTTCTAATAACTTTGTAATACTATTGTAATACCTATACTACAAAAAAGATTTTAGACGTCAGACAAGTAGGCACAATCCTTATAAGATAAGGTTTTTTTCCTTATGATAAAAAAATACCATTAAATAATAGTATTGCAATAAATTTTTAAAATATTTATAATAGGCGTAACAAACATATTTTTTACAAAGGTATTACAATTTCTTAATTTTTCAGAAAACACAAAATAGACAATGTTTTGTTTCAATTAGCGAATTTTGTAATGAATGAGTCTTCTACATATTAAGCGCATACATTGGATTTACAGCATGTAAACAATTGATGACAGTTTCATAGGGTAGAAGAATAATTTTGCAGTGAGTTCTTTAACGCTCTACTATATGAAAAAATAACTGATTATTTTGTATTGAAAGATGATTAAGAAATTAGTGCATATCAAAAAAATATGGTTGCCACACAAACAAAATTTAATAGGGGGTAACATGCAATGAAGAAAAGGTTGTCGATTCTTTTCAGTTTGCTGCTTGTCATGAGCTTGTTTTTAGCTGCATGTGGATTTAACAAAGAATCTGGTGGCAGTGAAAATGCTAGCAGTGATGGCGGCGATAAGAAAAAAGAGCAAGAGCTTCGCGTAAATATTAAAACTGAGCCTTTTTCACTGAATCCAGGCTTAGCTAATGATTCAACATCATCAAACGTATTACTACAAACATTTGAAGGTTTAACTCGCATCGGTAAAGATGGAAAACCTGAAAATGCAATGGCGAAAGATGTGAAGATCAGCGATGATCAAACTAAATATACGTTTACGATTCGTGACGATGCAAAATGGTCAAACGGTGACCCTGTAACAGCAAAAGATTTCGAATATGCATGGAAGTGGGCGTTAGATCCTAAAAACGAATCACAATATGCATATCAATTATACTATGTTAAAAATGCACAAGCTGCTAATGAAGGAAAAGGTTCATTAGATGATGTTGCCGTTAAAGCAACAGATGATAAAACGCTTGAAGTAACATTAGAAAACCCAACGCCATATTTCTTAGAATTAACAGCTTTCTATACGTACTTCCCAGTGAATACAAAAATTGCTGAATCAAATGAAAAATGGTACACAAATGCAGGTGACAACTATACGTCAAACGGTCCTTTCAAATTAAAAACTTGGAAACATAATGACAAAATCGAGTTAGTTCCTAATGAAAACTATTGGGATAAAGATGCTGTAAAACTTAAAAAAGTTGAAATGTACATGATCAATGATAACAACACTGAACTTTCAATGTTCAAAAACGGTGAATTGGACTGGGCGGGTATGCCTACTGGTCAATTACCAGCTGATGCACTTCCTGAATTAAAGAAAGACGGTTCATTAAACATTCAAGAGATTGCAGGTACTTACTGGTACAAGTTTAATACAGAACAAAAACCTTTAGACAATGTGAACATTCGTAAAGCATTAGCTTATGCAATTGATCGTAAAGGTATTACGGAACAAATTACAAAAGACGGTTCAGTTCCAGCGATGGCAGCTGTACCACCAACAATGTTTAAAGATAACAAAAAAGGCTACTTCAAAGACAATGATGTGAAAAAAGCAAAAGAATATTTAGAAAAAGGCTTGAAAGAAATGGGCCTTAAAGATGCTTCAGAACTACCAGCAATTAAGGTTTCATACAACACGGATGAAAAACATGCAAAGATTGCACAAGCTGTTCAAGATATGTGGAAGAAAAACCTTGGTATTAAAGTACAGTTAGACAACTCTGAGTGGGCTGTTTACATTGAAAAATTACACCAAGGAGATTATCAAGTTGGGCGTATGGGCTGGTTAGGAGACTTTAACGATCCAATCAACTTCCTAGAGTTATTCCGTGACAAAAAAGGCGGAAACAATGATACAAACTGGGAAAATCCAGAATATAAAAAGTTATTAATTGACTCTCAAAAAGAAACTGATCCTAAGAAACGTCAGGCAATGTTGAAAAAAGCAGAAGGTATCTTCATGGATGAAATGCCAGTGGCACCAATCTATTTCTACACAAATGCTTGGGTACAAGACAAGCAGCTGAAAGATGTTGTGATGTCTGGACTTGGAGACATTCAGATTAAGTGGGCTCATTTTGAGTAAGTAACATCAATTGTGACAAAGGGTATATGGGGCCTGGTGCTCCATATACTTTTCTTTCTTGTGCGCGAATTTTGTAAAAATATGGAGGTGTGTCAGGGTGTTCAAATATATAGGAAAACGACTTATTTATATGTTTCTATCATTATGGCTGATCGTAACAGCGACCTTTTTCTTAATGCGTGCTGTTCCAGGAGGTCCATTCACATCAGAAAAGCAGCTTCCCCCTGAAATTCAAAAAAATCTAAATCAGTATTACGGTTTAGACCAGCCTTGGTACCATCAGTACTTTGATTACTTAACATCAATTTTAAAGTGGGATTTTGGGCCATCTTTCAAATATAAAGGCCAAACGGTAAATGATTTGATTAACGGCGGTTTCCCTGTTTCATTCATGCTAGGGATGGAAGCTATTTTAATAGCAATTGCTATTGGTGTAGTACTTGGTGTTATTGCTGCTTTAAAACATAACAAGTGGCAAGATTACACGGCGATGGTTATTGCAGTTCTAGGAATCTCAGTTCCGAGTTTTATCATGGCAGCGGTATTACAATACGTTCTGGCTATGAAACTACAAATTTTTCCGGTTGCACGCTGGGAATCTTGGGCACACACGGTGTTACCAGCTCTCGCGCTTGCTTCAACCCCTATGGCGTTTATCGCACGGTTAACTCGGTCGAGTATGCTTGAAGTATTAAGCAATGATTATATTCGTACAGCGAAAGCAAAAGGTTTAAGCAGAGGCGTTATTACAGTTAAGCATGCCATGCGAAATGCGATGCTTCCAGTCGTATCCTATATGGGACCTTTAGTAGCAGGGATTTTAACGGGTAGCTTTGTTATTGAAAAAATATTTGGTATCCCGGGATTAGGTTCACACTTTGTGCTCAGTATCTCAAACCGAGATTATACAACGATTATGGGCGTAACGGTGTTCTACAGTATTTTACTACTTTTTTGTATCTTGCTTGTAGATATTGCATACGGCTTCATTGACCCTCGAATTAAACTTACAGGTGCTAAGAAAGGAGAGTAACTATGCAGCAACTTCCGAAAATTCCTAAAGAAATGTTTGAAACAGCAGGGATTGACCGCGCTCAGGCAGAAAAGATTGAAAAACCGAGTCTTTCATTCTGGCAAGATGTTTTTATTCGTTTTCGCAAAAATAAGCTTGCTATGTTTGGTGTAGTACTAATGGTTCTCCTTGTTTTTATGGCTATATTTGGTCCATTGATGGTGAAATATGATTATGCAACCAATGATTTACTGAATGCTAACCAGGCTCCATCTTCTGAGCACTGGTTCGGTACAGATGAATTAGGGCGTGATGTTTTTGCTCGTACGTGGGAAGGCGCTCGTATTTCATTATTTATCGGATTAGCAGCAGCTTTAATTGATTTATTCATCGGCGTAATTTGGGGAAGCATCTCTGGATACCGGGGCGGCCGTACGGATGAAACAATGATGCGTGTTGCGGATATCTTATATGGTGTTCCTTACCTTTTACTGGTTATTATTTTAATGGTTATGCTTGGCCAAGGGTTAGGCACGATGATTTTGGCGATGACCATTACTGGCTGGATTAACATGGCCCGTATTGTACGTGGACAAGTATTGCAGTTGAAAAACCAAGAGTACGTAATGGCTTCACAAACATTAGGAGCAACCACAAAACGTATTTTATTTAAACATCTTATTCCTAACGCAACAGGTCCAATTTTAGTAACAATGACACTAACGATTCCTTCAGCAATCTTTACAGAAGCATTTTTAAGCTACTTGGGACTAGGCGTTCCGGCACCGCTTGCAAGCTGGGGAACAATGGCTTCAGAAGGCTTACCTGCTTTGGAATACTATCCTTGGCGCTTATTTTTCCCAGGTTTGTTTATCTGTTTAACAATCTTAGCGTTCAACGTAATTGGTGATGGATTACGAGATGCGTTAGATCCAAAACTACGTAAGTAAGGAAGTGGACTCATATGTCACGTTTATTAGAAGTAAAAAATTTAGCTGTATCATTTAAAACATATGGCGGAGAAGTTCAAGCCGTTCGCGGCGTTAACTTCCACTTAAATAAAGGTGAAACGCTAGCAATTGTTGGTGAGTCAGGATCTGGTAAAAGTGTAACTTCACAAACGATCATGCGCCTTATTCCGATGCCTCCTGGCCGAATCAAAAGCGGTGAAATGCTGTTTGACGGCATTGATTTAGCAAAGAAAACGGATAAAGAAATGGAAGCTATTCGCGGTAAAGATATCGGTATGATCTTCCAAGATCCGATGACTTCTTTAAATCCGACGATGAAAGTTGGAGCTCAAATTGGTGAAGTCGTAATCAAGCATTCCAAAGTGTCTAAAGCAGAAGCGAAAAAACGTGCGGTCGAGTTATTAACGCTTGTAGGGATTCCTTTTCCAGAACAGCGTGTGAATCAATATCCGCATGAATTCAGCGGCGGGATGAGACAGCGTGTTGTTATTGCAATGGCTCTTGCTTCTAATCCGAAGTTACTAATCGCTGATGAACCAACAACGGCGCTTGATGTAACAATTCAAGCTCAAATTTTAGAGTTGATGAAAGACATTCAGAAAAAAACGGATACATCTATTATCTTTATTACCCATGATCTTGGTGTAGTAGCAAATGTAGCAGATCGAGTAGCTGTTATGTACGCTGGTCAAATTGTTGAAATGGGCACAGTCGATGAAGTGTTTTATGATCCAAAACATCCCTATACGTGGGGACTGCTAGCTTCTATGCCAAGCTTAGATAACGAGGCAGAAGAAGAGCTTGCTGCTATTCCTGGAACGCCGCCAGATTTAACGAATCCTCCAAAGGGAGATGCATTTGCAGCGCGAAATCCATACGCAATGAAAATTGATTTTGAGCAAGAACCTCCAATGTTCAAAATATCTGATACGCACTATGCAAAAACTTGGCTGTTACATCCCGATGCACCAAAAGTAGAGCCGCCTGCTTCAGTTCAGCGCCGCCTGCGTAAAGTTGATAATGTATACAGTACACCTGTACTCGTAGCAAAGGATGGTGAATAACATGACAGATAAATTATTAGAGATTAAAGGGTTAAAGCAGCATTTTTTCACAAGCAAAGGAACAATTAAAGCAGTTGATGGTCTGACATTTGACATCTTCCGCGGAGAGACATTAGGGCTTGTAGGTGAATCCGGTTGCGGAAAGTCAACAACAGGCAGAACGATTATTCGTCTATACAACGCTACTAGTGGTGAGGTGCTATTCAATGGCGAAAACGTACATGGTCGTAAATCTCGCTCGGAGCTTAAAAAATTCAATCGTAAAATGCAAATGATTTTCCAAGATCCATATGCGTCGCTTAACCCTCGTATGACCGTAGCAGATATCATTGCAGAAGGCATTGATATTCACGGCTTAGCCAAGACCAAAAAGGAGCGTATGGCAAAGGTTCACGAGCTTCTTGAAACAGTGGGGCTTAACAAAGAACATGCCAATCGCTATCCACATGAGTTTAGTGGCGGCCAGCGTCAGCGTATCGGTATTGCAAGAGCACTGGCAGTAGAACCTGATTTTATCATCGCAGATGAACCAATCTCAGCTTTGGACGTATCTATACAAGCTCAAGTTGTTAACTTAATGAAGAAGTTACAGCGTGAACGTGGACTAACATATTTATTTATCGCCCATGATTTGTCAATGGTAAAATACATCAGTGACCGCATCGGCGTTATGTACAGGGGTAAGATTGTAGAGCTTGCACCAAGTGATGAACTTTATAGAAACCCTGTTCATCCATATACAAAAGCGTTGCTTTCAGCTATTCCGCTTCCCGATCCTGACAGTGAAAAAACGCGTCAGCGCAAAATTTATGATCCAAGTATCCATGACTATAACGGTGAAGAACCGGAGCTTAGAGAAGTATCTCCAGGTCACTACGTGTCTTGTTCTCAAGCAGAGTTTGCCACATATACAACATAACAAAAACGATCTCACAACGAGGTCGTTTTTTATTTAGTTATCAAAAAACGCTAAACTTTAAATTGGAAAAAACATGTAAGAACAAGTAACATTAGCGCTTTACAGGTATTATACAATACAGGATTAGAAAATACTATTGAAAATTTTCAGAATTTTATATTTAAGACAAAATATCTATGTGTAAACCTTATAACTAAAGGAATATAAGTGATTAATAATGTTTTGATTTGAATAATAATTCAAGGATATAAAAAGAAGGTAGACGCACGTCTACCTTCTTTTTATAAATCTGCTAAGATATCGCCGTCTTTACGATTTTTGTCAATTTTTAATACTTGATCTGCCGGCTGATAAGAGGCACCATATATTTCTTTGTCTTTGTACGTATGAATTAACTCGTACGTTTTTTTCATTTTATTTAAAATGCTTTCCTCTGTTTCAGAGGTAGGAGACCAGTATAGGATTTCCATCTGATTAACTTCATTTGTAGCTAATGAGCGGCGGTTATAGCCGATTGTTTGAGCATGCTTAAAGTCTGCACGTTTATAAAAATGCAGTCGTTTTGCTGAGTCTGAATCTTTGTAGTCCACAGGCTCTACTTCTAAGATAATTGGTTTGTTATGCTGTTTTAACTCATCAATTAATTTACCGCCAAGCCCTTGACCTCTAGCGTCTTTTGAAACAAAGAGGTAATCAATAAAGATAAATTGGTCTGTTTCCACGTACATTAATACGTGATGAGGTCCTTCATTTTTATGATAAATATCGCTGCGTTCTTGTAAAAGCGTTTCGATATGCTTCTTTGATTTCATTTCTTCAATGGGAAAATATTGACTTAGTTTTTCATACCAATTCATAGCATCCTCCTACTGATCTTTTCATGATGATGTTCATAATAGTGTTTAAACAGTTATCTTATCTTTACCCTTTTTAGGGAAAAGTAAGCATCTATAATTGAAAATATAGACTAGAAAAAGATAGATTATTCATAATAATTAAATAATTATAGTGGTATAAAAACATATAATGGTGAAAATGAGTTTAGTTATATTTAAATCGTAAGTTTATTTGTGAAAATCACAAAAAAACTATCGCATTTTTTGTGATTTTTGATAAAATGAACAAAGTGAAGTTTTTTTAATATTGTATTTTATAGATGTAATAGCGGTAAAAGTGCAGGTTTGGAACTTGCAGCATAAGATTTTTAGTACATACAATCTCTGGAATTATTTAGCTGGAAAATAACGTAATGCTACACAAGTAGCCGCTATTAAATGAAATGGACATGTTAGGAGAGAGAATTATGCAAGGGAACACGCAAAAAAAAGAATTAAGCCGTGGACTTGAGGAAAGGCATATTAGCTTAATGTCTTTAGGTGCAGCTATCGGAGTTGGACTGTTTTTAGGTTCTGCATCCGCTATTCGGTTAGCGGGTCCTGGTATTCTTATCATGTATGGAATCAGTGGTCTTATTATGTTTTTTATTATGAGAGCGCTAGGTGAAATGGCCGTACAAAATCCAGTAGCCGGTTCTTTTAGCAAGTATGCTAACGATTATTTAGGATCACTCGCTGGTTATTTAACAGGCTGGAACTACTGGTTTATGTGGATTATTACATGTATGGCTGAAATTACAGCCGTTGGAGTATATATGGATTTTTGGTTCCCGGGTGTACCTCAGTGGATATGGGCACTCGCAGCGCTCGTTATCATGACAGGTGTTAACTTTTTAGCTGTAAAAGCATATGGTGAACTAGAGTTTTGGTTTTCTCTTATTAAAGTAGTAACGATTATCCTTATGATTGTGCTTGGACTAGGCATGATTATCTTTGGAATTGGAAATGGCGGCATTGCAACAGGAATCAGTAATTTATGGAATCACGGTGGCTTTTTCCCGAATGGTATGAAAGGTATTCTTTTATCACTTCAAATGGTTATGTTTGCTTACCTTGGTATTGAAATGATTGGGGTAACGGCAGGAGAGGTGAAAAATCCTGAAAAGACATTAACAAAAGCCATTGATAATGTACTGTGGAGAATTTTGATTTTTTACGTGGGAGCACTGTTTGTTATCATGTCTATTTATCCTTGGCCAGAGATCGGAACACAAGGAAGTCCATTTGTTTTAACATTTGATAAAGCTGGAATTCCCGCTGCAGCAGGGATTATAAACTTTGTAGTGTTAACAGCGGCTTTATCTTCTTGTAACAGTGGAATTTTTAGTACAGGCCGTATGTTATTTAATTTAGCTCAGCACGGGGAAGCTCCAAAACGCTATGCCAACTTAACAAAAGGCGGCGTGCCTGGTGCAGCAGTTATTGCTTCAGCTGTTGTACTGCTAATCGGAGTTGGCTTAAACTATGTTGTTCCTGATAAGGTATTCACCTGGGTGACGAGTATTGCCACTATTGGGGCGATTTGGACATGGGGAATTATTTTACTTTCTCAAATTCGCTTCCGCAGAGGATTAAGCGATCAGCAAGTAAGTGATTTAAAATATAAGCTTCCGTTTTTCCCGTATACGTCGTATCTCGCTCTTGCTTTCTTAGCGGGAGTAGTAGTGGTGATGGGTTTTTCCTCAGATACAAGAATAGCCCTTATTGTAGGTCCGATATGGTTTGTTTTATTGGTTGTTGTCTACTATTCAAAAGGTTTTCATAAAAGATAAAAAATAAAGCTCGGACAAAAATAGTTTCGTTGAAGAAAGATCCGAACAAGTTGAATTCTTGATTAAGAATCCAACTTGTTCGGATCTTTTTTATGGTGATGGTGAACATAGGTTTACTGTATGCAGGGCAAGGCGCAGACTCCTAGGGAAAAGCGAGACCCTGCAGGAGCGGAAGCAACGAGGAGGCTCGCCGGCCGCTCGCGGAAAGCCAAGTCTTCTACGGAAATCAACAGCGGTGTAACGAGCGTGATTCATACGAACTCATATATCCCATTTGTCCATCTTTAGATTGATGTAGTTTTGTCCCAGTAGCATTTTTTTCTAAAAGAAAATGAAGGATTTATTATTTCACTTTTTGCTTTAGTGTGCTAATATATTATATTGTTAAACAAATGAAGAGATGAATGAAGAAACAAATAATTTTTACGTGTTAATAGATTAGCATCGAGCTTTCTATCTCAAAAGTTTAAGCTTTTAGAAAGCAAAAGGAGACACAGCAAATGAAAGATAAAAAATGGGGACTTTGGTTTTTAACAGCCTTTGTAGTTGGTAATATGGTAGGCGGCGGAGTATTTATGCTTCCTTCTAATTTAGCAAACGTATCAAGTCCAATTGGTTCAACACTTGCTTGGGTTGCAACAGGTCTTGGCGTGTTCATGATTGCTCTTGTGTTCGGGAACTTAGTCATGAGAAAGCCTGAATTAAAAGGAGGGCCTCAAAGTTATGCAGCGAATCTTTTTTCATCGCCTAAAGTAGGTAAAGTAGCTGGTTATAGCATGGCTTGGGGTTATTGGGCAGCAAACTGGGCTGCAACAGCATCTGTCATTATATCATTTGCAGGATACTTAACAACGTTCTTTCCAGTAATGGAGAGTAAGGATATTTTATTTTCAGTCGGAGATTTTCAATTAGAAGCTGGAAAATTTATTACGTTTTTAGTATGTTCTGTTGTACTATGGGGAATTCAGGCTATTTTGCAGCGAGATATCAATAGCGCCGGTAATATTAACTTTATCACAACGGCAGCTAAAATTATTGGGTTCGGTTTATTTATTGTTGTGGCGCTATCGTTATTTAACGCATCCAACCTGGTCAGTACAGAATTTGTTAACTCAAAGGGTATAAATGTAGGATTAGGAAGTCAGGTCAATGGAGCAGCCATTGCTACGCTGTGGGCGTTTATCGGAATTGAATCAGCTGTACTGTTATCTAATCGTGCAAAATCACAAAAAGTAGTAAAGAAAGCAACGCTGCTTGGATTATTAATCTCAATGGTTATCTATGTAGGGATTACGCTTCTAGCTATGGGGATTCTTTCGACAGCTCAGCTTCAGCAGTCTCAAAAGCCTTTGGTAGATACGTTAGAAATGGTTATTGGACATAAAGGTGCTTACGTAATGGCCATTTTAGCACTTATATCTTTACTAGGTTCTACGGTTGGATGGATTGTTGTTAGTGCAGAAGTTCCTTATCAAGCAGCAAAATCAGGGTTGTTTCCACAGTGGTTTGCTAAAACGAATCAGAACAATAGTCCAGCCCGTTCACTAACATTAACAAATGGCTTAACACAGTTGTTTTTGTTTGCGACTATTTCAGGCACAGTTTCGCAAGCCTATAATTTCGCTATCGTTGTAGCTACTCTCGCTTATTTAGTTCCTTATTTCGTGACGACAGTTTATCAACTAAAGCTTATTGTGACGGGTGAGACATACGATACCATTAAAGGATCGCGAGTAAAAGACGGAATTATTGCTTCGTTAGCACTTATTTATTCGCTATGGGTGATTAAGACAGGGACAGCTGACTTAAAAACATTTTTCCTAGGTATTGGCTTATTTGTAATCGGGCTTTTACTGTATCCTATCTTAATGAGACGAGGAAAAAGCACATCAGCTATTAAATAAATAAGGAATTATTTCAAAAGCCTTGCAGAAAAGTCATTTCTTCTGCAAGGCTTTTTTAGTGACTGAAAAATTCGAGGAATTTGTGAAAGAAAAAAATAATAAAAAAAAATGAAACTAATCTACAGGTTTATTCGTAATAGTAGTGTGGTAAATAAATAATGAGGAAAATCGGTAATGAAAATAATGACAGTGAAGGAACGAACTAATGTACTAGTTCACTTTAAAAAGTATATCATTCCGATGAAGTTTATAGTATAATGCAAATAGATATTATTTTTTAAAAGTAATTATAAAGTAGTATCGATTTTCATTATCAGTCATTAAATATTTACACTCGTTGAAGTTTGTATAAAACAACATGATTTACAGTTCATGTTTTGAATGTTATGACCGATTATGATAGAAGGAGTGAAGGAGTAAATGGTTACATTATATACATCACCAAGTTGTACATCTTGTCGTAAAGCGAAAGCTTGGTTAGAGGAAAATGATATTGGATATACAGAGCGTAATATCTTTTCAGAGCCGTTATCAATCGATGAGATTAAAGAAATTTTACGTATGACAGAAGATGGAACAGATGAAATCATTTCAACACGTTCGAAAACTTTCCAAAAACTAGACGTTCAGGTAGACGCTATGCCTTTACAAGATTTGTATGAATTAATTCAGCAAAATCCTGGTCTATTGCGCCGTCCGATTATCATTGATGAAAAACGTCTACAAGTTGGTTATAATGAAGACGAGATCCGTCGTTTCTTACCACGTAAAGTGCGTACTTTCCAACTTCGCGAAGCTCAAAGACTTGTGAATGGTTAATTTTTATATTTGTCTGTTTAAGATTTAAATAAGAAACCAACCAAGTAACGTTTGCTTGAAGTTGGTATATAAAAAATAAGCAGCAGGGAGCCAAATGGCCTCTGCTGCTTATTTTTTGTCGAAATAGCAGGGAAAATGAAGTATATATGTAATTAATAAAGAAAGAGAGTAATTAAACACATAAAAGTGGTGGTGAACGGATTGGAGCTTTTACAGCTAAAATATTTCCAAGTAGTTGCTAGACTAGAACATATCAGCAAAGCGGCGGAAGAGCTATACGTATCTCAGCCTGCGCTCAGCAAAACGATTTCACAGTTGGAAAAAGAGCTAGGCATTCGTTTGTTTGATCGAAACGGTAAATACATTAAATTAAATCGGTATGGTAAAGCGTTCTGTGCCAAAGTAGAACGTGCTTTAAAAACATTAGAAGACGCAAAGCACGAGCTAAAGGATATGTCGAACGATCCATGTGAAGAAATTCGTCTTGTTGTATTAGCTAGTTCACATTTACTTCCAGAGCTATTAAGCAGGTTTCGTGAACAATATCCTCAGGTGCGTTTTCGGCTGATGCAGCATTTGACTAATAGCTATTCACAGCCTGATTTTGATTTATGTATTTCAGCTTTTCCATTAACAACCCGTCAGATCGAACATACTCCTTTGCTTCGTGAATCGATTTTGCTTGCAGTCCCTCTTGATCATCATTTAGCCAAGCAATCACGTGTAAAGTTAAATGAACTTAAAAATGAGAAATTCATTGTGCTAAAGAAAGGGAAAGAGCTAAGAAAAATAACGGATTTGATTTGTAAAGAACAGAATTTTGTACCTCAAATTACGTTTGAAAGCGATGATCCAGCAACAGTGAGAGGTTTGATTAGAGCGAAGCAAGGAATAGGTTTTATTCCTGAAGTGACGTGGGGAGGTTCGACAGGAAAAGATGTAAAACTGCTAAAAATTGAAGAGGAAACATTTGAACGTACTATCTTTTTAGCTTGGAACAATGGAGGCTACGTGACGGATTTACAACAAATCTTCAGGCAGTTTGTGATTGATTATTTTAAACATTTACCCTCCGGTATGCCTCATGAATACATATAAGGATCATGACTAAATGTCATGATTTTTATTTCTTTTTCGAATAAATCTAAAATGAACAGTAGAGAAAAATTGCATTATGTCATTTTTGATATAAGTATATAACTAAAAATGCATAGGTTATTCAACTTTTTTCCTTTAAACTATTTTTAAACCACAAAGTAAACGTTTTCAATAATAGGTTGGGGAGGAAGTAATATGATAATCTTCGGTGTAGCGCTGCTGTCTATTTGCATGTTGATAGGGGTAATTGTAGGGGACGCATTAGGAGGGCTGATGGGAGTAGAAGCCAACGTTGGGGGAGTAGGGGTATCCATGCTTCTTCTTGTACTAGCGGTGGATTATTTAAAGAAGAAAAATAAGCTCCAAGTAAAATCCGAAGAAGGCATTGCTTTTTGGGGAGGTATTTATATTCCTATCGTGGTAGCAATGTCTGCACAGCAAAATGTTGTAGCTGCTCTTGATGGAGGAGGCATGGCGATTCTTGCAGGGGTGGTAGTAGTCATAGTAGGCTTTTTATCCATACCATTTATCAGCAGAATAGGAGAGAAAGCGAAGGTGAAAGAACAAGAGATAGAGCTTTCTATTTTACCTAAGGAGCAGATCAAATGATAAATATGATCAAAGAAGCATTAGAAAATAACGGGCTGATTACGGCATTTGCTATTATTGGGATTGTCATGTATATTGCTTATTTTTTATCAGATAAATTAACAAAAGGAAGAGTTCACGGATCTGCTATTGCTATTATGTTTGGATTAATTCTTGCTTATATCGGTGGAGTGAATACAGGAGGAGAGAAAGGGATTTCTGATATACAGTTATTTTCAGGAATTGGTTTAATGGGCGGGGGGATGCTGCGAGATTTTGCCATTATTGCTACCGCGTTCGGTGCCAATTTCAGCGAAGTCAAAAAAACGGGAATCAGCGGGATTACGGCCTTGTTTTTTGGGGTTTTCTATTCCTTTGTAATAGGTGTAATTATTGCTCTTTGTTTTGGATATAGAGATCCCGTTGCTTTGACCACAATCGGAGGAGGGGCCGTGACCTATATTGTGGGGCCGGTTTCTGGAACTGCGATTGGAGCCTCTTCTGATATTATCGCGTTAAGTATAGCTGTAGGATTAATTAAATCCATTTCAGTTATGATTTTGACACCGGTATTTGCTAAGAAAATCAAATTAAATAACCCTCGTACAGCAATGATCTATGGAGGAGTTATGGGGACGACTAGTGGTGTAGCAGCTGGTTTAGCTGCGACAGATGTAAAACTTGTACCTTACGGAGCCATGACAGCTACATTTTATACAGGTCTTGGTTGCTTGCTCGTACCATCTATTCTTTTTTTACTCACAGAGATTATTTTTTAAGTGTACAAAGTGTTTTATGAATAAAAGACTGCTGTGCTCATTAAACTAAAGAAAAGGCCATACTAAATAAAAATGTTTAGTATGGCCTTTTCTTTATCATTTAGTTGAACGAAAGCTATTAACAGCCATGCCGCTTATCAGCACAACAGCAATTGTTATAAACGGAATAAATGTGCCTAGAGATGTATGGTCTGCAAAGAATGAATGTAGGTTCTGTTCATGCCCAATCATATTTCCAGCAGTATAAGCTAAAATAGCTGCTCCGCCGTAAACAAGCAGGGGAAACCGCTCCATCAAATACAAAATGAGCTTGCTTCCCCAAACAATAATGGGGACGGATACGAGTAATCCGGTAACAACTAAGATAATATTTCCATGAGCTGCGCCTGCTACAGCTATTACATTATCTAGTCCCATTACAATATCAGCAAATACAATCGTTCTTACAGCGGCGCCTAACGTCACACCTGCACGGATTGAAGCTGCATCATCACCTTCTGATACGAGAAGCTTAAAGGCGATAATCACCAATAAAAAACCGCCGATGAGCTGCAAGTAAGGAATAGTTAGTAAATAAACAGCTAAAATAGTAAGTACAATGCGCACTATCACAGCTAAGCCAGTCCCTAAAAAAATAGCTTTATTTCGCTGATATTCAGGTAAGTTGCGGCTTGCTAAGGCAATAACAATAGCGTTGTCTCCACCTAATACAATATCGATACCGATAATAAGAAGAATGGAGGTTATTAATTCTAAATCCAATAGTCTTCCCTCCCAATATGTAAGGATAAGTAGCTCACATTGCTTTATCTGTGTTCATTTTTAACAAAAAGCGTTCATAGGGTAAAGAGATTATGTATATAACAAAGTAAGGTGTAAGGTGGCTATGAGTTGTCAGAGTATTTTTTATTTCCTTTCTTTCGCATTTTGTCATAAAATAGATATACAAGGTTCACTCAAATAGTGTATGCTTGTATATCCCAAGTTAGAATGCTTTACAAAGTGAGAAAGTACATGTAATATTGCTTTAACACGGGGGTAAAATAGTCCCTTCATCGTTTAGGGGTAATGTTCGAAATGGCCGGATTACCTTCACTGATTTTTTCGAAGGGAGAGATGATAATGGAAATCGAACGCATTAATGAAAACACAGTAAAATTCTTTGTCACTTACGTAGATATTGAAGAACGTGGATTTGATCGCAATGAAATTTGGTTTAGCCGAGAGCGCAGTGAAGAGCTATTCTGGGAGATGATGGACGAAATTCATCAAGAAGAAGAGTTTGTAGCAGAAGGTCCTCTTTGGATTCAAGTACATGCGCTTGAGAAGGGGCTAGAGGTTATTGTAACAAGAGCACAAGTTTCAAAAGACGGTCAAAAGTTCGAAGTACCTGTTGGTGAAAATGATAAAATCGATATCCCTGTAGATGGAAAAATTGAAGCGTTGCTTGATCATCAAGCGAATCAAAATAAAAAAGCTGATTTTGAAGAAGAAATTATAGAAGACGAAGGGCTACAGTTCGTCGCACGCTTTCAAGACTTAGAACATTTAATTTCCTTAAGTCACCATTTAGAGTTAGATGATATCATCAACAGCATGTACGTGTTTGAAGGAAAATATTATTTATACGTTGAGTTTACAGATGATGAAGACTTTGTAGCTGAAATTGATAACATTTTAAGTATCATTTTAGAATATGCAAATGAATCAAATGTAACAGTTCATCGTTTAATGGAATATGGAAAAGAATTAATCAGTGAAAATGCACTTGAACAAGTAAAGCAGTATTTTCCTTTACGATAATAGCAGCCGATTTCATGTATATGAAATCGGTCTTTGTTTTGCCCTCTTTTTTGGAAATGCTCTCCGCTCAGATCCAACAATATAGGTGGAAAAAGCAGGCGGTTGGTTCCTACACGAGAAAGTGTAGTGTTAAAATAACAAGTTTGAGGATAATAACGGTATAAAGACCTGTTATTAATGATGAAAGATTGGTTGTAGGATAGGTGAAAACGAGTTGAAAAATAGATTACAGCTTTTAATTTTTGTTATTGGTATTATTGCTTTGCTTTATTTTACAAAAGGGTATTGGGACGGTAAATTTATTGGCGTACTGAGTATCTTAATTACGATTAGTGTTGTTTTCATCGGTCTTGTTATTTCATTAGAAAACCGTCATCCAACTCAAACGCTAACGTGGCTCGTAGTATTAGGCGGTTTCCCGGTAATAGGGTTCTTTTTTTATTTGTTATTTGGACGCAATACGCGAAAACGGCGCTTATTTGCTAAAAAAGCAAAGCTGGATGAACAGGTGCTTTTAAAGATGGAAAGAGATTCAGGTATATTAGAAAATCACTTTGAACAGTTGGGCACCAGTAGGAAGCAAATGCTGAAGCTAGCCGTGAGGCTTGGCAAGAGTCCAATTTCTTTTTCATCAGATACGCGTGCATTGACGAATGGAAAAGAGACATTTCACGAAATTATGGAGTCATTAAAGCATGCAAGGCATCATATCCACTTAGAGTATTACATCGTACGACATGATCACTTAGGAGAACAAATTAAAGATATTTTAATTCAGAAAGTACAAGAAGGAGTTTATGTACGTTTCTTGTATGATGCTGTGGGCAGCTTTCAGCTTTCACCGCATTATATTCACGAGTTAAGAAATGCGGGCGTAGAAATGATTCCATTCTTACCGGTCAGACTTCCATTTCTCAATAATAAAATCAATTTCCGTAATCATCGTAAAATTGTAGTCATTGATGGAACAATTGGGTTTGTAGGAGGTTTGAACATTGGTGATGAGTATCTCGGGAAAAGTCGGCATTTTGGCTTTTGGAGAGATACTCATTTGATGGTGAAGGGTGAGGCAGTCCGTTCATTGCAGCTTATTTTCTTACAAGACTGGTATTATATGACAGGACAGACGATGCTTACTCAAACGTATCTATCGCCTGATTTAATTGACATTGATATGGAAAAGTGCGGCGGTGTTCAAATGATTGCTGGCGGACCAGACCGTGAGTGGGAAATTATCAAACACTTATTTTTTTCGATGATTACGTCTGCGAAAGAGTCCATTTGGATTGCTTCTCCTTACTTCATACCTGATGAAGATATTTTTACTTCCCTCAAAGTAGCTGCTCTAAGCGGTATAGATGTAAGGCTTCTTGTACCTCAGAAGCCCGATAAAAAAATTGTTTTTCATGCATCACGCTCTTATTTTCCGGAGCTGCTAGAAGCAGGTGTGAAAATTTACGAGTATAAAAAAGGATTTATGCACAGCAAGATTGTGATTGTTGATAGAGAAATTGCCTCTATTGGAACAGCTAACATGGATATGAGAAGCTTTCATTTGAATTTTGAAGTAAATGCTTTTTTATATCGCACGACTAGCACCCAAAAGCTCGTATATGAATATATGCAAGATTTAGAAGAAACGAGTGAGCTTCACTTTAAAGACTTTGAAAAGCGGCCATTTATACAGCGGCTGTTTGAATCAACAGCCCGTTTGCTTTCACCGCTATTATAATCGCTGTAAACCACATTGCGTATCTGCAATGTGGTTTTTTTCTGAAAGAAAAGGGTTTAGTAGAAAGGTGTCGAATACAAGGATATAGCTCGCTACTATAGGAAGGAGAAATGTACGATTGTTAGTTGCCCAAACAGAAGAAGGCCTCATTTCACTGGCTCAGCGCTTTTCGCTTGAACAGCTTAAGCTATGGAAAAAAGAAAAGCAGTTCTACTGTCCCTCTTGTCAATCCCCTGTACAGTTAAAGGTAGGTACAAAAAAAATCCCTCATTTTGCTCACCTGAAAAAAACGTGCGTCGCTGAGCATGAAGGTGAAACAGATTATCATCTCGACGGAAAACGAAAGCTGTTTCACTGGTTTAGTTCTCATCTTGAAGTCGACTTAGAAAGTTATCTTCCTGACATTATGCAGCGTCCAGATCTTCTTGTAGATACGCCTTCGCAAAAATATGCAATCGAATTTCAATGTGCGTCCTTATCTTCCTCAGTGCTAACCAAACGTTCTATTCATTATGAGAAAGGAAATTATATGCCTCTTTGGATTATGGGGGCAAAAAGAATGAAGCGCTTATCCACTTATATGTATCAACTTTCTTTTCAAGAGTGGCAGTTTCTTACTCTTTGCGATTATACGCCCACACTTCTTTATTTTTCACCTTCTACTAATCAACTGTTGAAACTTGAACATCTTATTCCTTTTTCGTCTCAGATTTGTTATGCACAGCTTGTCGTGCTCTCTCCTCACGAGCATACCTTTCATGATCTTTTTTCTACACATACACAACCTCAATTTTTCTCTTCATGGATAAAGAAAAAGAAGGCATGGAGAACGCATTATATCCTCTATCCTAATCAGAAGCTTCAGCCTTTTTTACACGCTCTTTATGAAAACAATATTCCTCCCTCTCATATTCCAGCAGAAGCAGGCATGCCGCTGCCTTCTTTATACATGGTTGAAACGTCTGCTACTATATGGCAAACGTGGCTGCTTCTTGATTTAATGCAGCAGAAGCAAGTAGGGGATTTAGTTACAGAAAAAGAGTTGTGCAGGCTATGGCTCTACAGAATTCATCAGAGGCATATTATATTCCGGTCTTTAACCATGACTCCTGTTGCTGTGGAACAGCCCCTGTTTGAGTATATAGAGGTATTATGCCGGCTAGGGATACTAACGTATATAACTTCTGGGGTATACAAAATCAGAAGACCTTATACGATTCCAAAGCGAACATCCGATGCTTTTTTAGAAGATGGACAAATGATGAAAAGGTGGTTAAATCAAGCAAAAGAAGTGACATAACCGCTGAAAATCAGTACGCTTAAGAAAGAATCCTTTTTTCAAAAGCGTACTGACTTTTGATTAATTCTTTTAAAACAACATACAATAACGAAAGAAATAAAAAGGATTCGCCTTAGAAAAAGCGAACAGTTATAGACAGGTAGAAAAAGATGGAGGGATGACCATGAGTGAACAATCAAAAGTAAAAAAGTTACCAAGTAGAAGCGAGATAAAAGTAGAAGATACGTGGAAACTAGAGGATATTTTTGCTTCAGATGACGCATGGGAAAAAGAATTTGAAGAAGTAAAAGCTCTTATTCCGCAAATGGAAAAATTTAAAGGGAAACTTGGAGAGTCCGCTCAAACTTTATATGACGCTCTTCAAGAGCAAGACGAGCTCACAATGCGCGTTAGTAAACTTTATACATATGCTCACATGCGCTACGATCAAGATACCACTAACTCTTTTTATCAAGGATTAAATGATCGTATCAAAACACTTTATACTCAAATTGCAAGTGCACTATCGTATGTAACACCAGAAATTTTGTCTATTGAAGAATCAAAAATTAAACAATACATGGCGGAACATAAAGAGCTAAAGTTATACGCTCACGCGTTAGATGAGATTACTCGCGAGCGTCCGCACATTTTGTCAGAAAGCGAAGAAGCGCTTCTCGCTCAGGCGTCTGAAGTACTAGGATCTTCAAGTAACACGTTTGGAATGTTAAATAACGCAGATTTAGAATTCCCTTCCATTAAAGACGAAAATGGAGAAGAAGTAGAAATTACGCACGGACGCTATATTCGTTTTTTAGAAAGCAGCGATCGCCGCGTACGAGAAGAAGCGTTTAAAGCGGTGTACGAAACGTACGGTAAATTTAAAAATACGTTTGCAAGTACGTTAAGCGGCACGGTGAAGAAAGATAATTTCAGCGCCCGCGTTCGTCACTATAATTCAGCTCGTCACTCAGCTCTTAGCACAAATAATATTCCAGAAGAAGTATACGATAACTTAGTTAAAACAGTGAACGATAATTTGCATTTATTGCATCGGTATATTGATTTACGTAAGAAAGTATTGGGAATTGAAGAGCTTCATATGTATGATCTTTATACGCCTTTAGTAAAAGACGTAAAAATGGAAGTAAGCTATGAAGAAGCAAAAGATTATATTTTAAAAGGTCTGAAACCACTAGGTGAAGACTACCTTAATGTGTTAAAAGAAGGATTTGAAAATCGTTGGGTAGATGTTCATGAGAACAAAGGCAAGCGAAGCGGTGCTTATTCTTCAGGAACGTACGGCACCAATCCTTATATCTTAATGAACTGGCAGGATAATGTAAATAACTTGTTTACACTAGCTCATGAATTTGGCCATTCCGTACACAGTTATTACACAAGAAAAACGCAGCCATATCCTTACGGAGATTATTCAATCTTTGTTGCAGAAGTAGCTTCAACGTGTAATGAAGCGCTTCTAAACGATTATTTACTAAAAACAATTGATGATGAAAAGCAGCGCTTGTATTTGCTTAACCATTATTTAGAAGGATTCCGCGGTACGGTATTCCGTCAAACGATGTTTGCTGAATTTGAGCACGATGTGCATATGCGTGCTCAAAACGGAGAGCCGCTTACACCTGAATTATTAACAAAATTATATTATGACTTAAATAAAAAGTATTTTGGAGACAATTTAGTAATTGACGAAGAGATTGGATTAGAATGGGCTCGTATTCCGCATTTCTACTACAATTACTATGTTTATCAATATGCTACAGGATTCAGTGCAGCAGCGGCATTAAGCAAGCAAATCCTTGAAGAAGGAGATGCAGCTGTTGAGCGTTATGTAGGTTTCTTAAAGTCAGGAAGCTCTGATTATCCAATTGAAGTGTTGAAAAAAGCAGGAGTGGACATGACAACATCTCAGCCTATTGAAGAAGCGCTAGCTGTATTTGAAGAGAAATTAACGGAAATGGAACGTTTATTAAATCAATAAAATTAAAATGAAGCAGGGGCTGTATCCTGCTTCATTTTTTAAATCCTCGAAATTTGTTGTGATTGTTAAGCAATGTAAAAATAATAAGAATAGCTAAAAATAAGAGAGGGCCTGCGATAATGAGAGGAACAAGCTGCATAAGAGATAAAATATAGAATAAAAAAGAAAATAAAAGAATAACAACCCCTAGAGTAATTCCAGCAATTTTCATAGTTAACACCTCTATTAAAAGCATAATTGGTTGTACTATATGAGTGAATCTGGCTGTTTATGAAGTTTTTTTATAAAAAAGTGAATAAAATTGAAAAAAGGGGTTGCCAAAAGTCGACATAATTTGCTATAGTATTAATCGTGAAGTTTATCACAAAACAAACATATACCCCTTTGTTTGACCGTGAAAAATTTCTCCCATCCCCTTGTTGTCTTAAGACAAACGAAAAGACTTGGCGAAAGCCAAGTCTTTTTTGTTTAGTCGATGCTTAGGATAAGCATCAACATTTAATAATTAACAGCTCTTTTCAGTACTTCGCCAAAAGGTTCCGTATTTGACAGGAACTCTCTCAACAACTTGCTGAAGCTGAAGTTTTTTCAATTCTTTTTCAGCCTCTTCTAATGATAAACCATACACAACTGCCACTTCTTTTGAAGCAACAAATTGAAAATAGCTTAAAAATGAACGAAGAGGCGGAAGACAAGCTGGATCTGGGTCAATTTCTAACATCTCTTTAATGATGTGTACATATGTTTCGTACGAATAGTATCCTGATATCTTAATGCCTTCTTCTTCAACTTTTTCGTTAAAGAACACAAGAGTTGGAATCTCATCGACATCCATTTCCGACGTGATTTTTAAATCACATTGAAAAGCCTTCGCAGCGTAATCTGAATGCAAATCTTTTACAAATTCATTAACATCTAGCCCCACATGTTTTGCACATTGTATTAAGACAGATTCTTCTGTAACATTTTGTTTTTCTAAAAATACTACTTCTTGAAGTCTTCTCAAAAAGCGAATGCCCTGTTTCTTTCCTTGCAGTCCAGCCGCTTTAATTGCAATTGATGCAGCGTAAGGAGTATCGATTGGGTTTTCAAGCCACAGGTTGCCGTCACATGACATGCCGGAGCGGCTTCCAGTTTTCTCCCACGATTTTGCAATATGTTCAAATCTCTGCTGTGCTCCAATATTTAATTGCTGCAAGTTTCCGCCAAGCACATGTTTGAGGGATAACAGCTGACCATATTCTATTTGTAACTTCTTTAGAATAGGCTCGAGTGCCCAGCACTCGGGACAAAGAGGGTCAACAAATACATAGATTTCAAGCGGTTTTTTATTTGAACCTTGACAAAGCTGATGCAAGGATGGGTATTGGCTGTTTAGATTACTCAATGTGAAAATCCTTTCTCATCTGTCTGTTCCGGTGAATTAATCATGTGTTGGGCAGTTAAAATAAGACGATGATAAAGTTCATCTCTCTCAGGGCCTTCTAAATTAATTTCGTCCATTGCTTCATGCATACACGTCAGCCAGGCTTTGGCTCTTGACGGTGTAATTTCAAAAGGAAGATGTCTAGCTCTCAGCATAGGGTGACCATGCTCTTCAGTGTATAACGAAGGCCCTCCTAAATATTGTGTCAGAAATTGCTTTTGCTTTCGTGCTGTTTCTGTTAAATCATCAGGAAAAATTGGCGCGAGCTCAGGATGTTGTCCAACGCGTGTATAAAAAGCATCAACAAGTTTTGAAATCGTATGTTCACCGCCTAATAATTCGTAAGGGGAGTGGATTTTTTCTCTCATGTTGATAACTCCTTTGTTATAAGAAATATACGTCTTAACTCTTTGGTGTTTTTTACTTTCCTTAATTTTAGCAGTGTCATTTCGTTAACTCAAACTATCCGCTTACTTCTTCTACTGGAAAAGAGATAAAGTGGAATTTTACATAAGAAAAGTCTATGATGCTGTGGTGAATCACTAATTATCAGAAACAAAGGAATCCTTTCACAAACGTTTCCTTCTATTTATATAGTGTAACCTCGACAAACTACAGCCATTCCACGTTCGAGTGGCGAATGATTGGACTCTTTTACACAAGATAAGAAGACATAATTTTGTTTACATATTTTTGCGTTTCTTGAAAAGGAGGTACTCCGCCGTATTTATCGACATTACCTGGTCCAGCATTATAGGCCGCCAACGCTAATTTCACGTTTCCGTCGTATTTATCTAACATTTGTCGAAGATATTTGGCTCCTCCAAATACATTTTGCTTGGAGTCGTACGGATCTTCTACACCAAGAGCTTTAGCGGTTGCTGGCATTAGCTGCATAAGCCCAGCCGCTCCGACAGAACTTTTGGCAGATGGATTAAAATTTGACTCTTGTTTAATAACGGAACGAATAAGTTTAGGGTCCAGCTGGTAGCGTGCTGCTGCTTCTGTAATTATCGTTTGGATATCCTGAGAACTGGCCTTTGCCGGTTCGTTTTTTTGTGCAGGTAAGGTAGCAGTCGGAGCGGCTGCCTTACCTGAGGAAGAAACAGATGGCTGGAACTGCGTTTGAACCGCCGTAGCTGGAAACACCTGCGCTGCCTGCAAGTAAAGATTGGTACTCATTTGAGGCTCTTGATTGACGTAGTCTTGAAAAAGCTGAGCAAATACAGAGAGTAAAGTTGTACCAAGCATCACGTTAGCTGTTGGCAGCTGGCTGTTAACTGAAACTGGCTGAGTTCCAGGAAATTGAACGGAAGACATGTAATGGTTAATATTCATGCTCATGAATTTATTCTCCATCCATTAACGTATACTTTCGCTTGTAAAACCGTCGAATTTTGTTTTCCGTTGGTTTCTTTTTAATATCAAGCTCCGTAAGCAATTGTTCAAAATATTTTGCCCCTTCATTGGCATTGGTTACTTCGTATTCAAGTTCATAGTCCTCAGTACCTAGATAAAAGCTATGATCAAGTACAAGTAACCCATTTTTATATGGAATTTCTGCTCGACTTGTACGCAAAGTGCCAAAATAAGTTAGCGCATGGCTATCGACTTGTAAATCAGTAATAAGCTGTTGAATCGTTGAAGGAATCTTGGCGCTGCCATCTAGCAATTCTTTAGCTTGTTCATTTGTTAATGCTTCATGTGTTTCTAAAAGACCCTCTTGATGAGGCTGTTTGAGGGTGAGAACGGATTTATCTTTTTTGCTTCGAATTCGCAGGGCAGCCCCGCAGTCTTTCAATGAGAAAGCAGGTGTATCAAAATAGTGGTTTTCTTGAGAAATAAATTGATCTTCAGCTAATTGAAAGTGTGAGCGGAGACGATCAAACTCTTCTTTCGTTACTATATTTTTAAATTCAATTTCAATTTCTTGTTTCAATGAAATCATCCTTTTAATTTAGGTCTTTTGGTAAGGCACTTTCCATCTTAATTTATCACACTTTTTGAGACAGTAAAACTACATTTCCTAACAGGAATATCCATATGGGGAACTTAGAAAATGAAGAAATACGGATTGTTTAGGTTTTACCTTTATTAAACGTTCCTGGAATGTGTTAAAATAGTAACGAATTGTATAGTTGGAAGGAGTTTATTTATGCACAATCGAATTGACATCACTACCTGTGTGATGAAATCAAATGAATTACATTTAAAAGCAGACCCTATTGAGACGGAAATTGAACAATTGGAAGATACAAAACAAATGCTTGTTGACTCAGATAACATGTCATTTGTATATGTTGTAGATATTAATGATCAATTTATGTATGTTGGCCTTAGTGATAATATTTGGGCAAATTTAAAGCACGTCTTACATAAAGATATGAAAGTATTTTTAGAAATTAATAAGGAAGTAATTGAGCTATCAGCCGTTAAAGAAGAGCTATCTTATCTCATCAGTAACATCGAAGGAAATGTGAATTATGGAGACGAGATGGTAGCAAGAGTAGAGGAAGTTTTTTTAGATAAAGAAAATAAGTAACAGAGAGAAAAAAGGGGGGTGTTATTAATGATCAGGCATTGGGATTTATTTTTAGCACCGTATAAACAAGCCGTTGAAGAACTTAAGGTGAAATTAAAAGGAATTCGTTCACAGTACGATATGAAGTCTACGCATTCACCTATTGAATTCGTGACGGGACGAGTAAAGCCTATCGCCAGTATTTTGGATAAAGCGACTCGAAAAGGAATTTCTCTCGATCGCTTAGAGGAAGAGATGCAGGACATTGCGGGACTCCGTATGATGTGTCAATTTACGGACGATATTAAAGCGGTCGTAGAGCTCCTTCGTCAGCGCACAGACTTTGAATTGATTGAAGAAAGAGATTATATTCTTCATAAAAAAGAAAGCGGCTATCGTTCCTATCATGTGGTCGTATGTTATCCTGTTCAGACAATTAAAGGTGAAAAGAAAATTTTAGTGGAAATTCAAATTCGTACACTGGCTATGAATTTTTGGGCTACAATTGAGCATTCTTTAAATTATAAGTACAGCGGGAAATTTCCTGAGAATATCAAAAAGCGCCTTCAGCGTGCTTCTGAAGCGGCTACTCAGCTCGATGAAGAAATGTCTCAAATACGAGGTGAGATTCAAGAAGCCCAGGCTATTTTCTCACGAAAAAAAGAATCGGCGGAAGAATCTTAGGTATGACTCAGCAACAGCTTGGTACATTGGATGGATAGGGGGAGAGAATTAGGTGGAGAAAATAAAATTTGCTATTACATCAAAAGGCAACCAAATATCAAATACGCTTATGCAAAAAATGAAAACGTATTTATTAGATTTTCATTTAGAATATGATGAAAACCAGCCTGATATTGTAGTGTCAGTGGGGGGGGATGGAACGCTTCTTTACGCGTTTCACCGCTATCGAAACCGACTTGACAAGACGGCTTTTATTGGGGTTCATACCGGCCATTTAGGCTTTTACGCAGATTGGACACCTGATGAGATTGAGAAGCTTGTGATTGCTATTGCAAAGACACCCTATCAGACTGTAGAGTATCCACTGCTCGAAGTGATTATTCGCTATACAAACGGTGGACGCGAAGCTCGATACTTAGCTCTGAATGAATGTACGGTGAAAAGTGTAGAAGGTTCTTTAGTAATGGATGTGGAAATTAAAGGGCAGCGATTTGAGACATTCCGAGGAGACGGCCTTTGCGTATCCACTCCCTCGGGAAGTACAGCTTATAACAAATCCCTTGGAGGCGCGATTTTACATCCTTCGCTTCAAGCTATTCAAATTGCTGAAATGGCTTCTATTAACAATCGAGTGTTCCGTACGATAGGTTCTCCATTGGTCCTTCCCGGACATCATACAGCGCTGTTAAAACCTGTAAACGACGCAGACTTTCAAATTACGATTGATCATTTAACTCTTTTACATAAAGATGTAAAATCGATTCAATTTCGGGTAGCAAGCGAAAAAATTCGATTTGCTCGCTTTCGCGCGTTTCCTTTCTGGCAGCGTGTCAGAGACTCTTTTGTATGTGATGATTAAAGGCAGGGAAGAGAATGAAACAAGTTTTTACGTTGAGTTGGACCGTAGATCATTCTTTCGAGGGTGTAGCGGTTCGTGAATTTTTAAAAGACCATGATATTTCCAAAGCCTCTCTGACGGACATTAAGTTCAGAGGAGGAGCAATTGAAGTAAATGGAAAGCATGCAACGGTTCGATATATTCTGCAAAAAGGTGACGAAATCAAGGTGGCGTTTCCACCAGAAAAAGCAAGTGGAAGTCTTCTTCCTAAAGCTATACCTTTGGATATTGTATACGAAGATGAGTATATATTAGTTTTAAATAAGCAGCCAAACATGCCAAGTATACCTTCTCGAGAACATCTAACGTGGTCACTAAGTAATGCTGTGCTCTATTATTATGAGCAAAATAACATTAACTCGACTGTTCATCTTGTGAATAGGTTAGACCGAGACACATCTGGGCTGCTTATTGTCGCTAAGCATAGGCACGTTCATTACTTATTCTCTAAAGCACAAAAAGAACATGAAATTAAACGCGTGTACCGAGCTTTTGTTCATGGTAAGCTTGTCGGCAAGAAAACGATAGAGGCACCGATTGGCCGAAAAGAGTCAAGTATCATCGAACGGGAAGTAAGAGAAGATGGGCAGTTTGCTATTACACACTATACGGCACTGCGGCAATATTCTTCTTTTACAGAAGTTGCTCTTTCGCTTGAGACGGGAAGAACTCACCAAATTCGTGTTCATATGGCTTATAAAGGATATCCACTGCTTGGAGATACCTTATATGGCGGAACGAATCATCTTATTTCTCGTCAAGCTCTCCACAGCTATGAGCTCACTTTTTTTCATCCTTTTTTACAAAAAACTTTGTCTTTTACAGCACCTTTGCCGCCAGATATGCAGAAACTTCAAATCGTAAGATAAAAGTCGCTTTTTAAATGAAAAGCGACTTTCTTTTTACACGAAGTGATTAAATTTTTCCTCTACATAAGGCATAGATGAAGGCACTGATACAATATTCCCTTCAGGATACTGAAACGCTGTTAAAGCCCCTCCAAAAACTGCGCCTGTATCAATATTAATGGTATTATGAATTTTTCTGGCTTTTACTACGGGTGTATGCCCATACACGATAAAAGGTTTTCCGTTATAATGTTTGGCCCAATCCCGCCGGACAGGCATGCCGTTTAGATGTTTTTCACCCGTAATGTCTCCGTATAGCACAAAGGTTTTTACTTTTTTATCCGTTTTGCCGATGTATTCAGCTTTAAGACCGGCGTGAGCAATAATTAATTGATTTTGATCAAGCTGCACATATAGAGGTGATTGTTCATAAAGCTCAATGAACTTTTTTTTAATGAATTTCTGTTCTCTTGAAGGCAAAGCTTCGTACTCAGCAACGGTCGTTTCTAACCCATGAGTAATCTGCACTTTGTTACCGCAAAAGAAGCGATATAGCTTATTGCAGTGATTGCCTGGACAGTAGTAAGCTTGCTGATGCTTTATTACAAGTGACCATACGAGCTCAATCACTTTTAGTGAATGAGGTCCCCGGTCTGTTAAATCACCTACAAATCCAAGGCGCCGTCCGTCAGAGTGGACAGGAATCCCGTCTTGCCACTCATACCCAAGTTTTTCTGTTAACGCTTTTAATTCATCATAGCACCCATGGATATCGCCTATTATATCTACTTTCATCTTTTATCCACATCCTTAAAAGGTTTTTCCTTTGACGATATAAAATTACCCTTATATGGAGCAAACTATGTGTAGAACTTATATATTATTGGGAAAAGAGTAAAGAGCTGTGAGTTGAAAAAAAACAAAATTCATCATAAAGTTAAATGAGTTTTGTGCGACAGGGAGGTTGAAGACATGACAGATTCAATTGAAAAAGAAGAAAAGGCATGGTTCGCCGAACATTTATTATCACTTTTAGAAAAAAATGAAATCGATGCATTTCGTGAAGAATTTTTACATATGCATACGTATGACCAAGCTCAATTTTTTGAAGAATTAGATGAGCCTTCTAGATTTGCGCTGTACGAGATGTTATCTCCGGAAGAAATGGCGGATATCTTTGAAAATGTAGAAATACGAGAAGAAGATTATCAAGAAATTCTCTCAGAAATGCATCCGAATTTTGCAGCAGACATGCTGTCGGAAATGTCGGCGGATGATGCCGTTGACGTATTAAATGAATTGGATAAAGAACAAGTGGCGAGCTATTTAACGATTATGGATGAAGAAGCAGCCGATGAAATTAAAGAGTTGCTTCATTACGAGGAATATACCGCTGGAAGTATTATGACGACTGAGTTTGTGGCCATTCGTGAAAATCAAACCGTACATTCAGCTATGCACATTCTACGCAGGGAAGCTCCAGAAGCGGAAACGATTTATTATGTATTTGTTATTGATGAACAAAAGCATCTAGCCGGTGTTATTTCTCTTCGTGATTTAATTATAGCAGATGAAGATACGATGATAAGCGAAGTTATGAATGAACGAGTCGTATCCGTGTCAGTAGCAGAAGACCAAGAAGAAGTTGCGCGTATTATGCGCGATTACAACTTTCTTGCGCTTCCAGTTGTTGATTTTCAGCAGCATCTTCTCGGGATTATTACGGTTGATGATGTGATGGATGTTCTTGATGAAGAGGCATCGGATGACTATTCTAAATTAGCCGGTATTAGTGATGTAGATGATACGATTGATCACAATCCTTTAGTAGCGGCCAAAAAAAGGCTGCCTTGGCTGATAATTTTGCTGTTTTTAGGAATGATGACAGCAAGTTTAATTGGACGTTTTGAAGATACGTTGAATCAAGTAGCTATTTTAGCTGTATTTATACCTTTGATTGGCGGTATGGCTGGTAATACAGGAACACAGGCACTAGCCGTTGCGGTTCGCGGACTGGCCACGGGAGAAATTGAAGAAGAAAGCAAATTTAAGCTGTTAATCCGAGAAGCAGCTACCGGAATGATTACGGGCGCATCATGTGGACTTTTAGTCGTATTAATTGTTTATATTTGGCAAGGAGATCTCATCTTAGGCGCTTTGGTAGGCGTCTCTGTATTTTCAACATTGATCGTGGCTACACTAGCAGGAGCGTTTATCCCGCTTCTCATGCACAGGTTTAAAATTGACCCTGCAGTCGCATCAGGACCATTTATTACAACGATCAATGATCTTATCAGTATTTTAATTTACTTCGGCCTAGCGACAACATTTATGAGTTACTTAAAATAATGACAGAAACTTTAGAATTCGGCATGAGTAATCATGTCGGATTTTCATTATCAGTTCATATAGTTGACAGAGAACCTTCAAGCTTTTATGATTAACCTTTAATTTTGAATACTAACGTCTTCGTTTTATAAAGAGCGAAGGTAAAAGGAGGGGAATCTAATGGAACAGCACGCGTCCTTTACATCACTTGTTATCGTCATTAGTTTGGCCTTTTTAACGCCTATACTGTTGCATCGGTTTAAACTCAACATTATACCTGTAGTCGTAGCTGAAATTATTATGGGGTTAATTATAGGGGAAAGTGGTTTTGACCTTGTGGAGCAGGATATGTGGCTTGAAACACTTTCCACTCTAGGCTTTATCTTTTTGATGTTTTTAAGTGGTTTAGAAATTGATTTTTCTGCTTTTGCTGGAGGAAATTCAAAAGACAAAAGGGCATCAGGAGCGAAGGTGCCAAATGCTTTTTCCATTTCTATACTAGTGTTTGCAGCTATCTTTGCGGTTTCACTATTTTTGTCTTATGTTTTTGTATGGACCGGTTTTATTGATAATGCCTTTTTGATGACGCTTATTATTTCTACCATTTCACTAGGAGTAGTAGTGCCGACCTTAAAAGATGCACAGATTATGAAAAAGCCGATTGGACAAACCATTTTACTGATTGCGGTTATTGCGGACTTAGTCACGATGATTTTACTAGCCGTATTTGCTTCCGTCTATGATAAATCAGGAAATAGCAATACATGGTTGATTTTAATTTTATTTGGAGTAGGAGTGATTTTATACTTCATAGGGAAGCAGTTTAAAAACCGATCGTTTCTTGAGACAATGTCTAAAGGTACAATTCAAATCGACACGCGCGCCGTATTTGCACTCATTATTATTCTAGTGGGCCTTTCGGAGTCAATTGGCGTTGAAAACATTTTGGGCGCTTTTTTAGCGGGATCACTCGTTTCTCTTCTAGCCCCTAACAAAAACTTGGTTCATAAATTAGATTCGTTTGGCTATGGTTTTTTAATTCCTATCTTTTTTGTGATGGTAGGAGTGAAGCTTGACGTTTGGTCATTGTTCAGTGATAAAAAAGTGCTGATATTAATGCCTTTATTATTCATTGCATTGTTGATATCGAAGCTAATCCCAGCGTTAATCTTAAGAAAATGGTATGATATGAAAACCGTTTTGGCATCGGGTTTTCTTTTAACATCGACTTTATCACTCGTTATTGCGGCAGCAACGGTTGGTGAAAATATTGGTGTTATTGATTCACAAATGTCCGGTGCGATGATTTTGGTGGCGATTATTACATGTATTATTACACCTATTATTTTTAGAAAGCTGTTTCCAAAGCCAGAAATCAGTGACAGAAAGCTGAAGGTTAATATGCTCGGTGCAAATCAATTTACACTCCCGGTTGTTCGAGAAATGGATCTTGATTTATATGATGTTACGATTTATCATCCTACTCAGGACAAAATTGAAAACCGTACGTCGGATTCCATTTTTAATATCGTCGACATCGATGGATATAGTAAGGAAACGTTAATACGTATGGGGATTTTAGATGCGGATGTATTAGTTGTGACAACAGGGGAAGAAGAAAGAAATAGCGATATTGCTCTATTTGCAAAAGAATACGGTACAGAACGGGTTATTGCCCGCGTAGAAAGTCCGGTATTAGATGAAAAGATGAAAGAAAATAACATTGAAGTTTTTTCTGTGCTGTTATCTACGACTGCATTGCTAAAAGCTTTAATCGAATCGCCAAATATTTTAAATATCTTAACGAATCAAGAAACAGCACTTTATCAAATCAATATGCGTAACCCTAAATACGAGGGGGTGGAACTTCGTAAGTTCCCGTTTACAGGAGATGTGATTTTTGTTCGAATCTTTAGAGGCAAAGATTCCATTGTACCTCACGGCGATACGGAGCTTGAATTTGATGATCGTTTGATTGTAACGGGGTCTCGTTCGTATGTGAATGAATTGCGTATGCTTCTTGAGTATAAAATTAGATAAAGGTATCTAGATAGGTGTAGGTTTCTACCTTATTGAGTGAGGGGAAGAGGCTCGAACAAAAGTATTTTAGCTCAAATAAAAAACGAACCACTGATCAAAATGTTTGATTAGTGGTTCGTTTTTTTGTTGTTTTGAAAATAAGTTTCATCTGTTTAGCTCTTTCTAGCAGTTGATTGGATGGCAAGACGAAGACTCCTGCGGGAAAAGCGGAACAGATGAGATCCCGCAGGAGCGCAAGCGACGAGGAGGCTCATCGGCTGCCCGCGGAAAGCGAAGTCTTGCACGGAAATCAACTGCGGTGTAACAAGCGGTTAAGCTCATGTATCCAATTTATGCGTCTTTAGATTGAATTAATTTCGTTATGTCTCAACCTCTTTTATTGTTTTTTTAACAAATTTTGAAAATGAAGGTACAGCCCTGCTTTTGGTGTTAAAAAGGCTACCGCAAAAAAATAAACAAGTTTTTCCGTGTTCAAGCATACATTTTTAAAAGAACGATAACAAGCAATTGGAGGTATGCTTCATGACTAACTCAAAATCTAAGTCAGAAGAAAACGAGCCGCTAATGTACATTATCCAGCCAAACGCTACGCAAAACCAGCGTTCTATGCAATATTATTTCAGTTCAAAACAGCAAGACAATAAAGAAATAAAGAAAGAGTATGTGTTAAAAGAAGAGCCCAGCTTTTCTTCTATTCAAGAAGTTAACGAGCCTGAGGTAGAAAAAGTAGAAGAAATTAAGCAGGAAAAAGATGTAGGAATTAAGCAAGAAATTAAGCAGGAAAAAGATGTAGGAATTAAGCAAGAAATTAAGCGGGAAAAAGATGTAGGAATTAAGCAAGAAATTAAGCGGGAAAAAGATGTAGAAATTAGGCAAGAAATTAAGCAGGAAAAAGTTGTAGAACATTCAATTATTCCTGTGAATATACCGCAATCAGAGACTAAAAAGCCAAATAAAATGTTTCAGTCTATGACGATCAAAGAAAAAATTGAATTTCTATGCAGCTTTCCGGCTCATATGTCTCAACCTATTTGTGAAATCTTATGTCAAAACCAAAAATATATAGGAACAATTTTAGAACTCAAAGAAGGAAGTTTATACGTAAGCATCCCTCCTAATAAAGAGAAGAAAGTATTAACATTTAATGATATTCAGACCATATCCATCATTAAAATTTAAGTAACCCTAAAAGCTAACAGTGAAAAAGCATGTTAGCTTTTATTTTCATAAGCTTGTGAATGTACGGAGGAATGAAGATGACATGGATTTACCTAACGTTATTTGTCTTTGCGACGTTTCGGCTCACTCGCCTAATCGTTTTTGATAAAATTACGACTTTTATTCGTAAACCGTTTCACAAAATTGTAGAAGATCAAGATGAAGAAGGAAATAGGATAACATACTTGGAAATGAAAGGAAAAGGATTGCAAAGATGGATTGGAGAGCTGCTCAGCTGTTATTGGTGCACGGGCATATGGTGTGCGGTAGGGATTTATTTTAGTTATGTAGCGGTCCCCCACATTGCTATTCCTATCATTACAATCTTAGCTATTGCAGGATGTGCTGGAATTGTAGAATCTTTTATGAAATAAATGGACGAGTTAAAAGACATATTGAACATCAATATGTCTTTTAGTTATTAAGGGAAATTTAGCACAACTTTATTTAACAAAGGAATGCCTTCTTGCCATTCTTCACTATAGAAAAAGCCTTCTAAAATAAATGAGGGCATATCAGAGGAAAGAGGAACAACTACTTGAAAAGAGTCAAATAGTAATTTGTCTTTTGGCTTTAATACTGTCTGCTTAATAGGTTTAATCCAATACTCACCCTCATGTTGAATTTTTTCGTTCCATTTTGGATGAGCGTAACACCAGTGTAAAGAAGAAGATGGAATACTAGAAGCTTCAATGCTTTTTTCATCAACGATTTTCCCGCTTAATGTAGACGAAGCGGCAGGCTTCATTTTTAAGCAAAGCACGGGAGAGTGTAAAGTACTGCTCGTTTGATTTTGAATAATTGCATTGCCGAATATCATCAGCTCCCTTTCATGTTGTTCTGGCAGCAGTATAGAATGTTGAAAGAAACAGAGGATATCACTCTTTTCAAACCTTTCCACGGGTTTTTCTACAATTTTTTCAATCACTTTTTCCACAATCTTTTCTTCAATAACGGGCTGTTTTCTCGAGGCTTTTTCTCGAAATGCTTCTGCAATAATTTTTTGTTCAGAAAGCTCATTTCTCAGTAAATCCAGCTCTTTTTCTAATCCTTCAATTTCTACTTCTTTTTCAGATGTAGAAAGCGTCTCAGCGTGTTTTTTCTTCCAAAACGATGTATTTTCTTTTTCTCGTTCTAAAGCTCGTTCATAGCTTTTTAATTGGTTTTGTACGTGCCGGATTTCCGATTTATAGTGAATGAGCTTTTGTTTTAATTGAGTTAAATCATCTTTAGGGGAAGGGGAGTTACGACTCATCTAGTAGTCTCCTTTCCTGCTGAGCTATGAACCAGCTTTGTAAACTAGGGCTGCTCACAGCAGTTTTATTTATATGTATGCACAAAGCTTGTAAACGATGAAAAAAGAGGAGAAATATTCTCCTCTGAGGTTATCCAGTTAATCAAAGTCACTTTCAAAGTCACTTTCGAAGTCACTTTCATCAGAATCACGATAAGGTCTTCCAGGGAAGATAGCTTCACACTGAGGTGGATATTCAATAGGTGAGAAACCGCTTGTAGAAATAACTTCGGGGCGAGGATAACAGAAGCTTCCTTCTACTTCAATCTTAACATCTTTTTCAATTTGCACACTTAGACCTAACACAAGATCGAAGCTTAGCTGCTGTAAGTGAATGTCTGATAATCTAATAGAACCATCAGTTCCTTCAAAAGAATCAAGGTGTACCACAGGTTCTGTTCCTTCAGGTGCGCAAAGATAGAATGTTTGATGAATTTTCCAAGGAATAACACTAGATTCGACATCGCTGTATTTATGATGTCCACCTAAATTAATTAACCTAATTTTATAAAAACCGCTAATTGATAATTTTACTTCATGAAGAATAACAATTTCTCCGTCTGGTAAAACGACCTTCTTAGGTTTGCGACCACCTTGTGGTACAAGCTCAATTACATGATCGAGCGCCTCTTCATCTGAAACGTCTACGTGGTGTCCTTTACTATCAGTTAAAATAACTTCTACTTCTACATCATGGCCTAAATCTTCAAGCGCCTCTTCATCAAATAGTGAAGCGTCATTTGTAAAGATTTGTGGCAAAACCACTTGACGTCTGACCCAATCGTACACTTTAGGTACGCGGATACACAATGCTTCAAAATGTTCTCCCATTTTTAAACCTCCTAATTGTAATTGTCCTTCCTTTACGCTGTTCGTTACTAGGTATCGGACTACTATAGTGTATGAATGACTTGCTTTTATGTTCCTTAGTAAAAGCGGAATTTATAGCAATAATTTCTGGATGAAGCGAGCATAAAAAATGAAGGAAATAATAAACTCAATTACAGCATATTCATGTTAGTAAAAAGTGTTATTCATCTTTAATTGATTTTCAGAGGTTTGTACATTGTTTATAATGAAGGAGTGAGCAGCATGAGTGAGGAAAAAGTGAAACAAAATATCTCTTCATTAAAGTCAGAGCTGGCTTTTTATAAGGAAGAATATCAAAAGTTCAAGCATCAAGAATTTGAGTATGAAGATATGAAAGAAGAGTTAGCTGAATTAAAAGAAAAGCATGAACAAGAAAAAAGAAAGCTGCAAGAAAAAATAGATTGGCTTAAGGCATGTGTCAATGAACAAAAATCAAAAAATGAACAGTCAATTGTACAGTATGATGATCGTGCATCAGAAACGATTCAGGAGCTACAGAGCAGGCTGGGAGAAGTAACAGAGCAAGAAAGGGTGGAAGCACCAAGAGCAAGGAAACCCAAAAGCAGCACCGATTTATTTTTGTCCATGCAGCGTAAAATGGACAAATAAGAGAGAACGTCTTTCTTTAGTCCTGAATATAATGTTATAGATAGGATGCTGTGAAAAGGAGGGAAACATGATGTATTATCATTATAATCCTAATCAATATCCTCAGCCACTGCCTTATCATCCACAACCCATTACAAAACAATCAGTGAAGGAAGGTCAGTCTACTCCTAAGCCAGTCCAGTACCCTTCTCCAAAACAAGGTGGTTGCGGCTGTGGTTCAAAGTTACCAAAGCGATAAGCAATAGAAGCATTGTTCCTCGAACAATGCTTTTTTTACATGGAGTAAAGAGAGGTGTAGATATGCCGGATTTTTTCGATGAATTTGAACGTTTTTTTGAACAGCATATGATGGGAGAACATCGAAAGAGAATGAACGAAGTAGAAAAAGCAGAAAAGCAGATGGAACAGCATGAGAGGAAACTGCAGCAAAATGTAAAAAGACTTGATGAGCAAGATGCTGAAGATCCGTTTGGACAATGAAATTTAATGTACACAGTTGAAAAGCCCATACAAAATCATTTGATTAAACATACAGTATAGAGAGTAAAACAGAGGGGGTGTAATATTATGGGCTGCGGATTTGGCTACGGTGGTTGTGGTTACGGTGGTGGCTACGGCGGTGGTTTTGCGTTAATCGTTGTATTATTCATTCTATTAATTATTGTTGGTTGTGTTTGTTTTTACAATTAATCCCTTCTATGAATAAGGCACCGAAAAGTGCGGGTGAAGTTTCACTCGTACTTTATTTTTTTATTAAATGTAAAGGGCACCATCTAGGCACATGGTGCATACGATGAAGTATAAATAAAGGAGGTCATGCAAAATGGATAATAATATGTTTAAAAATATAGAAAAGAAAACAGGCGTTAATATGAAGGATATCTTTGAACTTGCGAATTCTGTACAAAATGCTAATTTTAAAGATGAGCAAACGGTGCGTAATATTGTGAAGCGAGTAGCACAAATTGCGAATAAGCCAATTTCAAAACAAAAAGAAGAACAAATTGTTAAGGCGATTGCAAACAATAATCAATCCATTGATTTTGCGACCATCGCTAAAATGCTAAATGAGAAAAAATAATTTAATGTTTTATATAAAGCCCTGACACGTCAGGGCTTTTTTCCATTTATGCAATTTCATTTGTTTGAAATGCGTTAGAATCAAGATCAAACAGTTCCGGATGCTGTGCTAAGTAATTAATTTCTTTAATACGATGAGCGATAGGAGGGTGAGTTGAAGTAGCTTGATTCAACCACATAAAAAACCTTTTTCCTGTGAGTGCGTATGAACAAATTCTTCCTGATTTACTTTTTTATTTAGACAATGACCAACCGCAAGTATAGTGAGTGCTTGAGTGGCAGCTTTTGCATCACCAATCGCAACGGAAGCTATGCGATCACATGTATATTCACAGGCCCTAGAGTAAGCTTTTCCTAAAAAAGGAACCCAAAGAGCAGGTAGAATAAGTGAGTGGTAGAGTGTATGCTTACGTTTGATATGAACTAATTCGTGGGCAATAATAAAAGAAAGTTCTTTTTCTTGATTATCTTCAATCATTTCAACAATGTCCGAGTATAAAACGACAAAGTGACGTCCAAAAAAGCGTGTAGCAAACGCGTTTAACAAGCCGCCTGATTGAATAATATAAATATCGGGCAGCTCTAAATTCAGCTCTGAAGATAAATGTTTTGCCTGATGATAAGTGTGGGGGAACTGCTTCTCTGTCAATCTAACCCCATTATTGCGAATTTGAGCAATAGAGAAACCATGGAGCATAAATGTAATTAAAAAACCGATTACAAGGTAGATAATACCAATTAGTGAAATAATTAAAAAGAAATAGGTTAATAAGCTAATAACCATACACAGAATGAAAAAAATCTTTTCATTTTCATGAATAAGCTTGGCGTTCAATAATGGAACCTCCTAAAATATAGTAATATAGTACATAACGTAGTGTAACGCATCTACTTATGAATAGCTACCTCTTAGTGGAATATTTGGTTAATAATAGAGGTTAAGACGTAACGAAATCAATCCAATCTAAAGACGAGCAGATTGGATACATGAGCTCCTACGGGGTCTCATCCCTTCCGCTTTTCACGCAGGAGTCTTCGCCTCACCCTCCAATCAACAGCTAGAAGCAACTAAACATATTAAACCTACATTCACATGACAATAAAAAATACGAACTGTTAATCAATAATTCTGATTAACAGTTCGTACTTCAATTTAACTAAAATACTTTTGTCCCAGCCTCTTTTTCCTTTATACTTTTTTTATAAACGACTTCAGGAATCTTGAAGGATAAGCAGTTTTACCTCTTCTAGTTTGCGGAACGGATAAGTAAAGTGAATTTTGTGCACGCGTCATGGCTACATATAAAAGGCGCCGTTCTTCTTGAAGCGGCACATCATCTCCGCCTCGATAAGCTTCAAGTGCATAATCATGAGGCAATCCTCCGTCTACGCTGCTCAGTACGTATACATGCTTATATTCAAGACCCTTTGCTCGGTGAATGGTGGTTAGCTGAATACTTTCATTAAATTGCTTGCTTAAAGCTTTCATCTCTGTGTTCATGGCAATCATATGATCCACATGCTCTAAGAGTTCAGGTACGGTTTTGAATTTACGTGCTACAACTTTTAAATCCCGCACGTCATCCGAACCTTTTTCCATCATATTTCCTTCATTTCCGCGTTTTTTAACAAAATCATCGAATCCCATATCTTTAGAAATCGTCTCAAGTGCCAAAGAAGGAGACATTGATTTTAGCGACTTGAATAAAGGAATTACTTTCTTGAGCTTTTTTTGCTGAAACGGTTTTAAATCTTGAAGATATTCAAGCGCATCAATAAATGTACCGTCATGAAGAATACTTGCTGCTTTTAAGTCATTGACTGCTGTTTTCTTTAAAAAGAGCGCGTTCACTAAATCTTGCAGCGAACTTGCATCATTTGGATTCACGCTCAAACGTAGAAATGAAAGTAAACTTCGAACCATTCGTCTTTTATAAAACGAATCTGCATCTTGTTCGATTGAAAACGGCAGGTTGGACTGCGATAAACGTTCAAAGATGGCGCGTGAAGAAGCGTGAGTTCGGTACAAGACCGCGAAGTCAGTTGGAGAAGCGCCTTGCTTAATCTTTTCTTTCATATCCGTTACAATCATTGTTGCTTCTTCTTCTTCGTCATATGGAAAGAAGAAGGTAGGTCGCAACTCATTATCAAACTGGGCAGCCATTTCTTTTTGTCGGCGCGCTGTATTTCGTGCAATCACTTTATTAGCGGAAGAAACGATGGCGTGAGCTGAACGATAATTTTGGTTTAACGTAATAACAGTTGTATGAGCAAAATCTTTTTCAAAATTTAAAATGAACGAAGGGTCGCTTCCGCGGAAAGCGTAAATTGATTGATCATCGTCTCCTACGACACACAAGTTTTTAGAGTCTTCACTTAGCATTTTCATAATTTTATATTGAACTTTATTGATATCTTGAAATTCGTCAATTAAAAAATAGCGAAACCTTTTTTGATAACGAGTTAGTAAATCGGGATTTTGTTTTAGCATTTCATAACATCCATACAGCATGTCATCAAAATCGAATAGCTGTTTTTGCTTTTTTACTTCTTCATAGCGACGATATAAAAAGTGAACATCTTGTTCCCACTTGTCTTTTGGGCGCACATCTTTCACTCCAACAAGCGTGTTTTTCCAATAGCCGATTTGCTGAAGTGCCTGATCAAACGGAAATTCTTTTTCATCCACGTGGAGCTCTCTTGCTGCTTCTTTCACGATCTGTTCTTTTTGCCAATCCCATTTCAGCAGGCGATCCATTTGCCACGCTTGAGGATTGTGATGAACAATCATACGCAAGAAAATGCTGTGAAAAGTCCCAACTAGCATTTGACGAAGATGGAAGCTGGACATCTTTGGATATGTAGCTAATCGTTCTTTCATTTCTTTAGCTGATTTAGCCGTGAAAGTCACTAGCATAATGGATTTTGGATCAATTTTTTTTTCTTGTATCATATATGCGGTGCGAGCTGTTAACACACGCGTTTTTCCGCTTCCTGCACCGGCTAGAATAAGGAGAGGTCCTTCTGAATGTGTAACAGCTTTCCATTGGTTCGAATCTAATTCAATACCGCTCTCTTTAAATTCATTTAAATAAGGAGAGTCAGAGTGTTTAGGAACAGGTGGTTTTGAGCGAAAAGCAGGAACACTTGAAAAAGGTGCGGAAGCCCTCCATGTCGCTTTCTCTTTTACAGTTGAATTTTTCTCACCAATAGCTCGTCCTTTAGGAATACGAAATCCATTGGTTTCTCTGTATTCAGCCGGAGTTTCTTTTATCTGTTGTACAGCTGTTGTTTCTGATAGTGTGTTTGAACACTCTTCTCTTTCATGGGGAACTTGAGCATGATAAAAGTAAGGAGAATGTTCAATCCCCAGATATAACTTAACTGGTTCTCCGCAGTGAGCACATATTATTTCTCCTCGGAGACTAGCTTCATATAAATATTGAAATCGGTCTCTAGCCGTTATAGCAAGATTAAGTATCTGATTTTGATAAAGTGCACGTTGCAAAAAACATGGCCTCCTTTGTAAAACATGAACAATCAATAGTAAATAAGAGGGAGTTAAAGCAAGAAGCCGCTCTCGTTCTACATCGATATAGATGTGTATATACGCACAGTTTTTATTCCATAATCAAAGTCTATCATATCAAAATCATCTTTTTTTAAAAAGAGCACGGATATTTTTGGAGGGATAGGATGTAAAAAAGGGTATATATTGAGTAAGAGGTCACATATGTTCAAAAAAAGGCGATATAGATACAAAGTGCTATCTGTTCTGAACGAGTCTAGAAGAGGGTTTAAGTGAGCTGTTTCAATGTTGATACTTCTTGAGAAAAATACTGAGGTCTGGGAGTAGGAGGTATCTTGAAAAAGAGGAGGGTTCATATGGGATATATACTGCCTGTCACACCTTATCAGTCTATTCAATATGCAAATCGCCTTCAAAAAAATAATGATTCTTTTTCAAATCGTATTTGGCCCATCGAGAAAAAAAGCTTTGACGAAGAGTTTGAATCGCGTTCTCACTCATTGGAATTGACGCCAAATTCATTACAAAAGCGGAGAAAGCTTCAAGCAGCGGAGCGTGTATACAGCAAGCTAACAAATAAGGGCCTAGTGATTAATACACGGGTATAATAGAAAAAATCGTGAACGCAACAGACTGAATGCGCTCACGATTTTTTCACAAAGTAATGAATAAGTAAAAAACACCTTAGTAAGATTCAATAAAAAGTGTACTGCCCTGCTGCCATTCAGCATAAAGCACCTGTTTATAATCGGTAAATCCCTGTTTTTTCAACTGTGTCTTTAGCCAGTCTTCATCAAAGCCTGACTGAATCAAGTTTTTCAAAAGCAAACGTCCATCACTGACGAAGGCGATAGATAAAACAGGTTCAGAAGGAGGCAGCTGCAGATCACTTCTTGTTGGCTTAGCATAATCAGATTTTGGCAATACGCTTAGTGATCCATCTGTTTCTAAAATCGCATATTCAACTTCACGAATGGAAAATATGTCTTTTGAACGAAGCATATGAAGAAGCTGATCGATATCTAATCGATTTTTACTAAGTTCTTTGTACGAAATTTTCCCTTTTCGAATAATAATAGATGGCCGTCCTTCTAAAAACAAGCGCAGGCGAATATTTTTTTGAGTAATAACTTCGGTGACATAAATAAGCGCTCCCCAAAAGATAACAGCAAATAAAATTTTGCCTATTCCTACTTCTGAGTCATATAACGCATTTCCTACTAACTCTCCTAATACAAGAGCAGAGATAAAATCAAAAGTGGTAAGCTGAGTGATTGTCGCTCTGCCTAAAAATTTAGTTAAAATAAACAAGCAGATAAATCCGATAAAAAGTTCTAGTGCAATTCCGATAAGTTCATCCATATTTTCACCTAATTCACATGATTAGGTATTAGTATAAGCAAAGCAAAGGTTCTTATCCTTTAAAAAAGCAAAAACACCAGGTTCAATTCCTAGTGTTTTTTACTTAGTTTCTTTACCATCTCTACATGTGGAATTCCAGCATCCATAAACTCACCCGAAACCGTTACGTAGCCTAGCTTTTTATAAAATCCTTCCGCATGCGTTTGAGCATGCAGCTTAATCTTTTCAATCTCATGCTCCGCTGCGAGCTCTTCTAACTTATCCATCAAAAGCTTTCCTACACCGTCTTTTCGATAAGAAGAAAGAACGCAGATTCGTTCGGCTTTTCCATAGTCCTCTACCATACGGAAGCGTCCTGCACCAATTGGTGCAGTTCCTTTGTATACAACTAAATGCAGGGCTTCAGAATCGTATTCATCGATTTCTTGCTCCACATCAACCTGCTGTTCTTCTATAAATACTTTTTGACGTACGAAGTAAGCATCAGAAGGGTCTTGTTTGTTCGTTAGTACTTTGATGTTCACGTATCTTATCCCTTTCCAAGACGAAATGTTTCAAACACAGTCCACGTTTCATTTTCAAGCTGGTACATTAAATGAAAGCGATCCACTGTTTCTTCATGAGCGACATCTACAAGTTTCAACTGGCTATACACATCTAAGTGCTCATCATCTGAAAGTCGTTGGCCAATTGTGATATGTGGAATAAATGAATACTCGGTTGGCTGTTCGAGATTGCCTTCATGAAGTTTATTGTAAAGTGACGTCAGTTCTGGCTTTTGTTCCACTTTTAAGTAAATAACGTTATTGGCTGGTGAAAATGAGCTTACTTTCGTTACATTTAATGTAAATGGATTTGTTTCTTCGGCAATTTTACGCAAGTTAGCCGCAATTTCATCAATTTGGTCTTCTGTAGCTTCAAAGACTTCTTTTAATGTAAGATGAGGCGGAATTAATGAATAGTGAGAATCATAGCGTTTTCGATAAGAATTCGCTACATCTTGCAATTTTTTAGATGGAAAAAGTACAACGCCAAATTTCATAAAAAATCCCTCCAAAGTAAGATCATAAAATATGTATAAAGCGAGCTTATTATAACAAATTTTCAAAAAATATGATATCTTTCTACTTCAACATGTATTGAAGCGAACGCTTTACGTCTTTTTGCCAGTATTTCCACGTATGATTTCCATTAAATTCTTCGTAGAAAACGGAATATCCACGCTGCTTCATTTGTTCATGCAACAGGCGGTTAGGCTCAATAAAGTTCAATATACCATCTTGTGTGGTTTTGACATCCGTTTCTTCCGTTCCAATAACATGATACAAATCAAGAAGTGAAGGAGAAGCAAATGAGTTGACCGTTTGTAATACGGCATCGTTCACGAAAGGAGAATGCATAATTACTTTCCCGAACGTGTGTGGATACGCAATGGCCGTCAGCAGTGAAACTGTAGCAGCAAGCGAATCACCAATTAGAACACGCGATTTTCCCATTTGATATGTAGGATATGTTTTATCCAAAAATGGCACAAGCTCATGTGCTAAAAAGCGAATATAAGCATCTACTTGCTTTCCTTCTGGATGATACTTATCACGTCTGTCTTCTACGCTTTTATATGGAATTCCAACAAAAATAGTACGATCGATTTCTGACTCGTTCATTAAATCATCGATTAAACGGGGTGTACGTCCGTACATAACATAATCTTTTCCGTCTTGGGCGATAAGTAGAGAATACTTATAGAGCGTAGAATAGTTTGACGGCAAATAGACTAGTAACGTGACATTTTCTTGCAGTGCGTCACTATAAAAAGAAATTTCTTCTAACTTCCGCTTACTTTCTGACATGAATAATCGACTCCTATGCATTTGAATGAAAGCGTTACCTTTATTGTAACACATTTTCTAACAACCGTTCTTTATTTTATTGTAACGAATTTTTTAGCGAATGACGAGAAAGAGGCATACGTTGCTAAAAAAGAGGCTGGGACATAACGAAATGAATTTCATCCAAACACGAACAATCTGGATATAGAATCTGGACAGCTTGCTCGACCGCAGTTGGTTTCCGTGCAAGACTCCGCTTTCCGCGGGCGCCCGTGAGCCTCCTCGTCGCTTGCGCTCCTGCGGGGTCTCACCTGTTCCGCTGTTTCCGCAGGAGTCTTCGCCTTGCTCTCCAATCAACTGCTAGAAGGAACGAAAGAGATAAAATCTGCGTCTACTTTAACAAAAAAACGAATCATTAATCAAACAGTTTGATTAATGATTCGTTTTTTACTTCGGCTACATTACTTTTTCCAAGCCTCTTTTCGTTAATCTAATTTAATCTAATTTCTTCATCTTTTTAAACATATCTTTTTCTGCTTGAGTGGCTTTTTCTAGCGGCTTTTTCGTATATTCTTCTTCTTTTTCATCAATTGAAACCAATTCTGTGTCATTTTTTACATAACTTCGGATATTGCGAGCACCGAAATAGCCGTTTACATCTTTCAAAATAGGCTTGTTTTCTTTTTGATCATAAAGAGTATATGAATTCTCTTCTTTAACGATAGCGTAGTGATTCCCTGCTAGAAGAGCTACGGCTTCTTTTTCGCTTTTTCCAAAAGTAGACATGAGAAACAGAACGATTAAGACGATAAAGAAAAGGGCTGTTGCGCCAATGAAAAATAATAATAAGCCTCTGCTAAATTTACTTTGTTTTTCTTCCACAGTAGACAAACCTCCTGATTAGATAATTTCATTATAGCAAGTAAATGTAATGAGCGCCTAAAGAGATATGTGACGAGTTTATGAACTCAGGCGGGTGAACAAAAAAGGTTTTTAGCGCCTCTCATCGAATTTAGTATAAAGAGAGACAACAACTTGAAAAGGAGAGAGAGACATGACAGCGAAAAAAATCCCAACAAGCAAAGAAGTAGCAAAGGCAACATTTGATTTGCTGGAAGAGCGTGGCGTAACAGTTTTGGATATTGCTGAAATTGTGTATGATTTACAGCTTCCTTATCATCCAGCTCTAACCATTCAGGAATGCGCTGAAAGCGTAGAGAGAGTACTGCAAAAGAGAGAAATTCAGCATGCCCTTCTAGTTGGAATCGAACTTGATAAGTTAGCTGAGCAAAATAAATTATCAGAACCTCTTCAAAGTATTGTAGAACAAGACGAAGGGTTGTTTGGCGTTGACGAAACGATTGCTTTAGGTGCCGTTTTAACCTATGGCAGTATCGCTGTTACGACCTTTGGCTATTTAGATAAAGTAAAAGTAGGCATTATTGAAAAGCTGGACTGTAAAAAAGAAAAAGGAGTTAATACCTTTTTAGATGATTTGGTAGCGAGCGTAGCTTCTAGTGCGGCAAGTCGTTTGGCTCACCGTCAGCGTGATGAACAAGAACAGCTGCAAGAAGGCAATCCGGCTACGTAATAAATTTCTTTTAGTATGTATATAAGCTGCGTAAATTAACGCGTCAAAATGATTTATTCTTTTATTTGAATAACGGAGGCTAGGCACGTATCTCCTACGTGCCTAGCCTCCGTTAATGGAACGATTTATGGCTTTAGTGAAGTAGTCATAAGATAGCTTAAGTTTTCCAGCCCAAGACTTTCATAAAAAGCACGTGCTTTTTCGTTAAATGCCCATACGGTAAGCTGGAGGTCACTTGCTCCTTTTTGTACAGCCCACTGTTTCGTAGCAGAAAAAAGACCTTTTCCTACCCCGTAATTTTGAAAGCCTTTTTTTACACCAAAATATTGGATGTATGCTGTGTAGGAAAGAGGAGCTAATGTGGTGGGAGGGTTATATTTTAATTCAACAACAGACGCTCCAATAATTTGATTTCGATATTGAGCTACAAGAATATCGATGGTTGCATAATAAAGAGTAGCTTGATATTGTTCCGGAGATAAAACGGCCATTTGGTTATCAAACATAGAAGGAAGCGCATTTGCGTGGAGTTCTAGTGATTCCCCTAATATTTTATTTACTTCTGTATAATCATCTAGTTTTGCAGTGCGATAGATAATATCCATACACACTTCACCTACTTTTTAAAAGTTGTGCTTTATCATATGTAGCAACTTAGAAAATGTTAAATGAGAATGAAAACCTAAAAAATTTAAGTGAAGAACCGCACTAAACAGAGCATATATTTTATGCTCTGTTTGATGTTGTAGTTGAAGAATATATAAGGGCGAAACATTAAATTCTAGTTTCAGCAATAGCATCGCGTACTTTTTCAAGCGAGTGTTTAGAGGTGTCTTTATTCGCAATCATTACATTAACATACAAAGCATCAATGAGGCTTAGCTGTCCAATTCTCGAGGCGAGAGCTTCAGATCGATATTCGGTTTCTTCTGAGCTTGTATAAAGAGAAACATCCACATTTTGACTTAATGGAGATTTAGGAAAACCCGTGATTCCGATTGTTTTGGCACCGTTCGCTTTTGCTGTATTTAAAATGTTCATCGTGTCTTTATTTGTTCCAGAATGAGAAATCACTACCGCTACGTCTTGTTTCGTCAATTGAGAAGCGGACATAAGCTGGAAGTGAGAATCGATAAATGCAAACGTTTTAATTCCTGTTCGCACAAATTTATGAAAAGCATCCATAGCCACAACTGAAGAGCCTCCCGTGCCATAAAATTGAACTTTATCAGCCTTCATCAGAAGTTTGACGGCTTTTTCAATAGCATTGCCCTCTAGTATTTGTAATGTATTCTCAAGTGTTCGCACGTTGGAGCGAAAGATTTTTTCAGCGATCGTTTTTTCATTGTCCGTTTCAGCAATTTCCTCGTGAATCTGCTGAATAGGCGTCATAATTTCAGCAGCCAGCGCTATTTTCATCGCTTGATAGCCCTTGAAGCCAATGCGTTTACAAAAGCGAAAGACCGTTGCATCAGCTACATTTAAATCGTCTGCTACTTCGTTAATGGTACTGTGAATAATTTGTTCCGGCTGTTCTAAAATATAATTTGCAATTTTTTTCTCTTTTTCACTGAATCTAGCATAGTGAGAACGAATTTTCCCTAAGCAATTTTGCGTCATAACTGATGTTCCTTTCCACGAATTTAGTAGTAAAAAGAGTATAGCACAAAAATATGCACGAAAAAAATTTTCTTGTAAACGATTGCAAAATGAAAAATAATTCGTATAATGGAGGTAATGTGAAATTTTTTTTCAAAGGGAGTTTGTAAAATGAAAATTGGATTAATCGGTTTAGGAAAAATGGGATATAATTTATCATTAAATTTAATGGACAACCATCATGAAGTTGTAGCTTATGATGTGAATAAAGAAGCGGTAGAAAGACTTTCAAATGAAGGAGCAGCTGGTGCCTTTACTATTGAAGAGTTAGTCAACGAACTGCCGGCTTCACCTAAAGTTGTATGGGTTATGGTTCCGGCTGGAGAAGTAACGGAAAATGTTATTACAGAACTAAAAGACCTTCTGTCAGAAGGAGATATTGTAATAGATGGAGGAAACTCTAATTATAAAGAATCTGTTCGACGTGCTAACGATCTTCAGGAAAAAGGTATTTACTTCTTTGATGTAGGGACAAGCGGCGGAATGGAAGGCGCAAGAAACGGAGCGTGTACAATGATCGGCGGAGATGCAGAAGCATTCCGTACAATTGAACCAATTTTTAATGATATTTGCGTAGAAAATGGATTTATGTACGCAGGTAAAAGCGGAAGCGGTCACTTTTTAAAAATGGTTCATAATGGTGTAGAATATGGAATGATGCAATCCATTGCTGAAGGATTTGAAGTTCTGGAAAAAAGTCAGTTTGATTTCGACTATGAAGCCGTAGCGCGCGTTTGGAATAACGGATCTGTTGTTCGCTCTTGGTTAATGGAACTAACGGAAAATGCATTTTCAAAAGATCCTAAACTAGATAGTATTAAAGGAGTCATGCAGTCTTCTGGTGAAGGGAAATGGACGGTAGAGACTGCCCTTGATCTTCAAACGGCAACTCCTGTTATTGCTTTATCGCTAATGATGCGCTATCGTTCATTAGAGGAAGATACATTTACAGGAAAAGTTGTAGCAGCACTTCGAAATGAATTCGGCGGTCACGGTGTTGTAAATAAGTAAAGTAGGGGGACAGCAGCATGAGCAAAAAATATGCAATAGGTGTAGATATCGGAACAACGAGTACAAAGTCTGTATTGTTTTCAGTAGACGGTACAGTTATTGCTAACCATGGGATTGAGTATCCACTATACTCGCCTACGCCCGCGATGGCTGAGCAAGATCCTGAAGAAATTTTTCAAGCAGTTGTACGTACCATTCAAACGGTTGTAAAAACAAGCGATGTAAAACCTGAGGATATTTTATGCGTTTCATTCAGCTCAGCTATGCACAGTGTTATTGCCGTTGATCAGCAGGGAAAGCCGCTGACAAAATGTATTACGTGGGCAGATAATAGAAGTGCAGAATGGACGGAAAAAATTAAAAATGAATACAATGGCCATGAGATTTATTTACGTACGGGCACGCCTATTCATCCTATGTCGCCGCTTTCCAAGCTAACATGGCTTTCTAATGAACAGCCTGAATTAGTGAAGGGAACACATAAGTTTATTTCAATTAAAGAATATGTATTCTTTAAGTTGTTTAACGAATATGTGATCGACTATTCGATTGCATCAGCAACAGGTTTGTTTAATCTGAAAAATCTTGCGTGGGATGAAGAAGCACTAAAAGTAGCAGGTGTTACAACCGATCAGTTATCTACTCCTGTTTCAACCATGCATCAGTTAAAAGGGTTAAACCCAGAGCTTGCAGTTGAGATGCATTTACTTCCGGATACGCCCTTTATTGTAGGTGCAAGTGACGGTGTATTATCAAACTTAGGCGTAAATGCAATTGAACCAGGCGTTGTTGCGGTGACAATCGGGACAAGCGGAGCGATTCGAGCAGTCACTGACAAGCCAGTAGTGGATCCTAAAGGTCGTATTTTCTGTTATGCGTTGACAGAAGACCACTGGGTAATTGGCGGACCTGTAAATAACGGAGGCATGATTTTCAGATGGGCTCGCGATCAGTTTGGAGCGTCGGAAGTGGAAACAGCTAAACGTCTTGGAAAAGATCCGTATGAAGTATTAACGGATATTGCGGCTTTAGTGAAACCGGGAGCAGACGGCTTATTGTTTCATCCATACCTTTCAGGAGAGCGTGCGCCGCTTTGGGATGCAAATGCTAAAGGCTCATTTTTTGGCCTAGGTTTGCATCATAAAAAAGAACATATGATTCGTGCCGTACTAGAAGGCGTTATTTTTAACTTATATACGGTGTTATTGGCACTAGAAGAGTTAATTGGAGAGCCTACAAAAATTCAGGCAACAGGCGGATTTGCACGTTCTGCACTTTGGCGTCAAATGATGGCAGATATCTTTAACCAGGAAGTATCCGTGCCGGAAAGTTTTGAAAGTTCATGTTTAGGAGCAGTTATCCTTGGCTTATATAGCCTTGGCGAAGTCGACTCATTAAACGTTGTTTCCGATATGGTTGGAGCGACTAATCATCATTATCCAATCAAAGAAAACAGTGAAGTATATAAAGAGTTAACGGCTATCTATATTCGTTTGGCTCGCTTATTTAAAGAAGAATACGAAAGCATTACGGCTTTTCAAAAAAAATACGTACATTAAGTTCAAAGATCATCGCTTGAAGCTTTCAGGCGATGATCTTTTTGTGTGTTAGGTTATCTAACAACCAAAAGAGTTAACACTACACAATATATAAAAGTTCCCTCAAATAATGTTACAATTTGTCCAGTGTATCCCTGTTTCGCATTAAATATAATAAGGGATAACGTTAGTATTTATCACATACTAGAAGGAATCGTCACAAACGCCTTTATATTTCAGAAAATTCAAATAAAATTTGTTTTTTGAAATGAACTTATTTTATGAAAAGGGGTTTTATGGATGAAAACACAAATCGAGCAAGATGGAATTGTGACACTCACAGATGAGACGCACAATCAGCTGAGCGGCAGCGATCTTTGGAATGAAGATTTACGTCCTACTACGATGAAAGAACATTCTTGGAAAGGAGTTAACTTTGCCACGCTTTGGATTGGGATGTGTCTGTGTATTCCAGCTTACACAATGGCAAGCGGAATGATGACGCTTGGAATGAACTGGTGGCAAGCAATTGGGACAATCTTTTTAGGAAATGTAATTGTTCTTATTCCTATTTTGCTTAATTCTCACGCTGGAACCAAGTTTGGCATTCCTTATCCAGTATTTGCCCGCCTGTGGTTTGGAGATAAAGGAGCACATATCCCAGCACTGGCTAGGGCCATTGTGGCTGCTGGGTGGTTTGGAATTAATACATGGATTGGAACGGAAGCAATTGATACACTGCTAAGCGCTTCGTTTTCATCTTGGAATGGTTTAGCTGGTCATACAGCCATTGTATTTGCTCTCTTTTGGCTTTTAAATGTAGGAGTGGCATATAAAGGACCGCAAGCAATTAAAGTATTAGGAGCGATTGCTGCTCCGGTTATTGGTATTTCAGCTATTATTCTTTTTATATGGGCTTATACAAACTCAGGAGGGTGGGGCCCCATTTTATCTACGCCTTCTAAATTTACATCCACCGGAGAATTTCTAGCTGTATTTTTCCCTGCTTTAACCGGAGTCATTGCATTTTGGGCGACGCTCGCTTTGAACATTCCGGATTTTTGTCGATATGCTAGAAGTCAGAAATCCCAAATGGTTGCGCAAACCTTCTCTTTGCCGTTGACGATGAGTATTTTTTCATTTATTGGAATTGCTGTTACCTCGGCAACAATCGTTATATTCGGAGAAGCTATTTGGGATCCAGTGGCGTTAGTAGCTAAATTCCCTCCGTTTATTATTTTCTTAGGAACAATCGTTATCGTCCTTTCTTCTTTAACGATTAATGTGGGAGCAAATATTGTGGCGCCGGCCCGTGCAATTGAGAATCTGAATCCAAAGAAAATAACGTTTGCCATGGGGGCCCTGGTTACCGGTATCTTTGCTATTTTGCTTCAGCCATGGTACATCATGTCTAATTTCGGGAACTATATTTTCGGCTGGCTTGGCACATATGGAGCGCTGCTTGGTCCTATAGACGGCATCGCCATTGCTGACTACTGGCTTGTAAGAAGGAGACAGATGGCATTAAAGGATCTATACGAGGTAAACGGTCGCTATAGTTATTCAACAGGTTTTAATAAAAACGGTATTTATGCATTAGTAATTGGCGTAGCCATACCCGTTTTAGGTTTACTAATTCCTGGACTGCGCTTTTTGTGGGATAATGCCTGGACGTTTGGTCTATTCATTTCTATCATCGCTTACACGTATCTCATGAGAGGAGATAAAAGTGTATTAGCGCCGGGGGAATATGAAGAAATAACGTTAAAAACAAGCGAAAAACCGATTATCGACAGTCAAACGGCTGATCCAACCATCACCAAATAAATAAGATGAATCCAATCATTAACATGATTGGATTTTTTTATGTGTTAAAACTGTATGGAAGAAAATTGATAAAATTTTTTTGAGTTTTTTTATTGATTTAAGAATTTTTTTTTCATATAATTTAAGTAATAAAAAAATGAAATCGTTTTCTAAATTAACTAATGTAAACGATTTCGATAATTGAAACTTATTTTTTAAAAAATTCACAGGATGTAGAGCTTTTTTGCTGCATAGAGAAAGCGTTTACTTAAAGGGAAGGTGGAAAGCAAGATGGATGCATACTTATTAGCTATTACAGTTGCCGCAATTGTTATTGTTATTGTAGGTGTTTCAGTTTTTAAATGGCATGCGTTTATTAGTTTAACGGTTGCGAGTTTGTTTTTGGCAATTGCTTCTGGGTTATCAATGGATAAAATTGTTGGCGCTTACGAAACGGGAGTGGGCGGTGTTTTAGGCCACTTAGTAGGAATTTTAGCGCTGGGAACAATTTTAGGTAAGCTGATGGCCGATTCAGGTGCCGGCATGCAGGTAGCGGATTATTTCGTAAGAATATTCGGTGTGAAAAGACTGCCATGGGCGATGCTAGTAGCAGGTTTCATTATTGGTATTCCTGTTTTCTTCGAAGTAGGAATTTTAATTCTACTGCCTTTAGTTATTTCCATTCATAAAACAACAAAACAAAATATATTATTGATTGCTCTGCCGGTTATTGCGGGATTATCAATTGTTCACGGTCTCGTTCCTCCTCATCCAGGAGCGATGGCAGCTATTAGTATTTACGGAGCAAATACGGGGAAAGTGCTTTTATATGCATTAATCATTTCAATTCCAGCTGCAGTTATCGCTGGACCAGTTTTTGCAAAATGGGTTCACAAACGAGTGATTCCAGAAGGAGAGCCAGATTTAATTCGTATTACGACAACATCAAAAGATCTTCCTGGTACAGGCGTTTCATTCTTCGTCATTTTACTGCCCGTTCTATTAATGGTCTTAGCAGCTATAGCACCTGTTATTAACGGATTGCCAAGCGGCGTAGTGAAGTTTGTAGAATTAATAGGAAGTCCATTAATTGCACTTTTAATTGCTTGTTTTGCAGCGTTTTACTTGCTTGGAAAACGTCAAGGTATGACAAAAGATGTGATTAAAAAACTAACGGAAGAATGTTTGCTTCCTGTAGGATCTATTGTCTTAATTATTGGTGCAGGGGGCGGCTTCAAACAAGTATTAATCGATAGCGGAGTAGGTACCACGATTGGTCAAATGTCTGAACATCTATCTCTATCACCACTTGTACTTGCATTTTTAATTGCTGGATTAATCCGTATTGCTACAGGTTCAGCGACAGTGGCATTAACAACAGCCGCTGGTATTGTCTCACCAATCATTGAGCATATGTCCGGTGTTAACTTAGAACTGCTTGTTATCGTTACGGGTGCGGGTTCACTAATGTTCTCTCACGTTAATGATGCTGGCTTCTGGATGGTGAAAGAGTATTTAGGATTAACAGTGAAAGAAACGTTCAAAACATGGACCGTTCTGGAAACGCTTCTATCCTTTATTGCTTTTGCAGGGGCACTTATTCTAAATGCATTAATTTAAAAATAAGACTCTTTTACTCTATGTAAAAGAGTCTTATTTTTTTATGAAAGAAAAGAATTTATAAGAAAAATAATCAAAATATTTTATTTATTCGTTAAATTATGGCAAAATAGAAATAGAAGAATAATAGCTTCTAAGAAGGGAATGACAGAGAGTGAGTAATCAACTAGTATTTTTCACAAACTTTTCAGAAGGAAAATTAGATTCAGACGTTTCTTGGTATTGTCCACCAGCTCAATTTCAAATTGATACAGAAACGAATCGATTAGTGATTAAAACAGACGCTAAAACGGATTTTTGGCAGCGTACTCATTATGGCTTTGAAGCGGACAATGGACACTTTCTTTACCGTGAAGTAGAAGGCGACTTTGAAATCATGACAAAGGTGCATACATATCCAGTTAATCGCTACGATCAAGCAGGGCTCATGATTCGTGTATCAAAAGATACGTGGATCAAAACGTCAGTTGAATACAATCCCGATGGTCCTAACCAATTAGGAGCAGTCGTAACCAACCAAGGCTTCTCAGATTGGTCCAGCCAAAATTTTACTCAAAACAAATCAGCGCTTTATTTTAAAATTCAGCGCAAAAACGATGATTACACCGTTTGTTATTCAAGTGATGGAGATTCCTGGACTCAGCTCCGACTCGCTCACTTATTGAACTCAACCAAAGAACCTGTTCAAGTCGGTATTTATGCTTGTAGTCCTCAAGGAGAAGGGTATGAAGCCCAATTTGATTTTATAAAAGTAGAAAAAATGTAAATAAAAACCACGATTTAGCCACTGCTAAATCGTGGTTTTTATTTAGAAAGCGCATTATCTAAAGGCTGTGTGGCAGAAGCGGATGTCGGTTGATTGTGTAAAGCAATTTTTTGCTTGAAGTAGCTGATGACAAAACCTGTAATCGCAATGGATATAACAGAGAAAATTCCTTTTGAAAGTCCAATTGAATACATGCTCGACAGCACGACAAGAAAATCAAATGAAAAATTTACTTTTCCAGGATCCCAGCCGAATTTTCGCTGTGCGAATAATGCTAGAATATTAGCACCGCCGAGAGAAGCTCCGTTCATAAATAAAAGGGATAAGCCAAGGCCGGCAATTAGTCCGCCGGTAACAGCACCCATCAGGCTAGGAAGTGTAAAAGCAGGAAGCAAGTGATCGAGTGAAGTGAGAAGCGATAGCAAAGACACTGATCCTATAGTTGTGGCGGTAAATTTCCATCCCATTTGAAAGAAGGAAAAGAGATAAAAAGGAATATTAATGAGAAAAAAGATCACCGCAAAAGACAAGGGAAGGGCATATGACAAGCTGAGAGACAGACCAGCTGTTCCCCCCGTCACTACGTGAGAGTGCCGCAAGATAAGAACACCAATACTTGCAATCGTACATCCAAGAATAATCCATAAAACTTTTTGCATAAATAAACCCCTTTGTTTGTTTTTTCGGAATTTTCATTTTCAATTATCTACTTTAATGATAGGATATTAAATAAAGAAAACACATGTATAAATGAAGGAAATAATACTTGTTCTGTTATCAACTTGAATAAAGATTTTATTTATTATATTCATTTTGAAAGGAAAGGTTTGGATGGATCAAATCGATGCACAACTATTGTCTATTTTGCAAAGAGACGGACGTATGACGATTAGTGATTTATCAAAAAAGCTGGCTCTTAGCCGTCCAAGCGTATCAGAAAGACTGCAGCGTCTTCAGGAACGAGGAGTGATCCAGCGTTTCAGCGCTACGGTGTCTCCGAAAGCTTTAGGAAGAGATACACAGCTGTTTATTCAAGTAAGCGAATTAAAAAGAAAGCCAGAGGAATTTGAAGACTTTATTGAGCAAAATGAAGACGTGCTTGAATGTCATCGCGTAACGGGGCCGGTTTCTTACTTTATCAAAGCAGCCGTGTCTGGAATGGATGGACTTAGAATGCTCGTGGATGAACTGATTCCTTATGGAAATGTGAATACCTCAATTATTTTAAAGTCTCCTGTAGAAAACAGGATGATTACCCCTATAAAAAAACCGGCCCCATAAGAGGCCGGTTTTTTTGTGTAAGGACATATTAATAAAATCCTTTAATAATATAAAAATGATTTTGTAAAATATCAGGTATTTCTTCTTCTGAAACGTTCCTTTTCGTCTTTTTTCCGCCATCTGTTACAGTTAGCGTTTCACCAGAGAGGGTAATGCGCCCTGTAGGTGTTGCGATAGTAACAAGACGATTGTGTACAAACGGAGAATCAGCTGACGTTTGATTGAACTCACACATAGGAGTAAAGTCAGTCAGTTTCTTAGGAAGCGTAGACACACGGTAGAGTGTTTTCCATACATCATCTTCCCATCGCTGCAGATCATACATATGCTCAGCAACGCTTGTCATACGATAAGAGCCGCTTACATCTTTCACTACTTCGCCACTTAGAGGTATTGGTTTGCGAACAGAATCTCCAAATCCAACGTCCACGATATAAGACTGATTTTCAATCGTCACGAGGTTTGTAGCGTGACTCCCTTCAATTGTCCACGTTCCGTCGGGTTTTTTGACGGTAGCTGAAACGTAAGAGACTTCATATCCGCTTTCTTTTAACAGCCAGCCAAATAGGCCGTTTAATTCATAGCAAAATCCTCCGCGCAAATTTACAATTACTTTTTGAAAAATCCGTTCTAAATCAATGATAATAGGGGTTTGAGACAAAACGTCTAAGTTCTCAAAAGGAACATGAAGCATGTGCTTGTTCTGTAAAGCAGCTAAGTTTTCATACGTTGGGCTATCCGGTTTCTTAGCTAAAAAACGACTAAAATAATAATTAATATTCATCCAATGCACCTCTTAGTAAATCATTTCTCTCTGTCTTCAAGCTTAGCAGAATGTTCATGCAACAGCGCTTTTTCGACTGTTTCTTTGGAAGCAAACCGTTGCAGTATGCGGATGCCAATTTTTAAAGTTGGTACTTTCGTGACATGAGCATCTTCATACGCATGAACTAAGCTATCTTTATGAACTTGTTCGAACGTCCGGTCTTTTAAGATACGTGTAAATATTTCTTTATCTAAATGCAAAGAATCAGCGATTTCTGCTAAGACTTCAATCTGGCTAATGTCTTTTTCATCTTCCCAATAAGCTTTAAAAACAGCATCTACATAAGCACTTTCTTGACCATGTTTTTTAGCAAAATGAAAGCCTTCACGCACTAAATGAGTGCGCGGGACTGCGGGACTGCAGGCATGTCCGGCATCTTCATTTCTACGTGTAGCTGCTGTGCTAAGGGAGCTATCGATTCCAAGGTCTCTCTAAAAAATCTTCTACTTGCTCCATCTGTTGAGCTGGCTCAGGACAAAGTTCAAAAGGTTTCCATTCAATCTCAGCTTTTTGTTCTTTACTGACTTCTCTTAAAGGCTTAGTGGCTAGAAAACATAGTGGACAGAGAAAATCAAAATAAAATTCAACATGCGCTTTCATCCCGTCACGCTCCTTTATAGCATATTTTTATTTTATCAAAAGTAAAGACGGTTCTTCCAACTTGGGAACTGTGGAAAAATAGTTGACAAAATTGGATAACTCTTTCTATAATATAGTCAATACATATCACGAGCGATTAGTTCAGTGGGAGAATACATCCTTGACAGGGATGGGGTCGGGGGTTCGAATCCCTCATCGCTCATACCAAAGCCGTTTTCTTATTAATAAGAGAGCGGCTTTTCTCTTTTGTTTGACAAATCAATGCTATATTAAATCTTGAGCGCGTATAGAAGAATTAAAGTATAATGAAACATAGTGCATCAGGTCATGATAAAGATAATCACTAATTTAAAATAAATGAGGGTACAAAATGAATCAAAGAAGTTTTAGTCAATATGGTCTTAGTGACAAGGTAGCTAAGGCGCTTTCTAGTCTGCAATACAATCATCCTACGGAAGTACAAAGCAAGGTGCTTCCCATCGCGCTAGAAGAAAGAGATGTTGTCGTGAAGTCTCAAACAGGAAGTGGAAAAACGGCTTCCTTTGGCATTCCACTGTGTGAATTAGTTAATTGGGAAGAAAATAAGCCCCAAGCCTTAGTGTTAACACCTACACGAGAGCTGGCTGCACAGGTAAAAGAAGATATTACCAATATCGGCCGTTTTAAGCGAATTAAAGCAGCAGCTGTTTACGGAAAATCACCGTTTGCCAAGCAAAAAGTAGAATTAAAGCAAAAAACACATATTGTTGTAGGTACGCCTGGGCGAGTGCTTGATCATATAGAAAAAGAAACGCTTGCATTAGAGAAAATTCGTTATTTGGTTATTGATGAAGCAGATGAAATGCTAAATATGGGTTTTATTGACCAAGTAGAAGCAATTATTCAACATCTTCCTAGTGAACGTGTAACGATGCTTTTCTCCGCTACGCTTCCTGAAGATATTGAAGAGCTGTCTCGCAAATATATGAAGAAGCCGGTTGATGTTGAAATTAAAGCGAACGGATTAACAACAAGCACGATTGACCATTCTGTTATAACAGTAGAAAATGAACGTAAATTTGAACTGCTGAAAGACGTAACTACAGTAGAAAATCCGGACAGCTGCATCATTTTTTGCCGCACGCAAGAGCAGGTAAATACGCTGTTAGACGATTTAGATGATCTTGGATATCCTTGTGATAAAATTCACGGGGCAATGGTGCAAGAAGACCGTTTTGAGGTTATGAATGATTTCAAGAAAGGTAAATTTCGCTATTTAGTGGCGACAGATGTAGCTGCGAGAGGCATTGATATTGATAATATCACACACGTTATTAACTACGACCTTCCGTTAGAAAAAGAAAGCTACGTTCATCGTACAGGAAGAACGGGACGTGCCGGTAAAAACGGGAAAGCGATCACATTTGTAACGCCTTATGAAGAGAGAATGCTATCGGAAATTGAAGAATATATCGGTTTTTCAATTCCAACATCTCCCCCTCCTTCTAAAGAAGAAGTACAGCAGGCAGCATCCGCTTTTACTGAAAAAATCAATGAGCGTCCAGAAGTTAAAAAGGATAAAAGCGAGTCATTAAATAAAGACATTATGAAGCTGTATTTTAACGGAGGAAAGAAAAAGAAAATTAGAGCGGTTGATTTTGTGGGAACAATTGCGAAGTTAGACGGAGTAACCGCAGACGATATTGGAATTATTACGATTCAAGAAAATGTCTCTTATGTAGAGATTTTGAATGGAAAAGGTCCAAAAGTGTTACAAGCAATGAAAAACAAAACGATTAAAGGAAAGAAACTAAAAGTTCATAAAGCAATTAAATAGCAGAAGGAAGTCCATCTTTTTAAAGATGGGCTTTATTTATACAGCCAATAAAGGAGTTGAAAATATGAAGTACATAAAAGAAGCGTGTGTAGAAGGGTATGAGCAGGCAAAAAAAGCCGAAAAGCTAGGAGCAGACCGCATTGAATTATGTGACAATCTCAGTCAAGGAGGCACTACGCCAAGTTACGGCACCATTCAATATGCAAGCGAACATCTTGATACAGATATCAACGTGATTATTCGTCCAAGAATTGGTGATTTTGTATATTCCGAAGCAGAATATCAAATTATGAAAAAAGACGTTAAAACATGTAAAGACCTTGGAGTGAACGGAGTAGTATTCGGCATTTTAACAGAAGAAGCTGAAATCGATTACGGACGCACTAAAGAGTTAATAGCAGAAGCTCGTCCTTTAAGCATTACATTTCATATGGCATTTGATGAGACTAAAGATAAATACAAAGCCATTGATATACTTAGTGAATTGGGAGCAGACCGTATTTTGACAAAAGGAGGGAAAGGATCTGCTTTGCAAAATCTGCATATGCTCCGAGAATTGATCACATATGCTAATGAACGTATTATTATTTTGCCCGGCGGAGGAATTCATGAAGGCAACGCAGAGCGGGTTATGAAAGAAACAAAAGCAGCTGAATTACACGGAACAAAAATTGTAGGAGATTTATCTCGTTAAATAAAAAAGCTGTTCCAAAAGGAACAGCTTTTTTATTTTGATGTATTTTCTTTTGCTGCTAAGCCGCTCGTCATTTTGGTACGCTGAAAGAAAAAAGAACCTACGACGAGTACAGCAATTAAAAGAGTTAAGAAGAACTGAGAACGTAATGAATCAATAAATGCCATGGCTATAAAAATACCAGTGATGGCAAGGATTGTAGCGTAAGTTAAGTAAGGAAATAACCACATTTTAATTTTTAATGCTTCGGGATTTTCTTTTTCATATTTTTTTCTCATTTTAATCTGTGAAAATGCAATAACAAGATATACAAGAAGCGCTACGCCGCCTGATGCATTCACTAAAAACAAAAAGATTTTGTCTGGTGAAATGTAGTTAAAGATAACGCTAACGTACGAGATAACTGTACATGCTAATATCGCACTAACCGGCACGCCTTTTTTGTTTAATTTTGAAAAGCTTTTTGGCGCATCGCCGTTTTGAGACATGGAAAACAGCATGCGAGAACTTGTATACAGGCCAGAATTCAGACAGGAAAGAACGGCTGTTAAAATGATAAAGTTCATAATTTGAGCTGCGGCCGGTACATTCACTAATTCAAGAATAGATACAAATGGGCTTTTCATTAGGCTTGACGAATTCCATGGAAGAACCGTTACTAAAATAAAGATAGATCCTAAATAGAAAAATAAGATGCGATAAATAACGGTATTGGTCGCGATAGTAATGGCTTTTTCAGGCTGAGACGATTCACCTGCTGCGGTTGCGACAATTTCTGTTCCCATAAAGGAGAACATGACAAGGGCAATTCCTAAAAATACAGAGCTAATTCCATTCGGTAAAAAGCCGCCTTTGTGCAAAAGGTTGGAAGTGCCGGGAGAATCAATTCCTGGAATGAATCCACAAATAATAGCTATACCTAAAAGTAAAAAAAGAACGATACTGACGACTTTAATGAGGGAAAACCAATATTCAAATTCTCCGAAAGATTTAACAGAGTACAGATTGGTCATCGTTAATAAAAAAGTAAGAGCCAAGCTTACTCCCCAAGACGGCAAAGACGGGAACCAGTATTGAATAATATTTGCACCTGCAATGGCTTCAACAGCAATAACGATAACCCAGAAAAACCAATAGAGCCAGCCAATGGTGTAGCCGGCCCAAGGGCCTAATGCTTCTTTTGCATAAGTGGAAAAAGAACCGCTGGAAGGATTTGCAGTAGACATTTCGCCAAGCATTCGCATGACTAAAATAACGAGCAAACCAGCAAATGCGTACGAAAAAATAGATCCCGGTCCGGCGGTGTTAATGAGTGATCCGCTTCCGATAAACAATCCAGCCCCGATAATTCCTCCAAGAGAAATCATGGTGATATGCCGGATCTTTAACTCTTTTTTTAACTGTGGCTGTGGATGGCTGTTCATTTGTAACCTCCTATATAACCTGAATTTTTAGTTAATATGGAGAATTATAGTATGTTGTAAGACGTATGGACAGGATGTTGTTAGAGGTTCTTTCATAAAAAAAGCGGATATGAATTGTTACATTCATATCCGGCTTACTCTGACACAGACATTCATTATGCGTATAAAGTACCTGATTAGCGTCTTTTTCCTTTTTTATAATAAGCAATGTAGATGAATTTCTTATGAATGGTAGCTGAAAATAAGCTGAATGATTGTTTCAAATAAGTTAATCAAAAGAGGTATACATTCTATTAAAGGATAATGTGGAATAATATTCAAACTCTCTGTAAAGCGCTAAATGCGGGTTTTCCTTTCTGAAAACGGGTATATATAGTAGTAAGAAGTTTATTCTTTTGCTAAGTATAAAAGAAAGATGTGCGATAGAAACAGGAGGTTATAAATAATGAAACATGTTGAAGTAGTAGAAAAAGGAGCAAACATTAACGAAGCAGTTAATCAATTTGCAGATAAAGGTTTTGAGAAAAATGAAGTATACGTGTTTACCTATGACAAGAAAAATTCTAAAAATTTAACAGAAGTAACGGACACAAATATTATTCGACTGTCTGAAGAAGGTCCTTTACATTCAGCAGCGAGTTTATTTTTAACAAGAGAAGATGAGCTTCGAACAAAAATGGCTTCACTAGGCTTATCAAAAGACGAAACAAAAAAATATGAAGAAGAGTTAAAGAAAGGCAGTGCGATTGTAGTGGCTGCTACTGGGGAAAGAAAAGACGTTTAAGTTTAATAGAGGCTATGGCAAAAGTGGTTTAGTTAAAGGAAGATCCGAACGCGTTTGATTCTTGATGAAGAATCAAACGCGTTCGTTTTTTTTATGTGGACGGTGTAACAAGTGATCTGTATGAGCTCCTTTATCCCATTTGTTCGTCTTTGGATTCAATTGATTTCGTTATGCCTCACACTTTTTTTGTTTTTCCAATATATGATTGATAAAACTAATGGTATTAGTTAAAATAAAAACTAATACCATTAGTTTTTATTTTGATAATAGGGGATGAGGAAATGAGAATAGTTCGTGAGAAAATGTTGTATCAATTAACGTTTTTGCCTCGCTTTTTTCCAGTGAATTGTTATTTAGTCGAAGAGAAAGACAGTCTTACGTTAATTGATGCGGCTCTTCCTTACAGCGCGTCAGGTATTTTGAAAGCTGCAGATCAAATTGGAAAACCGATTACTCGAATTGTTTTTACACATACTCATGAAGATCACATCGGAGCAGTTGATAACTTGAAGAAAAGTTTGCCGAATGCCTCTGTTTATATGTCGCAAAGAGATTATCGATTATTTTCAGGAGATTTTACACTCGATTCTGAAGAACCTCAAAACCCAATCCGTGGCGGAATACCAAAACTAGGAAAGATTTCAACTAAAATTGATCATTTCATTGAAGAAGAGTCTTATATAGGCTCACTTGCTCCTATTTTTACACCTGGACATACACCTGGGTCTATGTCTTTTTTAGACCAGAGAACGAACGCATTAATTGCCGGAGATTCTTTCCAAGTGCGGGGAGGAGTTGCGGTATCAGGTCAGTTAAAACCGCTGTTTCCGTTTCCTGCCTTTGGAACGTGGAGCAAAGAGCTAGCGCTTAAAAGTGCAGAAAAGCTATATGAACTAAACCCATCACTTCTTGCTGTTGGACACGGAAGAGTTCTTTCTCAGCCGCTAAAAATGATGGAAAAAGCAATACAACAAGCAAAAGTAAAAATAGAAAAAAGGAGATGAAGGGATGTCGCCACGACAAGGACTAGATTTCAAAAAAGTTATTCAAACAGGTGAAAATTTGGCCAATCGTGAAGGGTTTTATGCTGTTACAATTGCTTCATTAGCCAAGGAATTAGATGTTCGCCCTCCGTCTTTATATAATCATATAAAAGGGTTAGAAGAGCTGCGCAAAGAACTGGCTTTAAGTGGACTGCAGCAGCTATATCATCTTTTAAAATGTGCTGTTGAACATGCTTCTGCAGAAGACGCTGTTTATCAGCTAAGTAAAGCGTACGTTTCATTTGTAAGAAAATCTCCCGGAATATACGAAGCAACGGCAACGGTAGCACCAAGGATACAGGATAAAGAAGTACAAAAAGCATCTGATAACATCGTATTTTTAGTGCTGGAGGTGTTGAAACCGTATCATCTTCCGGAAAATGAAGCCCTTCATGCTGTTAGAAGTCTTCGCAGCATTTTACATGGGTTTTCTTCTTTGGAGCAAAAAGGGGGATTTGGAATGCCGTTAAGTACTGATGAGACACTAGATTTTTTAATTCGTACCTTTGTATTAGGGCTACACCGGTATGACCAGACTCCATAAATTTCATTAATGCCACTAAGCCTAACGCTTTAGTGGAAATTGAAAAAAACCAGAAAGAATGATAGATTACAAATAAAGACATTTATTCCTATTGTTTTAGGGTTGTTACTGATGAAGCAGGCAAAACCTAAGCTGCAAGGACAGAAAAGGTAGTTTCTGTTTGTTGCTGTTTAGGTATTTTTTGCTTTTGTTTAAAATAACCAGCTCTTTTAATTTATTTTATAAAAAGGAAATCTTCTGAGAATGGAGAGAAGCAAACATGCTTAATTCAAGAATGATCGTCATATTAAGAGAACTAATGTCCGTACAGTCTACATTATCAACCGTTACAAGCGAATATTTAGCAACGGTAAATCAAGTATCTTCTCGAACTATTCGAACGGATATAAAACAGCTAGATGACATTTTGTCTCAGTACGGGGCTAAAATTAAATCAGCTCGAGGGACGGGATATGAACTTAGCGTTTTAGATGAAAAACAATTTCATCAGCTATTAAAAGAACTTTCGGCTAATCAATTATTTGATTCAACTTCTATTCCAACCGTTCCTGATGACCGCGTGCATTATTTAATTAAAAGACTGCTGCTAGCAGACGAATATTTGAAGCTCGAAGATTTAGCAGACGAGTTGTATATTAGTAAATCAACGGTTCAAAACGATTTAAGAGATGTTAAAAAACAGCTGTGTAAGTATGATATTCTTTTAGAAAAACGTCCTAACTATGGCTTGAAAGCTAAAGGGGACGAAATGAAAATGAGGTTCTGTATGTCTGAGTACATATTTAACCGAAAAGATAAAGAAGTAGATATGGTATACAATGAAATATCCATCCTGCCCCAAGAATCAATCTTAACGATTAAAGCCCACATTTTAAATCAAATAAAACGATACAATATTATGGTTTCAGATATTGGATTAAACAATTTAATCATTCATTTAGCAATAGCTTGTAAGCGAATACAAGAAGAAAATTTTATCTCTTTGTATTCAGAAGACTTGCTTGAAATTATGGAGCATAAAGAATATGAAGTAGCAGCTGAAATTGTGAGGGAAATTGAAAAGGCCTTCAAGATTCGTTTTCCGAAATCAGAAACAGCTTATATCGCCATTCATTTGTTAGGCACAAAAATGCTCAACAGTAGCAATCACGAAGACAAAGAAGTGAAGCAATTTATTGCCGCAGATATTTATGAATTAACAGCGACTATATTAGAAGCAATTGAAAAAGAGCTTCATTTAGGAATTAGTGAAGATTCAGAGCTGATTCTTGGAATGAGTTTACATTTGAAACCGGCTATCAACCGCTATAAATATGGAATGAATCTGCGAAACCCGATGCTTGAAGGAATTAAGAGTCATTACCCTCTCGCTTTTGAAGCTGGGATTATTGCTGGAAAGGTTTTAAAAAATCGCCTCGAAATTGACATGCATGAAACGGAGATTGGCTATTTAGCTTTACATATTGGAGGGGCCATTGAACGTCGGAAAATTATCAATCAGCCTAAGCGCTGTTTGATTGTATGTGCATCGGGAGTAGGGAGTGCCAAGCTATTATCATATAAGTTGCAGGCAACGTTTGGATTAAATCTTACTATTTTAGGAACAACTCAGTATTATAAGCTCCACCAAATGTCGCTGCACTCTTTAGATTTTATTGTTAGTACCATTCCAATTCCAGATGACCTTCCTGTTCCTGTAGTACAAGTAAGCACAATTCTAGGAAACAATGATTTTAAAAAAATTGAATGTTTAATGAAGAATAAACCGCAGTCTTCGTTAGAATACACGAAAAAAGAATTAGTATATTTACAGCAAGAATTTCAAACAAGAGAAGAAGTGCTTTATTTTTTAGGAGAGAAATTAACTCATCTAGGACTAGTTCCTTTTCAATTTATAGAATCTGTTTTTGAAAGAGAAGCTGCATCACCAACAAGTTTTGGCAATCTTGTTGCGATTCCTCATCCTATGGTTCCTCAAACAGATACGACGTTTTGGGCCATTTGCACGTTAAAAAAACCGATTATGTGGGAAGGAAACCTTGTCCAATTTATTTGTCTTTTAAGTGTAAAAGCGAATAATCAAGGCGATTTGCAGAAGATGTACAGTTTGTTAGTCCGCGTTGTGGATGATAAGCAGGTCGTGCAGCGCTTAGTAAAGTGCAAGGATTATGAGGAGTTTATCGAGGTATTTATGAAAAATATTAGATGAAAAAAGAAGTCCAAGAAAGGGCTTCTTTTTTATCTGAATGTTCAAACATATTTTTTCCGTTACTAACGGAAAAAGGTTGTGTATAAATGTAAGCGCTTTTATTTTAAAATGAAACTATCAACAAAACAGATGACAAAATAAAAAAACGGGGGAATGACAAATGAATATTCTATTATGTTGTGCAGCTGGAATGTCTACAAGTTTACTAGTAACAAAAATGGAAAAAAGCGCTCAGGACCAAAGCACGGAGTATAAAATTTGGGCGGTTCCTGGTGACTCTGTCCGCAACCATATTGATCAAGCGGATGTACTTTTATTAGGACCTCAAGTGCGCTACTTATTGCCGCAGCTTAAGAAGCTAGGTGAAGAAAAAGGTGTACCAGTTGACGTTATAAATCCTGTTCACTACGGAACGTGCAATGGAGAACAAGTGTTAAAATTTGCAGCTCAACTAGTTTCAAAATAGGAGTGTGGACTACATGAGCAAATTTAATAGTATGCTTGAAAGCAAAGTAATGCCTATCGCCGGAAAAATGGCAGGTCAACGCCATTTACAAGCACTTCGAGACGGTATTGTTCTGACAATGCCTCTCATTATTATCGGTTCAGTATTTTTAATACTATCGAATTTACCGATACCAGGTTACAACGACTTTATGGCAGGGATTTTCGGAAAAGAATGGGCAATGAAAATGGCTTATCCAGTTGGAGCTACATTCGATATTATGGCGCTGCTTGCTTGTTTCGGAATAGCCTATCGGCTAGCTGAAAAATACGGAGTAGATGCTTTGTCCTCAGGGGCCATTTCACTGGCTGCTTTTTTACTTGCTACTCCGTATAAAGTGTCCTTTCTCCCTAGTGGAGCCAAAGAAGCTATTTTAGTAGACGGCGGAATTCCAACCGCTTTAATGGGAAGTAAAGGGCTTTTTGTAGCGATGATTGTTGCGATTCTCTCTACCGAGATCTACAGATGGTTTATTCAAAAAGACATTATCATCAAGATGCCTGATGGAGTTCCACCCGCTGTTGGAAAATCGTTTGCCGCTCTTATTCCTGGGTTTACGGTAATCGCATTTATTTGGATCTTACGTTTGTTAGTAGAACAGACGCATTTCGGAAGTCTGCATAATATTGTTGGAGAATTGCTTGGAAAGCCTTTAGGTGTGCTAGGCGGCAGTTTAGGCGGTACGCTAGTTGCCGAACTTGTTATTATGCTCATGTGGTCATGTGGACTTCATGGAGCGAATATTGTGGGTGGAATTATGGCTCCCATTTGGTATGGAGCTATGGATGAAAACCGAATCGCATTTGCTAACCATGAAGCGTTACCAAATATTTTTACACAGCAGTTCTTTGATATTTGGATTAATATCGGAGGCAGCGGAGCCACGTTAGCTTTAGTCGTTGCGATGATTTTAAAAGCGCGCAGTCAACAAATGAAGCAGCTTGGTAAATTAGGAATAGGGCCAGCTCTTTTTAATATCAATGAGCCAATCATCTTTGGACTTCCGATGGTGATGAATCCAATGATGCTTATTCCGTTTATTATTACCCCTCTTGTGACGGTAGTAGCAACCTATATTGCCATGTCGACAGGACTGGTAGCAAAACCAGCAGGTATTGCGGTTCCTTGGACCATGCCTCCGATTATTTCTGGCTATCTGGCAACAGGAGGGAAATTATCGGGTGCAGTTATGCAAGCTATTAATATCGGAATTTCTGTTTGCATTTATTATCCTTTCTTTAGAATGTGGGATAAACAAAAATTCACTGAAGAAAACGGTATACAGCCTGCAGCTGAAGGGGTACCAAGTGATACAAAGAAAGATATTGTGTGAGGAGGGATAAAGGATGGAAAGCATTCAAGAATATATTTTTAAACTAATCTTACACGGCGGAAACGGCAGAAGTTCAGCAATGGAAGCGATAGCGGCTGCCAAAAGCGGAAATTTTTCAGAAGCGCGTGAAAAGCTTACACAAGCTGCGGAAGAATTAAATGCTGCTCATCATATTCAAACGTCGTTAATTCAAGGTGAAATTAGAGGGGAAAGCACAGAAATTTCTCTGCTCATGATTCATGCTCAAGATCATTTAATGAATGCGATGACGGTAAAAGAAATGGCTACTGAATTTGTAGATTTATATGAAGCAATCAAAATTTCCGGGGGGATTACACTATGACAAAAGGTATTAAGATTGTAACGATTGGCGGAGGTTCAAGCTATACGCCGGAACTGATAGAAGGATTTATTAAACGATATGATGAACTTCCAGTTCGAGAACTGTGGCTAGTAGACGTGGAAGAAGGAAAAGAAAAATTAGAGATTGTTGGGAATTTAGCGAAGCGAATGGTGAAAAAATCAGGGTTGCCAATTGACGTTCATTTAACGTTAGATCGAAGAGAAGCATTAAAAGATGCGGATTTCGTAACGACTCAATTCCGAGTTGGTTTGTTAGATGCACGAGCGAAAGATGAAAGAATACCGCTTAAATACGGGGTGCTTGGTCAAGAAACAAATGGACCGGGCGGATTATTTAAAGGACTTCGCACGATTCCCGTTATTTTAGATATCTGCCGTGACATTGAAGAGTTATGTCCAGAAGCTTGGCTGATTAACTTCACAAATCCTGCAGGCATGGTAACAGAAGCTGTGCTCCGCTATAGTAACATTAAAAAGATTGTAGGACTTTGTAATGTACCAATCGGAATGGAAATGGGGATTGCTAAGCTGCTTGATGTAGATCACTCTCGCATTCGAATTGATTTTGCTGGTTTAAATCACATGGTCTACGGATTAGATGTATATGTAGATGGTGTAAGTGTTAAAGATCAAGTTATTGATTTACTAAGTGATCCAACTAACAGCAGCTTTGTAAAAAACGTAGCAGGCCTTGGGTGGGAGCCAGAATTTACTAAATCGCTGAATGCTTTGACTTGTCCATATCACATGTACTATTACAAAACGCGTGAAATGGTAGAAAAAGAGCTTGTTAATTATGAAAAAGGTGAAACGAGAGCAGAAGTGGTCAAACAGTTGGAAAAAGAGCTGTTTGAACTGTACAAAGATCCTAATCTAGACATTAAACCGCCTCAATTAGAACAGCGCGGCGGCGCTTATTATAGTGATGCAGCGGTTCGATTGATTACATCCATTTATACGGATAAAGGCGATATTCAGCCTGTAAATACTATTAATAATGGTGCTATAGCAAGCATTCCAGCTGATTCTGCCGTAGAAGTAAGCTGTATCATTACAAAAGATGGTCCAAAGCCAATTTCAGTGGGCGACCTTCCTGTACCTGTGCGCGGTCTTGTTCAAACAATTAAGTCTTTTGAGCGGACTGCAGCTGAAGCAGCAGTGACAGGAGATTATGACAAAGCTATTTTAGCATTAACCATTAATCCTCTTGTGGCTTCTGATAAACTAGCTAAACAAATTGTCGATGAGATGTTAGAAGCTCATAAAGATTACTTGCCTCAATTTTTTAAAACTGTTCAAGCTTAAAGTCAAGCTGTTCGAATACAGTACGTATTCGAACAGCTTTTTTATATGTGTAAAGCTAGATTTCTGCCACCATCAATGTAACAATATAAAATAGAAACAGACAGCAAAGGGTGGCTAGAAATGATTCATTTATTAATTATGATGGTAGAACGAGTCGGAGTTATTGTCATTATAGGTTTTTTGCTGGCACATACAAAAGTTTTTCGGCAATTCCTCCGCAAACAGCAAGGGTATAAAGGAAAAGCTGTACTTATTTTTATTTTTTCTCTTTTTAGCATTATTAGCAACTACACGGGAATTGAAATTCAAGGAACAATTATTCGAAATGAAGACCTATTATTAAAAGTAGATCCATCAAGCTCGATTGCAAATACGCGAATTATGGGTGTAGAAATGGGCGGTCTGCTTGGCGGTCCTTTTGTTGGTTTAGGAGTAGGACTACTTGCTGGTGTTCACCGCTTTATGTTGGGAGGGAGTACGGCGTTTAGCTGTGCAGTTTCGTCCGTTTTAGCAGGGGTGTTAACTGGATATATCGGCTATGCCTACCGGAAAAAACATCGAACGATTACACCGCGCTTTGCAGCACTTGTAGGCATAGCGATGGAAACGCTTCAGATGCTGATTATTTTATTATTTGCTAAACCGTTTGATTCGGCATGGACGCTAGTGAGTATTATTGCTATTCCAATGATTATTGTAAATGGCACGGGAAGCTATATTTTCTTGTCTATCATTCAGTCCATTTTACGGCAAGAGGAACAAATGAGAGCGCTTCAGACACACAAAGTATTATTAATCGCGGATCAAACTCTTCCACATTTTCGTCAGGGCCTTACTAGTGAATCATGTGAAAATGTTGCAAATATTATTCATCGATTCACAGGTACGGATGCTGTTTCGCTAACTGATACACATAAAATTTTAGCTCATGTAGGGGAAGGAATTGATCATCATGTTCCTTCGCATAGTTTAATTACCGGGCTGTCTCACGAAGTACTGAAGACAGGGAAAATTATGAAAGCAAAGTCGAGAGAACAAATTGATTGTCAGCATAAAGACTGTCCGCTTCATGCCGCAATTGTGATGCCGCTTACTTCTCACGGTACTACCATTGGGACACTAAAAATGTATTTTAAAGATGCGAGCGGGTTAAGCCGAGTGGAGGAAGAGCTGGCAGAAGGATTGGCCAAACTTTTTTCAACTCAGCTAGAGCTCGGCGAAGCAGAGCTTCGAAGTAAATTGCTAAAAGATGCGGAGATTAAAGCCTTACAGGCACAGGTGAATCCTCACTTTTTATTTAATGCTATTAATACGATATCGGCGCTGTGCAGACAAGACGTGGAAAAAGCCAGAAAGCTGCTTTTGCAGCTAAGCGTTTATTTTCGTTCGAATTTGCAAGGTGCAAGGCAGCTTTTGATTCCGTTATCAAAAGAGCTTGATCATGTTCACGCGTACTTATCGCTTGAACAAGCCAGGTTCCCCAATAAATACGAAATTGACATGTATATTGAAGAAGGACTAGATGATGTCTTGCTTCCGCCGTTTATTCTTCAAGTGCTTGTGGAAAATGCCATTCGACACGCGTTTCCCCGCAAACAAAAGCACTGTCGCGTAGAAGTTTACATTGAGACAAAAGATAAATATGTATACGTAAAGGTAAAAGACAATGGACAAGGTATAGACACAAAACGATTGGAACTGCTTGGCAATCAGCCCGTTTTTTCAGAAAAAGGAACGGGGACGGCTCTTTACAATATTAAACAACGTTTACATGGATTGTTTGGAAAAGAAACAACGCTGGAGTTTGACGTAACAGAAGGAACAGCAGTTTCGTTTGTTATACCAATTGAATTAAAAAGCGAGGGTATGTAATATGCTGCGAGTACTAATAGTAGACGATGAAATGTTAGCGCGAGATGAATTAAAATATTTATTACATCGAACGAAAGAAGTAGACTTCATTGAAGAAGCTGAAAGTATCGAAGAGGCGTTGGATAAAATGATGGATGAAAAGCCGGATTTATTATTCTTAGATATACAACTGTCAGATGACAGCGGTTTTGATATTGCTAAAAGGCTTAAAAAAATGAAAAATCCGCCAGCTATTGTATTTGCAACTGCGTACGATCAGTACGCTTTACAAGCCTTTGAAGTAGATGCAATTGATTACATTTTGAAGCCTTTTGATGAAGAAAGAGTGGTGCAGGCCATTCATAAATATAAAAAAATGCGTGTTCCTCATCCGGCTTTGAAAGAAGAAGAATTGATAGGAGAGTCTTCTTCTCAAACTGGAAAGTTAGCGATTTCTGTAGACGATTCGATTGTGTTAGTAAATATAGAGGACATCTTGTTTGTAGGGTTAATAGAAGGAGAAGTCACGGTTCAGACAATAGCAGAATCCTATCATACTGCAGATACGCTGGCTATGCTGGAAAAAAAGCTCCCTTCTCAGTCGTTTATTCGTGTGCACCGTGGTTATATCGTCAACGTACATCATATTTCCGAAGTACAGCCATGGTTTAATTCTACGTATAATTTAGTGATGAAAAACGATGAGCGAGTTCCTGTCAGTCGTACATATGCTAAAGAATTGAAGAAACGTTTAGGAATTTAAGTAAGAAACAGCTTGCGTATGCATTTTGGCAAGCTGTTTTTTGTATTTCAAGGCTCGATTTTTGTAAGTGAGCACAAATATTTGACTCTTTAGTTTGAAAACGCTTTCTTATCAATTTTCATTTTATATAATGAAGTCAACAAACAGAGAGAGGTGAAAGAAATGAGTGCTAAAAAAGTGTATGGCTTTTTAACACAAGCATTTATTTTTTCCGTAATTATGTTGATTTCAGATTTTATTGCAGAGCATTTGCCTTTTCCGATGCCAGCTTCAGTCATTGGACTTGTGCTGTTATTTCTTGCACTGTGCTTGAAGATTATTAAACTAGAGCAAGTTGAATCACTGGGAACGGCTTTAACTTCTTTGATCGGATTTTTATTTGTACCAGCAGGTATTTCTGTTATGAATTCATTAGGTGTTATGCAGCAGTACGGCATTCAAATTTGTTTAGTTATCATCGTGGCAACGATTATTTTGTTAGGCGTTACAGGCTTATTTTCACAGCTTATACTTGGCATGACAAAAGATAATAAAGCAAAAGAAGAAATAAAAGATGTAGATATGAGTGAAAAAACGAAAAAACAAGGTATTGCTTAACATCAATTATAAAGAGACAAGGTGGTTGGAAAGATGAATCCGTATTTTGGAATCGTGGTTTCTTTAGCTGCGTACGGCATTGGAACGTATTTATTTAAAAAGTCAAAAGGTTTTTTCTTATTTACTCCTTTATTTGTGGCAATGGTCCTCGGAATTGCTTTTTTGAAAATTGGTCATTTTTCTTATGAGGAATATAGCAGCGGGGGGAAGATTATCAGCTTCTTTTTAGAACCGGCAACAATTGCTTTTGCCATCCCTTTATATAAGCAAGCCGATAAATTAAAAAAGTACTGGTGGCAAATTCTTTCTTCGATTGCGGTAGGGTCAGTTTGTTCGGTAGCGATTATTTTTGCGATTGCTAAAGGTATTCATATGGATGAAGTTGTGATGAAATCAATGCTTCCACAAGCAGCTACAACAGCGATTGCGCTGCCATTGTCTCAAGATATTGGAGGGATTCCTGCTATTACTTCCTTTGCTGTTATTTTTAATGCAGTCATCGTATATGCGCTGGGCGCTTTATTTTTAAAAGTATTCAAGGTGAAGAATCCAATTTCGAAAGGATTAGCTCTTGGAACTTCTGGGCATGCGCTAGGAGTAGCCGTAGGGATTGAAATGGGAGAAGTAGAGGCAGCCATGGCAAGTATTGCAGTTGTTATTGTAGGCGTCGTCACAGTTGCCGTTATTCCACTTTTTGTTCAGCTAGTCATGTAACAAAAGCCTGAAGAAGTCAGAGTTTTTCCGACTTCTTCAGGCTTTTGTTTGTTAATTAATACACCACTCCAAAATGTCGTGATGCGCAGTTTTGACAGGTTGTATGGTCAAAAAGACTCTCAGGAATGATAAATTCAAAACAAAATTGACATTGTTTGAATTGACTTTGTCTATAAAACATTGTCTCTAAGAAAATAGCTGTAATATGTTCGGTTATGCGCTTATGGGAACGTTGTTCTAAAGTGGACCATGGAATAGACTGATGTTCTATGTAAATCGGAAAGGAAGTATAGGGTGTATCCCATTGAATGGCTTGATATCCAAATGTAAGGCCATGATGAGCTGCTGATGTAAATATGATTAGATTTTGATGGAATTCTGACAGAGGTAATTCTAGTTTTTGATCTTTAAGCGATCTCGTTTTGGAATGAAGGTTATACAATTTAATTTGAAAATGAATCCACTGAGTGGCGTGAACGGTTATTGACATGTTTTAAACCTCCAATTCAGACTCTTTTTTTTATCATAATTGATTTCAAAATAAATAAATAGTAGGCAAAAAGAAGATAACAAAATTTTATATAGATTACTTATAAGGCGTAGGGAAAGGTGATATAAGCATAGCATCCTTTTTTCTACCCCTTTTTAAAGCATATTAATCTTCTATATAAAAGCTTGCTTTCAACGAATGGTATCGGCGTATTCATAAGCTTTAAACAGATTTTAATGTTAGAAGTTATAACAAGGTTCATTTCTTTTAGAGAAGTTTATGAAATAATAAAAACTGTATATTTTACGGTCTGAATCTATGTGTTGGAGGTTTTTATATGACGAAACAAAAGCTGATATTAATCGGAAATGGAATGGCAGGAATGCGCTGTATTGAAGAAATTCTTATTCATTCTCCAGATTGTTTTGATATTACTGTTTTTGGAAGTGAGCCTCACGTTAACTATAATCGAATTTTATTATCAACCGTTTTACAAGGCAGTACAAAGCTTGAAGATATCAATATTCATTCTTTGGCATGGTATAAGGAAAATAATATTACTTTATTTAAAGGAGAAAGCGTTACACACATAGACACCAAGAGAAAAATAATAAAAACAGATAAAAACAGAGAGACGATGTACGACAAGCTCATTCTTGCTACTGGTTCGAACCCGTATATGCTCCCCGTTAAAGGGTCTGACAAAGAAGGTGTCCTCGGTTTTCGTACCATCGAAGACTGTCAGGAAATGATTAAAATTTCTAAACAGTATAAAAAAGCAGCGGTTATTGGAGGGGGTCTGTTAGGGCTGGAAGCTGCTAGAGGACTATTAAATTTAGGAATGGATGTTCAAGTCATTCATCATTCGGGTTTCTTAATGGAGCGACAGTTAGACAGAGCAGCATCTGCTATGTTAAGAGAAGAATTAGAAAAGCAAGGCATGAGTTTTCTATTAAACAAACATACGGATGAGATTATAGGGGGAAATCGAGCAGAAGGCGTCCGATTTAACGATAGCAGCAAAATTGCAGCTGATTTAGTTGTAATGGCTACAGGAGTGAGGCCAAATGTTAATCTAGCTAAAAAAAGTGGAATAGAAACAAATAGAGCAATCATCGTAAATGATTATTTAGAAACGAGCACCCCGGATATCTATGCAGTAGGTGAATGCGCGGAACATCGAGGGATGACATACGGCCTTGTTGCTCCTCTTTACGAACAAGGAAAAGTCTTAGCGCGACACCTTTGCCAAATAAAAAACGAAGGTTATGGCGGGTCCGTTCTTTCTACTCAGTTAAAAATATCAGGAATAGACGTTTACTCGGTCGGAGAGTTTAATGAAAATCAAGGTGCAAAAGCTATTACGATTTCGAATATGTTAGATGGTATATACAAAAAAGTCGTTTTTCGCGAAGGGAAAATAGTGGGAGCTGTTCTTTTTGGGGATACCAGTGAGGCTATAAAGCTATCACAAATGATTAGTGAAAAAAAGGATTTGTCGCAAGCGGAAAAAGTACACTTATTTCCTTCTCAACATGAAAAAGAAAATGCAGCAGCTTCTATGCCACTTACAGATATCGTATGTAACTGTAACGGTGTAACCAAGGGAGCTATTATTGAAGCAGTACAGAAAAATGATTTAACGACAGTAGATGAAATAAAAAATTGCACGAAAGCTTCTGGTTCATGTGGAGGATGCAAACCTCTTATAACAGACCTTTTAACGTATATCCAAAGCGATGAATTTGATGAAATCATTGAACAAAAAACCTTTTGTACATGTACACATTTATCAGAAGATGAGCTGGTAAAAGAAATGCAGCAATATCAATTTGAAACGGTTCAGCAAGTAAGAGAAATGTTAAAGTTCAAAGACATGAAAGGCTGCTCGTTATGTGAAGGCGGTCTTCATTACTATTTAGATATGATGAATCCTCATTATGAAAACAATCGACATTCTTTATTTACTACGGAGAATGAACAGGCCGTTTTGCTTCACGACGGGACTTATGCAGTGGTACCGCAAATTCACGGTGGTCTGACAAATGTACAGGAATTAAGGAACATAGCAAATGTGGCTGAAAGATACAACATCTCGAATATTCGTTTAACAAGTGATCAGCGCATTCAACTTATTGGAGTGAAAAAAGAATATCTTCCGTTGATAAGGGAGGAAATAGATAGAGGACTTCAGCAGCTATATGAACGTACAGTTAAAAATGTATCTGTTTATATCGGAAAAGGAACGTGTATTTGTCAGTATGAACCTGCTCTTGCTTTATCAAATGAATTAGACAAACAGCTTGAATATGTAAAGACCCCATGCGATATCAAAATCAGTATTGCTTCTTGTTTTCACGTTACAGAGGATGTAACAACAAGTGATATAGGATTAAGAAGAATAGACAGAGGTTGGGAAATATATGCTGGCGGAAGCAGCACAGAAGCGAGAAGCGGGGAGCTGTTTTATGTGGCCGAAACGAACGAGGAAGCAGTAGAAATCAGCTGTTCTTTGATTCAATATTACCGTGAAACGGGGAACTATTTAGAAGCTGTCGGCAGCTGGATCGAGCGAGTAGGAATTGTTCATGTCAGAGAAGTTTTGTTTGAGGCAGACAATCGAGAGTATTTAATGAAGCAGCTCAGCTCAGAACGCTCTCGTGCAATCACATATTTATTATAGGAAAGAAGGGTGACCTACGATGACTGAGATGCTGTTGAAATATTTTCGTGAGCAGCAAAAGCAAGTTGAAACCGAGCGTATCTATAATACGCAGTGTCCTTACTGCAGCATGCAGTGCAAAATGCAGTTAGTTGAACAAACACATGTAAAAAGAAAAACGTATAAAACAATTGGAAGAGACAACCCTACTTCTCAAGGAAGATTATGTATCAAAGGAATGAATGCGCATCAGCATCCTTTGCATAAAGATCGGATTCAATATCCTTTATTAAAAGTAAACGGAGAGTTTGTAAAGATTTCTTGGAGGGAAGCTCTTGACTATATTAAAGAGCACGTTACAGAAATTCAAGAGAAGAATGGAGCAGATGCGCTAGGTGTTTATGGAAGTGCCTCTATTACAAATGAAGAAGCTTATTTATTAGGGAAATTTGCTCGAGTTGCGTTAAAAACAAAATATATTGATTATAATGGACGCTTATGTATGTCAGCTGCTGCTTCTGCTGCTAGTAAAACATTTGGCATGGACAGAGGATTTACGAATAGCTTACAAGAGATTCCGTTTACTGAATGTATTATGTTAGCTGGAACAAATATTGCGGAATGTCAGCCAACGATTATGCCTTATTTTGAAAAAGCAAAAGAAAACGGAGCTTTTATTATTGCTATTGATCCAAGAGAGACAGGTACAACTAAAATAGCTGATTTACACCTGAAGCTTAAACCGGGGAGCGACGCAGCATTAGCCAATGGAATCTTGAAGGTCATTATCGAAGAAAATTATCTAGATGAACGATTTCTACAAGAACGTGTTAATGGATTTGAAGAGGTAATGCAATATGTGACGTCGCTAGAATTTAGTGTCATTGAAGAAATAACGGGAGTGCCGCTTGAGGAAATGTATCAAGCTGCCCGTATGTTTGGTCAAAGAGAAACAGGAATGATTTTTACTGCTAGAGGGGTAGAGCAGCAAACAGACGGGAGTGCTGCTGTGCAGAACTTTTTGAATATTCTACTTTCTGTTGGGAAAATCGGTAAACCCCGCTGCGGATATGGAGCCATTACTGGTCAAGGAAATGGGCAAGGAGCCCGAGAGCACGGTCAAAAAGCGGATCAGCTTCCAGGCTACCGTTCAATCGAAAATCACGAGCACCGGATGTATATAGCGGATGTATGGAACATAGAGGAGAAAGATCTTCCTAGAAAAGGTGTTTCTGCATATGAGATGATTGAAAAAATTCATGACGGTGAAATTAAAGGGCTGTTTTTGATGTGTTCAAATCCCACAGTTTCAAATCCAAACGCTAATTTTGTTAAGAAGGCTTTTGAAAAGCTTGAATTTCTAGTGGTAGCAGATATGTTTGAGTCAGAAACGGCAAAATTAGCAAACTTGATCTTACCGGCATCTTCCTACTTGGAAGATGAAGGAACCATGACAAATGTAGAGGGAAGAGTTACATTACGCGAAGCTAGCTTTCCGTGCCGCGGCGAAGTCAAACACGACTGGGAAATACTATGTGAAATTGCTAAAGTTTTAGGGAAAGAGGAACATTTTTCGTTTTCATCAGCTGAAGAAATATTTAATGAACTGCGAATGGCAAGTAAAGGAGGGGTCGCTGATTACTCCGGTATTACGTACGAACGATTACGAGAGGAAAAAGGAATTTTATGGCCATGCAGAAGCTTAACAGATAAGGGAACCGAGCGCCTATTTGAAACGCGTTTTGCTCATAGTGATGGAAAAGCGATGATGGTCCCTGTCTCGAATCAAGCTATTGTTCCTAAAGCAAAAATAACCGAAAAATATCCTCTCTATTTAACAACGGGGAGAGTGATGTCGCACTATTTAACGGGTGTACAAACGCGAAAAAGTGCGTCTTTATCTGCTAGAAATTTCGAATCTTTTATGGAAATTCACCCTTTAACAGCGAAAAAATATGAAATTTCGAATCAAGAATTAGTGCAAATTGAATCTTCATATGGAAGGATTGTAGTGAGAAGCAAATTTTCAGAGGGCATTCGGCCAGATACCGTATTTGTTCCTTTTCACTGGGCGGATTCTCAAAATGTTAATAACCTTGTCTCTGAGAAATTAGATCCCGCCTGTAAGATGCCAGGATTTAAAGTAAGTGCTGTGAATATTAGCCCTTCTGTAAAAAGAAGCAGTTATTAAAAATGCTGATGCAAAAAGCCTCTTGAAAAAGAGGCTTTTTACATGGAATCAGGCAAGGTGCTTTTGGTTAATACGTACATCTTGTTTTTTGAATCCAGAATAATTCAGTAAGAGACAGAATAGGGCAAAAAGCGCTAGTAAGGAAAAGCCGACAACGTAATCTCCGCTTGTATCTTTTATAAAGCCTAGCACAATAGGGGGAAAGAATCCGCCTACTCCTCCGAATGCGCCTACGATCCCGGTAACAGCTCCAATATTTCCTGTTGAAACAGATGGAACCATTTTAAAAACAGCTCCATTTCCGATACCAAGAGTAATGGCTGCAAGTAAGCAACCTACGCTAAATAGGGAGAAGGCCGTGATGGTAAATGCAATAAATAACCCTATTAGTAGCATTCCGGTAAAGACGAAGGTAAGTACTTTTTTTGCTCCGAATACATCTGATAAATATCCTCCAAGAGGCCGTACAAACGTCGCTAGTACAACAAAAACAGCTGTTTTCAGCCCACTGTCTACAGTTGAAGCATTAAATTGATCATGCAAAATGGTAGGGAGATAGATGCTGAACGTGACAAATCCACCAAATGTTAAAAAATAGAAAACAGATAAAAACCACGTTTCTTTAAATTTTAATACCGATAAAGATTCCTGCAGCGTTTTGGGGGAAGCAGCAGAAGGGTGGTCTGAAGTTCCTACCCATAATAAAAGAGCCATTAAGGCTACCGCAATTGCTAAACTCCAAAATACCCAAGGCAAGCCAAAAGAAGAAAAGATAAGTGGAATACTAAAGCTTGCTACCGCTGATCCTAAGTTGCCCATCCCGGCAATTCCTAAAATAAAACCTTGCTTTTGAGGTGAATACCATTTAGAGACATATGTAATCGAAATAGCAAATGTTGTTCCAGCCATGCCGATAAAAAATGCCCAAAAGAGCAGCATGGAGTAAGAATGGGTAAAGCCTGCACAAATGGTAGGGAGTAAAAGAGCAAGCATTGTCAACGAATACACTTTTCTTCCACCGAAGCGATCTGTTAAAATCCCCATCGGAATTCGCATGAGGGAACCTAATAAGACGGGAGTGGCAATTAAGATACTTTTTTCAGCATTGGTTAATGAATACATCACTTGAATATCTGCGGCGATAGGCGCGAAGACAGACCATACTGAAAAAGCAATAATCATAGATAAAGTCGAGATAAGAAGTACAGATAAGGGTCGTTTAGAAACCATTGCTTAAAAACCTCCTTTTTTATATGCAGCGCAAAGCTGTTGCAATATGGTAATTATGATACTACGCTTTCTTTCTTATGTATCATTCTGTGTTAGGTTTTCTTCCGTACTTTTGCTGAAGAACGGACGCAGATAAAAGCGGAGAGATAACTTAGAGTTGTACTCCATCTAAGTGCTGATGAAGAAACAATTAAAAAGCTTTGAAAGAACAGCAAGTAGACAATAATGGAAGAAAAATTGAAATTAGAAGAGATTAATAGAGTAAGCACCTATAAATTTGTGCTATCGAATTATAGCGAAATGAAAAATAATTCATATTTTATATAGAACACAAATTTTTGAAATAGGAGGTGGAAAAAGTGACAGAAAAGTGTCCTCTTTCAGGTTATAAAAAGGATGATAATGGAGTTCTCTGGATCTGGAGTTACGTTGGACAGGCTAGAGTGAAAATGGGGTATAAAGTAAAAAGTCTGCTTCACTATGAACAATCTTCCTATCAGCAAATCAGTATTGTGGATACAAAATGGTATGGGAAAATGTTGGTGCTAGATGGTACTCCACAAATTTCAACAGGAGAAGGGTTTATTTATAATGAAATGATTAGCCATGTGCCAATTATAACGCATTCAAATCCCCAAAAAGTTGCGATGATTGGCGGAGGAGACTGTGGTCCTGCACGGGAGGTAATGAAGTATGACGGAATTCAACAAATTGATGTAGTCGAAATTGACCCAAAAGTTACAGAAATCTGCCGCACATGGCTAACTCCGGCTTCTTGTTATGATGGTGAAACCAGGCTCAATATGATACATCGCGATGGAATAGATTGGATTCAAGAACAGAAGGGAGTTTATGATGTTCTCATAATTGATCGACCTGACCCTGTTGGGCCGGGAAAAAAACTATTTCAACCTGATTTTTATCAATATGTCTACAACAGCCTTAAAGATGATGGCGTGGTTGTTTTTCAATCAGGGTCTCCTTACTACAATACTTCTACGTTACAAGGCACTGTTAAAAATTTAAAGGGGCTATTTCCCATTGTCCGCACATATCTAGTGACTATACCTCTTTTCCCTTGCGGCATTTGGAGTTTTACGATTGCTTCTAAAAAAATGGATCCTCTTCAGGCCGATTTGACGAAGTTACAGCATACACATACTCAATATGTTGATCCTGAAATTTTCCGTGCATCATTTGTTTTACCTAAATATATAAAAGAAATAGTAGACGGAAAGGATTCCTAAAAACTAAGTAGCGACGAATGTTTGTTGAAAGTCATCAATAATCTCGGAAAATATATTTGTTATAGCAGTTTTGTGTTTGCTGCGCAGAGTCCGGGATAATTCAATTTGAAACGTATTAAAATTATGACTGTAACCTAGATAGCCGCTATTGTCACCTTGTCTGTGAAAGGCAATTGATTCGTTTCCTACAAATTTATTATCAAATATTACATGGATTTTTGGGAACGAATCTTCAGATTTTTTAGTCAGCGTCTCTTGAAACCAATCTTTAACTTCCTTTGAGCAAGATTGTCCATATAAAGTCCCCACTTCAATTGCATAAGGTCCGTAATGTGTATCCTTCATTCCATGAAAAGATAAATGCAAATAGGGTGTTAAAAGGCAATTATTACTATCTACTATCTTTAAAGATTTAAAAATTTCTTGGATTGTTCTTCTATATTCTTGTATCCCCTCATAGTTCGCTTTATTTAGATTTCTATTTAAATCTGCTACGGTTCTGGAAACCGTGCTAACGATTCCTGCACATCCTGTTTTCTTGATTAAATTCTCTACGACTTTGTCCGTAAATAAATCGGCAGCGGGTGGTTCGGCATGAAGTGCATCCACATGACAGCTTATAAAACCAGTTCCTTTGTTGTATTTTAAGTAGTTTCCATGAATGAATTTTAATGTCATTGACTATTTCTCCTTTTATATCGTCTGAAATCTATCCTTTCTATAATAAATGCAGTGAAAATAAAATCGGTGAATTATTACGCGTGTTAAATAAATACATAAAAAGTTTTTAAAGACGGTGGAAATAAATAGATAAATGTACAGGAGTATTTTGTATAGTTACATACTATATAAGTAGCTGATTATTGTTATAGGGCAGTAAAGTAGCAAAATACGATAGAAAGTTCTAATTAGGAGGCTTTAAAATGGATCCAATGAGAGAAGAGTTAGGGATATTATCTGATAAAGAAATGACGTTGCAAACTCTTAATCTGAATAATATACCGTCTGTTGAATTAGTTGACCCAAAAACCTGTTCATATCCAGTGATAGGGAGGAAATATGGTCACCATAGCGGAAGAGATATTGTTATCGTCAATACAAAGGACCAAGCCATATATGAAGGATATGATTATTTTACAAAAATATATGCAATAGACAAAGAATATTGTCTAGAAGTAGAAGGACTGAGCGTAAAAACAGTACAAGTAGTGACCAGTGAACATGTTGTATTTAATGAAATACCCATTCGAACGCAAGCCTTCGGTTGGAAATTAGAACAGATAAACAGCATGGATGTACCGGAAATGCTGATGAACGTAGCCATTCGGGCGCTCTACGTAACAGGAGCTAAAAACGGCTTTGTTAAAATGGGTGTACTAGAAAATGGAGAGTGTATCGTCACAGATATTAACTCATCAGAAAGCGAATGGATAGAAAATCCGCTAAAGCCTACTGTTCCTTTTAGCATGGGTGCTGATGTTGAGTTTATGTTAAGTTGCGATGGAGAGCTTCTACCAGCTTCTACTTTCTTTTCTGTTGAAGGTCCCGTAGGCTGTGATGAAAGGCAAATAGAACAAGATAGCGGCGAGTATGCATTAGTAGAAGTTAGGCCTGAAAAAGCGAATTCATCAACAGAGCTATTTGACAATATTCAAAAATTAATAGAAAAAGCATCTGCACAGGTACCATATAAAAACGTTCATTTTCGGGCAGGCAGCATGCCGTTTTCAGGGTATCAATGTGGAGGACATATTCATTTTGGCCTTCCGCCTTCTTTATCCTTATTAAGAGCTCTTGACCACTACCTTGCTATTCCAGTATCGCTGATAGAAGAATCTAAGACTGCTAAACTTAGAAGGAAAACAAACCATGGAGGTATTGGACGCTATCGTGAAAAACCGTATGGATTTGAGTATTTAACGTTAAGTTCTTGGATTATCGACCCTAGAATTACTCTCTCCACTTTAGCTCTTGCTCAGCTAGTTGCTACCCATCATCATGAATTAAAAAGCGAATTTTTATTTCATCCATTTACGCAGCGTGCCTACTATCAAGGGAATAAAATCTTTCTTAAGCGGATGTGGAAAGATATCAAGGCGAATCTTATGAAAACATCTAGCTATCCACACTACCAAAATGAACTATCTTTTCTATTTGAAATGATCGAAAAAGAAATTCCTTGTGATGAATCAAACGATATTCGCAGGAATTGGAATGTGAAGATTTCTAAAGAAATCTATGACCGCGGATATATTATTCAAATCCCCAAAAAGCTCCGTTTAAAATATGGCCTCAAAGAGGGGCAGTCTACGATTGTTAGTGCAGGAAAGGCAATATCAACTGCAACTGTTCATTCTTATCCTTTTTCATTTCGCCATTCAAATATGGTTCAACTCTCTAAATCTCTCCGTGATAAACTATCTCTCCCAAAAGATTGGTGCCCCAAGCTATCAGCTTCAGAAGGCATCATAACTTTAGGTCCTATCATTGGCATTCTTGCTAACCGTCCTTTTGAAAGACAAACAACTTATTTCTACCACTTATGTCGCTTAGCAAAGGAAAAGCGAATGCTTGTATATGTGTTTGAACCCGAAGATATTGATTGGGAGAAAAAACTGGTTAAAGGAACAACCGTTAACGGTGAAGGGCTTTTTCCTTTTCCCGCTGTTATTTATGATCGTTATTTCATAGATGGTAGAAAAAATATTTTAATAGATGAAGTAAGGGCGAAACTTCAGGCGATTTATAAAATTCCTTTTGTTAATTCTTCAAACTTGTTTCAGCTTACGGGAGATAAGTGGGCAACATATCAACTTCTTATGAAAGAATATGAAGAATTTCTTCCGGAGTCACGTCTAGTGAAAAATCCTGCTGACATTGCAGAAATGCTTGATAGCTACGGAGAAGTTTATTTAAAGCCGCTTGGCGGGGCCTTAAGTAAAGGAGTCATGCGCATCGTTCGCCGACCAACAGGCATCTTTTGGTTTGATCTTAATAAAAAAGAGCTGCATCAATTTAGTAATATGGAAGAATTATTTACCTTGCTCTCTCCTTTGATGAAAAACAATCCTTATCTTGTTCAAGAAGGAATTCGCAGAAAGCAGCATAAAGATAAAAATTTAGAAATACGGGTTTATATGCAAAAAAATGAAAAGCAAATTTGGCTTCGAACGGGTATGGTTGCGCGCCTCACCAGTGAAGATGTGCTAACGGAAGATTCTGAAACGAATATGCGCCTCAGTAAAATATTGAATAGTTTATACCCTGATCCAACAGACAGAAGGTTCGTTATAAACCAATTAGCTAAAATATCTAAAAATATTGTTGCAACAGTAGAGGAGAAGGTGGGTCCTTTTGGAGAGCTGGCAGTAGATTTATGTATAGATCAGTACGGTTCCATAAAGTTACTCGAAATAAATGCAAAACCAGATAGTCTATTCTCACAAATTAGAGCCTATAAGCTGCGTACTTTGGCGGGGATTCGTCTACTCAATTATGCATCTTCACTGGCGGGTTACGAAGAAGAAAAGGAGGATTTAATATGAAGAACTTCACATTAAATGAAATCCTTAAACAAACGGGGGGAGACCTTTGTTATAGATCAGGAAATCCCGTTATTAAACATGCTATAAACTACGCTAAAAGAGATATAGAGGATCATACACTCATCTTTCATTTAGATAGAGAACCGATTAGAGGGGAGTATTGGAAAGGAAATCATTCAATTGTCGTTATAACAGACCAACCCGAACTGTGCACGAACTTAGAGGAAAATATTATTCTTGTTAAAACAGCTCAATTAGAAGATGCTTATTGGAAATTTATTGAATACTACCGAGGGCTTTTTGATCTTCCTGTTATTGGTGTTACAGGAACTTGTGGAAAAACGACCACGAAAGAGATGATCCGACAAATATTAATTGAAGATTATAAAGTGAAAGCTACGTGGATGAGTATGAATTCTATGTCTGTAAATCTACGTTATTTAACAGGTATTGATGATACGACGGAAGTAGCTGTTTTTGAGATGCCGGTCGCCTATCCAGGCTATCTAAAAGTTGCGTGCCGCTACTTTCAGCCGCAAATACGAATTCTATTAAATATAGGAGTGCACCATCTCGCTGATTGTGAAACACCTGAAGAATATATGAAGGCAAAAGCTGAAATTGTCGAAGGCTTAGATCCAAATAGCGGCATTTTGATTTTAAACGCAGATGACGAAAATATTAAGAAAGTGGTTGATGTGAGTCCTTTTAAAGGCGTTGTATATGTAGGTAAAAATGATGGTTCCCAATTTCAAGCAAAGAATATTAAATATGCTAATGGAGGAATGGCTTTTACTTTAAAGCACGAAAACAAAGAGTACAATGCCTTTATCCCTGGATATGGTGAACATAATGTTTATAATGCACTTGCTGCCATTGCTGCTGTATTTTATGTAGGCGTTGATATTTCCGTTGCCATACAAAGACTCAGCTTATTTGAACAAGTAGAAGAACATTTGGAATTTAAAAGAGGAATGAATGAATGTACGGTAATTAATGATACATGGAACTCTTCACCTTTATCGATGGCTACAGCCCTTAAAGTTCTTGGTGATATGTCAAAAGAGAAACGGTCTATCGCTTTATTAGGATACATGCCTCAGCTGGGAGAAGGGCCTCATGCAATTAAACAATACGAAGAGATGGGAAAAAAAGCAGCGGAATCAAAAATTGACATTCTGGTTGTAGTAGGAGATGAAGCAAAAGCTATCGGAACAGGAGCCTTAACATATGGAATGGATCCTAATAAAGTCTATTTCTGTAATACCGGCGACGAAGTATACGATGTTTTAGCTCCTTATTTAAATGAAAATATAATACTTCTATTAAAAGTAACGCATCGTGTTATGAAAAAACCTACTTTTAAACAATTAAGAAATAAACTCATTCCAGACAACGAAGAGTAAAAGGAGGATAGAAATGAAGAAGACTAAACAGCTAAGAGAGTTGATAGAAAGTAAACAGCTAGAGTTTATTATGGAAGCTCACAGTGCGCTATCTGCAAGGATTGTAGAAGAAGCCGGGTTCAAAGGGATATGGGCCAGTGGCCTGTCCTTATCTGCAGCACTGGGTGTAAGAGATAATAACGAGGCTTCATGGACACAGGTATTAGACGTCTTAGAGTTTATGAGTGACGCAACGTCCGTTCCAATTCTTCTTGATGGCGATACAGGCTATGGGAATTTTAATAATGCAAGAAGATTAGTTAAGAAATTGGAGCAACGAGACATTCCAGGCGTGTGTATTGAAGATAAATTGTTTCCGAAAACAAACTCATTTATTAAAGGTGAAGCACAGCCGCTTGCAGATATTAATGAATTTTGCGGCAAAATTAAAGCAATGAAAGATAGTCAAAAAGATGAAGATTTTGTGGTTGTATCGCGCGTAGAAGCTTTTATTGCAGGGTGGGGGCTGAAAGAAGCTTTAAAGCGTGCAGAAGCTTATCGCCAAGCGGGAACCGACGCCATTTTGATTCATAGTAAAAGGTCAGATATGACAGAGATCGGAGCTTTTATGAAGGAGTGGGGAAACAGGCTTCCGGTTATTATTGTTCCAACCAAATACTATTCGGTTCCAACTGATAAATTTAGTGATTTAGGAATTAGCTTGAGCATTTGGGCTAACCATAACTTAAGATCTTCCATTACAGCTATGCAGAAAACGTCTGCTCAGATTTATTCCGATAAAAGTTTGATTAACGTAGAAAAAAATGTCTCTCCGCTTGAGGAAGTTTTTCGCCTTCAAAAAGCTGAAGAGCTCGATATGGCAGAGAAACTTTATTTAAGCTCTGCCAATCATAGCACGAACGCTATGATTCTGGTAAAAGAATCAGCAAATGAAGCTTTAATAACTGAGCAGATAAATCAGTTAAAAAAAGTCGGCGTGGCAAATAGTATAAAAGTAGATCGTAACAAAGCTATGGAAGACAAGGAGTTTCCTAATAAAGGAGAGTTATATTATCTTTATGCTGCGAGGGATAAGCTAGGAACGGCTACTTTAATAAGCGATAGTAACATCGTGTATAAAACGCATGTTTTTGAGGAGTTAATTCATGAAAGTGGCGATATCACTATCGTAGCAGGAGCTGATTACGAGTTAAAAGGAAATCAAACATCTTATGTAACCGCTAAACTTCCCTATTCCAAACAGTTGTATTCCAAAACAGTAGACTTGATTCAAATGTCGTGTAATCCAAACTCTAAAAACATTCATGGTGAATTCATTGGTCTTTGGAAAGTTTCCGGAAAAGGCGCTGAGATTGTAAAAAGAGCTTTAGAAGAACTGGCACAAAGAAAAGATTTCGCTAAGCTCACGTTCTCTGATTTCTTTAATTACATTAATCTAATTCATCCGGTTGCTGTTAAATATACGATGGGGTCATGGATAGATACGGGAACGTATACAAAGATTCAAAAAGATGGTGGGAAAAATGATTAGTACGTCCGTATTTGGAACTCAATTAAAAAAACTAGGTTTTCAATTTTATAGCGGGGTTCCTTGTTCCTATCTTAAACATCTTATTAACTACGCTATCAACGAATGTGAATATGTAGCAGCAGCAAACGAAGGAGAAGCAGTAGCGATTGCTGCTGGCGCATCAATTGCTGGTAACAAAGCGGTTGTTTTAATGCAGAATTCGGGATTAGCAAATGCTGTTTCTCCTTTAACCTCTCTTATTCATCCGTTTAAAATTCCTATTCTGGGATTTGTCAGTTTTCGCGGAGAACCTGGATTTCCGGATGAACCGCAGCATGAGTTAATGGGAGAAATTACTCCTGCCCTGCTAAATACGATGAAAATAAAATGGGAATATTTATCTTTTGATTTTGCGGAAGTTAAAAAACAATTGCAGCGGGCTAATCAAGCTGTTGAAAATAATGAAGGCTACTTCTTTATTGTGAAAAAAGGAACGTTTGAGCCAGTTAAGCTTTTAGAAAAATCAAGGACTAACGTTACTCCTAAAATGAAAAGTGAACAGATAACAACCGACGAGTTACCTTCAAGGTATGAGGCATTACAAGTAGTTAATTCACTAAAGGACAATGATACCATTCAGGTGGCCGCTACAGGGAAAACTGGAAGAGAGCTTTACGAAATAGAAGACGCAAGAAATAATTTTTATATGGTTGGATCTATGGGGTGCGTTAGTTCCATTGGTTTGGGCTTAGCTTTAAGCAGAAATGAAAAGAACATCATTACGATTGATGGAGACGGAGCTTTGCTTATGCGCATGGGAAATCTAGCAACCAACGGCTACTATTGTCCGGCAAATTTATTACACATTCTTTTAGACAATCAAACCCATGATTCTACAGGGGGACAACATACGGTCTCTCATAACATTAATTTTGTAGATATTGCTTCTTCCTGTGGGTATCAAAATTCCATTCATGTTCATAACTTAAATGAGTTAGAGACGTATATAAAACAGTGGAAAAATGATAAAAAATTAACGTTTTTATATCTTAAAATAGCGAAAGGATCTAAAAAGAATCTGGGGCGTCCTAAAATGAAGCCTTATGAAGTCAAAGAAAGACTGCAGGTGTTTTTAGATGATTAAAACAGCTGTTATTCTAGCTGCAGGCATGGGGAGCAGGATTCGTAAAAGAGCTGGAAATAGACCTAAAGGTTTTTTGATGATTGATGAAAAATCGATTATTGAACATTCCATTTCGAAGTTAATAGAAGCAGGGGTTAAGACGATTTTTATTGGAACAGGTTATATGAAAGAAGAATATGAAAAGCTAATGGTTAGATACCCTCAAATAAAATGCATTTATAATTCTAGATACGAAACAACGGGAAGTCTGTTTACGCTGTATCAATTTAAAAATTATATTAAAGACGATTTTTTACTATTGGAATCAGACGTAATTTATGAAAAGAGTGCGTTGAAAACATTAGTAAACTATTCGAGATCAGATGTCATACTAGCGAGTAAATTGAACGGTGCTGGCGATGAAGTGTATATTGAAGCGGATGAAAATAATAACCTTAAGAATATGTCAAAACAAAAAGAAGAGTTGAATAGTATCTATGCAGAACTAGTTGGTTTAACCAAACTCTCTTATGTTACATTTCAGAGACTTTGTGATGAAGCAAATACGCTGTTTCAGTTTAACCAAACGATTGATTATGAATATGGCCTCGTTAAAATTTCTGAAAAAATAAATGTGTATATTCATAAACTGGACAATTTGGCATGGTGTGAAGTGGATGATGAAGATCACTGGGCAAGAGCAACTACTATTGTTTATCCGATTATTAAAGCTCGAGAAGGTATTCCACACGCTGTTAAGAGAAATATACTTCTAAACCCGGGACCGGCAACTACCACAGACACCGTCAAATATGCTCAAATAGTCGAGGACATTTGCCCGAGAGAAAAAGAATTTGGGGAGACGATGGAATTTATCGCTGCTGAACTAACAAAATTTGTTGGGAATCCAGAGAATTATACTACGGTATTATTCGGCGGATCTGGAACAGCGGCAGTGGAATCGATTTTAAGTTCAGTAATTGATAATGGTGCGGTTGTTATTATCAATAACGGTCCATACGGTGAGAGAATGTGTAAAATCGCTGAGATTTATGGGCTGAATTATGCAGAATATAAAAGCTCTGCCAAGCAGGCTATTGATATGAACGACTTAGAAATTTTTATAAAAAACCTTTCAACGAGCGTTTCTTATCTGGCACTTGTTCACTGTGAAACTTCAACAGGGCTTCTTAATAATATTGAACAAATTGGGGAATTTTGTGCAGTGAAAAATATCGAGATGATTGTGGATGCAATGAGTTCGTATGCAGCTGTTCCGATTGACATGCAAAAAATGAATATAAGCTATCTGGCCGCAAGTGCAAATAAGAACCTTCAAGGAATGGCAGGCGTGTCGTTTGTTATAGCAAATAAAGACCGGTTAGAAAAAACGGAGCAAATGAAGCCTCGTAACCTTTATCTTCATTTATATGATCAGTATCGCTATTTCCAAATAAATAAACAAATGCGTTTTACTCCTCCTGTTCAGACTATGTATGCCTTAAAGCAGGCAATTATAGAAACTCAGTGGGAAGGAATTGAGAAACGATATGAACGCTACTCAAAATCATGGACTACTTTAACTGATGGAATTACTCGGCTTGGGTTAACCTATTTGGTTCCTGAAACACATCATTCTAAAATTATTACTTCTATCATCGAGCCTTCCGATAAAAAATATAATTTTGATATTATGCATGATTTTTTTTATAAACAAGGATTTACCATTTATCCTGGTAAAGTTGATAAATTAGAAACGTTTCGAATAGCAAATATTGGTGATATCACATATAGAGATATAGAAAGATTTCTTCACCTTCTTGAACAATATCTTAAAGCTTTAAAAGGAGAGTGAGAAAGAGTTGAATCAAAAATTAGCTGTAGCAGTTATGGTAATCAATCAAGATCATCACGTGCTTCTAGTCAAAAACCATAGACGGGGATGGGAATTTCCTGGAGGTTTTGTAGAAGCAGGTGAATCGATAAAAGATGCGGGTATACGAGAAGTTAAAGAGGAATCTGGAATTGTTATTGAAGTGACCAACTTTCTTGGAGTAGAACAAGATGTTAAAAGGTCTACTACTGTTATTTTATTAAAGGGAAAAGTGATTAGCGGAGAAATTTCTGTCTCTAATGAAACGCAGGATGTGGGATATTTTACGTTAGAAGAAGCAAAAAACATAATTAAATTAGATAACTTTAAGGATCGAATGGCTAGATGTCTAAAAGAGGCTGAAATACCATTTTTCTATATTTTAAAAGACACGGGCTCCTTTTACTTATAGGCGGAAGGTTTCTGTGTTGTGCTGGAAAAGTAGCCTGAACTCGATTAAATAAAAAACTCTCATCGTCATGCGCATCGATGAGAGTTTTTTTATCAGTAAAAGCATTGTTGTTTATTCAGCCGTCGCAATTTCTTCTTCTACATCATGGTCTTCTAAATTAGCATCTAAAAACTCACTTGTTTCCGATAAATTGAGATTTAATTTCGTTTTTTTGCAAATTTGAATGGTAACATCCTGAACTGAGACGTCTAAAATATGTCCTCCTTCTTTTTTATACTCATCAATAAAGTGCAGGTGGTAGCCGGGAACACCGATGCCTGAAGAATATTCCGGCGTGTAAAAACCTGCTAGTGTTCCATTTACATCTGAAGATGTAAATGTAGGCTGATCAGCCGCCGCATCTACCATAGAAGGATAGGGTTTCTCTTGCTTTGCAACCGTGCGGGTTTTTACTTCTTTAAACTTCCCGTCAATGCGAACTGCATAGAATAGATTCGGGCTTGGAATAAGCTTATTCATTAAGTTTTCTAGTTGTTCACGATTCATTTCTTTTTCTACACGGTAGGAGATATCTTCATAAAAGGTTGTCATAATGGCAAATGGTGTTTTTGCATCTTCACTAATAGGTGCGGCTTTCCCATCGGCAATATGATAAAACTCTCCGTCAAAGGCAATCATTTCACCGTCCAATTGGTTAAACGTACCGATACCGAAATCACCTTTTTTAGCTAATTCCTTGTATGTGACAACACCGTCAAACACGCCGTCTAATAAAGCAATCATAGTGGAAGTTTGGTGAATCGTTAATTTTTCTTTAGTGCTCATTCTTTACTCAGTCCTTTCAGTTAATTTGATCTGGCAGTAGCTGTGTATTTAATTTTTCATTATCTTTATAATCTACAGGAACATCGATGATAACGGGACCTTGTTCACAAAAAGCGTTTGCTAGAGTGTCCGAAAATTCTTCTGGTGAGTTAACTCTAAATCCTTTGGCACCAAAACTTTCAGCAAATGTAACAAAGTCTACACTGCCAAACTCCACTGCAGATTTTCGGCCATATTTAATCTGTTGTTGAAAGCCAACCATATCGTAGGTTTGGTCGTTCCAGATAATGTGAACAATCGGTAAGTTTAACCGAACGGCTGTCTCTAGCTCCATAGCTGAAAATAAAAAACCGCCGTCTCCAGACATGGACAGAACTTTTTTATGGGGGCGAACGAGCGCAGCTGAAATAGCCCAAGGTAAAGCAACACCTAGCGTCTGCATGCCGTTGCTGAATAGTAAATGCTGAGGTTCATAGGAACGAAAATAACGAGCCATCCATATGTAATGCGAACCAACGTCACATGTGATGGTAGTATCATCTTCAACAAAGTCCTGCAGAGTTTCAATTAACTGTAGGGGATGAAGGTGAGTGTCATTAGAAAACTCGTACTGATCGTCAGGTTGTTCTAGTTTGCTTTTTAGCGTTTTTAAAAAAGAAGCACTTTCTTTTGAACGTATTAAATGTGGGAGTTTATCCGCTAGTATGTCAATTGTGTTTGGAATATCTCCTACTAACTCAATTTCTGGCTGGTAATGATGGTCAGCTTGTGCTTGTAAATCATCTAAATGAATAATGCTTCTTTGACTTTCTGAATTCCAGAGAGAAGGAGGGTATTCAACTGGGTCATATCCAATTGTTAAGACGACGTCAGCATGCTTCAATAAGACGTCTCCAGGCTGATTGCGAAAAAGACCTACTCGTCCAAAAAAATGAGTTTCAAGCTCTCGTGAAACAGCTCCCGCACCTTGGAACGTTTCTACAACAGGAAGGGCATGTTCTGCTACAAGCTGACGGATAGATTCGACTGCTTTAGATTTACTTGCTCTCATACCTAAAAGTAAAACAGGTAGCTTTGCTGTGCGAATAGTGTGTATAGCTTGGGCAACAGCGTCTAAATTGGCAGCCCCAATCCTAGGAGTTTTTAAAACCGATAGAGTGGAAGCTGGTGTTTCGCTATCCATTACATCCTGCGGCAAGCTGACAAAAGATGCTCCTGAAGGAGAAGAAACAGCTTCGCGAAAGGCATCTGTTATCACTTCCGGAACGTTTGCAGCGTCTTCTACCTCAACGCTGAATTTGGCGATAGCTTTAAATAGTCCTTCATTATCCATTGATTGATGCGTCTTTTTTAATCGATCTGCTCTCGGAACAGCTCCTGCTAGGGCTACCACTGGATCACCTTCAGAAGTAGCAGTCACAAGGCCAGTGGCTAAATTAGCGGCACCTGGACCTGATGTGACAAGGCAAACGCCCGGCGTACCTGTCAATCTTCCCATAGCAGCTGCCATAAACGCAGCATTTTGTTCATGGCGGCACACAATTACTTCTGGTCCTTTTTCTTTCAAAACATCAAATACGCCATCAATTTTGGCTCCTGGAATGCCAAATATATAAGGCACATTCTGACCTGCCAAACTTTCTACTAGTAAATCAGCGCCTTTTTTTGTGTCGGTAGTATCAGCATTACTCATCATGCATTCTCTCCTTTATATTTCTTAGATAGGTTTTAAGGTCTACTGATTGAATACCCAATTTGTATGACAACTAACCAAAGGAAAGAGAAGGTTTTAATTTTCTAAATAAAAAACTTCCCTATTAATTAGGGAAGCAGAGATGTACTCATTTCGAATAAAACATATCTGTTTTATTTGTAGGTTTATGGTACTTGAGGGATAGCAAGTGAAAGTCCTACGCGGCTCTTATTTGGTATGGTTAAAAAGCTTTTGGTAACTAATAATTTTTTGATCTAGCTTTTGACTTAATTTTAAAATCTCACCGTGAGAATAGCTGCTTGTTTTCTTAGCTATTTGGTAAATATCTGATTGTAAGGCTCGAATTTCTTTTTCTAACTGAGGTTGCTTCATTTGAAATCCTCTCCAAGTCAGAATACTTCTATCTTCTATCTTTTATCTAATAGTATGAAATTCCTTCATATTTGTAAAATGTTTTTTGTTTTGAAAAATATGAAATAGGTGAAGAGCTGCTGACAAGCTTTGTCGAACACTTTTTTTATCTGTTTTCAACAAATATGATATACTAAAGCTAGGAAAAATGATAATTCGGAGCGCACGTTCAGTTATTCTTAACAAGCGAATGAATTTTTAGCTTTGACAAGTTTAACTTGTAAGGTGAAGAAATTCATCACATAACCTTATTAGATCTGAACCTTGTTAGCCCGGATGAGGATTTGTCGAAAACGATTCACTAGAAAAAACCTTCGAGACCGCCAACTCGGAGGTTTTTTTATTTTTGTGTATGGGAAGTGAAAAAAAGACATAGACTAATAAAGAAAAAGGTCCCGCACCCATAATCGGCCGTAGTTGATTACACCTTGTCCATTTCTGCAAGGAAGCTGTCTTTTTACTATAGGGAAGTGCCGCCAAACACCATTCCCTAAAGACAATCAGCACACGGGCCTTATGGATGAAGAACCTTTTAGACGATACTTATCGGTGATTACTTATTTTACTACTGGAAAAATAGCAAAATAAGAGCGACTATGGCTCCTAAAAGCTCTACGTAAGCCGTTAGGAGCTGAACATTCTCAGCATCTAGGAAAAATGACTTGAGGATTTGTCTCAGACTATCCACCACCTTTTTCTTCCTTGCGTGAATTCCCAAGGGAAAGAAAGGGGACAACAGTGCTTCTTTATTTTAACAAAAGTAGGAAATGATAAGTAGATTTATTTGAAGTGTAAATTAAAAAAGCATGTAGAATACATGCTTTTTTAATTCGAGTAAATTTCTTTTATGCGTCCGACTTGTCCATCTGTTAAACGGACTTTGATGCCGTGCGGGTGAAAGCTTGAATTGGTCAGAATGTCTTTGACCGTTCCGTGTGTAAGTTTTCCAGAACGCTGATCTGCTTTTAAAACAATGTCGACTTCAATTCCAGGGGCTACGTCTTTTCTATTTTGTCCGTTCATTATACACCTGTTCTCTTTCGCTGATTATTCGTTTTTTTTGTTTGTTGACTCGTCAGCTTTTTGGTTGCTTGATTCGTGCTGCTATTTTGAGCTTTACTTGAAGATTGATTTTTCTTATTAGCAAGCTGGTGTTTGATAGCATCTTGAAGACTAATTTTCTTTTTAAGTTGTTCTGTCATATGAGTTCCTCCTGAATGCGTACATCGTCTGAAAAAAATAAAGAAAGTAAGGGAATGAAAAAGCTGACTATCTAGTCAGCTTTTTTTAATTAGAAACAGTGACTTCTTCTACAGGCTGCATAAGTACAGCTTCTTTATCAGGATACGTTTTTTCAATATGATGTTCTCCCCAAGAGCATAATGAATCAAGAATGCTTTTTAAAGACCATCCGTAATCTGTTAAAGAATATTCTACTCGAGGCGGCATTTCATTGTACATTTTTCTAACAATGATGCCGTCTGCTTCAAGTTCGCGAAGCTGCTGCGTTAATACTTTTTGTGTAACGCGCGGCATAATTCGTTTTAATTCTCCAGGGCGCTTTGTCCCTTTAATTAAGTGGCAAAGAATAACAACTTTCCACTTGCCTCCAATGACTTCTAGTGCCGCTTCCACTGGAATATTATATTTTTTCACGTTAACAACTCTCCTTGTTCTAGAGATAACGGTCAAATGCATGTTTTCGCATTTTTTCTGATGTTTATCATATCACTATAGAGCAAAATTTTCTAGGTGTAAGCATTTTTTTAGAATACCCAATAGTTCATGACTTTAGTATTTACGCTTATTGTAACCTCCAAGTACCTATATCACTTGAAAGTGCGTACTTTTTCTTTGATTTTACATCGCTCATAATAACAATTGTTGATGGCGAGCTAGCGAATATATGAATGGTACCTAAGCTAAGCAGCAATAAAAGAAGCTATTATAAAGAAATTATTATAACGAACAGGAGGCGTTAAGAAGTGAATACACTTTCACAAACGCAACAAAGTAAAAAAAGCGGTGCTTTGCCGCTATTAGCGCTAGCTATTAGTGCCTTTGGAATCGGGACTACAGAGTTCGTTCCAGTAGGTTTATTATCATCGCTTGCAGATGATTTAAATATTTCCATTACACTAGCAGGGTTATTAATTTCAGGATACGCAATGGGAGTTGCATTTGGAGCTCCCGTATTAACAGCATTAACAAGTAAAATGAGCAGAAAATCATTGCTGATGCTATTAATGGTTATTTTTATCGTAGGAAACTCAGTAGCAGCTTTATCAACAAGCTTTGGACTGCTGCTTATAGCACGAATTATCACTGCGTTTTCACACGGTATTTTCTTTTCTATCGGTGCAACTATTGCGGCTGATTTGGTACCCGAAGATAAGCGAGCAAGTGCCATTGCTTTAATGTTTACAGGTTTGACAGTTGCAACGGTTACAGGTGTTCCTCTTGGTACATTTATTGGACAAGCTTTCGGTTGGAGAGCAACATTTTGGGGAGTAGCGTTACTTGGCGTCATTGCCATTATTGCAAGTGCTCTTTTAGTGCCTAAAAACTTAAAAGAAGCGCCGCCGGCAAAGTTTAGTGATCAATTGAAAATTTTGAAAAACGGTCCGCTTTTACTATCGTTTGCTATTACCGCCTTAGGATATGGCGGAACGTTTGTAGCCTATACGTATTTAGCACCTATTCTTGAAAAACTAACAGGATACGCACCAAGCGCAGTTAGTATCTTGCTGCTAGTATACGGCGTAGCGGTAGCCATCGGAAATACAATCGGAGGAAAAGCTGCGAATAAAAATCCGTTAAAAGCATTATTTTGGATGTTTTTAATTCAAGCCGTTATCTTAGTTGTTTTATCGTTTACGGCATCATTTAAAGTAGCCGGAACAATTACGATTTTTGCTATGGGCTTATTAGCATTTATGAACGTACCCGGACTGCAAGTGCTAGTTGTGAACCTGGCTGAAAAATACGTTCCTTCAGCAGTGAACGTAGCGTCTGCGCTTAATATTGCTGCATTTAACGTTGGAATTGCTATTGGTTCTTTTGTAGGCGGCCTGATTGTTGATTCAATTGGTCTTGTTCATACTCCTTGGATTGGAGGAGTGATGGTTTTAGGAGCGGTCTTATTAACGGCATGGAGCCGGTCAATAGAATCAAAAGCAAAATAAAACAAGAGATTATCGCTTTTGCGATGATCTCTTAGCTATAAAAGGAGAGAAGGCAATTGGCTACATTTCAACATCACAAGGCGTATCGTCGTATGTACAAAGAGCATGAGTTAACGTTAGGTTTGCATATACCGCTTGAAAACTATCAGTATGAAACACCTACGATGGAAAAACAAGTAGAACTCACACAGCTTGCGGAACAATATGGATTTACAAGCTTATGGTTTCGTGATGTCCTGCTTCAAGATCCATCATTTGGCGATCCAGCAACGGGTCAAATTTATGATATGCTGATTTATTTGACATATCTCGCTAGTCAAACAAAAGAAATTGCGCTCAGTACATCTGCTATTGTGCTGCCTCTTCGCCATCCGCTTCGCGTGGCTAAAGAAATGGCAACCATTGATCAGCTTTTTCCTGAGCGTTTGATTATGGGCGTATCTTCTGGAGATCGTCAAGCAGATTTTCGGGGGTTAGGCATTCCTCATGAAGAAAGAGGAATGCGATTTGTAGAGGCTTTTCATTATTTACATGAAGCATTAAATAAAGAATTTCCAACTATCCAGTCTGCTTTGGGTTCCGTTCAAGGAGCGAATGTTGTTCCTAAGCCAACAAAACGTATTCCGACGATGATTACGGGATACAGTCAGCAGAATATGGAGTGGTTTGCACAGCATGGAGACGGCTGGATGTACTATCCTCGTCATCCTCATTTTCAAGCAGAAACTATTGCACAATGGAGGAAACTGGTTGATATCTATCATCCAGGCGTTTTTAAACCTTTTACACAGCCTATGCATCTAGATTTGGCAGAAGATCCAAATGAAATGCCAACGCCAATTCGTTTAGGATTTCGAGCAGGGCGTAATACATTAATTGAGCTTCTTTCTATTTATAAAGAAATAGGAGTTAACCATCTCTTTTTTGCTCTTTTTGATAGTAAGCGCCCGGCTGAAGAAGTCATACATGAGCTTGGTGAAGAAGTGCTTCCGCATTTTCCGTCTCTTATGTAGCAAAAAGAGGCTGAGACAACAGCAGTTTAGTTAAAGGAAAATCCGAACGAGTTAGATTCTTAATGTAGAATCTAACTTGTTCGGATTTCGTTATGTCTCAATCTCTTTTTATATAGATTTCAAGTTATAGGATATATAAGAAATATGTATTAGAGTTATTGTTTACCTATTCCTTATAATAAAATTATCCACTATCTCCTTGGAAGATACAAAGTCGAAAGGAGAAATACGATGAGTGTTGCATTTCTATTTCCAGGACAAGGTGCCCAATATGCTGGTATGCTTCATGATATAAAACATAAATGGGGATTAGCACCTACGTTTGAAGAAGCAAGTGAGGCTTTAAATCAAGACGTATTATCGTTAGATTCGTCAGAAAAGTTAAAATATAATAAAAACGTTCAGATATGTCTTTTTATTGCAGGAGTGGCTACGGCTAGGTCGTTTAAAAATAAAGGATACTCGCCAGACGTGGTAGGAGGGCATTCAATAGGGGCGTTTGGAGCAGCAGTTACATCTGAAGTGCTATCTTTTAAAGAAGCTCTTCTTCTTGTGAAAAAAAGAGGGGAACTGATGGAAAATGCTTATCCTGATGGTTATGGTATGGGGGTTGTAATGGGACTGCGCGAACATCAGCTTCTCTCTATTGTACATCAAATATCAACTGATGCAGCTCCTGTTTACGTAGCGAATCTAAATGCTCCTGATCAAATAACGATTTCTGGCACCTTAAAAGCAATTGAGAAAGTTCTTGAAAAAGCATCTAAAAAAGGGGCTAGAAAAACTAAAATGCTTCATGTAACGGTGCCTTCTCACTGTCCTCTTATGAAAGGAGTTTCGAGCGAATTACGAAAAATAATAGCGGAAGTGACAGGAAAAGCCCCGGTCGTTCCTTTTATAGGTAATTGTAAAGCTCGGAAATTATGGAAAGCTGCTGATATTAAGGAAGATCTGGCAGCGAGTGTTGCCCTGCCCGTTCGTTGGCATGATGCTACGGAAGTTATGTATGAAATGGGTACAAGATTATATATTGAAATGGCTCCAGGAAGAGTACTAACGGATTTGACTGCTAAGAGCTTTCCGGAAGCAAGGGCTATTTCTGCAGCCGAATCTACTATGAAATCTGTGTTAATTCTAATGGAAAAAGAAAAAATGTAAGCGCCTTAATTTAGGAGTAGAAGAAAGGAGCTAGAACATGAGTGGCATAAAAAAAACTTCAAAATCATGGACAACTCGCCGAGATCAAAAAGCAGCCCGCCTTGCGAAAATAGACCATCTTCTTAAAGGAAAGTTATTGGGCAATGCACACATTATTGAAGCGTTAGAATTGCTTATATCACCCGGAGATAAAGTAGTGCTTGAAGGAGACAATCAAAAGCAAGCATCTTTTTTATCAAAGGCGCTGAATGAAGTAAGCGCTGATAAAATAAACGGCCTTCATATGATTATGTCTAGTATTTCACGGCCGGAACATCTCGACATATTCGAGAAAGGAATTGCTGAAAAAATTGATTTTTCGTACGCAGGCGCTCAAAGTCTTCGCGTATCTCAAATGATTGAAGATGGCACGTTGAAAATGGGAGAAATTCATACATATCTAGAGCTTTACGGACGTCTTTTCATTGATTTAATTCCCAATATTGCATTAGTGGCTGCCGATAAAGCAGATGCACAAGGTAACTTATATACAGGAGCAAATACGGAAGAAACGCCGACGATTATTGAAGCAACAGCGTTTAAGGACGGAATTGTCATTGTGCAGATAAATGAACTTGTTGAAGAACTTCCGCGAGTTGATATTCCGGCTTCTTGGATTGATTGTATCGTCGTGGCGGATCAGCCTTATCAATTGGAAGCTTTATTTACGCGAGATCCTCGTCATATTACAGAGCTCCAAATTTTAATGGCTATGATGACGATTCGAGGTATCTATGAGCGCCACAGCGTACAATCATTAAATCATGGCATTGGCTTTAATACAGCTGCAATTGAGCTTTTGCTGCCTACTTATGGAGAAAAGTTAGGATTGAAAGGAAAAATATGCAAGCACTGGGCTCTGAACCCTCACCCTACGTTAATTCCGGCGATTGAAAGCGGATGGATTGAGAGCGTACACTGTTTTGGCGGAGAAGTAGGAATGGAACAATACACAGCAGCACGTCCAGATGTGTTTTTTACAGGACGCGACGGCAGTCTGCGTTCAAACCGTGCGATGTGTCAAGTGGCTGGTCAATATGCGGTAGATGCTTTTGTAGGATCAACTTTGCAAATAGATGGAGAAGGAAATTCTTCTACCGTCATATCCGGACGTTTGTCAGGATTTGGCGGAGCGCCTAACATGGGGCATGATCCTAGAGGCCGACGACATTCTACGCCTGCCTGGTTGGATATGATAAACGAGCAGCACGAACTAGCAAGAGGCAGAAAGCTAGTTGTTCAAATGGTTGAAACCTTTCAATCGGGAAATGAGCCTGTTTTTGTTGAATCTTTGGATGCAATAAATGTGGCTAAACAAGCAAATTTAGCTACCGCTCCTGTTATGATTTATGGGGATGATGTGACACATGTCGTGACCGAAGAAGGAATTGCTTATTTATATAAAGCACAAAGCTTGCAAGAAAGAAAAGCAGCGCTTGAAGCCGTAGCAGGGGTAACGCCTATAGGGTTACGGCACAAACAAAATAAAGTAGAAAGAATGCGCAGAGATGGCCTAGTGGCTTTTCCGGAAGATTTACAGATTCGCCGTACGGAAGCAAAGCGTTCATTATTGGCGGCGAGAAGTGTAGAAGATTTAGTAGAATGGTCAGGTGGCTTGTACAATCCCCCTGCTAAATTTAGGAGCTGGTAAGGAATATGCGTATTCAGAGTATTCAAGAAGAGCCAAGACCAGCTGTGGTTTACTCATGTCTAATAGCTAAAATGGCAGTTACTGCTCTGGTTGATGAGGCGGTGCTTACACCTAAGCCTGGGCTTGTAGATGCAGCAACAACTGGATCTCATCAAGATATGAATATTGAAACGCTGTTAACTTCTGCTTATGCTTTACAACCGACCTTTTCACAGATTGCATTATATAGTCAAGGAAAGCAGCCAAGTCAGATGCTAAGGGAAGAAATTGCTCGAATTGGACGTGAAGGCGAACAAATTATGTACGCGGCTACGGATGGTGTTAATACACACAAAGGAGCTATTTGGGCATTAGGCCTACTTGCTTCTGCAACAGCGGTTTGCGGCATTCAAGCATCACCTGCATCCATTACAGAAGCTGCAGGACAAATTGCTCGTTATGCAGATCGTTTTTGTCCGCTGCATTCATCTAATGGACTCCGTGTGAAAAAACAGTATGGCGCAAAAGGAGCAGCTGGAGAGGCGAAGCAAGGATTTCCCCGCGTGATTCATATAGGCTTGCCTGCTTTACATAAGGCTCGCAAGCTAGGCATACATGAAACATCAGCGAGGATTGATACTTTAGTAACGCTGATAGCCAATCTTGATGATACGTGTATTTTGCATCGTGCTGGTCCGGTTGTGTTAGAGGAGATTAAAATGACGGCATCCAATGTGTTAGAAGCTGGAGGGGTATCTACATCAATAGGAAAACAGCGGCTGGAAGCGTTAGATAATATTTTTCTATCATCTAACGCTTCTCCAGGTGGAAGTGCAGATTTGCTGGCTGCTGTATTATTTTTAGATCGAATATCTCTTTTTAAAGAATCGTAAACGTCTGCAGGGAGGAGTGGCTAATGGAAACGTTAGTGTTTAAATACAAAGCCGATCGAAAATTAACTCAGCGCGCACATGTAGGCGTTGTTGGTTCAGGGGATTTAGAAATTTTAATGGTTCCTTCTGATGAAGAACATGCTCATGTATCAGTACGAACAGGAAGTGAAGGGTTTAGTGAAACCTGGAAAGCCGTATTAGACCGGTTCTTTAGTGTTCATACGATTCAAGCGAAAATTGTAATTAATGATTTCGGTGCTACGCCTGGTGTAGTCGCTTTGCGTCTTGCACAAGCTTTGGAGGTGAGTGAAAATGGGAGTAAATAATCAAAGCTTTATTGAGTTAAATGGAAGAGAACGAGCGCAGGCAATTTTAGATCAAGGCACATTCCGTGAACTGCTCGGCCCTTTTGACGGGATCGAATCGCCTCATTTACCTAAGCAAGATATTGTTCCTCAAAGCGATGATGGCGTCATTATAGCAAGTGGGCTGATAGCAGGAGAGCCAGCAATTGTCATTTCAATAGAAGGAGGGTTTCAAGGAGGAGGCATCGGTGAAGTATCGGGAGCTAAAATTGCAGGAGCTTTAGAATTAGCCCTTAATAATCACAAAAAAGGTGTTCCTGTTAGACCTGTTTTTCTATTCGATACAGGAGGGGTAAGGCTGCAAGAAGCAAATTATGGACTTTTGTCGATATCTGAAATTGGCTCAGCGGTAGTTGCTCTGCGTGAGCATACACCTGTTGTCGGAGTTATTTCAGGAAATGTAGGCTGCTTTGGAGGAATGTCTATCACTGCTTCACTCTTTAGTTATCTCATTATGACAAAAGAAGCAAGGTTTGGTCTTAACGGCCCGGAAGTGATCGAACAAGAAGCGGGAGTTGAAGAGTTTGACGCAAGAGACCGAAGCTTAATCTGGAAAACGATTGGCGGTATTCAACGTTATGAAACGGGTTTTGCAGATGTCTTAGCACAGGATGATGTTACTGCTATTCAACGAGCGGTTCAAGAGACGTTTCAGAGGAAAGAAAAAGTAGCTAGCAAAACTGAACAAGTAGATTTTTACAGACATTTGCTTAGTAAGGTTGATCCGTCAGAAAAAATGACTCCTGATCAATTTCAAAAATTGTATAAAGCAACAAAAAATGAACATATCTCTTCAACAGTCTCTTACTCGTTGAACGAAGTTCCAGGCAGCATGCCCAACAGCCGCGGTCGCGTGTGGATCAACGCTTTAATAAATGATGAAGAAGCAGATTTTGAAATTCCTTCTGTTCTTTATAAAGACGCACTGTTAGGAGGAGAAAAGGTCCGATATATATCGGTTGTACCTAATCCTTATAGTCGTTTCTTACGTGCACGAAAAGGAGAAGTAGGACTAGATGAAGGATGGACAATTGCCAAGCACGTTCGTGAAGTGATAAAAGAAGATCGAAATCAATCTCCGCGTCCTATAATTGCCATTGTGGATGTACCGAGTCAAGCGTATGGCTATCATGAAGAACTTCTAGGTATTCACTATGCTTGCGGTGCTGCGGCTGATGCTTATGCAGCAGCGCGCTTAGCAGGTCATCCGGTTATTACCTTAATTGTCGGAAAAGCAATTTCAGGAGCATTTTTGGCTCATGGATACCAATCAAATCGGATATTGGCTTTGAAAGATGAAGGAGTGAATGTTCACGCCATGTCCAAACAGTCAGCAGCACGCATTACCAAAAGAAGTATCAAAGAACTTGAAGAAGCTTCAAAGAAAGTCCCTTCCATGGCCTATGATATTGAGTCATTTGCTTCACTTGGTGCTTTATATGAACTGATTAGCGGTATTCAACCAGAGCAGCCCACAGAGCGCGACGTTCAAACGATTCAAGATATTTTGACTGGAGCAGTAGAAGATGTACGCCGTGAAAGTGTATACGATTTAAGCAGCCGGCTACAAAGTGAGAAAGCAAGGAAGGAAGGGCGAAAAGCTTCTTTATTAGTAAGAGGTGAGTTGGAAAAACAATGGAATATATAGCTCATGATTTGCTTCAGTTAAAAGAGGAAGCAAAGCTTATCAGTTATACACCTATCCCCGAGTGGGTGGAGCATTCTTTAGCGAAGGCTCCATTTGTAGTTGTAAGGCGTGCTGTTCACCGAGATAAACTGATACCTGTTGGAGTAAGAGGAGAACGAAGAAATCAGCGTTTTGGTGCTTTTTTATCTGAGCAGGCCATTAAACAAACGATTAGGCCGGAAAATCTTGTTTCACTTTTTCAAAACGGCCGGTCCAGAAACATGCCAGCTATACGCGCTTTAGAAGAGGTGGCTATTATTTTTAAAAAATTTGCGTGGGGACCAACCGGCAGTGTAGGGTTCGAGCTTGCAAGCGGTGAAGAAGTTGTCACGACAACCAGTGATTTAGATGTACTCATTCGCGTTTCTTCTTATTTGTCAGTGAAACAAGCGGAAATGATAGTCAGTAAGCTAAAGAGGTGCTCAGTTTCTGTAGATGTACAGGTAGAAACAGAAAAAGGAGCCTTTTCTCTAGCGGAATATGCAAAGGGCGAGGAGAAGCTGCTTCTGCGTACTATATATGGGCCTGCCTTAGTAAAACTGAATCAATTAGTATAAAAGACGGAAAGAGGGATCTGCACCTTTTCCGTCTTTTCTGTCAATACCAGCTTTTTTCCTGACTTAACAAACGCTTGGCTTCCAAAAAGAATATTTGAATAAACTTTTTGGTGTTAATGCGAATCGGCAAAATTTTAGAATCTCCCTGCAATTCTTTCATTTTTTTCCGAACGGCTGTAAAGTCAAAAAACTTAGAAGCATAATTTTCAAACTTTGGATTTGAAAAATCTGTTAACCCAATAGAAGCAAAGTGATTCAGTGAGTGAGTAACTGCTCGTCTTATTCGCTGTTCACAAGCCTTGGTTTCACGATTAATTTCAATGGAAGACGCGTGAGCTCCCAATTTTTTCTCAGCGACATTTACAAAAATATTTTTTAGAGAAGGGAAATGTTTTTCCACACTTTCTCTTTGGTCATAAGTGTACAGAAACTGTAAAATATCCAGTAAATCTTTTGCACCATTTTCTCCTACAATACCTAATTCGGCTAATAAGAATTTCCCTACATCGTATAGATGGGCTTGTTTCGTTATCGGCTGGCTTGAAGGGGGAGCGTGATGGGCTGTCGCTAAACTATTCAAGGAGGTTTTAATATCATCGATTGATTTCTCAAGAGAGATTCGTTCAATTACTTTTCGAATAACCGTTAAAATTTCAATTCGATTAATTGGTTTTGTAATATAGTATTCAATTCCTAATGAATAGGCTTCTCCTATCAATTCTTTGGACTCTACCTGTGAAATCATAATCATTTTTCCTTTAAATGAATCTTTTAAATGACGGATCGTTTCGATTCCGTCTCGTCCTGGCATAAGTAAATCAATAAATAAGATATCAATTTGCTTTAAATTTAACGTAGAGGCATCTAAAAAGCTTCCGTCTACGACTTCTTCTACAACTTCTCCTAAATCCTCATCTTCAATCAGCTGACTGAGCGTTGAACGAATGGCTGAATCATCATCTGTAATACAAAATCGCATAAACTCATCCTTTCTGAATTAGACTACAAAGAGGTATTTGAATGATAAAAATCATCCCGTTATCTCCATGTTTAGCTTCAATCGTACCTCCAAGTTCTTGAACAATATCTCTTACGTAAGAAAGGCCAATTCCAGTAGAGGGGTTTCCAAATTGATCGTATTTTGAGGTGAAACCAGGTTCAAAAATAGCTTTTTCGTACTTCAAAGGCACGCCAGGACCATCATCTTGTACATGAAATTCTACATGTTCAGCTTGTCTATGTACGGATAAAGCAATCATCCCCTCATCTTTAATCGCCTCCACTGCATTTGCTACCAAGTTATTAATGATCGATAAAATAGTGTAAACGTGATAGCTGAAATGTTCCCCGGTGAGAGAGGAAAAAAAGCTAATTTGTTTGTGAAGAGAATCGGCATATTTTTTATTGATGCGTACAATCAGCTCGATTAATTCCTCTGCTTTCATATAATTTTGGAAGCTTTCATTTGAAATTGTTTTAGATAAGCCCGCAAAAATACGCTGGTTGTCTTTTTTTACTTCGTGAATATCTCCTGCAATCCGAAGCGCTTTTTTACTGAGCGATTGGTTTAGCAAAGAATGCTTTTTTTCCTGCTGATTTAATACACGGTATAAATCGTACGAAGCTTTTGTAATCACTTCTGTATTATGAAGGGTCTTTTTTAAATGAACGGTTTCTTCATAAAGGCTTGTGATAAGCATGAGCATGTGCTCATTTTGTTTGCGAATTTGACGTTCTCGTGACTGTGATTCATAAATTGTCATCATATTAAAAAAGCTAAGTACAATGAAGCTGTGAGCAAAAGCAATAACGGCCATGTCGGATAATGAATCGACATGAATGGTTGTATGCAAAACGATATACTGCGCAGTTAGTTCGACTATATCAGCGGCTATTTCAATAATGAGTCCAATCAATCCAATCACAATAGCACTGTAGTGCATGCGGCTTACTTTAAAAATAAAAAATAAAAGTGCATACGTAAAGTAAAAGAAAAACGTAGGGTAATGCGTATGTGCAGAAGCTGCAAATTGGAAATGATCGAGAGTGATATAATCGAGCATGATGCGAAAGAGAACGACGCTTAAAGCGGTTAACAAGCCGCCAGATAAAACGGTTTTTCGTTTTAAAAGCAATAGGAAAAAGAAAAATGTAGGAGCTCCAAATGTAATTCGAAATGTTTCATTTAACGGATAAAATTTTAGCTCCCCCGCCAGCGGAACGGTAATGAGCATGAGCAATAAAATGTACGGATCTTTTTGAATGAAAGATTTAAAATTCAGATAATTACACCTCCTGAAGTGATTCGTGAATTAGTATACATTGTGACAGCGTCCAGCACAATGGAGAAGAGTGCCAAAGATAAAAATATAATTCCAAAAAGTTTTGTAGGTTTTTGTATGCTCTCGTAGGTTGTATTGTACATTAAAAACGAAAATGAAATCCCGATTTATGAAAGCGCTTTAAAATAAAAAGTTAATTAAGTGATGAGGTGATTTTAATGAAAAGAGAAATTGAACAGGAAATGTCTTACTTACACGTCACTGCAAAAGAGCAGTTACATGAGTGGGTAGAGCAAATAAAAGAATTTTCTTCAGAAGGAAAAACGGCTGATTATATCCCCGCTTTGAAAGATATGGACTCGTCTCAATTAGGTATTTGTTTGATTGGTGCTGACGGAACAGTTATCCAGTCTGGGGATTATGAAGCGGTATTTACTCTTCAAAGTATTTCTAAAGTCATTAGCTTTATAGCAGCTTGCTTATGCTGCGGCATTCCTTATGTACTAGAGAGAGTGGATGTAGAGCCAACTGGAGATGCATTTAATTCTATTATAAGACTGGAAATGCATAAACCCGGAAAGCCGTTCAATCCTATGATTAACGCCGGCGCTTTAACGGTTTCATCTCTTTTATCTGGGGAGACGGCAAAAGAAAAATTAAGCTATTTGTTTGATGTGATAACAATGCTTACCGGGAAAACACCGCTCATTAATGAAACCGTCTTTGAATCAGAATGGCAAACTTCTCATCGAAATCGTGCGCTTGCCTACTATTTAAAAGAAACAAACTACTTACAAGGAGAAGTAGAAGAAGTTCTAGAGGTTTACTTAAAGCAGTGCTCAATTGAAGTAACGACTGAAGATATTGCGCTAATCGGATTAATTCTGTCATTAGACGGATATCATCCAGTGTTTCACAAACAAGTAATTCCAAAAGAAGTAGCTAAATTAACAAAAGCGCTCATGCTTACATGCGGTATGTATAATGCCTCAGGAAAGTTTGCGGCATTTGTTGGTATGCCAGCTAAAAGCGGTGTATCAGGAGGAATCATGTCATTGGTGCCACCTAATACGAAAAAGCAGTCTCCATTTCCTGACGGATGCGGTATCGGAATTTACAGTCCAGCTATTGATGAGTACGGGAATAGCGTAAAAGGCGTTACGCTGCTAAAAAAAATCGCAAAAGAATGGGATTTGAGTATTTTTTAGTCTATTTACGTACTCTTCATTCGCTTCAATAATATAAACACCAAGAGAAAAAACTTTCATGTTTTGCATTTGTTCTACCAAATTTTTTAATGAGGTGATAGGCGTGCAACAAGCAATCGAAAGTGTAATTAGTGTCATCAATGATTTTTTTTGGTCGAATTTATTAATTATTTTACTTGTATCAATCGGTATTTATTTTACGGTTCGCTCCCGTTTTTTGCAGTTTCGCATGTTGAAAGAAATGGTACTTGTTTTGAAAGAAGGACGATCGGCTAAAGATGGGGGAGTCTCCCCGTTTCAAGCTTTCTGCATAAGCATGGCAGCTCGAGTAGGAACAGGAAATATTACCGGCATAGCGATTGCTATTGCTCTTGGCGGTCCGGGTGCTGTATTTTGGATGTGGATTATTGCCATTATCGGCTCAGTATCAAGTTTTGTAGAAAGTACACTCGCTCAAATCTATAAAGTAAAAGGGGCAAACGGATTTCGAGGAGGACCCGCTTATTATATGGAAAAAGGGTTAAATAAAAGATGGATGGGTGGGCTATTTGCTGTACTCATTACACTATCATTTGGCCTGGTGTTTAACGCTGTGCAGTCTAATACGATTACACTGGCATTTGAGAACTCTTTTGGAACGAGCCGCTTGCTGATTGGGATTATTATGACAGTTATATTTGCGGCAATTATTTTTGGCGGGATCAAACGCATCGCCAAGATATCGGAATACATCGTTGTGGTATTAGCCGTTTTATACATTGGAATGGCTCTGTTCATTATCTTTAAAAATATTGATCAAATGCCTGCGGTTCTATCTCTAATTGTGAAAAATGCATTTGGGTTTGAACAGGCGCTTGGGGGATCGATTGGTGCAACGTTAATCAATGGAGTAAAGCGCGGACTGTTTTCCAATGAAGCAGGGATGGGAAGTGCTCCCAACGCGGCGGCAACTGCCGTGACGAGTCACCCAGTTAAACAAGGTCTTATCCAAGCATTTGGAGTCTTGACGGACACACTCGTGATTTGTACAAGCACAGCATTTATCGTTCTCTTATCCCCCGCCTATAAGCAGGGACTAAGCGGCATTGAATTAACGCAAGCTTCTCTTAGTACACATATCGGTTCTTGGGCATCAGGGTTTTTAGCTATCATGGTATTTCTATTTGCTTTTAGTACGTTAATTGGCAATTATTATTATGGAGAAACGAATATTGAATTTTTAAATTCAAATAAGATGTGGCTTTGGTCTTATCGTGTAGGTGTTTTAGCGATGGTTATTTTTGGGTCGGTCGCTCAGCTTCAGCTTGTATGGAATTTGGCAGACTTATTTATGGGGATGATGGTAGTGGTGAACTTAATTGCTATTTTTCTATTATCGAAAGTGGCGTTTTCTGCCTTGCATGACTATACTCAGCAGAAAAAGGAAGGGAAAAATCCAGTCTTTTATAAAGATGCGTTAGAAAATAATCAAAATATTGAATGCTGGGAAAGAGAATCAACTTCCTCCCCTTCTGAAAAAGAGAATATTATCTAAAAAAAGTTCAGCCAGTTGGCTGAACTTTTTTATGCGTTTTTCTTTAATTCAGTTTGCGTAGTGGCTTTAGAAAATAATGTTTCTTTCACGCCATTTGTTGCTGCTTTGGTTTTTGCAGCAAAGATTGGATTTAAAATAACAACTACAAGTAAGTTAGATAATAATCCCCAGAACCCTTCATAAAGACCAAATGAATTTCCTGTGGCATGAACGGTAAACGTTACAACCAGCCCCACTACTAATCCAGCAATCGTACTTTCTTTTGATTGATTTCTCCAAAACAGGCTGATAACAATAGCTGGGAAGATTTGTACCATGCCCGATACCCCTAGCAACTGTAGGGAAACAAGCGCTTGAGGGAATAATAAACCGAATAAAAGTGCCAGTCCAATAACAACAAAAACCATAGAACGAGTAACCATTGTTAATGTTTTACCCTGTACATTTGGATTAATTAAATCTCTAAATATATTATTTGCAAATAAGTTAGACGCTCCGATAGCCATGATAGAACATGGAATTAATGAAGCAAGAGCAATCGTTGCATAAGCTAAGCCTTGGCCAATGCCGCCATATGAATATTGAATCAAGGTTAATAATGCTAATCTAGGATCCGTTGTATCTTGAGGTAATACTTGATAAGCAATAAACCCTAAGAAGATGACTAGAATTAAAACAATATTGTAAAGAGGTAAGAAGACAGCATTTTTACGAAGCGAATCTGCACTTTTAGCAGTGAAAACACCTGTAGCAGCGTGGGCCCACATGAATAAAGCTAAAGCAGATACGAGTGATGCTGTAATAAACCATGGAATGCCTTTAGGTCCTTGTGTTGGGATCGTTAATAGCTGAGGTGCATCCTTTGCAACATTGTCGATCATGTTGCCCCAGCTTCCAAAATGCATAATTGGCAGAGAAACAACCATAAATAACATAATCGCCCATACTAAAATATCTTTAATAATTGCCGTATATGTGGGACCTTTAATTCCGCTGAAAAAGGTATAAAGAGCCACAAGAAAGAATGAAAGAATAACGACAGCTTTTACGTTAATGTAGCCAGTTCCTGCAACGCGAAGAGTATCTTGAATACCGCTAAGCTGAAGATCGATATATGGAATGAGCATCAATACACCTACTATAGCAATTAAAGAGGAGAGAAATTTACTGCTAAAACGTTCTCTAGCATAATCAGCAAGCGTAGTAAGTTTGTGCTTTTTAGCAACAGTCCAAAGCTTTGGAAGAAAAAAGTATGAAATTAAAAAGGCTAAAACAGAGTAAGGGATGGCAAAAAATGCGATGCTTCCTCCTTGATAAGCTGTACTTGTAAGACCTAGGAATGTATAAGCAGTATATAAATCTGCTCCTACTAAAAGCCAGACGAGCAGGCTTCCAAAACGTCTTCCCCCTACAGCCCACTCTTCAACGGAGCTTCTAGATGATTTGTCACGGCCCGCTATAAAGCCGATGGCGATAACGACAAGAACAATTGCTGATGTGATTAAAAGTGCGGTTAAATTTCCTTGCATTATTCAATGTCCCCCCAAGATTTTTGTAAACGATAAATGATAAATGTACACACGGGCGTTAAGAAGACCCATAAAAATAACCATAAATGCAAAATAGGTAACCCAAAAATAATTGGATGAATGTTATTTACAAAAGGTAAAAAAGCGAATTGAGCAATAAATGGAATGATGAATAAAATAAATATTATGAATTTTCTGTTCAATTTTTACTCCTCCTCTAAAATTTCTCTAACAATGTTCACTATGATAGCAAGTCTGACATAGTAAAGCAATAAGTTTTTTGAAAATTTCGTTATAAATTATGAAAATTTTTTTAGAAAAACAAAAAAAGGGCATGAGAAGAAGATGTTTGAAATAATTAGGGAAGAAAAAGCACGGGAGAACCTAAGCGCAGTTGCCTTTGAAGCAAAAAAAGAACGGAAAAGAAGAAAGTTAATTTTCTCGATGAGATAAAGTATATTGCTATTGCATCAAAGAAAAAGAATTTATATGTTCAAATAGAGATTTATAAAAGCTATAAAAACGAGCAAATAAAAAAACTAGACAATAAGTGCTTGTCTAGTTCCACCACTCTGTCAATGGTCCTTTGTCGCCATAAACAGGATCCGTTGTGGGAATAGGTACTTGTGCAATTTCATCAAATACGTGAGGGCGATCAGTTTGTTTTCCTGTTCGTAAGTTGTAATCCATGCCCTCTGGGTAAGCCCCAACCACTTTAAAATCAGCAGTTGACTGCAGACGCATATGCCCTGTACCTGCAGGGAGTACGAGTACATCCCCAGCATGCACCACGATATTTTCTCCCATATGTCCACCTAGTTTTAAACGCGCAGATCCGCTAATTACACCTAGTGCTTCATGAGAATTGCTGTGGTAATGGTGAAAATCATATATGCCGCCTACCCAGCTGTTTTTCCAGTTGTGAGAATTAAAAATGCTCTCTACTTTTTCTTTCTTACTAATAAATACGTGTTCATACAACAAAACTGGAAGACGAGGGTGATTTGGAATGGTTCCGTCGTCATCAAAATAAAGAACTTTTACATTTGCATAATTCATAAGCATCCCTCTAACAATCTTTTTTCGTAATTTTCCCTGTTTTTTGCTTGCGTAAACAGAGAAGTTTGCTCGAAGTACTTCATTCGTTGCGAAGTGCATGATATGTAGGTGTTAACGTTTTCCTAAAAGAAGTCTCCCACTTCAAGCGCAGCTAAGTGGTGGGCACTTCACTTTGGTATCTTTTCTTCATATTGTATATAAGTAAAGGGTCTAGTGCAAGAATTCTATGGATATATAGATGTTAATTCGTATTTTGTAAACGAATAATATATATTAGCATAACTTGTGGAAGGGGATTTTCTTGTGGGTTAAAAGAATCAAATGATAAGTAAAGTTAGGATTTTAGTTCATTTGTGTAATTAAAAAGAGGTTTTTAGAAGATAAATTTAGAATTTTACGAATAATTTATTATTTTTAAAAATTAATGTAAACATTTTTGTGTATTGAGTAATAGTAATGGATGTTATATACTGATAAAAAATATATTCCTATATGTGACTGGCGCAACATGGATGACCATGGGGGAGCATATAGCGTATAAGCCGCGCGCCTGGGCAAACACTTGAGAAAATTTCGCAAGTGTTTTTTTTATTTTCCTAGGGAAGAGGAGTAGATTTGGATGAGCAATATGCAAAGGAAGATGGGAACATTTGCTTTAACCATGACAGGCATAGGTTCAATTATCGGTTCAGGATGGCTGTTTGGAGCATGGAAAGCAGCTCAAATTGCAGGACCCGCGGCTATTTTTTCATGGGTTATTGGAATGGTGGTTATTTTGACCATTGCCCTGTCATATGCTGAACTGGGCGCGATGTTTCCACAAGCAGGGGGGATGGTTAAATATCCTCAGTATTCACACGGATCATTTATTGGGTTTTTGGCTGCTTGGGCTAACTGGATTTCAATCGCTTCAACGATAACAGTGGAGGCTATTGCATCTGTGCAATATATGAGTACGTGGCCGTGGAAATGGGCTCGCTGGACTCATGAATTAGTAGACAATGGCATTTTAACGTCCAAGGGGCTGGCAGTTGCGTCTTTGTTATTATTCGTTTATTTTTTTGTGAACTATTGGACGGTAAATCTCTTTGCTAAAGCAAACTCATTTATTACGATTGTTAAATTAATTATTCCTGGTTTAACAGCAGGGGCTTTATTTTTTGCTGGTTTTCATAGCGGTAACTTTTCAAGTGAGCATGGGGTTGCCCCTTATGGGTGGGCCAGTGTTTTAACGGCAGTGGCAACGTCAGGTATCGTGTTTGCATTTAATGGGTTTCAAAGTCCTGTAAATATGGCAGGAGAAGCAAAATCACCTAATAAATCGATTCCGGTAGCTGTAATTGGTTCAATTTTTATTGCTGGAATTGTATACATTATATTGCAAATTGTTTTTATCGGAGCAGTAAGTCCGTCATCTATTGCTGATGGATGGAATCATTTGAATTTTAATTCTCCTTTTGCTGATTTAGCGATTGCGCTTGGAATTAACTGGCTAACAATTGTGTTATACGCAGATGCATTTGTTTCTCCTTCCGGCACAGGTGCTACATATACGGCAACTACTTCTAGAATGTTATACGGGATGCAGCAAAATGGATATTTGCCAAAGATATTTGGTACTCTTCATCCACTTTACAATGTCCCGCGCCCAGCTATGTGGCTAAATTTAGCAGCCTGCTTTTTGTTTCTCTTTTTATTTAGAGGATGGGGTGTCTTAGCAGAAGTGATCTCAGTAGCGACGCTTATCTCTTATATTATGGGCCCTGTAGCGCTTATAACATTAAGAAAAACGGCTTCACACTTTTACCGTCCGTTTTATTTAAAAGGGGCATCAGTTATTGCGCCATGCGGCTTCGTTTTTGCTTCTTTGACGCTTTACTGGGCAAGGTGGCCACTTACAGGTGAAGTGATCTTTATCATGGCAATTGGCCTGCCAGTTTATTTTTATTACCAAGCGAAAAATAAATGGGTGGGCTTTAAAAAAGAATTTTTAACCGGGGCTTGGATGCTTATCTATTTAGCGTGCATGATTTTTATTTCCTACATAGGAAGCGAAAAATTCGGAGGCAAAAATATTTTGCCTTTCGGATGGGATATGCTAGTCATTGCTTGCGTATCATTAGCTTTTTATTACTGGGGAATTAAAAGTGGCAAACCTAACCGATATATGAAAGAAGCTGAACAAATCAATCAAGAGAATTTTCAATCTAAATAACTAAATAAAAAACACGAGCGGGTGCTCGTGTTTTTTATTTATGGAGAATTTAGACTTAGTTTTTATCAAAATATTGTAAAAAATATAGATTTTAAGGTTTAAGGATTTACACAGGGGAACCTTTATTTGGGATAAAGTTCTAAAAAAACAAAATAAAGGGGATTGGGCAGCTGTGAAAAAAATGAATGTTTTGGCTTTGGTTTTTGTACTTATGCTAGTATTAGCGGCTTGTAACAGTTCTAAGGAAACGGGAGGGTCTACTTCGGCTAAAAATAAGGCGATTGAAGCATCTATTGACAGCGCTTCTTATATTTTAGTAGATAGTGATGAAGGAGCTACGAGTGAAGAAAAAGGGCTGTTGAAAGTTGATTTGAAAGTGAAAATGTATCCAAAAACAGTATATCCTTATCGGACTACGACGGTGTGTATTTATATGAAGGAGATGAACAATTATCTCCAAAAACGGGAGTGAACAGTCGGGAACTTGGACTAGAAAGCAGTTCATCTGACAAGATTGGGGCTGGGAAGCAAAAAAAATTAACGTTCGTCTTTGAAGTTAAAAAAGATAAAAAGTACAAAATTGGGCTGCAGCCAACATCCTCTGATTATGATGAAGAAATCGACGAAGTAACATTAACACTGGATACGAAGAAATACGCAAAAAGCTATAATAAGCTGCAAGACCCAGAAAAAGCTCTGCAAGCTTACACTGAAGTTCTTTACTTAAACAAAGAAAATGTAGATTATGATAAATATGTAACCGCCGATAAAACAGCTGTCATAGAAGAACAGAAAAAAGCGTTTAACGAGGAATTAAAAGGCGCGTTTTCTAACAGTTTAACCGACAAAGCAAAAAAAGATTTTTTTAACATGTATAAAGACGTTTTAAAAGAAAAAGCAAGTGTAAAGACAAATGTGATTGCGAATGCAAATAATAAAGCTGTAGTAGAAGTGGAGTACACTACTGTTAATTTATCAGACTTATATTCATACGTATCGCAGCTTAAGCGAGCATATACAGATGAAACGAAAGATTACGATACAAAACACTCTGAAGAGTTTGTGGCTTCTAAATTCAAAGATATTGTAAATGAATTAGAAACGAAAGAAGGAAGTCGTCCCCTACGAATTTTTATGGTGAAAGAAGATGTAAAATGGACTGTGAAGTCAAGTGACCTATACAGTGACTCTTTAGGTAAAACGTTTGGATCAAGCTACATTCGATAGATAAAAAAGAGAAGAATTTTTCTTCTCTTTTTTGTTTTCTGTAAATAAATCAACGAGTTTTTTATAAAGCTAAATTTATCAAAATATGCTAGTATAGGTTCATTCATTCTTTTATTCTTATTATGATAGGCATCAATGGAGGTTCTTACTAATGAAAGCAAATTATTGTAAAGATACAAAGGCCGTTCGAACGAGCCGCATTTTCCCTAATGATATTAATAATCACAATACGTTATTTGGCGGAAAATTAATGAGTGATATTGATATGATTGCGTCCATTTCAGCTTATCGTCACAGTCGTACAGAGTGTGTGACGGCTTCAGCAGACTCTATTCACTTTCTGCACCCTATTACGCCTCAGGATTCTGTATGTTTGGAGTCATACGTATCATGGACAGGCCGTTCATCCATGGAAGTGTTTGTGAAAGTGATTAAAGAAAATTTAAAAACCGGGGAGCGTCAAATTGCAGCTACGTCATTTTTAACTTTTGTGGCAATGGATGATGATGGAAAGCCCCGCACAGTACCCGAGCTTATTCCAGAAACAGAAGAAGAAAAATACCTGTTTCAAACGGGGGCAGATCGCGCTGCCACGCGTAAACAAGTGCGTAAAAAAAGCAATGAACTAGCCTCAGTGTTGGATTTAGGACAACCTTGGTAATATAAAAAGACTGCAGTGCTTTGCGCTGCAGTCTTTTTGTATTTGATGAATTCTCCTCTCTTGAACGAGAGGAGGAAACAAAATTATATGAAATTTATTTTCGTTCATGGTAATATGAATTTAATATAATTTTCTAAAAAGTTTAAAAAGTAAAACATTTATAAAGAAAGGTGTCGTGTCTAATGATAACAGTAGAAGCAGCAGAAAGACAAAACAGCAGCACTGCCCTGCGCCGTGATGTAAAATTTCTCGGTCAATTGTTAGGGAAAGTTCTGGTTCACCAAGGTGGAGAAGAACTGCTCAACAAAGTAGAAAAAATACGCGAAGTGGCAAAATCACTTAGAGAAAACAAAGATGAAGCCATCTATAAAGAAATAAAAAATGAAATCGTTACTCTTGAACAGCCGATGCGCGAGCAGGTTATTCGGGCGTTTGCAGTTTATTTTCATTTAGTTAATATTGCAGAGCAAAATCATCGAATTCGGCGCAGACGGGAATATCAGCAGCAAGAAGATTCTATTATGCAGCCGGGCTCATTGGAAAGCGCCGTTGTTTCGCTTAAAAATAATGGCGTGGCGCCAGATGTAATTGCTAATTTGCTTCAAACTTTATCACTTGAGCTTATCATCACGGCACATCCAACAGAAGCCACTAGACGAAGTGTCCTTGATATTCATAAACGAATGGCTGAGCTTCTGAAAAACTTGGATAATCCAACGTTAACAAAACGTGAGCGTAAAGAAATTGAAGAAAGACTGTTTAGCGAAGTATTAATTTTATGGCAAACAAATGAACTGCGAGATCGCAAGCCAACCGTAATGGATGAAGTATCCAATGGATTATATTATTTTGATGAAACGTTATTTGAAGTGCTTCCTCAACTTCATCAGGAATTGGAGAATTCATTGCAGGAGAATTACCCCGAAGAAAATTGGAAAGTGCCTAATATTCTTCGATTTGGTTCATGGATTGGCGGAGACCGAGATGGAAATCCAAACGTAACTCCTAAAGTAACGTGGCAAACGCTTGTCAAACAAAGGAAGTTAGCTATTCGTAAATATAAAGAGTCGCTTACTCAATTGAGACAAAGGTTAAGTCAGTCTACAAAAAGAGTCGCAGTTTCAGATAATCTTCTTAATTCTATTAATCAAGAAATATCGCTGTTGCCTGAAAAAAAGCGATGGAGAATCAAACACGAAGTATATCGCTGCAAGCTTACGATTATGCTTCATAAATTAAATTTAGTTGGAGAGTCGGAAGCAGGTTATCAAAGGTCGGAAGAACTTTTACAAGATTTGTTTCTCATCAAAGATAGCTTGCAAAAGCACCAGCCTCAAGATTATCAGCTGAAAAGCTTGTGTAAATTAATTCGCCAAGTTGAGCTGTTTGGATTTCATTTAGCAACGCTTGATATCCGTAATCACAGCGGAGAACATGAAGCGGCAATCAAAGAAATTTTCCATGCTGTTTCTTTAGCTGAAGATTATTCAGCGTTAACAGAAGAGAAAAAAGTTGAGCTGCTAGGGAAAGTTCTTCAAGACCCAAGACCTGTGCTATCGTTTGTAGAGAATTACTCTAAAGAAACGCAGCAAGTAATTGAAGTATTTAACATGATACATCGAGCACATAAAGAATTTGGAGAAAGATCCATTGAAGTCTACTTAATCAGTATGACGCAGTCTGCAAGTGATTTGTTAGAAGTCATGGTACTTGCCAAAGAAGCGGGTATTTATCGTCTTCATGCAGATGGCCGCATTGAAAGCAAATTAAATATAGCTCCGCTGCTTGAAACAATCGATGATCTCACAGCAGGTCCTAAGATTATGGAACAGCTATTTCAATTAGATTTTTATCGAGAGCACTTAAGAAAACAGCAGGATTTGCAGGAAATCATGCTTGGCTACTCAGATGGAAGCAAAGATGGAGGAACGCTTACCGCTAATTGGAAGCTTTACAAAGCGCAGCAGGAAATTCACGATATGGCGAGGAAGTATCAAGTTCGTCTGAAGTTTTTCCATGGCCGAGGCGGCTCACTAGGCCGAGGAGGAGGCCCGTTAAACCGAAGTATTTTATCTCAGCCTGTTGAGACGCTAGGAGACGGTGTTAAAATTACAGAGCAAGGAGAAGTTCTTTCTTCTAGATACTCTTTATATGACATTGCTTACCGAAGCCTTGAGCAAGCGGTCTCAGCTCTTCTTACTGCGGCAGCAAATGTTTCTCAAGAAGCTGAACAATGCGATATTCGTACACATGAATGGGAAGAAACAATGGACGAGATTTCAACTGCTTCGTTACGTAAGTATCAAGAGCTTGTTTTCAAAGATCCAGACTTTTTAACCTACTTTAAACAAGCTACACCTCTTCCTGAGCTCGGGGCTTTAAATATTGGGTCACGTCCAATGAGTCGAAAAGGAAGTGATCGCTTTGAAGACTTGCGAGCAATTCCGTGGGTATTTGCATGGACGCAAAGCAGACAGCTGCTTCCAGCCTGGTACGCTGCAGGTACGGGCTTACAGCATTTAGTAGAGAAATCCGGAGATATACAGCTTCTTCAGCAAATGTATAAAGAATGGCCGTTTTTTCGCTCGACCGTCGATAACCTGCAAATGGCCTTAACAAAAGCAGATTTAATGGCAGCAAAAGAATACACAGAAATGGTACAAGACCCGGTTATTTCAGAGCGGATTTTTACCGCTATTAAAAAAGAGTATAACGTTACGAAAGAAATGATTCTTCAAATCACGGGGCAAAAAGAATTAATGGATCATCTTCCTACAATTAAAGAATCTATTAAATTACGAAATCCGTATGTGGACCCTCTAACCTTCTTGCAAGTTAAGGTTATTTCCAAGCTGCGTGAAGATGAGGCTGAAACGTTAGATGAAGAACTTTTAAAAGAAGCATTATTAACGATTAACGGTATTGCAGCAGGGTTGCGTAACACAGGCTGATGGATATCAAAAGACACCTCAAGAAAACAAAAGAGGTGTCTTTTGTTCATTCTTCTCACATAAAGAACTGCCTGTCAGTTTCCTCTCTTTTAAAGAGAACTTCCGTCTGTTAAATAGGCACTGAGAAAAATCAGTGATAAAATAGAAAAGAACTGGTAATATTCTACAAACGAGTGCTAGTGGTGGGGTAACTAGATTGAATATGGAGGACGAGGATAATGGTAAAAAATTCGCAAATCTTCATTGAAGCTGACTCCGAGAATTCTGTATTTATTGGACTGGAATTTTGTGAGTATACACAGAAAATGAATCCTACTTGTTTGTCCAAACAGCATATAAATGTGTTTATTCATCCTGAAGAACTCACTGTGGAATTTAAGAAAACAAAAAGTGATAGAACTATCGATGATTTCCATCTGATGCATATCGTTCCAGTTCATTCCTTTAATTATTTATTATGTTCGATTTCCCAAGGTATTGTTACGGACGTTCAGCTGAAAGCGGTCGGTCATCAAGGAGAAACGTTGTTTGAAGAAAGTCTTACATTGAAGTTTCATGAAAAAGCGACAGATTATGAAGAAACGCTCTCATTTTTCAAACATTTAAATCAAGAAATACAAAAACAGACGAAAAAATATACAGCCAGTTATATGAGCTCATGATAAAGAAAGCTGCGGTTTTAAAAACCGCAGCTTTTATTCGTTTAACCGAAAAAATTATGTTAGAGATGCTTACAAAGCAAGAGATTTTTCAGTGGGAAATTGATAAAGTGAAAATAAGAGAAATCAGTGGACAGAAAAGCTTTTAGCGGCTGGCCGCTCTTTATTCAATATGTAAGGGTTAGTATTGAGATTAAAAAAATAGCGATGAATGCGTATTGTCATTGTAGATGAAGTGCTAAGGTCGCTCTATCTGCAATCATGTAGAATCTTCGCGCGCTTATAGTCTGTTTTACGGAACGAAAAAGCTGCGGAATTAGAAGAACTCCTTCTATTTCTGCGGTTTTTTTTATAAACAAGAAATAAATTCACTTACCGTACGGAGGCGATGCAGATGATTAAAGATTTAGTATTGGCTAAGGAATGGCTGCCTGCAGCTTATTCACATGATTTAACAGATCAGCCCTTGCAAGTAACGATTTTAGAAGAGCGAGTTGCGCTTTTTCGCACAACTAATGCTATTAAAGCATTTAAAGATTTGTGCATCCATCGCGGTGCAGCGTTATCTCTTGGAAAAGTAGTAGATGATTGCATTGTGTGCCCTTATCACGGATGGAAATACGATGATGCCGGGGCTTGTGTGAAAATTCCTCAACAGCCGCCGGGAAGAGCTATTCCTTCAAAAGCAAAAGCACAGGTATATGATTGCGTTGAAAAGTACGGGATTATATGGGTGAGGATGAACAGCGAGGCAAATGATATTCCTCTTCCTCAGTATGACGAATACCTTACCCCTGGATTTAAAACGGTTTGCGCCAACCCTCATACTCTGAAGGCAGCAGCTCCTCGTGTCGTAGAAAACTTTTTAGATGTAAGCCATTTGGCTTTTGTTCACGAAGGAAGCCTTGGACACTCGGACTACGCGGAAATTCCTGATTATAAAGTATATTGGAAAGATAACCGGTACGTTTCTGATGAAATCGCTGTGTACGCAGATGCAGATGGTACGGGTAACTTTGCGACTATTTATTATACTTTTGAAATTCTTCGTCCTACCGTTGCGAGGTTGAAAAAAGTGAACTACGAAACGGGTGAAATCTTTTCGATGCTGTTTGCCGTTTTACCTGAAGAGGAAAGAAAGTCGACCGTCTTTGCATTGGTTTCTAGAAACTATTCATTTGATGCACCTGATCAATATTTCCGTGATTTTCAGCAGCTTATTATTGAACAAGATACGAGCATTGTAGAAAGTCAAAAACCGGAAGAGCTGCCGCTTGACTTACAAGCAGAGCTTCATTTGAATCCGGACCGACTGAGTATTGCCTATAGAAGATGGCTCGGTGATTTAGGAGTGACCTTTGGAAGTGACATAGGAACAAGATTAAAAAAAGCTGCTCAATAAAAAGAAGAAAGGAGTCTCCTTTCTTCTTTTTTATGTATGTTCACGGATAAGCTGCTGATAGCTATTAAAAAGGGTAGGATATGTTAAGCGGCTTAAGATGACGCAGGAAAGCGTAGCAGACGCTAGAATAGTAAAAACGATGAGCAGCTGGAATTTGACTGCTTGTATCGGATCTGCCCCTCCAATAATCTGACCTGTCATCATGCCGGGAAGCTGAACGAGTCCAATTGTTTTTTGGCTTTCTACCGTAGGAATCATGCTAGCTTTAATTGCGGCATTTAAAATACTATGAATAGCTTGTTTAGGAGTGCCGCCAAGTGCCAGAATCAATTGAATTTCGTCTCGCCTTCTACTTACTTCAGCGTCTAATCGATTTAAAAATAAATTGGCCAAAATCATCGAATTTCCAATAATCATACCGCTGACAGGAATGACATATCGCGGAGTAGCAGGGATAATATGTAGGCCGAGCATAACGCTTTGGGTCAGGATTTCTACAATAAAAAGAGTGACAAATACACGAAAGAAAGCTTTAAATCCCTGCTTTTTTTTCTTTACAACATTTTGGGAAGCGACCGTCAGCATAACGAATAAAATGAGAATCATAAAAGCAGGGTGATTCGCGTCAAAAATAAAAGATAAAACATATCCTATCACTAACAGCTGAACGGCTGCGCGAATACTGGCAATGATAATATCTTTTTCGAGTCCTATACGAAAAGATTTTGATAAAAAAAGAGCAATAAAAACAAAAACGATTGTAAAAATCAGTGAAAGTGAACTCATAGAAAGGCTCCTTCAATAAATTGTTTTGTTTCAGCTTTTACAGGAGCATGAAAGAAAGTCTCCGTCTTCGCTTTTTCTACAATCACTCCGTTCATTAAAAGCCAGACTTCCTCTCCTAAACGTTTCGCTTGATCTAAATTATGGGTAACCCAAATAATCGTTTTATTCTGTTCTTTATGTAAATGAGAAATAAGCTGCTCAATTTCATGAGCAGAAGTGGAATCCAAAGCGGAAGTGATTTCGTCTAAAAGTAAAAGGTCAGATCCGTTCGACAGCGTGCGGGCTAATGATAACCTTTGTCTTTGACCACCGGATAAATCTCTTGCATCCTGCTCTAACAAGTCAGGGGAAAGACCGGTTAAGGCACAGAGTTCTTCAGGCATAATATCCTGTTTGCCATGCAGTTTTTGAACAAGCATCATATTATCTCGCACTGTTCCATCAATAACAGGAGCCGATTGAAAAGCGATGCCCACTTTTTTTCGTAAATCAGAAATATTCCATTTGCTAATGTCTTTTCCATATACTTTAATACTTCCTTCATCAGGTGCAGAAAGTAAATTGCACATGGAAAGAAGAGTGCTTTTTCCGGATCCTGATGGTCCTATCAGCATGACGAGCGAGCCTTGCATCACTGTACCCGATATGCCTTTTAAAACACTATGTTCTTTATCCTTAAATGTTTTATGAACGTCTGTAAATGTAATGGCAGATATTGAATTGAACGTGTTCATAGTAACCCCTTTTTCATTCGTTTTGTTTATTGTAGCATAAGCGAAAGTATAAAAAGTTATTGGGTGATATAAAAAAAGCTGTGAAAAATCACAGCTTTTAAACAGTTGTATTCACTTTTTGGCTGGCTTTTAAAGCATAATCTAAATCTTCAAGAAGGTCGTCGATTGCTTCTGTTCCAACCGATAGACGAATGAGTTCTGGCGTCACACCCGAAGCTTTTTGTTCGTCTTCAGATAGCTGTTGATGAGTGGTGCTTGCCGGGTGAATAATAAGTGATTTAGAGTCGCCAATATTGGCTAAATGAGAAAATAACTGAACCGAATCAATTAACTTAGCCGCAGCGTTTTTTCCTCCCCTTACACCGAAGGTTAAAATGGCTCCTTGTCCTTTAGGCAAATATTTTTGTGCCAAAGAATAGGAAGGGTGGGAAGGAAGCCCCGAATAATTTACCCATTCTACTAATTCATGCTGCTCTAAAAATTTTGCTACCTTTAATGCGTTTTCGCTGTGACGCTCTAATCGCAAATGGAGTGTTTCTATGCCTTGAAGGAGTAAAAAGGAATTAAAAGGTGCTAAAGCAGCTCCAATATCTCGTAAAAGCTGAACTCGCGCTTTTGTAATATAAGCAGCTTCACCGGCAGCTTCTGTGTATACGAGGCCATGGTAACTTGGATCTGGAGTTGTTAAGTCTGGGAATTTCCCGCTCGCTTCCCAATCAAATTTTCCACTGTCTACGATAACACCGCCAATTGCTGTTCCATGCCCTCCAAGAAACTTAGTAGCAGAATGAACGACAATATCTGCTCCGAAATCGATGGGGCGAAGAAGGTAAGGGCTTGGAACCGTATTATCAATAATAAGAGGAATTCCATGTTCGTGGGCAATGTCTGCAACCGCCTCGATGTCTAGCACGTTTCCCTGCGGATTTCCAACGGATTCAGCATAAATTGCCTTTGTTTTGGAAGTGATTGCACTTCTAAAATTTTCTGGATTATCGGCGTTTACAAATTTGACGGTAATGCCCAGTTTAGGAAGCGTAGACGAAAAGAGGTTATATGTTCCCCCATATAAACTGCTTGCTGATACAATTTCATCTCCTGCGGAAGCGATATTCAGAATAGAAAAGGTAGTAGCTGACTGACCCGAAGCTACTCCTAGAGCACCTACTCCGCCTTCTAACTCAGCAATTCTTTGTTCAAAAACGTCCGTAGTAGGGTTTACAATTCGAGTATAGATATAGCCTTGTTCACTTAAATTAAATAAAGACGCAGCATGCTCCGTATCTTTAAATCCAAATGAGCTTGTTTGATAAATAGGTACGGCACGCGAAAAAGTAGCCGGGTCAAGCTGTTGGCCAGAATGGATGGCTTGTGTTTCAGGACGAAATGGTTTCTTAGCAGACATTGAAACTCCTCCTCAGATATAAAGCTTATAAAAAACATAGGAATAATAAACTTTAATCATAATATACAAATTCTATTGAATGATGTCAAATTATAATTAGAATATTTAGAAAACATAAATAAAATTAATACTGTAATTTAGCATTAAGATATCTCTTTAATTGTTAAAAATACCATAAAAAATATAAAATGTAATAAAAATGTAAAATAATTTGTATAATTATGTTAGAATATTAGGTGTTTGAGAGTTTCTTAGAGAGCCGATTTTGCTAGAAAACTTTAAAAAATAGTAAAAGACGGGTCTTAAGAGCTAATAACGAAACAAAATAAAAGGAGTTTGATTATGAGCACAGAAGTCAATGTATCTTCGAAAGTCCAAGAGAAAGGAAAGCCTTCTATTTTTGGTTTTATTACGAGTCCGGTTGTACAGTTTGAGAAAATGAAAAGCAATCCGGTCATCTGGGGACCTCTTTTGCTTATCCTCATCTTAACAGCTGCAACAACGATTCTAGCCGTCTATACCCCTCAGGCACAAGAGGCATTACAGCAGCAAAAAGAAGCTGGCATTGAAGTGAATTCAACATTTAGTATGATTGGCGGAGCGATTGGAGGAGTTATTGCAGTAGTTGCTACACTGGCATTCACAAGTTTGATTCTGTTTTTAATTGCAAAGTTAGGAACTGGAAAAACAACGTACCGCCAAATGTTTAGCTTGAATTTGTTTGTTACGTTCATCACAGTAATCGGTCAGCTAATTAATACAGGAGTCGCTGCACTAGCACACACTTCAGCGAATGTGACTTCGTTAAATGGAATGGTTGATGCTAAAGGTGCTATGGGAGGAGTATTTAATTCCATTGAAATCTTTTCTATCTGGGGACTTATTCTGACAGCAGTAGGACTACAAAAAGTGGCAAATGTATCAAAAGCTGCTTCTATTATTACAGTGATTATTTTATTCATCTTAGGAGCGGCTATTTCAGGAGTTGGAGGAGCTGCTTCAGAAGCGCTTAAAGGAGCAGGGTTGTAAATGAAAAAAGGAATAATTATTACAGCTGTAGCAGTTGTTATTGTTGCAGTTATTGGGATTAACGTATATCGTGCACAAAGTGTAAGTGGAAAAGCAGTCAATGTTCACGTAGCAAATATAAAGGAAAAAAAGTTAAGAAATACAGTTATGGTTCCGGGTACGTTAAAGCTTGCTGATGAGCAATATGTCTATTTTGATGCTGAAAAAGGCGAGGTTGAACGATTTCACGTAACAGAAGGCTCGCGTGTACAGCAGGGAACCTCTCTTGTAACGTACGAAAGCGATGCGCTTGATTTAGAGCAAGAACAAAACATTTTAGAAAAAAAATCCAGTCAGCTGCAAATTGACTCCGTGAGCAAACAAATCTCAAATTTAAATAAAAAACAAAAAGAATTGGAAAAAGAAATGAGTAAACAAGAAGCGAGAGATCAAATCGACACAGAGCGTACGCAGCTCAACCTCGATTTAGAAACGGCTAAAATTGATTTAGAACGAAACAAACTAGAAGCCAAATCAATTGCTAAAAAAGAACGTAATTTAGACGTAGCGAGCGATATTAATGGGACGGTGCTAGAAGTAGATAAGGAAGCGGTTAATAACACAAGTGATGTTCAAAAACCCCTTATACATATTGGTAATACCGATGAATACTTAGCTACTGGTGTGCTATCTGAGTACGATGCATTAAAAATTAAAACCGGTCAAGCTGTCAAAATTACATCAGATGTTTTGCCCGATAAAAAATGGGCAGGGAGCGTAAAACAAATTGACTATCTACCTCAGCAGCAGGCATCAGCAGAAGCCGGCAATGATGCGGCTAATCAATATCCGGTTGAAGTAAAAGTAGATGACCAAGATATCACGATGATTAAGCCTGGATTTAAGCTGCTGCTCGAGATTGAAACAAGCAGTAAAAAAGCTTCATCACTGCCGATAAAAGCAGTTGTAAATGAAGATGGAGAAAAATATGTATACGTAGTGAAAGATAAAAAGGCGGTTCGTAAGGAAGTAAAGATTGGAGAAACAACAAATAAATTTATTGAAATCAAAAGCGGCGTTTCTTCTAAAGACAAAGTCATTACAAATCCTTCAAAGGACTTAACTGACGGTGCGGAAGTGACTGTTCAATGATTGAGCTTGTAAACATTCATAAAAGTTATCACCTGGGCAAAGAGGAAGTGCCGATTTTAAAAGATATTAATTTGAAGATTTATGACGGTGAGTTTGTTGCAATTATGGGTCCTTCAGGCTCCGGTAAATCAACGCTAATGAACATTATCGGGTGTTTAGACCGCGCTTCTTCAGGCTCCTATTTATTAAATGAACAAGAAATCTCCACTTACAGTGATGAGCAGCTGGCAACAGTAAGAAATATTCATATCGGTTTTGTTTTTCAGCAATTTCAGCTGTTGCCGCGTTTAACAGCGGTAGAAAACGTAGAGCTTCCAATGGTATACGCCGGCGTAACGCGTAAGGAAAGAAGAGCTAGAGCAGAAGCTGCGCTTGAAAAAGTAGGACTGAGTGAACGGATGAAACATTTACCGAGCGAGCTATCCGGCGGGCAAAAGCAGCGCGTTGCTATTGCTCGTTCTATTGTGAATAATCCGACGCTTATTTTAGCGGATGAACCTACAGGAGCTCTAGATACAAAAACAAGTGCTGATATTATGGAGCAATTTTCTAAACTTAATGCAGATGGCACAACAGTTGTAGTCATTACCCATGAACCTGAAGTGGCAGAATACACATCGCGTACAGTTATCGTTCGTGACGGTAAAGTGTTAAGTCATAGCGATAAGGAGAACGATAGCTTATGAGTTTAATAGAAAATATTCGTATGGCTCTCTCTTCGGTTCTTGCTCATAAAATGCGCTCTGTTTTGACGATGCTTGGTATTATCATTGGCGTAGCGGCTGTTATTATCGTTGTAGCCATTGGTCAAGGCGGAGAACAGATGATTAAGTCGGAAATAACAGGAGCAAGCAATACAGTTGATGTCTACTATCAGCCTCCTGAAGACGAGATGCAAGCTGATGACCTTTCAATGATGGGGGAGCCCATTTTTACAGAGGATGATATTAAAGCTCTTTCGACTATTCCCGGCGTGAAGAATGTGGTGGCTTCTAGTTCAATGGGAATGGGAATAAGATATAGAGACAAGGAATCAGATACGACTGTTAATGCAATTAATGAAGGGTATATTGAAGTTAATCAGCTTGAGGTTTCAAAGGGGAGAATGTTAGACAGCTCTGACTTTTTATCAGGTAATCGAGTAGGTGTGATCACAAGCGATATGAAAAAAGAGCTATTTGATAAAAAGGAAGCCCTTGGACAAGTAGTATGGGTTCAAGGACAGCCTATCAAAATTATTGGTGTGACAAAAAAGCCAACGGGCTTTTTAGCATTTGAAATGCCAACTATTTATATTCCAGATAATACGTATAAATCAAGCTTCGGTAAGCTTGACTACACAAACCTTAGCGTTCAAGCAAAAAGCTCTGATCAACTGAAAAAAGTAGGCAATGACGCAACGGATTTGTTAAATAATTTGCATGATGCGGAAGATGCTTACCAAGTGCAGAACTTAGAAGAAATAGCAGATAGCATTGGAAATGTAACGCGAATTATGACAACGATTATTGGATCGATTGCAGGCATTTCCCTGCTTGTTGGCGGGATTGGCGTTATGAACATTATGCTGGTTTCTGTAACGGAACGTACAAGAGAAATTGGTATTCGTAAAGCACTGGGAGCATCTAAAAGACAAATTCTAACTCAGTTTTTGATTGAATCCATTACCCTCACATTAATTGGTGGCTTGCTTGGAATTGGTCTCGGCGCGGGCGGAGCAGCTCTTGTTTCGTTATTTGCTGGCTGGCCGTCATTAATTTCGTGGCAAGTAGTACTTGGAGGAGTGTTGTTCTCCATGACGATTGGCATTGTATTCGGCATGCTTCCTGCAAACAAAGCGGCCAAGTTAGATCCAATCGAAGCATTAAGATATGAATAAAGACATGCGTTCGCATGTCTTTATTTCAAGTGAAAGAGAATCAAGAAGATTTCTCGTTTTTCTTATTTATTACTTACTAGGATTGATACGTGCTACGTTAATAATATCATGTATTTTCTCTACCAAATCGAGCATGAGAAATCCGTTTCCTTCAGAGCTTTTCCGGTATCCAAGAGGGAGCGTCCTTCTTACAAGTTGAGCATAGATTTCAGCTTCAATTAAAGAGCGGCCAAATTCTTTCTCACATAAGTTAATTAATAGAGCTAAAGCTCCGGCGACGTGGGGAGTTGCCATTGAAGTTCCTGAAAGAGTCGCATATTTACCTTCTAAAAAAGTAGAGATGATGTTAACACCCGGTGCCACTAAATCCACTTCTTCATTAATATTGGTAAAAGGAGCAAGATTTAAGCTGCTGTCCACTGCTCCTACTTGAATAACTTCGTTGTAACTTCCTGGATATGAATATTCAAAGGTTTCTTCGCGGTCGTCACCTTCATTTCCAGCCGCAACAACGACAGAAACATCTTTATTCACAGCATTTTGAACAGCTTCGTGCAGTTCTGGAACGTCTTGTGGTCCCCCGAGTGACATGGAAATAACTCGTGCTCGCTCATTGTTAGGACCGCGCCATTCGACGGCGTAGTTAATAGCGTCAATAATCCATTCATAATTTCCTGAACCTTCACCGGTAAGTACTTTTAAGCTTAGAATTTTTGCTTTGGGTGCCACCCCTACGACCCCTTCATTGTTGAGCGCAGCAGCAATGGTACCAGACACGTGAGTGCCGTGCCCATTATTATCTTCAAATACAGAAGAATCTCCGTCATAATCGGAAGTGAAGTTTCTTCCTCCGATAATACAATCTTTTAAGTCAGGATGATTTGTGTCAACACCAGTGTCGATAACTGCAATTACAATGCCTTCTCCTTGATTGCTTTGTTCCCAAATAGCAGGCGCTTGAATTAAGCTTACTCCTTTAGGCGTTTCGTTTGTTGAATCGATAATCGACTCAATTGTATAAGGAATTAATTTGACTTGTAACGGTTGTTGAGTCATAGTTATCCTCCTTAAAATGAATTCCATAAAAATGGAAGTTGTTTAATTATAAATTCCCAACTATTGCTATAAATTAAACGCTTTTTGTAAGAATCCTTTTTTTTGAATAAAAAGACTTACAAAAGATGTGAGAAGAGGGAAAAAGACCTTGAAGGCAAGCTCGACAGAGATTTTTAATGTTATCTGTGTATTCACTTTTAATGTTTATCTCACACTATAGAAGAAAGAAACTCCAACAAAAATCACATAGGACGGGTAACTTTTGATATAATTACGAACGGTATGACATTCTCAAAATACATGATATTTATAAATATACATTAATTTGCAAATTACGAAGGGGCTGAGGATAGTGTCAACTTTAACGTCTCAATCCGTCATTAAATGCGGAAAGTATAAGCTGAATTATGCGGACCGTACGCTTATTATGGGGATTTTAAACGTAAACCCAGATTCATTTTCAGACGGCGGAAAATACTACGATGTAGATAAAGCAGTTGCTCATGCTGAAGAAATGGTAAAGCAAGGAGCAGACATCATTGATATCGGAGGAGAATCAACTCGTCCTGGTTATACAAGAATTAGCGATGAAGAAGAGATTAAACGGATTGTGCCCGTTATTTCTGAAGTGGCTAAGCGTGTAGAGGTGCCAATTTCCGTAGATACATACAAATCGGAAGTGGCCAAGCATGCGCTAGAAGCAGGAGCACATATTATTAATGATATATGGGGGGCAAAGGCTGATCCTAAAATGGCTCAAGTTGCAGCTGATTATAATGTTCCCATTATTTTAATGCATAACCGTCATGAGCCCAACTATACAAATCTGATTACAGATATGATAAGTGATTTAAAAGAAAGCATCTCCATTGCAAAAGCTGCAGGAGTTCGCGACGATCAAATTATTTTAGATCCAGGCGTTGGCTTTGGAAAAACGGCTGCCCATAATGTAGAAGCAATTCAGCATCTAGATCAGCTGACGAATATGGGCTATCCGGTGCTGCTTGCTACTTCTCGTAAAGGGTTTATTGGACAAATAGTCGATGCTCCTCCTACGGAAAGAATGGAAGGAACCGCAGCTACTGTATATGCTGGGATTGCACAAGGCGTTCAAATAGTTCGTGTTCATGACGTATTAGAAATCAAGCGCTTTGTAAAGATGGCAGATGTACTGGTAGGAAAACATGCCTTTCAGTTTTAATAATCATTAAAATGCCATTTCTATTAGGTGAAGATTCCTGAGCAGTGAAGCTCGGGAATTTTTTATGTATGTAAAGTGGTGGAGGAAAATAATGCACGATTGGATGGTTGATTTTACATAATTTAGCTTTATGATAGAAAGAGAAGATATAACGGTTTCATATTCTGATTAAATTGTGCTGCTTAAAATGAAATAAATAACATCTTGGTATTCAGTCTTATTCAATCACCGAAATATGGAGGAGAGAATGAATGAAATTAGCATTGCTTCTTGTCATTATTATCGGCGTTGTTGCCCTTGCAGGTACGATCAGTGCTGCAAAGAAAGTAGATGAAGATTACGGGAAATCTAAAAAGAAAAGTATAGTGAATTTATCTATTATTTACGGAGTTGTATTCATAGGATCAATCGTAGGAGTAGCATGGTATATTGCAGTGAGACCATAAATAAAGAGGTTGAGATATGATTAAATGAACCGAATCTAAAGACGAACAAATGAGATACACGAGTTGGACTGCTTATTACACCGCAGTTGATTTCCCTGCAAGGCTTCGCTTTCCGCGGGCGGCCGCTGAGTCTCCTCGTCGCTTGCGCTCCTGCGGGGGCTCACCTGTTCCGCTTTTATCGCAGGAGTCTTCGCCTTGTCCTTCAATCATCTGCTAGAAAAAATGAAACAGATAAAACTATGTTCACCACAACAAAAAACAAACCATTAATCAACGTGTTGATTAATGGTTTGTTTTGCAATTGGGTTAAAATACTTTTGCCCGAGCCTTTTTATTTTGATTTCAAGGTTAATTCTCCGCTTGAAACAGCTATATCGATAGGGTATTTTCCATTTCCATATTTTCCTTTTAATACATTCTCTGTTATCGTTGCATTGTTTAACTTAAAATTGTTGTTAATCTCACCGCTGCTTACTTTTCCATTCACTTTAAAACCAGCGCTTTTCGGAAGAACCAACACGGCATCTCCAGATCCTACATCTACAGAAACGGCTTCTTCTAGCTTTTTAAAATCCATATAGAGATCACCAGATCCAATGCGCGCCTGAAGTTTTCCTTTATAGTTTGTTCCTTTAATTTCCCCAGAGCCTACAGCAAATTTAGCCGTTTGGGTCTTGACATTACTCATCTGTAAATCTCCAGAATTAACATCCGTACGAAGAGAGGTGCTCATCAAGTTTGAAATGCTTGCATTTCCAGAACCTACTTTAACTGAAACATCTTTCAGCTGGAGCGCTTGTTCAGAATGCGTAGCAATTTGAAGGTCCCCCGAACCTACGTTAAGCGCAAGGTTATGGTGATAATCTTTAGGAATGTAGATTGTTACTTTTGTGTTTGAAAAAATAGAAAGCCATTGAAAGGGACTTTTTTGATACGCGACAACTAGGGTGTCTCCATTTTGCTTTACATCCACTTTTCCTTTACCTTCTACTTTTGTTTTTATATCTTGACGATCTTGCGGAACAACAGTTGTACTAATGCTTGGAGAGTCGATTTGAATATGCTGAATATCACTTGATAACGCCGCTTCAGACTTGGACGTCTTGAATGAACTTAACGACCAAGAGGAAGGCGCAAATGCAGTAGAAAAGAGGACTGCCGTACCACCTATCACTAAAATAAAAGCCAATATTTTTTTCACGTTATAACCCGCTTTCTACATAATAATTAAATTTGTTTTCTTCTACCATAAAGTGTAAATTGAAAAATGGTTAATTTCAACGAACAACAGGATTATTTTTTTCTACGTCTCAAGTCGTAAAAATGAAACATTTTTTGTGAGGAGTTAAATGAAAAGCGAAGTAGATATTTAAACATACTCATCAAAGAATCAATTTCTTTGCTTCAAAAATAGGAAAATAATTGAGTTAAAAGAATGATTAAATTAACTTTTTTTGTGTAATTTTCCGATGAGTAGTTCAAAAGAAGTAATAAATAAATAGAATTTTCATACCAATTTTATTATTCCGAAAAACTTTTAAAGTGTTGATTATTAAAAAAATAAAGGGTAGAATTTGTTTATATCAATTGAATACAGCTAAGATTACGATCTTGTATATTATCAGTAATATGGTCTGATAGTCTCTACCTAGTAACCGTAAAAAACTAGACTACAAGAAAGTTTGGATATAAGCAGCAAAAAGAAGGGCGTATTATCTAGATACAGCCTTCTTTCAAAGCTCTTACTTTTCATACTTTCTGTTATTGTCAGAATTTATGAAAAGTAAGAGCTTTTTTTGGTTTTCAAATACACACCTGGGAGTGGCTTGCATGTACTTTTTATTAAATTTATTAGGCGTTTTTGTAGTAATGGGTGTCGTCTTCTTATGTTCTCCTAAAAAGAAAGAAATAAAGTGGCGTCCGATTGCTTCACTGTTAGTCGTTGAAGTCCTCATTACTTGGTTTATGTTAGGAACTTCAATCGGAACATGGATTATTAATAAGATTGCTTCGTTCTTTACTTGGCTGATTTCCTGTGCCAACGATGGAATTGCCTTTGCGTTTCCATCCGTAATGGGGAATGAGACGGTTGACTTTTTCTTCAGTGCATTACTGCCTATTATCTTTGTCGTGACGTTCTTTGATATTTTATCTTACTTTGGTATTTTAACGTGGATTATTGATAAAGTAGGCTGGGTCATTTCGAAAGTTTCTCGCTTGCCTAAATTAGAAAGCTTTTTCGCTATTCAAATGATGTTTTTAGGAAATACGGAAGCATTAGCGGTTATTCGTAATCAACTTTCTGTGTTAAAAGACAACCGTTTGCTTACGTTTGGAATTATGAGTATGAGCAGTATTAGCGGATCTATTATCGGTGCTTATTTAACGATGGTTCCCGCTACGTACGTGTTTACAGCAATTCCACTGAACTGTTTAAACGCGCTTATTTTAGTGAGCTTATTGAATCCAGTTCATGTTACAAAAGAAGAAGATATGATTTACGTACCGCCAAAGTCGGAGAAAAAAGACTTTTTCTCTACCATTTCAAACAGTATGTTAGTCGGAATGAACATGGTAATTGTTATTTTAGCGATGGTTATTGGGTATGTAGCTCTTACATCTGCGCTTAACGGCATTTTAGGCGTTATTGTAGACGGCTTGACTGTACAAAAGATTTTCTCTTATATCTTTAGTCCATTCGCATTCTTACTAGGGCTAACGGGGCATGATGCCATGTACGTAGCTCAGCTGATGGGTATCAAGCTAGCAACAAATGAATTCGTCGCGATGATGGATTTGAAGAAAAATCTAGATACACTTCCACCGCATACGATTGCAGTTGCTACCACATTCTTAACATCTTTTGCTAACTTCAGTACGGTAGGTATGATTTATGGGACGTATAATTCTACGTTATCAGAAGGTAAATCAACAATTATTGGAAAAAACGTATGGAAACTGCTTGTGAGCGGTATCGCTGTTTCGTTATTAAGTGCTATGATTGTTGGATTGTTTGTTTGGTAAAAAGTGAAAAAGCTGTGCTTTCGAAGACGAAAGCACAGCTTTTTTCTTGTTGCATCATCTATTCATTTCAAGAAAAACGGTTATGAATATCAACAGTAAAAGAAAATCACACTATTCAAGAAAAATTCATTTTACTTTTGCAGAAAAACATTTTAAATCTAGTGAGCATTATGTTAAGATTACAAAAGGCTGTTTCATTTAAATTGAGAACACCGCATAAATATGTAAGTAAATATGCATAGAAAACAAAGGTTTATTAATTTTTTTCTAGGTAATATCTCGTAATAAATAGGTTGAAAGGAAATGTCGTTAATATGATAGAAGGACAACAGCAAACAAATGAATTAAAAAAGACGATGAAAAGCAGACATTTGTTTATGATTTCGCTCGGCGGGGTTATCGGTACAGGTTTCTTTTTAGGAACAGGATACACGATTAGCCAAGCAGGAGCGATTGGAGCGATCCTTTCGTTTATCGTAGGTGGCTTCATCATGTACTTAACAATGCTTTGCTTAGGGGAACTTGCAGTAGCAATGCCAGTTTCCGGTTCGTTTCAGACATATACAACAAAATTTATTGGCCCTGGCGTTGGTTTTGCTTTTGGGTGGTTATATTGGTTGGGCTGGGCTGTAACGGTTGCATTAGAATTTTTGTCAGCAGGTCAGCTTATGCAAAGATGGTTCCCTGATTCTCCGGTATGGATCTGGTGTGCTATATTTGCGCTTTTATTATTCTCATTAAATGCACTGTCAGCTAAAGCGTTTGGTGAAGCGGAGTTTTGGTTTGCCAGCATTAAAGTGTTAGCTATTATTTTATTTATCGTGCTTGGTGGAGCTGCTATGTTTGGTTTTCTTCCATTAAGCAGTGGAGACAGCGCGCCGCTTTTCTCTAACTATACGTCTCACGGCGTGTTCCCTCACGGAATTAGTGCCGTGCTGATTACGATGATTACCGTTAATTTCTCGTTCCAAGGTACGGAGCTTATTGGTGTAGCAGCTGGGGAAAGTGAAAACCCAGACAAGACTGTACCAAGAGCCATTAAACAAACGGTATGGAGAACACTTGTATTTTTTGTATTAGCTGTAGCTGTTTTAGCGGGGATGATTCCGCTTGAAAAAGCAGGCGTAGTGGAAAGTCCATTTGTTGTTGTATTTGACCAAATTGGTATTCCATATGCAGCAGATATTATGAACTTTGTTATCCTAACGGCACTGCTATCTGTTGCTAACTCTGGTCTTTATGCAGCAACGCGTATGCTGTATTCATTATCAAAAGATAACATGGCAAGTTCAGCTTTTATGAAAGTAAATAAACGCGGTGTGCCGATGAATGCCTTGCTTTTAACATTAGGCATCGCGCTTTTATCTTTACTTTCAGGATTCTTTGCTCAAGAAACAGTATTTGTATGGCTTATTTCTGCAGCGGGTTTAGGTGCACAAATCGGCTGGATTACGATCGCTGCATCACTGCTTGCATTTAGAAAAAGATATATAAATCAAGGAGGACAAATCGAGGATTTAAAATTTAAAGTCCCTCTTTACCCGGTATTACCTTTAATCGCATTAGTATTAAATACAATCGTATTGGGAAGCATGGCATTTGATGCAGAACAGCGAATGGCACTGTATGTGGGTATTCCACTAGCGCTGCTGTTTTATGCTTATTATCATGCACGTGTGAAAAAGAAAGTGGATTTATCTATCAGCCGTCAAGAAGTTCAGCTTAAAGACGACAAAAAAGTAATTTTATAAAATCAAAAAGACGCAAAAGCCTAGGTTTTTGCGTCTTTTTTTATTGTTTATTTGTAAACTTAAAATAAAATTAAGTTGACAAATAAAAAGAAATTATTGCAAACTTAAAGCAATGAAAAGAGAAAGGAGGGTGAATATGAAACCGAAAACAATGGCGTATGTTTCCTTATTTGCAGCTTTAACGGCGATCGGTGCATTTATAAAAATTCCTATTCCCTACATACCGTTTACTCTTCAAATTGTTCCTGTTTATTTAGCCGGTGCGCTGTTAGGTCCGCGTTTAGCTTTGTATAGTCAGCTATGCTACATAGGTATTGGGTTAATGGGTGTTCCGGTTTTTGCAGAAGGAGGAGGTTTAGGGTATATCTTCAAACCAACGTTTGGCTATTTAATTGGCTATGCTGCAGGGGCATTTATGAACGGCTACCTTATTCAAAAATATGACTTAAAGAAACCTTTTTCTATCTTTTCAGCTAATTTATCTACGTTAGCTATTGTGTATGCAGTCGGCTGCCTCTGGCTTTACGGAGCAATGAAATGGATAATTGAAAAGCCTCTTTCACTGACTGATACACTTCTTTTTGGAGCTGTTTTGCCAATGCCTGGAGATCTTTTGTTATGTATTTTATGTTCAGTGCTGATTCACCGAATGCAGCCTCAATTTAGTCGTTTGTCATCAAAGCGGGTTAAAGCGGGGTAATGAAGACATAGAAAAAAAGGAGAGAAAAGAAAATGGGCAAAGCGTATTTTATTACGGGAACTGGAACAGATATTGGAAAAACCCTGGTTACAAGTATTTTGTATAAAGTACTTGGTCGTCTAGGAATAAAAACGACAATTTGCAAACCATTTCAAACCGGCTATCAAGACGAAATTGGAGGTTATCCAGATATTTACTGGTTTGAAACAAGGCTTGGAGTAGCAGATACGGGTATTTATCAGTTAAAGCCGGAGACGTCTCCTCATTTGGCTATTGCACTGAGCAACAAGCAAGTGGAGCCTTCAATCGTCTTAAAACGCATTAATGACTTAAAGAAGAAATTTGATGTAGTGCTCGTAGAAGGAGCGGGAGGTCTTGCCGTGCCTTTAATTGAGGAGGAAACAACGTTTTATATGACAAAAGATTTGATCATAGATGCACAAATGCCGGTCATTGCTGTTGGAACGACGGGATTAGGAGCTATTCATGATGCGCTTTCTACCTTTTCATATGCAAGTGAGCATCACCTTAAAATCAACGGACTCATTTTTAATCGTTTTAATCACAGCAGTATCATTCATAACGACAATGTTCGAACGATTGAAAAGCTGCTTCAAATATCATCTTTAATGACCGTTCCAGTATTCACACATATCGATGAAGAGTTAGATGCATATATTGAGAAAATGATGAGGCAAAAAAGTGTTATTCAACATATTCAGGAGGTGTTTGACTGTGCCGTATCAAAAAGCTGAGCTGGAGAAATGGGATAAAGAATATGTATGGCATCCGTTTACACAAATGAAAGCTTACCGTCAATCGAATCCTCTTATTATTGAAAGAGGAGAAGGAAGCTATTTATATGATGTAGAGGGAAACAAATATTTAGATGGATACGCTTCTCTATGGGTGAACGTGCATGGACATAATGATCCGGAATTAAATACAGCTTTACATATACAAATGGAAAGATTAGCGCATTCTACGCTGCTTGGATCGGCAAACGTTCCATCCATTTTGTTAGCCAAAAAGCTAGCGGAAATTACTCCTGGCAGCTTATCGAAAGTCTTCTACTCTGATACAGGCTCCGCCGCTGTGGAAATTGCGTTGAAAATTGCCTATCAATATTGGCAAAATCTCGACTCTGTAAAGTACAAAAACAAAAGTAAATTTATCTCATTGAATGAGGCATATCACGGAGATACAATCGGGGCAGTCAGTGTAGGAGGCATGGATTTATTTCACCGTATCTTTAAGCCATTGCTGTTTGAACGAATTCCCACATCTTCTCCTTACACTTACCGTATGGACGGGTTTGAAACCGAAGAGCAAGCTTCAGCTTACTGTATTCAACAGCTAGAGAAGCTCTTGCAAAACAACGGAGAAGAAGTAGCCGGCTTGATTATTGAACCGCTTGTGCAAGGAGCAGCGGGTATTATTACTCATCCTCCCGGCTTTTTAAAACAAATAGAGCGTCTGTGCAAAGCTTACGGGGTATTGCTCATTTGTGACGAAGTAGCGGTTGGGTTTGGACGAACAGGAACGATGTTTGCATGTGAACAAGAAGACGTTGTACCGGATATTATGTGTGTAGGAAAAGGGATAACAGGAGGGTATATGCCGCTTGCTGCTACGTTAACAAGCGAAAAGATATTTAATGCTTTCTTAGCTCATCCGGATGAAAATAAAACGTTCTTTCATGGCCATACGTATACGGGAAATCAATTAGCCTGTGCAGTAGCGCTTAAAAATATTGAACTGATAGAAGAAAGAGAATTAATCCGTAGTATAAAAGAAAAGGAAAAAGTTTTTAAACGATATCTGTTAAAGCTTTATGAGCTGCCTAATGTGGGAGACATTAGACAACGAGGTTTAATGGCAGGAATCGAGATTGTGAAAGACCGTCAAACAAAATCAATTTTTGAAGATAAAAAAGTGATGGGAGATATTATTTTAGCGGCTCGCCAAAAAGGTTTAATTATTAGAGAGCTAGGTCCTGTGATTACGATGATGCCTATTCTTTCAATGACGGACGAAGAATTAAAAAGAATGGTTGAAATTGTATATGAATCAATTAAAGAAGTAATCGCACGCTATACAGTGAGTTAAATAAAAAGAAGATACCGGGACAAAAGTATTTTATTTAGCTGAAAAAAGATCCGAACGATTCATCGTTCGGATCTTTTTATGGTTATGGTAACGTGAATTTACTTTATTTAGCTGCTTGCACGGAAATCAACCGCCGTTTAACAAGCAGTCCAGATCATTTGTCCAATTTGTACGTCTTTAGATAGGATTGGTGTAGTTATGTCTCAATCTCTTCTTTTTTTATCAATAAATCTTTTTAATACTTGATAGTCGAAGTGATCGTACATGCTGATTTTCATCTTTTAATAGAAGAGTTTGTTCGAGCAAGTTTAAGTTTTGAATATAACCTTTGACTGTTTGAACAAAACCGTTGTTTTGATAATTAATAGTTAGTAATTTATTCGTTTTTAATGCTTTTAAAATCATACCTGTTTTCTCCCTTCTTATATCGTAGCTGACGAAAAACTACAAAATAACGAAGAAGCATTGGAGGCTTGTATTATTTATAAAAATTACTCTATTTTTTATAAATGCTCTCCTGCTATTAATAGTAGAGGCTGATGGTGAAAAACAGATGAAAGATAAAGAATAAGGTTTGATTTATTGTAATGAACTGACTTTTCCTTTACAAATACCTATTTCAAATTTCTTTTTAGTGATAAAATACTGTTAGTGAAATAACTACTTCTTTTCATTAAAGGGTAAGAACGGGTTATATTGATAGAGTTTTAGTTCTCTATTTCTAGTAATGAAATAAGAGATAGAGAAATAGACTAATAAAAATCAGTCAAGGAGTTTTTTTATGGATCAGAGTTTTATTTTAAATCTTTTAGAAATTTTACTGATTAACATTGTATTGAGTGGCGATAACGCAGTTGTGATTGCTTTAGCATGTCGGAATCTTCCGGACGAGCATCGAAACAAAGCGGTTGTTTTCGGTACATTAGGAGCGGTTGTATTACGTGTAGGGCTAACGTTTGTCGCTGTATATTTATTAACAATCCCATTTTTAAATTTCATTGGAGGCCTGCTGCTTCTATGGATTGCAATTAGTCTTTTAAAAGGTGAAGATGACGGAGATATCAAAGCGAATTCAACTCTAGCAGGTGCTATTAAAACAATTATTATAGCGGATCTTGTTATGAGTTTAGATAACGTAGTAGCAGTTGCGGGTGCGGCTAACGGAAGTATTCTACTCATTATCCTTGGTCTTGTTATCAGCATTCCGTTAATCATTTGGGGAAGTCAGCTTTTAATGAAAATTATGGAAAAATTTCCGATTATCATCATTGCCGGAGCAGCGCTTCTTGGCTATACTGCTGGTGAAATGATTTTTAAAGACAAAGCCGTAGGACATGTATTAGAAGGATTAAACCCGCATTTGCATACGATTGTTCCTATTTTGTTAGCTATTTTAGTTGTTGTTGTTGGGAAACTTAGCGGACGTTCTAAAAAAGAAACGCATTAATCCTAAAAAAGAGGTTGGGACAAAAATATTTAAGATGAAGTGAAAAACGAATCACTAATCAAACATTTTGATTAGTGATTCGTTTTTTTGTTGGGATGAACGTAGGCTTCATTTGTTTAGATCCATCTAGCAGTTGATTGGAGGACAAGGCGAAGACTCCTGCGGGAAAAGACAGATGAGACCCCGCAGGAGCGTACGCGACGAGGAGGCTCATCGGCCGCCCGTGGAAAGCGAAGTCTTGTACGAAATCAACTGCGGTGTCATAAGCGATTCAGCTCATGTCTCCCATTTATTCGTCTTTAGATTGAATTCATCTGGCTATGTCTCAACCTCTTTTTTTATTACTTAGCTAATGGAGGTGCAGAATTAACGTCTTGTACTGTTTCTACAGGAGGATGAAATTCATTTTCCATTTTTGATACAACTACAGTTGCTACACCATTTCCAATTAAATTCGTAATAGCGCGAGCTTCCGACATGAAGCGGTCTACCCCGATCAACAGCGCGATTCCTTCAACTGGAATCATCGGGAATGCAGCAAGCGTAGCTGCTAGTGTAATAAATCCAGATCCAGTAACTCCGGCAGCTCCTTTAGACGTTAGCATTAAAATACCAAGTAGCGTAATCTCTTGCATTAACGACAGGTCGACTCCATACGCTTGAGCGATAAAGATAGCAGCCATGGATAAGTAGATTGCTGTTCCATCTAGGTTAAATGAGTAGCCAGTTGGAATGACAAGTCCTACTACAGATTTTGAACATCCGTACTTCTCCATTTTGTCCATCATTTTTGGCAGTGCAGATTCCGAAGAAGACGTACCTAATACAAGTAGAATTTCTTCCTTAATAAAAGCAATGAATTTAAAAATATTAAATCCATAAATCTTAGCAATGGTTCCAAGTACAAATACAATAAATAAGAACATAGTAATGTAAACAGATCCCATTAAGAAACCGAGTTTTTGAAGAGAGCCTATCCCGAAGTTACCGATTGTATAAGCCATCGCTCCAAACGCCGCAATAGGTGAAAGTTTCATAATCATATTAACAATTCCAAAGAAAATATCTGTACAGCGTTCAAAGAATGTAATGACAGGAGCCGCTTTTTCGCCGAGTGTAGCTGTAGCCATTCCAAATAGTACGGCAAAGAATAAGATTGGCAATAATTCACCATTTGCCATTGCGCCAAATACGCTATCTGGAATAATTCCCATGATAAACTCCATAAAGCCATGCTCCGCTTCAGCTGCTTGCTGCGTATATTGAGTAACATCAGCTCCGCTTGCGCCATTGATATTAAAGCCAGCCCCCGGTTTGATAAAGTTTACAACGATAATTCCAATTGCTAAGGCAAAAGTAGTGACAATCTCAAAGTATAAAAGAGCTTTACCTCCAATTCGTCCCACTTTCTTTAAATCTCCCATGCTTCCGATACCGATGACCACCGTTAAGAAAATAATTGGGGCAATCACCATCTTAATTAATTTAATGAAGATATCAGCCAATATTTTTAATTTAGCACCAAATTCAGGAAACATGAAGCCAATTGCAATACCAAGAAGGATACCAATGACAACTTGAACAGTTAGGTTTTTAAAAGTTAATTTCATACGTAATGCTCCTTTCGAGAATGTTTTGTTAACGCTTACATTATTCTTATCCTTATATTAACTGATAATTTTAACTATTTATATTTCTGGTGATAATGTTCTTTTTGGTCATTTTGGTCAAAAAAAGTGATGAACATATAGTCATCACTTTTGGCTTTCGATATTTTTTATTTGCTGAATGATATCAAGCGTTTGTTTTGTTGCATTGTTTTCAAACGATTGATAAAGAGAGTTAAACTGCTTTTTCCATTCGGCTTTCTGTGTATCATTTAAGTAATAAACGCGCATGCCAGATTTATTTTTTATTTGCTGCAGCTGTTCATCGTTCATCATTTTTGATTGAGTCCAAATCCAGTTCGTTGTTTCTATCATTGCATCACTTAATAGTTGTTTTACATCTTCAGGGAGGCTGTCCCAATACTTTTCATCCATTAAAACAGCATAGCCCAAATATCCATGGTTGCTGATGGTCATATATTTTTGCAGCTCGTACAAACGTTTTGAATAAATATTAGAAATGGTATTTTCCTGACCATCAAATTCCTGTCGTTCAAGGGATTGATATACTTTATTAAACGAGACAGCCTGAGGCTTGGCGCCAAGAAGTTCGAATTGTTTTTTGATTACTTCACTTGGCATAATGCGAAACGTTTGACCTTGAAAATCTGCTGGATGGAGCAAAGGTTTTGTATTGCTAGTCATTTGTTTAAAGCCGTTGCTCCATAAAGCAAGCCCTTTAATATTTTTCTCTTGCAGTGTACTCAACAAATCCTGTCCGATTTTCCCGGTAAACACTTGTTTTGCCTCGCTGTAATCATCGAAAATGAAGGGGAGATCAAAAAGTTGCCATGTAGGGGAAAGGTCGGTTAGCTTTGAAATGGAAGGAGCAATCATTTGTACATCATTTCGGCGAAGAGCGGCAAGCTCTTCGTCGTCTGAATACAATACGCCGTTTGAATATACTTCAATTTTAACTTTACCATCCGATTTTTGATTAACGATTTCAGCGAATTTTTGAGCGGCTAAGCCTTTTGGGGTGTTTTCAGCTACAACGTGGCTAAAATTAATCACAATTTGCTTATTTAATCCTTTTTGCTCATCGTCATGATACACATTATCTTGATTTATAACTGTATACTGCAAAAAAACATAGATCATCAAGAAAACGCTAACAATGATACTTGCCCCTATAAACATCTTCAAAATGTCCAACCCCGCGATTCAATAATTTTTCTCTACAAATATTCTAACACGCAATTTCTCAACGTGGTAAAATTAAAATAAACTTCAATCAGCAGTAGGTGTTCCGCTATGATGCGTTTATCGATGCAAACGAAAATGACGGGGCTAATCTTTTTTATCGTGGTCTTTTCGTTGTTTTTAGCAAGTATTGTCGTGATTAATAATTTTGTGCAGTCAAAAGAAAATGATTTAGAGCAAAGGGCTTTGATCACTTCGAGAACAGTTGCTGAAATGCCTGAAATTCGAGAAAAAATTGAAAAAGATAGCAAGAACATTAATCAAATTGTAGAGCCGATTCGCATTATTCACGGTGCTTATTATGTAGTCGTTATGAATATGAATCACGAACGTTTGTCTCACCCTTTGCAAAGCATGATTGGGGAAATTTCCAAAGGAGAGGACGAGGGTCAGGCGTTTGCAGAACATACCTATACTGATAAAGCAAAAGGAGAAGGCGGGATGGTCATTCGCTCTTTTGTGCCCGTCGTAAACGACCAGCATGAACAAGTAGGCGTCGTTGTCTCAGGCTACCTTCTTCCGAAATTTACAGAGGTTATTTTAAGTTTAAAAAAAGAAATTTTTCTTATCTCAGGCCTTGCTCTTTTTTTTGGAGGATGGGGAGCGTGGGCGCTTGCATCTCGTATTAAAAAAGAGATGTTTGAGCTTGAACCCCATGAAATTGCTCGTTTGTTCGTAGAACGAACCGAGACCTTTAATGCCATGCATGAAGGAGTCATTGCGATTGATAAAGAGGAGAACATTACTATTTTTAATCATAAAGCGAAAATTATGATGGGTGTACCCGAGGAGGTAATTGGAAAAAAGATCTATGATGTGATTCCAGATACAAGACTGCCAGAAATTCTGCAGCTTAATCAGCCTGTTTATAATCGAGAGCTTCAAGTTCGAAATTTGAATATTTTAAGCAATCGTGTGCCGATTAAGGTTAATAATCACACAGTCGGTGCGGTCGCTATTTTTCAAGACAGAACGGAAGTTAAAAAATTAGCTGAAGAGTTAACCGGGGTTAAATCATTTGTAAGCGCTCTTAGAGTTCAAAACCATGAATACATGAATAAACTTCATACGATTGCAGGACTTATCCAACTTGGAAATAAAGACAAGGCTCTTCAGTACGTTTTTCAAGTGTCTGAACAGCAAGAAGAGCTCACGCAATTTCTTCATAAGCATATTAAAGATGAAAGTATATCGGGATTGCTGTTGAGCAAAGTCAGCCGTGCCAAAGAACTTGGAATTGAGTTAGCTATCGATCGCCACAGCGAGCTTCACTCATTTCCTCTTTACTTAGATCATCATGATTTTGTGATTATTATTGGTAACTTAATTGAGAATGCTTTTGATTCGTATTGGCATATGGAGCGTCGTGAACGGAAGATCTATATAAGTATGGAACAAAATGACGGCATTCTTTCTATATTAGTTGAAGATAACGGATGTGGCATGAATGAAGATCAAGTAGAGAGAATCTTTGATGAAGGTTTTTCAACCAAAGCAAAGGAAAATAGAGGAATTGGTTTGCATTTAGTAAAACAAATTGTTGAAAAAGGAAACGGTCAGATCGAAGTAGAGTCAGAATTAGATGTTGGAACGACTTTTATCATTACATTCTTTTTATAGGGGGAGTGGGAAATGAATAAAAAAGAATGGACGGTGCTTCTTATAGAAGACGATCCTATGGTACAAGAAGTGAACCGCCAATTTATTGAACAAATTGAAGGGTTCATCGTTATCGCTGCAGCTTCGAATGGTTTAGAGGGTATACAGCTTATTAAACAGCATCAGCCTGATTTAACGATTATTGATATGTATATGCCTAGTCAAGATGGCTTAACCACCTTACAGCAAATTCGAGCAAATGGCTATAAAACAGACGTGATAGCAGTTACAGCTGCAAGTGATATTGAAACCGTACGAAAAGTTCTTCAATACGGCGCGGTGGATTATATTATGAAACCGTTCAAGTTTGAACGAATGAAGCAAGCGCTTGAACAGTATCGTTCGTTTCAAGTTAAAATAAGTCAAAAAGAACATATTACTCAGTCTGAATTAGATTCTATGCTGTTTCAGCAATTCGAAGAAAAAGCCGATTTGCTTCCAAAAGGGCTAAATGCGGTTACGCTAAGGAGGATACAACAATATCTTTCCGAACAGAATCATCCGATTTCTGCTGAAGAAGTGGCGGACGGCGTAGGAATTGCGCGTGTTACGGCAAGAAGGTATTTAGAGTTTTTAGAACAGGAAAACGAGCTGAAATTATCAGTTGAATACGGCAGAGTGGGGAGACCTATTAATCGCTATATGTTAAAAATAAATTAAATCATACAGAACAGCTTTTATTTGGAAAAGCTGTTTTTTTGCGTTAGAAAGTATATCTTTTTCTCTCCTAGAACAAATTAAGGTATACAGTTTTTGCTATCCAAAGAATACTTCGTGCGGTCATTAATTCATGAAATGTCCCTGAAAAAGGATTAATGGCGGAAAAATTGGGGAATATGCACTTTGACATTTAATTTTAGCACAGGAAGGTTTTGAAACATGGACATATTTTTAGCCGTCTTACCAGCCTTATTTTGGGGAAGCATTGTGCTTTTCAATGTGAAACTAGGCGGAGGACCTTATAGTCAAACGCTTGGAACCACGTTGGGAGCTTTGATTTTCTCCATCGGTATTTATATTTTTGTACACCCTACGCTTACACCTTTAATCTTTGGCGTTGGAGTTGTATCGGGGTTATTTTGGGCAGTTGGACAAAGCAATCAGCTGAAAAGTATTGATTTAATTGGAGTTTCTAAAACGATGCCTATTTCAACTGGGCTTCAGTTAGTTTCCACTTCATTATTTGGAGTAATTGTGTTTCACGAGTGGTCTACAAAAACTTCAATCATTCTTGGTGTGCTCGCTCTTATCTTTATTATTGTAGGGATTATTTTAACATCACTTCAAAGCAAAGAAGAGAAAGAGGCTGAAGAAGGAAAAGGAAACTTCAAAAAAGGAATTGTTATTTTATTAATTTCAACCGTTGGTTATTTAGTTTATGTTGTAGTAGCCCGTCTATTTAATGTAGACGGATGGTCGGCTTTATTACCTCAAGCAATTGGTATGGTTATTGGAGGAGTATTGCTGACGTTTAAGCATAAGCCATTTAATAAATATGCAATTCGCAACATTATCCCAGGTCTTATTTGGGCCGCTGGTAATATGTTTTTATTCATCTCGCAACCCAAAGTAGGCGTAGCGACAAGCTTTTCGCTTTCTCAAATGGGAATCGTCATTTCAACATTAGGCGGGATCATCATTTTAGGTGAGAAGAAAACGAAGCGTCAGTTAGTTGGGATTATTATTGGAATTATACTGATCATCATAGCAGGAGTCATGTTAGGGCTCGCCAAAAGCTAACTAGGAGGGTATTAACAATGTATAAAGACTTAGAAGGAAAAGTAGTTGTCATAACAGGTTCATCTACAGGTTTAGGAAAAGCAATGGCGATTCGTTTTGCGACAGAAAAAGCCAAAGTAGTTGTGAACTATCGTTCTAAAGAAGAGGAAGCTAACAGCGTTTTAGAAGAAATTAAAAAAGTTGGCGGAGAAGCAATTGCCGTTAAAGGTGACGTAACAGTTGAGTCTGACGTGATCAATTTAGTTCAATCTGCTATTAAAGAATTTGGAAAGTTAGACGTTATGATTAATAACGCAGGAATGGAAAATCCGGTTTCATCTCATGAAATGCCTTTAAGCGATTGGAATAAAGTCATTGATACGAACTTAACGGGAGCATTTTTAGGCAGCCGTGAAGCGATTAAATATTTTGTAGAAAATGATATTAAGGGAACAGTTATTAACATGTCGAGTGTTCACGAGAAAATTCCTTGGCCATTATTTGTTCATTACGCAGCAAGTAAAGGCGGAATGAAGCTCATGACCGAAACACTTGCATTAGAATACGCTCCAAAAGGTATTCGTGTAAATAACATTGGACCGGGAGCGATTAATACACCGATTAACGCTGAGAAATTTGCTGATCCTGAGCAGCGTGCAGATGTAGAAAGCATGATTCCCATGGGATACATTGGAGAGCCGGAAGAAATTGCAGCGGTTGCTGCATGGCTAGCTTCTTCAGAGGCAAGTTATGTAACAGGGATTACACTCTTTGCTGACGGCGGTATGACACAGTACCCATCATTCCAAGCAGGACGTGGATAAGAAAAAACGCACTCTATGATAGAGTGCGTTTTTTAGTTTTCCTGAGCTTTTTTTTGGTTCTTAGGGGCTGACTGGTGTTGAAGTCGTAAAAAAAGCAAAATCAAAACGATGCAGCCAGTGATGCTGTACATCCCAAGAATAAGCGGCTGCTGTGTATCTGTTCCAGAAGTAATGCCGTGATACAGTGCGAGCAAATAGCCTGGAAAAGCAAGAAAATGAATGGCTTTCCATGTTTTTCTCCCCAGCTGTTTTATAAAATCGGATGTGATAATCAGTACGAATAAAATGTAGAGTGAAATAGTACCAAGACCTGTGCTAATTGGTTTGTAATCGGAAGTGAACGGAATTAAAATGTCAGAAAGTGAAAAATGAATCGATTGATCAAATGATAAAACAAGTCCGTGAATCATGCCAAATAATAATCCGAACCACCCTGATGATTGATGAACCAGCAAAAGCTGTTTTTTTCGTTTTGGTTTAAAAAACGAAAAGCTGTGAGAAATGCCAGCGGCAACCGATACAAACATGAGCAAATAAGAAGTTAAGCCGGCTGCCCGAATGGTATTCCAAACGGGAAAGTGGGCATTAAATTGCGCGAGGAGAGTAGCCATAATGGTATACCTGACCTTTCACATTTTTTTCGATTAACACTTCGCCTTCTTTTGTAACCGCAATTACCTCTAAAGAAGGTTGATGCATTTTAGCTAATCTTAATCCGGCGTCCCATCCGAGAATAAGCATGCATTTTGCATAGACTTCAGAAACGGTCAAGTCTTCTGAAACAACCGTTACTTGCAGAAGCTCTGATGAACTAGGCTTGCTGATTCTGCCGTCAATAATATGATGGTGAGTGTGTCCGTTTACTTTCCACAATCGCTTGCCCACACTGCTTGTGGCAATGCCGCTGTTGCCCTTTACTTTAATACTCATGAGATCTTTTGATAAATCAAATGGATGAGAGAGCGCAATGGACCAGTGCTTGCTAGCAGGCCCCCACGTTACAATATCACCGCCTCCATCGATTGCACCAAGTGAAGTTCCTTTTTTCTTTAATTGATTCGCCATTTGCTGAATGCTCCAACCTTTTGCGATTCCGCCTAAATCCAGACCGACATTAGAAGCAAGCTGAATACTTCTCATTCCTTTGTGAATCATAATAGGGTTAACAGCATCAAAAGCTGCTACTTTTTGAGGAAGCTGATTGTTAGGCAGTTGTTCAAAACTTTGGTCATATCCTAGAGTTTGAATACAGTGATACAGAAATGGGTTGAAAATTCTGTTTGTCTCATTGTAATAGTAAGAGGCTGTTTTTACAGCTTCATACAATATTTTTGACGGTAAAAATAATCTTCCGTTCAGCGAATTAAGCTGTGAAAGCTCGCTTGTTGGAAGAAAGCGGCTTAGGGTTTTTTCTACAAGATAACACCAGCTCTCCACTTTTTGGCCGACAAGTGTTTCAAGTTCATATACATTAAATTTGGTATTCATTGCTTTAAATGAGTAGCTCATTATATCACATCCTTAAGAAGGTCTTGATTGCATAGAAGAATCATCGTTATTGCCCCAATTATCCTGACTATTTCCGGCATCATCATTAGACCACTGATCTTGCTGGCTACTTGAATCATCGTCTGACCACTGATCATTTTGCTCACTAGAACTGTCATTTGACCATTGATTTTGCCCGTTAGTTCCATTGTTCGTATTGGAACTAGATCCTGAATCTGGAAATAGGTCCGTCTCATCTTCCGTTTGAGTTTGAGATGAATTATCGGCTAATGCATCGTTATTTAGTGCTGTAGCTGTTGAATTTGTTTGATCATATTTTTGAGAAAGTCCTATAAAAGTGGTAAATGCAGCAACGCTCGATAAACCAACCATCCATTTTGTCCATTTATTAGCTGCCATTGATATGCTCCTTTTATCTTTCATATTTTGCAACTGAACACTGAAGAAAAATTGCAGTGGAAGGTAACATACATCGTTCAATTGTTATAGTTCAATATAGACAGAAAAAATGAAAAAATAGTGAAATAGAATCAGCGCAGATTATTTCTGTGGATAATTCAGTGAATTATTAGATTAAAAAAGGAGCGTTCTAAAAAGAACACTCCTTTTTAATCACCGATAAATCTTACTAATTGATACGTAATAAACCGTTAACTGCACAAGAGAAAGGAGTAAAAGAACGGCAATGGGATAGAAGCTGAAAGAATTAGGTAACAGCGGATAAAAAGCTATTAATATAGCACCTATAGGAATAGAAAATAGGAGAAAAACAAAGGCTTTTTTACAAGCTTCTGCTGTTATGATCTTTTCACGTTCATCTTCTTCTGCAAATTCAAAAGGAAATAATAAAGGCGAAACGTTCTTCGTCTTTTTACGCGCGCGGTAGTAAAAAAATGAGACGATTAAAAGAACAACTAAAGAAGCAAAAGAGCCTATAGACATAGTAATTTCCCACGGGGGTTCAGGGTGGGTCATAACTTCACTAAATTGAATATTGAGGCTTAAAAAATCGTATAAAAACCAACCTACGCATAGCAGAGACACTACATTCAACAAATAAGATTTAATAACATTACTCAACATTTTTCTCCTCCTTTTGAAGTATAAAAACATCTTCCATTTTTAATTGAAAGACATCACAAATTGTTAAACCAAGTAGTAGGGAAGGAACGTAATTTCCCTTTTCAATAGCTGCGATGGTTTGGCGAGTGGCTCCAACTTTTTCAGCTAAATCTCCTTGCGTATATCCATGTTTAGCTCTAAGCTCTTTTACGTGATTAATAAGAGTCAATATGATCACCCGCTGCTTTTTTAATAAATTTGTTAAGCTGATTTAACATTATGTAAAGTTAATTTAACATTAGTTGGATGATTTTTCAATAATTAATGGATAAAAAATACAAAAAAAGATCCTAGAAGAATTCTTCAGGATCTTTTTTGTTAATAAATTTCTTTAATGCCAGACAAACGAATGGAAAAAATGTTTTGTTTTTCATCTCGTAGGGAGAGGGTTTGGTCGGTTAGGTTTAAATTTTGGATTTTTCCTTTGAAGGTTTGAAGCAGGCCATTTTCGTAATAATTCACGGTTACATGTTTGTTTTTCTTTAACGCTTTTAAAATCATTTATTCATCTCCTTTCATGTGTGCATCTGTTATGAAAAGAAAGCTGTGGCTTAAGCATACGAATTTAGAGAATGCTCAAGGCAGAATTATTATTATACAGCAAGATGAGAATAGTTTGTAGATAAATTGTGAAAAAATGCACAAGTTTGCAGTACGGGTGTTGCAACAGAATACAGTATATGAGGGGAGAAGGGGTTTTATGATAAAAAAGGTGATTTTAGTTTATTTATTTGTGGGTATTAGGTAAACTAGTAGATGAATTTAAAGAATCTATCTATAGTTGTGAAGGCTAGGATTTCATTTAATTTTCATTTTCTATGAGTATAATGATAAAGGTTTTCTATATGTTCTTTGTGAATCTACTCATAAACTAATCGAGAAAGGAAAATCAAAATGAAGCGAATCATTTCTAAGCCGCTGCACTATTTCATATTAGCCGCTGTTTTAATGTGGATAAAGTCGTACGTGGCTTATAAAACTGAATTTAACTTAGGCGTAAGCGGCGTAATGCAGCAAATGCTGCTGTTCATAAACCCTGTGAGTTCAGTGCTGATTTTTTTAGGAATCGGCTTATTTTTTAAAGGAAAGAAAGCAGGAGCCTGGATTCTTGCAGGCAGTTTCATTATGACGCTGCTGTTATACAGTAACATTCTCTATTATCGTTTTTTTAACGATTTTGTAACGCTTCCTACACTATTGCAGACAAGTAATGCAGGAAGTATGGGCGGAAGCATTATGGATTTATTAAAAGCGCATGATGTTTTTTATTTTGTTGATTTTATTATTTATTTTTTCTTATTTTTTAGTAAAAAAATTGACTGGCATAATGAAAAAGTATCGGTTAAGAATGCTGTAACCATTCTTTCTTTAGGATTCATGGTTTTTTCTGTCAACTTAACATTAGCAGAAATTGATCGCCCGCAGCTTCTATCTCGAACTTTTGACCGCAATTATTTAGTAAAGTATTTAGGGGCCTATAATTATACGATGTATGACGGTGTTCAGACTGCTCAAAACTCTAAACAGCGAGCTTTTGCAAGCAGTAATGATTTAACGAACGTCGTTAATTTTAAAAATAGTCACTATGCGGAACCTAACCCCGTTTATTTTGGAAAAGCTAAAGGGAAAAATATTATTAAAATCCATTTGGAATCATTTCAATCGTTTTTAATTGATTACAAATTAAATGGCCAGGAAGTGACACCGTTCTTAAATTCGTTGGCTCATGGAAATGACTTTACGTATTTTGATAACTTCTTTCATCAAACAGGACAAGGAAAAACATCAGATGCTGAGCTAATGATGGACAACTCTCTATACGGCCTTCCTCAAGGTTCTGCCTTTGTGCTGAAAGGAAGCAATACGTATCAGGCAGCACCAGCTATTTTAGATCAAAAAGCTGGCTATACGAGTGCTGTGCTACACGGAGACTATAAGACGTTTTGGAACCGTAACGAAATTTACAAGCAGTTCGGCGTGGATAAGTTTTTTGATGCAAGTTATTACAATATGACGGGTGAAAATAAAATTAATTATGGCTTAAAAGACAAACCGTTTTTTAAAGAATCTGTTCCAATGCTGCAGTCTTTACCACAGCCGTTCTATGCGCATTTAATTACGTTAACAAATCATTTTCCATTTTTACTTGGAAACAATGAGGCAAGCATACAGCCGGATAACACGGGCGATGCCACAGTTGACCGCTATTTCCAAACAGCTCGTTATTTAGACGAATCATTGCAATCTTTCTTCCAAGAACTGAAAGCTTCTGGGCTTTATGATAATTCTGTGATTATGATTTATGGAGATCACTACGGTATTTCTGAAAATCATAATGCGGCAATGGAAAAAGTAATGGGAAAAGAAATTACGCCTTATGAAAATGCTCAGCTGCAGCGTGTACCTCTATTCATTCACGTTCCTGGAGTAAAAGGCGGAGTTAATCATACGTACGGTGGAGAAATTGATGTTGTGCCAACTCTTCTTCATTTAGTAGGGATTGACAGCAAAGAGTTTATCCAATTTGGTACAGATTTATTTTCTAAAGGTCATGATGATGTAGTAGCGTTCCGCAATGGCAACTACGTATCTCCGAAATACACATTAGTGGATGGAACGTATTATGATTCTAAGAATGGCCAAGCGCTTAAAGAAAATAATCAAATGAAAGCTTATAAACAGAAGGTAGCGAAAGAACTGGAGCTATCTGATCAAGTGCTTTATGGAGACTTACTTCGTTTCCACAAGCTGAAGGATTTCCAAACAGTCGACCCTTCAAAATATATGTACGGGAAAGAAGAAACAGAAACATCAGCTAAATAAAGCTAAAATCAAAAGAACATGATGACTTCTGCAAAGCAGAATGAGCATCATGTTCTTTTTTACTGTAAACTATTCATCAATAAATTTCTTTAATTCCCGATAAGCGAATAGAGAAAGTATTTTGCTGTTCATCTTTTAATGAAAGTGTTTGGTCTGTTAAATCTAGGCGCTGTACTTTTCCTTTAAACGTTTGAAGCAAACCGTTTTTATAATAGTTAATTGTAACGGCCCCGTTTTTTCTTAATGCTTTTAAAATCATTTTCAAAACTCCTTCCATATTTAAAATGTGTATGATTAACGAGCTGTAACATTCATTTTCATTTGCATATGTTTATTATACACAAAAATAGAAAGCGTTTTCACGTAAAGTTTGAACACTTTGTGAAAACTTTAACAGAGAATGTGACAAATACATACAGAAACTGATTTATTTGTCGTATTCATCATAAAACACATTTATGAAAGGAGTGTTAAGAACGTGTTAAAAATTTATGGATGGAAGAATATTATAAAATATCGTTTGAAATGTCGTAGTGAATCCATTCATCGTTCGTTACATTTCCGCCCATTTTTCTGTACAGCGTTTGGGCTTTTGTATTATCACAAGCCGTTTCCCAAGACATAGCTGCATACTGATGTTCTTTTGTATACTGGTGACTAATCGAAAATAACTTTTCCCCAATTTTTTGTCCTCTTGCTTTTTCAGTAACGTACAGGTCATTTAAAATCGCTACAGGCTTTACACGCGTGGTGCTAAATGTAAAATAAAGCGTTGAAAAACCTACCGCCTCGTCATTTTGAGTCGCGATAAACTGAACGCCAGCATCCGGATGGTGAAACAAGTGACTAATTAAATTTCTTAGCTGCTTTTTGGCAGGCTGAGGGTGCTTGTAAAAATCAACAATGTATTCGTTCATTAATGAAATAAGTGCTTCCATGTCAGCAGCATTAGCTTGACGAATTGTAATAGTAGTCATTAAATCTTCTCCTTTTTAATCAGATGATCTACACTTATAGTAGAAGAAATGTATCCCCTCTAAAAGAGACAGATTTGAAAAATAAAATAGGGACAGATGAAAGGAGCTAACGTGAAGTTCACACCTTTATTAAACCGCAAGGATGATACACCGTTGTATCATCAGCTATATGAATATATAAAAAAAGAAATTGTATCCAGCAAGGTAGAAGTGAATGACAAACTGCCTTCTATCCGGTCTCTTGCTGATTACTTAAACGTAAGTCGAAATACTGTAGATATGGCCTATCAGCAGCTTTTAGCTGAAGGGTATGTAGAAAGCAAACCCAAAAGTGGACTGTACGTAACGAATACACAGTTTGAGTTACTGCAAACAGATAAAAAGCCGACTGTATTTTTACACCCTCACTCAGAAACCAAGTCGTGTACCTATGATTTTCGGTATGGAAAAGTTGATAGCGGTTTGTTTCCCTTGAATGAGTGGAAAAAACGATACAATGAAAGTCTTCAAACTTATAGAGAAGCGCTGTTCACGTACCAAGAAATTCAAGGAGAAGAGTCACTGCGTGAAGAAATTGCGACGTACCTTTATCAGTCAAGAGGAGTGGTTTGTTCAAAACATCAAATTATTATCGGAGCAGGTACGCAGCAATCGCTCAGTTTATTAGCGCAGATGTTAAAGCAAAGCATCAGAGATATTGCCTTTGAAAATCCTTGTTATGACGGGGCTAGCTTTGTATTTAAGCAACATGGATTTTCCTTAAAACCCGTGTCGCTTAATAACAAAGGCATAAACATCCAAGAGCTTTATGACAGCCAAGTACGGACTGTTTATGTCACACCATCTCATCAGTTTCCATACGGAATGATTATGCCTGTTTCAAGAAGAATAGAGCTTCTTAAATGGGCGAATGACTGCAATGGATTTGTTATTGAAGATGATTATGACGGAGAATTTCGTTATAAAGGCTCTCCCATCCCTTCATTGCAAAGCTTAGACACTAAGGGGCGCGTCATTTATACAGGTACATTTTCAAAATCTTTTATGCCTTCTTTAAGAATCAGCTACCTTGTATTACCAGAAGTGCTTCTAAAGGAATACCATGAACGTTTCACATTATACGAGCAAGCTGTTCCAGCCCTTCATCAGCGGACGCTCGGGCTGATAATGAAAAATGGAGAGTGGAGTAAGCATTTAAGAAGAGTGAGAACTGCTTATCAACTCAAACACGGTACTCTTTTAGCAGCTTTACAGAAGGAGTTTAACGAAAACATCACGGTGTCAGGTGAATCTGCAGGTTTGCATATACTTGTCTGCGTGCACAACGATATGAATGAACAGCAGTTAATTAACGCTGCTCGAAAGCAAGATGTCTCTGTCTACGGCACTTCTCGTTATTGGCTTACGGAATCACCTCACCAAAAGACTCATCTATTATTAGGTTTTGGAAGTTTGGAGAGAGAAGAAATAGAAGAAGGAATAAGGCGATTGAAAAATGCGTGGTTATAAGCCTCTCCTCATTTCTTCGGTTTCTTGACAAAAGTTGCCTAGTCCTTTAGACTTTTTTTGCATATATTTTAAATTATCTGAAAGGAGGATAGGGTAATCGAAGCTAACTGCTAGTGGACAACCCTAGGTTAAACAATGAATCCTATCCAACAAATTTTACATACATTTCCTGTGATTGTACTAGATGGTGCAATGGCAACTGAACTTGAAAGATATGGCTGTGACTTAAACGACAGCTTATGGTCTGCAAAAGTGCTGATGGAGCAGCCGGAACTGATTAAGAGAGTGCACCAAGACTACTTTGCAGCCGGAGCTGACTGTGCAATTACAGCAAGCTATCAAAGCACATTTGAAGGTTTTGCTAAACGTGGACTGAGTGAAGCAGAGGCTCGCGAGTTAATTCAAGCATCTGTAAAAATTGCGGCTGAATCAAGAGATGAATTTTGGCAGCAAGAAGAGAATCGTCTTAATCGTCCAAAACCAATTGTCGCCGCTTCGGTAGGGCCTTACGGAGCATTTTTAGCAAACGGATCGGAATATACTGGACAGTATGACGTAACAGAAGAAGAGTTAATGGAATTTCATCGTCCTCGTATGAAAGCATTAATTGAAGCAGGAGCGGACGTATTAGCTTGTGAAACTATTCCTAATTTAATGGAAGCAAGAGCCATTGCGAGGCTGCTAGAAGAGTTTGAAGGAGCGTACGCATGGATTACGTTCAGCGCAAAAGATGACCTGCACATTAGCAGCGGAACATTAATCTCGGAGTGTGCACGCTATCTGGATTCCCATGAGCAAGTAGCGGCTCTTGGAGTTAACTGTACGCCGCCTCAATATATTTCTTCACTTATTAAAAAAATTAAATCTCAAACGGATAAGCCAGTCATTGTGTATCCAAATTCAGGGGAGCATTATGATGCTGAATCTAAAACATGGAACGGGACATCTGCAGGCGAAACCTATGGCTGCAGCGCTCACAGCTGGTATGAAGCAGGTGCTCAGTTAATCGGAGGGTGCTGTCGTACAACTCCAGATGATATCAAAGGCATTACAAAATGGGCTAGAAAATAACGGATTAAAAGAAAAAGAATGTGAGAAAAGTTGTTTCGCTAAAGTTAAACACGAACAATCTATCAAAAATAGATCGTTCGTGTTTTTTATGGTCATGGTGAACGTAGGTTTCGTGTGGGCAGGTCCTTCTAACTGTTGCACGGAAATCAACAAAGATGTCACAAGCAGTTCAGCTCATTTATCCCCATTTTACGTCTTTAGATTAGATTCATTTTATTATGTCCCAATCTTTTTTTCTTGTAAAATAAAAGAATACAAGTTAAAAAATCTTTATTTGAAAGAAAGAAGGGATGATGAAAGTGAAAGATATTAAAAATATTTATTGTGTAGGGCGGAACTACGCACTGCATGCAAAAGAATTACATAATGATATTCCAACATCACCTTTTTTATTTTCCAAACCTACTCACGCTCTCGTTGAAGCAGCTGGACAATCAATCACTCTTCCTAGCGACCAAGGAGAGGTGCACTTTGAAACTGAACTGATTCTTCATATTGGACAATCTTACAAAGAGGGCATAACAGTAGATGAACTTGTTGACGAGATGACGATTGGATTAGACTTGACGCTTCGAGACGTGCAGAGTGAATTAAAACAAAAAAAGCACCCTTGGCTGCTTGCAAAAGGATTCAAACGTTCAGCGGTCGTGGGAAACTTTATTCCGTTTGAAGGAGTAGAAGCATCTAAGAAGAAAGACTTTTCGTTAGTGAAAAACAATGAACGCGTGCAGCTGGGGAATATTAAAGATTTGATTTTTGACTTACAAACGATTATTGATTTTACAGGAAAACATTTTGGTCTTGATAAAGGAGATCTTATTTTTACAGGTACCCCTGAGGGAGTAGGTCCTCTTTCTCATCATGATGAGCTTTCACTTAAATGGGGACAGCAAAAGCTCGGTTCCTGCATCATTTCCTTTCGTTAACAAAAAGAGCTTGAAACAAAGGTAGTTTAGTTGAAGTAAGATCCGAACGATGAAGAGAGATTCTTGACAGAGAATCCAACTCGTTCGGATTTTTTATTGTGATGGTGAACGTAGGTTTTATATATAGTTGCTTCTAGTCGTTGATTGGAGGGGCAAGGCGAAGTATTGCACGGAAATCAACAGCGGTATAACAAGAAGTCCAGCCCATTTATCCCATTTGTTCGTCTTTAGATTGGCTTGATTTCGTTATGTCTCAATCTCTTTTTTTACGAAGTCTTAATTTTTTAGCCTTCAGAATGAATTTAATATCCAATGGGAAAGCTGTTTCTATCTCCTATAGAAAACGAGGTTCTCAGCGTGGTGTTCTTAATCCTGACAACTGTGATTTCTATTCTGAGTGTACTGGTTATGCCAAAGTGTATCATCTGGATATAAATGTAAAAAACTTCTTTGTTTGTCATGGTTTTAGGATCAGTAGCAGATGTATATCTTGATGTTAAATATGATCTTTATGGATTTTTTACAAAAGGAGTACTCAAACAGAAGTATTTTATTATAACGAATGGAAGACGCTATACTCGTTTTTTTGCTATCCTTTTCTTTATATAGCAATCGTTTTGAATTTAACAATGATACGCAGGCTCCAGGTTATTGATAAACAAAAACAGAAATAAAAAAAAGTAATGATAAATCATAAAAAAATGATATTTTATTAATGGCTACATATGTAATATAGTAAAAATAGAAAATAAACGAGGCAGCATATACGCAGGGTTAAAAAAAATCAAAACGGGAATCTTGACATTAACTTCATAATTTTTAACCATGTATTGTGAATGACTGAATATACTTATTAATAAATAACATGCTGGAGAAGGAATTTAGCAAAGGAGGCAAGAAGATGTTTAAGCGTAGTGAAAAAATCCAAATTCATGGCGTAACGTTTCATGGAGTGATGAGTGCGAAGCAAAAAGCTGCCCTGCAGGAAATTGCTAATGTAACAGACGAAAAAGACTGGGATGGGCTAAAAGGTGTGTATTGCTTAGGCAGTGTAAAGGTGCAAGGAAAAGATGTGTTAGGTGTGTACTATGGTCAATTTAATGATAACCTTCCAAAAGAGAAGCGCAAACTTCAGTTTGAAATTGACTATATTAAATATACAGTAACTGAATGTCCTATTGTCTTTATCGATACAACAAAAAACAAAAAGCCTCATCAATTTGCTTTTATCATTCTGCATGAATTAGGCCATCATGTGGATCGTATGACAAATGGAACGCTTTTAAAAGAAGGAAATCGAACGCAAGAAATGTTTGCGAATACGTATGCTTTAGAAAAATATTCAAAAATAGAAAAGTTCCAAACAAAGAAGTTAAAAAACATTCCATTTTTAGAGGAATCTCTTACTCAATGGAATAAAACTCCTCATCCTGGAGCGTATTCTCTTAGAGTTCAAATTGAATAATTCACGGGAATAGTTCCTCTCTCTCTCCGTTTTTTTACTTTCCTATCTTTTTCCTCTTCCTTTCTTTTATCCTTTCAATGAACAAAAAGGATTTAATTACCCATAAAGTTTTAAAAGTTTTTATAGTACGAATTATTTACACTATACCCTCCTGTAAATTATGATTATTTTAAGAAAAAACAGAAAATTTTAAAGTTTTAAGGTACAACTTAATAGTGAACAAGCGATGTTGTAATCGTATAGACGAACTGGCATACATATGCGAGTCATACATACAAACGAATCGCTTCCACTGTTATGAAAGCGGATTCAAAAATAGGAGGGGTAATAATGTTAGCTATTCTTGGGTTTTTGATGGTTTGTACATTTATGTTTCTGATTATGACAAAACGATTAACGCCGCTTATTGCTTTAATGGTTATTCCAGTATTGTTTGCAATCATAGGGGGATTCACAAGCGGTATTGGAGAAATGGCTTTAAATGGTGTAAAAGAATTAGCACCTACAGGCGTTATGTTAATGTTTGCTATTTTATATTTTGGGATTATGATTGATGCTGGTTTGTTTGATCCAGTTGTAGGAAGAATTTTAAAAATCGTAAAAGGTGATCCACTAAAAATCACAATTGGGACAGCTATTTTAGTTCTTATTATCTCATTAGACGGAGACGGAACAACAACATATATGATTACGCTTTCAGCGATGCTTCCGCTTTATAAAAAGCTAAACATGAAGCCAATGATTTTAGCCTGTATCGCGATTATGGGCAGTGGAGTTATGAACTTAACACCTTGGGGAGGACCTACTGCTCGTGTGATGAGCGCATTGAAGTTAGATGCTTCACAGGTGTTTACACCAATGATTCCAGCTATGATTGGCGGAGCTGTTTGGTTATTATTCACAGCCTACTATTTCGGGAAAAAAGAGCGCCAACGCTTAGGTGTTATTGATATTCAAGACGTTACAAATGCTCAAGTAGCTTTTGCAGAAGCAGCCGCTGCTGAAGGAATCGAGTACAAGCGTCCGAAGCTTTTATGGGTAAACTTTGCTTTAACAGCTCTCTTATTAGTAGGACTTATCACAGCAGTTATGCCGCTTCAAATTCTATTTATGATTGGATTTGCAATTGCTATCATGATTAACTATCCAAATTTAGAAGTTCAAAAAGAGCGTATCACAGCACATGCTGGTAATGTACTTGCTGTTGTATCTCTTGTATTCGCAGCAGGCGTATTCACAGGCATTTTATCAGGTACAAAAATGGTAGATGCAATGGGTAATAGTTTAGTAGGATTAATTCCAGATGCATTAGGGCCTTACATGTCTGTGATTACAGCCATCACAAGTATGCCATTTACGTTCTTTATGTCAAATGATGCTTACTACTATGGAATTTTACCAATTATTGCTCAAGCAGCTTCAGCATACGGTATTGATGCTGCAGAGATTGGCCGTGCTTCATTGATTGGTCAACCTGTTCACTTACTAAGTCCTTTAGTTGCTTCTACGTATCTATTGGTCGGTATGGCAAAAGTCGAGCTTGGTGAATTCCAGCGCTTTACTCTAAAGTGGACGATTGGAACAGCGATGGTGATGCTTTTAGTAGCTATTATTACAGGAGTTGTTACGCTGTAAAGATCATGAACCTAAAAACTTATCAATTCCGCTTTTGGGATTGATAAGTTTTTTTGTCTAAAAAGCTTTTGGAATAAGGAGCGGATATACAAAAAATTTTGATAAAATAAAAGAGGAATAGAACTATAAGGTAAAGGCTAAAGGTGCGATGAAATGAAAAAATGGTTTCAAGTATCGCTGCAAACAAAAATCGTAGGTTTATCCGCGGCATTAATCATAACTGTTATTGTTCTTTTAGCAAGTATTTTCTCTTACATGCAGTTTGTAGAATCTAAAAGGCAAGCCGAGCAGCTGGCTCTTCAAGCAGCCAAATCAATATCATTTATGCCGGAAGTCAAAGCTGCTTTTCAAAAAAAACAGCCGAGTCGCTACATTCAGCCGCTTGCCGAGCAAGTGAGGGAACAAATCGGAGCAGCAAGTATTGTAGTTCAAAACCGAGGGCAAATCATCTATTCTCATGCTAATCAAAAATGGATAGGAAAGAAAAACAAAGAAGCGGTTAACGATAGAGCACTATTATTCGGGGGATATTATACGCTTGACGGAGAGGGAACCACAGGTCCTGCTATTATGGGGAAAGCGCCTATTGTCATCAGTCACGGAAAGTATACGGAGGTCGTGGGAGTGGTGACGGTTGAGTTTTTAAAGTCTCATGTTCATGCTCAGCTCATTGCGCGTATTCAGCAAATTATCCTATTTTCACTAGCTGTTTTATTGCTTGGTATGATTGGGGGTATTTTTTTAGCTAAAAGTATTAAAAAAGATACTCTCGGTCTTGAGCCCCATGAGATCGCTTCATTATACCGTGAACGAAATGCGATTTTACTTTCGATAAAAGAAGGGATTATTGCTATTGATCATCAAGGCTTTATTACGATGATGAATACATCAGCTAAAAATATGCTAGGACTACAGACTGAATATTTACATCATCATATCGTTGAAGTATTTCCTTATACGAATATGATTGAAGTGCTAGATACGGGAATAGCACGAAGCGACCAAGAGATTTTTCTAAATGAAAAAACGTTTATCTTAAACTTAACACCTATTATTGAACATCAGCGAATTGTAGGAGTGGTCGCTAGTTTTCGTGATAAGACAGAATTAAAAAGCTTAATCAATACGATTTCAGAAGTACGAAAGTATTCAGAGGATTTACGAGCTCAAACGCATGAGTTTACGAATAAGCTGTATGTTTTGTCGGGTTTGCTGCAGTTAGGGCAGTACAAAGATGCATTTGAGTTTATTCAAAAAGAATCAGCCGTACACCAAACACAAAACCGTATTCTATTTGATCAGATACTAGATTCTAAAGTCCAAGCAATATTGCTTGGGAAGATTGGAAAAGCATCTGAAAAGAAAATTCACTTTTCGGTTGATTCGGAGAGTACACTCGATACGCTCCCAGAACATATTGAAATTTCTCATCTCATTATCATTATTGGGAATCTAATTGATAATGCATTTGAAGCGGTGAGTCAGCAGTCTGAAAAAGAAGTGTCGTTTTTTATTACCGATATTGGTCATGATTTAATTATTGAAGTGATGGATAACGGACCTGGTGTATCAGAAGAAGTACTAAATCAAATTTTCACAAAAGGTTTTTCAACCAAAGGTACAGACAGAGGATACGGACTGGCAAATATAAAGAAAATGATAGATGAGCTTGGAGGATCTATTGAAGTGTATAATCAGCCAGAAGGAGGAGCCATCTTTTCAGTTTACCTTCCAAAAAACTGAATCATGAGAAGTAAGGGGAGAGTTGAAATGTTACGAGTCGCAATTGCAGAAGACGATTTTCGAATTGCTCAAGTTCAAGAGCGATTTTTATTAGAAGTAGATGGTGTGAAAGTTGTAGGCAAAGCGTTGAATGCAAAAGAGACGCTTGAAATGCTAAAGGAGAAGAAAGTTGATTTACTTCTTTTAGACATCTATATGCCAGATGAAATGGGAACAGATTTACTGCCAAAAATCAGAGCGCAGTTTCCACACGTTGACGTTATCGTGGTAACGGCTGCCACCGAAAAAAACATTGTAGAAATCTGTTTGAGAAACGGCGTCGTTAATTATTTGATTAAGCCGGTTATGATGGAATCCTTCATTAATGCTATTAAACAGTATCAAGAGAAAAAGGAACTGTTTAGTACGCATGAAGAAGTTGATCAATCATTTATTGATGCGTACTTTGGACATGTCAGAACAAAGCCAAAAGCGGATAAATCTCTTCCTTCAGGTATTGATGGTATCACATTACAAAAGTCAAAAGATATTTTAAAAAGCATCAAAGGAATTACGATCGAAGAGATGGGGCAGCACATGGGAGTATCTAGAACGACAGCTAGACGATATTTAGAGTATCTAGTATCAACTGGTGAATGTCACGTTGAATATGATTATGGGATTATTGGACGGCCAGAGCGAAAGTACTATTTAGCGTAGCATTAGCCTTGAAGGATGGTATATATGATCAAAAAGCTCATGATAGTGTTTATAAGTGTATTGCTTGTTAGCTGTTCTTCTCCCTCTAAAAAAGACCGTATTGATATGGGGGAAATTGAAATTGTGGCAGCCGGCGCAAAAGGCGGAGGAGCAGATGCAACAGTAAGAGCCATTCAACAGGTGCTAACGGAAAAGAAGATTGTGAAGGTACCTGTTTCTGTTAGTAATAAAATAGGTGGGCAAGGTGAAGAAGGATGGAAATATATTAAACAGAGAAAAGAAGGGAATATTGTTTCCGGAAATTCCAGCTTACTGATTACAAATAATTTGCTAGGGCAAAGTCAATTAACCTATAAAGACTTTACTCCGCTCGCTATTTTAACATCTGAATGGGAGGTCATCGTAGTCCCTGCTAACTCTCCTATATATAATTTAAAACAGCTCATACGCACGTTAAATCAAAGTGAATCCAGCATGAAAGTGGGAATATCACCTCGCTTAGGAAACGACGATCATTTATCGTTCATGCAGCTAAATAAAAAAGCAGGCGTAGACTCTTCCAAGCTTGAGTTTTTCGTTTACAGCAGCAGTCATAAAGTGATTGATGCGCTTGTTCATCATCAGCTAGATGTAGCACCCATGTCATTATCAGAAGTAAAAAAGCAGTACGAACAAGGGCAGGTAAGAATACTCGCCGTGTCTTCTCCCAAAAGGCTAGAAGAGCTAAAAGAGATACCAACGTGGAAAGAAGCGGGAATTGACGTAACGTTTAGTCATTGGAGAGGTCTAATGGGACCGCCTAATATGACGAAAGAACAGGTAGCATATTGGAATAAGACAGTTTATGAAATGGTTCATACAAAAGAATGGGAACTGCTGCTTAAAGATAACGATTTAACCTCTTTTTATAAAAATAGCAGCGGTGCTAAGGTGTTTCTTGAACAGCAAAGCAAGCTGTATTCAGACTTAATGGGCGGAACAAATGATGAATAAATATAATAGAAAGAGGTTGGGATAAAAGGATTTTAGAAGCAGTGAAAAACGAACCATTGATCAAGACTTTTGATTCGTGGTTCGTTTTTTTGTTTTGGTGAGCATAGTTTTATCTGTTTCGTTCCTTCTAGCAGTTGATTGGAGGGCAAGACGAAGACTCCTGCGGGAAAAGCGGAACAGGTGAGACCCCACAGGAGAGTAAGCGACGAGGAGGCTCACCGGCCGCCCGCGGAAAGCGAAGTCTTGCATGGAAATCAACTGCGGCGTCAAAAGCAGTTCAGTTCATATATCTCATTTGTACGTCTTTAGATTAAATTCATTTCGGTATGTCTCAACCTCTTTCTATCAGTGTACATCTTTTAAATCCAAGTTTTGAATGAACTCAATAAAAGCTTTTACGATGTTAATTTTTAATGAATCCTCATGATAAAACATCCATGTGCTGCGCGTTAAAGGCTGCTGCTTTTTTGTTTTTAACGTGTATCTGTAAATCTCTGCTGCATCATCAAGCAGCATACTCGGCAAAATCGCATAGCCCAGTCCGTTTACAACCATCTTTTTACATGTTTCTGCTTTATCTACTTCAATGCTGACAAGGGGAGGCTGAGAGTAGTTTTCAGCCCACCAGTTATCAACGGATGTTTTTAAAAAACGATCTTGATGATAGTCAATCCGAGGTAGATTGGGAAGGTTGTTTATGTCAACAGGCTGTGCAGACGCAATACAAATTGTTTCTTTAAAAAGCAGCTCTTTCTGATCTTGCCAGTTATAATCACCTTTTACAAACGCAATATGAACATCGTGCTTATAAAGAAGATGAGCCATGTCGCTGCTCCATCCGGTCGTGACTTTGAATTCCACGTCGGGAAACCGCTCTTTAAATAAGCGTAATAGCCCAGGGAGTTTGTAGTCAGTAAAAAAGTTAGACACTCCTAGACGTAAAGTGCCGGTTAATTGATCATCCATGTTTAACACATTTTCTTTTATTTTTTGAACCGTAAGCAGCATTTCTTCTGCGCACTTCACTAAATATTCTCCCTGCGGTGTAAACTGAACTCCGCGGCGCCCTCTGTTCACGATCTGAACATGAAATTCCTTCTCCATCTGCTGCAGTCTATGCGTAAGCGCAGGCTGAGATATAAATAGCTCCTTGGCTGCTTTTGTAATGTTTTTTTCTCGATACAACACTTGTAGAATAAGCCAATCTCGATCGTCCATACTACCCCTCCAGAAATAAAAAAAATGAATGGTTTATAATAAAATTTCGATATTTTAATTATCTCTAAAATTATACTATAGTTAAGAAGAAGAATGTTCGGTGTAAGGAAGAAAAGCCTTGTAGAAGGAAGGAAGTAGGTATGAACGCAAGAGTTGTTTTTTTACAGTCTATATTTTTTATTCTATTAACAAGCATAGGAGGATTTCTTTTATCTTTAACAGGTTTATCCATTGGCTGGATGCTTGGGACCCTCATTTTAGCTGCTATTCTAGCTTTCCGAAAGCCGCGTTTTTTATCTCAAACGAGCAAAAAAGGTATTCCAAAATATTGGCTGTACGCAGGACAGTGTATTTTAGGGATTGAATTAGGTCAAAAGATTAACTTGTCTGTATTAACTACGTTTCAATCTCACTGGTCCACTATTACGATCATGCTTTTGCTGTCCGTTGTTTTTTCTCTTTTATCCGGTTATTTGCTATGGAAGTTCAGTTCCACAGACTTATTAACAAGCTTTTTCGGCACGACTCCTGGAGGAATGAGCGCAATGCCAGGCATGGCTGAAGAGGTAGGAGCCAATACGGCAGTTGTAAGCATTATTCAAACAATGCGTGTGTTTTTAGTTGTGCTTGCTGTTCCTTTATTTGTGGTCTATTGGGGAAGTAATACAGGACGGCATGCAGTGTCAGTTACTCCAAGTGTTTTTCAATGGGGATCACTGTTATGGACAGGCGTTTTAATCGTTACAGCAGTAGTAGGCTATTATATAGGAAAAAAATTAAAATTTCCTGCTCCTTGGTTAGTAGGAGGGATGCTTACTGTTGCGATTGTTCAAACAGCTGCTTCATCGTACGTAGGGTATAATCTTCAAGCATACTGGCCTCATTCCGTGATGATTTTATCGCAAATTTTTATCGCTTCAAGCATTGGTTCTCGCTTTCATAAAGAAATGTTTATTGGCGTAAAAAAAATTATGGTTGTTGCGCTTATTAATACAATCGGCTTGATCGCTGCTATGTTTGTTTGTGCACTAGCAGTCTCCAAAATAACTGGAATTGAGCTTATCACGTCTATTTTAGCGTTTGCTCCTGGAGGCATTGCAGAAATGGCGACTACATCCATTGTACTGCAGGCTGATTCGACGTTAGTAGTAGCGGTCCAAGTGCTTCGGATTTTAACCATTTGGCTGCTTCTTCCTCCGCTGTTTCGATTGTTTCATCAGTGGGGAGAAAGAAAAAGAATACATTCACACGTTTCATAATAAATATGTGAATGCACTAGGCAAAGTAAGAGAGAGTTTTAAAGAGGGAAATGGGGGGAGAATAGATGAGTAATAAAGAAATGGTGGTCAGTCAGTTCGGGGGGAATGCTGGAAAGTATGTCAAGAGTAAAGGTCATGCAAAAGGCAAAGATTTAGCTGTTTTAGCGGAAATTGCTGAAGAAAATAGAGGAGGAAAGCTGCTTGATGTAGCGACAGGAGGAGGACACGTAGCAAATAAGTTAGCACCTGTCTTTCAAGAAGTAACGGCTTTTGACTTAACTCCTCAAATGTTGCAAAGTGCTGAAGGCTTCATTAAAGAAAATGGTTATGAAAATGTATCGTTTGTTCAAGGAGATGCTGAGAATATGCCATTTCAAGATGACGAGTTTGATACGGTAACGTGCAGAATTGCACCGCACCATTTTCCTAATGTTAAACAGTTCATCAAAGAGGTATACCGAGTGTTGAAGCCAGGTGGACAGTTCTTGCTCATTGATAATGTAGCACCGGAAGTGAATGCTTATGACGAGTTTTACAATCGAGTTGAAAAGACAAGAGATCCAAGCCATTACCGTGCTTATAAAAAAACAGAGTGGCTTTCTATGCTTGAAATGCAAGGATTCCGTACAGAAGTGCTGACAACTTTTCCAAAGCGCTTTTTATTTGATGACTGGTGTGGGATGATGAATGTTTCGGAAGAGACAAAGCGTGAGCTTACTCAATATATGCTGAATATACCAAGCGGATTTAAACAGTTTTTCGATATCAAAACGAATCAACAGGGAATTGAATCGTTTCAAGGAGAAGCAATCTTTGTAGCCTGTTACAAAAATAAATAAAAAGAAGCCAACTCGGGTGAGTTGGCCTCTTTTTTTACTTATGCTCGTTGGTTTGAACGATTTCCAAAATATTGCGTAATACGGTCATAATCGCTAAAATAACGATTGAAATTCCAGCTTCAAAGCCCGTGCCGACTTCAAGTCGAGAAACTGCACGATATACTTCCGCACCAAGTCCCGGAGCACCTACAAGAGAGGCAATAACGACCATTGAAAGAATAGCATGATGCTTTGGTTAATTCCTGCCATAATTGTTTTTGTAGCTAATGGAAGCTGTACTTTAAATAACTTTTGTTTTGTCGTTGAACCGTAGGCATTTGCTGCTTCTACTAAGTCAGCGGGTACTTCACGAATACCTAGGTTCGTTAAGCGAAACGTCGGAGGCATTGCAAAGATAACAGATGAGATAACACCTGGCACCACACCGATTCCAAAGAAGAAAAGTGCTGGAATCAAATAAACAAATACGGGCATTGTTTGCATAAAGTCTAAGATTGGCGTAATAATGCGAGCCGTCTTTTCGCTTTCAGATGCCCAAATGCCAAACGGAATTCTACTATAATCGAAATCAGTACGCTGGTTAAAACGAGGCTAGTGTGCCCATGGTTTCTTGCCAGTAGCCAAGATTAAGAATAAATAATAGACCAATCATCGATTTAATAAAGTTATTTTTCAGTAAGAATAATTGATTAAAGAGCTTTGCATCAGCTTTTACCTTGATTTGTAAAAAGAAGAAAAATAACAGTGAGACATAGAAGCAACGTGAGAGAAAATTGCTACAATAAAAAAATATTTTTGAAGCCAGAATACGGATGAATTTTTGATTGAATTTAAATATTCAGAAATTTTCTCTTGCATAATTTCAGCTTCTTATAGTAAAATGAATGAAAGTCATTCATTTTATAGGTGGAGGGAAAGATTTGGTTACAAGCACAAGTGAAAAATACGATAAAATTTTACAGGCAGCGATTGAAGTCATATCTGAAAAAGGACTTGATAAAACATCAATTTCAGACATTGTAAAGCGTGCAGGCGTAGCACAAGGGACTTTTTATCTTTATTTTAGATCTAAAAATGCTCTTGTTCCGGCTATTGCAGAAAACTTACTTTCTTTGTCACTTGAAAAAATCAAAGAACGAGCTAAAACTGCAACGGATTTTTTAAGTACATTAGAGGTAATGATTGATGAAACGTATAAAACAACAGATGAGTATAGGGATGTTCTTGTTTTATGTTATTCAGGGCTCGCTTTTGACTATTCATTAGAAACATGGGAAGCAATTTATTTACCTTATTACAACTGGTTTGAAGAGGTATTAAATCAGGCTGTTAGAAAGAAAGAAGTCATCAAGCAGCTTAACGTTAAATGGACAGCTAAGACGATGATTAATTTGATTGAAAACGCTGCCGAACTTTTTTATATCGGGCGAGAGCAAGATGTCACACTTCAGCAATCAAAGGAAGAACTTTTTCAATTCTTAAAGCGTTCTCTTGTCCCATCCGTGTAATATTAGCACTGCTGATATTACACCTATTAAAATGACTGACATTCATTCAAAACATACAATTAATTATCAGAATTATAAGTCTTCAAAGGTTTAAAATGACTGACAATCAGTCGTTATTTAATAAGGAGGTATCTTATGGATCGTACAGCCGTTAAAACTTTAACCTTGAATATGTACATAAACGGAGAGTGGAGAAAAGCAGAGAAGCAGCGTCCTACTGTTAATCCAGCTACAGGTGAAGTGATTGGATATGCTGCAGAAGGCAGCGCAGAAGATATGAAAGCAGCAATTGAAGCAGCACGAGAGGCTTTTGACAGCGGAATTTGGTCTGAGACTTCTGCATCTGAAAGAGCAGCCATCTTATTCAAAATTGCCGATAAGCTTGAGGAAGCGAAAGAAGAACTAGCAGCATTAGAAACAATGGATAACGGAAAGCCATATCGTGAAGCTGAGGCTGATGTGGAAGATGCAGCTGCTTGTTTTAGGTATTACGCTGGGTTAATTACAAAGCCAGACGGTCAAACGTACAGTGTTCCAGCACCTATGCAAGCAATGGTTATAAAAGAACCAATCGGCGTGTGCGGATTGATAGTACCTTGGAATTATCCGCTATTGATGAGCGTGTGGAAAATTGCACCTGCTTTAGCTGCAGGTAATACGATTGTATTTAAACCTTCTGAAGTGACACCAGTTACTCCTACAAAACTTTTTGAGATCTTAGAAAGCGTAGGATTGCCAAAAGGAGTAGCAAACCTTGTTATGGGAGCCGGAGATACTGTGGGAAATACGCTTATTCAAGATAAGCGTGTTGATAAGATTTCTTTTACAGGCGGAACGGTAACTGGAAAACACATTATGCGTCAAGCAGCAGAAAATGTAACGAAGGTTTCTTTAGAACTTGGAGGAAAGTCACCGAACATTATATTTGCGGACGCTGATTTTGAAACAGCTGTAGATTATGCCTTATTTGGAATTTTTGCAGGGAGTGGCCAAATTTGCGCTGCAGGTTCTCGTATTTTAGTAGAAGAAAGCATTGCTGAGCGATTTATCGAACGTTTTGCAGAACGTGCTCAGAAAATTAAAGTAGGAAATGGAATGGATCAAGAGATTGAAATGGGTCCTCTTGTAAGTGAAGAACATATGAAAAAAGTATTAAAGTACATCGAAATTGGGAAGCAAGAAGGCGCCCGCCTTGTATGCGGAGGCAATCGAATCACCAGCAGTGGATTGGAAAAAGGATTCTTTGTAGAACCTACGGTTTTTAGTAGCGTTACGTCAAATATGAAAATTGTGCAAGATGAAATCTTTGGGCCCGTTGTCGTTATTCAAACGTTTAAAGATGAAAAAGAAGCTATTAAGCTTGCGAATGATACGGAATATGGTTTGGCAGGCAGCGTGTTTACAAACGACGGTGCAAAAGCTCTTCGGGTGATTAAAAAGCTGCGTGCGGGTATCACTTGGGTAAACACGTACCATTTTACGTTTAATGAAGCGCCTTGGGGCGGATATAAGCAGAGCGGAATTGGCCGAGGATTAGGCACGTTTGGTTTGGAAGAATTTCAAGAAGTAAAACAAATTAACATTAACTTACAAGTAGAGCCAATCGGCTGGTTTAAAAATTAAAAAGTAGAGAAGGAGCGATATTAACATGAATACAGTGACGAAAAATCAAGAGGTAAACAAAGCATACGGTGAAGTAAACGAATATATCAACAAAGTGCTGGGACTTATTGAAAAAAGCGAAGTGTCAGCTGAAGAAGCACAGTGGATTACGAAAGAAACAGTAGACGGATTTCGCGAGCATGTCAACCCAGGCTTTTTAGAATATCGTAAAACAGTAACGGTGGATACGCAGTTTGCAGCTGTTGAATGGTCAGATGAAGGGTCTTGTTTTACTGATGTAAACGGTAAAAAATACATTGATTGTTTGGGCGGGTTTGGAATTTATAACGTGGGGCACCGTCATCCTAAAGTAGTCAAAGCTGTTCAAGATCAGCTTCAGCGCCAAGCGCTTCATAGCCAAGACTTATTAGATCCACTTCGTGCGATGCTTGCTAAAATTTTAGCAGATATTACACCGGGGGATTTGAAGTATTCCTTTTTCACAAACAGCGGAACAGAAAGTGTAGAAGCCGCTTTAAAATTAGCGAAAATGTATAGTGATCGAACGACGTTTATTTCTACAACACGTTCTTTTCATGGAAAAAGTCTAGGTTCTTTATCAGGTACTGCAAAAGGGATGTTCCGTAAACCATTTCTGCCGTTAATTCCAGGTTTCCGTCACGTACCGTTTGGTGATATTGACATGATGCGCAAAACATTTGAAACGTGCGCGCTTGTAGGAGAAGATGTGGCTGCTGTTTTATTAGAACCAATTCAAGGAGAAGGCGGCATTATTCTTCCTCCTGAAAATTATTTGAAAGAAGTGCGTGCACTATGTGATGAGTACGACGCTATCTTAATTTTTGATGAAGTTCAAACAGGCATGGGACGCACCGGTGAAATGTTTGCATCAGAATTATACGATGTTGTACCAGATATTTTATGTCTTGCTAAAGCGTTTGGAGGAGGAGTTATGCCTGCTGGCGCGGTTGTAGCAAAAGAAAAGGTGTTTTCAAGCTTCTTTGATAATCCATTTATGCACACAACAACGTTTGGAGGCAATCCCCTTGCCTGCGCAGCCGCTATTGCAACTATTAACGTATTGATCGAAGAGCAGCTGCCAAACCGTGCAAAAGAGCTAGGGGAATATTTCCTTGCTGGTTTAAAGAAAGCTGCTGAAAACCATGGAGATAAAGTACTTGAAATCAGGGGACAAGGTTTAATGATTGGGATTGAGTTCCACCAAGATGAAATTGGCTACGCGCTTTCTAAGGGAATGTTTGATGAAGGAATTCTAGTAGCCGGTACGCTTGTAAACTCCAAAACAATTCGTATTGAGCCGCCGTTAACTATTTCAGCGGAAGAAGTAGATCAAGTTATTTCTACATTTGAAAAAGTATTAAATAAGCTGAACCACCAATAAATGTAACAAGGAGCAATGAGTATGAGTCGGCAAACGTTTCTTATTCCCGTGTTGCTTTCGATGATTTTAGTAGTATAAATGCCTAGTGACTAACTGAAATCATTGAAACGGAGGAGGAAATTATGAAATATCCATTGTCCCCAGATGTCAAACCAGAATTTTGTACAACGGGCTCATTTATGAGGCTTCCAGCGGAAAGAGAAAATGCAAAAGTAGGGCTAGTAGGGATGCCGTTTGATACGGCAGCATCTTTCAGAGTAGGTGCACGATTTGCACCTCAAGCCATTCGGCAAGCTTCCATGACGCTGTTTCCGTATCACCCGGTACACGATGTATATCCATTCGATGATACAAACGCCATCGACATCGGTGATGTGCCGGTTATTCCTCATAATATTCACAGAAGCTATGAATTGATGGAAGAAGCGGTAGGAGCTCTTATGGATAGAGGGATTGTTCCGATTGGAATCGGAGGAGATCATTCGGTTACTTTAGCAAGCCTTCGTGCTGCTGCTAAAAGATATGGTCCAGTGGCTATGATTCATTTTGATTCCCATACAGATACGTGGGATACGTATTATGATGAAAAATATTGGCACGGATCCCCTTTTATACGCGCATATGAAGAAGGACTAGTAGATCCAAAGAAGGTTTTTCAAGTTGGTATCCGCGGAACATTAAATCATCCGGGAGATGTTCAAGAAAGCAAAGACCTCGGTTATCATGTTGTGACAGCAGGAGAGCTTGAACATAAGGGGTTTTCAGTGATTTTAGAGCAAATGAAGACAGCGATTGGAGATACGCCGTGCTTTTTAACATTTGATATTGATTTTGTTGATCCTTCTTGTGCACCAGGAACGGGAACGCTTGAAGTAGGTGGATTCAGCAGTAGAGAAACGCTGCAAATGATCCGTTCTCTGACGGGATTTAACTATGTTGGATTTGACTTGGTAGAAGTGCTGCCTTCTTATGATCCAACGCAGATAACCTCTTTGCTTGCAGCTACAATCATTCATGATTTTGCTAGTTTAGTTGCAGTGAAAACGAAAAGAGAATCATTGGATACGATGATTGAATAACGGTTTGTAAGCAGAAATCCCTCTTATTCAGAGGGTATTTCTGCGTTGGTATAGCAGGAGATTAGGAACATATAGCTATTTAAAATAAAGCGCTTTCATAATATGATAGAAGAAAAAGCTAGTTTGTTAGCAACCCTTACCAACTTAAAGAAATAAATCATATATTTGCTATAGTAAATGTAACAACTCTTTATATAAAAATGAATGAAAGTCATTCATTTTTATATAAAGAAATGAAATACAGGCATTTATGGATTTAATTGTCAGAATGTTCTTAATAAAACGAAGGGGGAAGATAAATGAAACATGAAACAGTAACATTAAAAAGGTCGTTGAAATTATGGCAGATTGTATTAATGGGGATCGGATATATGACTCCGATGGTAGTGTTTGATACGTTTGGGATTGCGTCTGATATGACGAATGGACACGTTCCCACATCTTATATCATAGCCCTTGTCGGGATGCTTCTCACGGCAGTAAGCTACAAAAAGATGATTCAAGTATTTCCAAATGCAGGGTCAGCTTACACATATACGCAAAAGACAATCAATCCGCATTTAGGGTTCTTAGTTGGCTGGTCTGCACTAATGGATTATCTCTTTTTACCGATGGTTAACGCACTTATTTTTCAAATTTATTTATCATCTATTTTTCCTTCGGTACCATCGTGGATTTGGGTTGTCAGCTTCGTCATTATCGTTACGCTGCTAAATTTACGAAGCGTTAATTTCACCGCCAATTTTAATACGTTTCTTGTTATATTTCAAATGACGATTTTAGTATTGTTTGTTGCTGTTTCAATCAAAGCCTTGCTAGGCGGAATGGGGGAAGGAACTCTTTTTTCTATGAAGCCTTTCTTTAATCAGAACATGACGTCATCAGGGCTCATAGCGGGAGCTACACTTATGTGTTTTTCCTATTTAGGGTTTGATGCAGTGGCCATGTTATCAGAAGAAACGCCTAATCCTAAAAAAACGATTCCGCGAGCTATTTTTTTAGTTGCGTTAATTGGAGGAGTCATGTTTACCGTGACATCTTATTTTATTCAAGCGGTTTTTCCAACGTTAGAAGGATTCAAGCATCCAGACGCTGCGGCTCCTGAAATTGCTATGTATGTGAGCGGTACGCTGTTTCAAATTGTCTTTTTAGCTGGAGGAATTGCAGGCACATTATCATCAGGCATGTCATCGCATGCAAGCGTTTCGCGTTTATTATACGTAATGGGACGCGATCGAATTTTACCTCAGTCATTTTTTGGTTATGTTCATCCTAAGCTGCGCACTCCCTCGCGAAATATTGTATTAGTCGGAGTTGTATCAGCAACTGCCATTTTCTTCAGTCTGGCAACGGCTACGTCATTTATTAATTTTGGAGCACTCATTGCGTTTTCTTTTGTTAATATTTCGGTTATTGCGCATTATGCTGTTCGTCAAAAGCAGCACCGATCGGCTAAGGGTTTTTGGTCATATATTGTGATGCCATTACTAGGAGCAGCGGCGATTGGGGTTTTATGGCTTAACTTGGAGCGCAATTCATTTTTACTTGGTATTGGCTGGGCGATTGCGGGTTTAGTTTATTTGGTGTATGCAACGAAAGGTTTTAGAAGGCAGCTGTCTTCTATTGAGTTTAAGGAAACAGAAGAAATGTCACCTTTGATGAAAGTCGGAGAAAAGTAAGGATAGAAACTACCTATTTAAGCCTATCTTATTAAAGAAGCCACATTTATGGATTACGTATTTTGAACGTGTTACTATGTAAGAACGATAAGATAGAAAAAGGTAGGTAAATTATGATTAAAGCAGTTGTGTTTGATTTTGATGGATTAATTATTGATACAGAATCAGTGTGGTACGAGGTGTACCGCGAAATGTTAGAAGACAGGGGAGTAGATCTACCGATTGCAACGTTTGCTTCTTATGTGGGAACGGATGCTACGGCACTTTACGATTATTTGCTTCAGCAGTTTAACAATGAGTTCACGAAAGAGGAACTGGCTCAAGAATCGTTAAGACGTCATCAAGAAAAAATGAAATCATTAGTAGCCCGAGAAGGTGTAGCAGAGTACTTGGCAGAAGCAAAAGAACTTGGATTAAAAATTGGTTTAGCAAGCAGCTCATATCGCGACTGGGTAACAGCATTTTTAAGAGAGCTAGATTTGCTGCACTATTTTGAAGTCATTCAAACGCGCGATGATGTAGAAAAAGTGAAGCCAGATCCGGCTCTTTACCGAAATGTAATTGAAAAGCTAGGAGTAGAACCCTCTGAAGCTTTAGCATTTGAAGACTCTTCTAATGGGGCAAAAGCCGCCATGGCAGCAGGCTTGCGCTGTGTGATTGTACCAAATCCATTAACTAAACATCTGTCATTCGAAAGATATCACTTACATATCGAATCGATGAAAGAGAAAAGTTTAAAAGAAGTAATTCAGTATCTTTGTATTGAAGATTAAAAAGAAAGGACGCTCCTGCTGCGTCCTTTCTTTTTTATAGAATAGATACAATTTTTTAATTAAAAATAACGAATCAGCTTGTTTAAATAGATAAAACTGATATAATGATAACGATTATCAGTTTCAAGAGTCAATTATCTACATAAAGATACAAGCAGGAGGAATGACATTTGAATAAGAAAAAAATAGGACTGCTGGCTTTTATTACAATGCTGGCAATCGGAATGCTTATCGGCTGCAGCAGCACGAATAAGGAAAATTCAGCTGATGAAAAAAATGAAAAAACAAGAGTGGTCAAACATGAGCTTGGAGAGACAAAGGTAAAAGAAAATCCAAAGCGAGTAGTCGTATTAGAGTTAGGTTTTATTGATGCATTGTTAGATGCTGGTATCAAACCTGTAGGAGTAGCTGATGATGATAAAGCAGAACAGCTTATTGATAAAGATGTACTAAAAGAAATCAAAGGATACAAATCAGTTGGCACGCGAGCACAGCCAAGCTTGGAATCGATTAAACTGCTGAAGCCAGATTTGATTATCGCTGATTCAGAACGTCATAAAAATGTATACAAAGAATTATCGAAAATTGCGCCAACGATTGAACTAAAAAACTTAAATGCTAATTACGATGATTTACTAAATACAGAGGTAAAAGTAGGAGAAGCGGTTGGCAAGAAAGCAAAAGTTGAAAAAGTGGTAGAAGAGCATAAGCAAAAAATGAAGGATTTAAAAGCAAAAGCGCCAAAAAATCCGGGCAATGTACTTGTTATCGCTGATGCAAATGGTAATATTAATGCTAGAACTTCAAATTTCTTTACAACGGGTGTTCTTGAGCAATTAGGCTTCAAAAATGCATTAACAGATCCTACAAAAGAGTACAGTGTAAAAATGACAATGGAACAGCTCGTAAAAGCAGATCCAGACAAACTCATTGTTATGCGAAATGAAAAAGGTCATACGCCTTTAGCGAAACAGCCATTATGGAAAGAGCTAAAAGCGGTTAAAAATAATCAAGTGTATGAAGTTGATGTATTTAAATGGTCTCTTCGCCGAAGTGTACAAGGTGCAAATGGTATTGCAGATGAAGCAGAAAAGTTATTATTTGAAGGCAAATAATAACGAGGAAAAGAACAATCCAGCGGGGTTGTTTTTTTCTTTTTACTGAATTTTCAAATGAAAGGAGGCGCAGTCTACTATGAAAGCTGTTCACGGTTTATCCAAAAGAAACAAATCTCCACTTCGTATAATAGCTATTTTCCTTGCGGTTATTATTCTTTTACTGATTTCAATGTTTTTATCTATTTCCATCGGTTCTATACATATTTCTTTTGAAACGATTAAGCAAGCTTTACTAAATTTTGACGGGTCAAAAGAACAATCTATTATTCAAACCGTCCGCCTGCCTCGCCTATTGGTAACGGCATTTGTTGGTGCTAACTTGGCAGTCGCCGGAGCGTTGATGCAAGCATTAACTAGAAATCCATTAGCTTCTCCAGGTATTTTTGGTATTAATGCCGGGGCCTCAGCGGCAATGGTATTTTTAACGGTTTTAGTACCGGGTGTAAGCATGATTGGCGGGGTATTTGGTGCGTTCTTAGGAGGGGCCTTTGCTGCTGTTATTGTTTACGTCATGAGTTCGTTGATTAAAGGAGGCGACAGTGATGTAAAACTTGCTCTAACAGGTGTTGCTATACAAGGTATGCTTATGTCTCTCACGCAAACGCTACTGATTTTTAATGAAAGCAAAACAGAAGGCGTTATGTTCTGGCTCACCGGTTCAGTTATTGGACGGGATTGGGGACATGTTCATGTATTGCTTCCTTTCAGCATCGTAGGTCTGCTTGTTGCCTTTGGTTTGGGAAGAGCATCTTCTTTGTTGTCTTTAGGAGATGATGTAGCTAGAGGACTCGGACAGCGAGTCTTTGCCATTAGAGCGTTCACTGCAGTTGTCGTGATTGTATTAGCTGGTGTTTCAGTGGCTATTGCGGGTCCTATTGGATTTGTAGGGCTGGTTGTTCCTCACATGGTGCGCTATTTAATAGGCGTAGATTACCGAGTTGTTTTGCCAATGAGCGCACTGCTTGGTGCATCTTTATTGCTATTAGCAGACGTATTGTCGCGATTTATTACATACCCGTATGAGACCCCTGTAGGTGCAGTAACAGCACTGCTTGGAACGCCGTACTTTATTTACTTAGCGAGACGCAAAAAAACAGAAAGGAAGGCATGAGTATATATGCAGACTGTCAATAAAACAAAAAAGCAGCCATCTCGATTCAAGTCTGTCGGCCTGTTTATCATTCTTTCTGTCTTAATTATAGCGCTGAGCGTGATAAGCCTTAGCTTAGGAGACATTAACATGCCTCCTCTAGACATTATTACGTCTTTTATTGGCATTGGCGATCCTGACTTGACGTCTATTTTGGTAGAATTTCGCCTGCCTCGTATTTTGCTGGCTATTTTAACGGGAATCGGCCTAGCTGTGTCCGGAGTCGTCGTACAGTCTATTATGAGAAATCCGCTGGCTAGTCCAGATACATTAGGTCTTTCAAGCGGATCAGGATTAGCTGCTGTTGCAGTCACTATTTTACTGCCTTTAGCAAGCCCATCTGTTTTATCAGCCGCTGCGTTTGCAGGAGGCTCGCTTGTCTTTGTAATCGTCTATTTGCTTGCTTATAAAAAAGGAGTAGAACCTATTCGATTTGCATTAATAGGTGTAGCGGTCAGCGCTTTTTGTTCATCCGGTATTCACTTGTTAATTTCAAAAGCGAACCCAAACGTAAATGCAGCACTGATTTGGCTGAGCGGCAGCTTATGGGGAAGAACATGGGATCAATTAATTGGTTTACTTCCCTGGATAATTATATTATTACCGCTGATTTGGCTGTTAGCTGCCCGATTAGATTTAATTCATTTAGGTGATGAAGTGGCTCGAGGACTAGGGGCTAGAGTAGAGTTAATTCGTCTAGTATTACTAGCAAGCGCAGTGGCAATGACGGCTGCTGTTGTATCGGTTGTTGGCACCATCGGCTTTGTAGGGCTTATTATTCCTCATGTGGCCAAACGGTTAGTGGGACCGAGACATAAACAACTAATTCCTACAGCCGCTTTACTTGGCGCTTTGTTTGTACTAGCAGCAGATTTGATTGGGCGAGGAATTGCTCCCCCGATTGAAATTCCGGCCGGATTAATCATTGGCATTATCGGCGCTCCGTATTTTCTTTATTTATTGTGGAGAGAATCTAAAAAATAAGCTCGCGCTTTAGCGCGAGCTTATTTTTATTCCAAATGAATTTTTGGGAATGGAATATGCGGAGGATCTTCTAGCCATCCTTGTTCAATGCTTATTCTTGATACTTCTTTGGCGTATTCCAAAATTTCAGTCGTGAAGTTTGTATAGTTTAAAGCGAGATCTAAACGCGGGCTTGTTGACATCGCAAGCCCGTAACCACGTACATTTTCAGTAATCATCGCAGCTAGGTGAAACATCATGAGTTTTTCTGAAAATGGAGGAACGGAAGACTTTTCTACTCCGTAATCCCACTTCATTGTGACCGGTATGTTTTCTACCATTAGCGGTTGTGACAGAGATTCAATATGCTGCTGCACAAGTTCTCTACCCTTTAATAAAAAAGCTTGAATGTTCTGAGAAGGAGCTATTTGAGCAACTCCTAAAATTAAATCTTTTGCAATTAGATTTGTCTGTATACTTGATACGATATGGGAAATTTCAATGACGGTTAACGGCCGCTTTTCATCAAAATAGCTCCCTAAGAAAAGCTCTTTGTCGTTCATATCAGACGCATCTGCAATAGGAATAGGAGGAAGTTCTATAAAAGTTTGTTTTTCTAACAACAAATCTGTAATCGTTTGGTTAATTAACAAGTTTCTAAAAGGTTATCAACTAGTATAAGTCAAAGGAAGTAAGATAAACACTATAGAAAGTAAAAAAAGGTATCAACATTTTACTATAAGAGTAACCGTCATGCATAATTTAAAGGTTCTTTTAGGAAAAGAAGAGCTCAACCGCTTCTTTCTTGCAAAGCAGAAATAAAACCGAAATAATAAATGAAGAAAGTCAGGCAAGAAAGGAGTTTCATTATATGCCAGAAGGTCCAGAAATTAGACGAGCAGCTGACGAAGTGGAAAAAGCGATTATCGGTCTTCCCGTCAGCGAGATATGGTTTGCTTTTCCATATTTGCAGCACTATGAAGAAGTATTAACAGGAGCTCGCATTAAAAGAGTAGATACAAAAGGAAAGGCTATGCTCATTCGTTTTGACAACGGCTATACCATCTACTCACATAATCAGCTTTATGGAAAATGGTATGTTCGTTCATCTTACAATTATCCATCTACAAACAGACAGCTGCGCCTTGCGATTCATAATGAAAAAAAATCAGCGCTGCTTTATAGCGCTTCTGATATTGAAGTATTGCGTGATGAAGAAGTTCCAGCTCATCCTTTTGTATCAAGAGTTGGTCCTGATATCTTAAGTGAAGAAGTAGCGGCAGGTGAGCTTTTAGATCGTTTTTATTCTAAACCATTTTACCGCAGAAAATGGGCGTCGCTGTTGTTAGACCAAAGCTTTATAGCTGGGATTGGAAATTACTTGCGAAGTGAAATTTTATTTGTAGCGGGAATTAACCCTGCAGCTCGTCCCGTAGACTGCACGGAAGAACAGCTTAAAAAGGCAGCTGACGCAACCATTTCTCTTGTACAACAGTCCTACAAAACAGGTGGCATTACAAATGATGTAAAGCTTGCTGAAACGTTAAAAAAGAAAGGGCAAAAGCGCTCTGCATACCGCCACTGGGTTTTTAACCGTGAAGGAGAAGCTTGCCGAATTGACGGCACGCCTATCTTAAAAGTGCAGGCTGCTTCTAGAAGGCTTTATTACTGTCCTACTTGTCAAAAATAGCAGGATATATTTATTCTGCTATTTTTTTGATACATGAAATGAATGACTGTTCATTTTTTGATATAGTTAAAAAGTAAAGTCATAATCTTAAGGAGATGGATAAGATGGAATGTAAAGCAGGAGATACAGTTACGTGTGAATGCATATTAACTGAAGTAGAAAAAGCAGATGGTTTTCAAAAAGTGAAAATTAAATCAGCATATCGAAATCAACAAAGTAAAGGAGTACTGATAGGGACAAGTAATGGAATTATTAGAGATTAAAATGAAAACGTTAACAACCGTTAAAGATGCAGCGTATAGTGATGAAGATGATGCGTACGTCGTACAAGTCGAAATTCAAGGATTTAACGATGCAAGTGTATTAGCAGAAATCATGACACCACTTGCAGAAAAATATCAGGCGGGTGAGCTGAGTAACGAGCAGTTAGTAAACGAACTTATTGACGGAGTAGCAAAACGCTATCGTGAGCCAGTTGAATTACTTCCGGCAAAAACAGTCCCTGTACACGTCGTAAGAAATGGTGAAAAAGATTACGAAGTTTTAATGCAAGATGAGTATCTGTTAATATTTGCTCAACAATCATAAATAGACATAAAAAAAGACTTCAGCTATATGCCTGAAGCCTTTTTTTATGTCTATTTAAAATATAATTTTAAAAAATAAAATAAATTATTGAAATTATATTTTAAAAAAATTATAATAACCATAACTTCACTTCATGATGAAAAAGGAGCCGAAAAGATGAATGAACAGCTTACGTTATTAATAACAGAGTCTCAAAACAAGCAGACAATGAAGATAGATACAGCTAGTACAAAAGAAATTTTAAACGTAATGAATACAGAAGATCAAAAAGTGGCGCTGGCTGTGCAAGAAGTACTTCCAGACGTAGAGGTGGCAGTTGCATTTGTAAGTGAATCGTTTCAAAAGAAAGGCCGGCTTATTTATGTAGGCGCAGGAACAAGCGGACGACTGGGAGTATTGGATGCTGTTGAATGTCCGCCTACTTTCAGTACCAATCCCAATCAGGTACAGGGATTGATGGCTGGAGGAGAAAAAGCATTTGTTAAAGCAGTCGAAGGTGCTGAAGATAAAGAAGAATTGGGAGCAGCAGATTTACAAAAAATTCATTTGAATGAACGAGACACAGTCATTGGAATTGCTGCAAGCGGACGCACTCCTTATGTGATTGGTGCATTAAGATATGCAAAATCTGTAAAAGCTAAAACGGTGGCTTTGTCTTGTAATGGTAATTCGCTTATTGGAAAAGAAGCGGACCATAGTATTGAGGTAGTAGTAGGTCCGGAAGTGCTAACAGGTTCCACAAGGTTAAAAGCGGCAAGCGCTCATAAAATGATCCTCAACATGATTTCTACCGCGGCTATGATTAAAGTAAGAAAAGCGTACGAAAACTTAATGATAGATGTTCATGTGAGTAATGAAAAGCTTAAAGAACGGGCGATAGGTATTATTTGTAAAATTACAGGTGTTTCTTATGAGCAAGCAAGTCAAACGCTTGAAGAAGCAAATAATGAGGTAAAAACAGCAGTCGTTATGATCAAAACAAATGAAATTTATGACACCGCGAAGTTGTTACTGAATAATGCGGGCGGTTATGTGAGAAAAGCGATTGAACATTACGTATAAAGGAGAGAAACGATGTCAACAGGCGGATTAACGATGATTAAAAACACGGTGGCTAAGCTTCCTGATTCGGAGAGGAAAATTGCTGAATATATTTTAAACAACCCGCATACTGTGGTAAACAGTACGGCTGGAGAATTAGGTAGACTAGCGAATGCGAGCAGTGCTGCTGTTATTCGTTTGTGCAAATCTATCGGTGTTAGCGGGTTTCAAGAATTAAAGGTAAGAGTAGCCGGTGATTTAGCCAGAGATACGGAGCAAGGATACCGCGATATTGAAACAAATGAAACGATTCAATCTATTGTCAAAAAAACGGCAAGCAACAGCATTCAAAGTCTAAGTGATACGGCCGAGCTTGTGAATTATAAAGAAGCAGAGCGGGCTGTTTTGGCGCTGATTGAAGCCAAAAACATTCATTTTTTTGGAATCGGTGCTTCACATATTATTGCTATAGATGCGCAGCAAAAATTTCTTCGAATTAATAAAAATGCCACGGCTTTTGCAGATAGCCATTTAGCAGCTACACTCATCGCAAATGCAAGTAAAGACGATGTAGTTGTGGGTATTTCTTTTTCAGGGGAGACTCCTGAAGTAAGCAACGTCTTATCTTTAGCTAAAAACCGCGGAGTAAAGACGATTAGCTTAACAAAGTACGGACAGTCCACCGTTTCGTCTTTAGCTGATATTTGTTTGTATACGTCTTATTCTCAAGAAGCGCCGTTTCGAAGCGCAGCTACATCATCTCGTTTAGCCCAGCTTTACGTGATTGATGTGTTATTTTTAAGTATTGCAGCGCAGCAGTATGACCAGACGATTGAGTATATTGACAAAACAAGAGATGCCATTCAGTTTTTGAAAGGTAAGAAATAAAAAGAAAGCGATTACAAAAAGGGGATTTTGTGGTCTGTTTCCTCAGTGGCGTATCCATCTAAGAGGAAAATACAAAGGGGGATTAACATGTCTTTAGATAATCATCAACTAGCAAAGGCTGTTTTGGAGATGCTTGGGGGAGCATCCAATATTGAAGCGTATACGCATTGTATGACGCGGCTGCGTGTGACGGTAAAAGATGATTCAATTGTAAAAAAGACAGATATACGAAAACTTGAAGGCGTGCTTGGATTAGTGGAAGAAGAAACGCTTCAAATTATTATTGGTCCCGGTAAAGTGAACAAAGTAACAGAGGAGTTTGGAAAGTTAATTGATGAATCCGGCGGTATTAACTTAGAAAATCGTGCAGCACAGCGGAAATCGGAGCTGAAAGAAAAAAATGCAACTCCGTTTAAGCTCTTGCTTCGCCGAATTGCAAGCATTTTTATTCCGTTGATACCTGCTCTTGTAGCATCTGGACTTATCACCGGAGTAACAAAAGCAGCGGTTCAAGCGAAGTGGCTTCCGGCGGATTCACAGATTGCTATTCTTTTAACGGTTATCGGAAGCGGCTTATTTGCTTATCTTGGTATTTTAGTAGGTATCAATGCTGCAAAAGAATTTGGTGGTTCACCAGCTCTAGGAGGCTTAGCGGGTATTTTAGTCATTAATCCTGCTGTAGCTGATATTAAACTTTTTGGTGAAGCCCTTTTGCCGGGACGGGGTGGCTTAATTGGCGTGTTGCTTGCAGCAATCTTTATGGCCGTAGTGGAAAAACGAGTGCGTAAATTTGTCCCTCAGTCATTGGATATCATTATTACACCAACCGTTACGGTGTTAATTACCGGAATTATTACGTATGTAGTATTCATGCCAATCGGAGGCTTGATTTCCGATGGAATCACAAAAGGTCTTTTAGGAGTTTTAGAGGTTGGAGGAGTTGTAGCAGGCTTTGTGTTAGGGGCAACGTTCTTGCCTCTCGTCATTACGGGACTGCATCAAGGTCTTACTCCTGTTCATTTAGAGCTTATCAATTCAATTGGAGATGATCCGCTTCTTCCTATACTAGCCATGGGCGGAGCCGGTCAGGTCGGTGCAGCTTTTGCTATTTATATCAAAACAAAGAAAAAACGTTTAAAGCGAGCAATTGGAGGTGCACTTCCTTCAGGGCTGCTCGGAATCGGAGAACCGCTTATTTTTGGAGTCACACTTCCTTTAGGGCGTCCATTCTTAACCGCTTGTCTTGGAGCTGGAATCGGCGGAGCGTTTCAGGCGCACTTCCATATTGCAACTGTAGCAGTGGGAGTATCAGGTTTGCCGCTTACGTTTTTAGTTCATGCGCATCAAATTCTTCTTTATTTACTGGGATTAGTTATTGCTTACGCAGCAGGCTTTGTTTGTACCTATTTCTTTGGATTTAACGATGAAATGGCGGGGGAGTTTGAATGATTGGCATTTCGTTTTATTTAAATGATAGTGATGCCAAAAAAAGATTAATAGAAGCAAGCGAGTGCGGCGTCACACGTGCATTTACTTCGCTTCACATTCCAGAAGAAAAAGGAAATTTGGCTGAACGGGCAAAAGAATTGCTTCATGTGGCTAGAGATTGTCGAATAAGCGTGTATGCAGACGTATCCAAGCATACGCCGGTTCATTTAGGTATTGAAAGCCTTATGACTCTATCTTCACTTGGCGTATCTGGTATTAGACTAGACGATGGCTTTAGCGCAGAAGAAACTCTTTCGCTTGCGAATGAATTTTATATTGCTGTTAATGCAAGTACGATATCCAAACAAGAAGTTGAAGCACTCTTATATGCTGGTCTTCATCATCATCAGCTGCTTGCATGGCATAATTTTTATCCGCGGCCTGAAACAGGGCTTGAAGAAACATTTTTTCAACAGCAGACAGATTTATTTAATGAACTTCGTATTCCAGTCTGCGCTTATATTCCGGGAGAAGGCAAAAAAAGAGGCCCTATTTATCAAGGTCTTCCTACTAGAGAAAAAGACCGTAATAAATGTCCTTTTACCTCTGCAGTAGATTTATACGAATGCGGAGTAACAGAGGTTTATATTGGAGATCCATACGCCGCATCAAGTTTATTAAAGCGTTTAGTTCAATATCAAGAAAATCGCATTATTCCGCTACGCATTCGTTCACCTCATATAGATGGAACGTACAGCGTGCGTCCGGATGTATCAAGAGACGTTCTGCGTTTGGTTGATACTCGATCTGTAAAGCCAGTGCCGCCATTTCATACAGTAGAACGCAGAATCGGAGCAATTACAATGGACAATGATGGCTACGGGCGTTACAGAGGAGAGGTTCAAATAGCTAAAACCAATTTGCCTGCAAATGCTAATGTCAACGTGATTGGGTATGTGATAGAGGAAGATCATGAGCTGCTTTCATTAGTGAGACCGGGACAAAAACTTGAGCTTATTACTGTCTAAATGGAAAAACGGTGTATTTTTAAAAAAGCCGATAGCTAACTAGTAAGTTTATGAAAGTAAAGAGCACACACTGCTTGAAAAAGGTGTGTGCTCTTTATTTTACTAAAAAGGAAACTATTTTCATTGCTGAATCATGAACCTTTCTATTGAATAAAACGCTTTACTATGATAAAACTATTACAGGTAAACATATAATAATAGATAATCTTATAGAGATACAACACCACTAGGGGTGCTTTCGAAGCTGAGAGAGACGAGAAGTCTTAACCCTTATAACCTGAACTAGGTAATACTAGCGTAGGAAAGAGGTATTGTAATGGATGTTTTGTATGGTATTTCCTTACGAACTCGTTATAATAATTTTTTGTATATAAACAAAAACACTTCTTTCCTGCGAAAGAAGTGTTTTTTTATGCGTAAAGGAAGGTGTCATACATGGAAGAAACAATTGATTTGCTTGTCAAACAGGTAGAGGAGCGCAAAGGGGAGCTAATCCAGTTATTAAAAAAACTTGTTTCATATAAAACGCCAGCGCCTCCTGCACGAAATTCTCATGAAGCGCAGCTGTACGTAGCGGATTTTCTTAAAAACTGCGGTTTTTCCATCGATATGTGGGACTTATATTCCAACGATCCTATTGTAGTGGGCACATTAAAAGGACAAAAATCAGCTGACTATCAAAGCTTGATTATTAACGGGCATATGGATGTAGCTGAGGTACAAGAAAATGAAGAGTGGGAGACAGACCCGTTTGAAGCTGTCGTGAAAGACAATAAAATCATCGGACGCGGAGTTGCTGATATGAAAGGCGGCTTGGCAGGGGCATTATTTGCAGTTCAGCTTCTAACAGAAGCAGGAATTGAGCTGCCGGGAGACTTGATTTTTGAATCCGTTGTAGGAGAAGAAGTAGGAGAGGCAGGTACGCTGCAATGCTGTCAGAAAGGGTATACAGCTGATTTTGCGCTCGTAGCGGATACAAGTGATTTACATATTCAAGGTCAAGGCGGAGTGATCACGGGATGGATTACGATAAAAAGCAGTAAAACCTATCATGACGGTACACGCCGAAGTATGATTCATGCTGGAGGAGGACTCTTAGCCGCAAGCGCTATTGAAAAGATGGCAAAAGTGATCGGAGGGCTGCAAGAATTGGAGCGTCACTGGGCTGTTACAAAGAGCTATCCAGGATTTTTGCCAGGTACAAATACGATTAATCCAGCAGTAATCGAAGGTGGAAGACATGCTGCGTTTGTTGCAGATGAATGCAGGCTGTGGATCACCGTTCACTATTATCCAAATGAGTCGTACGACCAAGTATCAAAAGAAGTGGAAGAATATATTATAGCTATTGCAAAAGCAGATCCATGGTTAAAAGATAACCTGCCAACCTTTGAATGGGGAGGCACATCGATGATTGAAGACAGAGGAGAAATCTTCCCGTCATTAGAAATTGATGAAAATCATGCAGGAGTACAGCTGCTTGCACATACTCATGAACAAATGGAAGGGAAAAAGCCTCCAATTGATGTGTCAACTAGCGTAACAGACGGGGGATGGCTAGCTGATGCGGGAATTCCGGCAGCTATTTACGGCCCGGGAAATTTAGCAAATGCACATGCTGTGAACGAACAATTAGATATGAATCAGCTTATTCAATATACAAAAGTGATGGTGCAGTTCATTTATACGTGGCTGCATACGCATAAGGAGTGATCATCATGAAATTTAGTGAACGATTATACGAAAAGCTGCAGCCTATTTGGCGTCAAAATCATAATCATCCCTTCGTACAGGGAATGGGAGACGGAACGCTTGAAAAGGAGAAGTTTCGCTTTTATATGATTCAAGATTACCTTTATCTAATTGATTATGCCAAATTATTTGCAATTGGAGCTATGAAAGCTACCGATCTTCAAACGATGGGGAAATTTGCTGCGCTTTTAGATTCTACGTTAAATGAAGAAATGAGTTTACACCGTGAGTATGCCAAGAAATTTGAAATCAGCGAAAAAGAATTAGAAAAAGCGCAGCCATCTCCTACAACGCTTGCATACACACACTATATGCTGCACGTTGGTCAAAGCGGAACATTAGCTGAATTAGTGGCGGCTCTTTTGCCTTGTATGTGGAGCTACTGGGAAATAGGAAAAGAACTCAGTGAAAAGCCTGGGGCTGAAAATGAGTTTTATCGAGAGTGGATTGAAATGTACAGCTCAGAAGAATTTGGAGAACTGGCGACGTGGTGTATCAACTTATTTGACTCACTTACTGAAGATAAATCAGAAGCTGAGTTAGAAAAGCTCGAAGAAATTTTCTTAAATACGACCCGTTTTGAGTATATGTTCTGGGATATGGCTTATAAAGAAGCGATGTGGCCAGTTCATGAATAAGTCTGTGCTATCTTTTCAAAACGTCAGTTTTACGTACAAAAACGGCGATCAAGCGATTTTAAAATCATTAAACTTAGACGTGAAAGACGGCGAGTTTGTCAGTATCGTTGGAGCGAGCGGATCTGGAAAAAGTACGTTGTTTCGTCTCATTACAGGTCTTGAACAGCAGAGTGAAGGCGATATCGTGATTAACGGACAGTCTTATGAAAAGCGACTAGGAAAAGTAGGCTACATGCCGCAGCAAGATTTACTTCTTCCGTGGCGCACGATTCTCGACAATGCAGCACTGCCTCTCGAGCTTCACAATGTGTCAAAAGCAAGTGCTCATAGGCAAGTGTCTCAGCTGCTTGAAGAGTTTGGCCTAAAAGGGTATGAAAACCGTTTTCCAAGTGATTTATCGGGAGGGATGAAGCAGCGCGTTTCTTTTCTCCGGACGGTATTAAGCGGTTCTAACGTGCTGCTTTTAGATGAGCCTTTTAGTGCACTTGATGCCATTACGCGTTTGTCGATGCAGGAATGGCTGCTTGAACAATGGCAAAAGCGTAAACATAGCATCTTATTTATCACTCATGACGTCAACGAAGCGCTTTTTTTATCAGATCGTATTTTTATCTTCTCAGACAAGCCGGTAAGTCACCTTGAAGAGATTCAAGTGCCGCTTAGCAGACCTCGAACGCAAAAAGATTTGAATCAACAGCGAGTGCTTGACTTGAAAGATTATTTAATTGAACAGCTAAGATCGAAGGTGAACACATGAAAAAGTACGGGGCTTCAGTGATTTTAGTAGTCATTTTGCTGGCTGCTTGGGAAATTGGAGCACGCATTGTAAACTATCCGTTTATTTTACCAACGCCCAGCGGTATTTTAACGAAGCTTTGGGAACTGCGAATGGATTTATTGTTTAAGCATTTACCAGCTACGTTATCTATTGTCGTAATTGGGCTTGTAATATCCGTTGTGCTAGGGGTTCTGCTGGCTGTGTGGATGAATTGGAGCCCGCTTATTGAGCGTGCTTTTTATCCGCTTATTATTGCTTCACAAATGATTCCGACCATTGCCATTGCTCCTGTATTTGTGCTGTGGTTTGGCTACTCCATTTGGAGCAAAGTGATTGTGACCGTATTAATTACGTTTTTTCCCATTACCGTTAGCACGTTTGACGGGCTTCGTTCCACAAACAAAGAGTTAAAAGAACTCATGTTAACGATGGGAGCAACAAAAAAAGATATATTTTTTAAGCTGAACATTCCTTCTGCACTGCCTCATTTTTATTCAGGGCTCAAAGTAGCGGTTACCTTTAGCATAATAGGTGCTGCCATTGGGGAATGGTTAGGTGCGCAAGCAGGCTTAGGATATTTCAGTCGTCGTATGATGACACAGTTTGATGCAGCTGGTGTGTTTGCACCAATTGTGATTTTATCCGCGCTTGGTATTTTATTCTTTATTATTGTAGTAGGTTTCGAAAAACGTTCATTAAAGTGGAGGAAAACAGAATGAAAAAATGGTTTGTAATTGGCTTAAGCCTGCTGCTTGTTTTGATGCTCGCTGCTTGCGGTCAGAACAAGGAAAATAAAGCTGGTGACAGTAAAAAATTAAAAGACGTTACAATTATGCTTGATTGGTATCCAAATGCAGTGCACAGCTTCATTTACGCTGCACAAGAAAAAGGATATTTCAAAAAAGAAGGGCTGAATGTAAAAGTACAGTTTCCCGCTAATCCAACAGACTCACTTAATTTAGCAGCTGCAGGGAAAGTCACGCTCGGCCTTTACTATCAGCCTGATGTAGCAATGGCACGAGCAAATGAAGATGTGCCGGTAAAGTCGGTAGGAGCGATTGTAAGATCTCCGTTAAACCGAGTTGTGGCATTGAAAGATAGCGGTATTAAGCGTCCTAAAGATTTAGAAGGAAAAGTAGTAGGCTACAGCGGAACACCATTAAGTGAATCTGTTCTAAAGAAAATGGTGAAAAGCGATGGAGGAGATCCCAATAAGGTAAAACTAGTAGACGTAGGGTTCGAGTTAAATTCATCGCTGATTAGCAAAAAAGTAGATGCTGTAATAGGTGCGTATATTAACCATGAAGTACCATTGCTTCACAAAAAAGGATACAAAACGGTTGATATTGATCCTTCAGATTACGGCGTGCCATCTTACTATGAGCTGGTGGCCGTTACAGGGAATCAAACATGGGCAAAAGATTCTGATACGATTAAAGCGTTTTGGCGTGCTGCGACAAAAGGGTATGAGTACACAGAGAAGCATCCAAAGGAATCACTTCAAATTTTGTTAGATAATCAAGATAAATCAAACTTCCCGCTTGAAAAAGATGTGGAAACAAAAAGTTTGAATATCTTACTTCCAAAAATGAAGTCTGAACAAGGATTTGGCAGTCAAACGAAAGAATCATGGCAGTCAAATGTGGACTGGTTAAAAGAGTCAGGATTAATTAAGAAAAAGCCAAATGTAGATGAAATGTTTGAGAATATCGGAGAATCCAAGTAAATAATTTAAGACAAATTTAAAAGAACCTCCTTATACTGAACGTAACTTTCTGAACAAGAAAGTGAAAAGGTAAAGGAGGTTTTTTTATGGCTTTTACGATGGTAGATAAGGAAACATGTATTGCTTGCGGAGCATGTGGAGGGAGCGCACCAGATCTTTATGATGATGATTCAGAAGGTCTTGCTTATGCCGTGTTAGATAACAACGAAGGAACAAAGGAAGTTCCTGAAGATCAGCAAGATGAGATGATGGAAGCGTACGAAGGATGGCCAACAGAATCGATTAAAGTTGCAGAACAGCCGTTTTATGGAGATGCAGCAAAATTCGAATAGGATTTTTAAAAAAAGTTAACGATAAAGTACATTTAGTTATATAGAAAATTCCAAAACAAGAAGAGGGTTGAGACATAATCAAATGAATTTAGCTTAAAGACGAACAAATGGGATACATGAGCTGAACCGCTTATTACACCGCAGTTGATCTCCGTGCAAGGCTTCGCTCGCTGAGCCTCCTCGTCGCTTGCGCTCCTGTTGTGGGGTCTCATCTGTTCCGCTTTTCCCGCAGGAGTCTTCACCTTGCTCTCCAATCAACTGCTAGAAGAAACTATATTCAACATAACAAAAAAACGAACCACCAATCAAACATTTTGATTAATGGTTCGCTTTTTCACTTAAGCTAAAAACCTTTTCTTAGCCTCTTTTTTATTCTAAATTTGCATGCTTTCCGTACATCGTATGAGTATCAAGTTCTTTCTTCTCCATGAAGCGAAGAATCAGCGCATCGTAAAAGAGAAGAAGCGTTTGTTCAAACAATGACGCCATAGGCTGCACTGTTTGGTAACTGCTTTGTTCTTGATCCTTCGGAGCACCAGGCAGCTTCACGATAAAGTCAGCCAGTTTGCCAAGCGTGGAATCGGGAGAAATTGTGACTACTCCAACTTTTCCTCCAAGTTCTTTTGCTTTTTGAGCGATAGGAATCAAGCTCTTCGTCTCGCCAGAACCTGATCCGATGATTAATAAATCATCTTGCGTGAAAGTGGAAGTCACGGTTTCTCCAATGACATAAGCATCAATGCCCATATGCATCATACGCATAGCAAACGACTTGCCCATAAGACCTGAACGGCCTGCTCCTGTGACAAACACTTTTTTAGATGAGATGATGCCATTTACAAGCTGTTCAGCTTCATCGTCAGCGATTAGAGCTGTTGTTTGTAAAAGCTCATTCATAACCGTTTTTAAATGTTCGCTCGTCTGCATAGAAAGCTCCTTAATTTGTAATAAGCTCTTTCATTTGAGAAGCAACTGATTTTTTATCGTCTTGGCTTGTGATGCCTCCGCCAACAATAACAAGATCAGGCTGTGCTTTTACTACTTCAGGTAAAGACTCTAATTTAATGCCGCCAGCAACGGCAGTTTTTGCATTTTTTACAACGCTTTTGATTGTTACTAAATCTTCAAAAGAGTTTTGACCAATCGCTTGAAGGTCGTATCCTGTGTGTACACAGATATAGTCAACACCAAATTCGTCTAGCTCTTTTGCGCGTCCTTTAATATCTTTTACCCCAATCATATCGACTAGAATTTTTTTGCCTTGTTTTTTTGCTTCTTCAACTGCACCTTTAATTGACATATCTTCCGCCACACCTAAGATGGTAATAATGTCTGCTCCGGCTTGAGAAGCTTGCTGTACTTCATAACCAGCTGCATCCATGATTTTTAGGTCAGCTAATACTTTTAAATTAGGAAATGCTTCTTTAATTTCTTTAACGGCGCGAAGTCCTTCATTGATTACAACAGGTGTACCGATTTCCACGATATCAATATGTTCTTCAACTTCTTTTACTACCTCTTTTGCTTGAGAAATATTAACAAGATCTAATGCTAATTGTAATTCCATTCTACTCCACTCCTTACAGAAATCTATAGATACCTTTTGTGCTTTTTTACGTAAAAAGCAGCTGGTGTAGTTATTGTACCCGCAGTTTGAGGTTCTTAAAAGTACGCACTTTTCCCTCAAATAGTGTGGAAAATGATAGTATACAGAAGTATACTAATGGACGTATCAGTATTGTAACCGCTTAATTTTTACTGAAAATGCGGATGATGTTGAGTAACATCATCCGCATAAAAAAATAAAAACTATGGAATAGAAGGATTAGTTTCCATCATTTAATTAACGTTTCTGCCTTTTGTTCTTGATTGATCAGCACTGTATCGCGGTAATTTTTACCCCAATCATACATGGCTGTCAAAATAGGCATTAAACTTTCTCCTTCTTTTGTAAGTGAGTATTCGACTTTAGGTGGTACGACAGGATAAACTTTACGGTTAACAATTAGATCTTCTTCCAGTTCCCGCAGCTGGTTAACCAGCATGCGCGGCGTAATATCAGGAATAAGCGATTTTAGTTCCCCAAACCGTTTTGTTCCTTCACGTCCTAAGTGCCATAGTATCAGCATCTTCCATTTTCCGCCGATAATAGCAAGCGTTAATTCTTTTTCACAGTTAAATTCCTTATTAAGCTGGCTCAATTGTTTCACCCCTATGACCAATAGTATAAAATTTCTTTTACAGTACTTCTTATTATACCGGTGCTGACAATCCTTTTACAAAAATCCGGCTTATACCTTTCCGTTAAAAAAATCCAGCTTTTCTTACTATATAGTTATTCTTGACTAGTGAGATGTAAAAGGTGGTCTTTAGTCATATTTTTTATTTTTAAGGAATTCAATTGTTTAAATATAAAAAAAGATGGGAAATCACTCAATAACAATGCTAAAGGAGGCAGTAAAAATGGAAAGAAGCCGATCTGAATTACAAAACCCTGCTTTAAGCAACAGCGCAGGCATTAACAACGACGTAGGAATTAATAACAATCCACAGACAGCTAATAGCACTACTGCTGTTAGCGCGGGAAAAAGCTGCAGCAGCAAGCTAGTAAAAGGTGTTGTTGTCGGGGCAGTTGTGGGTGGATGTATAACATTACTTGATAATAAAACTCGCTCATCTGTTAAAAGAAGAGCCGTTACATTAAAGGACTCTTCTGCAAACATGATTAATCAAGTAAAAGAGAACCCTCAAGAAACAAAAGAAAAAATGGTGCAACAAATGAAAAACGCATCGAATCTCTTAAAAGATGCAATTAATGATGCCAAACATTTGTACGAGCGTGTAAATGAAGATTTCTTTAAGCAAGCAGAAGATGTGAAAAGCGTTACGCATGATGCAAAATCGACGGTAGAAGATGCTAAAAGTGATTTACAGCAAATTGGTGAAAAAGTGAAAGATGCAACTTCTGAAATAAGTAAGGAAAAGATGACGCCGGACGAAAAACCAGAAGCTGAGCGTGAAAGAACATACCAATCTATTCACTAAGAAGGAGATGCTAACTGTGAGTCAAATGAATGAAGGAACTACAAAAGACATGAATAAAATTGAAGAAACGGTAGATAATTTAGGGACGGAGAAAAAAGAAGCAATTTTGCAGAATTTTGATACGTTTACTGATTATTTAACTGAAAAAGTCCATGTCGGTAAAAAGCTCGGGTTAAATGAGGAACAATTAGCAGCTGCTACAAAAAAAGTGGCTAGCTATTTAGCCAAAAATGAGGAGCCTCGAAACCGAGAAGAAAAAGTCCTTCATGAATTATGGAAAGTCAGCAGTGAAGAGGAAAAGGAAGTCCTTTCTCATCTCATTTTAAAACTAGTTGCGTAACATTAAAAAAGCATCCCATCTATCAGGATGCTTTTTTAATGTATTAAGATGATTGATTTTGAGCCTCTTGAATCGTTTTATCCCAGTCAATACCGCAATCATCCGTTGCACAAGAAGATTGCTGTGCGCAACTTGCACATTTTCCTTGAGTACTCTTGCGGAAGAATTTTGTCATATGATAAAGGGCATATCCAAATATCAAAACCCCAATTAAAATGTTAATAATCAATGTTATTCACTCCTTTTAAGAAAAACCAAGTACTTTTCCAACAGTGTGTACAAGCAAAGCTACGAGATAAGCGACAACCAAAGGGTAGACCACAGCAAACGCTGTCCATTTCAATGAGCCGGTTTCTCGTCGAATAACAGCGACGGTTGCTAGACACGGAACATAAAGAAGAACAAACACCATAAACGTATAGGCTGTTAGCGGTGTAAAGAATGTCTTCATTGTGTCGCCAAGCTGTCCTTCTTGTACTTTATAAATGATGCTCATAGTCGAAACAACCACTTCTTTCGCTAGGAAGCCTGTAATCAGTGATGCTACAGCTTGCCATGTCGCAAAACCTAAAGGGATAAATAGAGGAGCGATAGCACCTCCAATAATAGCCATAAAGCTATTTTCCATATCTACTCCAAAACCGCCAGGGCCAGCGTAAGATGATAGCCAGATAAATACAGAGCCGGCTAAAATAACCGTACCTGCTTTTCGGACGAAATTTCGGCCTTTTTCCCACGTGCTTCTCCAAAGAGTCTTGGCTTGAGGTACGCGGTAAGGAGGAAGTTCAACAATAAAAGTTGATTGTTCGTCTTTAAGAAGCGTTACTGATAAAATTTTCGTTACAACAAGTGCTAAAATAATGCCAAGCAAGTACATAGAAAACACCACAGCAGCTCCGTTTTGCACAAAAAATGCACCTACAAACAAAGCGTATACAGGAAGGCGTGCTGAGCAGCTCATAAATGGATTTACTAAAATGGTCATAAGGCGTTCTTTTCGCTGTTCAATTGTACGTGCGGCCATGATCCCCGGTACGTTACATCCAAAGCTAATAATCATCGGGATGAATGCTTTACCGTTCAAACCGAAAAATTCCATGATACGATCCATTACTACAGCAATTCGAGCCATGTATCCTGAATCTTCAAGCAGTGAAATGAAAAAGAACAGGACAAAAATTTGTGGTACAAATACTAGTACGCCGCCTACGCCTGCGATGATGCCGTCCACAATTAAATCATGAATAAATGGAGCAGCACCAGCTGCATTTAGAATAGAATCAGCGGCTTTACTAAGCGTTCCGCCAAAAAAACCGTCCAGTTTATCAGAAAGAGGAACGCCAATCCAAGTAAACGTAATATTAAAAATCAAATACATTAAGCCAAGAAAAATAGGGAGACCGAGCCACTTATGCGTCACAATTCGATCGATTCGATCTGTGAAGGTTAGAGGTGTTTCGCTTCCCTTTACGATACACTCTTTGGAAATGCGTTCAATAAATGCGGTACGCACGTCAAAGAAATGCTCGCTAAGCGGCTTGGTTAAGTTTTGTGCAGCCGCTTTTCGAAGCTCAAGCAGCTCTGGGTAACTCATCTTTTCTTTTAATGTTGATTCGATTACGCTGTTTTCAGCTAAAAATTGAATCGCAATCCATCTGCTGACATCCGCTTTTGTTTGAATCATATGAATTGCTTGTTCAGCGGTTTCCCCGTAATTCAATTGAAATAACGGAGCTTTTAAATCTTGCTTCAAGGTGGAGAGAAGCTCATTAATTCCTTTTCCATTGCGGGCAATAATTGCAGAAACCGGAATATGTAATGATTTGCTAAGCTTCTCCAAATTAAAAGTCAATCCGCGTTTTTCCGCTACATCAATCATATTTAAGCCGATTACTAATGGCTTTCCATATTCCAATGCTTGAATAGTAAGGTGCATGCTTCTTTCAAACTGAGAAGCGTCTACAATATTCAGCATACTGTTAAATTCTCCGGTTAACAAAAAGTTAGTTACCACTGCTTCATCTGAAGAGAGAGGAGTGAAATCATACACACCCGGCAAATCAACCAGCTGGCTGTTTTGCTTTTTAATAGACCCAACTTTCTTTTCAACGGTTACACCGCTCCAGTTTCCTACGTATTCATAGGAATCTGTTAATATATTGAATAAAGAAGTTTTTCCTGTGTTTGGATTTCCTAAAAGTGCAATTGTACTCATGCCGTCTCAACCTCAATTTTAGCCGCATCGCGTTTTCGGATGCTAATCATTTGACCTTGGCATTCAATAATACAAGGTCCTCCTAAGATGGTTTTTTGCTTCATGCACAGTTCGCAGCCTTTTTTTACTCCAAAAGAAAGAAGGCGGCGTTCTAATGATCTATCTAAAAATTCAATGTTTTTAACTTTTACTTTGTCGCCAATACTCACGGTAGTTAAATTCATCATTCAGCACTCCTGTTAATGATAATCATTTTCAATTTGTATCTATCTCGATTATACATAAGGTTCTAAAATCAATCAATGCTTCTAGAGCGTTACAATTAAAAATATATATTTATAACTATATTTTTTAGGTGAAATTATGTACGATTTTAGCAGCAAATTGTCAGGAGGGATGTGAATGGAGGTAATCATTCGCAAAATGAGAAAAGAAGATGTTACGTCTGTTCAATACGTCGCAAAGATGAGCTGGTATGATACATATGAAGGAATTATTCCTAGAAGCGTTCAGAATCGGTTTCTTTCAGAAGCATACTCCAATAAAAGGCTGCTGTGGCGCTTGCGCAATTCGTTCATTTATGTAGCAACTATTGATGAGAAAATCGTAGGGTACGCTAACTTTTTCCGACTACAAAACAGAGGGGAAATAGAACTAGGATCTATCTATATACTTCCTGCTTATCAAGGGAAAGGAATCGGTTCGCAATTATTAGAAAAAGGAATGAAGCGTTCGAAGGAATTAAAAATCGTTTACATTAACGTAGAAAGGGAAAACGGAATAGGCCGTGCATTTTATCAATCAAAAGGTTTCCAGCTTGTGGATGAATTTGATGATGAATTTGACGGGCATTTATTAAAAACGATGCGAATGAAGCTCATGATTTAAGCCTGATATTTAGTGTGAACGTTATCTTAAAAAGCTGATTTTAAACTTTCTGCTAAAATCAGCTTTTAATTACAGAATAACGATTGACCTTATTCTTGTGAATATGGTAACATTAATCAGAACCTAATGACCGGAAATGTTTTTCGGTCAAACAGTCAGACGGAAGTAAGGATTATTGGAGGCTAAAAAACATGAATATGATTAAAGGAGAATGGAAAAAAATCTTTTCCAAACCAATGACTATTGTTGTGATTTGCGGATTGTTATTTGTTCCATTACTTTATAATGTCATCTTTTTATCTGCTTACTGGGATCCATATGGAAAAACAGATCAAATTCCAGTTGCAGTGGTAAATGAAGATAAAGGTGCTACGTTAGATGGAAAGAAATTGAATGTCGGTCGTGATTTTGTTGATGATTTAAAGAAAAACGATAAATTTGACTGGAAATTTACGAACAAAGAAAAAGCGTTAGAAGGCTTAAAAAATGAGGACTACTATTTAGTTTTGGAAATTCCAAAGAATTTCTCCAAAAATGCAACAACATTAATGGATAAAGATCCTAAAAAAATGAAATTTATCTACCATACAAATGCCGGAAAGAACTATTCAGGCGCTCAAATTAGCTCAAATGCAGTGGCTAAAATCAATGATCAAATTAAAGAAGCAGTCACAAAGCAGTATGCTGAAACGGTATTTGACAGCTTTAAACAAGTAGCGGACGGTCTTCAAAAAGCAAGTGACGGTGCAGGAGAGCTAGAAGATGGCTCGAAAACGCTGCGAGATAACATGAAAAAATTGGCAGACAGCACGGTTACATTCGAAGACGGTACAGCTAAATTGGCAAGTGGGTTAACGGATGCAAGAAAAGGAGCAACAGACTTAAATGCAGGTGCAGCTAAGCTCCTAAACGGTGCGGACACAATTAATGAAAACTTAGGCAACCTAAACAGCGGTTTAGGGAAGCTAGAGAGTGGAAGCAGTCAATTATATAGCGCTTCTAGTCAATTAGAAACTGGAGCTGTTGGTGTTCGAGATGGATTGTCAAAGTTACAAAGTGCAACCAAACAGCTTAATGATGGAACGCAGACACTTCAAGGAAAGCTTCCGCAGTTCACAAGCGGCTTAAATCAAGTGGACGCTGAAGTGAGCAATGTTACGCAGCAAATTAATCAAGCGGAACAGGAAATTACACAGATTAAACAGCAGGTCGATTCAAAAAAAGCAGAGTTTGAACAGCAGCAGCAAGCTCTCATTGACAGCATTAACAGCAATGAGTCCATTCCTGATGAGCAAAAACAAACGCTGATTGCAGGAATTAAAAAACTCACGTCTCAGCAGTTTATGGATGAACAGCAGCAAAAAGCAGAGCAGCTAAAAGCAAAAGTAGATAAAGTGCAAGAATTATCAGCGGCGCTTCAAAAGCTGTCTAAAGGCGGAGAAGATATTCAAAGCGCTATTAATAAAATTGCTGATGGACAAAGTCAGCTGTACGATGGACAAACGAAAGTATATAATGGTGCTGTTAAACTAGCAGACGGAGAAAAGCAGTTCAACAGCAAATTTGCAGAGCTAAACAGCGGTATTGCTGACGCTCATACAGGAGCTGGAAAGCTTGCCGACGGACAGCAGCAACTTGTGGATGGACTTAAAAAATCTGAGCAAGGAAGCGCAGCGCTAGCAAATGGTTTAACACAGCTAGAAAACGGGGCAACCAAATTAGCAAATGGTTCTAAAGAGTTAACGAATGGTTCATCCAAACTATATGATGGTTCATCTAAATTATCAGATGGAACAAGCGAGCTTCATTCATCTTTAGCCGATGGTGCAAAAGATGCAAAAGATGTTAAAGCGGATGATAAAACATACAGCATGTTTTCTAATCCAACGGATTTAAAATCAGATAAACAAAACAACGTAGATAAGTACGGTGTCGGATTAGCTCCATATATCTTATGTATTGGTTTATTTGCAGGAACGTTAATGTTCTCATCTGTTTATCCATTAAAAGAACCTTCTATTCGACCAACTTCAGGTATTTCATGGTTCTTGAGTAAGTTTAGTGTCATCGCAATCGTAGGTATACTACAGGCAGCCATTGCGGTTACGGCTCTTCTATGGGGCTTGCATTTAAACGTAACAAGCATTTGGCACTTTTATATCTTTACGATGATTACAGGTGTAACGTTCTTTGCGCTGATCTTGTTCTTAACAACAGCGTTAGGAAAAGTAGGACAGTATTTAGCGTTTATTATTTTGCTGCTTCAAATTGGCGGCAGTGCAGGTACATTCCCTAAAGCACTTGTGCCGGAATTCTTCCAGGCAATCAATCCATACTTGCCTATGACCTATGCAATTCGCGGTTTCCGTGAAATCATTTCAATTGGTGATGATTTCGGCTATGTATGGCATCAGGCTGGCGTACTTGGAATCTTTGCAGCAATCTTCATCGTTCTTTCATTAGTAATGTTTTATATCAATGCAAGAAAAGAACAGCACTATACAGAAGAAGAGTCAGCAGCATGATTTATTAAATAGAAAAAGAGAGTTCCAATTTAAAAAGGAACTCTCTTTTTCTTTATGTTAGTATAGGTTTACGTATAAAAGAGGGGAACGTGAATGCATGCAGCTTACAAAATTTTCGGTATATGAAAGTGATTGCGTGAAAAAGTGGCAGGAAGGGTTAAAAGAGTGGGACGGCTCAATATCGAAACGGATGATAGATGACCGGGCTGAAGATGAATTTTGGCAGCACTATCTAGAAAAAATGTCTTTTAGTTCAGAAAACGATCCTGTAGTAAAACAGCTTCAGCAAGAACTTCTTGCTTTTTTGACTCCAGGTGACGCCGTTATGGAAATTGGCCCTGGATGGGGGAACTACACGTTTTCAATTGCTGATTATGTAAAAGAACTTACGTGTATGGATTGTTCGCCAAGCATCATCCGCTATTTACAAAAACAATCGGGTGCTCGCTCTAATCTAAAGTTCATAGAAGGTAAATGGGAGTATGAGCGTCTAACAGATAACTATGATGCCGTAGTAGGAATAAACTGTTTTTACCGTATGCATAATATTGTCGATGGTCTCTTAAATATGAATGATTCGGCTAATCGTTTGGTTGTTATCGGCATGTCAACTGGTCCAGAAAAGCCTCATTACATAGAGTTACATGAAAGACTTGGGTATGAAATTAAATGGCGCCGCAAAGAATATATTGACTTACTAAATATTTTATATGAACTGGGCATTTATGCAGACTGCAAGCTTGTTCCTATAACCAAAACGGTAACGTATGAGACGTACGAAGATCTCATCAAGAAGAACTCGACCAAGGTGCTTTCTAAAGATGTTGACAAATTAGAAACTGAGAAGATTATTTTACAGCATGTAAAGAAAATAAATGACACATATGAATATACGTATCAATATCATATGGCTTTTATTTATTGGAAACCGATAAAAAGAACCCGTTGAGTAAAATCAACGGGTTCTTTTTAGTAGTGATAAAGCTGTAATTTAGAATAAGCAATATTAAAATCGTCGCCGCTTAGAAGAACTTTCGATTCCTGCTTCTTCACGGTATTTAGCGACTGTTCTTCTTGAAATTTGAATTCCTTCGCTGGAAAGAAGAGACATGAGTTTTTGATCTGAAAGAGGTTTTAATTTATTTTCTTCGGCAATTAATATTTTAATTTTTTCTTTTATAAAGGCAGTAGAATTGCTTTGTTCTCCATCATTTCGCTCTAAAGAATTGGTGAAAAAGTATTTTAGCTCAAACAGCCCGCGCGGCGTTTGAATATACTTCCCGTTCGTCGCACGGCTTACCGTTGATTCGTGACAGTCTACTTTTTGAGCAATATCTTTTAAGGTAAGTGGCTTTAGCCCCGAAATACCCGCTTCAAAAAAATCTTGCTGATGTTCCACAATGGCTTTGGACACGTTGTAAATCGTCGCATTACGCTGCTCAATACTATTGATTAGCCAAGTAGCTTCATGGATTTTTTCCTGTACGTATCGATCGGTTGTTACGCATGCAGAGTGATGAACCAGCTTTTGATAGGCACTGTTAATTTCGATGGGTGGAAGCAGCTCGCTATGAAGAGTAACATGATAGCGGCCATCAACTTTCTGTACCGTTACATCAGGCGAGATGTACTTCGTAAGCGGGACGTGGAAATCTCCTGCTGGACGAGGATTTAATGTCCGCAAGCAGTCAACAATTTCTTGTACTTCACGCATCGAAATAGAGTATTTTTTTGAAATGTTCCGATATTTTTTGTTAGCAATATCTTCAATATCGTGTTTTACCACGTCGTATAAAAAAGGAGGCTTTGACTTTTTGGCCTTAATTTGAATAAGCAGTGAATCCACAAAATTTTGAGCGCCCACGCCAATTGGATCAAAGCTTTGTAAAACGTGAATCATATCGTTGACTTCATTAATTGAAACATTCAGCAGTTCGGCTGCCAATTTTGGCTCAATTGCTAAAAAACCGTTTTTATTTAAGTTTCCAATTAGAAATTGAACGATGTGTTTTTGGTGTGAGTGTAAATGATTTAGCATAGACAGCTGCTCTAATAAATGACTCTCTAATGTCACAGTTTGATCAGATATATAATTAAACGGATTATACTCGTCATCGGTATAACCTTTTGAATATGAACGCTGCTCTTGAGTATAAAATGAATCTTTTTGCTGAGAGTCGTCAGCAGATAGTTTAATTACAGGATTTTCATTGACTTGCTGATGAAGATAATGAACTAAATCGGCCGTAGAATAATTTAAAATGTTGATAGACTGACGTAATTCAGGTGTCATGGCCAATTTTAATAGTTGTTTTTGGGATAAATTTAAACCTAATTGCATCATTGAATCACCTATCATTCTTGAATTTTATTTCGACAATTCTGGCTGCATCGTTCGACATCATCATAGCTGAAAATGCGAAAGAATTCTATAGTGTTGTCAGATGTTCTTACATAGGGGCGAATTGCAAGAAAGAGTAGGAGAATAGATAAAACAAAAACGAATAGCTCCTGAAAACAGTGACAACGGCTATTCGTTTGTTTTAACAGAGCCGCTAGGAGAACTTAGCTGCAATTTGGGGTGTTTCCCATTCTTCTATCTCCCCATGCGCACATCATATTTAAAATTTCTCGTAAGGTTTCGCCTTCTTCACTAAGTGAGTACTCTACCTTAGGAGGAACTTCATTGTAGACTTTTCTATTAACCACGCCATCTTTTTCTAATTCTTTTAGCTGTTGAGACAGCATTTTTTTGGTAATAGCAGGCATAGCTCGCTGAAGTTCACTAAAACGTTTTTCGCCTTCTTTTAAGAGGCATAAAATAACAACTTTCCATTTCCCGCCGATTACTTCAAGCGTTGCTTCAACAGGTACATTATAGTGGGGTGCTTTCACCGTTAATCCTCCATTCATAAATAGATATGAAATATGGATATAATAATTTAATATCCATAGACCTAGGTTACCGGGAAGGTACCTGGTTACATGAAAGTGCCGTCTTTTGTAAACAACATGTATTTATTATACTGAAAAAGAACTTTTAATTGAAGGAAGAAATGTAAAAGGGGAGATCTTGATGAAAGCTTTACTGTTAGAAGGCAAGGGGAAAGTAAGTGAGATGAAAGTCGGAGATATCCAAATGCCGCATCCAGCTAAAGGTGAAATTTTAGTTAAAATTAAAGCTACTGCCCTTAACCCTGTAGATTATAAAACGGGAAACGGCGGTAATCCTAGTTGGACATATCCTCACGTATTAGGACTTGATTCGGCTGGCGTTGTCGAAGAAGTGGGAGAAGAAGTCACAACTGTTAAAGTCGGAGACCGCGTTGTATATCATAGCGATTTATCAAAAAAAGGCGGGTTTGCACAATACGGAGTGACAACAGCTCACACGGTTTCTCATATTCCACAAGGAGTTTCATTTGAAGATGCTGCAGCTATTCCATGTGCGGGGTATACAGCATATCAAGCATTGTTTCACAAAATGAACGCTTCAAAAGGACAAACGATTTTAATTCACGCAGGTGCTGGAGGGGTTGGAGGGTTTGCCATTCAGCTTGCCAAAAATGCAGGTCTTACAGTGCTCACAACCGCATCTTCGGCCAATCATGAGTTTGTAAAAAGTTTAGGTGCTGATTATGTAATCGACTACCGTAAAGAAGACTTTGTGAGAAAAACGTTGGAGCTTACCGGTGGAATTGGTGTAGATTTAGTCTTGGATACCGTCGGACGGGATAATGCAGACGAGTCGGTAAAGGCTCTTGCTTTTAATGGCCAAATTGCATTCATCGCAGGACCGCCTAATGTAAACGATGCGATTTCGTTTGCGCACCCACTATCGTTTCATCAAGTTGCATTAGGAAGTGTACATCAGTCTAATAACGTAAAAGAACAGCGAAAACTTGCTGAAACGGGAAATAAAATGCTTATGCTTCTACAAGAAAATAAGCTAAATGCACTCGTGGAAAAAGTCATTTCGCTAGACGAAGTGCCAGCAGCATTAGATGAACTGGCGACTCGTCGAGTAAAAGGAAAAATTGTAGCCGTGATAGATAAATAATACAACCAAAAAAGCAAACACCATGAAGGTGTTTGCCTTTTAAATCGTAAACTGCTGCGTATAGAGCTTGTGGTAAAAACCTTGTTTCTCTAGCAGCTGACGATGATTTCCTTCTTCAATAATTTGTCCGTCTTTTAAAACAAGAATTTGATCTGCATTTTCAATTGTTTTAAGGCGGTGGGCAATCACAAAGCTTGTTTTTCCTTTTAATAGATTACTCATTCCTTTTTGAATATCAATTTCTGTTTTTGTATCAATATTAGAAGTAGCTTCGTCTAAAATTAAAATATCACAGTCAGAGAGCATGGCTCGAGCAATCGATAAAAGCTGCTTTTGACCTTCACTTAAATTTCCTCCACCGGCTGAAATCACAGTATCGTACTGCTGCGGCAGGTGCTTGATAAAAGAATGAGCATTTGCCATTTTTGCTGCGCTTTTCACTTCTTCATCGCTGGCATCTAGCCTGCCAAATCGAATGTTATCTGCAATCGTACCGGAAAATAAATAGGTATCCTGAAGAACAATGCCGATTCGGTTTCGTAAATCATGGATGTTATAGTCACTGATGGAGAGGCCGTCAATTTTAATGTCTCCGTTTGCGATGTCATAAAATCGTGTGAGCAAGTTAATGATTGTTGTTTTACCAGAACCTGTCGGACCGACCAAAGCAACCATTTCACCTTTTTTTGCTGTAAGTGTAACATTTTTTAAAATCATTTTTTCGTCAGTATAGCCAAATGATACGTTCTCAAAAGCAACGTCTCCTGCAAATTTTGTAACAGAAAGAGCGGTTGGCTTGTTTGTGACGTCTGGCTGCTCATCCATAATCGCAAACACGCGCTCTGCGCCGGCAATAGCCGAAAGAATGGTGTTTACTAAGTTTGCCATTTGACTGATTGGGCGAGAGAACTGACGTGAGTAGTTAACAAACGAAGCAATCATCCCCACTGTAACGCTACCTTGAACCGCCATAAATGCTCCTGCTCCAATCACTAGTGCTAAGCCTAAATTGTTAATAAAGTTTGTGACAGGACCTAAAAAGCCTGAAAATGTTTCTGCTTTTGTTGCTGAACTTCTCAGCTGTTCATTTCGTTCATTAAAAACAGTTAAAAAATCTTTTTCCTTACTAAAAAGCGTAACAACTTCTCCTCCAGAGATTGCTTCTTCTACAAAGCCGTTTAGTTCACCTAAGTCTTTTTGGCGTTTGACAAAATTTTCACTGCTTCGTTTTAATATTTGTCGAACGATTATAACCATCAATGGAATAACAATCAGCGTGATAATAGCAAGAATCCAGTTGAGCGAGAACATCGCAATGGTAATGCCCACTAAAGACAAAATAGAGGACAGAGCCTGAATGACGCTTTGACTCAGAGCGTTGTTTAGATTATCAATATCATTAGTAACCCGGCTCATTAACTCTCCGTGAGCTCGTTTGTCAAAAAAGCGAAGAGAGAGAGTCTGAAGCTTTGCAAATAAATCTTGGCGGAGCAAGCCAATGGTCGTAAACGAAACGTTTACCATTAAATAGGTTTGCAGCCATGTTAACAAAGATGTCGTAATGTAAATTCCTGCAAGAGTGAGTGACATTCGTATCGTTCCGCTGATATCTTTGGGAATAATATGCTCATCAATAATAACCCCAATTAAATAAGGGCCTAATAAATTAAGCAGGGAAGTCAAAATAACTAAGATTATTGCAGCTACAAGCGGAGGCTTTCGTTTCCCCATATATGACCAGATTCTGTGCAGTGTTTTTTTCGCATTCTTTGGCTTCACTACAGGACCTTTCATCATTCCTCTAGGGCCGCGAATAGAGCTCATTTGATTTTTACCTTGATTATTCACTAGGCAACACCTCTTTTCCGCCTTGTGCAAGATAAATGTCGTAATAAAGAGAGCGGTAACGAAGCAATTCTTCATGAGTCCCTTGTTCAGCAATTTTGCCTTCATCCATGACGATAATATGATCAGCGTGAAGAAGAGACGAAATTTTAGACGCAATAATAATGACGGTCGCATTCGAAAACTCTTCTTTTAAATGTGTTAGTACCTGCGCTTCTGAGACAGCATCCAACGCTGAAGTTGCATCATCAATGACCAATATAGCAGGCTTTCTAACAAATGCACGGGCGATTGAAAGGCGCTGCTTTTGCCCTCCTGATAAATTGGTAGCTCCTCTTGTTAAAGGATACTCATATTTTTCTGGGAGCTTTTCAATAAACTCCGTGGCGCATGCAAAAGCTGCAGCATCTTCAATTTCTGAGGAAGAAGCATGATCTTTTCCCATTCGAATATTCATATCAATCGTTCCGGTAAACAGCGTAGCTTTTTGAGGAATGAACCCAATGGATGAGCGAAGCTCTTTTACGTCATAGTTCGTAAGATTTTTTCCATCTACAAAAATTTCACCGCCATCAGGATCATATAAGCGCGAAATAAGTTTTGCAAGCGTCGATTTTCCGCTTCCAGTAGAGCCGATAATGCCAATGGTTTCCCCATGTGTAGCAGTAAATGAAATATCTTTTAATACGTTTTCGCCATTTTTACTGTAGCTGTATGTAACGTTTTGAAACGATAGATCACCTTTAAGTCTGTTGATTTGAGCAGCAGAGTTTGCTGGAGGAATGTCTATTTTTGTTTTTAAAACAGAATCGATTCGTTCAGCTGAAGGGAATGCGCGTGTAATTTGCATCAGCACCATGCTGCTTGACATAAGTCCGTTTAAAATAATCGTTAAGTAATTAATAAAAGCTAAAATCACACCTGCTTCAATTTTTCCTGCTTCAACTTGAAGTCCACCCAGCCATAGAGTAGCTACCATTCCGATATTTACTACAAATAAAATAACGGGCATTAAAAGCGAAATAAGCTGAACGGCACTCATATTAGCTCGCGTCAAGGAGCTGTTTGCTTCTTTAAACTGATTGATTTCATATGCTTCTCTTACATACGCTTTTACTACACGCATCCCTGATAAATTTTCTTGGACTTTTGTGTTTACACGATCAACGCTTTGCTGAACTTTTTTAAAAAGTTTTCCAGCTTTCGTGATCACAAACCAAATGCATAAAAATAAAATAGGGACGACCACAACGATAATAGGAAACAAAGAACGAGCGGTTAATAACACGATCACAATACTTCCTGCAAAAAGTAAAGGACCTCTAACTAATACTTTTAGCGTCATATTCAATGCGTTTTGAACACTCGTTACATCGTTTGTCATGACGGTAATTAAGTGACCAGTCCCTAGTTTGTCTCTGTTGCTGTTTGAGAGGTTTTCAATCTTTTCAAAAAGCGATTTCCGAATATCGGTAGAAAAATTTACTGCTGCTTTTGTGCTAAGGATGGCGCAGACGATACCAGCAGCTAAGCCAATGATTGCTAACATGAGCATAAGGATACTTCGGGTGATAACATATGTTTGATTGTTGTTTGCAATGCCATAATCAATGATATGCTGCATAATAGTAGGTTGCAGAAGGTCAGCTAACACTTCGATTACCATCAATAGCGGGGCAAACAGCGCGAGCCATTTGTAAGGTTTTAAGTAAGGGTACAAAGATTTAATTGTATTCACACATTGTGGCACTCCTTTCTGTAAAAAATATGGTAACATAGAATAAGTTTAGAAGTTTGTTTCAAGCACCATTTATTATACGCCAATGCAAGCAGAAATCCACTTTTTGAGAGGGTTAGGTATGCAATGAATCAAACATTACGAGTACATCATCCACTTTTTGGATCTTTGTTATATGACTCGGCCTGGGTTGGGGAAAAACAGGTCACTTTCTTTGGACAAAAACAACACGTGTTGCTGACAATTGATGGAGATAAAGAGAAGCCATTTCAAAAACGGCAAGAAGAGGCTTTTCAAGCATTTTGGCTTCAAAGTGAATTATTGTTAAAGAGAACGGAAAAAGCTCTTTTTGATTATTATCAACAGGTGCGAGATGAATACAGAACTCAAGTTGAAAAAGACGTGGTAGACTTATTAGTTCCGAATGTAAAAAAGCGAAAAGACATTGGTTTTTTAGTTGAGTGTATTCAAATCTTTGTTCCTAAAGCACCTCATGATACAAGAGAACTTGGGTTGTTTTTTGAATGTACGTGGGAAGAAGAGCATATGTTAGCTGTAAAGTTTAGAAATGAACAAATTGCCGCTATTGGCTTACAAGAAGATTTATTCTAGTAAAAAGCCTTGAAGCAGACTGCTTCAAGGCTTTTTGGCATTAATGTTTGACAGGCTCTTCGATTCCCATACCTGTATTTGCTTTTACTAAAATCTCATCAAATTTCTTTTCGTCTGCTTTTTTAGACGAAAGAAGTGTTCCTATAAAAGCAGCTAAGAAGCCTAGAGGAATAGAGATAATACCAGGGTTTGTGAGCGTGATGAGCGGTTCACCTACAAAGATAGCAGCTCCAGGCTCAGGTGCCCACACGTTTGGACTAATGGCAACTAAAAACAGTGAGCTGAATAGGCCAACCAGCATGCCAGTGACTGCTCCTGCTGTATTAAAACGTTTCCAAAAAATAGTAAGAAGAATAATTGGCAAGTTAGCGCTCGCTGCTACGGCAAAGGCAAGTGCAACTAAAAATGCTACGTTCATGTTTTGAGCAAATAATGCAAGAATAATAGATAGAATGGATACCCCAATAGAAGCCCATCGTGCAGCTACTACCTGTTCTTTTTCAGTTGCAGCTCCTTTACGGAGAATATGACTATAGAAGTCGTGTGCGAATGCTGAAGCTGCTGAGAGCACCAGCCCAGCTACAACAGCTAAAATCGTAGCAAAAGCTACAGCTGAGACGAACGCAAAGAGAAAGTCTCCGCCAAGAACTTGAGCGAGCAGGGGAGCTGCCATGTTTCCTGCTGCATTTGCTTTGATAATATCATCGTACCCTACGAATGCAGCAGCACCGAATCCTAAAAAGATTGTCATAATGTAAAAAACGCCAATGATCCACGTTGCATAAATCACAGACTTTCGTGCGGTGATGGCGTCTTTTACTGTGAAGAAACGAATAAGGATATGAGGCAGGCCTGCTGTACCAAGAACAAGAGCTAAATTCAACGAAATCATGTCCAGCGGATTTTTGAATTTATTTCCTGGATTTAAAAAGCCTTCACCAAGAGGAGTTGCAGTTTTCATCTCGGAAAACATTTTAGCTAAGCTAAAATCAAATTTTGAAAATACGATAATGGAAATAATGAACGTACCAATCATCAGAAGCAAGGCTTTGACAATCTGCACCCAGCTAGTCGCTGTCATTCCTCCAAATACAACGTAAACCGTCATCAAGACGCCGACAATTAAGACAGAGTACACGTAATCTAGACCAAGTAATAAATGAATTAATGCTCCTGCTCCAACGAGCTGCGCAATCATATAAAAAATGGAAATGGTGATCGTGTTTAACGCAGCAACTCCCCGCACTTTCTTTTCGTTAAAACGAGCTGCTATCATATCTGCCATCGTGTACTTTCCTAAGTTGCGAAGTGGTTCAGCGACAATGTATAACACAACGAGATAGGCAACTAAAAAGCCGATGCTGTAAAAAAAACCGTCAAATCCAGAAAGCGCTACCATTCCGGCTATGCCTAAAAATGACGCAGCAGACATATAATCTCCGGCAATCGCCATGCCGTTTTGCCAGCCGGTTAAACTTCCATCTGCTGTATAAAAGTCACTGGTTGTTTTTGTTCGCTTGGATGCCGCATACGTAATGATTAGCGTAAGACCTACAATGGCTAAAAAAAGTGAAAAAGCTAGTACGTTCATTCATTTAACCCCCTATTCAATTTGCAGCTTCTTTTTTTATCGTTTCAACAAGTTCATCAAATTTCGAGGCTCTTTTTGTGTATAAAATGCATAGGGCCCACGTCATCACAAACTGCGCAAAAGCAAATACCCACGCCCAAGTCATAGAAGCAAAAGCTGGTTTGTTTAAGACGGTTGTGTAAGCCGTTAAAATAGGCAAGGTAAAATAAAAAGCAAGAAAAAACAGAGAGAGCGGTAAAATAAAATTACGTTTTTGTTTCAAAAGTTTTTGAAATGAAGTAGACTGTACAATTTCTGTGTAATCAGGAGAGGAAGAAGCATTATTTACCTTCTTTAAAGAATTTTCATTCATTGCCAAGCGGAATTCCCCCTTTGATAATAAATAGATGAAGCAAAAAGCTTCATATCACTTAAATTATATTATTTTCGGAATAAAAAGTAAATTCTGTCTTTTTGTGAGAATGGTAACTTTGGAAGTTTTTTAATATACTAAAGATTCAAACTAAATGCATACTGCCATAATAAAAAACGAACAACATTCAATATAAAGGAAAAATCTTTCGCAACAGAAATGTTGAAATTAATCCTTAGTTTCTTTTACATATAAAGCTTTTCTTTATTATTTAAACGTTATTTTTTTGTTTGATCTTTTGAAAAGCAAAAGAAGATGATGATAAAATCATAAGCACACAATAATGTTAGACAGGAAACGGGTTGAGAAAGTACGCTATTATTTAGAGATGGTTATAAATAGACAAGGTATTATGAAAGATTTCTATAAGAATGAGATTTTTTCTTTATAGTAAATAAATAATGTGACTACTTATTTAAAAGAGAAAAGGTGAAATGATGGCATTTGGAATCAAACGCCCGGAACTAAACGCATGGAAAGCAGCTGTTAAGCGAGGAGAGATTGCCTTTTTAACTCATTACTGGCTTGATGAGCGTTTTCCATATGCAACTACCGTAACAAAAGTAGGTTGCAGTGACTTAAATAAGCTGATTAAGTGGGGAGAAAAGTATGGTATTCCCGCTAAGTATATTGATAATCGATCCGGCTATCCTCATTTCGATTTACTAGGCGAGCGTCAGAAAGAAATTATGAAAAAGGAAAATCAGCTGGAGCAGCTGAAGCGATTTGAAGAAGTTAACGAGTGAAAAGCAAAGCTAATTTGAAAAACTGTAAAAAAATTCTATTGTTAAGGCTTTTTTTATGTTTAAATAGAAAAAACAGTGGAATAGATTAAGAAGAACAATTACGTTATATATTCTCTCATACAGGGAAAGTAACTTAGGTTAGTTTCCTTATTTGATACGATAAAGAGCTTTGTTTTATAATAAAATTGTTGTTCGGATAAAAGGAGGAAGAAGGGCATGTCCGAGGTTGGAACTTTAAAAAAAGGATTAGATATCTTCTCTTTGCTTTTAAACCGTCCGAATATGACTATTCCAGAAATGATGGAAGCGCTCGGTTTTAATAAGAGTACGATGTATCGTCTTGTGAGCACGCTTGAACAAAACGGATTTATTGTAAGAAACCCGTCTAACCGCTATACGGTTTCACCTCAACTGGTGCTGGCACTCGTGCAAAATACGATGCATACGAATTATGAGATGAATTGGCTCTCTGTTCCTGCTATGCAGAAGCTGAGTGAAGAGACCAATGAGACCATTTACGCGGGAATTCTCCATCATAAACAAATGGTTACAACTCAGGTGGTGAACGGGCAATATAGCACTCGTACACATTCCGAAGTAGGAAATAAAAAGCCGCTTCATGCAAATGCTATTGGGAAGTGTATTCTTGCTTATCAAGAGGACAGCGTGCAAAAATCTATTCTTCATGAACTTTCGCTTGAAGCCTATACAGATCGAACGATCACCGAGCTGGACGAGCTTGAAGCTGATTTGGCTTTAAGTAAGGAAAGAGGATATGCTGTCGATGATGAAGAACGGGAGCCTGGCGTTCGCTGTATTGCAGCTCCTATTTTCAGAAAAGGAAAAATAATGGCAGCTATTGCTTTATCAGGTCCATCCGTTCGTATTTCACAAGAGAAAGACGAAGAACATGCTGCGCTTGTTAAGCAGTGCGCAGAACAAATTTCACAAGCAATTACTCTTTACGAATAATTCAACAGTAAAAAAAGGGGATGAACAGCAACATGGAAAACTTACAGTCAACGACGACCTTAGCAAACGGCGTTAAAATGCCTTGGTTAGGTTTAGGTGTTTATAAAGTAGAAGATGGTCAAGAAGTTGTAGATTCAGTTAAATATGCAATCAAAGCTGGATATAAAAGCATTGATACGGCTAAAATTTATGAAAATGAAGAAGGCGTTGGACAAGCGATCAAAGAATCGGGTGTTTCTCGCGAAGAACTATTTGTTACATCAAAAGTGTGGAATGCAGATCAAGGATATGATACAACTCTTCAAGCGTTTGAAACAAGCTTAAACAAGCTAGGTCTTGAATATTTAGATTTATACTTAATTCACTGGCCAGTTGAAGGTAAGTATAAAGATACGTGGAAAGCACTTGAAAAGCTTTATAAAGACGGGAAAATTCGTGCAATCGGCGTATCGAATTTCCAAGTTCATCATTTGGAAGACTTAATTGCAGATGCAGAAGTTAAGCCGATGGTAAACCAAATCGAATTTCATCCACTTTTAACACAAACAGAAGTGCGTGAATACTGCAAAAAACAAGGAATCCAAGTGGAAGCATGGTCACCGCTTGCACAAGGTGAGCTGCTTGATAACGAAGTGTTAACTCAAATTGCTGAAAAGCACGGAAAATCAACTGCTCAAGTTATCTTACGTTGGGACTTACAAAACGAAGTAGTAACGATTCCTAAGTCAACAAAAGAACATCGTATTATCCAAAATGCAGACGTATTTGATTTTGAATTAAATGCAGAAGAAGTTGAAAAAATCAACGCATTAAATCAAAATCATCGCGTAGGTCCAGATCCGGATAACTTTGACTTTTAATTTTAAATTAAGACTAAAATGTCTTGTAAGATAAATAATAAACAAAGCGCTATTGTCATTCATGCAGTAGCGCTTTGTTTATTAAAAAAGAAATGTGATGGTTGAACGAGGAGGAAAAGTAATGAAAATGTCAGGAAACACTATTTTAATTACGGGCGGAGCGTCTGGAATTGGGTTGGCGCTTGCAGAACGTTTTTTAAATGAAGGAAATGAAGTCATTATTTGTGGAAGAAGGGAATCAAAGCTGCAGGAAGCAAAAGAAAGATTCCCTTCGTTACATACAAAAGTGTGCGACGTATCAATAGAAGAAAGCAGAGTAGAGCTAGTAAAATGGGCGACTGAAACGTTCCCAAAATTAAATGTTATTGTGAATAATGCAGGCATTCAGCAGCGCGTAAATCTTTTACACATGCACGAAGAGTGGCAGTATTACGAAAAAGAACTAATGAGTAATGTAAGTGCTCCTATTCATTTAACTTCGCTTTTGATTCCTCATTTCGTTCAACAAGAACGTGCTGCGGTTATTAACGTAACGTCCGGGCTGTCTTTAACACCTGGAGCATGGGTGCCAATCTACAGCGCAACAAAAGCGGCATTAAGGTCGTTTACGATTAGTTTAAGACATCAAGTAGAAGAAACAAATACCGAAGTAATAGAAATTCTTCCTCCAGCTGTGAACACGGATTTAGGAGGCCCGGGACTTCATACATTTGGAGCGCCGCTTGAGGACTTTGCTGATTCAGTATTTGAAGAATTGAAAAAAGGTAAAATTGAAATTGGCTATGAAGATAGCGCTAAGAGGCTTTATGCTTCCAAAGAAGAAATTGAGAAAGCTACAGCACAGGCTTGGAGGGGGTTTTTAAAGAACAATCCTGAATTTTAAAGGCAGAAAACCCAAAGGTTTCTAAACCCTTCAAGGGTAGCACATCATAAAAAGAGGCTGGGACAAAAGTATTTAAGCCCAAGTGAAAAACGAACCGTGAATCCAACATGTTGATTCACGGTTCGTTTTCTTTGTTATGTTGAGCAGGGCTTCCATCTGTTTCGTTCATGCTAGCAGTTGATTGGAGAGCAAGACGAAGACTCCTGCAGGAAAAGCGGAACAGGTGAGACCCCGCAGGAGCGTAAGCGACGAGGAGGCTCAGCAGCCGCCCGCGGAAAGCGAAGTCTTGCACGGAAATCAACTGCGGTGTCACAAGCGGTTCAGCTCATGTCTCCCATTTGTTCGTCTTTAGATTGAATTCATCTCGTTATGTCTCAGCCTCTTTTTATCATTAACGATCTACCGTTTGTCTAATTCGTTTTTCCATTTTTTCAAGCATGCGGAGGTACTCATCTTGTTCTTCAGGAGTTAGAGCAAAAAGCATGTCTTGCCAAAATAAATTTCGCTGCTCAATTACGTAGTTCACTAATGTTTCGCCAGCCTCTGTTAAGGATATCCATACAATTCGGCGGTCTTTTTGGTCACGTACGCGCTTAATGAGTGCGTCATCTTCTAATTGATTTAATAAAATGGTAGTAGCCCCAGAGGTTAGCTTTAGATTTGAAGAAATTTCGGCTACCATACGTTTAGAGCTGATTCCAATAAATTTTAGAATTAAAAATTTCGTAATGGTCAAATTATAGGGCTGCTCACTGATTTTATCTTCCAAGAGCTTTCGCTTGAGTTCAAATAATGAGGTTTTAACTTGGTCGAGTTTTTCTAGTTTATCTATTAACTGCTGATCCATCATAATCACCTTTTCTTTATCATTATAGGTGTTAAACAATTGCTGCTAGTTACCTATTGTGGTTTATGTATATAGGGAGTTTGTTCCGAAAAAAGGAGCTGTTTTTGTGTATAACCCTATGCTTATATATCTAACTTTAAAGTAAAGTAAAGTACTTGTAAAGAAACCAAAACTTTTAAGTTGTATTTCAGTTAAAGATGTAGTAAAGTATTCAGTCGGGAAAACTTTATGAAACATAAATGTTTAGTTTTAAAAATAAATTAAAATCAAAGTTATTTACAACTAAATATCTTTGTGATAAAGTTATCTAGCGTAATACTTAACTGAATGAAATATTAAGGAGGTAAAATAAATGTCAAGAGGGCGTTTAATTTTAATGAACTTTATCGGAATTATTGTAGTATTAGCTTTAATTATTGGTGGGGGATACTATTATATTCAAAAATCTAATTATGTATCCACAGACAATGCAAAAGTGTCGGGCGACCTTTATACAGTAGTAGCGCCAGCGGCAGGTAAAGTAGCAAGCTGGAACGTTGAAGAAGGTAAAGATGTTTCAAAAGATGATGAGGTAGCTAAAATCCAATCAGAAGATGGAGAAAAAACAGTTACAGTACCAGAGGATGGTAAAATCATCAAAACACAGGTAAAAGAAAATCAAATGGTTCAAGCTGGTCAACAAATTGCTAGCGAAGTAGATATGAATAACTTATTCATCATTGCAAACATTAAAGAAGACAAATTAAAAGATATTGAAGCTGGCGATGACGTTGATGTAACAGTTGACGGAGATACTAAAACAACAATCGATGGAAAAGTAGAAGAAATCGGTTATGCAACAAACTCAATTTTCTCATTAATGCCAAGCTCTAATTCAGATGGCAACTATACTAAAGTATCACAAACAGTTCCTGTTAAAATCTCTATTTCTAACTACTCTGAAAACGTACTACCAGGTATGAATGCAGAAGTTAAAATCTCTAAAAACTAAGAACGTACATGAGTAAGAAGAGAAGAAAGGAGGAAGGAACTGATGTCAGCAAACACGATACAATCAGAGGAAAGCTCAGTTAAAAAGCATATCCCGCTGCTAGTCGTACTTATGCTTGGATTGTTCTTAGCAATTTTAAACCAAACGCTGCTAAATGTTGCGATTCCGCATCTGATTACAGAGTTTGGCGTTACGGCTAATACCGCACAGTGGTTGCTTACAGGGTATATGCTTGTAAATGGTGCACTTATTCCATTATCAGCGTATTTAATTGAACGTTTTGGAGTTCGTCGCTTATTCTTATTTGCAATGGCCTGCTTTACAATAGGGGCACTTGTCTGTGGAATTGCGCCGACTTTCTCGATTATGCTAATCGGACGTCTGGTTCAAGCAGTCGGAGGCGGCGTACTAGCACCTCTAGTTATGACCATTATCGTATTTATTTTCCCTCCTCATATGCGCGGAAAAGGAATGGGTATCTTTGGTTTAGCCATGATGTTCGCTCCGGCAATTGGACCGACGCTTTCAGGATGGGTTATTCAAAACTATGACTGGCACATCTTATTTACGGGAATGGTGCCACTAGGTGCACTCGTACTTATTATTGCAGCTTTTAAATTAAAAGATATTAAACCGCCTCAAAATGTAAAAGTAGATCTAATTTCTGTGTTTACATCTCTGGCAGGTATGGCCTTGCTTTTATACGGCTTCAGTGAAGCTGGAAATGATGGATGGACGGACTCAGTTGTATTATCAACGATGATTGGTGGTATTGTCTTATTAATTATCTTTGTTGTACAGCAGCTTCGACTTAAAAGTCCATTACTTGATGTGAGAGTATTTAAATACAGTATTTTCTCATTATCTAATATCATCAGTATTGCCATTACAATCAGCATGTATGCTGGTATGTTCTTATTACCGATTTATTTGCAAAACATCCGTGGCTATTCAGCGTTTGACTCAGGCTTATTAATCTTACCTGGTGCACTTGTTATGCTAGTCATGTCACCGATTTCTGGTACGCTGTTTGATAAATTAGGACCGCGTCCACTAGGGATTGTCGGGATGTTGATTACGGTTGTAACAACATTTGAATTTACAAAATTAACGCTTGAAACACCGTTTAGTCATATTGTTATTATTTATATGATCCGTGCATTCGGTATGTCATTATTAATGATGCCAATTATGACAGCTGGTTTAAATCAGCTGCCGGCAAAATTAAGCAGCCATGGTACATCTATGTCGAACACGCTTCGTCAGGTGAGTGGTTCAATCGGTATCAGTTTAATGACTACAATCTTTACAAATCGCACAACCTATCATGTGAATGAAATGAGCAGTTCAATGACTACATCCGATCCATTCTTTATGAATAACTTCCAGGTATTTGTGCAAAAGATTGCTCAAACGCTTCATCTTTCTCAAACAGAGGCGCAAAAGCAAGCTTTAACAACTTTAGCTGGAAAAGTTCAAGCGCAAGCAACTGTACAAGGAATTAACGACGCGTTTTACTGGACAGTTATCATTGCCATTATTGGATTGATTTTAAGTTTCTTCCTACGTGATGTTCGTAAAGATTCAGTGGTAGAAGTAGAAGAGACAGAAAAAGAAACAACAGACGATATTCGTATGTTACCGGCACCAAAAGATATGAACTCATAAGCAACGGAGGGATAAAGGATGAAAATTTGTATCGTATATGATAGTGAAGGCGGACATACAGAGGCATTAGCCAAAGCGATTGCTTCTGGCGCCGAGCTGTCTGGAGAAGCAACTGTATATGTAAAGCATGTCGAAGAAGCAGATGTACGTGAACTGCCTGAAATGGATGCTATTATTTGGGGCTGCCCAGGGCATTTTGGAACAATCAGTTCAGGGTTAAAAACGTGGATTGATAAATTAGGTTATTTATGGGCAGAAGGTAAATTAATTGATAAAGTAGGTGCGGTGTTCTGTACAACAGCTACAACGCACGGTGGCTTAGAAGCGACGCTTTTAAATTTAATTACACCGATGCTTCATCAAGGAATGGTTATCGCTGGCTTACCAGGTAATATTCCAGAAAATGCGCTGTACGGTACTTATTACGGTGTGGGAATTACTTGTCCAATCGAAGGTGACGAATTATTAACAGAGAACGACCAAGCGCTAGGTAAAGCGTTAGGAGAACGTGTTGTTCAAGTGACTAAACGAATGACACAAGGACAGTAGGTGACGGTATGTTAGGTATTTTACTGATCGTTGTAGCTGTGATTCTGGTTGTACTAATTATTACAATGAATGCTAAGGCATCATCTTCTAAGCGCCAGCGTACAGTTCCACCTAAAAAAGAAGCGGCTGCTTCAAATGCTCCTAAAGAGCCAAAAGTAGAAGAGAAAAAAGTGGCAGAAAAAAAACCTGCAGCACCAAAAGAAGAGCCAAAAGAGCCGCAGGCGAAGACGGAAACAAGAACATCTAGACATAAGAAAGAAAAAGATGTCATGAACGATGATATGTATCGTCAAGTGCTGCAAAAGTTTAGAGAAGGCGAAAAAGACGACACGGTTTTTACAAAAGAAGAACGTGACGTTATGAATGATGACGCTTTTCGTAAGGCTTTAAAATCGTTTAAGAAAAACGATGATGAATGAGTTTCTTCTATTATAATAGTACGGAATAAAACAGATAGAAAATAGGTTATAAGCATTCCGCGAAACCAGCCGCTCTCCCCAGGTTAGGTTTCGCTTGGAGTGCAGCAGGGGGCTGACATGTTAACATCGACTCCCTGATTATAAGAAAGGGGACGTCAAAACATGGAACAGCTCACATTTATTGAAGAGGTCCAGAGAATTTCGATATCCCTTAACAAAAAGGTAATGACAGAGATAAAAGAAAGGTTACTTTCACAAGGGATTACGCCTTTTCAATATCATATCTTATTAATTATCGCTAAATGCAATCACATTGGAGTAACCAAGCTGGCAGAGGAGATGCGCGTCAAGCCTAGTGCGATTACTCCTGTTATTACTCGTTTAATAGACTTAGAGTTAGTTTCACGTTATCACTCTAAAGAGGATCGCCGTAAGGTAAACATTGAGTTAACTGCTAAAGGTGAACAAGTGATTGAAGAAGCAAATGAAATTGTGCAAAAGATGATTGCTCATTTCTTTTCTTGCTATGAACCGAAAGACCAAGAGCAATTTTTGAAGTTATTTAAGAAACTAGACGCTAATATCTAATGAAAGAAACATCACTTCTTAATGGAGTGATTTTTTTTTGATAAAAAGATTGTCAACTTCCTTTTTCCATGTTATCATTTGTGTAAACGGTTACATACATGAAAGGAGGGAAATAAAGTGGTAACAATTCGTGATGTAGCAAAAGAAGCAGGCGTGTCCGTTGCGACCGTTTCGCGCGTTTTAAATAGTACAGGGTATGTAAAAGAAGACACGCGTGTGCGAGTAATGAATACAATTCAAAAATTAAACTACAGCCCTAACGAAGTAGCCCGTTCGCTTTATACACGTGAATCGCGTTTGATTGGTCTATTGCTTCCAGACATTACAAACCCTTTTTTCCCTCAGCTTGCACGAGGAATAGAAGATGAAGTACATAGCCATGGATTTCGTTTAATTCTTGGCAATAGTGATGAGCAGTTAGAGAAAGAATTAACCTATCTCCAAACGTTTACGCAAAATCATGTAGTAGGAATGATCACGGCAACAACAAGTCTAGCTCAGAAACTATATGAAGGTCTTACATTTCCCGTCGTGTTTTTAGATAGAAGTTCTGATCAGTATCCATCTGTTTATGCTGATGGTTTTGAAGGTGGAAAACTTGCTGCAGAAGAAATAATCAAAAGAGGAAGTAAAAGAATTACCCTTATCAAAGGTCCAGTAAATGTAAAGCCTGCTCAGGAACGTTTTCAAGGCTCTCTTTCTGTGTTGAGTCAGTCTGAAGCAGATTTTTACGTATTAAATACAAGTTCTCTAGCGTTTGACGATGCGCAGAAATGGGCAAAGGAAATCTTTCAAAAGTACCCTGAAACAGACGGAATTATTGCAAGTAATGACATTGTAGCCACCGCTGTTTTACACGAGGCGTTTCGATTAGAAAAAAGCGTGCCTGATGATCTTCAAGTGATTGGTTTTGATGATATTCCGCAAAGCCGCTTTTCGTTTCCAGCGCTGTCTACAATTCGTCAGCCTGCTTATGAAATGGGCAAGCAAGCAGCAGGCCTGTTAATGAAATGCATTAAGAAAGAACCTTTAATTCAAAAGCAAGTACAACTACCCGTTACGTTTATTGAACGAAATACGACACGAAAGGTTGAGGAACATGGCTAAAGTAACTGTGATTGGAAGTTCATCAATGGATTTAGTAGTAACATCAAATACTCGTCCTGGAGCTGGAGAAACAGTGTTAGGAGAATCATTTAAAACCGTTCCGGGAGGAAAAGGAGCGAACCAAGCTGTTGCAGCAGCCCGTCTTGGAGCGGATGTGAGTATGATTGGATGTGTGGGCGAAGATCATTATGGAAAAGCAATCCTGGAGAATTTCAAATCAAACGGTGTATCTGTGGAAAATGTGAAACCGGTTACAGAATCAGATAGTGGAACAGCTCACATTATACTGGCTGAAGGAGACAACAGCATTGTAGTTGTCAAAGGAGCAAACGATTATATTACTCCAGACTATGTAGAAAAAGCAAAAGAAAAAATTAAAGAAGCGGATATCGTACTTATTCAGCAAGAGATTCCAGAAGAAACGGTTGAATATGTTGCTCAGCTTTGTCAGGAACTTAAAGTACCGCTTTTGTTAAATCCAGCGCCTGCAAGACCATTAAAAGCAGAAGTGATTGAACAAGTTTCTTACATCACTCCAAATGAACATGAAGCAGAGCTTTTATTTGAAGGAAAAGAAAAAGAAGAAGTATTAAAACAATATCCAAATAAATTGTTTATTACAGAAGGAAAACAAGGTGTACGCTATTTTAACGGCGAGAAAGAAGTGGTGGTTCCTTCTTATCAAGTAGAAACAGTTGATACAACAGGAGCAGGAGATACATTTAACGCAGCGCTTGCTGTGGCACTTGCCGAAGGAATGGGTTTTGAAAAAGGAATTCAGTTTGCTAATCGCGCAGCTTCGCTATCCGTCACTAAATTTGGTGCGCAAGGCGGTATGCCGACTCGAAAAGAAGTGGAGGAGAGTCTGTAAATGAAACGTCACGGAATGATTAACAGTCATATTACAAAAATACTAACAGATCTAGGTCATACAGACACTATTGTCATTGCAGATGCAGGGTTACCTGTTCCTAGTGACGTGCTTAAAATTGATTTATCTTTAAAGTTAGGAGTGCCTAGCTTTGAAGATGTAGTAGTAGCTGTGTTAGAAGATATGGCTACAGAAAAAATAGTGATTGCTTCTGAAATGAAAGAAAGAAATCAAAAGGCTTACGAGTTGATGGAGAAGCAAAACATCTTAGTAGAAGAAGTATCGCATGAACAATTAAAAATGCTGACAAGCAAAGCGAAAGTTGTGATTCGTACAGGAGAGGCAACTCCTTATGCAAACTGCATTTTACAAGCGGGAGTTATTTTTTAAAAGAGGTGAACAGCATGCATATTGCAATGAGAGGGATTCATAAAGCCTTTGGAGCAAACCGTGTACTAAGGGGCGTGGATTTTGAATTACATGAAGGTGAAGTTCACGCACTAATGGGGGAAAATGGAGCGGGAAAATCTACGCTGATGAATATTTTAACCGGCCTTCATAAGAAAGATGAAGGGCAGATTCTGATTGATGGCAAAGAGCCGTATTTTCAAAACCCAAAAGAAGCAGAACAAAACGGAATTACCTTTATTCATCAAGAGCTGAACGTTTGGCCTGAAATGACGGTGCTTGAGAACTTATTTATCGGCAAAGAATTAAAAACGCCTTTAGGTTTTTTAAAAACAAAAGAAATGAAAGCGTTAGCAAAGAAGCAGTTTGAAAAATTAGCTGTGACCATTCCTCTTGATCAAGAAGCGGGACTTTGTTCTGTCGGACAGCAGCAAATGATTGAGATAGCCAAAGCGCTGATGACGAATGCAAAAGTGATTATCATGGATGAGCCGACGGCAGCGCTTACTGAAAGAGAAATTCAAAAATTATTTGACGTAATTAATGCACTGCGAAAGCAAGGCGTATCGATTGTCTATATTTCACATCGTATGGAAGAGATTTTCGCTATTTGTGATTCCATCACGGTCATGCGTGACGGACAGACGGTAGACAAAAAGCCGATTCCAGAAACCAGCTTCGATGATGTTGTTCGTAAAATGGTAGGAAGAGAGCTAACGGATCGATTTCCCGCTAGGACATCTCCTAAGGGAGACGTTGTATTTGAAGCAAAAGGCTTGGAGAGAAAAGGTGTATTTCATGACGTTCATTTTTCAGTGCGATCAGGAGAGATTGTTGGCGTTGCGGGGCTAATGGGAGCTGGCAGAACCGAAATTATGCGCGCTATCTTCGGGCTTGATCCGTTAGAAAAAGGCGAAATTATCTTAAATGGAAAGCGGGTCAACATCACAAAGCCCGACCAAGCCATTAAATTGGGACTTGGATTTATTACAGAAGACCGTAAAACAGAAGGGCTCGTTCTCGATTTTTCTATTCGAGAAAACATTGCGCTTCCAAGTCTATTCAGCTTTTCGCCAAAAGGATTTATTGAACAAAAAAGCGAGCAGCAATTTGTAGATTTGCTTATTAAACGTTTAACGATCAAAACCGAGTCGTCCGAGACGAGTGCAGGTAACTTATCAGGAGGAAATCAGCAAAAAGTAGTTATTGCCAAGTGGATTGGCATTGGACCAAAAGTGCTGATTTTAGATGAACCAACTCGAGGAGTTGACGTCGGGGCGAAGCGTGAAATTTATCAGCTTATGAATGAACTGACAGACAGAGGCGTGGCCATCATCATGGTGTCTTCAGAGCTTCCGGAAGTACTCGGCATGAGCGATCGCATTTTGGTTGTGCATGAAGGGAAAATAACAGGTGAACTGACAAGTGAAGAAGCAACTCAAGAAAAAATTATGACATTTGCAACAGGAGGTCAGTAAAATGAAAGCAAACACAGCGATAAAAGAAAATCGCGTTGATAACGTGATGCAAAAGCTAGGTCCGTTACTAGGTCTATTTATTCTTATTGTCATTGTATCGATTTTAAATCCAAGCTTTTTAGAACCTTTAAATATTTTAAACTTGCTGCGTCAAGTGGCTATTAATGCTTTAATTGCATTCGGTATGACATTTGTTATTTTAACAGGGGGAATTGATTTATCGGTTGGCTCTATACTTGCTCTATCAAGTGCGTTAATGGCAGGTATGATTGTGTCGGGTGTAGATCCTATTTTAGCTATTTTAATAGGATGTGTGTTAGGAGCTGTAATGGGTATGATTAATGGTTTACTTATTACAAAAGGAAAAATGGCGCCGTTTATTGCGACGCTAGCGACGATGACAATTTTTAGAGGATTAACGCTTGTTTATACAGATGGAAATCCGATTACGGGCTTAGGTGAAAACTATTACTTCCAATTATTTGGCCGAGGCTATTTCCTAGGTATTCCTGTTCCAGCGATTACGATGGTACTAGCGTTTGCTGTCCTATGGGTGATTTTGCATAAAACACCGTTTGGCCGCAGAACATATGCAATCGGTGGAAATGAAAAAGCAGCATTTATTTCAGGAATTAAAGTACCAAAAGTTAAGGTTGTGATTTACTCACTAGCAGGATTATTGGCAGCGCTATCAGGAGCGATTTTGACATCTCGCTTGAACTCTGCTCAGCCAACGGCAGGTACGTCTTACGAGTTAGATGCTATCGCTGCAGTAGTACTGGGTGGAACAAGCCTTTCGGGAGGACGTGGACGCATTGTTGGAACGTTAATTGGTGCGCTGATTATCGGAACGTTAAACAACGGTTTGAACTTACTCGGCGTTTCGTCATTTTACCAAATGGTTGTAAAAGGAATTGTTATTTTAATCGCGGTATTAATTGATCGCAAAAAGTCAGCTTAGGAGGGAAAAACATGAAGAAAATTTGGCTCGTGCTATTATCATTTTCATTATTACTGTTAGGGGCTTGTTCACTTCAGCCTCCTGAGTGGGCGAAACCATCTGAAAGTAAAAATTTAAAAGATATTAAAATTGGTTTATCCGTTTCTACATTAAACAATCCGTTCTTTGTTTCATTAAAAGAAGGGGTACAAAAAGAAGCAAAAAAACTGGGCATGGAAGTAGTTGTAGTAGATGCTCAAAATGATTCAGCAAAACAAATTAACGATGTGGAAGATTTAATGCAGCAAGGTGTTAATATTCTGCTTATTAACCCAACGGATTCAGCTGCTATTTCAACAGCTGTACAATCCGCTAATAATGTAGGCATTCCAGTTATTACGCTAGATCGTTCAGCAGAAAAAGGAAAAGTAGAAACACTGGTAGCTTCAGATAATGTAAAAGGTGGTCAAATGGCTGCTGATTACATTGTGAAAAAAGTAGGGGAAAAAGCTCAGGTAGCAGAACTTGAAGGCGTGCCGGGAGCTTCAGCAACTCGCGAACGAGGAAAAGGGTTCCACAACGTTGCAGATCAAAAGCTAGATATTACGGCTAAACAGTCAGCTGATTTTGACCGTACAAAAGGCTTAAACGTTATGGAGAATGTTCTTCAAGGAAACCCTGGTATCAAAGCCGTATTTGCTCATAATGATGAAATGGCATTAGGAGCTATTCAAGCGATTAACAGCTCAGGAAAAGATGTGCTAGTAGTAGGGTTTGATGGAAACGACGATGCAATTAAAGCGGTAAAAGAAGGGAAGCTAGGAGCAACTGTAGCCCAGCAGCCTGTTTTAATTGGTAAACTTGCCGTAAAGTCTGCTAAAAATGTTCTTCAAGGCAAAAAAGTAGATAAGCAAATTCCAGTGCCTTTAAAACTAGTAACTTCTGAAAAATAATGGTTTTATACGTGTGAAGAAAAAAGACGCTCATTTGATTTATGGGCGTCTTTTTATGTATATAAAATGTAAAAAAGAAGTGAAAAAGTCACAACTTTATAAATAGTGTAGGAATTATGGAGGTGGGGTTTATGTAATAAAAAGTAAAAAACACCGAAAAAAGACGGTAAAATACACAATTTTCTGTGAAAAATTTGTAATATATCTGTAATAATAAGCGTTTATTTCGATTTTTAAAGAGTGATTTTGCTCCTTTTATGACAAAAATATATCTTTTTTAATAAACAGTAAACCTCTCTATCAAGGGATTTTGGTGATGAATTCCCAGAAAGAGATTCTTGGTTATACAGATTATGGGAAACTTTTAACTGTATTGTAACATAAACAGCTAGTTTTTTATGGTATAACTATGTCTATGAGGAAAGGGGACTATTACTTTATGAAAATTTTTAAGCGTATGACTCTTGCAGCAGTCACAGGAATTTTCTTCATGACCGGCATTACAGAGACTCACGCCCAATCGAATGAAGAAGCGCTCCAGACTACTGAAAATAAAATTAAAGAAACAGAAAAGGCTGTTCAACAAAAAGAGAAAGAGAAACAGTCTATCAATTCAGATGTTCAAAACATTCAATCACAATTAAATTCATTACATACAGTAATCTCTAGCAATAAAAAAGAATTAGCATCGACTGAAAAGCAGATTTCAGAAGCGAACAAAATGATTGAGAAAAAGAAAAAAGAAATCGTTTTGCTTCAGGAAAAAGTGTTAAGTCGTAAAGATATTATTGAAAATCGATTAGTTGCTTTACAGCAGGACGATAAAACAAGCGTTGTTATTGATACATTAATGAATGCTGATAACTTTGGAGATTTTGTCGCGCGTATGGGTGCTGTCACAACTTTATTGTCAGCAGATAATGATATTTTAAAGCAGCATCAAAATGATTTAGATCAAATTGAAAAAGATAAAAAAGAAATTGATAAGCAAGAAAAAGTATTAGAAGCAGCAAAAGGTAGCCTAGCGGCTAAACAAGCTGAATTAGATAAAAACGTTGCGAAACAAACAGCAACGTTAACAACTATGCAAGAAAAATACAGCACGGTCGTAAATGAAATTGATGCAGCTTCTTCAGAAAAAGCAAATCTTCAGTCTGAACTAACAGGCATTCAAGATAAGATTGCAAAAGAAAAAGAAGCAGCTCAAAAGCAAGCTGAGCAAGTGGCAAAACAGCAGGCGGCTGAAAAGGCTGAGGCTGATGCAGAAGCAAAGCGTCAAGCTGAACTAGCAACAGCTAAAAAAGAAGTAAAAACAGAGCCAAAACAAGAAGTAAAAACAGCTGCAGCTACAGAGAAGAAAGCAGCCGTTTCTTCAGAAGCAAAAGAAACGAAAAAAGAAGAAAGCACACAAAAGCATTCTGGAAAAGAAATGTATGTAGAAGCAACAGCTTATACAGCTAATTGTGCAGGCTGCAGCGGTGTAACAGCCACTGGACAAAATGTAAGTTCAGGCACTCATAAAATTATTGCGGTAGATCCATCCGTTATTCCATTAGGTTCAAAAGTATACGTAGAAGGATACGGAGTGGCAACAGCAGGTGATACGGGCGGTGCGATTAAAGGATATCGAATTGACGTATTAGTACCTTCTGAGTCAGCTGCAAAAGCATTTGGACGTCGTACAGTGAAAATTACGGTGTTAAATTAACGAAATAGGCTGAGACAAAAGCAGTTTAGTTGAAGAAAGATCCGAACGATTACTCGTTCGGATTTTTTCATTGTGTTGGTGAGCAAGTTGCTAGCTAATCTATGCTCTTTTCGTTACCATACAATAAAGTAAATGGAAGAAAAGGAGTGGGTAAAATGAAAGTAGTGGATCCAGCGGTACAAAGTGCAAAAGACAATTATCATTTGCTAACAGGTGTCGTCATTCCTCGGCCAATTGCGTTTATTACAAGTCAAAATGATGACGGTGTAGTGAATGCCGCGCCGTTTAGTTTTTTTAATGTAGTTGCGGCAGAGCCTCCGCTGATTGCCGTTTCGGTTTCGAGAAATGAAGGTCAAATGACGAAAGATACGGCCAAAAATATTAGTGCATTTAAAGAATTTGTAGTTCATCTTGTAGACGAACACTTAGTGGAACAGGTGAATCAAGCGGCATCTTCTTACCCTTCTTCCGTGAGTGAAGTCGAGGAAACGGGGTTAACACTAGCACCGAGCAAAAAAGTGCAGGTTCCCGGAATTCAAGAAGCAAGCATTCGAATGGAATGTAAGCTTCACCAAATTGTTCCATTAGGAACGGATGAGGCATACAGCTCAGATTTGTTTATCGGTGAAGTTGTGATGTTTCATATTAGTGAAAAAGTGATAGAAAACGATCGCGTTTCTGCAGAACGTGTGAAGCCAGTCAGCCGGCTTGCGGGTTCTAACTATAGTAAATTGGGACAATTATTTTCCTTAGAACGTCCCAAATAAGCAAGAAAGTGTTACTTATGTAGCAAAAAAATAGTATACATTGGATTTTTTTAAATAAGCGATTGTGTTCTGTTTCAACAACGACAGTACATTCGCTTTTTTTCATGAACGAAAAAGTTAATAGAAACCATAATAACAAAATCAATTTAGAAAAAGGCAAAAATGTAAGGTTTTTGCCTTTTATATTTACCATTGAGGAAAAAGGTATTCATTCATATAATTTAGATTAAGTAAATTGTATACGCTTTCAATATACAGAATTATTTTTCAATAATTCTCTAGAGAAAGAGTCAGGAGCGTCTACAAAAAAACTTGCCACACTAGGAGACGAGATTATAGGAGGGGTATTCATTGAAACGTTGGTTTAGTTTAATCAGTTTTGCACTCATTTTAACCCTAGTACTTGCAGGATGCGGAGGAAAGTCTGCTAATGAAACAAGTGGTAGCGGTGGAAAAGAAGTTGTTGCATGGGCTTGGAATATTAACGTACCGGTATTAAAGAAAGCAGCAGCAGAATACCAAAAAGAGAATCCAGGGTTTAAATTAAAAGTAGTGGATATGGGACGTGAAGACGTTTATTCAAAACTAACAACAGGATTGCAAGCTGGCGGAAAAGGTCTTCCTGATATTGTATTAGTAGAAGACGATCGTTTCCAAGGATATTTGGATGCATTTCCAAAAGCATTTTTAAACCTATCTAAAAAAGGATTTGATAAGCAAGAAGATAAATTTCCAGCGTTTAAGAAAGCTCTTTTATCAAAGGATGGGGACATGTACGGCTTCCCGTTTGATGCAGGTCCAACAGGCGTTTTCTATCGCACAGATTACTTTGAAAAAGCAGGCGTAGATCCAAACAGTATCAAAACATGGGATGATTACATTGCGGCTGGTAAGAAAATTAAAGAAAAAGTTGGCGTTGATTTACTAGGTTTAGATTTTAATAATGACGATGGCTTATTCCGAATGGCGCTGACGCAGCAAGGTACGTTCTATTTTAATAACAAAGGTAAGCTAAATTTAACTTCTAAAGAAGCGAAAAAAGCGATGGAGTTAAATAAGAAGTTAAAAGAAGCAGGCATTGTTAAAAATACAGTGGGCTGGGATGCTTCAATCAGTGCTTTAGCAGAAGGTAAAGTAGCGAGTTCACCATCTGGTGCTTGGCTATCTGGTTCTATTACACAGCAGGCTCCAGATTTAAAAGGAAAATGGGGAGTATTTTTATTACCTTCGTTTGAAGAAGGAGGCAACCGTGCTTCTAACTTAGGCGGAAGCAACTATGTGATTTCAGCAAATAGCCAAAAAGCAGATGAAGCGTACAAATTTATGGAATATTTCTCAACAACGGATAAAGTTCAAGAAGAAGCGATGAAGGGCGGATTATTCCCATCATTAAATACTGTATATTCTTCAAAATTATTCACTGCACAAGATGAGTACTTTAACAATCAAACGATTTGGAAAACATTCGCAGATGAAATGAACGATATTAAGCCGGTTAATTTTACAGGCAATTACTCAGTTGCAAACAGTGAAGCAGTTAAAGCTGTGTCAGAAGTAACAAATGGTAAGGGAGTTACAGACTCGCTTGAAGCAGCTCAAAAACGCTTAGAAAACCGAATTCAAAAATAATCAAGAAGCCATAGAAGGTGATTTCTAGAGAATTGCCTTCTATCTCTTCTTCTTGCGGTACTAGGAGGTCATCATGAAGACAAATAAATCATTGCCTTACTTATTTATTGCTCCAGCACTTTTGCTGTTCGCGCTGTTTACAATCTACCCTATTTTTTCATCGTTTGTTCTAAGCTTTCAGAGTATGGAAGGCGGAAAGTATGTATTTACCGGATTATCAAACTATACACGTTTGCTCGGGGATGATATTTTCTGGAAAGCGCTTGGAAATACGGGGATTATTTTAATCGTTCAAGTACCCGTGATGATTTTATTAGCACTTGTACTAGCTAACTCTTTAAACAGTCAGCTTTTAAAATTAAAAGGTTTTTTCCGAGTTTCATTTTTCTTGCCGGCAGTAACGTCACTAGTTGCCTATTCTATTTTGTTTTCAATCATTCTTCAAGACGAAGGAATTATGAATACTATTTTAGGATTTTTTGGTATCGATGCCATTCAGTGGCTGGGAGATCCTTTCTGGGCTAAAGTCTCAATCATTGTTGCAATGACTTGGAGATGGACAGGTTATAACATGGTTATTTTTCTAGCAGCTCTTCAAAGTTTATCTCATGAAGTTTACGAAGCAGCTGATTTAGACGGGGCAAATCGTATTCAAAAGTTTTTCCACGTAACAGTTCCACAATTAAAACCCGTTATCTTGTTTGCTACTATTTTATCAACAATTGGCACGCTTCAATTGTTTGACGAACCTTTTAACTTAACAAAAGGCGGCCCTGCTGATTCCACGATGACGCTAGGCTTATATATTTATCAAAATGGCTTTAAATATTTTGATTTTGGATATGCTTCAGCCATTGCATACGTTGTTGTATTATTAGTCGGTATTTTAACGTTCTTCCAATTTAAATTTACGGGTGATAAATCATGAGTGTATTAGAGAGAGTAGAAGCAACCGCAGTAGCTACCGTGCCTAAGGTTAAAAAGAAAAGTAACATCATGCGTAAAATAGGATTATACAGCATGCTTGGGCTGTTCACGATTATATCTATTTTTCCTTTTTACTGGATGATTATCGGCGCTACGAATGAATCAGGAAAAATGTTTACAAACCCTCCAACGCTGAAGCCTGGCGATCAATTTATGACAAATCTACAAAATTTAAATGCTTCAATTGATTTAGGGCGCGTCTTTTTTAACTCGGTATTTGTTTCAGTAGTGTACGTGATTGTAGCTTTAATGGTCTGTTCTACAGCTGCATATGCGCTATCTAAATTTGAATTTAAAGGAAGAAACGCAATTTTCACTACGCTTTTATTGTCCATGATGATTCCATATCAAGCAACGCTCATTCCGCTTTTTCAGCTGATGTCGAATTTTAATTTGCTCGATACGTATTTTGCTCTTATTGTTCCGCAGCTGTGCTTTCCGTTTGCGATCTTTTTATTACGTCAGAACTTTTTAGCTTTTCCGACGGAACTTATTGAAGCTGCTCGTTTAGACGGAGCTGGAGAGATGAGAATCTTTTTAACCATTGTGCTTCCTTCTATGAAGCCTGCTATGGCTGCAGCGGCTATTTTCTTATTTATGACACAGTGGAATAACTTTATGTGGCCTCTAGTTGCGACTACATCTAACGAAATGGCTACATTGCCGGTTGCTCTTTCAAGCTTAATTGGCTTATCGATTATTGATTACGGTCAAGTAATGATGGGGGTAACGATTGCAACCATTCCAATCATTGTCTTCTTCCTAGCACTTCAGCGTCATTTTATTTCCGGAATGCTTGGAAGTGCAGTAAAATAAAAAGCAAAAGCTCCTATTATAGGAGCTTTCTTAATGAACAGGGGGAGAGAAGATGGGAGAAATACCTGTAGGAGTTCAGCTTTATACGCTGCGTGAAGAAATGAAAAAAGATTTTAAAGGGACGCTTCAAAAAGTAGCTGCTTTAGGATACCAAGGGGTAGAATTTGCAGGGTACGAAGGGTATACAGCGCAAGAAGTAAAAGCATGGTTAACGGATTTGCAGCTGAAGCCAGCTTCTAGTCATGTGCCGCTTGAACAATTAGAATCAAATTTAGAGCAAGTGATTCACTTTGAACAGCAAGTTGGAAATTCACATATTGTTTGTCCTTATTTAATGCCTGAACGACAAACGGAAAAAGGATATCACGTGCTTATTGATTCTTTAAATGATATTGATGCGTATTGTAAAAAAGAAGGCATGTCGTTTAGCTATCATCATCATGATTTTGAGCTGAAGAAATTGTCAACTGGAAAGTCAGCTCTCCACACGATCTTAGAAGAAACTGAGGTAAACGTAGAGCTGGACATTTATTGGTTGACTAAAGCAGGCGAAGATCCAGTGGAGTGGATGAAGCATTATCAAAATCGGACGCCTTTTATCCATTTAAAAGATATGACAACGGACGGCGAGCAATTTTTTGCTCCTCTTGGTACCGGAGGAGTAGATGTAAAGGCTGTAATACAAGAAGGACATAGAGCAGGCGTAAAATGGTGGATTGTTGAACAAGACCAATGCAAAGAAAATCCTCTTAGCAGCATAAAAAAAAGCTTAGCATATATCAAATAAAAAAAACGAACAGACGCTGTCTGTTCGTTTTTTATTGATAAGCCGGAGTCCATTCAATTTCTCCGCACTTATTCGTATAATCAATATTTACCTCAAAGTTATGTTTTTCGTAAAAATGAATCAATCTTTCGAGATGATCCCAGTCACGCTCAGCGATATCTCCTTTTATGACATGAACATTTTGATCCACTGCGACTTCTTTTAAATAGTTCATGCATACCGAGCCATATCCTTTATTAGCAGGTCCTTTAATGTCACCGATAAAAATCGTGTGAGTATCTTCATATACGCCATCGATGGCAAAATCCCAAGACCCTCTATAAGCTTTTTTGCATTCGTTTAGCATAATTTTACATGCACTTCCGTCATTTTGTGCCGATACAATAACTAACTGATTATCTTCAGGCTGATCGACACCAATAACTTCATACTTTTTAGCAATTTCTTTTAAATTATCCTGCATGCGAAATAGCTGAAACTCTAAATCATCAAGTGTTTCTTTTAGTTCTTCTGCATTCTGGTTTTTTTCTGTAAGCTGAGTAAACATTTTATACTCCTTTCCGTCTGTTTTCGGTCTAAGTGCGCCTATGACAAAGAGGACACGGTGTATAAAGCGAAACTTTATTTAGCAAAGTATCTACCTTAGTAAAAATATAAAAAGGAAAGAACCTGATTTGATTGATCGTTCATCAAAACGGCTGCTTTCCTTAACATTCACTTTTAAATTTTTCACAACGTGTATAAGGGTAACAAAGACTCATTAATTTTGTCAATAAGGTTGTAGGTCTATTTATAAAGAAGATAACAGGTCATTTTACTTATTGGTAAGGAAAAATAATAGGTGAAAAAAGAATCATTTTAAAGTAAAATCATTTGAGGAAAAGTATGGTTAAAGAGTAATTACTTTTCATTTAGAAAAAACATACTTAAAATAAAAGTAAGAAAATATTTCATTTACTTACAAAATGTTACATAAAAATGGATGGAGTAATATGGGGTAAGTGTTAACTATATCGAACAAAGGGTGTATAAGATGGATAAATATCAAATTGCATTATTAGCTAATGTCCGCAAACAGCTGCAAGAGTGGACTGATCAAACTGAAGAAATACCTCATGAAGAGGTGTACCGCTTTTTGCATTCAATTTCTGGAACGTCTGCAACCATTGGACTGCATTATTTAGGAGACCGCTCCCGCGAGTTAATGGAAGCTTTGGAAAAAAAACAGAAAAAAACCTGGGATTACGCGGAGTTAAATGCTTTTTTATTAGATATTATTAAAATTTCTTATCAAGATGAAATTCAATCGGTAGAAGATATAAACAAACAGATGGAAATCAGTGAAAAAACAGCTAATATTTTACTTGTGGACGACGATCTTTCAATGCTGATGTATTTAAAAGAACAGTTTGAAAAACAAGGCTGGTACGTATTAGCAACTGCATCTAAAGAAAAAGCTATTACGGCTTTTTACGAATTAAAGCCGGATTGTTTTGTTGTAGATGTACATATGAAAGACGGTACGGGATTTGACATTCTTTCATTTTTGCGTGATAAAACAAAGCAACTGTTCGTCCCGATTGTCATGATGAGTGTTGATAATCAAAGAGAGACGCGCTTGCAGGCCTTTAGATTAGGGGCTGATGACTTCTTTGTTAAACCTCTGGATATGGAAGAAAGCGTACTTCGAATTGGGCATCATATTGAGCGAAAGAAGCTGCTTAACTCTTTTTCAATGGTTGATGAATTAACAGGAGCCTATAACCGAACGTATTTAAAAGAAATTTATAGTCAACAGTTATCTAGCTACGCCCGCTCAAAAGAGCCTTTTTGTATAGCTCTTTTGGATCTAGATTTATTTAAGAGAATAAATGATCAATACGGGCACCTTATGGGAGACCAGGTGCTGAAAGCATTTGTAGAATATATGAAGCATGAAATTCGTCCAACAGATCACATTTTTAGATATGGAGGCGAAGAATTTATTCTTTTACTGCCAAAAACCAATATAAAAGAGGCAGAAACAGTATTAAATAGACTGTTGGATTCCTTTGTGGAAAAAGTGTTCACACATCAAAGCAATTCGTTTTATTGCAGCTTTTCCGGCGGAGTTGTAGAAGTGCATAACAATGAATGGGCGTTAGAAAAAGCGCTTCATCAAGCTGATGAAGCATTATATATAGCCAAGGAATCGGGACGTCAAAAAATTGTAGCTTCTTCTCAAAGCAAGCTAGTTAAAAAGCGAACGCTTCGTATGGCTATTATTGATGATGATTCTATCATTCGAACGATGCTAAAAGAGCTTTTAAGCAAGATTGATGTAGGAGATCGCTATGAAGTGAAAATAGAAGTGTTTAAAGACGGCATCGAATTTTTTGAGTCCCAATGGATTCACTCTAGCGATCAGTACTTTGTTATTTTAGATGGAATGATGCCTAAGATGGATGGCTTGGAAGTGCTGCAAAAATTAAGACAGCATAAACGTCACGATCAGTACACGGTTATTATGCTTACATCGAGAAACAGCGAACAAGATATTCAAAGAGCATTAGAGCTCGGGGCAGACGATTACATGACAAAGCCATTTAAGTTAATGGAGCTTGAAGCGCGCGTACGTCATTTAATGAAGAAGGTGAAATAAGTGGCGATGCCCATTCAAGTGGTATATGTCTTATTTAGCGGATTGCTATTGCTTTTAGTCTGTTTTCTAAGTTATTTACTTATTCAAAAAGCGCGTTTAAACGCTTTTCGAGCAAAAGTAGAATTCTATAAAGATAGTATGAAAGAATCTCTTTTTATTTATTTATACAGAAAAGATGAAGAGCATCGGGTAGAGCCTAAAAATAAAATAGAGCTGGCGGGTATAGAGGAACTATTGAGCGGTTTTTCTGCAGCTGTGCAAGGCGATGAAATTCTAAATAACATCACGCTCTATGCGGAGAAGGTTTTTACTCCCAAATATAAAAAAGAGCTGCATCATTCTAGGTGGAGTGTCAGAATGAATGCCCTTTATGCTATTGAAGACTTTGGTCTAACTACACTAACAGACCAATTAATAGAAATGTATGAGAAAAAAAATAGTACAGCGGCTGAAAAAAATCAAATTTTAAAGATTCTAGTTAAGCTGAACCGTCCTGAGTTTGTTGCGTACATGACGAACGCTTCTAGACCGCTGTCTGAATTTATGTACCGCTCTTTGTTTGGAACTATGAACAGTGAACAGTTTCAGCAATTTATTAATAAATTTGAAGACCTGAAAGAAGAAATTCAGCTGCCTCTTATCGATATGATCGGTATCAATCATAAGTTAGAGTATATAGATTTCTTAAAAATGCACATGAAAAGTTCAGCAGAAGAACTGCGAATTCGTTCGTTGAAATCACTTAATGCTTTATCTTTTCCATTAAAAATAGAGGAGCTCAAGAAACATCTTCAGTCAGGTATTTGGCAAGAAAGAATGATGGCTACAAAACTAATAGGCAAAACGAGAGATGAGAAGGGGTTATCAATTCTCGAGCAGTCGCTAAAAGATTCTCATTTTCTTGTGCGTTCGAATGCTGCTCAGTCAATGATGAAAATCCCAACAGGTAAAGAATACTTAGTTCATGTATACAAAACGACTGATGACAAGTTTTCGAAAGATATGGCAGCAGAATGGCTTGAAAAAGGAGGAATTACGGTTGTGGAATAGTGTTTGGCATCTTTTATTGTCCATTTGCGGATGGGCTGTATTTGCTTATATGATTTTTGTGCTTTGTTTTTATTTTATGATGTTTATCATCTCTGCTTTTCAACTGCGAAAGCAATATCAATTAAACGATGAAGAACCTTATGAAGATTTGCTTGCGGTTAGCTATACAACGCCGTTATCTATATTAGTCCCCGCTTATAACGAATCTGTCGGGATTATTGGAAGCGTACGTTCACTGCTTGGAATCGAATATCCGGAATATGAAGTGATTGTAGTAAATGACGGTTCTTCAGATGATACGTTAGAAAAGCTTATCGAAGAATTTTCTCTTGTGAAAATGAATCGAGTTGTGAGAAAGCAAGTGGAAACGAAAGAAGTAAAAGCTGTCTATCGTTCTAAATTATACGATTATTTATATGTAGTCGATAAACAAAATGGCGGAAAGTCAGATGCATTAAATGCAGGAATTAATTTATCAAACTATCCTTATTTTTGTTCGATCGATGGCGATTCAGTGTTAGAAAGAGACGCTTTTTTAAAAGTAATGAAGCCAATTATTGATTCAGACGGAGAAGTAATTGCTTCAGGAGGAAGTATTCGAATTGCAAACGGGTGTAAAATTGAAAACGGCTCGGTCGTATCAATTGGACTTGATACGCAGCCGCTTGTTGTGATGCAGATTATTGAATATTTACGTGCCTTTCTTATGGGGCGCATTGGTCTCAGTCGCCATAATTTATTACTTATTGTGTCAGGAGCATTTGGCGTATTTTCTAAACGCTGGGTGATTGAAGCTGGGGGGTATTCTCATACAGTCGGCGAAGACATGGAGCTCGTTGTTCGCCTGCACCGGCTGATTAAACAGAAAAAAGCTAACAATCAAATTGTTTATATTCCAGATCCCGTATGCTGGACAGAGGCACCCGATGAAATCAAATATTTGCGAAGGCAGCGAAATCGCTGGCACCGCGGTTTATTTGATAGTCTTTGGAAGCATAAAGAGATGCTTTTTAATCCGAAATACGGAAGTATCGGAATGATTTCTATGCCTTATTTTGTGTTTATTGAACTAATCGGGCCGGTCATGGAAATGTTAGGCTATTTGTTTATTATCATTTCTCTAGTTGTAGGCGGGATTTATGTAGAATTTGCTTATTTGCTTTTTCTTTTAATGGTTGTATATGGTTCTCTTTATTCGATGGCGGCCGTTTTGCTAGAAGAGTGGAGCCTTCGTAAATATCCAAAAGTATCTGATATCGCTAAGCTGTTTGTTTTTTCGTTGACGGAATCCTTTTGGTATCGACCTCTAACTGTTATATGGCGCTGTCATGGATTGTTGGATGTTATTCGCAATAAAAAAGGCTGGGGAGACATGCAGCGAAAAGGAGTTTCACAATGAAAAAATGGTTATTAATCGGCGGCATTATTTTGGTTATGGCAATAACGGCTTCTCCATTTCTTATTTGGCAGCTAAAAAAACCAACTGATTTGAATATGCTTGTCATTGATAAAACAGTGCCAGATCAAACGTTTCGAGAGCATCAAGGCTTAATGTGGATGCTGAATCAAGCGAAAGTACGCAAAGACGGGAAGCCTTATGAAATCTCAAAAGATTATGCAGGATTTTACCCGAAAGGAGATAAAACATACAGCATTAAATCTCTGCCAAAAACAAACTCTGCAGATATGATTTATATCACGGACACGTATGGTGTATACAAAGAAGATTTAGGCATAAAAGCTAAAAGAGGAAATCGTTCTCAATTGGTATATGGAGGCATGACTTTTGAAGACGTGAGCTACGTTAAGAAAGCGCTGAATGGACGTACAAAAACGCTGATTGGAGAGTTTAATACATTTGGAAGCCCTACTTCCTTAGACGTTCGCAAAGAACTGTATGAATTGTACAATGTTACGTGGTCCGGCTGGATTGGTCGCTACTTTGAAGAATTCGGCAGTGAAGAAGTTCCTGCTTGGGTGAAAAGTGCTTACAAAAAGCAGTACAACAAAGAGTGGAGCCTTACAGGAAAAGGCTTATTATTCGTTAATGAATCCAATAAGCTCGTTATTATAACGGAAAAAGAATTAAAAGAAAATCCAGTATGGTTTCAATATACAAAACAAGGAAAGAAAACATTGAATTTACAGGATGAATCTGCTTATCAATATTGGTTTGACGTAATTACACCCCAGCAAAAAAGTGATGTGCAGGCTCAGTTTACCTTTCACTTGGGTTCTAAAGGAAAAAACAAGCTAAAGGAAAATGGTATCCCTTTGTCCATACCAGCAGTCGTTCATCATAACAAAGAGCGATATGATACTTATTACTTTGCAGGAGATTTTGCAGATCAAGGAGAAGTACCTTCCATTTATCAAACCTCTTTTTACCCGGTGTGGAAGAAATGGACAGAGAAAATCGGAAAAGAAGATGAATCTTCTTTTTACTGGACTGTTTATCTGCCTCTTATGAATAAGATCATAGATCAACAGCAAAATGAATCACAGCCTGCTTCTGTTACTTTTAATAAAAATATGGAAATCTATGAAGATGCTGACCTTAAAGTAGCAGGGAAAGTAGGAAAAGATTATTTGCAAGTTTATCAAAACGGAAAATGGGAATATTTTCTTATTAAAGGAGTAAATATGGGCATTAGTAAGCCAGGCCATTTCCCTGGTGAGACTGCTATTTCGAAAGAAGAATATTTGCGCTGGTTTGAAGAAATTGGAAAGATGAATGCCAACTCAATCCGAGTATACACCATTCATCCTCCCGCCTTTTATGAAGCGCTTGCTGAGTATAATCAAAAAGCTAAAGAACCTATTTATCTTTTTCATGGGGTATGGGTGAATGAAGAAGTTTTTTATGATTCACAAGATGCTTTTGCAAAGGAAAATACAAAAGAATTTGAAGCTGAAATGAAAAGGATTGTAAACGTTATTCATGGAAAGGCAACACTGCCAAAACGGACAGGACATGCAAGCGGAACGTATACAGCAGACGTGTCTCCTTATGTTTTAGGATGGATTATAGGAGTTGAATGGGATCCCACGGTAGCTCTTTCGACAAACGAAAAACATAAAGGAATGAAAGATTTTAAAGGGCAGTACATCTATACCGAAAAAGGCAACCCCTTTGAAATTTGGCTTGCTCAGCTTATGGAAAAAACAATTTCCTATGAGCAGGATAAATATGATTGGCAGCGGCCTATGAGCTTTACGAACTGGGTGACGACGGATTTGCTTACTCATCCATATGAGCCTTCTGAAGACGAAGATAAAGTGTCTGTTAATCCTAATTTAATTCACACAACTAAAAAATTTGAGCCGGGCTTATTTGCCTCTTATCATATTTATCCGTACTATCCTGACTTTTTAAACTATGAACCTCGTTATCTCGCTTATCGAGATCATCGAGGAGAGAAAAATAACTACGCAGGCTATTTGCAAAATATGAAAGAAGTTCATCATATGCCCGTGCTTGTTGCTGAATTTGGCATTCCGGCTTCGCGAGGACTCACCCATAGAAACGTATACGGGTGGGATCAAGGCTTTCATACGGAACAAGAACAAGGCAAGATTCTGTCACGCTTATACGAAGATATTGTGGAAGAGAAAATGGCTGGTGGCATGGTCTTTACATGGCAAGATGAATGGTTTAAGCGAACATGGAATACGATGGAGTACGACAATCCGAACCGCAGACCATTTTGGACGAATTTGCAAACGGGAGAGCAGCATTTTGGCCTGCTGAGTTTTGATCCAGGAACAAAGCTAAAAGTCAAAGTAGACGGCAAATCAGATGATTGGAAAAAGCTGAACAGCAAGTCGGTATATAAGCCGTCTAAGAAGTTAAAAGCATTAAACATTACAAGTGATGAAGGTTATCTATATCTACACGTGAGTGCAAAAGAACTGGAAGATCAAAAGCTTTATTTCTTGTTTAACACGATTAACAATCAGGGACAGTCAAAGATTCCTCAAATTCCTTCTTTAAAAACAAAAGGAATTGATTTTGTAGCAGAATTAAACGGGAAAGAAGACAGTCACTTGTGGGTAGACAGCTATTACGATACGTATTATTTTTCGTATGCCCATCAGCTTCAAATGATTCCATCGGTAAAAGGAACCGATACAAAAGATAACGGCATGTTTAATCCAATCAGGCTCGCCCTTAACAAAGAGTTAGCGATTGGAGAGGGGGAAAATAAGAGAACCATTCCTTTTGACGCCTATGAAACAGGGAAGCTTCAAGAAGGAAACAGCGACCCTAACTCTCCTTCATTTGATTCGCTAGCAGATTTTAAAGTGAATGAATCAAATGGAATTGCTGAACTTCGCATCCCTTGGGCGCTTTTAAATGTAAAAGACCCGAGTCAAAAAGAAATAATGGGAGATATTTGGTCTAAAAAAGGATTAGAATCCAGTGAGAAAATAAAAGGAATTCAAGTGGGAGTCGTGGCTGTTAATAAGAAGAGCAATAATGTGGAAGATACGTTTCCGACTCAGAAAAAAGGCGAACTTTTATTAAAAGATTTTTACTTATACAAGTGGAAAAATTGGGAGTATCCAACTTTTCACGAACGAATAAAGCCGTCCTACTTCATATTGCAAAAAACGTATGGACGACTACAAGCGGAGGAATGACAATGGCAAAAATTTTATTAGCGGAAGATGAAGAAGTGCTTCGTATGTTAGTGGTAGATACGCTTGAAGATGAAGGACATGATGTGACGGAAGCAGAAAATGGCGAAGAAGCTTTGGAATTTATTAAAGAACGTGATTTTGACTTAATTATTTTGGATTATATGATGCCTGTGTTCACCGGGCTTGAAGTCATTCAGCAGCTGCAAGAAATGAAAGATAAGCGCCATACAAAAGTATTGATGCTTTCAGCTAAGAATCAAGCTGCTGATCAAAGCCGAGTGTTAGAAGCGGGGGCTGCGTATTTTATGTCTAAGCCGTTTAGTCCCCTATTACTGGCCGAACGTGTCGAGGAAATTTTAGATGAACAATAAACTAAAACGAAAAAGTATCTCAACCCAGTTCATCCTCTTAGCGAGTATCCTTTTACTTGCTTTTGCAGCGGGTTCAACTGTACTTGTCGTACGGCAAAAAGAAATTACAGCTGATTATGCCCAGTACAGGGCACAAGTACGGGAAAAGGCACAGCTGCTATCTAAAATTGATAAATCAATGAACAGAGCTTTTTTGCAGGCTCGTGGGTTTATTGCGTTTGATTCAGAGGATATGTATAACGAGGCTGCAAGTCAGCAAAAAATTATCGAAGAAAATCTCGATCGACTTTCAGGTTTAGCCGCAGATAGACGTGAACGTACGTTTGTAAATGAAGCGACGGTGATGCTAAACACGTATTTTAATCAAACGCTTCCTTATTTTAAAGATATTTACGACAAAAAAGGTATTGAAGGAGTCCGCTCTAGTCCTGAGCGGAAGGCTGCTTCTAAATCAATAGAACAAATGCAAAAAGAACTTGATGACTACCAAAATGAATTAACTAAAGACTTAAATACACAGTACGATGATACGTCGAGTGAGATGCAGAAAAGTCAAACGCTTTTTATTTTGTTTTTAGCGTTTACGGTAGTGATTTTATTGTTGCTGACACGAGTACTGCTAAGTAAGTTTGTTAAGCCGCTGAGTCAGCTGGCGTATACGGCAAGCGAAATTGCTGCTGGAAAAGAAATCCCTATAGCTTTTGATGAACAAAGAAAAGATGAAATCGGCATGTTATCTCAAGCTTTTTACAAGATGGTATCAACTTTGCAAAATAACGAACAGGAGTTAACGGCTCAAAATGAAGAGCTGATTGCACAGCAAGATGAGTTGCACAGTCAGCAAGATGAACTTCAGCACGCATTAGAGCTGACAAAGGAACGAGAGGGAGAGTTAGAATTGCGCAATTTATTTGTGCATGGACTAACAAATTCTCTTCACAAGCAAGAAGTTCTCACGAGTGCTGTCACAAACATGAGCCGGGTGATGAAAGCTGATCACGGTTTTATTATGCTAACCGATGAAAAGACACATGCTTCATTTGGTCTATCTTCATCAAGTGTTCAACAGATGATGGAAAACCTTCATAATAATTATATTGATCATGTGCAAAAGACGAAAAAATGTATGGTAGTAAAAAGAGAGTGTATAGAACATGAGCGCCTATATCATCAGCAAACGTTTTATTTGTATGATGTTATCGTACCAGTGTTGTCTTCACAGGGAGATATGCTAGCCTATATGTTTTACAGTCGCTATGCGGATGAGTACACAGAGCATGAATTACAGACATTTGAAATACTGGCCAAACAAATCACGATTGCTCTTGAAAAAATTTATATTTACGAAGAGTCTGAGCACGACCGCCTGCTATCTCAAGATATTTTAAATTCGATTCAAGAAGGAATGCAGCTTGTAGATACAAGCGGTACGATTCTACAAGTGAATACGAAGATTAGCGAATTGTTTCAATATGAGCATCAAAGCGGGCTTCTTCAGCTCTCTCTCAATCAATGGCTAGATGCTCTCTCTCAAAAAGTCGAAAATATACAGCAGCTAAGACAATACGTTGAAGCCATTTGTAAGGGAGAGCAAGTAGAAAAGTCTTTTGTTTATTACCTGTACACGGATGGTAAGCGAAAAGTTATAAAAGTTTATAGCGAATACGTGTATCGAAACCGTCAGATGTTTGGCGTATTGTTCGTTCATCGTGATATTACGAAAGAATTTGAAGTTGATCAGATGAAGTCGGAATTTGTAAGCACTGTGAGTCACGAGCTGCGCACACCTTTAGCAAGTGTGTTAGGGTTCACTGAGCTTATGTTAAACAAAACATTAAAAGAAGAAAGACAGAAGAAGTATTTAACTACTATTTATCAGGAAGCACAGCGGTTAACGTCTTTAATCAACGATTTTCTGGACGTCCAAAGAATGGAAGCGGGAAAACAAACCTACGATAAAAAGTATCAAGACATTCTGCCGCTTATTAAGCAGGTAATTGAGGTCCAGAAAATACAAACAAGTAAGCATGAATTTGATATGATTTCTGATCAAGAGCATTTTACAGTAATGGGAGATAAAGATAAACTGCTGCAATTGTTTAATAATGTAATTAGCAATGCAGTGAAATATTCGCCCGATGGAGGGAACGTTACAGTTAAAGTGTATCAAAAGGAACACGCTGTTTATATTGATATTCAAGATGAAGGAATTGGTATACCAAATGAAGCGCTAGGTCAATTGTTTACCAAATTCTACAGAGTAGATAACTCCGATATGCGCAAAATTGGCGGAACGGGTCTAGGATTAGCCATTGTAAAAGAAATTGTAAAAGCTCATGGCGGAGACATTACTGTACAATCGGAATGGAAAAAAGGAACAACATTCACGATTGTTCTCCCGCTTCTATATGAAGTTCAGTACGATGAAGAGATGATAAATACGAATGATAACCGTAAAAGCGTAGTGATTGTAGAAGATGATAAAAGTTTAGCGACGCTTTTACAGGTAGAATTAAAAGAAAGCGGTTTTCATGTTCGGTATTTTAACAACGGAGAAGACGCATTAAACTCTATTCATCAGCAAAAGCCTGAAGTGGTTGTTCTAGATATTATGCTAGGAGAAAATAAGTTAGACGGGTGGGATGTTTTAAGACACCTCAAAGAAAATACAGGGACAGAAAAAATTCCTATTTTAATCTCATCTGCTTTAGATGAAAGAAGCAAAGGGTTAGAGCTTGGAGTGTGTGAGTTTCTGATTAAACCCTATCAGCCTAGTAAATTATCCAAAACGATTCTCCAGCTGCTTTTGAAAAAACAAGAGCACGAAGGAGAAATTATGATTCCATCAGATAAAGAAGAGTAGAAATTTGGTGAGGCTTCGTTATATGTACGGAGTCTCATTAAACGAAAAGAAAATTAGCAAAGTAATACAAAAAAACGTTGAAAACGCTCTCAAAATGTGGTTTTATAGAAAGTAGGCATAACATGATGACCTTAGAATTACCTTTTTCCACCTCCTTACATGCGTAAGGAGGCTTTTTTGTATAAATATAGTAAGATAAGATAACAAAACCTGATGCAGAATCGTTTATTGAATTTCAGCTAGTTAAGAAACTGCTCAAGAACGTTTGATAGTGAAAGGCGTGAAGCTCTGGAGATTATTTCACAAAGGGAGGATAGTCTATCTAAGAAGTGAAGGTAGTTCAATTTTTATAATCATAGTATAATAAAAAATACGGTTATAAAAGCTGTGTTTGTTATACATCTTTTATATAGAAGGTAAGATTGAATTTTATATTTTTTTAAAGGAGGTCTTTCCTTGGATATTGCGTATATAATTGCTGAAGAAAGAATTAGACAAGCAATAAAAGACGGTGACTTTGATAAGCTGCCTGGGGAAGGAAAACCATTAAAGTTAGAAGATTTATCACATATACCTGAAGAACTGCGCCAAGCGTATAGGATATTAAAAAATGCAAATATGATAAGTGATGAACAAGAGCTGAAACGAGATATGGCTACAATAGAAGAATTGATTTCTATATGCACGGATGCTAATGAAGAACAAAGGCTAACAGAGATGCTTACGGAAAAGCGTTTGCGCTTTGAGCAGCTCGTTGACAAGAAAAAGATGACAAGTTCTGCAGCTTACAGGATGTATCAGAATAAAATTTACTCCAAATTTTTTTATTAATGAGTGTAATGGACGAGATGATCGGAGGGTGAGAACTTGCGGCTGTTAATTTTATTGATTAGTATCATACTATTTATTTCGCTTTGTTTTTATATTTTTGCCCCACAAATAAAACGAGGTGCCCAATCGAAAAATGTGCCGGTTTTATTTATTCATGGCTATTTAGGCAGTCAAAAAAGCTTAGGGAAAATGATTAAACGATTTGAACAAAACGGATGGGGAACTAAAGTAGGTTACTGCGTTGTTCAAAAAGATGGAGCTATTCAGTGGAAGCATATTATGAAAGCAAAAGAGGGAAAACTTCCGCTTATTCATATCGTCTTTAAAAAGCCAGATGCCAGTATTGCACAGCAGCAAAAATGGATTGAAGCTATTATGCAAGATGTACGTGATACATATAAAGCATCTTCTGTTGATTTAGTTGGACATAGTATGGGAGGAGTAACAGCAGCAGCTGTTAGTTTGGCTAACCCTCAATATATTCAAAAGTTAGTTACATTAGGATCACCAATTCAAGGATTAGATTATCAGGAATTAATGGAGATGTACCCTCATGCACGCAATCATATTGAATCTATGGGTGCTCGTGATTTAGCTTTTCACTCTATAGCGTTAAACAAGCTGTACGAAAGTCGTCAAGATTTCTCAAAAGAAATCGACGTTTTTTCAGGAGCAGGAGACGTGGGAGATAGGACAGATGGAGTGGTAACAGTAGAAAGTGCGTACGGACTGCAAGAGTTTACCGAACACATTCATCTTCAAACGTTTCATGAAGCACATTCAGATTTACATGAAAGCTCAGAGGTTGATAAAGCTGTCTATCAATTTCTAAAACGGGATTAAAGGGGGATTACGATGCTTTACTTAATTAGACACGGCCAAACGGATTGGAATAAAAACAAACTTATTCAAGGGCATGCTGATATTCCGCTCAACGAAGCGGGAAAGCAACAAGCTAAACGCGTAGCGGAACGTTTTCGAGATATCCATATTGATGTAATCTATACAAGCGATTTGCTTCGTGCGCAGGAGACGGCTAGGGAAATTGCAGCAGCTGCTAAAGTAGAGAAAGTTGAGGTTTGTGAGCAGCTGCGTGAGCGCTCTTTTGGAGAACTAGAATCAAAGAACGTAGAAGTTCTGCATGAGCTTGTGCCAAACTATGCAACAAATTGGGGAGAAGAACCTTTATATAGTATTGAAACACTCGAAGCCGCTCAAGAACGGATGGTTCAGCGGTTAACGGAAATTATGAAGAAATCTATCGGAAAGAAAGTAGCAGTTGTTAGTCACGGGGCGGCAATTAATACATTCATTCATCATGTAACAAGCGGAGAGCAAGGAACAGGGACTACTATTTTACAAAATACATCGATTACAACTTTTGCTTATGAAAGTGGAAAATGGCGTCTTGAAACGATCAATGATGCCAAACATCTTGAATAAATATACTTAAAGAGGCTGTGACAGTAGTATTTTAGTTGAGGGGAAATCCGAACGATTAATCGTTCGGATTTTTATATGGTTATGGTGAACGTAGCTTTCATATATGTAAGTGATTCTAGCAGTTGATTGGAGGGAAAGGTGAAGACTCCTGCGGGAAAAGCGGAAGGGATAAGACCCCGCATATTAATTTTATATATAAATATTTATACAATTGATTTTAATAAAAATGCATAGTAAAATAAGCTTTATTACTATTCTATTAAAGCGTTTAGTATAACTGAATTTCCTAATATTGTTTAATAAGTAACTATATTTCGGAATAAGATTAATTGATTTGTATAATTTCAAGGAGGATGTAGTATGTCAAAAGATTGGAGTCACTTATTTGAAAGAATGCCTGAATTGCTAGCACCGACCATGGCTAAAGACCATCCGAATTTGCCCGTTGTGAAAGAAGAAGGATGCTATTATTATGGATTGGATGGTAAAGAATATCTCGATTTCACTTCCGGAATCGCTACGACAAATGTAGGACACAGACATCCGAAAGTAGTAAAAGCAATCAAAGACGGAGCAGATCAATTATTGCACGGTCCTTCAGGTGTCATTATGTACGAATCGATATTAAAGTTAGCCGATGAGTTAGGAAAAGTAACGCCGGGCAATTTAGACTGCTTTTTCTTTGGAAATAGTGGCACCGAAGCAATTGAAGGAGCCTTGAAATTAGCAAGACATGTCACAAAGCGTCCGTATGTTATTTCTTTTTTAGGGTGTTTTCATGGCCGCTCGATGGGAGCTTTAAGTGTTACAACATCGAAAAGCAAGTATAGACAATTTCAGCAGCCTTCGGGACTGACGTATCAAATTCCATATGCCAATCCAAAAGAGTGCCCTGCGGAGCTAGACAGCGATGTATACTTTACTGAAAAGCTTGAAAAAGATTTTGAAATACTCTTTAAGCACCAAGTCACGCCTGAAGAAGTGGCTGCCGTTATTTTGGAACCAGTATTAGGAGAAGGCGGCTATATTATCCCTCCGAAAAATTGGATGAAGAAGTTAAGAGAGATTTGTGATCGTCACGGAATATTACTTATTTTCGATGAAGTGCAAACAGGGTTTGGCCGTACCGGTGAATGGTTTGCTGGACAAACGTTTGATGTCGTACCAGATATTATGGCTATAGCAAAAGGAATTGCTTCTGGAATTCCGCTTAGTGCAACGGTAGCTTCTCAAGAATTAATGAAGCAGTGGCCTCTTGGCACACATAGTACAACATTTGGAGGAAATCCTATTGGATGTTCAGCAGCTCTTGCAACTCTTGAAGTGATGAAAGAAGAACAGCTGCTGGATAACACGAAAAAAATGGGCGCTTATGCATTAGAGCAGCTGCATCTTTTAAAGGAGAAACATTCAGTTATTGGGGATATCCGTGGTTTAGGACTTATGATTGGAATTGAAATTGTTAATCCGCATACGGGAGAAGGAGATGGAGACGCCTTATTCGAGATTTTGGACTTAGCTTTAGAAAAAGGCGTATTATTTTATTTTTGCGGAAATGCAAGTGAAGTTATTCGCATGGTACCTCCGCTTACTGTAACAAAAGAACAGATAGATGAAGGCATTCGTATGCTAGATGAGGCTATTACTTCTTTTGAGAAAAAGTCAGCTGTAAAAGCGTAATAAAAAAATTATATATTTGTAACCTAGTTGTCATAGTAATGGTAGCGATATCATAGTTTTAGAGGGAAAACAATTTTCTGAAAAGTAGTTGACATCTGTTTGTGCAGCATGTAACATAATATTTATCTTATCAACAATTATCAACAAAATTCGACAAACTTCTTATCAAGAGAGGCGGAGGGATAGGCCCTGTGAAACCTCGGCAACGGACTTTATAGAACCGTGCCAACTCCCACAAGCAGTGCTTGAAAGATGAGAAGAGACCAGGCTTACTAACAATTGTGATCCCAACCTCTTCTTACAGTCACTTAGACACTGTAAGTGGAGGTTTTAATTTTATGACAAGAATATAACGTTTAGATAAAAAAACAGCAGGTAATTCCGCCTGCTGTTTTTATATGCTGTAAAATGATAAATAACCTACCAGAATTCCTAGTAAAAGTACCCCGGCCGTAATACCAACAATCCACCACATCATTTTTTTCATCGTTTATTCCTCATTATCAATTGACTGTAGCTGTAGACCCGCCAGAAGCGCCAGAAGCCGTACCATAAGCGGTTTGTCTTTTGATTCCAGCATTTTTAGCTGCAACCTTCCACTGCCAGTCAATTCGCCCGTAGGCTCGATTATTTTGCACCCAAGATTTTGAGCTCTTTTTTGAAATAGACACAAGGGGGTTTACATTTTTTGTGACCACACCTCGTACACTTTTGACTGAAGTCACCGATGAGCTTTTCGTGTAATAGTCTACATACACCGTTAGTTTTGTTGTTGTAAATCCCGCCGCTTTATAAGAAGCCGTATAAGCTGCTGTTTTGAATAAAGGTGAAGCCGTTCTTGCTCCGTATGCTGCTGTACTTGCAGCTTCGACCGTGCCACTGCTCTCTTCAATATTCATTTTTAACAGAGAGGGATCCCTCAGTGATTGTACAACTTTTTGTTTTTGCTGACGCGACAGTTTTGAAAATTCATACAGTGAACTTTTATCACTTTGCGCTTTCAAGAACTGCGTGTAAGAAGCAACCGTTAAACGAGCAGGTTTTTCACTAGCCTGAACAGAGTTTGGTACGACTAATAGACATAATAATGCACCTATCAGGGAAAAAGAAAAAAATGTTCTTTTTGTAGCCATATTTATATAAATCCTTTCTAGTACTCTATCTTTATAAATAGATAAGAAGTAATTTATCGTTTTGAAGAAGGACTGTGTGCTGACATATTAACTGTCATCACGACACGAGCTTGCTGTACAGATTTCATAAAACATTCGTATAACGAAGCGAATACTTTGTCCACATCTCCTTCTAAAGCTGTTGCAAAAGGCACGATTTCGGCAAATACTCCCTGTTGTTTAACTGCGCCAATTCCGCTTTCGATGATGTCTACATAATGTGGCGTATCTAATGGATACAAAGAAAATTGAGTGGATACAGGGAACGAAGCACAAAGCTGTTGGTTTGAAGGCGTGTTTTCTTTTGGTTTTATTTTTCTTTCTTCGAAATATTCTTCGTGACGCCCTGTTGAGAACGTGGCATTCAGCACAATATGCTTTTCTGATTTTCCAGCACTTTTATAAACGGCTTGAACAATTTCAAATACATCTTTGGCAGTTCCTTCAATAAACGTACTAACACGGTCCGTTTTTCGCTGAACTTTAGACATATCCACTTCGTTTAGTGCGCTTAAAATAATATCGATGAAGTTATCGCTCATAACGGAAAGCGTAAAACGACAGCCAACATTTATTTTTTCCAAGTTAATCACCCCTAAAATATAGATTTGTAGTTTTTTAATCATACAAATCATAAAATAACTTTTCTGTTTTGTATAGAAACAGAAGATAGATTCTTTATTTTTAGGCAATATTACATAGAAGAAACGAAAATAAATTGCATAACATGAAAATTAAGGGTGTTAAGAAAAGTCACATAATGAAAAAGAATAAAAAAACCATGTTAGAACTTCTGACAAAAAGCTGGTATGTAGATTGGAAACACCATATTATATATACAAGATCACATTATTCTCCTGCGATTTCGTATAACCTCTTGAAAAAGGGACTTGGGATTTTATCATAAATCCAACCTCCTAGCTGTATAATCAGCTAGGAATTTTTTTTACCCAAACTCTCTATCGCGTATGGGGTTATCTACACTTATTCAACTCAGAGCATGCACCATATATGTTTAAGACCAGTGTAAGAAAGATTGCTTGAAGATGTTAGTGTTCGGCTTGAGCTAGAAATAGATAGATGTTACGAAAGAGGGGAAAGAAGGTATGACGCACACATTAATTAAAAATGCAGAGATTATTACGATGAATGAGAAGAACGATATTATTTACGGTGACCTTTATATTGTGGGAAATCGTATTGCAGCCATCGGAAAAAATCTGCATCCGGAAAAGGTAGATAAAGTCATTGACGCAGCAAATAAAACGATTGTGCCTGGCTTTATACATACTCATATTCATTTATGTCAAACGCTTTTTAGAGGGCAAGCAGATGACCTAGAGCTGCTAGACTGGCTAAAGAAGAAAATATGGCCGCTTGAAGCTTCGCATGATGAGGAATCTATCTACTATTCAGCACTCTTAGGGATCGGCGAACTCATTCAAAGCGGGACTACAACAATTGTAGATATGGAAACTGTTCATCATACGGACTCTGCTTTTCAAGCTATATCTCAAAGCGGAATCCGAGCTCTTGCAGGAAAAGTAATGATGGATAAAAAAGGCGACGATCTGCCAAAAGCTCTGCAGGAGACAACGGCTGACTCGATCAAAGAAAGTGTAGAGCTGCTTGAAAAATGGCATAATTCAAATAACGGTCGTATTCGATACGCATTCTCCCCAAGATTTGTGCTGTCGTGTACGGAAGATTTGCTGCGTGAAGTGAGCCATTTATCAGCTGCCTATAATGTTCATGTCCATACTCATGCTTCTGAGAATCAAGAAGAAATTCGCATCGTAGAAGCTGAAACCGGTATGAGAAATATCATGTACTTAGATCATTTAGAATTAGCTAATGAGCGCCTTATTTTAGCGCACTGTGTGTGGCTAAACGATCAAGAAAAGCAAATTATTAAGAATCAAGGAGTAAAAGTCAGTCATTGCCCAGGCTCAAACTTAAAACTTGCATCGGGAATCGCAGATGTGCCCAGTTTATTAGAGCAAGGTGTATTTTTAAGTCTTGGAGCTGATGGCGCTCCTTGTAATAATAATTTGGATATGTTCAACGAAATGAGGCTGGCCGCTACGATTCATAAACCCTCGTACGGACCAACGGCCATGAATGCAAAGCACGTGCTCGAAATGGCTACAATCGGCGGAGCGAAAGCAGTTGGGCTTGAAAAAGAAATTGGAAGTTTAGAGGTTGGGAAAAAAGCGGATCTTGCTATTTTAAATTTAAATCAGCTTCATACCTTTCCATCTTACGGCGTAGATCCTATTTCTAGAGTCGTGTATTCAGCCACGCGAGGAGATGTAGAACTAACGATGGTTGATGGAGAAATTGTGATGGAGAACCGCGTGTTAAAAACCATTGACCAAGGAATTGTGCTGAAAGAAGCAAATCATTCGATTGATCGTCTTTTAAAAAGAATTCCACTTTTGATTTCATAAGATGTAAAACAAAGAAGAGGCTGGAATAAAAGTATTTTAACAAAAGTAAAACTCGAATTATTAATGGGAGTTATTGATTAATAATTCGAGTTTTTTGTTGTCAAGGTGAACGTAGGTTTCATCTGTTTAGTTGCTTCTAGCTGTTGATTGGAGGACAAGGCGTAGACTCCTGCGGTTATTCCATTTATTTGTCTTTAGAATGGATTGATTTAGTCATATCTCAATTTCTTTTTTGTATAAACGATTAAAAACAGCACTCTTGCACAGACTAAAGGGATAGAAGAAATAAATTTTCAAAATTCCAAACTGACGGAAGATAAAAATTTTTATAATGATAGCGTTTTCCACCTTTGCATATCTACAAATTAAGACTATAATAGGACAAAAGATTTTACTTTGAAACGTAAAATCCTCCTAAATCGTGTCCTTTTTAGGGCATTTGAATAGGTAGGATTTTTTATTTTTTTTGAGAAGTAGGGAGGCGCGCGTGTTGGAGCGTAACGGAATATTAGAGCGCTTGTTTAAACTATCAGAGCGCAACACAACACCAAAACAAGAAATACTAGCAGGACTTACAACTTTTATGACGGTCAGTTATATGGTAATTGTCAATCCCATTATCATGTCTGACGCGGGTATCCCCCGAGAAGCGGCTCTTGCAGCTACCATTTATGCCATTGTATTTAGTACGTTACTGATGGCTCTATGGGCAAACTTCCCGATTGTAACCGGTCCAGGGATGGGTTTAAATGCGTTTTTTACGTATTCAGTCGTATTAGGACAAGGATTGTCATGGCAAACGGCACTTGGTGCAGTTTTTATATCCGGGGTCTTATTTTTTGTTTTAACAGTAACAGGAATACGCGGAAAGATTATTGATGCCATTCCGAACGTATTAAAGTCTTCCATAGCAGTTGGAATTGGTCTTTTTGTTGCGTTTATCGGTTTGAAAAACGCTGGATTAGTTGTGGCAAACGAGTCTACTTTTGTAGGGCTTGGAAATGTAATGGATAAAGGTCCCTTACTTGCTATTTTTGGGCTGATATTAGCAGCTGTACTGATGGCTAAAAATGTAAAAGGCGCTCTTATTATAAGTATTTTTGCTACGACAATATTAGCGATGATTGTAGGAGTACAAGCAGTTCCTCATTCGGTGAAAGACGTCTTTTCAGCTACGCCACCAAGCGTCGGAGAAACATTTTTTCAAATGGATTTAAAGGGTGCAGTTGCCTATGGCATTTTTTCAGTTGTATTTTCTTTTACCATCGTAGAATTATTTGATACGCTGGCGACATTGATTGGACTATCTAAAAAAGCAAACCTAGTAGATAAAAACGGTAAAATTCCAGGTTTAAATCGTGCGCTTGCAGCAGATTCAATCGGTACAATGGCGAGTGCTATTTTTGGAAGCACTGCGTTAAATACGTATATTGAAAATGCAACAGGTATTGCAGAAGGAGGACGTACCGGCTTAAAGGCATTAACGGTTGCCATCTTATTTATATTTACCTTATTTTTTGCACCGCTTATTCAATTTATCCCAAGCGTTGCTACTGCTCCAGCACTCATTATTATTGGTTCACTTATGCTAAGTGACATTCGAAACGTTAACTTCGACGATTTTACTGAGGTTGTTCCCGCTTTCTTAACAATTGTCATGATGCCGTTAACCTACAGCATTGCAGAAGGGTTAGCATTCGGATTCATTTCATACACAGCGATTAAACTGTTTACAGGACGCCATCGTGAAATTCATTGGATGATGTATGTAATCACCATCGCCTTTTTTATCAATTTTTATATGAGTTCCCATTAGGAATGAAAAAGGCGTAGCATTAAGCTACGCCTTTTTTGTAAAGGCTTGTTAAGGGAACGAACCTTTATTTCATTAAGGTTGATAAATATCCCAAGCTGTTTTTAATGAATCAACGATGTAGTTAGCTACTTCTTCGATATCTAAATTATCAGTTTCAACTTTTGAATGGTGGTTTGAATAGATAGCTTGACGGTCGTAAAATAGCTTTTCAACATCTTCTAAGCTTCTTCCTTGTAAAACAGGACGGCTATCAATGATCAAACTAATGCGTTCTTTCCAAGAATCCCAAGACAAATCTAAAAAGAATACGATGCAGTTAGATAAACAAATCTCTTGAATTTCTTCTTGTAAAAAAGCGCCTCCCCCTAAAGAAATGATTTTTAAGCGCTGCTGTGAAAGTCGACTTATTACTTCTTTTTCTTTTTGTCTGAAGAAAGTTTCACCGTGCTCTTTAAAAATCTGAGAAGTAGGCATATTAAATTCTTTTTCGATTTCTTGATCTATATCAACAAAATCTCTATACAATTTTTTGGCAACCATTTCTCCAATAGTTGTTTTTCCTACCCCCATAAAGCCGATAAACACAATACTTTTCTCTCTAAGAGATATGTCGTTATATGCCATTTTTAAGCCTCTTTCTGATTTCTAAATACAAATCGGATGTTATAGTAAATACTGAAATTATAATATAAATCCTTTAGTTTGTAAAAGCTACTATTCTTCTCTGAAATAAATCAGAAATTATTTTTTAGGGTGCATTGAAAGATAAACACGAGTATCTTTTTTGCGCTGATACTTTGGATTAGCGCTTCGCGTATATTCTTTTGACTGATGTTCTATATGGTAGTTCTGTTCAAATTGTTTGATTGCTTTATTAATTTCTTCTTGTGTTCCCATTAATCTTACTTGCAGCATTGTAATATCTCCTTCCATACACTTTGCTTTTTGACTATATCATGAAATGAAAAAGAAGTAATTTTATTTTTGTTGACGAACTTGTATATACAGGTTAGAATAAAAACATAAAGCTTGTATATACAGGTTTGCGGTGAGATTTATACGGGGGATAAGGAATATAGGAGTGAAATGAAAGCGGAAACAAGGGGGAAAAAAGACATGAATCGAGAATCGGTTGAACGCATTGTAAAAGCCGTTGGCGGAAAAGAAAATATCTCTGCTGCAACGCATTGTGTAACGCGCCTTCGACTTGTTTTAAAAGATGAAGGTAAAGTCAATCAACGTATGCTAGATGAGCACGAATTAGTAAAAGGATCTTTTTCTACAAACGGCCAGTTTCAAGTTGTCATTGGTCAAGGCACGGTTGATAAAGTATACAAAGAAATGGTCGCGCTTACAGGTATAGGCGAACTATCAAAAGAAGAAGTAAAAAACGAAGCGGCTAAAAACTTAAATCCGCTGCAGCGTGCAATAAAAACATTAGCTGACATTTTTATTCCTATTTTACCGGCCATCGTAACCGCGGGTTTATTGATGGGAATCAATAATGTACTAACAGGAGCCGGAATTTTTTACGATGATAAATCAATCGTAGATGTTCATACACAGTGGAAAGACTTCGCAAGCATGATTAATTTAATTGCGAATACGGCTTTTGCCTTTTTGCCAGCTCTTATTGGGTGGTCAGCTGTTACCCGTTTTGGAGGAAGTCCTTTATTTGGAATTGTCCTTGGGCTCATGCTTGTACACCCTGACTTGCTAAATGCTTGGTCTTACGGAGAAGCATTAAAAAAAGGAAGTATCGATACGTGGAATTTATTTGGCCTGCACGTTGAGAAAGTCGGCTATCAAGGACAGGTTTTACCTGTATTAGTCGCTTCATTCGTCCTGGCAAAAATCGAATTATTCTTACGAAAACGCATACCTGATGGTTTTCAACTTTTGATTGTAGCACCTGTTGCTCTTTTAGTGACAGGGTTTCTCGCTTTTATTGTAATTGGTCCAATTACATTCGCAATAGGAAATGTTATTACAGATGCAGTTGTATGGCTATTTAAAACGGCTCCATTTATTGGAGGGCTTGTATACGGAGGCTTATACGCTCCTCTTGTTATTACAGGTATGCACCATACATTTTTGGCCGTAGATTTACAGCTGATTGGAAGCGTAGGAAGTACGTTCTTATGGCCAATGGTAGCATTATCGAATATTGCACAAGGCTCTGCGGCTTTCGCGATAATGGTTCTTTCAAAAGATGATGAGAAATTAAAAGGATTATCTTTAACGTCAGGGATTTCAGCGTGGCTTGGCATTACGGAACCTGCAATGTTTGGTGTGAATTTGCGCTTTAGATTTGCTTTTATTTCTGCAGTGATTGGTTCAGCTATTGCCGGTGTTGTTATATCTGTAGCCGGGGTGAAAGCAGCGTCGGTAGGAATTGGTGGTATACCAGCTCCGTTATCAATTGTTCCACAGAGCTGGCCGCCTTTTATTATTGGAATGGTAATCGTAATCGTTGTGCCATTTCTTTTAACGTTAACGCTTGGAAAGCTGCAGAAAAAATCAACCGTTACATCAACGGTCGCGGGTACACACTCGCTTCAACACAATTCTAAGAATTAAATGGTGGTGTTAAAAATGCAAGAGCCTTGGTGGAAAAAATCTGTTGTTTATCAAATTTATCCAAAAAGTTTTTATGATACGACTGGAAACGGCGTGGGTGATATAGCTGGCATTATTGAAAAGCTAGATTATTTGAAAAAGCTAGGGGTAGACGTTGTGTGGCTAACGCCAATTTATAAATCACCGCAGCGGGATAATGGATATGATATAAGTGATTATTTTGTTATTCAAGAAGAATACGGAACAATGGAGGACTTCGATCGTTTAGTAGCAGAAGCTCATAAGCGGAATCTTAAAATCATCATGGATATTGTCGTTAATCATACGTCAACTGAACATGAATGGTTTCAAGAAGCTAAAAAATCGAAAGATAACCCCTACAGAGATTTTTATATTTGGAAAGATCAAAAAGAAGATGGAAGTGCTCCAACGAATTGGGTTTCAAAATTTGGGGGATCCGCGTGGGAGCATGATAAGCTGACAGAACAATCGTATCTGCATTTGTTTGATGTCACACAAGCGGATTTGAACTGGGAAAATGAGCGTGTGCGCCGCAGCGTGTACGATATGATGACGTTTTGGTTTGAAAAAGGAGTAGACGGATTTCGTCTGGACGTTATTAACTTAATTTCAAAAGATCAGCGCTTTTTAGATGATGATGGTTCTATCGCTCCAGGAGATGGCCGGAAATTTTATACCGACGGTCCTCGCGTTCATGAGTATATGAGAGAAATGAATCAAGAAGTTTTTTCAAAATACGATAGCATAACCGTTGGGGAAATGTCGTCAACAACCGTTGACCACTGTGTTAAGTACTCTCATCCCGACCGGCACGAGCTTAGCATGACGTTTAATTTTCACCATTTGAAAGTTGATTATCCAAATGGTGAAAAATGGGCGCTAGCAGATTTTGATTTTATTAAATTAAAAGAGATTCTATCAACTTGGCAAACGGAAATGAATAAAGGAGGAGGATGGAATGCATTATTTTGGTGCAACCATGATCAGCCTCGCGTTGTCTCACGCTATGGAAACGACGAACTCTATCATAATAAATCTGCTAAAATGCTCGCTGCAACGATTCATCTGATGCAGGGAACACCTTATATCTATCAAGGGGAAGAAATAGGGATGACAAATCCGAAATTTTCCTCTATTGATGAATACAGAGATGTGGAGTCATTAAATGTGTATGAGATAAAACGTGCCCAAGGAATGGACGAAAATGAAATTTTGGAGATTTTAAAACATAAATCAAGAGATAATTCCCGGACACCGGTGCAATGGAGCGATGAGCCAAATGCAGGTTTTACAAAAGGAAAGCCGTGGATTAATCCAGCCGATAACTACCGTGAAATTAATGTAGAAAAAGCGCTAGATGATGAAGATTCAATTTTTTATTTTTATCAAAAGCTTATTGCACTGCGCAAGCAGTACGAGATTATCACCTATGGAAACTATGAATTGATTCTTGGAGAAGACGAGCAGATTTTTGCTTATATCCGAAATGGAGCAGATGAAAAGCTGTTGGTTATAAACAATTTCTACGGCAGCGAAACGATTTTTGAACTGCCAGAAGATATAACTTTTGAAGGATATCATAGTGAAATATTGCTGTCTAACTACGAAGGTTCACCAAAGGAATTCAAGCGAGTCTTGCTTCGGCCGTACGAATCAATCGTGTATCATTTAAAAAAATAGAGAAAAAAGTAAAAAGAACGATGGGTGACAATCTATCGTTCTTTTTATACAATTGGGTATATATAGAAAGTAAAATAGGTGATGGCAATTGAAAGAAAATAAATTTATCAGCATTTACGAACAGTTAGTCGATAAAATTAAACGTGGTGACTGGCGTCCTAATACAAAACTTCCTTCTGAAAATGAGCTTGTTGAACAGTATCAAACGTCTCGTGAAACGATACGGAAAGCGTTAAATTTACTTTCACAAAATGGGTACATTCAAAAAATGAAAGGAAAAGGCTCATTTGTATTAGACGTATCACGCTTTGATTTTCCAGTATCAGGACTTGTTAGCTTCAAAGAAGTGGCGGAAAAGCTAGGACATACATCGACTACTATTGTAAAAGAATTTGAATTAGTCAAGGCCGATCAAGATCTGTGCAAACAGCTTGGGGCGACGAAAAAAGATCTAATATGGAAAGTAGTTCGAGCGCGTGAAATCGATGGAGAAAAAATTATTTTAGATAAAGATTTTTTTCATAAAAAGTATGTTCCTCACCTCACAAAAGACATATGCAAAGGCTCTATTTATGAATACTTAGAAAAAGATCTTGGGCTAAAAATAAGCTTTGCTAAAAAAGAAATTTCCGTTGACGAGCTGACGGACGAAGATAAGTGTTACTTAGATTTAAAAGACTATGAACATATTGTGGTAGTAAGAAACTATGTGTATTTAGAAGATGCAAGCCTTTTTCAATATACGGAATCACGTCATCGTCTTGATAAGTTTCGTTTTGTGGATTTTGCTCGCAGAGGTATATAATAGTTCACTGCCCGTGAGTTTTTCCTTTTTGTACATGTTTACTAAAAAACTGCTTTGGCATAAAAAACAAAGCAGTTTTTTTATGAGAAAGCTGAAAAAACGTAATCCTTTTGAGGATAAAATTTTAAAAAGGTTGAATTTTTCTTTGGAGTTTGTTTTAGTAGAACATAAGATTATTTTATATTTGTATAATATTATCCATACAGGATAGGGATTTATTGTCCTTTTTTTTATTAGATATATAAGGATTTGTTATTTAAAAACATAAATTCCATTAGTAATTCTAATGAATGTGTCTAACTACAGCATTAAAGGGAGCTGCTCAAACAATACTAAGTAAAAAGGAGGAGACGGAATGAGTAACGATTATCGACTTTATCCTCTTGGTGACAGCGGCATTGTCGTTTCATTTGGAGACGAAATTAATTTCAGCATACATAAACGTATTCAGCAATTTACTGAGGTGCTAGAGCAATCATTATGTAAAGGGATGATTGAATATGTGCCGGCTTTTACAACAGTTACAATTTATTATGATCCATGGATAATGAGTGAAAAAGGAAGAAGAAATCCTTACACAGTAATATCTACATATATTGAAGAACTGCTTTTCCGCCAGGAAGAAAAATCTGAAGCGGTCGCTAGACAAATTGAAATTCCGGTGTGTTACGGAGGAAAGTACGGCCCGGACTTAGAAAGGGTAGCTGCTTTTCATTCATTAACGCCTGATGAAGTTATCTCCATTCATACAAACGGAGAATATTTGGTGTATATGATAGGCTTTGCTCCTGGTTTTCCTTACTTGGGAGGGATGAGCGAAGAAATTGCGACTCCAAGAAAAGAATCACCGAGAAACAGCATCCCAAAAGGGTCAGTTGGCATCGCAGGAATGCAAACCGGCGTGTACCCAATCGAGACACCTGGGGGATGGCAGTTAATTGGGCGCACTCCTCTTACGCTATTTGACCCAGAAAAAGACTCGCCAAGCTTGCTTCAAGCAGGTGATTGCATCCGATTTGTTTCCATTTCTGAAACGGAATATGAAACACAAAAGGAGGTGAATGAAGATGAGTATTAAAGTGATACGTCCCGGTTTATTAACAACGATTCAAGATATCGGCAGACATGGATATCAAAAGGATGGCATGATTGTCAGCGGAGCAATGGACAAAGTTGCTTTAAGGATTGCCAACTTATTAGTAGGAAATCAAGAAAATCAGCCGGTTATTGAAATTACGTTAATGGGACCAAGAATTGAATTTCAGCAAGATGCTTTGATTGCCCTGACAGGAGGGGATTTATCGCCAACTGTTAATGATGAAGCCGTAAAGATGTGGCGACCTTTATATGTGAAAAAAGGGAGCGTGCTGCAGTTTGGTGTTCCGACTTTAGGGTGCCGTTCTTATCTATCGGTTTCCGGTGCTTTTAATGTTCCTGCAGTTATGGGAAGTACATCTACTTCACTTCGCGCTCGGATAGGCGGGCTGCACGGTAAAGCATTACAGTCAGGAGACGAAGTATTAAGCCACCCTCCTACAGAAATAGGGGAAGCAATTATAAAGAAACTGGTGAAAAAGCAAACGGACCGCTCTTTTCGGCAGGCTTTTTGGACGATTCACCCTAAACTTCTTCCTTCATACGAGACGCCTATTATCCGCACGATGAAAGGTGCAGAATTTGATTGGTTTACGAAAGAAAGTCAACAACATTTCTTTAATCAAAAATTTGACGTTACGCCGCAATCTGACCGAATGGGCTATAGGCTAAAAGGGAAGAAACTAGTTCTTGAGCAGGAAAAAGAGCTGCTTTCTAGCGCTGTAACGTTCGGTACAATTCAAGTACCAAAAGAAGGACAGCCCATTGTTTTATTAGCAGATCATCAAACGACAGGAGGATATCCTAGAATCGGCCAGGTAGCAACTGCCGATTTTTCGGCGCTGGCGCAAGTTTCTCCAGGGAAAAAGGTTTCTTTTCAATTCGTTTCACTGGATGAAGCTCAGCATTTATATATGGAGCAGGAAAAGAAAATAAATCATATTAAAAGAGCACTTCGAATGAAAATATAGGGGGAAAAAAATGGCTACCGTTGATTTGAACTGTGACTTAGGGGAGAGTTTTGGAAACTATAAATTAGGAAATGATAAAGAGATTTTACGCTATGTAACATCAGCAAACATTGCATGTGGCTTTCATGCCGGAGATCCTTCGGTTATGAGAGAAACAGTAAAGCTGGCTTTGAGTGAAAATGTGGCGATTGGCGCGCACCCCGGATTGCAAGATTTAGCTGGATTTGGACGTAGATATATGAAAATTACGCCTCGAGAAGCTTATGATTTAATGGTGTATCAAATGGGGGCTCTTTCAGCTTTTATACGTGCAGAAGGAGGGACCCTTCATCATGTGAAACCTCATGGCGCTTTATATAATATGGCTGCAGGGGACCGAGACATAGCTAAAGCTATTGCTGAAGCTGTTTATAATGTCAGTGAGGAAGCTATTCTATATGGTCTTGCTGGAAGTGAATTGATTAAAGCCGGAAACGAAATCGGCTTGCGTACGTCTCAGGAAGTATTTGCAGATCGAACCTATCAACAAAACGGCATGCTGACGCCGAGAAACGTTGAAAACGCCGTGATTCAAGGTGAAGAAGCGGCTATCTCTCAAGTAATTAAAATGGTTAAAGAAAAGAAAGTATTCACTGTGCAAAATGAAGAGATTTCCATTCAAGCAGATACCGTTTGTATTCATGGAGACGGTGCACATGCTGTTGAATTTGCCAAAGCTATTTGTGACAAGCTAAAAGAAGAACAAATCATTATTCAACCACAATGAGGTGACATCATGAAAAAAGAACGCAACTGGAGCGTGCTGCTCGGAGCAGCATTTTTAATGGCTACTTCAGCAGTGGGGCCAGGTTTTTTAACTCAAACAACGGTCTTTACACAAGCTCTCGCCGCAAGTTTTGGTTTTGTCATTTTACTGTCGATTTTATTAGACATTGGCGTTCAGCTAAACGTATGGCGTATTATTGCCGTTTCAGAAAAAAGAGCACAGGATATCGCTAACAATGTTTTGCCAGGTCTCGGCTTATTTATTGCTATTTTAATTGTAATCGGAGGCTTAGCATTTAATATTGGAAACGTAGGAGGAGCGGGTCTTGGTTTCAATGCCCTATTTGGTATTTCTCCTAAAGCAGGTGCAGTCATTACAGCTATCATTTCTATCGCAATTTTTTTAGTCAAAGAAGCCGGAAAATTAATGGATCGTTTTGCTCAATTAATGGGCGGAATATTAATTATTTTAATGGTTTATGTTGCGGTTTCTTCCGCTCCGCCAGTAGGAGAAGCGGTATCTAAAACATTTTGGCCGGATCACATTGACGTAATGGCGATTGTTACTCTTGTAGGAGGAACGGTAGGAGGATACATTACATTTGCAGGAGGTCATCGTTTATTAGATGCAGGAATCAAAGGAAAAGCCGCGATTCCTGAAGTAACAAGAGGGGCGGTATCCGGTATTACAATTGCTTCGATCATTCGAATTTTTCTATTTTTAGCGACATTAGGTGTGTTGAGTCAAGGATTAAAACTGAATCCTGATAATCCACCAGCCTCTGTTTTTCAGTTAGCCGCAGGGGATATTGGCTATAAATTATTCGGTATCGTCATGGCAGCAGCGGCTATCACTTCAGTTATTGGTTCGGCATATACATCGGTTTCCTTTATTAAATCCTTCAGTAAAAGGATTGAGAAATATGAAAACTGGATTATTATTGCATTTATTACGATTTCAACCCTGGTTTTCTTAACGATTGGTCAGCCGGTCACTCTGCTTATTTTAGCTGGAGCATTAAATGGGTTAATCTTACCTATTACACTCGGAACAATGCTTATAGCGGCGTATAAAAAGAAGATAGTAGGCGATTACAAGCATCCAACTTGGCTTACCGTTTTTGGCGGTTTTGTGGTCGTTATTATGGCTGTGCTAGGAGTCTATACGCTTGCGACTCAAATGGCAAAACTGTGGTAAGGAATTCTATAACCAACTAAAAAAGGGCCAAAAGGCCCTTTTTTAGTTGGTTATAGGCAATACATATAAAATGATTGCTAAAAAGTGGAGTATGGTCCCGCCAAGAACAAACATATGCCAAATCATATGATGAAAACGAAATCCTCGCCATACGTAAAAAACGGCTCCGATTGTATACAACACGCCTCCAACTACGAGAAGGACAATTCCTTGATGGGCAATGTTTTGAGTTAACGAATCCCACGCAAACACAATCATCCATCCCATAAATACGTAAAGAATGGTGGAAATAAAAAGGAATTTCTTCACAAAAAAAGCTTTGAATACAATTCCTGCAAGAGCGATACCCCATACAATTCCAAAAAGTGTCCAGCCGGTGGTTCCTTTTACTGCGATAAATAAAAATGGAGTGTACGTACCGGCAATAAACAAATAAATAGAAGAGTGGTCAAATATCTCAAAAAGATCTTTTACCTTACCTTCCGGAAAGCTATGGACAAGCGTAGAGGAGACATAGAGAAGCAGCATGGTTACTCCGTAAATAGTAAAACTGATAACATGCCAAGGAGTTCCTTCTAACGAAGAAAGTACGATTAAAAGCGTTAATCCTACAATGCTGAGTACGGCTCCAACGCCGTGTGTAATCGCATTTGCAATTTCTTCTCCTCTTGTAAATGTGTGTGTAGTAGCCATTTACAAAATCCTTTCTTTACACAAATTTATCTTCTATTTTCTCAGAGAATCAGTTTTGAACATACCTGCTGAGAAAAAATCCGTAACTGTCAAAAACATGAGTGAAAAAGTCATTGGTTATTTCTTTATTATAGACCATTCTTGTGATTTTATCTATTTTGACTGAAGGTCTGAAAAGAGGAAAGATGTATATGTGAATGTTCACTAGCTGTAAAAAGCATGTATAGAAGAAAAAATTGCTTTTTGAAAAAATGGCAGAAAAGTTGTCATGAAGGCATGATTTTGAAATACATATAAAATAAAACTTTTAACAGTCAAGGTTACGATTACTGCTTAGCTCATTTGCAATAGATAAGTAACAAGATTGTAAGAAGGCAGGGGGATGGAAGTAGTGAAAAAAGAAGTTATTTTTGATGAAACAGGCACATACAAATACTCTCTATTATGCAAATGGAGTGAAGTAAACGAACGTAAACTTACGTTTATTTTATCATTTCCAGAAAATACGTATGAATACAGCGACGATACGGCAGTATCCAAATGCATAGAACTGGCGCAAAAGTGGGGATTTGGAGTCTTAGAAATCGTTTATTTATTCAGCTATCAAACCGACCATGTTTCGTTTTTACGCATGCTTTCAAAAGAAGAAGCTGTTGGAACAAGAACAGGTGAATATATTCAAAAAGCAGTGGAAGATGCTGAACTGGTTGTGGTAGCTTGGGGTGATCATGGAAGCATTTATAACCGGCAAGAGGAAGTAGAACGCTTTTTGAAACACAAGCCGGTATATTGTTTTGGAAAAACGAAGCAGCAATTTCCTCGCCATATTTTATCTGTCGTGCACCGTACAGAATTACAGAAATACGAAGTGCCGGCTAATCGTGAAGGGTCAGAAGAAGTTTCTTCGTTTATTGAAGACATAGATCAAAGTTTTGGGGGAGAGGATTATTCTCCAATTAAACAACTAACAGAAGAAGAACCGCTTATGTTTATTGAAGACATTGCCAGTATGTATCGATAAAAAGAAAAAGCGAGGTTTATATTCCTCGCTTTTTCGTTAGTATAAAACACCAAGTTTTGTCATATGGTTGTATCAAGAAGCGTGTGTGAAGGGGGAACTTTATGAAGTTGAATGAAGTATTGCACCGCATCACAACTATTTATAATGAGTTAGAAGAAGAGTGCTTTCAATATATAGGGACTGTGATCAATGAAAATGCAGAGCTGGATATTTCTCGTCTAGAAGAATTAAGTACGCTGTTGAACTTCGTATATGAATGCTCGCAGGATGTATTAGTAGGTTCTATTTTAACAAAATTGGATTATGGACAACCCATTTATCAATTTGCTATGTTAAAGCCTATTTCTCTTGAAGGAAATGAAGATAAGTTAGATATTTTATATGAAGAAAAGGTAAAAGTAGAAAGAGCTATTCTAGATGTGTATACAGCTCAGCGAAAGAAGTTATTGACTCAAGCAGCTGAAGACTTAAAAGAACTGCACTACGAGCTGCAGACCTATGTGTATGCTTGCAACATATAAGTGAATCTGTTGAAAGGGCAAGGCATATATACAAATAAAAGGGAACATGTTAGGATAAGTAAAAAGAACTCCCAAACAAAGAGTTCTTTTTATTGTAAAATATATGATTTTGAACTAGTAAAGCATAAAGACGGTGGTAATGGCAGTTACCCTTTTCTTTTTGCTTTTTTTATCCGATTGTGTTGATGATACTGCTTACTGCGTTAAAAAAGTTCATAAGTACCTCGTTAAGCATGTAATATGCCTCCTCTCTTACTAAATATGTACAATCAAATTATCCAATTGTGTTAATGATGCTGCTTACTGCGTTAAATAAGTTCATTAAAACGTCGTTGAACATGTTTGCAACCTCCTTTATGATAGATTCATATAGTAATACGAGAAAACATAAAGTTTGGATCACATTTTTTTAATGTTTTTTAGAAAAATAGTTAAAAAGAGAGTTTAATGGAGGTTGAAAAAAATGAACTCGTTTACAAACGACGAAAAGCAAGCGGTATACAAAGCGATTTACGGAAGAAGAGATGTACGAACATTTTTGTCTGATGAGATCCCTAATGAAACGGTTTATAACATTTTACAGGCTGCTCACAGCGGGCCTTCCGTCGGGTTTATGCAGCCTTGGAATTTTATATTAGTATCTGATACAGAAGTGAAAAATAAACTTGCCTGGGCAGCAGATAAAGAGAGAAGAGCACTGGCTATTCATTATGAAGGTGAAAAGAAAGAAGATTTTTTAGAGCTAAAGATTCAAGGATTAAAAGAAGCGCCGTTAACTATTTGCGTAACGTGTGATCCAACAAGAGGTGGTTCTCATGTTCTCGGAAGAAACTCAATTCCAGAAACCGATATGATGTCAACTGCATGTGCGATTCAAAATATGTGGCTTGCTTCATATGCAGAAGGACTGGCAATGGGATGGGTAAGTTTTTATAAGAAAAATGATGTGCGTGACATTTTACATATTCCTCCTCATATTGATCCCGTAGCGCTCATGTCAATTGGCTATACAGATAAATACCCTGAGAAACCAATCTTAGAACAAGCTAACTGGGAAAAAAGAAGGGATTTAGACAAGCTAATTTATCATAATGTATGGGAAAATGAAAAAGAATAGCGGAGAGAAAATAAAGACATACTAAAAAGTGCCGAAACATAGTAAAATTTGAATATTAAATGATACACTATATATAGCGAAAGCGGATATGAGCGTCTAGCGTATCCGTTTTATTTATATGTATACAAATGACTTGGGAAAAAGAGAGATAGGAGAATTGAAGGTTTCATGAATATTGCAAGAAGTTGGCTTCACAACAAACTTACTGTTCGCATCATTACGCTTATTATCATTACAGTTTTACTTATCAGCATTAGAAGTATGCTTCAGCTGCTGTTATTTACGTTTATTTTTACCTTTTTAATTGGTCGTTTTCAACAAACGCTAAGAAGAAAGCTTCCGCTTAATTCAACGCTTATACTCATCGTCATCTATATCGCACTGATTGGGGCCCTCGGTATTGTAGGGTATGTATATATCCCGGTTATTATGACGCAAGTTACTGAGCTTGTACAGAAGCTGATGTATTTTTACAAGCACCCCCCTGATAATACATTCGTCACCTATATTATCGATAATCTAAAGAGATTCAAATCACCAGAAAATATTCAGCAGAATATTGATTTAGTATACAGCTATTTATCTAATATTGGAAAAGTAAGTGCACAAGTTTTCTTAGCACTCTTGTTAAGCCTATTCTTTTTACTTGAAAAGTCGCGGATTCACCGATTATTTGTCCAACTGGAACAATCCAGGCTGGGCTGGTTTTTCAAAGAAGCGGGCTATTTGGGAAGAAAATTTGTTAATTCCTTCGGCAAGGTAATAGAAGTTCAGTTTATTATCGCTTTTGTGAACAGCATTTTATCCGTTATTGCGCTGTGGGTGTTAGGGTTTCCTAATTTGCTTGCACTTGGCGTCATGGTCTTTCTACTAGGGCTAGTGCCGGTTCTTGGAGTATTTGTTTCACTCATTCCGCTTTGTACAATCGCTTACAGTTTAGGAGGCGGTGTAAAAGTACTATCTGTGTTAATTATGGTGGTAGTACTTCACGCACTTGAAAGCTACGTATTAAATCCAAAGCTTATGTCATCTAAAACCAACTTGCCAACGTTCATTACGTTTATCATTTTAGTATTTGGTGAACATTTCTTGGGCGTATGGGGGCTGATCCTTGGTATTCCTATTTTTATTTTCTTTTTAGATTTAGTAGGAGTAGATTCAGCACAGCAACTCTCAAAAAAAGAAGAGACTGGGACAAAATGATTTTAGATGAGCTGAAAAACGAACCATTAATCAAGATGTTTGATTAGTGGTTCGTTTCTTTTTGCTATGGTGAACGGAGGTTTCATCTGTTTTCGTTCCTTCTAGCAGTTGATTAGAAGGCAAGGCAAAGACTCCTGCGGGAAAAGCGGAACAGGTGAGACTCCGCAGGAGCGTAAGCGACGAGGAGGCTCAGCGGCCGCCCCCGGAAAGCGATGCCTTGCATGGAAATCAATTGCGGTGTCACAAGCGATTCCGCTCATGTTATCCTATTTGTTCGTCTTTAGAATGGATTCATGTCGTTATTTCTCAACCTCTTCTTTTTTAACGAGCGTATCGTTTTTTGAATGACTGGATGATCTCGATGCTTAAGTTTATAAGCAAGAAAGATCTGATTTTTTACCGCTAAATGTTCAAGCTCGATTTTCACCTTTTTTTCTCGGAGCGCTTCCTGAATCAAATAGCGGGGAAGCAGGCTGATTCCCATGTGATGCTGAATGGCTTTTAACACCGTTTGAAGATTTGGAATCACATGATGAGGCTGAATTTCAGGCCGTTTTTTAAAATGCTGCCGCCAAAAACGCCTGATAATAGGAAGTTCAAGACCGTAGCTGATCCACCGCTGATTGTATAAAAAATCCTCTATGTTTTCACTGGGTGTCATTTCAAAAGAAGGAGGGATGGTTAAGACAAACTCTTCTTCTTCAATGACCGTATATTCGACTCCTGGTATTTGCAATCTTTGGGTTGTAATAGCAATATCAATTTCGTCGTTTTGTATCTTTTCCAGTAAAACAGAAGCAATACCAAACTGGCTGTAGCAGCGGATACCTGCATCTTTTATTCTTCCTAAAGCTTGTTCGGTAAAATACTCTATGGGAGAACCAATTTTTACGACTGGCAGCGCGTCGGGAGATGATGCGCTCATTTTTAATTGGAGTGAAGCAGCTTCTAGACTTTCAATTAACGGGACGATACGCGTGTACAGTTCTTTGCCTTTTTCAGTTGGAATCATCTTTCTCGGTGCACGGATAAATAAATCTTCGCCTATTTCAGCTTCTAAAGCAGCTAAGTGCTGACTCATGGCCGGCTGCGTTAAAATCCTTGCTCTGGCCGCTTCAGAGACGGATCGATATTTATAAATGCTAATAAAGCTGCGATACCATTCAAAATCAATCATTTACGCTACCCTGGCGTGCAGCTTGCTAAAAAAGCTGGAAAAATCGTTTTCTCAACAGCTTCAGCACATAACCATGAATATGTGAAGTCGTTAGGAGCTGATTATGTAATTGATTATCGCGAGAAAAACGTCGTAGAAAAAGTATTGGAGCTGACAAATGGCCGCGGCGTAGATGCTGTGCTTGACACGGTGAGCGCAAAGAACGCAACGGATTCTATAGATATGATTGCCTATAGAGGACATTTAGCACATATTGCTGGTGCACCTGATTATACAAAAGTAAAGCCTTTTACAAAGGTGATTTCTTATCATGAAGTAGTTTTAAATGCTGCACACCACATCGATGACATGATTGCACAAGCGGATTTAGCAAAAATGGGCGATGAGCTTTTAGCATTAGTAGCAGAGAAGAAAGTAGCTCCGATGATTGAGCGCATCATCTCGTTAAAAGAAGTGCAAAGTGCATTAGAAGAGCTTTCAAAACGCCATGTGAAAGGGAAAATTATTGCTAAAATTAAATGATAGCAAGACAGAAAAGACTCTTTTATTACAACTAATAAAAGAGTTTTTTTCTGCTATTTTCTTTTTTTGCGTTACTTCATTTATGAACTGCATATGATAGAAGATAATCAAATATAGCAAACGGGTGCATATGAGCTTTTTTTACTAGTAAAATTGCTTTGAAATCGTGAAATTTTGAATAGTTTGAGTTATGATGAAAGAACGTGAAATTTGTATGATTGAAAGGAGAAAAAAGGTGCAAGGGTTTATTGAGTTTGTACAAAATTTAGGCATAATGGGCATCTTTATTGCTACAGCAATCGAAGCTGCGGCAATTCCTTTTCCATGTACGCTATCGATTTTGCTCATTGGCTCGGTGCTGCAGCTTTCAATATGGAAAATCCTTATTGTTTCAGCTGTCAATACCGTTATTTATATCGCATTCAACTATATTCCGTTCGTTATGGGATACAGGTTTGAATCTATTACCAAGCGCTGGTTTGGTGAAAAAAATATAAAGCGTGCCCAGAAATGGTTTCATAAATATGGAAAATGGAGTATTACGATTTCTCGCCCCATCAGTATCGCAAACTATATAACCTATTTGGCAGGCCTTAGTAAAATCAAATCTAGGGACTTTGTTTTATACAGCACCTTAGGTATTTTTCCATGGTTTGTTTTTTTGCTCTATGTAGGAGGACTTGGAGATATTGAAAAAATCCAAAAATATTTGCATGATGTTGATCGTTTAATATTTGTTATTCTCATAATCGGAGTGATAGTTGGTGCAGGCTGGTGGATGAAAAAGAGAAAAAATACATAAAAAGACCGGCCAAAATAAGTGATTCCTTAAAAAAAAAGCCTGAGAGAATGATGTCATTCTCCCAGGCTTTTATCCTTCCGTGTATACGGACCGTTCCGTACGCTCTCTCTCGGACCAGCCTTTAACATGTGTTAAACGGAACCCTAGATCGCTTTTTGTCTTCAACAGAGTGAAGACCTTTATAGATAATGTAAGTAGTTCGAAGTATAAGCAGTATTATAGGAAGATGCAACTACTGTGTTAGATAGTTTAACAAACTTTTTTAAAAAGTAAACTTTTGTAAAAGGCGAACTATATATAATTTAATCAAAAAGATTATTCGTTTATAGTTGACTTATAGAAAGTCCTATAGTATATTTGTAGACAAGAAAAAGCTAAATACGGTTCACTCATATATGTTTGAGAATATGGCTCAGACGTTTCTACCTTATCACCGTAAATGATAGGACTATGAGTAAAAAGTGAATCTAGGTTCCCATTTTTACGTTAGTAGAAAGTTTGGTCCAAGCGATTCACATATTCATTTTTGAAAAGAAGTGGATATGACACCGAAGGGATAAAAGCCCAGGCGGGTAGGTTTTTGCTCATTGTATTTGAGAGACCTGCCTTTGTTTGGGCTTTTTCTTATGTGTCTATTTACAGTGTGAGCGAGTGGTGGAAATTTTTTGCTTGTATCTGCATTGCTTTCTGGGGAGAATAGCGATGCAAAGCATGAAATCACTCACTGAAGCTTTATCTGTAAGCCCTCATTTAACCATGGGAAGTACATTCTATCTATTTTCTAGCATTTTTTCTTTGATGAGCAGCGTGGGGACGCTGCTCCTTTTTTTGTTCTCGCTTTTTTCTCTGTAAATAAAGGCCTTTAAAGAGAAGGTGATTTGCGAAATTTGGCGAATTAATGCTTTAAACAATAAATGATAAAGAAGGATAAAGCGGTCTATGAAAAATGAAGAAGTTGAAAAATGAAGAAGTTGAAAAATTGAGGAGGGAATTATGTTGCTTCACTTAATTAATGTTCGTTTGCCAATTATGCACGATCACGCTCTTTTTGAAGTGAAAATTTCAAATGGAATGTATACTTCTATCGTTTTACAAAACGGTTATCTTGAAGGTGACGAGTTTTTTCCGCTGCACGCAGCCGTGTTAGGAAAAGAAACGTCACTTGATGCACAGGGGCGTGTGCTATTACCAGGATTTGTAGATATGCATATGCATTTAGATAAAGCTCATTCGCTTCCTCAAGTGCCCAATCTATCTGGAACTCTTCAAGAAGCTATTAAAAATTACAGCAGCAGCCTGCCGGCATTTCCAGAAGAAGAAATTAAGCAGCGAATGTTAAAAACTGCTTTGCAGGCATTAGCTAACGGTACGACTACGATTCGAACACATATTGATTTTGACTGCAGCATGGAAGAAGATAGTTTATTTCGAAGTTTACAAGCGGCTGTCGAAGTGAGAGATGAATTAAGCCCGTATATGGACGTGCAGGTTGTTCCGCTATTCTCTAACCTAGACATTGATGATATGTATAAGATGACTAAAATTGAACAAGCATTTGATCTTGAAATTGATGCGATTGGAGGCTGCCCTCATTTAGCTAGAAATCCAGAAAAAGAGATTGATGCTCTGTTTTCGCTGGCTCAAGCCTATAATAAACCTCTTGACTTACATGTGGATGAAAGCGATGATCCGTCTGTTGATACAATAATTAATATTGCTCATAGAACAATTGAATTGAATATGGAAGGAAGAGTGGTAGTGGGGCATCTTTGTTCGCTTGCAGGAATGACTGATGCAAAAGTAAAAGAAATCTTAAACCTTTTGAAACAGGCGAAAATTGGAGTTGTCACATTACCTGCTTCTAATTTATATTTACAGGGAAGAGAAGATAAAGGAATTGTAAGACGAGGCGTAACGCGCATTCGCGACATACAAAAAGCAGCGGTTCCGATTGCTACTGCATCTGATAACGTGAACGATCCTTTTCATCCGTTTGGAAAAGCAGACTTGCTGCAAGTAGGGTTACTAACTGCCTATGCTGCACATATGGGAAGTCCGGATGATCAGCGGCAGTTGCTCCGAATGATTACAAGTATACCAGCCCGGCTGATTGGAAAAGAAAAGTATGGAGTGGAAGAAGGAAACGAAGCAAATTTTGTTCTATTAAATGTCCAGTCTGTACAGGAAATATGGACTGAACTTCCTGAAACTCGCTTTGTTTTCAACAAGCATCGCTGGCTTAGCGTAAAAGAGACGCATCAGCGGCTCGCTGATACGAACTTGACTAACCTTTGGCAGGAAAATCAAATTTTAATTGGTTAAATAGACATAAAAAGAAGCTGTCACATTAGTGACAGCTTCTTAATTAATTACTTTTGAACGTTAGCAGCTTGTGGTCCACGAGCTCCATCTTCGATTTCAAATGTAACTTCTTGACCTTCTTCAAGTGATTTGAAACCTTCGCCTTGGATAGCTGAGAAGTGTACGAATACGTCGTCTTGTCCTTCTACTTCGATGAATCCAAAACCTTTTTCTGCATTAAACCATTTTACTTTACCTTGTACCATTGTAGTACCTCCTGTGTGGAAAATCCACGAATATATTACTATCTCTGCTCAATTTCAATAAGAATCACTTTAAAGAAAGTCTTTCTATTTGTTAACACCGAACAAGAAATAATATACCTATTATAACACTTTTTTATAAAAAAGAAACCTTTTTTCATAAAAAAGTACTCTGAGATAAAAATAAGTTGAAAATATGGATGTATTTTGAAATAGTAAATAAGCTATTGTTTTATGGATTTTTAGCGATCCCTAAAATCTTTTATCTCGTAAAAAAATGAATAGTGAGGTTGACAAATTGAATGATGTGTAACTATAATGGTTACAACGAGCTAAAAAGAAATAGAAGCGCTATAAAAGCTCAAATTTTTTTGTGTTATATGTAACCATTATGGTTACAATGAAAATAAAAGGAGAGAATAAAAAATGAAAATTGGCGTTATTGGAGCAACAGGAAAAGCAGGTCAATTAATTATGAAAGAAGCAAAAAAGAGAGGGCATGAAGTAACAGCCATTGTTCGAAATGCTGCTAAACTAAAAAATCAAACAAACGTAATTGAAAAAGATATTTTTGCCATTACTTCAAAAGACATTGAACAGTTCGATGCTGTGGTAGATGCATTTAATGCACCTCCCGGAAGCGAACAGCTGCACGTTGAGTCTATACAATCACTTATTAAAGCATTTCAAGGTGTTCAAACGCGACTCGCAGTAGTGGGCGGAGCAGGAAGTTTATTTGTAGATGCAGAAAAAACAACGCCTTTAATGAGCACAGAAGGTTTTCCAGCAGCGTATTATCCAACGGCTTCAAATATGGGCAAAGGTTTAAAAGAACTAGAAAAATCAACTATAGCTTGGACTTATTTAAGCCCGGCCGCTTTTTTTGACCCAGAAGGTGCTCGCACGGGAGCCTATCAATTAGGAAAAGATCATGTGATCACAAATAGTCAAAATGAAAGCTATATTAGCTATGCTGATTATGCGATTGCTTTAATAGATGAGTTAGAGAATAAAAACTATGTGAACGAACGTTTTGCCGTAGTGGGTGAGAAAGCATAGGCTTACGTTTGAGTCATATTGAAAAACAGCTTACATTTGTTGTGAGCTGTTTTTTTATATAGAACAAAATAGATATAAAGCAATGGAAAATGATATAGATTTTTTATTATTTCTTCGTTTTTCTTTTTAAAAACGATACAATACAACATAGATGATAAAAAGGAGATGAAAAGATGATTCGTTTTGGCGTAATAGGAACAAACTGGATAACAGATCGACTGTTAGAATCAGCTCAGTATGTAGACGACTTTCAGCTTTCAGCTGTTTATTCTCGAACCATTGAAAAAGCAGAAGAATTTGCAGGTAAATATGGTATTCCTCATATATTTACTGATTTAGAGGAAATGGCAGCGAGTGCTGAAATTGATGCAGTGTATATTGCTACTCCAAATGCTTATCATGCGGAACAGGCTATCTTATTTTTGAAAAATAACAAGCATGTACTGTGTGAAAAACCGCTTGCAGCCAATGCAGCAGAAGTAACTCGCATGATTCAAACAGCCAAAAATCACAATGTATTACTAATGGAAGCGATGAAATCAACCCTTCTTCCTAACTTCAAAGTGATTCAAGAGAACTTACATAAAGTTGGTCCAATTCGGAAATACGTGGCATCTTACTGTCAGTATTCTTCTCGTTACGATAAATACAAAGAAGGTATCGTGCTTAATGCCTTTAAGCCAGAGCTTGCCAACGGTTCACTGATGGATTTAGGTGTATATTGTCTTTATCCTCTGATTACATTGTTTGGAGGGCCTCATAAAATAAAGGCAACGGCGTATATGCTAGAATCTGGAGTAGATGGAGAAGGATCAGTTGCTTTAGAGTACGAAGATCGCGACGCGGTCATCATGTATTCTAAGATTACAAATTCGCATTTACCAAGTGAAATTCAAGGAGAAAAAGGCAGTATGATTATTGACAAAATACATACCGCTGAAAAGGTAGAAATTCGATACAATGACGGACGGAGAGAAGAGTTAACGGTCGATCAGCCTTATCCTGCTATGTACTATGAAATAAATGAATTCGTAGAGCTGTTAAAGCAAGGAAAGATGGAATCGGACACAAATTCGTATGAAAATTCGTATCTAACGATGCATGTGATGGATAAAGTGCGAGAGCAAATCGGTCTAGTATATCCAAATGATAAGAAATAAATAAAAGAGGCTGGGACAAAATAGTTTAGTTGAAGGAAGATCCGAACGAGCTTGATTCTTGATGGAGAATCAAGCTCGTTCGGATTTTTTCATGGTTATGTCTCATTCTCTTTTATTGTGGTTATAAAGAGCATAATTGAGATTCGACATCTTGCTGCAGCACACTTTAAAAGCAAATATGTTGAAATGAGAGAAGTTTTTTAGTATCTTCTATCTTTATTCATCCCTGCATGCATAGGATTAATCAAGGGGGAGAATAAAAAAGAGTGGAAAATATTCAATAATCAATCCTAGATTAAAATGATTATAAAAAAGTATTGACTATAATAATAGCTCGTGTATAATAAAGAATGTAATCAATAGTCATTACTAGTTTATAATGATACTAATAATCATTATCAAATAGAAAGTATCATTGATTACATTAAAAATAATACATACAAGCATAAGCTTGTGAAATACATTGTACAAGGAGAGGTTTTGACATGGCAGAACGTATGGTAGGAAAACAAGCACCACGCTTCGAAATGGAAGCTGTACTTGCAAATAAGGAATTTGGAAAAGTAAGTTTAGAAGAAAATATGAAAAATGGTAAATGGACAGTATTGTTCTTCTATCCAATGGACTTTACATTCGTATGTCCGACAGAAATCACAGCTCTATCAGATCGCTACGAAGAGTTTGAAGATCTAGATGCTGAAGTGGTAGGTGTTTCTACAGATACAATTCATACTCACTTAGCTTGGATTAACACAGATCGTAAAGATAATGGACTTGGAGATTTGAATTATCCATTAGCTGCAGATCCAACTCATGCAGTAGCACGTGATTATGGCGTGTTAATTGAAGAAGAAGGCGTAGCGCTTCGCGGATTATTTATTATTAATCCAGAAGGTGAATTACAATACGCAGTTGTAAATCATAACAACATCGGCCGAAGCGTAGAAGAAACATTACGTGTACTTCAAGCTCTTCAAACTGGCGGACTTTGCCCAGCTAACTGGAAACCAGGTCAAAAAACACTTTAATAAATAGCGGTGGAGTAGAGGAGAAATTCCTCTACTGCTGCCATTAAAATAGAAAAAAAGTTTTCTAATTATAAAATACAGAATATTCAGTTTAATTAGTTTAGAGGAGGATTTTAACATGAAATTACGTGAACAAATGCCTGAATTAACTGGAGCAACATCTTGGATTAATGACGAAGTAACAAAGGAAGATTTAGTAGGTGATAAAGCAACGCTTATCCACTTTTGGTCAGTAAGCTGCCATTTATGTAAAGAAGCAATGCCTGAAGTTAATGATCTTCGCGATGAGTATGATGATCAATTGAATGTTGTAGCGGTTCATATGCCTCGTTCGGAAGATGACTTAGATATGGGTGTTATTGAGGCAATGGCGATGGGACATGATATTACTCAGCCAATTTACGTAGACAGTGAGCATAAGTTAACAGACGCTTTTGAAAATAAATATGTACCAGCATATTATGTATTTGATAAAGAAGGTCAGCTTCGTCATTTCCAAGCGGGTGGAAATGGAATGCCGATGCTTCGCAAACGTATTAACCGCGTTTTAGGAGAAGAATAATCTCTACATGAAGAAGAAATAAAAAGGCCCTAGATAAAATATTTTAGCCGAAGTGAAAAACGAACCACTAATCAAACATATTGATCAGTGGTTCGTTTTTTTTGTTATGCTGAGCGTAGATTTCATCTGTTTCGTTCCTTCTAGCAGTTGACTGGAGGGCAAGGGGAAGACTCCTGCGGGAAAAGCGGAATAGGTGAGACTCCCAGGAGCGCAAGCGACGAGGAGGCTCAGCGGACGCCCGCGGAAAGCGAAACCTTGCACGGAAATCAACTGCGGTATAACAAGCGGTTTAGCTCATGTATCCGATTTGTTTTTCTTTAGATTGGATTCATTTCGTTATGTCGCAATCTCTTTTTTTATTTTTTACTGAGTCATTTTAATCATTAATAAGCCTTTCATCATATTGACATAAAAAACCTAATATAGTTAAATTTATATAAGAACAAACGTTCGTTTTCGGTGTTGTTATTTTACTCTTTTCTCCCTTTTTAATAAGTATAAGAAAAAAAGGAGGAGATTTGCATAATGACTCAGCTCTATTCGCAGCAAGAAAAGCGGCACGACAAAGAATGTACCTTTCATATATTTCTTACAAACCACAGCGCAACTCTTCAGACTCATATAATGAATACATTTTTGACACCAGAACGCTATGAGCGATTACAAAAAGCGGTTGTTAAAAATGATACAAAAGAACAAAGACTTCTAAACAAAGAATTTCATCAGTTTTATAGCGAAATTAGATTGCTTCATTATATTAACAAGCTTTGCAGACATTATTCCAGAGATGTTATGCGTGTAAAAGAAAAAGAGCGTTCATATATTCCTCTTCGCCTGCAGCAGCCGGCTGCGCTAGATGGAAATCGAACAGTTGAAGATATGCTTGGAGTACAGGACGGAGCTGTATGGGAGCATGAATTTTTAGGAAATCAACTTGAAAATCGTATTCTTCATCATGCATTTCGCCAATTAACGGCCAAGCAGCAGTGTATGCTGCACTTGATTATTGTTGAACGCTGGACTCATAAAGAAATCGCTGCTTATTTTTCTATTTCTCAGCAAGCGGTGTCTAACCATTATCAACGTGCGCTAAGCAAGTTGAAAAAAATTATGAAGGTGAGTGATAGATATGTTTGATCCTCAGTGGCTTCAACTTGTTGGAAACGTAGGATTTCCCGCTGTCCTTTCTTTTTATTTATTACTGCGTGTAGAAAACAATATAAAGCGACTTGAAGAAAAAGTGGAAGAATTAACAACTGACTTAAGAAAGAAGTGAAGAAATGGAAACTCTATATGAGCTTGTAAATAAAGTGAAAGCTGGAGATGAAGAGGCGTCAAGGCGTTTACTAAAAAAGCTGGAACCAAAACTAAATAAAGCTGTCCAAAGTTTTTCGCTGCATGAGAGAGAAGACGTAAAGCAAGATTTAAAGATTAAAATTCTTTCCGCTGTTAAGACGTTTGATTTTTCCAAAACGCCAGGACTTTGGGAATTTTTACGCCATAAATAAAAAGAGCGCTCGTTGTATCGACGCTCTTTTTTTATTTTTGTTGCAGTTCGACTACTTACCTTTCAGTGGGAAATACAAAAAATAGAAAATGGATAAATATTTTAAAAAAGGTAAAAGGTGATATGTACAAATAGAGTATATAAGAGTTTTATTTAATGAAGGAAAAAATAGTGCTGCTCGATAAATCAAACAGTACTACTTATAAAAAAGCGGCCATAAACAATATGTAAGTTAAGAAGCCTATTGGTTTTTGTTTTAGCTTTTGGAAAGAGGTGAAGAAGAATAGAGTGAGTCAACTTCTTTTTAATATCACATTAATTATTTCTTTCATGTTTGCTGCAAGTATAGTTCGAGAGCAAATCATTTATAGAGTAGAAGGAATAAAACGGTATAAAATGTATCGCTTAATTTATTACGGATGTTCTTACGGACTATTAGGCAGCATTTTAATGATATATACAATTAGAATAGATTCTACTATTATTCTTGACCTTCGCTTTTTAGCGGTGACAGAAGTAGCGAAGATCGCTAAAAGCGTTGTCTTTGACGAATCGGCTTTTGTCGCAAGATACGGAGGAGAAGAGTTTGGTATATTGCTTCCACGAGCTAATCAATATGAAGCAATAAAAATGGCAGAAGCGATTAGACAGCAAGTGGAGCAACGTGGAATTGTACACCAGGCTTCTGAAGTGTTTAAGTGTGTCACAATCAGCGTTGGAATAATGACAGTCGTTCCATCCGAAAACATAAGGCCCATTTCAATTGTTCATCAAGCAGATCAGGCTTTATATGAAGCAAAGCGTACCGGTCGAAATCGAATTTCAGTATATTCTCACCACAAAGAAGCTGACTCAAACGTTTGAGTCAGCTTTTAAAAGAGATATAAGCCTCTTATTTAGGAGGGGCTTTTTCTTTTTCGTCGTCTTCCATAATTCCTTTTGTAGCGTTTTTAAACTCTTTTAACGTTTTTCCAGCAGCTTTTCCTAATTCCGGCAATTTCTTTGGACCAAAAAGCAATAGAGCGACAAATACAATTAAGGCAATCTCTCCAAACCCAAGGTTCATTGTCATCGTCTCCTATTTTTTGAAAGTGTTTACAAGTTTAGTATAGCACGAAAAGAGGGGAAGTAGTACACCCTTATCCGGTGATTTTAAGCCCGATTACACCTGCTACAATACAAAAAATGAATAGAATTCGACGCATATCTTTTGCTTCGCGAAAGAAAAGCATGCCAAGAAGTACGCTTCCGGCAGCTCCTACTCCCGTCCATATACCGTAAGCTGTTCCAAGAGGTATTTCCTTTAGCGCTAAGGAGAGAAAATAAAAACTTCCTGCACCGAAAAGGATAAATCCAATCGAAGGAAACAATCGCTTAAATCCATCTGAAAGTTTTAAGAAAATCACAAATCCCACTTCGCAAAAACCGGCAGCTATTAATGCAATCCAAGCCATGTTAAGATTCCTCTCTTTCTGTTTCTTCAGTAGAAATTAACTTTAAACCGATGATTCCAAAGATCATTAATCCTAAAAATAAAATCTTTCCAATATTTGTGCCTTCGTCTAAAACGGTCATTCCGAGTATCGCTGTGCCAGCAGCTCCTATACCAGTGAACACTGCATAAGCTGTTCCGACAGCAATTTTTTTTAAGGCATTTGAAAAGAAATAAAAGCTGATGACAATTGTAACGATCGTAATGATTGTTGGAGTTAATTCAGTAAATCCGTGTGAATATTTTAAGCCGATTGCCCATACAATCTCGAGCAAACCAGCGATAATAAGGTAAATCCAAGCCATGTTAATCCCTCCTTACATAATAATAAGCCCTTTTTACAGGGCCTATTTAGCACGTATGCCTTCCCAAAATATTGTCCAAGCATCGTGGATTTTTTGGTCATAATACTCTGGTTCATAATAAAAGCGCTGAATGAACAGTCCGTCGGTTAAACAATAAAAGCTATTAATATATAAATCAATAGGACGTTCAATTATTTCGCCTTCAGCCATTCCCTGTGTAAAAATAGCATGCAGAATTTGATCAGACAATCGTTCGCTTCTTAAGAAAATAGCTTTTACTTCCGACTGCAAATGTTCAGGTGGAAACAAAATAAGACGACGGTACATCTGGCCAAAAGAGTCTTTTTCAATCATCGTGCAGAAATCTACAACAAAGCAGTGAAGCTGTTCTTTAGCAGACTTTGTTTTATGCTGTTCGTATATAACAGATAACTTTGTTAAAAATAAATTCATTAAATCATGCACGGTTAGTAAAAATAAGTCGTCTTTGTTCTTAAAATGCGCGTACAGGGAAGGTTTTTTTATACCTACTTTTGATGAGATATCAGCAAGCGATGTTTCTGTATAGCCTTTTTCTCCAAAGAGCTCCATTGCTGCAGCTCTAATTTTTTCTACAGTTGGTAATTCACTCAAAAAAAGCTCCTCCTTAATCTAACTAACGGTCGTTAGGTAAAGGATATCAAATATAAAAAAAAGAAGCAAGGGAATCGCTTCTGTTAATGTATTTTCACTAAATGACGCTGAGTTAAAAATAAAGAAAAAATAAAAATAAGCTCAAACGTATTTGTTACGGCTGTGCTTGGTATCGGAATTGACACGGCACTTCCTACAATCATCACGGCTACTCCAATCATCATGCTGCTCCACCTGGTCTTGCGAAATAAGGAAATTCCAACAAAAAGCAAAATAATAGCCACAATGAGAACCATAAGAGGGGGACCGGATGATCCCACTAACGTATAGCGAACAATGCCATATTCACGTATAACTTCCATACGCTGACTAATCGTTTCGATTATTTCATAGCTAATTAAGGCAAACGTAGTCAGCAAAAAAAGAATGCCGGCAACAGGTTTTTTAGCCCATGTAATCGTCGAGTACTTCGCTACGCCATACGCAAAGAGCACCAGAGTAGGGGTAAATAAAGCGTGAAACCAAAAACGAAGCATGCTGAGTGAACGCAAAGTATCGCCTTCACCGATAAATGAACCAATCCCAATCATTATATTATCGTAAATTAGTCCAGCTATTACTAAAGGAAGAAAAGCATGTAAAACGGCGAAGTGTTTTTTCTTACTACATATATGCTAAAGAAAAACAGGACAATATAGCAAAAAGAAAATAGAAAATAAAGGATTGTATCAACCATTGTTTTCCTCCTTTTGATGATACCTCTTCTTTTTATGATAACATCATATGCCAAAAAAGTGAGAAATCATGCATTTTTCTAGGCAATCTTATCGGACGAAAGCGGCCTTTATCGGTAGAAAGATTCAGAAAATATTGAAATAAAAATAGGAAAAGAGGCCATAGTCAAGAGATTTAGATTTACTGAATTGATTATTAAATAAAGGGAATCTATAAAATAACAACAAAAGAACTAGGTACATATGGAGTCTAAATACTTATATAACTAGAAAAAAATATTTAATGTCCTTTCCATTTAAGTAAGTTAAATGTAAGCAGAAAATGATAATTAAATGTATTTTTTTTACTTTTATATCTATCTATCATCCTTACAAGTACGGTTGTTAGACAAATTCAATTGGTATATCCATAAAAAGGTATTAATGGGATAAAATATTTTTTTATCCCGTCTTTATATTACAAAACGTTTTCTAAAGTTAAGAAATTTTTAATTACGTAATATTTCCGTGTGTTAATTGTAAGAGTGATGTATAAAATATTCCTGTTGTTATGGTAAAAAAAGGTACCGATGGAATTTTTCTAGGTAAATAAACTTTAGACCTATTCTATAAATTTTAAATAAAACAATGAGTTTTTAATTCTGTAAATAGACAATCGGAATTGTAAGAATATATAACATTTGAGCTATTGACCACTAATGAGCGCAGATGATAGTTTTAGAGCTGTTGAAATTGGTACTCGAGTCCATTTTTCAAAGCAGGTGTTTTAGCAGCATGCTAGCGCTGTTAAATGATTAGCTCCCATACATATATAAAGGGAGTGAAACTATGAAATCGTATATCTATCATTATGAATCAAAAGCATTCATAACGTATCCAACAGGAGAAGTTTGGAAGGAGAAGAATGAAACATGATCTTAATTATCCTATGCTGCCTATTTTTAGTAGGGTATGGCGTTTGGGAGTATCGCAGACATTTACGCAAGCTGCATTCAATTCCTGTACGAGTGAATGTTAATGGTATTCGCGGAAAATCCACCGTTACACGATTGATTACAGGTATTGTAAAAGAAGCAGGTTACAAAACAGTAGGGAAAACGACAGGAACACAAGCGCGTATGATCTACTGGCATACAAGTGAAGAAGAACCAATTATTCGTCGTAAAGAGGGTCCGAACATTGGAGAACAGCGACGAGTGGTAAATGAAGTTGCCGATATTGGCGCAGAAGCTCTTATTTGTGAATGTATGGCAGTACAGCCTGATTATCAAATCACATTCCAAAATCAGCTGATTCAAGCCAAGGTAGGCGTTATTGTAAACGTACTAGAAGATCACATGGATGTAATGGGGCCAACTCTAGATGAAGTTGCTCAAGCGTTCACTGCTACTATTCCTTATGATGGCCACCTTGTTACAATTGAAGGTCCTTATTTGGAATACTATAAAAAAATAGCCGCAGAGCGCAACACAAAGGTTATTGTAGCTGACAATGATAAAGTATCTGAAGCGTATTTACGTGAATTTGATTATATGGTTTTCCCTGATAATGCTTCCATCGGTTTAGCTGTAGCAGAAGCACTTGGTATCGATGCTGAAACAGCGATGAGAGGAATGTTAAATGCCCAGCCTGACCCAGGAGCTATGAGAATTACAACGTTTGGCGATGAAAAAAACCCAGCATTTTTAGTCAATGGATTTGCTGCCAACGACGCTTCTTCCACGCTTCGTATCTGGGAACGTGTAGATTCAATGAACTATAGTGAAAAGCTTCCTATTGTCATTATGAACTGCCGTCCGGACCGTGTAGATCGCACGGAGCAATTTGCTGAAGATGTAATGCCATACATTGAAGCGGACGTAATGATTGCAATTGGTCAGACCACCTCACCAATCGCTGCTGCACACCAAAGAGGCGAATTGCCAACAAAAGAATTCTGGGATATGGAAGGCGCTTCTACAGAAGAAATTTTAGAACGTATGAAGCCTTATTTAAAAGATCGTATTGTATACGGTGTCGGAAATATCCACGGTTCAGCCGAGCCGCTTGTTGAAGCTATTATTGAAATGAAAAAGATGAGAAAAGCAGTTTAATCTAGGAGGCCATTTCATGTTCGGATCAGATTTATATATTGCCCTTGTGTTAGGGGTTACACTAAGCTTAATTTTCACAGAAAAAACAGGCGTATTGCCAGCCGGTCTTATCGTACCAGGGTATTTAGCTCTTGTATTTGATCAGCCAATTACCATTTTAATGATTTTCTTAATTAGTATTTTAACGTATGTTATCGTCGTGTACGGAATCTCAAAAGTAGTTATTTTATATGGACGTCGCAAATTTACAGCGATGTTAATTACGGGTATTGTGATTAAAGTTGCATTTGATTATTTCTTCCCGATCTTGCCGTTTGAAGTGTTTGAATTACGCGGAATTGGTATCATTGTACCGGGCTTAATTGCAAATACAATGCAAAAGCAAGGTCTTCCTTTAACAGTTGGAACAACGGTTTTATTAAGTGGTGTAACATTTGGAATTATGCAAGTTTATTATTTATTTTAATACACAAACAAACCGCAGCTGGTAAAGGAAGGTGAAAGCGTTGAAAGAGAAAAAATTAAACTTTCAAGAAAAAGTATTGATGTTTATAAAGAAAACAAAGCCTACTACGGGCAAGCAAGCTCTTATCTTAACGCCAATTTTAATCGTAATTTTAGCTCTTTCAGGATGGATGGAGCGTTCGGATGCTCTTGAAAACCCTGAGACGGCTAATCCAGAGGCCAATAATGATTTAACGATGACTATGGTCGGAGACATTATGATGGGTCGCCATGTAAGAGAAGTAACTGAACGCTACGGAGAAGATTTTGTATTCCGCAACGTGGAGCCGTTCTTTAAAAATTCGGATTACGTAAGCGGGAACTACGAAACGCCGATTTTAACAAACGACGTAGATTCATATAAAGCAATGGAAAAAGGTATTCATTTATATAGTAAGCCTGCTGATCTAGCGACCGTTAAAAATGCAGGTTTCGACGTATTAAACTTAGCGAACAACCATTCAATGGACTACAGTGCAAAAGGGTTAGAAGATACGATCTCTACTTTTGAAGCAAACAAATTAGATTTTGTTGGTGCTGGCCGTAACTCTGAAGAAGCAAAGCATATTTCGTATAAAGATGCTGACGGTATCCGCATTGCAACAGTAGGGTTTACGGATGTACATTCAGAGGGAATGTCGGCTGGAAAAAACAACCCAGGTATTTTAAAAGCAGATCCAGATCTTATTTTCAGCACGATTCAGCAAGCGAAAGCAAATGCTGATTTAGTTGTAGTAAATGCCCACTGGGGTGAAGAATACGATGCACAGCCAAGTCCTCGTCAAGAAGGACTAGCAAAAGCGATGGTAGACGCTGGTGCGGACATTATCATTGGTCACCATCCGCACGTTCTACAGTCATATGACGTATATAAAGGTTCGGTTATTTTCTATAGCTTAGGAAACTTTATTTTTGACCAAGGGTGGTCAAGTACAAAAAATACAGCGATGGTTCAGTATCATTTAAACAAGCAGGGCCAAGCTAAAATTGATGTTATTCCAATGGTTATTAAAGCAGGTACACCAACTCCAACAGATAACCCTTGGCGCATGAAGCGTATTTATAACGATTTAAACAAGTTTTCTTCAAACCCTGAACTGTTAGAAAAAGAACGAAACAAGTTTGAATTAAACTTAGATCATTCTCGCATTATAAAACATGCAGAGGAGCGCAAAAAGAAAGAAGCACAAGCTAACTAATAGCCCGTCATACACAGAGGAGGTAAAAGATGATAAATAAACGTAATACGATTATTGTTTCCATTGTCATCTTTTCACTCATAGTAGGTGTATGTGTTTATCAATTTATGTTTCCAAAACAAGAATATGCAGTAAGTACTTCAGATCCTCGCGCCACAAAAGTAGGTATGGAAATTCTTAAACAAGGCGGTACAGCAGTTGATGCAGCTATTGCCATTTCCTACACGCTTGGTGTTGTGGAACCGTACGGATCAGGACTTGGGGGAGGCGGCGGAATGCTGATTGATCCAGCAGATGCCTCTCCAACATTTATTGACTACCGAGAAATTGCACCTAAGAATGATAAAGAAGATGAGATTGGCGTACCAGGGTTCGTCGCTGGTATGGATTATATTCAGCACCACTACGGATCTCTGTCGATGAGCAAACTAATCGACCCGGCCATTAACTATGCCGAGAATGGGTACAAAGTGGACAAAGATTTGCACGATAGGCTGGTTTCATACAAAGGTAATGTGAATGAAGATGAAATTCCTAGCTTTTATCCAGATAAGGACGCCATTAACACAGGTGAAATTGTCAAACAGCATGAATTAGCGAACACGCTGCAAAAGATTAAGGAAGAAGGGCCAAATGCTTTTTATAGAGGAAAAATTGCAGACGATATTACAGAAGAAACGAAAGTAAGTCACAAAGACTTGCGAAAGTATGCGCCTGTTGAGCGCAAACCTCTATCAACTAATTATAAAGGTCATCAAATTATTTCAGCACCTCCTCCTTTTGCTGGCGCTACGCTCATTCAAATGTTAAAAATGACGGATCAAGAAGATATTTGGAAGCTGAAGAAATCGCATCCTAGTCTTTATTATCATTTTCTTGGTCAAATTTCAAAAGTAGCTTATCAAGACCGCTTGAAAAAAATTGCCGATCCGGCTTTTATAAAAGAAACGCCAAATGATTGGATTGACGATCATTACGTGCATTTACTTCGTAATAAATTAAATAATACTGAAACAGATCACACCAAAGTAAGCGACGTCGAAGAACATGAAAGTACCACTCATTTTGTTGTCATGGACGGTGAAGGAACCGTTGTATCAACAACGAATACGCTGAGTAATTTCTTCGGCAGCGGTGAATATGTAGATGGATTCTTTTTAAATAATACGCTCAATACGTTTGGAGAAGGAATTAATAAGCGTCAACCTGGTAAGCGTCCAAGAACATTTACAGCCCCTACCATTATTCGTGAAGGTGATGAATGGGTAATGTCCATTGGCACACCGGGAGGAAATCGTATTCCTCAAGTGCTAACGCAAGTAATTGGGGATTATTTTGAAGACAAAGATTCCATTAAAAACGCAGTAGAAAACAAGCGTGTCATTTTTGATTCTCATAAGTTTTATTCAGAAGCTAAGCTTAAACAGTCAACTGAAGATGGTTTAAAAACGTACGGCTATGACTTAAAAAACAATGACAACGCGATGTTTTACGGAGGCGTTCAAGCACTTGTGAAAGACTTAAAGAAAAACAAAATTCAAGGTGACGCTGATCCGCGCCGCCACGGTCTATGGGAAAAAAGTACAGACTAACTTAATTGGAGGAATAGAAAATGATCGCAAAACGAATTGTAGGGATTGTAGGACCAATTGCTATTGTAGCAGGAGTAGTAGCAGGACTTGGAGCTTTAAAACATCCGGCTACTCTTTCAACAGATGAACAGCAAAAAATTGAAAATAATGTAAAAATGATTGAACAAACAAAATCAGCTGCTACAGATGCAGTAAATGATGCTGCGGCAGCCGCTGGAAAATAAATCTTATGCAGTAACAAAAAAGGCATCGTCTGGGACGATGTCTTTTTTGTGTGTAATTTAATGTATGGATAAAAATGAAAGCGCTTCACAAAATATACAGATAAGTAAAAATGGAGGGTAAGATGTGAATAAGAAATTACTGTTGTTTAATATTATTGCTTTTTTATTATTAATTTGCGTTATAGCCGCTTTTTTTATGACTCAATCGAGTACAGATCTTAGTCCTAAAAAGTTGCTTAAAAAAAATAATGATCATTCTTATGGTGTGAGTTCATCTAATTCTCTGGCAGCAAATGTAGGGATGGACGTATTAAAAGAAGGCGGGAATGCAGTAGATGCGGCCATCGCTATTTCGTATGCCCTCAATGTAGTTGAACCTTTCGGGTCTGGAATTGGCGGAGGTGGAGGCATGCTGATTGCCAAAAAAGATCAGCCTGCGACCTTTATCGATTACCGGGAAACCGCTCCAACTTCTATGAGAGGTAAAAACGGCGTGCCGGGATTTGTCGCTGGTATGGAATATATTCAGCAGAAGTATGGCACAAAATCAATGAGTGATTTAATTCAGCCCGCTGTTGAATACGCTGAAAAAGGATTTGAAGTAGACTCTCTTTTATCTTCGCGACTTTATTATTCTCGAGGAAGGATGGATGTGGATGATCTATCTGCTTTTTATCCGAAGGGAGAAGCAATCGAAGAAGGAGAAACGCTGTCGCAGCCAGTGTTAGCTAAAACGTTAATTAAGATTCAGCGAGAAGGTGCATCTGCATTTTATAAAGGAGACGTGGCACAAGATCTTGCTGATGCAACACCTATTTCTAAAAAAGACCTATCTTCCTATCAAGTGACAGAAACCAAGCCTGTGGTGTCTACTTACAATGGAACGGAAGTGATTTCAGCGCCTCCGCCTTTTTCTGGAATTACACTTATTCAAATGTTAAAAATGGCAGAGACAGAAAATCTTGAAACAATGCCTGACAAAGACTATTACGAAACGATGAACAGAATTAAAAAAGCAGCTTACTCAGACCGATTAAAACAAATCGGAGATCCTGACTTTCATCATCATAACTCAAGTGAATTAGTTAGTGATGATTATATAACAAGCCTGGTCAATCACCCGACACGCTCTTCAGGTGAAGGCGATGAAGAACACGAAAGTACAACACATTTTGTGGTTATTGATTCAGAAGGAACCGTTGTATCAACAACCAATACGTTAAGTAACTTCTTTGGTACAGGCGAACAAGTTGACGGCTTTTTTCTTAATAACAATGCTGATACGTTTGGAAGCAAAGAACCGAATAATCGTGAGCCAGGAAAAAGAGCAAGAACTTTTACGGCTCCAACTATTATAAGAGAAAAAGGCGAGTGGGCGATGGGAATAGGTTCTCCGGGCGGAACACGGATTCCTCAAATTTTAACTCAGGTACTTTCTAAAAATCTTGAAGGAAATGAACCGCTTCAAGAAGCTGTAAATGAACCGAGATTTATTTTTGACGATTCGGCTATTTATGTAGAGCCTGATTTAAATACAAAAAATATTCCTTCTGCGTTTCGAATAGAAACAAAGGAAAGCGATGTCTTTTATGGAGGTATCCAAGCGTTAACCATTAATTTTCAAGATAAACAAATGGAAGGAGCGGGAGACCCTAGAAGAAATGGAGTTTGGAAAACAGGAGATTAACGAAGGAAAGATCCCTTCTCATATGCTTAGGCATAGTGAGAAGGCGTTTGAAAATATCGAATGGAATGAAATTCTTTGTCGCTGGAATGAAAATGTACGTAAATGGGGGAACGATCTAGAGCAGGGTGAGCGTTGAAAAACGTGGCATCACCGTAGCGCAATGCTTTTAGCAAGTAAGGCATTTCTTGTTTGAAAATAGCATAGCGTATAGCTTGAACAGACTTTTCCGTCTGTTCATTTCCAATAAATACGTATACATACAGCGTATCAACACCGTCTTTGTGGAGCCATTCGGCAAAAAGCTCATTTCGCTGCTCATTTAATTGATCAACAGCAAACTTTTCATCGATCCAAAGAAATAAATCATCTGTTTGTTCAGAATGAGTGAGCGTATAGCGGCGCCCAATAAAAGGAAAGGTGGGCGTGCTTCCTTGCCGGTATGTAACGCTAAATTGCTGAGGATTAAAAGCAGACAAACGGCATCTTCCTTTCGCGCTTTTAAGTAGTTTATGCATAAAAAAGAGAAATTTCACACATTTGTCAAGAATTTTAAGCTGTTTTTCTTACATGCATACTTATGAAAAAGTTGTTACACTGAAGAAAAGAAATAGTGGGTGATAAAAGATGGAGCCGCTGTATATTGTCTTATCGATTTTTTTAGCAGCAATGCTATCGTATGATATTGCTAAATTTGTTCGAGGGGACCGCCCAGATTGGAAAGAGGGTCTCGTGACCGGCCTTGTATTCGTAGGCTTTTTAGCAGCCATGCAAATGGCGTTTCACATTGTATAGCGACGAAAGAGGCTCAGACAAACGTATTTTAGTTGAAGGAAGATCCGAACGATGAATCGTTCGGATCTTTTATGGTTAAGGTGAACGTAGATTTCATGTATGTAGGTATGTCTCACTCTCTTTTTTTGAGGATATGCCCCATAAGTTTAGTTCAGCAATACTAAAAAGCCTCGATATCGAATAAGCTGTTGTATACTGCATTTTTGATAAAGGGGCTTTTTACTTGTATCGAAAAAAAACACTGCTTTTGAAGCGAAGTTTAGGAGTAGCTGTGTTTCTTTCTGTTATTGCGCTGGGAGTTTGGATGTTTCAATTTACATTCTTTTCTCCAAGTCATCAAGCCAAATCTGCCGTAAAAGAATTTTATACGCTGGAACAGGAAGGAAACTTTTCGGAATCATGGAACCTTTTTCATTCATCCATGAAAAAGAAGTGGACAAAAGGTGCATACATACAAGATCGTGCACACGTATTTCTCAATCATTTCGGGGTAGACACCTTTACGTATTCCATTGAAGATGTTGACAAAAGAAAGAGCTGGAAGATGGAAAATGATCGTAAAGCGTTTCCTGTTGTTTACGAAATGACCGTTATCCAAACGTATAAAGGGAAATATGGAAACTTTGATTTGGTGCAGAAAGTGTATGCTGTTCGTGAAAAAGGAGAATGGAAAGTCGTGTGGGATTATAAACAGTAGGAGAGCCTGCTGTTTTTTTATCTTCATAAGAAATGAGTATACCTCAGCTGGTAATATGCCTCTTTTTTAACAGAAAAAACGTTATGTTTTTTTACGAGTGGGTAAAATGAAAGAAGGAGGCGAACGCAGATGAAATTTAAAACAATTTTGTTTGATGCATATGGAACACTGTTTGATGTACATACCGTTATTGAAACGTGTGATAAGCTGTATCCGGAGCGGGGAGAAAGCATTAGCCATTTATGGCGTTTGAAGCAAATTGAATACGCAATGCAATATCAGCTGATGGGGCGATACGTTGACTTTTATACATTAACAAATCAATCCCTGAAATATGCAGCAGAAGCAAATGATATTGATTTAACGGAACACGAAGAAAAAATGCTGATGAGTGCTTATATGAAGCTGAATGTCTACGATGAGGTCAAAGAGGTGCTCGCCTATTTAAAAGAAAAAGGATATCGTCTGGCTATTTTTACGAATGGTCCTAAGCACATGATTGATCCGCTTGTTTCTTATCACAACATGAATCATTTATTTGAAGACGTTATTTCCGTAGACGAAATCAAACAGTACAAGCCTACGATGGCAAGCTATCACTATGCAAAAAATAAAATGAACGCAAAAAGAGAAGAAGTATTATTTTTGTCATCGAATACATGGGATATTGCCGGTGCTAAAAACTACGGGTTCGCAACGGCTTGGGTCAACCGAAAAGGAAATGTAGCTGAACATAAAGAATTGCAGCCAAACGTAACCATTAAAAGCTTAAATCAGCTTATTAAATAAAAAAAGAACGAGCATTAAGCTCGTCTTTTTTATTTATTGCTAAATGTATCTTTTGTTTCGCCTACTGTTTTTTGAGCATTTCCTTTTGCTTTCTCAGCTTTTCCTTCACGCTGAAGGTCGCGGTTATTCGTTGCATTTCCGACTTGATCTTTTACTTCACCTTTAGCTTTTGATACATTTCCTTTAACTTTATCTCCTAAACCTTTACTCATTTTAATCTTCCTTTCTATTAGTGATTAAGTAGTGTTACTTGTCTGTTCCACCATTAGAAAGAAATTAAACATATTTTCTGATTTTGCCCTAAACAGAGGCTAAGCCTGCGATATTCAAGAAGTACTGTTTAGTCACTATCATCATTCGGAGGTTTTAAGTTCCCATTCATCATAAATCTGAGATTCATAAGGCCAGGATAATAAGCTTAAAGATTCCACTGCTTTTAGAACAAGAGGAGAAGCATTATCGATGTTAAGATCTTGCGGTGCGATCCACAATGCTTCCAAAGAATCTTGTCCTTCAAACTGGACGGGGTTGGAAAGAAGCTCACCGCCGGCAATGTCTACGTGATAAAAAACGGCAATGTGATGTACATGGGTAAATTCTTTCCACTTACAGGGATACTGAAAATCCGTTGTACCCGCTTGAGAAACAATGTTAATCTCAAAGCCTGTTTCTTCAACAAATTCTCTTTTCATCGCATCTGTTAATGTTTCGCCGTGTTCTAGCTGTCCGCCTGGCAAATCAAAGCGATGAATATACGGCCCTCTATTTTTTCGAATAACAAGCAGCTTGTCATCTCGCATACAAATTCCATATACGCCAAAGGCGCGGTCATAGTTTGGTTCCATCTTTTTTTCACTACTTTCTCTAACAGAATGGCTTGATAAAGCATCATTTGATTTCTTTATCCTACCATACATTTTGCTATAGAACCTTTTTTAATGAGATGCTTTTACAATAAGCGTGCGGGAAACAGCACTTTCGTTATGCAAACGGTCAACAGAGGTTACAACATATGTGTATGTTTGATTTTTGAGTGCGCTTTGATCTGCAAACAATTGTGTTTCTCCTGTTTTCCGAACGGTCGTCAGCAAGTTTTCTGCGTTGTTGGTGTCGCCTCGTTTATTGCCCTGGAAGCGATAAATAGCATAATATGCGGAATCATTCTGCTGATGATCTCGAATTTCAAACGCTGCTTCTTTTGTATGAGGACCCGCGTTTTTTAATTTTGGTGCTTTTGGGGCCATATCATCAAGCCAAGGCATTGATGGAATAAGAGCAGGATGTTTATAAATATCGTTTTGCAGCTTATCTTTTATTCCTAGTGGGTTTCGGTTCAAATCTTTCAGGCTAAAATGCATGCTCCCGTGTACTTCTGGAAATTGGTGATTCAGAGCAATTTGTCTTGGGTACTCATCGGGATCAGACCATGCCTCTACCGCGTTGTTATTAATTTTGTAAGCAGCTTGTCCAATATAAAGGTGAACTGGTTTTCCACGAACTTCATCTCTCCACCAGTTAAGCAGCGTATCGTAAGCAGCGGGTTCAAATCCGATATTCCAATAAATTTGCGGAGTAATGTAATCAACGTATCCATTTTGAATCCACGTACGCGTATCGGCATACAAATCATCGTAGTTTGTTTGTCCAGCAGTAGTCTCAGAGCCAGTTGGATCATTAGCGATGTTTCTCCACACGCCGAACGGACTGATACCAAACTTCACGTATGATTTTGTTTTTTTAATAGACGTATTTAAATCTCGAACAAGCTGATTAACATTGTCTCGCCGCCAGTCTTCAATATTCGAAAATGTTTGAGCACCGTAGGTTTCATATGTTTTTTGGTCTGGGAACGTTTGCCCTGCAATTTTGTAAGGGTAAAAGTAGTCGTCCATATGAACAGCATCAATATCATAGTTTCTTACGACTTCGAGCACTTCTTCAATAATAAAGTTTTTTACTTCTGGAATACCCGGGTTATAGTAGAGTTGTTTTCCGTAGGAGACGACCCAATCAGGATGTTGTTTAGCAGGATGATTATCGGCAAGTTTGTTTAAATCAGTATGATTCATGGTAATGCGGTAAGGGTTGAACCATGCGTGGAATTCTAAGTTGCGCTTATGTGCTTCCTCCACCATAAAAGCCAGAGGATCGTAGCCGGGATCTTTTCCCTGTGTACCCGTTAAATATTCTGACCACGGGCCATATTTCGACGGATAAAAGGAATCAGCGGTGGGTTTAATTTGAACGACTACAGCATTCATCCCCATTTTTTTTACTTCATCTAGCAAATAGGCAAACTCTTTTTTCTGCTGCTCAACCGGAAGACCAGGCTGAGAAGGCCAGTCAATATTGTATACGCTTGCAATCCAAGCGGCTCGAAGCTCCCGCTTTTGATACGTGGTAGGTACGTCTGCTTTAGCAGGTAACGCGCTCGAACAAAACAGCAGTAAAAATAAGATGCTTCCTATACATTTTTTAATATGCATGTTCGTTCCTCCTTCTTTTTTGGTTGAGATAAAATTTCTTTCATAATATAGCATGCGGTCGTTATATTCACAATAGATTTTAATAAAATATTCTGAAAAATAAAATAAAGTTTTGAAAATATCAGAAAAATATTGAAATTAAACTTCAGAAAAAATATAATAATGGTAATTTAAAGAATATTTTATAAATACGTTACTTAACGATGGAGGAATTCATGCGCCAATTTTCCGTACTTACTTTAATCGATGCACAAATGAATCATTACAGTCCTGCTGAGGGAAGAGTAGCTGATTACGTGTTAGAAAATCCTACGACCACCTTGAACTTAACGACCAAACAGCTAGCTAAGCAGTGTCAGTGCAGCGAAGCTACGATTATTCGTTTTTGTCAGCGTGTAGGGATCAATAGTTTTAAAGAATTAAAGATTGAATTAGCAAAAGATGCCCATAAGGTGAATAAAGAGCAGCTGCCGAATCTGCCGGTTAATTTTGAAGACGAGACCGAAGCCGTGCTTGAAAAAGTTATGAGCAAAAGTATGAGCGCACTTATGAACACAAGTCGTTTAGTGAGCTCTTCTGCAATTGATGCAGCTGCGGAAGCTATTCATAGAGCGAAACGAGTGTTTTTATATGGAGCAGGGGGATCATCTGTAGTTGCGCTAGATGCGCAGTATAAACTGCTTCGAATTGATATTTCAGCGCTGTTTTCATTAGATAGTCATGTTCAAATGGTGATGGCTACGAATATGACAAAAGATGATGTGCTGTTTGTAGTATCGACTTCCGGTCAAACAAAAGAAGTGGTGGAGCTGATGCAAATAGCCAAAGATAAAGGGGCAGCGGTTATTTTGCTAACGCAACACGGGTCATCACCAGCTTCTAAATTAGCTGATATTCTGCTGACTATTTCAGTAGAAGAACAGCATATCCGAATTGGAACGATGAGCGCTCGTATTGCTCAGTTAGCCGTTGTAGATGCGATGTTTATACGGTTATGTATTCAAAAAGGCAATCAAGTATTTGAACGCATAATCGATACACATAATGTAATCCAAAAAATAAAGAGGTAGGGGGAAACGAGAAAATGAAGGTATTGTTTGTATGTTCTGGAGGAATGTCAAGTTCAATTGTGGTAAAAGCATTAAAAACGGAAGCACAAAAGCACGGAACGGATATGGAAGTGCTGGCAATTGGGACAAATGAAGTAGCAGAAGAAATTCAAAAAGGCTGGGATGTTGTAATGGTTGCACCGCAGATTCGCCACCGGTTTAACGCAGTGAAAGCGGAAGCGGATAAAGCTTCTGTTCCATGTGGTCCGATTCCGCCGCAGGCTTATACGCCGCTTGGAGGTCCGACGCTTTATAAAACGGTTCAGCAGCTCGTTAGCTGAGGAAAGCAGGTGTATTCCTGCTTTTTAAATAGAAAAGGGGTTTATTACACAAGGGGAGAACATGGAGGGGGAAAGGGTATATGAGCAAATTTGTGTCGTTTTTAGAGAACAATTTATCAGGACCTATGGCCAGGCTATCAGAACAGCGGCATCTTCAAGCCATTCGTGATGGCGTTATTTCTGCTTTGCCGTTTATCATTATCGGAAGTTTTTTCTTGATTCTAGCATTTCCGCCTGTGCCGCAAGATAGCACAATTGCAAAATGGGCAGCTGATAACAGCGCCAATATTTTAATACCGTATCGAGTAACGATGTTTATCATGTCTTTATATATAGCCTTTGGGATAGGGTACAACTTGTCCAAAAGCTATAATCTCGATCCGCTGTCAGGAGCGCAAATTGCAGTAGCTGCACTACTTCTTACGGTGACTCCAAAGCTGATTGAAGAAGAAGGGTTTATGCTTCCAATGACAAACCTTGGAGGTCACGGTTTATTTGTAACGATGATTGTATCGATTTTATCGGTCGAGATTCTCAGGTTTTGTAAAGCAAAAAATGTCACCATTAAAATGCCGGAACAAGTGCCGCCTTCGGTATCGAGGTCTTTTGAAGCACTAATTCCGGTTGCGATTGTTGTTGTACTTATGACGATTATTACCATTGTTTTAGGTATCGATCTTCACCATTTAGTTGATAAACTAGTTGCTCCGCTTGTAGAAGCTGGAGATAGTTTAGCAGGAGTGTTAATACCGGTTTTCTTAATTACGTTTTTCTGGTCATTTGGAATTCACGGCGTCTCTGTTGTTGGGACAGTGGCACGCCCTGTATGGGAAGTGTATTTAGCCAAAAATGCTGAAGCGGTAGCAGACGGAGCCTCCACACTTCCGTATATTGCACCTGAAACGTTCTTTCAGTGGTTTGTTTGGATCGGAGGATCTGGAGCGACGCTGGGCCTCGCCTTAGCGATGCTGTTTTTCTCAAAATCTAAATATTCGAAAGCGCTTTCTAGGACGTCTTTTATTCCAGCGGTTTTTAATATTAACGAACCGATTATTTTCGGTTTGCCAATTGTCTTAAATCCTATTTTAATTATTCCATTTATCATCATCCCGATTATTACGACGATCATTTCATACGCAGCAACGGCAACAGGTCTTATTACTCCCACCTACGTAATGGTTCCTTGGACGCTTCCGGCGCCGATTGGGGCATATCTATCGACAGGAGGAGACTGGCGGGCGGTTGTGCTAGTCGTTATCAATATTGCTATTTCTGTTGTCATTTATCTTCCGTTCTTTAAAATGTATGATCGAAAGATGGTTGAAATGGAAAAAAGCGATGAAGCAACGGTTGCACCATCCGATAATTCAGTTCAAATGTAAAAAAAGAGAAGCCAACTTGTTTGGCTTCTATCTCTTTAATAGGAGTGAGGGTCAATGTTTGTTCGGTTTCGATATAAAACTGTGTTTTTATTTCTCCTAACCATGATTCTTTGCAACGTTATTTTTACACCTTTGCTGCAGTATGCTGGTCTATCAGCGCAGCATAGTTTATTTGCGATTACAAGTCTATCAGCAGCGCTGCTTACAACATTTATTTCCATTCGGATTTCAGCAGCAGCTTTATCTAAAACCGCCGTTTGTATACGCTTTGTTATGCTCGGGACAGGGTGCACAGCCGTTACATATTTAGCCGTTTTTTAACAAGGAGGGGCAAGGAATGAAAGTAGTGACAATAGGGGGAGGATCAAGCTACACACCGGAATTGGTCGAAGGGTTTATTAAACGATATGATGAGCTTCCAATTCGAGAGCTATGGCTTGTGGATGTTGAAGAAGGAAAAGAGAAACTTAAAATTGTAGGGGCACTTGCGAGAAGAATGGTCAAAAAAGCAGGTGTTGATATGGAAATTCATTTAACGCTTGATCGACAAAAGGCGTTGATAAATGCTGATTTTGTAACAACACAGCTTAGAGTAGGTCAGCTTGATGCGCGTATTCAAGATGAACGCCGCCCTCTTAAGTACGGAATGATTGGTCAAGAGACAAACGGGGCGGGGGGATTATTTAAGGGCTTGCGAACGATACCGGTTTTGTTGAAAATTGCCGAGGAAATACACGAAATTTGTCCAAACGCCTGGCTTATTAATTTTACAAACCCTGCAGGTATGGTAACGGAGGCGCTGCTTCGCTACGGAAAGCATTCTAAAGTAGTAGGGGTTTGCAACCTGCCTGTACATATGACAAACTCAATCGCCAGCTTGCTTCAAATCGAAAAAGAAGATGTTTACATTGAATTTGCAGGGTTAAATCACTTGGTATATGGACTGCATGTGTATGCCAAAGGAGAGGAAGTAACAAAAGAAGTCATTCAGCGATTAAGTAATCCAAAGTCCCAAGTAACAATGAGAAACATAGCTCCTATTCCGTGGCAAGCGGATTTCTTGGAAGCTCTTGGCGTGATCTTATGTCCTTATCACCGCTACTACTATAAAACAAAAGAAATATTAGCAGAAGAGCTTCTGGCCTTTCAGTCAGGTACTACGCGCGCTGAAGTGGTCAAAGTATTAGAAGCCGAGCTTTTCGAACTCTACAAAAATCCAAATCTAGAAAGTAAGCCTCCGCAGCTGGAAAAAAGAGGAGGTGCTTATTACAGCGATGCCGCATGTAATTTGATTTCATCCATTTATAACGATAAAGGCGATATTCAAACATTAAATGTAAAAAACAATGGCGCTATTTCCTCACTCCCAAATGAATCTGCAGTTGAAGTAAACTGTGTGGTAACAAAGCAAGGACCAGTACCACTCGCTGTCGGTGAACTTCCGGTAGAAGTGAATGGACTTGTGCAGCAAATTAAATCGTTTGAACGAGTAGGCGCAGAAGCTGCGGTTACAGGGTCTTATGAAAAAGCACTGGTTGCCCTGACCATTAATCCGCTTGTTCCAAGTGACGAGCTGGCCAAATCGGTCTTAGACGAACTGCTTCAAGCTCATCGCAAGTATTTACCTGCTTTTTTTAAGGAAGTGAACGCGTAGTATGTATGCTGTTGGACTTATGTCAGGAACGTCACTTGATGGAATTGATGCAGCTCTTGTTCAAATTGAAGGAAGCGGCTATGAAAGTAAAGTTAAGCTTCTTCACTTCATTACTATGCCGTTTTCTTCTCAGTTAAAAAGGGAAATTGAGCAGGCTATTTCTGTTGAATCTTCAAATGTGCAGCTGATCTGCAGTTTAAATTTTAAATTGGGCTATGCATTTGCAGATGCAGTGAAAAGATTGTGCCAAAAAGCCGAATTTTCTCTTGAACATGTAGATGTCATCGGATCGCATGGGCAAACCATTTACCACCAGCCGTATGCTTCAGGAAATACAGCGATGTCTACACTCCAAATTGGAGAGCCTGCTGTTATTGCTTATGAAACCAAAACGAAGGTAGTGGCAAACTTCAGGGTGATGGACATGGCAGCGGGCGGGCAAGGTGCTCCGCTCGTTCCTCACACGGAACGGATTTTGTACAGCCACGCTGACCGTACAAGGCTGCTTCAAAACATTGGAGGTATTGGGAATGTAACGTTGATTCCGCCAAAACACTCTCCTATACCTGTAGTAGCTTTTGATACGGGGCCGGGAAATATGATGATAGATGAAGCGTGTCAGCAGCTTTTTAATGTTTCATTTGATGAAAATGGGCGTTTAGCAGCTGGAGGAAAGATTATTTCAGAGCTTTTAGAAGACTGTATGAATCATGATTACATGAAGCTTTCTCCTCCTAAATCGACGGGGAGAGAACTGTTCGGTACACAGTACACAAGGAGACTGCTAGAGAAATATGGCAAACATAAAAAAGAAGATTTGTTAGCTACGATTACGATGTTCACGGCATCATCCATTGTACATCACTATGAAACATTTATTTTTCCTGTCTATTCTATTGACGAAGTGATTATTGGAGGAGGCGGAAGTTATAACAATACGCTGATGAATATGATTAAAACGCAGCTAGGGAAGCGGTGCCGTGTGTATACCCAAGAAGAAATAGGAATGTCTTCAGAAGCAAAAGAAGCCGTAGCTTTTGCGGTGCTCGCAAATGAAACACTTTCAGGTTATCCAAGTAATGTACCAAGCGCAACCGGCGCCTTGTCTCCTGTAATATTAGGAAACATTACGCCTGTGCCACTATAAAAAAGGGGATGGAAGAAATGACAGAAGCAGCAAATATGGAAAATGAGATTTTTGAACTTATTGCATACGGAGGAAATGCTAGGTCACTGGCATACGAAGCGTTAGAAGCAGCCGAAGACTATGATTTTAATAAAGCTGACGAACTTTTAAAGCAGTCTCAAGAAGAGCTCAGTCATGCTCATAAAACGCAAACTGCCCTTATTCAACGTGAATTAAACGGAAAAACAATTGAAAAGTCGCTGCTTTTAATTCACGCCCAAGATCATTTAATGACGGCTATTTCGGAGCAAAAATTAATTGAGCATATGATTAAGCTTATCAAAAAATTTAAAAAAGAAGGCGAAAATCAATGAAAAAGCTAGGTATTGCGATCTACCCGGAACATTCGACTGTGGAAAAAGATAAAGCGTATATAGCACTTGCGCATCAATACGGATTTACCCGTATTTTTACGTGCTTGCTTTCTGTTGAAGGTGATCAGAAAAAAGTAATGGCAAATTTTAAAGAAATTATTGAGTTTGCCAATGAGCTAGAGATGGAAGTAGTAGTGGATATCGCTCCTCGCGTATTTGGAGCGCTTGGCATTTCTTATGATGATCTATCTTTCTTTCACGAATTAGGGGCTTATGCTATTCGTCTTGATCTAGGGTATACGGGAAATGAAGAGTCCATTATGACCTTTAATCCATACGGCTTAAAAATTGAAATTAATATGAGCAATGCGACGAAGTATGTGGATAATATTTTAAGTTACCGGCCAAATCGAAAACAGCTATTGGGATCGCATAATTTCTATCCTCATCGGTACGCAGGATTGTCGTATGATCACTTTTTGAAGTGTTCAGCATTGTTTAAAGAACATAGCCTTGAAACAGCGGCCTTTATTAATTCACCAAGCGCTACTTTTGGACCGTGGCCTGTTACTGAAGGGCTTTGTACGCTTGAAATGCATCGCACGCTTCCAATTGATGTGCAGGCTAAGCATCTTTTTAAAACGGAGTTAATTGATTGTGCAATTATCGCCAATGCGTATGCATCGGAAGAAGAGATGAAGGCGCTGCGTGATGTTGTTCAGCAAGAGCGCTTTACTTTTAACGTGACCCTGTATGATACGATTACTGAGCTTGAGAAAAAAATTGTGCTGGAAGAGTTTCATTTTTACCGCGGAGACGTATCTGATTATTTAATTCGCTCTACGCAAAGCCGAGTAAAATATAAAAAAGAAGAATTCAAGTCTACACATACTCCTTCCATTCGAAGAGGCGATATTTTAATAGAAAATGAACTCTATGGACAGTACAAAGGAGAGCTGCAAATTGCACTGTTAGACATGGAAAACTCAGGTAAAACAAACGTAGTAGGACGCATTGCAGAAGAGGAAATTTTTTTACTAAATGAACTGCAGCCATGGGACAAATTTGCTTTTTGTGAGCGGTGATAAAATGGACTATATTATTGGTATCGACGGCGGGGGAACAAAAACAGAAGGCGTTGCGTATAGCTTAGACGGTCAAGAGCTCGCTGCTTCAAAAAGCGGCTATGGAAATTTGCTCATTAATTACAACACGGCTATTACTCATATTGATGAATGTATTACGGCGTGCAAAACTGCGCTTGCTGGTCATACATGTAAAGGCATTTCACTAGGGCTTGCTGGAAGTAAAGCATTATCTAAAGAAGAAATAAAAAGATATTTTTACAATCGTTATCAGGTAGAAGTAGGTTTATATGATGACGCCATGATTGCGCATGAAGCACTACTGCATGGAAAGGACGGGATTTTAACCATTGCAGGAACTGGAGCCGTCAGCATTGGGAAAAAAGACGAAGTGTACGAATACGGAGGAGGATGGGGGCACCTTCTTGGAGATGAAGGAAGCGGATATTGGATTGGTCTTCAAGCACTGATATTGCTGACGAAAGAGCACGATCAAAGCCGTCCTTACAGCAGCCTTAGTCAGACAATCTTGCAACATGTAAAAGCAGATACCATACACGATATAAAAAAGTTTGTCTATTCATCTCCTAAATCAGAAGTTGCTTCACTCACTCCGCTTGTTGTAAATCAAGCGAGAAATCATAAACAAGAAGCAAGTGACATTCTTCAACAGGCTGGAAAGAACCTTGCGAACATGACTCTTCATTTATATAAGAAACAGCGGTTTGAAGGGAGCTGCTTGCTGGTATGCAAAGGCAGCATTTTAACGGAAGTTCCAGAAGTGTTTGATGTTTACAAAAAAACATGTGAAAAAGAAATAAAGCATATCCAGTGGGCAACACAGCGAGTATCATCTGCTAAAGGAGCTTATCAGCTGTTCATGAAGAAGTATAAATAGAGAAAAAATGATGGTGGAAAAGGCAGGGGATCACAGTGAACTTAAATCATATCTTAACAGAAAAACGCAATCCGCAAACCTTAAACATTGATGAATTATCAAGTCTGGAAATTGTAAAAAAAATTAATGAAGAAGATCATCAAGTGCCTCAGGCGATCAATAAAGTGCTGCCTGTTATTGCTCTGTTAGTAGATGAAATTGTCAGTGCTTTTAAACAAGGCGGACGTCTTATTTATATCGGAGCAGGTACAAGCGGGCGGCTAGGTGTATTAGATGCATCTGAATGTGTACCAACATTCGGTACACCTGCCGAACAAGTAATTGGGATCATAGCCGGGGGAGACAAAGCGCTCCGTCATGCGTTAGAAGGAGCAGAAGATAATAAGAAACAAGCGATAGAAGATTTGAAAGCGATTAATTTATCAAATAAAGATATTCTTGTAGGTATAGCTGCAAGTGGAAGAACTCCTTATACACTCTCAGCGCTTGCGTATGCAAACAGCCTGGGGACAGTAACGGGCTGCGTTGTAAATTCTCCTCAATCAGCTATGGAACAAGAAGCACAATATGCAATAGTAGCAGAATCAGGGCCGGAAGTTGTAACAGGTTCTACAAGAATGAAAGCCGGAACTGCCCAAAAGCTTGTTCTTAATATGCTAACGACCGCTTCTATGATTCAAATTGGTAAAGTCTACAGCAATCTAATGGTAGACGTACAGCCGACCAACGATAAACTCGTACAGCGTGCTAAAAATATTATTGCAGAACTAACAGGTGTCTCATCAGAAGAGGCAGCGGAAAGTTTACAAACATACAAAACGCCAAAAGCTGCTATCCTTGCGCTTCTTACTTCTATAGAAGGTGATGAAGTGCACCGGCTGCTTGTTAAACATGACGGACATTTAAAAAAAGCGATTGAAGAAGCAAAGGAACAGCAGACTAAAGATTAACCCCTAAAAGAAGTGCATACAGCACTTCTTTTTTTGTTGAGTACATTTTTTGCACAATGTATGTGGGTGAATTCGGTCTAATCATTTTGCGAGACCCGTAGTATAGTAAAAGCATAAAGCGTAGTAAGTATTTCAATTTGTGCACGAATTGGACTGAAGGTGATTCATGTGTTAGACAAACGCAGTACGGCCGTATTGCAAGTTTTGCTTCAAGCTGCAACATTTATACCAGTACAAGAGTTAATGAAACAGTTTCAAGTGTCAAGACGTACCATCTATTACGATATTGAGAAAATTAACGATTGGCTGTGTCAGCAAGAATTAGAGTTTGTTCAGTACACATATGGGAAAGGCTTTTTTCTAAACGATCAAGCAAAGGACCAAGTTGCTAAACAAATTTCTCATGTTATGCCATCTGCTTACTTATCAGTTGAGGACCGGCAAATATACGTTGCTTTGATGTGTATACTTCGAGGCGGGAAAATCGGAACTCAGCAGCTCATGGATGAAACAGAAGTTAGTCGCAACACTGTCTTACAAGATATTAAAGACTTAAAAAACAAGTGGGCGAAGAAAGGCATATCTTTGACATATAGCTATAAAGATGGGTACGAAGTAAAAGGATCTGAAAGCGGCATTCGAAATTTGCTTTATATACACATCACAGAATTATTAAGTCAACATCAAGAAGAGTTGTTGAAAAGAGTCATGAAAGCAGATTACGAATATTCAATGATTTATAACTGGCTTGTAGAGTGTGAAGATAAACTGGGAATGGCGTTTACAGACAAGATGCTGACGCAATTAGCCTATATGCTCACGTGCTGTATTCAGCGTATTCAAAGCAAGCGCTATGTAGACTCCTTGATTACTAGAAAAGACGAATTAGAAAAAACCAGGCAATATAAAGCGCTGCAAGGAATTGAAAGCGTTTTAGGATTTGGGCTTCCATCACAAGAAAAGCACTATCTTGCCACTGTCTTACTAAGTGCAAAAGTAAATGTAGTAAATCAAGCAGATAGTGATGATTGGATAAGAAGCATTGTAAAAGAAATGGTATCACGGTTTCAAGCCTATGCTTGTGTAGTATTCGAAGATCGAAACCGGCTTGAACAAAATTTATATATTCATTTGAAAACTGCTTATTACAGGCTTCTCTATAATATTCATCTCCCTAATCCTATGCTTTCAGCTATTCAAACAAAATATCAGGATATAGTGGAATTGACAAAAAAAGCATTGTTTCCTTTGGAAAAAAGCCTTCAAACACGTATTAATGAAGACGAAATTTCTTATTTTGCTCTTCATTTTGGAGGATGGATGAAAAAACGAGCGGGAAGGCAAAAACAAAAGCGTATTGTTATTGTTTGTGCCAATGGAATTGGAACGTCTCGCATGCTTCAGTATCAGCTTGAACAACTGCTAACAGACGCTGAATTGATAGGGCCGATGACGGTAAGGGACTATGAACAATTTAAGGAAAGCTATGATTTAGTTATTACAACTGCGCCGTTAAAAAAGCGAATGAATGTGATGCTTGTGAATCCTATTTTAACAGATGATGAAAAGCGGAGATTAATCGATTTGGTTGAACCAGCTTCCTCTCAGCTAACGACTCAAGCCATCATGGGTATTATCAAGCAGCATGCAAATATACAAGACGAAAAAGCTCTGTTAGCTAATTTAAAACTCGTTATACAGCAATCTAAAAAAATGGTAAGAGAGGATAGAAAGCCAATGTTGCATGAAGTATTGCAGGAGCCATTCTTGCAGCTTACAGATTCAGCAGATGACTGGAAAGCAGCCGTTAGGCTGGCTGCCAAGCCTTTGCTGAACTACGAATATATTGAACCTTCTTATGTAGAAGCGATGATCAAAAGTGTAGAACAGTTAGGTCCTTATATTGTTATTGCGCCAAAAGTGGCGCTCCCTCATGCAAGGCCGGAACAAGGTGTAAATCGTGTGGGTATGAGCATGCTTCGTTTAAAGGAGCCCGTCTATTTTTCTACTGAAAAGCAGCACGGAGCGCAGCTGATTATTGTACTTGCTGCTACTGATAATGAAACCCACTTAAAAGCACTGTCTCAGCTTTCGATGATGTTATCTGAAAACGATAATATTGACAAGCTTATTGCAATGAAAACAAAACAAGAAATGCTTGCGTTAATTGAAGCTTACTCAAATTAAAAGGAGAGATGAAAAATGAAAAAGATTTTAGTTGTATGCGGAAACGGTTTAGGAAGCAGTTTTATTGTGGAAATGAATGTAAAGAAAATTTTAGTAGAACTTGGTGTTGAAGCACAGGTATCTCATACGGATTTAACAACTAGTAAAACGGAGCAGGCAGATATCTATTTAGGATCTGCAGATATTGTAAATCAATTGGATGATGGCACTCGCACGGTCGTGGCGCTGCAAAACATTTTAAATCAAGCGGAAATTAAAGGAGCACTGCAAAAATACTTCGTGGAGGCGTAAGCCATGTTTGATTTAATTATGAAAGATATATTAGGAACACCCGCTATTCTAGTAGGGTTGTTTGCACTAATCGGTTTGTTGCTTCAAAAGAAAAAAAGTGCAGATATTGTATCAGGCACCTTAAAAACAATTATGGGTTTTCTTATATTAGGAGCAGGAGCTAATATACTAATTGCTTCACTTGAAGCGTTTGGAAAAATGTTTAATAAAGCGTTTTCCGTTGAAGGCATCATTCCTAATAATGAAGCAATTGTAGCTGTAGCTCAACAAACGTTTGGTACAGAAACAGCGATGATTATGCTTTTAGGTATGATTGTAAATATCATTATCGCGCGCATCACGAAATTTAAGTATATCTTTTTAACTGGGCATCACACCATGTTTATGGCTTGTTTGATTGCAGCAATTTTATCTACCGGCGGGTTAACGGGAGCACCTTTGGTTTTGATCGGTGCGCTATTATTAGGTACCTTAATGGTTTTATTCCCTGCACTTCTTCAGCCTTATGTGCGTGAAATTACAGGATCAAATGATATTGCCGTTGGTCATTTTGGTTCCCTAGGCTACTTGGTAGCAGGGTTTATCGGCAAGCGAGTAGGAAATCGCGAAAAAACTACAGAAGAAATTAAAGTTCCTCAATCCTTAGGATTTCTTCGGGATACATCCGTTTCTGTCTCACTGACCATGACCGTTTTATTTATTGTTGTTGCACTTTTTGCAGGCCCTGCATTTATCGAAACAAAATTAAGCGGGGGTCAAAACTTTATTGTGTACTCGCTCATTCAAGCTATCACGTTTGCAGCAGGAGTATATGTCGTGCTGGCGGGTGTTCGTATGCTTTTAGCAGAAATTGTACCAGCATTTAAAGGAATTGCTGACAAAGCGGTACCAAATGCCATTCCAGCTTTAGATTGTCCAACTGTGTTTCCATTTGCTCCTAACGCAGTGGTCATTGGCTTCTTTTCAAGCTTTATCGCTGGTCTCATTTCAATGTTCTTTTTGCCTCTATTTGGGCTAAGTATTATCGTGCCAGGCCTCGTTCCGCACTTTTTTACGGGAGCAGCTGCCGGAGTATTTGGAAATGCGACGGGGGGAAGAAGAGGAGCAGTGGTCGGGTCATTTGCCAATGGAATCTTAATTAGTTTTTTACCGGCTATTTTACTGCCTGTTCTCGCGTCGTTAGGTTTTAAAGGCACAACATTTGGAGATTCGGACTTTAGTGCGGTAGGTATTCTTCTCAGCATGCTAATTAAATTATTTACGTAAAGATAAAAAACTCATGTTACGCTAGTAGCATGAGTTTTTTATGATATTGGAAGTGGAGGAGCAATGAATGAAAATTGGGTTAGCGCAAGTGAGATTTCCAAAGTCAGCCGCAGAGGGTGTAGAAACGGTAGAAAATTGTATGAAACAAGCAGCAGAAGAAGGGTGTAACCTTGTATGTTTTCCAGAATCAATTGTGCCGGGACTTAGAGGAGTGGGTTTTGAAGTTGAGACATACAATCACGAAATTCAACAAAATGCGCTTTATAAAGTTATGTTGCTTGCCAAACAGTTAAAGCTCAATGTAATTTTACCGCTGGAATGGCGCGACGAACTTGGTATGCATTTAACTGCTTTTGTAATTGATGAAAATGGAAAAGAATTAGGGTATCAAACTAAAAATCAAATTGATCCAGCAGAAGATCAATTTGGTTATAAGCCTGGAAATGGCCGCCAGTTGTTTGAAATAAACGGCGTGAAATTCGGTATTGTTATTTGCCATGAGGGATGGCGCTATCCTGAAACTGTGCGATGGGCTGCTGTAAGAGGAGCAAGCATTGTGTTTCATCCACAGTTTACTGGTGAAGTACCAGATCCGAAGTTTTATGATTATGCAATGATTGCAAGAAGTACGGAGAATGGTATTTACTTTGCAAGCGTGAATTATGCCTTAGAGAACCAAAAAAGCACGACTTCTCTTCTTTCTCCAAAGGGTGAATGTTTGATAAAAGCGAAAGCTGAAAAGCAAGAACTACTAACGTATACGATAGAGCCCGGTGAGGCTAACCGGCTGTTAGCTCAGCGCTTGTTATCGAATTTACTATTGTAAAAAAGTTTATTTTTCTAGTTAAATTAGCATGTGCGCTCTGATAATCCTTTGGTTATTTCTCCTTATGACGATGTAAATGTCAATATGGTATTATCGAAAGTTAAAGGGGTATTAAAAGGTGTGTGGAAACAATGGATCGAAAAAAAGCCGCATCAGTAGCTGGAGCATTGGTCATTGCTGTAGGAATTTGGCTGTTTCAAAGCGGGAAATTTAAAAGTGAAGCGCAGGCAGATAAGTTTACGAGTACGTTTTTGGTCGATCATGAACAAACAGACAATGGATTTGAATTATTTACTTCGGATACCAATCAATATAGCATGTGGTTTCCGCTTCAGTATGTTATTCATCAATCTTCTTATAAAAGCAGTGAAGATGAACGTGAAGTATGGACAGCATCAACGAAGGAAAATGATTCATACAATGCTGGGAAAATAACGGCTGTATTTTCTAAGAAAAAAAGCAAAGCAGCTCAAAATAAAATGGATGCGTTTCAGCCTGATTATATGTTAAAAGGTAAAAATGCAACAATTTATGTGAAAAAACAAACAAGAGATGGAAAGCATAGCATTTATCATGCTTATGTGAATGATGATTATTCAAGCAGGTATATTTACTATACGTTTGAACTAAAAAGCAGCGAACAGACAAACAGTACAAAACAGCAGTATTGGGTAGAAAAAATTCTTCTAAATACACAGTTTCAAAAAAACTCAGCTGAATAGTCAGCTGAGTTTTTACGTAAGGATTCATAATGCTTTTGCTTTTTTATGTAAACGGGTACAATATTAGTAAGGAGGCCTTCGTATGATTGAAAAACAAGCAGTTGGTGAAAAAGCAGCACAATTTGTTGAAGATGGAATGATTGTAGGGCTAGGGACAGGTTCAACAGCTTATTATACAATTGTAAAACTAGGTGAACGAGTAAAAAATGGATTACACATCAAAGCGGTTCCTACTTCTCAAAAAACAGAAGAGCTGGCAAGGAAACTAGGTATTCCCATTGTTACCTTAGCAGATGTTGAATATATTGATATAGCAATTGACGGAGCAGATGAAGTAGATAGCGAACTTTCTTTAATTAAAGGAGGAGGAGGCGCGCTGCTTCGAGAAAAAATGATTGCGTACGCAGCGAAGCGGTTTATCGTGATTGCAGATTCTAAGAAAATAGTGAAGACGCTAGGAGCTTTTCCTCTTCCTGTTGAAGTTATACGTTTTGGCTGGGAAATGACGGCGAAGCACATTCGCAGTGCAGGTTGTGTACCGCAGCTTAGGCTTTTAGATGATCATACGCCGTTTATCACCGATAACGGAAATTACATTCTAGACTGCCATTTTTCAGAAATTGAAAATCCTGCTGAGTTGGAAAGACAGCTGATAAGGATCCCAGGCGTAGTAGAAAGCGGTTTGTTTGTAGGAATGACGGAGGAAGTTATTACCGTACAAAACCAAGATGTTTATATCATAAAAAAATAGAAGCTTTGGCGTCGGGCCTAGGCTTCTATTTTTTAATTGGAAAGAACGTTCCAATTTTTCTCTAATTGATATATGTATTGAGACGCGTTCAGTACATTTGGATGAACAAAGGTATCAATTGTTTTTTGCGGACAAGCAGATCCGTATAATGAAAAAATGACAAGCTTGCTATGCTCGATTGGTGATACAACGTGAGATAAACAGCGATAAGAAGGATTTATCAAGCTTTTTACCATCTCATGGATATCTTCTTTGTCGTAAAAATCGACTTCAATTTCCGTCTTTACTAAATAACGGCTTTCAATGGCGCTGCTTCTATAATAATTGTAGCGTGCTCCGATGAAGTAGGACGGATCTGATGTTGAAACGTCCAAATTCGTATATGTTTGATCCTGCTTGCTTTTATAAAAAATAGAATCATGAGTATGCTTCATGAATTCTTGATAAGTTGTTCCATCTTCCCACAGGGCTAGAATACAAGCATCTGTTTCATCTTCCACGTTCCAACCCCCTAATTGGCCAATGAAACCATTCACGTGTGCAAGAGCAGCCCAATGCTGTTGCGTATATGAAAAAGATGCTTTTTTATCAGTCGGTATGCTGCATTTCACAATTTTTGTCAACATTCTCCCATCACCTCAATTAATTACTTCGATAAATGAAGGAAAAATCCTTCTAAAAAGAGGAAAATCATAGACATATCCCCCCTTTAAAAGCCATACATTTCAAATAGGACAATGTTAGGGAAAGAAGGGGAAAAGAATGAAAGTTTTTCGTGCAAAAGCCTGTCAATCTCCTATGCGAAAAGGCTGGTCAATTATGTTTCAGCATCCGTTTAAAAAAGATGAAAGAGGAAGATCGCACCCGTTTGTTAAACGGTTTATGTATACAGAGCAACACGATGAAATTGACATTCTGGTTGAAGAGATGAATGAACTGCTGAGAGTGCAGGATTTTTGGACAAGTACTGCAAAAGGAAGAGCAAAAGCAAGATATGATGAACGAGTAGTGAATGCTTTTTATAACGATATTGAAAAAAGGACGAGCGAACAAATTGACAGCGAGTATGAGTACATTCATGTAATCGGAGAACAAGGAAGCGGCAAAACAGCCTTAATCCGCCAGCTTCTTGGTATAAAAAAGGAATGTGGCTTTCTAGGAATAGGCAGTAGAGGCGCTTATTCTGCTACGTATAAGGTGAAGGATTCCCAACACTATGAAGCTGCTGTCTCTTTTTTTACGCGAAGTGAAGTGCAAAGGAAATTGGAGAATATCCTACTAAGAAGCGCTGAAGTGTATGCTGAAGGAGGCACGGATTATGACTTGGTCTTTGAATTATTACACGGAGATTCCTCTTTTAATCTGCGCGCTCTTTTGGGAGATACCCCATATAAAGCCCGTTATTTTAATGATGATGTTCCTTTAAGAATAAGTGATGAAAATAGCTCATTCAAACAATTTGTAGATGCAATTAAACGAGAAAGTGAAATAGTAAAAGACGCTGTTGATCAAGAAGGAAGAGATTTTGCAGAGGGATGGCACAAGCGGCTTGAATGTAGGAAAATTACCGAGCAAATGCTTCTGGCACTTGAATCCCGGTTGAAAGAATACAAGGAAGGAACATGGGAAATAGGAGAAGACGACTGGCCAATATCCTGCCGTCTCACAGCAAAAGAGCTGTCTTCCTTTGGAGCGCTAACAAATGAAGAAGAAGAAAATAACGGACGCCTTATTTATCCATTGTTTCGTAGAATTGAAGTTTCCGGCCCTTTTTCTTTTAAAAAAGGGGTAGCGATTTGCGAGCATCCATCTGTTGAATATACGAGCACCATCCACGATTCTTTTAAACAAGCAGCTTCTATTTTATATGTACATCATGGGCTTAAAGAATTAGATATTCAATCTCTTCGGCAGCTCATCGTACATGGTCACGGTGCTAAAGTAAACGTTTGTGTTACACACGGAGATTTGCTGACCTCTCCAAGCTGCCGTACGGATTATGCTAAAAAACATGCCATGGCTAAAAGGATAGATTATGCGCTTAAAAGCGTTTCACCTCTTATGAAAAAGCAGCTTCACTACTATTTAACAGTAGGGAATACGTCTATTTTAGAATGTGTACACGAGGAATCCAAAGAGAGTCATTTTCTGTATAAAGATCTAAAGGCAGCTTTAGTATCAGAAAGGAGAAAAAAGCAGCAAGAGCTGCATCCTATTTATTTAAACTTGACTGTCTCTCAGGCTTTTTATGAAGCGATGGAGTCGCTGAACATTCCTTATATGGATAGAGAAACATGTTTGAACATTTCCTTAGGAGAGCATGAAGGGCCGGTGCCAGTCATTGCGTCCGCTTTTATTTCATCTGTCTACGAGTATTTTCTAAGCCAGCCGTCTGGGTGGTCAAGTACCTATCATTCGGTCACCGACCGACAGCAGGTTATTCAAGAATTGGCAGGTGAGTTTGCAAGCGTTGTGTATTCATATTTTAACGAACAGCTGCTTGAAAATGCCCGTAAGGACTGGCTCGCTCTTTATAAAGAAAAAGAAGACGATCAACCGTATAAATATAGCAGGGTAATAGAAAGTGTAATTCCTGCCAAAAACGATATCTATCAGCAGCAAATTCTTATGAGAACCGTTTATCAATTAATTAAGTATGTGATAGAAAAGAAAGACGGGGTAATGGTTCATTAAGAAGTTAATGTAAAAAGAAGTTTATAAATAAAAAACAGAGCCTGATTTCAGGCTCTATTAGCGTTTAGAAATAGCAGTTAAAGTATTAGGTCCGGCAACGCCGTCAACTGCTAGCTTATTGTCTTTTTGAAACTTACGCACAGCAGCTTCTGTATTGGCGCCGAAAATACCGTCCGTGCCTTTTGTATCATAGCCAAGCGCCGTTAATTTCTTTTGAAGGGCTTGAACATTGCTGCCTTTGCTTCCTTTTTTAAGCGTTTGTTTTGTGTTAATTGTTGTATCCGCTGGTGGATTTGTTGGCTTTGGATTTGTCGGGTTTGTTGGTGTTGTCGGGTTCGGGTTCGCTCCTGAACTTCCTAAAGCTTTATATGTTGATGGGCCAACAATGCCGTCAGCTGTTAAGCCGTGGTCTTTTTGGAACTTACGTACAGCTGAATCTGTATTGGCACCGAACACGCCGTCCGTACCTTGTGTATTATAGCCAAGTGAAGTTAGTTTCTGCTGAAGTTCTTTAACTGCATTTCCTTTACTGCCTTTCTTTAAAACAGTGCCTGTAGAAGGAGCTGGAGTAGAACCTGAGTTTCCAGAAACGTTGTACCCGTTTGCTGCTGCAATGTCGTTAAATGATTTAGAAGAAGTTGTAATCACAACCGGTGTACCGACGGTCACTTTACTAAATAACCATGCGACTTCTTCATCGTACATACGAACGCATCCGCTGCTTACATATTTACCGATGGAAGCAGGATTATTATTTCCATGAATAGCATACGTCGTGCCGTATGTACCTCTCGCATTTAGACCTAGCCAGCGGTTGCCAAGAGGGTTTCTAGGATCTCCACCAGGAATGTTCCCTGAGTAATAAGGACGATTGACAATTTTATTCACTACTTTGAAATGGCCTTCTGGTGTAAGAGACTGCGTGCGTCCTGTTGCTACTGAAAACGTTCGGACAAGTGAACCATTTTGATAATAAGCAAGTTTGTTTGTCGCTTTGTTAATGATAATTAAATGAGATGGTGTTGAAGCAGCTTCTGTTTTTGGAACGCCTACAAACAAGCAGGCTAGAGCTAAAATAGCCGCTATGAGTACGATTGTTGTTCTTGATATTCTATTTGCCATGTGCTGCGCCTCCTTAGGCTGCATTAATGAAAAACGTATGGTGCGGCAGTGCTATAAATTCTTCACTAATAAAATAAAAGACGAATAGCTGCATTTTCTATACCTGTATGTATGCGCTTAATAAGGAAATCATTAAGGAGAAGGACTTTACTAGCGGGAATTTATAATAATAAGAATAACTAAGTTTTTCTTGATGATTTGTACAACTTTAAGAATATAAGTTTACTAATCTAGCGGTTTCACATTTACATAAGCATCACATCCTTTCCAGTTCTTCATTTGCGTGTAAAGAAATGAAAGCGTTATACAGATTGTTTTGTAATCATATTGTAACATAGTTGTATTTTTTATACCATAAAAAGACATAAAATAGTATAAAAATACTTTATATGGGTTTTATGCACAAAAAATTCAAAAGTTAAGGAGAACAAAGCTATTATTAGATATACGAAACTGGAAAAGAAGTATGCGTAGTTTTGTGGAAATAGATAAATATTCTTATTCGAATATAGGGAGGAAAAAAGTAAAAAAACTACTTGCAAAGAGACAAGTAGTTTTTAAACCGTTATTTTTGAGCATACATCACAACAAAATTAAAAAATTTATAGATGCAATCCACCGTGCTAAACCCGCTTGCTGTTAGCCAATTTAACTGATTATGTAAAGTTGCCATTTTATCTAACTTCGTACGTTCATGAGCAGCTTTAATTTGCTCATGAGTTAATCCGCTTGCGGCAATTCTTTCATTCCAGTCTTTTTTATATAACTCTTCAATAATAGAAGAATGGCCTAATACTTGATCGGCATTAATAAATATTCCTCCTGTATGCAGTAAATTATGAATTTGCCCATACAGCTTTTGTTTTTGCTCGTCTTCTAAATGATGAATAGCAAGTGAAGAAATCACAATGTCAAATGAGTGCTCAAATTTGTAGCTTGTTATATCTGATACGATAAATTCTATATGCTGTTCATTTTTAAAGCGTTCCTTTGCTTTTTCAAGCATTTGATCTGACACGTCAATCAACGTGAAATGAGCATCTGGGTATTTTTCTTTGACAAAAGAAGAAAACAATCCTGTACCTGCTCCGATATCAAGTACGCGAAGCGGCTTGTTTGAAAAGTGAAGAAGAGAAACGGGAATGGAATAAAAATCAAAAAAACAAGGAATAAGTTTGCGGCGCTGCTCATCATACTGAGAAGCATGGGCATTAAATTTTTCTTTCACGTTATTTTTCATTTTTACAGCTCCTTTATTTGGTAATATTGAGATACATATATCGTATAGAATTGTGGTAGAAAAGAAAATAAACAAAAATAAGCGGTATTGATTCCAGTTTGTTATGAATAGAAAGAGATGGAGAGAAGAAAATGGAGATCAAATGGTTAAAAACATTCATCATAGCGGCGTCTTATGAAAATTTCAGACAAGCGTCTGAAGATTTATTTTTAACGCAGCCTGCTGTATCAAAGCATATTCAGCGACTTCAGCAAGAGCTAGGTGCTGAGCTTTTTGAAAAAAAAGGTAAATATATCACGCTGACTGAGGGCGGACGCTTTTTTTTGCCTCATGCTCAAGAAATGGTGAGGGCATACGAAGAAGGAGTAGGGAATTTTAAGTTATGGAAGCAAGGATATAACCGAAAACTGACTATATCCGCTGCCCCTCAAATAGCAGCATCTGTTTTACCAAGCCTAATCAAACAATTTGTAGAGAGATATCCCCATATTGAAGTCACGGTCAATATCACGAATTCGTTTCAAGTGGGAAAAGACATAAGCGACAGAAGGTCAGATATTGGATTAACAAGGATGCTTCCGGGTCAGGCAGACGTTTTTTATGAGTTAATACATAAAGAAAAAGCAGTCTTAGTTGCCCCGTTTTCTGCAGGAGCACGTACGGAACAGGAGGTGTTATCTTCCTACCGGCTGCTTACGAATAATCATCCTGTTTATTGGGAAGATTTACTCCTTCAAATCAAGGATTGTTATCCTCACATTCAGCTGCTTCCTGTTACGCAAGTGGAAATTACAAAGCGCTTTATTGAAGAAGGTCTAGGCGTATCCTATTTGCCATTTTCTATGGTGAAAAAGGAAGTTGAAAATCAAACGTTAAGCGTGATTTCACAGCAAAAAATTATCCGGCCTTCTTCACATACGTATATCGTAACAAAAGGTGAAACGGAAGAAACAAAGCAGTTTAAGCACTTTGTAGCTGAGATCTTAACAGAAACGAGCTGAAATGATACCATAAAAAGGAAGGAGAGATGACAATGTATATATTAATCATGCTAGTAGCAGCAGCGGTCTTAGCAGACTTTATCATAAGAAAAGTGCTTGATATCCCTCGCAGCAAATTTTGGGGCAAATATGAGTATGAAAGTCTAGCTTTAGGCCGGTGGGATAAATATGTGACGATAGCTTTTGTTCTTTGTCTGTTACTCGATATGATCTTTATGTTTGTCGAGCCTTATATCGTATCGTTCCTATTTTTAGTCGTGAATATTTTATTGAAAAGTATAGATGAATGGAAATATAAACAAGAAACAAAAGAATACGTAACAAGCTTTGTACAGCTGGGATTCTTCTTTACGGCTTTTGTTCTATTAGCCAGCGGAATTGTATAGGAAAAAGAGATAAGACATAACTACATTAATCCAATCAACAGCTAGAAGCAGCTAAACATATGAAACCTACGTTCACCATAACAATAAAAAAAACGAACAATCAATCGTTTCGATTGATTGTTCGGATTTCCTTTTAGCTATTTTGTCCGAGCCTCTTTTTATATTATTTAAAAATATGATCAATGTCTTTAATTTCGGAAGAAGTGAGCTGAACATCTAATGTTTTTAAGTTATCAAGTACTTGTTCAGCGCGTTTTGCCCCTGGAATTAATACATCAATTGAATCGCGCGTTAAGTACCAAGCGAGAACAAGATGAGCTACTTCTACACCTTTTGCGCTAGAGATTTGACGAAGACGCTCTACTTTTTCTAGATTTTGCTGAAATGCTTCCCCGATAAAATGAGGCATATCTTCGCGCAGGTCATTAAACTTTGTGTTTTTATCGTATTTCCCAGCAAGTAAACCAGCAGCTAGCGGGAAGTATGGAATAAATGAAATGCGGTTTGCAGCCGTATAAGGTAAAATATCGTTTTCTGCTTCTCGCTGAATTAAGTTATATTGACCTTGTACCACGTCTACATAACCATCTTTATTTGCTTCTTTTAACTGATCTAATGTGAAGTTTGATACGCCGATAGAACGGATCTTTCCTTCATCTTTTAATTCTTTTAACGCACCGACCGCTTCGTCTTTAGGTGTGTTTTTATCTGGAAAGTGAATATAATATAAATCGATATAATCTGTTTGAAGGCGTTTTAAGCTATCTTCAACCGACTGTTTTAAAAACGCAGGAGAATTGTCTAGCAGTACCTCATCTCCAACAATTTTATGTGCTCCTTTTGTAGCGATCATCGCTTCTTCACGATTTCCGCGTTCTTTTAGTACTTCACCAATTAATTCTTCAGAACGTTTAGGACCATAAATGAACGCTGTATCAAGTAGGTTTATGCCATTATCTAGCGCCTTATGAACAAGGTCTTTGCCGACTTCTTCGTTTAGGTTAGGATATAAGTTGTGTCCTCCTACAGCGTTTGTTCCAAGTCCAATAGGATTAACATATAATTCGGATTTTCCAATCTGCACTTTTTCTGCCATGTCTAACGTCCATCTCCTTTTTTATATCTTCTTTTTTACTATAGCAAAATATACCATGAATCAAAAATAGTACGCTCATATGAAAAGCAGCTTTAAAAAAGTATGTGAACTTGAGTTACATGTAAATAAGGATTATATGCTACAGGGCTCTATTTCAATAGCAGAAATAAAAAAAGAACCTCTTTTAAATAAGAGACTCTCTTTTAGTCATGGTAATATGATAGCTTTTTGACAGCTGAAATGTTTCAGCGAGCTGCCTGCGTCCTTGCGCTCCTTGTTCGCGCACATACTCTAATTCGTTTGGTGTAAGAAGCTTCATGCTAATCAGTTTAATAGATTCGTAAGGTAAAGAGAGGCTAGCTGAAACAGAAGGAGACTGAACTCCTAGCAATACACCAATATCTCCATTTTTATTTACAAAATGAGGCGGTACGTCCAGATCCGTAAATTCAATTGAAAGAACATCATGTTTCATAAATAGTTCTAGCATATTAGGATGAGCGGCGGCATTTTGACTCATTTGATAAAGAAGGTCAAATGCCCAGTGATCCTGGATATCCGATAAAGGTCCGCGCAGAGATTCATCATCGCATTCGATATAGAATTCTAATCCTTTTCCTTGTCTTTGGCTCTTTTCTTCAGGGAGTTGAAACGGATCGGACAAGCCGTCGCTTGCTAAAATAACCGTCTCTGTTTTTTGAACACGAATAAATGTTTGACGTCCAGATGGCCAAGCAGGCCCGCCAAAAAACATGGGATTTAACAAATGAGTTAATACGTCTCCGTCTACATGTCCAATTGTGTTCCAGTAGTCTTTTCTTTTTGAGATTGATTCCTCAAGAACACGCTCTACTTCTTTTTCCTGCTTCTTTTGCTTCCACTTTAAAAATAATGACAAGTATCCCACACCTCTTTACGACTTCATAGTACCCAATATATACCTCATTAAGGGAACTCGTAAACCATTATTTAGTGCACGAAGTAAATTATTCCTTTAAATTATAAAATTTCCAAAGATTTCTTGGGGCATTACCGAATTTTGTCTTTAATAAATCAGGTGAAAAATCAAATAAGCCACATAAATGGCCTGTGCGAAAAATAAAAAGCCCCAAAAGCGTGCTGAAAGATGGGTAAGCTGCTTTAAACTCGTAGCGTCACCTGCATCGTGTGGATATTTGATGCTTAACACAAAAATAATAAAGGCGGAAAATAGAGATTCTACAAGTAACAGTGCACCAACAAACATCATGCTGTAACGTATAAGCTGTGGATCTTGCAGATAATAGATGCCTCCGAGGATCAAAACGATAGAAAATAGCCATACAATTCCGTAGCCGTTACGTACCCAAAGCAGCAAATTAATAACAACAACACTTCCTAACCCGTAAAAAAGCCAGTCGTAGTGGTTGTGAACGAGCAGGTAGAAAAACAAATAAGCCATTGCTGAGCTGAACGGATAGCCGGCTAAAGCAATAATAACGCGCGGCAGCCATCCACGGGATCCCGCGTAGGTGGCAGTCACAGCTACACCTTCATTATTAGTATAAAGCTCAATGCGATTGACTCCTTTTCCGACAATAAGCCCCATTAACGCGTGGCCGTCTTCATGAAACATCGTATTTAAATTTGAAAAATAACGTCCAATATGCCGAAGCAGCTGGTTAATGCTAGGAGCAAATGAACCTATAAATGGAATGCCTCTTGTTAGCACAAAAGCTAATAAAATAAATAAGAAAAGCGTAGTAGATTGTTCCATCGCGATAGTCCTTTTCGTAAAATGATATGTTTCTACTTTACTCGCAAACGTGCTAAAAGGGAAATAAAACGGCTGGTTTCTCTAGGAAAAGAGAAGCTGGGAGATTTACATAATATTAATGTTAACAGACCTGACACATTCATTGACCAGCTTATTCCAAATTTTATATTCTAAACAGATATAAGAAATGAGGAGATGGTTGAATGAAAGATACGTGGAACGCATTTATAGACAGTGATCTTTACGTCCCTCCAACGGGAACGGGAATGTTAAATAACTTGAGTTTTGCGTTAAAAGACGTATTTGATGTACAAGGACATATATCAAGTGCAGGAAATCCGGATTGGCTCGCCACGCATCAGCCTGCAAGTGAACATGCAGACGTAGTAGCTGCTCTTTTAAAAGAAGGAGCTGCACTAAAGGGAGTTACGCATACTGACGAGCTTATGTACGGATTAAATGGAGAAAACGCGCATTACGGAACACCGGTAAACCCAAAAAGCGCAGATCGAATTCCGGGAGGTTCTTCAAGCGGATCAGCGGTTGCAGTGGCAGCGGGAATAACTGATTTTGCGATTGGAACAGATACGGGAGGATCGGTTCGAATTCCTTCAAGCTACTGCGGTATTTTCGGGTATCGTCCTTCTCACGGACGCATTTCTACAAACGGTCTGATCCCACTGGCTCCAAGCTTTGATACAGTCGGTGTAATGGCCAGAGACAGCCACACTCTGCAAAAAGTAGGAGCGGTTTTATTGAATTCAACGGCTCGTGTCAGTGGATTTACACGGCTGTATGTACCAACAGACGTGATGGAACTTGTGGAAGAACAAAGCATGCGAGCTCTTGCCCCTTCTATTAAGCACGTAATGAAGTCTATTTCTACTACAGAAGAAATAGTAATTGCCCCTCAGGGTTTTTCTACATATATGGAAACTTTTCGTTTGTTGCAAGGAAAAGAAATTTGGCAAACGCACGGAGAATGGATTCAAAAAGAAAATCCAACGTTTGGAGACGATATCGGAAGCCGCTTTCAATGGGCGAGTACTCTTACCTTATTAAATATGAATTATATAGAAGAAAAGCGTCGTGAACTTCGCTATTTTATGTACTCACAGCTTGGAGAAGACGGAATATTAGTCCTTCCTACTGCTCCAGGACCCGCGCCTGTAAAAGATGCAAAAGGACCGGAGTTAGAAAACAGAAGATTGCGAACACTTCAGATGACGTGTATTGCCGGCCTAAGCGGTCTTCCCCAAGTTACGATACCTGCGGGAGAACTAGATGGTTTGCCAATCGGCTTATCTTTTATTGCAGGATACAACCAAGATGAAAAATTATTGAATTGGGTAAAAGAAAACAGCGATCGTATCATTCAAGCATCGGTAAGGAGCGTATCATGAAGTTAGTAAATATAATAGAGCAAGGGAAAGAACAAGCAGCCATTTTAGACAATGACAGCATTCTGCTTATAGAAGATATCAATACTAAATATTTAACAAACTGGTCTACAACAATTTGGGGTCTTATTCAATATAAAGAACTTCGCCACCTTGAAACATGGTACGCCCATAATAAATTTGGTATGAACAGCTCTTTTCCCGTACTGCACTTGCAGGGCAGAAAAACAGCTCCTATCATTAGTAATCCGTCGAAATTATTAGGCATTGGATTTAATTATGCAGCTTCTGAAGAAAAACTAAAAGACTACGACCGTGCCATTGATCCAGTTAGTTTTTTAAAACCCGCAACCGCCATTATTGGGCCAGACGACAGCATTCGTATTCCAAAGCAGTCCTACAAAACAACGGCCGAAGCGGAACTAGCGGTGATAATCGGCGAAACGTGTAAGGATATAGAGCCAGATGAAGCCATAAACGTAATTGCTGGTTATACGTCAGCCATTGACGTAACCGCAGCTGATATTCACGCAGCGAATCATCGCTACTTAATGCGAGCGAAAAGTTTTGATACATTTTGCAGTATAGGCTCAGAATTTATCACAAAAGAAAGCATATCAAACGTGAAATCACTTCAAGTGTGCACATTGCTAAACGGAGACGTACAGCATGAAAATAGAGTGTCTAATATGATTTACGACATCGCATACTGTGTTTCATTTTTCTCAAAAGTCATGACGCTGCATCCAGGTGATATCATTCTAACAGGAACGCCGGGACCCGCTGTTATTGAAGACGGGGACTGTATTGAATGCCATATTGAAGGCATGCTTCCATTAAAAAATAAAGTGAAAGATTTGAAGAAAGTGCCGCAGCAAATCTAAGAAGAAAACCCGTTGCTTACACGCGCGGGTTTTTAAGTAGAAACGAATATCTTCATACTCAATTCACAATTAGTAGATATACTAATTAAAAGAGACAGCTGCGGTATTGTATACTGAAAAATGAAATATTTACAAATGGAAAAGAAACGGGTACGATATCTGTAGCGACACTTAATAAAAAGGAGCTGACTGACAGTATGATTTTAGTCATCGGAGGAGCAGGCTATATCGGGAGCCACCTAGTAAAAGAATTAGTGAAAACAAATGAAGTTGTGGTACTTGATAATCTATCAACGGGTCATCGCTGGGCAATCGATGAGAAAGCGGTATTCGTAGAAGGAAATCTAGGTAATGAGAAAGATTTAGAAAGCGTATTCACAAATCATAAAATTGATGCTGTCATGCATTTTGCTGCTAATAGTTTAGTAGGGGAGTCAGTAACAGATCCTCTTAAATATTATCAAAACAACGTAGCTGCGACGTTAACACTTTTACAAACGATGATGAAGCACAATGTGAAAAAGTTTATTTTTTCATCTACTGCTGCTACATACGGGATTCCTTCTGTAGATATCATTACAGAAGATACAGCAACAAACCCAATTAATCCGTACGGACGTTCAAAGTTAATGATTGAACAGATTCTAGCTGACTTTGCAAATGCTTACGATATGGAATATGTTGTACTTCGTTACTTCAACGCAGCGGGTGCTTACGAAACAGCAGAAATTGGTGAGTGCCATGATCCTGAAACGCACTTAATTCCAATCATTCTTCAGCACCTTCTTGGAGAACGTGAAAACATCTCTGTATTCGGCTCAGACTACGATACTGCAGACGGAACGTGCATCCGTGACTACATTCACGTAACGGACCTAGCGAATGCTCATATTTCAGCGCTTCAAGCACTGTTAGACAGCACGAAGAAAACAGCAACGTACAACCTTGGAAACGGCCTTGGCTACTCTGTAAAAGAAGTGATCGAAACGTGTGAAAAAGTAACCGGTAAAAAAGCGAATGTTGTAATGGCAGACCGCCGCGCTGGAGATCCGGCACGCCTAGTTGCATCTTCTGATAAAATTCACGCAGAATTAGGCTGGAAAGCGCAAATTTCATTAGAAAAAATAATCGCATCAGCTTGGAACTGGCATCAAAACAGCGCAAAAGTAACAAATTAATAAAAAAGCCTCTTTTCTTTTTGAAAGAGGCTTTTTTGTTACGATTAAACTGATTTATGTTCTAAATAATCCTTTTGAAAAGCCAGCGGTTTAGCCCATGGATAAGCCTTCTTCTTTTCGGACATTTTCGCTAAACAAGCACGACTTTTATTCTTTTCCATATGCTATAGGTAAATATACCACTCACAACTATCCCCGTTTATAAAATAGTCCGCAAGGAGGTTATGATATGTATTACTGTGTAAGATGCTCCAAATTTCATGACGAACAGGAAAAAGAAAACATCTTTCAAAATGGTTTTTACATTGATCCCTATTTGCTTCAAAAAGTCCATCTAGGCATGTGCGTCCACAAATCCCCATCAATCAAACAAATGAGAGCCGTAGAACGATTCGAAACGAAAAAAATGTAGAATTCACATTCACCAATAAGAAGCTAGATCTAACCAGGTCTAGTTTTTTCAGTGAATAACAGCTTTCTTCAGCTATCTTTCATGTAATATTAAGAGAAATTTAAGACAAGCCCCCTATACTAGTTAGTAGACGTATACATAGGATATGGTACGTTAAAAAATTGAAACAGCAGTCCGTTTTATAAACTAGAAAGGATGGCGTCAAATGATTTCTGAAAAACGATCACTTTTGTTGAAAGAACAAGCAAAGCTTCTCGCATTAAAAGAATATAAAGGCATTGTCAAATCCATATCGCTGAGTAAAATACTCACTCTTCCTATTTATATAGTAGACATCCTTACATTAAACGGAGAAGAGCACAAAGTAAAAATTAACGCCGAAACCGGCAATATTTTGAAAGAAAAAACGATTCCTTTAACTAAAAGCCGTGCAAAAGCATATGCATTAAGACAGCATAAAGGTATTATCGAATCGGTTGTTCTCACTAACAAGCAATATGAAATTGAGATTCTTGGACTTGATGGAAAAACCCACAGCGTAAAAATTGATGCTGAAATTGATGTGCTGGCACAAGAAGAGCGAAACGTTCAGTAAATGGCCTATATTATGTAATCAACCTCATTTTTTTGAAAGTGGGGTTTTCTTTATTGAGAGAAATCATTAATAAAGGTAACAATGATAAAAAAAGAAACGATTATTTCTTTAATAGAAAGGGTAAGTGATAGTGAAAAATAACCACTTCCTAATTATGGTTCTTTGATTCGTTCTGCTTATGACTCTCCCATTATAAGTATGATAGTATCGAACATGTATAAAACATAGGTTATAACATAACTAAAAGGGTGTGCGACAATGAAAAAACGTACGAAGACCATTATTGCAGTCATTGCAGGAGCTGCTATTTTAATAGGAGGAATATGGATGATAAACGAAAGCCGATACCCAAACGTCCCCGCTTTTGATGATCACTTTACGCGTGAATTCTTAAACAAAGATAAAAAAGTGGACGATGGGTTTTATGAATTTAAGTCGAAGACCGGGCAGTATACGATGTGGTTTCCGGAGGAGTATCAATTAATACATGAGGATGCATCAGATTATGTTAAAGACGATACATATTATGAATTTTGGAAAGCCTCGAATAATAACAATGAAGGGCATAAAGGATATATTAACATTGAGTTGTCTGAGAAAAATCCCGATAAAGAAAAGGTCTATGTAGAAAGCTTATTTAAGAAACGTTTTCATAGTACTAGCCCTCAAAAATTACAGACAGATACAACAAGAATTTATTATGACAGAGCGTACATATATTTTAAAGGAACAGATAAAAGGGTAATTACGGACTTTAATAGACATATTCCAACTACGTATGCTGGTTATATTGCAGACAAGAACTCCGAGCGTGTAATTGAATTTTATTTTGATAGTACAGATGATCATCTTTCTAAAAAGTCAGCAGAAGAACGAGATGAATGGATTATAAATATATTAAAGAGCATTACTTTTAATAAGGATGAACACAATGGCTAATCATTCTGTTTTAAATAATAGTTTAAGAAATAAGTTAACACAACTTGAATATAAGGATTTATCAGGAAAAGAGAAAGAAATAAAAAAAATTTATGAAGAAACAATGGGGAAAGAACCGCCGAATTTTGAGATTTATAGCAGTACGGACATGAAAATTGGAAAAAAGTCTGGTTTCGATGGAGCTGCTATTCATTTTTATGATAAAAAGCACCATATTAATGAAATATATTATATCTTTAGAGGAACAGAACCATCCAAAGATTTTGGTGATGTGGTTTATGATGCATTAGGTATTGGAGCAGGAAAAAGTAACAAGCAAATTAACGATGCTTTAGAGATGTACAATGAAGTAGAAAAAAAGGTGGAAGGTTCAGATATTGAAATTAAAAGGTATGGAGATGGTCATTCTCTAGGTGGTCACCTTATAGTTACATTAGGTCTGTTAACTAAAAACTTTGTGAACATAAGAGGGTTGAATGATGCTCCTGTAAATGTTAAACAGCTCAACAGCGTATTCTTAGAAACGCTTCAGCTTTCTGCAAGCGATGTGCTGCACCAAAATTATTTAGATATTGCTAAAAGGCTGGGAGTCTGTAATTACAAGTCTTGGAATGTATATGAAACAATCAGTTACAGCACAGAGCTAACACTTCGTAGAAGTCAACATTCCGCACAGCACGTGTACATTACAACCATTCCTGTCAAAGTAAATAATCAAACGGTTGGTGCTTACGCAATTTTACACGATATTACGCCTCAAAAAGAAGCAGAAGAACAGCTGGCTTATACAATGAAAGAACTTGAAAATATAAAATATGCGCTTGATGAATCAGCTAGCGTTATGATTCTAGATGCAAATGGAACTATCACTTATATAAACGATATGTATATACGTTATTCAGATTATCAAAAAGAAGATTTATTGGGGAAGTATTATCGAGATGCAGGGCTTCGTCATGACCTTTCTGAGCTGCGTGAGACAATAAAAAGCGGAAAAGTATGGCGAGGGGAGCTTGAAATGTGGACGAAGCATAATCAGTTGTACTGGGTATCGAACACAATTGTGCCATTAAAAGATATAGATGGAAATATTACTTATTATGTCTCGATTCATAATGATATTACAGAACAAAAAGCGTTAGAAAATAAACTTCATTTTGAAGCCACTTACGATAGTTTAACAGGTCTTCCCAACCGGGCGATGTTATTAAAAGAGTTAAACAAAGTAATTGAAAAAGGGGAGCAAAAAAGCGATGAGTTTTTTGCGCTTTTGTTTCTTGACTGTGATAATTTTAAGCAGATTAACGATGAATATGGCCATCATATAGGCGACGAATTTTTAAAAGCATACACGAAGAGATTAAAAAGCTGTGTACGGAAAGGCGATCGCATTTATCGTTTGGGCGGAGACGAGTTTATCATTATTTTAAATGTTACAAATGGACGGGAAATTGAACAAATTGCTAGGCGAATTCACGCATCTCTTCAGCAAAGCTGGAATGTACGGGGCTATTGTTTGCGCACAACAACTACCATTGGTGTCTCTATTTATCCAGAAGACGGAGAATCGGCTGCTTTATTATTAAAAAACGCAGATGATGCGTTATACAAAGGGAAAAGAGAAGGGAAAAATAATTATATCCTTTATCAAACGTAAAAAAAGCCTCCAAAGAGGCTTTTTTTATTTTATCCATGTTTTTGCCCACTTGCTGACGGGGCCTAAGATCGTACCAAGCTCTGATCCTTTTTTAGTTAAGATATATTCAATACGAACCGGACGTTCAGGAATAACGTGCCGGATTACAATGCCTTCTTCTTCTAACTCTTTCATTCGCTCGGTTAACATTCGTTTACTTAAAGAAGGAATGCTGCTGTGAATTTCACTAAAGCGTTTAGGACCGCTCATCAGGACATAAATAATTAATCCATTCCATCTTTTTCCTATTATATCAAACGTTTTCCACACTTTTGGACATAACTCATCAAATTCATTCATTCATGCCACCTACTTTATCGTATATAGGATATTAAAAGTAACTCTTGTAATGTTATTATATACTAGCATTTGGATAATGAAAAGGCTATCTTTTTTTATTTTCAAAACTTTCAGTAGCTTGGAAACGCTGTATTGTAAAGTATTTAAAAAAAGTCACAAAATCGACATATTATTGTTGACGTATCAAGAAAAAAGGTCTAAGATTGGTTACATAAAGTTACCTAGTTAAACAAAAGGTACTTTAAATTTACAATTACATCAAGAGTTTGAGAAAGAAGGTTAGTATCAAATGGATATCCTTTTGGCTATTCTTCCTGCGATTTTCTGGGGAAGTATTGTCCTGTTCAACGTTAAATTGGGCGGAGGTCCTTACAGTCAAACGCTTGGGACTACAATTGGTGCGCTGATCTTTTCAGCCGTTATTTACTTCGTAGTTCATCCCGTATTGACGCCGCTTATTTTTATTGTCGGAATCGTTTCAGGATTATTTTGGGCAGTTGGGCAAAGTAATCAATTGAAAACGATTGATTATATTGGTGTTTCAAAAACCATGCCAATTTCAACTGGTATGCAGCTTGTGACGACATCACTGTTCGGTGTTATCGTATTTCACGAGTGGTCAACAACAACAACCGTTATTTTAGGCGTGTTAGCTCTTATCTTTATTGTTATTGGTATTGTGTTAACATCACTAGAAAGCGAAAAAAACCCGGAGCAATCTGGACAATTCAAAAAAGGGATTATTACCCTTATTATTTCAACAATTGGATACTTAGTGTATGTAGTTGTCGCTCGTTTATTTAATGTAGACGGATGGTCGGCGCTATTCCCACAAGCTATTGGTATGTTAATTGGTGGACTTATACTTACTTATAAACACAAACCGTTTAATAAATACGCAATTCGCAACATTATTCCAGGCCTCATTTGGGCAGCTGGTAACATGTTCTTATTTATTTCTCAACCTAAAGTAGGGGTTGCAACAAGCTTCTCATTATCACAAATGGGAATCGTTATTTCAACGCTTGGCGGTATCTTCTTACTTGGAGAAAAGAAAACAAAGCGTCAGCTTATTTCAATTACGATTGGTATTGTGCTCATCATTTTAGGTGGCGTATTCCTCGGAATGGCTAAAAGTTAACGTTTACGTAAAAGTTAACGATAGTATGTATGAATAAATGAAAACACTAGGAGGATTTTATTATGTATACAGATTTAAAAGATAAAGTAGTTGTAATTACAGGTGGATCAACAGGTTTAGGACGCGCAATGGCTGTTCGTTTCGGTCAAGAAGAAGCAAAAGTTGTTATTAACTATTACAACAATGAAGAAGAAGCTTTAGATGCGAAAAAAGAAGTAGAAGAAGCAGGCGGACAAGCAATCATCGTTCAAGGCGACGTAACAAAAGAAGAAGATGTTGTAAATCTTGTTCAAACAGCTATTAAAGAATTCGGTACATTAGACGTTATGATTAACAACGCTGGTGTTGAAAACCCAGTTCCTTCTCATGAGCTATCTTTAGACAACTGGAACAAAGTTATTGATACAAACTTAACAGGTGCATTCTTAGGAAGCCGTGAAGCAATTAAATATTTCGTTGAAAACGACATTAAAGGAAATGTTATTAATATGTCTAGTGTTCACGAAATGATTCCTTGGCCATTATTTGTTCACTACGCAGCAAGTAAAGGCGGTATGAAACTAATGACGGAAACATTGGCTCTTGAATATGCGCCAAAAGGTATCCGCGTAAATAACATTGGACCAGGTGCGATGAACACACCAATTAACGCAGAGAAATTTGCAGATCCAGAACAACGTGCAGACGTAGAAAGCATGATTCCAATGGGTTACATCGGTAAACCAGAAGAAGTAGCAGCAGTTGCAGCTTTCTTAGCATCATCACAAGCAAGCTATGTAACAGGTATTACATTATTTGCTGATGGCGGTATGACGAAATATCCTTCTTTCCAAGCAGGAAGAGGCTAATATAGTTTAGAATCGATGTAGAAAAAAGAGACATGGCAAAATCGGCCATGTCTCTTTTTCTATACCTAAGCGAATGCCACCCCCCTTGCGGGGGTGGTGGCATTCGCTTAGGTAAAACCTTCTTAAAACAAAGACCTTTTAGAGAACATTCAAGGGAGTTTTTTGATTCCTTATAAGTTTCTTATATTAGCCAGCCATTTTTTTATCAGAGGATGACTGGTTTTTGTCTTTTAGTTTGCTGAAGATAAAGGCAAGAACTGAACCTGAGATGTTGTGCCAGACGCTGAAAATGGCGCTTGGGACAGCGGCTAGCGGCGAAAAATGAGTGGAAGCAATGGTAACGCCGAGCCCTGAGTTTTGCATGCCAACTTCCATTGCCACTGCTTTTTGTTTAGCTAAATCCATTCCGCATAAGCGGGCAAAGAAGAAACCGATTGTGAAACCCAGAATGTTGTGAAGAACAACTACGGCAAAAATGATACCGCCTGTTTTAGCAAGCTGTGCTTGGCTTCCTGCCACAACCGCAGATACAATCAAGACAATCGCGACTACTGAAACAAGGGGAAGAGCTTTGGAACTTGCTTCTGCAGCTTTTCCAAAAAACTTTTTGATTGTAAATCCAAGAGCAAGCGGAATGATGACAACTTGTATAATGGAAATAATAAGAGACATGATATCAATATCGACCCATTTGCTTGCAAATAATAAAATGAGAACCGGTGTAACAATCGGTGCTAAAATGGTTGAAACAGAAGCGATAGCAACTGCGAGCGCAACGTTTCCTCGAGCCAAAAAGACCATTACGTTTGATGATGTGCCGCTTGGACAACAGCCTACTAAAATAACGCCCACTGCTATTTCTTTTGGTAAATCTAAACCAATCGCCAAACCGAATGCAAGAAGCGGCATAATGATAAAATGCCCCACCACGCCTAATGCTACTTCTTTCGGTCTTCGAAATACTTCGCTGAAATCAGACGCTGACAGCGTTAATCCCATTCCAAACATGACAATTCCTAAAAGCGGAACGATATACTTTCCAATCCATACAAAGTGCTCCGGGAATGAATAGGCAATAACGGAAATTAAAATAACCCAAAGCGTAAACGTTTTTCCTGCAAATGTACTGATTTTCTCTATTGTTTTCATCTGTACGATACCTCCTGCGAACTATAAGAAGAAATTATACTATTTATTCTGAAAAATGAAAACAGTATTTTTGTAAAATAGTACAGAATATTTTATTTTTTGGAGATTATTTCAGTTTAAATGCAAGCATTCCTTCATTGAATACACAGAATATGTGGTAATATAAAGAAGTTAGTTTTAGAAAGTCGGAGGAGTTTAGTCATGAAATTTATCTATATTTTGTCTGTCCTTCCGTTCGTAGGCATATTAGGTTTTCTCCCTTTTGTTAATCGAGTCACTCCGTTTGTTCTCGGTATGCCGTTCAATATGTTTTGGATGGTGATCTGGGTGGTGCTTACGTCCATTATTTTAGGGGTTATGTACAAGCTTGATCCCAGAAATCGGGAAGGGGAAGAAGAATGAATAGTGCACTTATTATTATTTTACTATTTTTAGTAGCCGCTATTTTTCTTGGCATACGATCAACCAAAGGCAAGGACATGAACTTGGAGCAGTGGACGGTAGGCGGACGCGGTTTCGGGGCTGTTTTAGTGTTTGTGCTGATGGCCGGAGAAATCTATACAACGTTTTCGTTTCTAGGCGGAAGCGGATGGGCTTATGGAAAAGGAGCTCCCGCACTTTATGTCTTAATTTATATTAGCTTATCGTATGTCTTATCATACTGGCTTCTTCCTGTTATTTGGAAGTATGCAAGAGATCATAAGCTCGTTTCGCAGCCTGATTTTTTTGTAAGCAAATATAAAAGCCCTTACCTTGGTGTGCTTGTAGCTGCTGTAGGAGTGATTGCGGTCATTCCTGTTATTGTTGTGCAGTTAAAAGGATTGGGGATTATTGTATCGCAAGCATCCTACGGCGCTATTTCGATGCCTGCAGCCATTTGGATGGGAGCTATCAGTTTAACGCTGTATGTGATGATATCCGGTATCCACGGTTCTGCATGGACGGCCGTTATTAAAGACATTATGATGCTTGCTGTGATTGGATTTTTAGGCATTTATTTACCTTTTCATTATTACGGAGGATACGGTCCGATGTTTGAAGCGGTGAATACAGCGAAGCCAGGGTTTTTAAAGTTTCCTGAGCAAGGATTAAGCGTCTCGTGGTTTATTTCGACCGTTATTTTGCTAGTACTTGGGTTTTATATGTGGCCGCAGGTGTTTAGTTCAAGCTATACAGCGAAAAATGCAAAGGTATTTCGTAAAAATGCAATCATTAGTCCTCTTTATACGCTGATGCTGCTCTTTGTATTTTTTGTTGGATTTGCAGCTATTTTAAAAGTTCCTGGTTTAAGCGGAGGGGACGTGGATCTTGCGCTATTACGGATTTCAATCCAAACCTTTGACCCTTGGTTTATTGGAATTATAGGAGGAGCCGGTTTGCTGACAGCGCTTGTGCCTGGGTCGATGCTGTTAATGAGCGCGTCAACGCTGCTGGCGAAAAACATATACAAACCGTTTGCGCCTCAAGCAAGCGAAGCGCGTATTGCTCGTTTAGCAAAAAGCTTTGTACCGGTTGTAGCTCTTATTTCTGTTTACTTTACGCTAAATGGAGGAACGACGCTGTCAACAATTATTTTAATGGGCTATAGCCTAATGACACAGCTGTTTCCGTCTCTGCTTTTCAGCTTGAAGAAAAATAACTTTGTAACGAAACAAGGAGCAGCGTGGGGGATTGTTGCTGGAATTATTGTAGTGGCCTATATTACAATCAGCGGCTCTACGATTGGTACGTTATTTCCGTCACTGCCTCAGCAAATGAAGGATATCAACGTCGGATTTATTGCGCTGCTTATTAACTTTATCGTAATGTGGGCAGTCAGTATGCTCACAAAGCAAAACGAGGCTGGGACAAAAGTATGTTAGACGAAGTGAAAAACGAACCATTGATCAACACGTTTGATTAGTGGTTCGTTTTTTTGTTAGGGTCAACGTTAGACCCTTCTAGCAGTTGATTGGAGGGCAAGACGAAGACTCCTGCGGGAAAAGCGGAACAGGTGAGACCCCACAGGAGCACAAGCGACGAGGAGGCTCAGCGTCCGCCCGCGGAAAGCGAAGTCTTGCACGGAAATCAACTGCGGTGTCACAAGCAGTTCAGCTGATGTCTCCCGTTTGTTCGTTTTTATATTAGATTCATCTCATTATGTCTCAGCCACGTTTTTTCTAATCAAACAGCAAAGAGCCAAAGGACTATAATCATCCTTTGGCTCTTTACGTGGCTTTTAACCGATAATTTGTAAAATTTCCTACATCAACTGATTTACGCTAAAGCGGGAACTCGGTCGTTATAGTAAATAACTTCCGATAGGATCTTACACCCTTTAATCTCCTGAAATGTCTTTTTCGCCTCTACCTCTGATTCAAATTCAAACATAGTCGGACTTTGGTTTTTCGAGTAAACGGTAATGATCCACATTGTAAAATAAGCTCCCCCTATAAAATAATAGTTTTCCTTTTTAGTGTAGCTATCAGGTGATGTAATAATAATTGAATAGTTGTGATACAGCCTCACATTTTAAAAGGTACTTCTACTATACAACAAAAATTACAAAATAAAACAAGAAAATCTAAAAAACTACAAAGAATAATGAAAGAGAATAAATAACCGTTTATATATGGGCTATATTTATAAATGCAAGTGTGAGCGTAAAAATTATAGGAAGAGCGATTGTCTTTTAGATTGCTAAATTATATACTTATGTTCAAAAAGTGCAGGAAGTGAACGATGAAAGTTGATACGGTAATAAAAAAAGATGTTTTACTCATTCTAGTAATGATAGTTGTTGTGCCGCTGGCAGGAGAGCTTAAATATTATCCTTTTCACGATACGTATAGAGTTAGCTTTGCTGTGCCCATTTTTTTCTTTTCACTGCTGCTTTTAAGAAAGGTATCTCCTGTAATACCAGGTATTTTAGTTGCTAGTGCTATAGTGGGCTTTCGAATGTACCTTGATTGGTATAATTACGAATCATTTGATTTTCTGCATTCTTTGCAGATCCGGTGCTCAGCAGGGATTTATTATCTCGTTTATGCGATTGCTTTTTCTTGGTTTAAGATTAACGATTTTCATTCAAAGCCGTGGATTATTGGCATATGGAGCATCATCATCGAAACGGTTTCGGGCGGGATGGAATTGCTTTGTATGTATGTGATGGTTCACCATCATATTGTGTTTCCGGAGTTCATGCAAATTTTTATTGTAGGTGTCTTTCGAAGTTTCTTTGTTTTATGCCTGTTTAGCATGATCAAACTCTACGAAGGGCAGCTTAGAGAACGACAAATCTCTCAAAAAAATGATCAGCTGCTTGTTGTGCTTTCAAATTTGTATGAAGAATCCATTCATTTGAAAAAAACGCTGCAGGACGCTGAGAGAATTACAAAAAAGTCGTATGATTTATATGAAGAATTACACGAAGCGGATATCCACCAACTTACTTCGCTGCACGAATTTAGCAAAAAAGCATTACAAATTGCAGGAGAAGTACATGATATTAAAAAAGACAACCAGCGGATATCAGCAGGATTGTCCAAGGTCATTACAAAAGAAGAATTTTCTGAGTATATGGAAATCGAAAGTCTACTTCAAATCGTGATGCGCAGCAACGAAAAATATGCGGCGATGTTAGCAAAAGATATTCATTTTTCATATTCGATTTTAGGAGAGCATCCTCGCTACCACGTGTACTTGTTTTTATCATTAATTAATAACTTAGTAACGAATGCGGTCGAAGCGATTGAAAAAGAAGGCGCGATTGTGATCGACGTCTGTCGAGAAGAAGACCGCATTTTATTGTATGTAAGAGATAGCGGTTCCGGAGTGAAAAAAAGGCATGAACGTCTCATTTTTAAAGCGGGATTTACATCCAAATATGCAAAGGACGGAACGCCTTCTACGGGCCTTGGGCTTGTCTACGTTAAGCAAATGACCGAGCAGCTAGGGGGAAGTATTCAGTTTATTAATCTGTCTCCAAGCCCCGGTGTTCAATTTACTATAGATTTACCTATTTCTACGTTAATGGGGGATAAGGACTAATATGCGATTTTATATCATAGATGATGACGAAGTCTTTCGTTCAATGTTAGCTGAAATTATTGAAGATAATGATTTAGGAGAGGTTATAGGAGAAGGAGAAGACGGAATTGTATTAAATGATCAATTTTCTCTATTACAGCAGATCGATATTTTATTTATTGATTTATTAATGCCGATTCAAGACGGAATTGAAACCGTGCGTAAAATAAAGGATAGTTTTAAAGGCAAAATCATTATGATGTCACAAGTAGAAACAAAAGATTTGATTGGAAAAGCCTACTCGCTTGGCATTGAATACTATATCACGAAGCCGCTTAACCGTATGGAAGTGCTCATGGTCATTCAAAAAGTAATTGAACGAATTCAAGTTCAACAATCAATGGAGAAAATTCAAGAATCGTTAAATACCGTACTTAATGTAGGAAATCAGCAAAAAACGCCTTCTTTTGGTAAAAAAGAAAGTGATCCGGCAGAAGCGTGCAGGTTTCTTTTAAGAGAACTTGGGATTTTAGGAGAAAGCGGAAGTAAAGATTTGATTGAAATCATCAATTACCTGCATCAAACGGAAAAAAGCACGATGTATGAACAGCATTTTCCTTCTCTCAAAGAAATTTTTGAGAAAATTACCGTGAGAAAGCTTGGTTCATCTTTTTCAGAAGACGTGCTGCAAAAAGAAATGAAAGCAGCCGAGCAGCGAGTAAGAAGAGCTATTTATCAGTCTTTAAATCATTTGACTTCTCTTGGTATGGTTGATTTCTTTAATCCTAAATTTGAAAATTACGCTTCTAAGTTTTTCGATTTTTCAATGGTGCATCAGCGCATGAGAGATATAGAAAAAGGCACGGGAAAAAGCAGTACTCCGAGCCGCATAAATGTAAAGAAATTTATCCAAATGCTCTATTATGAAGTTAAACAAACGCTGTAGTAAAAAAACTATAGCGTTTTCATTTTGTAATTTTCTAAAAACTTTTTTGTTAGTTTCAGTAGGTTTTTGTTAGATTTTGTGATGCCTATGATAATGTAATCTTATGAATAAAAGAACTACTTAATAAACAGTTCTTAATGGAATTGTATCTGTTGAATACAGTAAGTGCAAATAAACAGCTTCGAGCTGTTAGAAAAAAGAAGGAAGGTGCAAAGATATGTTCAAAAAGCTTGGATTAGCAGGACAAATTTTAATTGGTTTGATTGCAGGTATTATTGTAGGGGCCATTTTTTACGGAAATCCTAAAGCAGTTGAAGTGCTGCAGCCAATTGGAGACGTATTCATTCATTTAATTAAAATGATCGTGGTGCCGATTGTTATATCTAGTATCATTGTGGGCGTTGCGGGTGTTGGTGATATTAAGAAGCTTGGTAAATTAGGCGGAAAAACAATTCTTTACTTTGAAATCATTACAACAGTTGCCATTGTTGTGGGTTTATTAGCAGCTAACTTGCTTCACCCTGGTACTGGTGTGGACCGCAGCGGTCTTGAAAAATCAGATATCAGCAGCTACACATCAACGGCAGAAGCTACAGAGCAAAAAGGATTTGTAGAAACATTTGTTCACATCGTTCCAACGAATGTATTTGAGTCAATTGCTGCAGGCGACATGCTGCCAATTATTTTCTTCTCTGTTCTATTTGGACTTGGAATTGCATCCATTGGTGAAAAAGGAAAGCCGGTTTTAAGATTCTTTGAAGGCACGGCAGAAGCGATGTTTTGGGTAACGAATTTAGTTATGAAGTTTGCACCGTTTGGCGTATTTGCATTAATCGGTGTAACCGTATCAAAATTTGGACTAGCGTCTCTGATTCCGCTTAGTAAGCTTGTAATTGTTGCTTACGGCACAATGATTTTCTTTGTGTTAGTTGTGCTAGGACTTGTAGCTAAATGGGCAGGCGTTAACATCTTCCACTTATTAAAAGTGCTAAAAGATGAATTGTTGCTAGCATTTTCAACTGCAAGTTCAGAAACGGTGCTGCCGCGTATTATTGCGAAAATGGAAAAGTTCGGATGTCCTAAAGCCATTACATCCTTTGTTATTCCGACGGGATATTCGTTTAACTTAGACGGATCTACTCTATATCAAGCGCTTGCTGCGATTTTCATCGCGCAAATGTATGGTATTGATATGAGCATTACACAGCAAGTTTCACTGATACTAATTTTAATGGTTACATCTAAAGGAATTGCAGGAGTTCCTGGCGTTTCATTTGTTGTACTGCTTGCAACGCTTGGATCTGTAGGACTTCCAGTAGAAGGACTTGCTTTTATCGCTGGAATTGACCGTTTGTTAGATATGGGACGTACAGCGGTAAACGTAATTGGAAACTCACTTGGCGCAATCGTGATTTCGAAGTGGGAAGGTCAATTTAACGATAAAGACAAGGAAGCTTATATTAACGAAGTAACAAAAAAAGTATCGTAACAACAAAGAGTCTGGGACAAAAGCATTGTAGTTGAAGAAAGATCTGAACGATTATTCGTTCGGATCTTTTTTCGTTTGAATTTGCTTTGAAAAGTTGGGAATAGTAACTAAAGATGAAAAATAAATGATTGATACAAGGAGGTCTCAACATGGGAAGAGCAAATAATCACAAATCATCACATAACAACAAAGGGTCACTGCCTCAAACACCAAAAGAGTTAAAAATTGCTCCGGATCAAGCAAATGAAGAATTTTCACGTGAGTTAGCTCAGCATCATGATGCTAAAGCGAAACAGGACTTAATTTTGAAGCAGCAAAAAGAAAAGTAAAAGAAAAAAGGCTGAGACAAGAGTGTTTTAGTTGAAGGGAAATCCGAACGATGAATGGAGAATCCAACTCGTTCGGATTTTTTCATTGTTATTGTAAACGTAGTTTTCGTTTATGTAGTTGTTTCTAGAGGTTGATTGAAGGGCAAGACGAAGACTCCTGCGGGAAAAGCGGAATAGGTGAGACCCCGCAGGAGCGTGGGCGACGAGGAGGCTCAGCGGCCGCCCGCGGAAAGCGAAGTCTTGCACGGAAATTAACTGCCTCGTAACAAGCGATTCATACTAGCTCATTTATTCGTCTGTAGATTGGGTTGATTTAGGTATGTCTCAACCTCTTTTATACATATCTAAAGATAAAAATTCCTAAGTAACCATTTTGTAACATTATTTAATCATAGCGTAATAGTTTTTGAGGCTTTTTTCATTATAATTAAACCGAGCATATTGAAAAATAAGTTCATAGAAACGTAACGTTCGGTTACATAATGGAGGAAAAAAATGAAAAAAGCCATCATTGGGTCTATAACGGCAGCGGCAGTCTTATTTAGCGGAGCCAGTCCGTTTATTGCACCTGCTCAAACAGTAGAAGCAGCGTCATATTCATACAAAGAAACGGCTATTGCTACTGGTAAAAAATTAATGGGTGTTCCTTATAAATGGGGAGGCACAACAACAAAAGGTTTTGACTGCTCTGGATTTATTCAATACATTTTCAAAAAGGCTGGAAAAACACTTCCGCGCACAACGGAGCAAATGTATCGAGTAGGGACAAGCGTTTCAAAAGCAAAGCTTCAAAAAGGAGATTTAGTTTTCTTTCAAACGTATAAAAAAGGTCCTTCACATGTAGGCGTGTACTTAGGAAATAATCAGTTTCTTCAAGCTTCTACGTCTAAAGGCGTGACGATTACATCTCTTAGCAACAGCTACTGGAAAGCACGTTATATTGGTGCAAAACGGATTTAACCATCCGTCATTTTTTTGAAAAACAACACTACGCTATGTAGTGTTGTTTTTGTTTGCATATACATAACATATTGCCGATATTATTCTTAACGTTTTATACAAAAAAATCCATATTCTATGAGATAATAACGTTAACACATTTTGTACTTTAACATAAGGAATATCCCACTCTATTCGAAAGTTTGGTGAGCGAAGATGAAGCGCTTAGTATGGAGTTATGGAATAGGTATTGTTGCAATAGCAGCAGTACTCTCACTTTTCTTTATGATGAAAGGCCAACCAGAGAAAGCCATTGTTAGCGGAGATGTACCAAAAGCTCATGCCCAGGGAGAAAGAGTGAAGCGGCCCATCTCACAGTTCCGAGCAGGACAGCCTAATGAAACTGGCAATGAAGTGAAAAATGTAAAAAACAACATGCCTGAAAAAGCGGATCCTCCTCCGTTTTTAGTCTACATTGACCCTGGTCATCAATCCCGGGCTAACCTAGAAAAGGAGCCAATCGGACCGGGATCAGCAGAAACAAAAATAAAGGTTTCCGGAGGCACATCAGGCGTAGTGACCAAGAAGCCGGAATACAAGCTGACGTTGGAAGCCTCTATGATATTAAAACAGCTGCTCGAAGAAAAAGGCATAACCGTAAAGCTTACTCGGAGTTCTGATAATGTAGATATCAGCAACCGGGAACGAGCGGAGCTTGCGAATAATTCAAAAGCTGATCTGCACGTACGTATACATGCAGATGGTATAGCGGCATATGAAGAAATGAAAAAATAAAAGGTGAAAAGACCTATAAAAGCGTGTGACTAAATCATTTGATTTATGTCACACGTTTTTTTGTCGTTCATATGATATAAAGAAGCGTTTTTTCGACAAAAAAATGGACGAGCAGAAAAGAAAACTAGGTAAAATGCTTTAATTTTTATAGAACTGTGTCGATATAACGAGTGATATTAAAATGCGTTAGACAGTACATGAAAATGGGGGAACAAGATGAGAAAGTTAACGGCATTAGCTTTAGTACTAAGCGTACTGCTGTTTCAATTCACGCCGCTTGCTAGCGTGAAAGCTGAAACGGTAGAACCAGTTGTGTCTGTAAAATTAGTAAACTATTTAGGAGATCATCATGCAATTACAATTAAGCCGTCTTATTTATACACTATTAAAAACTCGGATTTGGTCTTAAATGCAAATACAGAGTATACGGTAACAGCAACGACTCAAGGTGTCATTTTAAAACAAGGAAGCACTGTCTTAGGTGAATTTACAAGCTTTGAAATTACACCGTCTCTTTATAAAAATCCCGTATCTATTAACGGCAGACAATACTTAGGGGACGTTGCGTTTACAAATGAAAAAGGAATGTACGTCAGACCTATTAATACGCTGCCGATTGAAGACTATTTAAAAGGCGTTGTGCCAAATGAAGTCTATACATCTTGGAATCTGCAAGCCTTAAAAACTCAGGCGGTAGCAGCAAGAACATATGCAATGAGCTATGCAGGAAAAGTAATCAATGACACGGTAAGCTATCAAGTGTACGGTGGCTATACGTGGTATGACAGTACAAACCAAGCAGTAGATCAGACATTCGGACAAGTAGTCACCTACAACAATAAATTAATCAACGCCGTTTTCTCATCAAGCAACGGCGGAAGAACCGAATCAAACAGCAATGCTTGGGGAGGAACTCAGCTTTCTTATTTCCCGGTGAAAGAAGATCCATACGATAAGCAGACGCCGTGGACGTTAGCTATTCAAAAAAATCAAATTGATTTAACACGAAAAGATTTAGTTAACTATAGCGCTTGGTGGAATACGGTTTCTGAAAAAGATAAAACTGTTACGGATAATTTGAAGTCATGGTTAGTAGCCAATAAGCATCCTGGTAAAACCATTAAAATTACGTCTATTCCAAAGGTGAGTTTTTATGCTCCTTCATCAGGAGGCCGTGTGACTAAAGGTGCGATTACAGTGGACTACCTCGTTAAAGGAGATGTAGACAGTTCACAAAAACTAGTGGTTCATCATTTGGAATTAAAAGATTTAACATCGACGAAGCTAAAATCAATGTTAAACAGCCGTGCGATGCTTAGTCTGCTTGTAACGGAAACAAATGAAACAAGCACATCAACAACTTTTAATGGGAAAGGAAATGGTCACGGTGTTGGAATGAGTCAATACGGTGCTCAAAAAATGGCAAGCCTAGGAAAAGACTATCGTGAAATTTTAGATTTTTACTATCCAACAACTACTCTTTTAAGTTTTTATACAACAAAATATCCGCGAAAAGAGCAGGAGCAAGAAGCACCGAAAGATACGGTTGCGCCTGATGCACCTTCAGTTAATGCACTAGGAGACAACCAAACATCTCTTACCGGGGTAACAGAACCAAATGCTTCTGTTATTGCAAAAGTGGAAAATGAAGTAATTGGAACGGGTCTTGCTGACGAAGCTGGAAAATTTGCAATTACGATTGCCAAGCAGCCAGCAGATACAAAAGTATCGGTAACGTCTAAAGATGCAGCTGAAAATGAAAGCACGGCCACAGTAGTGACCGTAACGGATCAAACGCCGCCTTCTGTTCCAATTGTAAATGAAGTAAGTGACCAAGATACGACCGTAACAGGCGTAACAGAAGCAAACGCGGCCGTGACGGTAAAAGCAGGCGATGCAACGTTCTCTGCAGTAGCGGATGGCAACGGTACATTTACTGTTTCAATTCCAGTACAAATAGGTGGAACAACAATAGCGGTAAGTGCAAAAGATAAAGCAGGAAACGAAAGTCAAGCTCCTTCTTTTGCGGTTAAATCTACGTTAAAAGCACCGCTTGCACCAAAAGTAAATGCAGTAAGTGATCAAGACACAATGCTTAAAGGAACGGCTGAAGCAAATGCGACGGTCATCGTTAAAAACGGAAGTCTTCAGCTTGCAGCAGGCAATGCAGATGCCAAAGGAAATTACAGCATCTCAATTGTGAAACAAAAAGCGGGAAGCACGCTGTACGTAACGGCTCAAAATGCAGGTGGAACAAGTTCTGCCACGGCGGTAACCGTACAGGATAAAACGGCACCAGCTGCGCCAAAAGTAAACGCGGTAAGTGATCAAGATACAAAAGTTACAGGTACCGCAGAAGCAAATTCTACGGTTACTGTAAAAGTCGGAACAACAACTGTGGGAACGGCTAAAGCAGGTGAAAATGGAGCATTTTCTGTTTCCATTTCTCTGCAAAAAGCGAATGCCAAGCTAAGCGTACAAGCAAAAGATGCAGCAGGAAATAGCAGTACTGTATCGACTATAACCGTTACAGCAAAGCAGAAAGCTCCGGTCAAACCAACAGTTAATGAAGTGAGTGATCGAAGTACAGCCGTTACGGGTACCGCAGAAGCAAATTCGGCGGTTATCATTAAAAACGGAAGTCTTCAGCTTGCAGCTGGTAAAGCAGATGCTAAAGGAAATTACAGCATCTCGATTGCGAAACAAAAAGCAGGAAGCACGCTGTCTGTAACGGCTGGAAACGCAGCGGGCGTAAGTCCAGCTGTAACGGTAACCGTGCAGGATAAAACAGCACCCGTTACACCAAAAGTGAACGCTGTAAGCAATCAAGATACAGTGGTAACGGGAAGCACAGAAGCGGGCGCGGAAGTGCATGTGAAAATTGATAAAAAAGTCATTGGCAAAGGAAATGCCAAATCGGATGGAACGTTCAGCATCACCATTCCAAAGCAGCCTGCTGCTACAAAATTAGCTGTTATTGCAAAAGATGCAGCTAATAACTACAGCTCCAATGCGTTTGTAACGGTTAGTGCCGTACAGACAAAACCAGCGCTTCCAACCGTTAATACGCTTACTGAAAAAAGTACAGCAGTAACGGGAACAGGAGAAAAAAATGCGTCTATTTATATTAAAGTAGGCGGAAAGATTATAGCGAGTGGAAAAATTGATGGAAACGGCAAGTTCAGCGTGAAAATTCCTGCTCAAAAAGCAGGAACGGAAGTGACGGCCGTGCTGCAAAATAAAGTAGGATACAGTCCGTACAAAATTGTAAAAGTACAAGACACAACGCCGCCAGCACCTCCGGCAGTGAATGCCATTACGTCTTTGTCCACGTTTATTTCTGGAAAAACGGAAGCGAATGCTGTAATTACGATTAAAAGCGGTACAAAAGTAATCGCATCAGGCAAAGCAGATAGCAAAGGACAATTTAAAGTAACTATTCCAAAACAAAAAGCAGGCGTAAAGCTGGCTGTTACAGCAAAAGATGCCGCTGGAAATACAAGTTCAGCAGTCAATATAAACGTTAAATAAAAACAAAAAAGAATTCTCTGCGGAGGGTTCTTTTTTTAGGGATTTTTAAGTGGGATAGAAGGTTACTAAAAAGTTACCTTAGAACTTTGAAGTGCCTAACTTACTTTAAAGTGGGTTCTATCTTTTTCTTTTTTTCTGTTTCATAATAACAAATGTAAAGAAATTAGCAGGGGGTTTTTTATAATGAGTAATCATTTGCAAGATACAGTAACACTTCATAACGGAGTCAAAATGCCGTGGTTTGGATTAGGCGTATTTAAAGTAGAAGAAGGGCCTGAATTAGTGAACGCGGTGAAAACAGCTATCGTCAAAGGCTACCGCAGCATTGATACGGCAGCTATTTATGGAAACGAAGAAGGTGTAGGGGAAGGAATTCGCCAAGGTCTGAAAGAAGCAGGTCTTTCACGCGAAGACATTTTTGTTACATCAAAAGTTTGGAATGCAGATTTAGGCTATGAAGAGACGCTGGCTGCGTACGAAACAAGTTTACAAAAGCTTGGCTTAGAATATTTGGATCTATACTTAATTCACTGGCCGGTAGAAGGTAAGTATAAAGCAGCGTGGAAAGCGTTAGAAACGCTTTATAAAGAAGAAAAAGTAAGAGCTGTGGGTGTAAGTAATTTTCAAATTCATCATTTAGAAGACTTAATGAAAGATACAGACGTTAAGCCTGTTATTAACCAAGTTGAGTATCATCCTCGTTTGACGCAAAAAGAGCTGCATGCTTTTTGTCAAAAGCACGATATTCAGCTAGAAGCATGGTCTCCGCTTATGCAAGGAGAATTGCTAGATAACGATGTGTTAAAAGAAATTGCTGAAAAACACGGTAAATCAGTTGCTCAAATCATTCTGCGATGGGATCTGCAAAACGGAGTTGTAACGATTCCAAAATCAACAAAAGAGCACCGTATTGTTGAAAATTCATCTGTGTTTGATTTTGAATTGGATGCTGAAGATGTAAGCAAAATTGATGGATTAAATCAAAATCACCGAGTAGGTCCAGATCCGGACAACTTTGATTTTTAATAGAAGAATTAATAGGCTGGGACAAAAGTATTTTAGCCCAAGCGAAAAACGAACCATTGATCAACTAGTTTGATGAGTGGTTCGTTTTTTTTATGCTGAATACAGCTTCATCTGTTTCGTCCTTCCGGCTGTTGATTGAAGGGAAGGGCGAAGACTCCTGTGGGAAAAACGTGACAGATGAGACCCCGCAGGAGTGCAAGCGACGAGGAGGCTCAGCGCCCGCCCGAGAAAAGCGAAGCCTTGCATGGAAATCAACGGCGGTGTCATAAGCGGTTCAGCTCATGTATCTCATTTGTTCGTCTTTAGGTTGGATTCATTTAGTTATGTCCCGTCCTCTTTTTATGCATTATTACATAAATTTAACATTTTCTTCACAGTAAGCTAAAGGACGGGCTGTATGATAAAAAAAGGTCGTGAAAGATAGAGAAATCATTTCATTTTTAAGTGTAAAATAGGCGGTGTAACGATGACAAAACAAGCTTACTCTCACATACAATGTAAAAAAACATCAATGATTGATTTATTGCTGGATGCAGGGGTTTATAAAAAAGGAAACAAGCAGCTATACGAGCTTACGCTTCAAGAACTAGAATCAGAATATGAAGCTGTGGCACAGCAGCGCATATCCCCATGAAATTTTGATACATTGCTAGAATTTGTTATAATAGAGGAAAGGATAGGAGTTGATTTATATCGAAAAGCACCCGACAGACTCGCAGCCCATCCGTATGGATATCCTCGATTCTATATTTGCTAAAATGGTATTAAATAAGGCTATCCGAGATTTTAGAAGAGATCAAATTTTACGTGAAGTCGATCAAACATTAGAAGAAAGAAACAAAGAGAAATTTTTTCAATTAATTGAAGAATTAAAATCAATTTCGTAAAGAGCGTTCGCGCGATAGAATTTGATTTTATCATTTTAGCATATAAAAACAGGTAAGAAGCGGCATGCTTAGTTACCTGTTTTTTTGTCGTCTTATTGCAAAACAAGACCTTACATAAGAAGTGCACCTTGCTAGTAAACAGACAAAAAGAGCAAGTCTAATGTACTCACTCTTTTCAGAAAGGTATGGGTGTTACTGAGAAAATGAATGTCACTTTCTAAGTGGTGCGTGTGGGGTTTAGAAAGTTCTATGCATCTGCATATTTTCTAATTCATTCACTCTATGTATTGTTAAAATAACAATATAACTATATCTTATCATATGATTGAAATGTGATTCAATATTTTTATTGATTTTCTTTTTGAATTGTTCGAAATAATTAAGAAATAGCTTCTGTTAGTAGACTGCAGCTGTGTTATAGAAGCTATATGGACTTATCATATGAAACGAAATTCCTATATAAGAATTTCGTTCATGCCTGACGGACTGTAAGCTTCAAAAGAGTACAATCCGTCCTGTAAATCAGTATTAAGAAAAAATGAGCTGAACCCAGTAGAATAAGAGGAAAAGAGTAACGATGGTGGTAAGCGGGATAACAATAAGTGATACTTTTAAATAATCTTTCCATTTTACCTTGATATGATTTTCTTTCAAAATATGCATCCAAATAAGAGAAGCCAGTGTTCCAATCGGCAATAAAAGCGAGCCCATGTCACTTCCAATAATATTAGCAAGATAAATGGTTTTAAGAGTAATAGGATCGAGCCCCATTTCAGTTAAGGTAATGGTTCCGACCATTAGGGCGGGGTGATTGTTAAACAAGTTAGAGAGAATGGAAACAAGCCCTCCCATGATAAAGCTTGCTTCAAAAAGCCCTCGATTTACAATTGGTTCGCAAACTTTTACAAGTAGCTCCGTCAACCCTACGTTATGCAGTCCGTAAATAATAACGTACATCGAAAATGCAAAAACGAAAATGTGCCACGGCGTTTTCTTTAAAATATCAATCGGGTTTGTACGTAAATGATACCATCTCCAAATAAGTAAGATCAGTGAGCCCAGTACGGAAACCAATTCGATTGGTATGCCGAAATAAGAGGCGACAAATAGGAGACAGCGCATAACAAACACAAACAATAAAACTTTCAGCATAAATTGTGTGCGTTTACGTTTTGTTTCAACAGAAATGCTTCCTTTTAAGGGGTGAAACTGTTTCGTAAAGAAACTTTCTTCTATATCTTTTGAAGCATGCGGCAGTTTTTTTGGTAAATGGCGTTTTACAACCGTATACATGAGCCAAGACATAAATAATAAACCAAGTGTCGCCGGTACAAACATCATCGCCGTGTGCATATAAAGCGACATATGAACAATTTTTAAGGCAATCAAATTGACAATATTACTTACACCTATAGGCGCGCTGGAAGCGGTAGCAATAAGCGCTCCACTTAAAAGGTAGGGGATCTGCTGGTGGGGTTTTAGCTGAAGATTTTTCAAAAGTAGAATCAAAATTGGAGTGGTAATTAAAATACTGCCGTCATTATTAAATAGTAAAGTCATTAAAAAGCAAAGCAGTTGAATGTACCAATATAACCGGTACCCTGAGCCTTTGGATAAACTCACTAATCGTGCAGCTGCCCAGTGGAAGAATCCGAAACTTTCTAATATGACGGCCATGACAATGGTGGCAATAATGGTGATAGAAGCGCCGCTTATCTTTCCGAAAATATCAACAATGTCTGATTTGGATACAATCCCTGTAAGCAGGATAATGGCTGCTCCTATGGCTGCCGGCCATGCTTCGTTGATGCCGTTTGGCCTCCAAAAAATGACGAGCATTGTCATTGTAAACACGAAAATGGCAATTCCAATTTCAATATTCATCAGTATGCTCCTTTCTTCTAAAATTTGTAATGAATATACCCTTGCATGTCCCTTACACTCTATTTATATTCATTTATTACTAGAAGGATTGTGCATAAGACCATTTTTGTTAATATGTTTGTTTATCTTGCCAAGGCACGTATCATCTCGGGAGAGGAGCCTACAAAAAGACTAGATCAATCCAATCTAAAGACGAACAAATGTGATAAATGAGCTAGTAGGATTGCTTGTTACGCCGCTGTGGATTTCCGTGCAAGATTTCGCTTTCTGCGGGCGGTCGATGAGCCTCCTCGTCGCATACGCTCCTCGGGGCTCATCCCTTCCGCTTTTCCCGCAGGAGTCTTCGTCTTGCCCTTCAATCCACAGCTAGAAGCCATTACATACATGAAACCTACGTTCACGTTTATCATCACAATGAAAAGATCCGAACGGTTTACCGTTCGGATCCTTCCTTTAACTAACATACTTTTGTTCCAGCCTGTTTAAGATTAGCAAGTATAGGTTTTTTCGTGTAAAGTTAGCGCTTGTATCTGATCGTAATCAGGTTCATAGCCAATTCCCGGTGTATCAGGAACGGAAATAATACCGTTGTCGACTGTGATTTCCGGATGAACGATATCACGCGGCCAGTATTTAGAGGATGCGGCTGTATCTCCGGGAAGCGTAAAATTGGCAAGTGTGGTAATGGCAATATTATGTGCTCGTCCGATACCTGATTCCAGCATGCCGCCGCACCATACGGGCACACCGTGAGTTTGACAAAGGTCATGAATTTTTTTGGCTTCTGTTAGTCCGCCTACTCGTCCAATTTTAATGTTAATAATTTGTGTGCTTCCAAGTTTAATAGCTTTTCGAACGTCTTCAGCTGAATGAATGCTTTCATCTAAGCAAATGGGCGTGCGCATGCGGGCCTGCAGTTCAGCGTGATCAATTAAATCATCATGAGCCAACGGCTGTTCAATCATCATTAAATCAAACTCATCAAGCTGAGCAAGGTAATCAGTATCTGCAAGCGTATAAGCAGAGTTTGCATCAACCATCAGTGGAGTAGAAGGGAACTCGTTTCGAACGGCACGCGTCAAGTTAAGATCCCAGCCTGGCTTAATTTTAATTTTTATCCGCTTATATCCTTCATTCAAGCCGGCTTCAATTTTTCGAAGCGTTTCGTCAATTGTAGGCTGAATGCCAACGCTGAGACCAACTTCAATTTGACTTTTACTGCCTCCTAGCGCTTTAGATAGAGAGAGGTTTTGCCTGCGCGCATACAAATCCCAAACAGCGCCTTCTAACGCCGCTTTTGCCATGTAATTGCCGCGAATATGGGCAAAGCGTTGAGATACTTCGTCAGGATGCTGAATTTCTTTCTGTTGAAGCAAAGGAATTAAAAAGTCCTCCATGATGTGCCAGTTTGTTTTGAGCGTTTCTTCTTTATAAAAAGGGTCCGCGCACGCTACGGATTCAGCCCAGCCGGATCGTCCGTCTTCGTCTTGAATTTCAACTAAAATAAAATCTCGATCCACTTCTTTCCCAAGGCTTGTGGTAAACGGATGAAGTAAATCCATTTTTAAATGCCGTAAAATGACATGTTTTATCTTCATTTTTGCACCTCTTTTTTCGTTAAAATATAAAAATGAACGGGTGCGCTGCTTTCTGGATACTTCATGAAGTCTGTTACTTGGAATCCTTTTGCAAAACACGTTTGAAATACGCGTCTTGTACGCATACGCCAGTCTAATGCCAGAGAAGGAGAGACTTCTTTCATTTGCTGAAACGCAGACGGAATAGCTACAGACACGATGTTATGATCCAAACATCTTTCATCAATATCTGTAACAGAAGGAAACCCTTGATCCGTTAACGTCCATTGAATGAGTGATGCGTCCATTATTTGATCTGGCGTGTAAAGAGGCTGAGCTCGTTTTGTATCTTCTGTGGATGCCCATTCCACAACGAATCGATCAGAAGGCAAGTCAGCATTTAACGGATCGTTCATGTCTCCGTAGCAGTTTTCAATATACGTAGAACAAACGGCTCCAAGCTTTCCGATATTTAAATACCCGTTGGCGCTTTCTAGAGGATCGTACGTCCAGCTAATATATGAATAACCCTTTTTTTTACTTTCCTGGCGCTGTGCATGCTTAAGCTTGGCACCAATACCCATGCTGCGATAGGCAGAGTCAACTGCTAGTATATGAGAACATAAATAGACGCAATTTCCGTCAAACCCTGGAAAACTATATTGAAAGCCAATCAGCTTTTCATCTAGAAAGGCGCCGAGAACAAGACCTCCGTTTTTAACAGCGGTTAAGGTTTGATGAACTGGCGTTGCTTCTTCTTCTCCCCAGACGCGGCTTTCTAATGCGCGTACGTCTTCTAGTTCAGCGGTTGTTGTAAGTGAACGAATCGTTAAAGCTTCAGTCATATGTTTACTTCCTTTCTTTTGATCATTTATTCTAAAAAGATGCCTTGCTCGGCATAGAGCTTTTCCAAGTGTTCTTGTCGTTTTCCAGCCGTTTTTTCATCTCTTTTTTGCATGCTGCTAATGATAATTTGAGATAGGGCAAGAAGCGATAAAATATGTTCGGTTGTTCCGGCTAAAAGTGTGATATCAGCGACTTGGCCTACCGGAGACAGCCTTCGGTCTGTAATGGCAATTACTTTCGCTCCTTGTTTTTTAGCCTGCTGAGCTACTTCGAGCGCTTCTTTTGTATAGCGCGGCAGTGAAAATACAACAACCGTTGATGCGCTTGTGAGATTGCATAGCGTTTCAAGCAAAAATCCAGTTGGAAAAGATAAAAGAACATGATTGCGAAGCTGATTCATTTTATAATACAGCCAGTAGGCTGCCGTATGAGATTCGCGGAAACCTGCGATATACACTTGATCACTTTTGATAAGCGCATCTACAGCTTGAGATAATTCCTTTTCGTCAACAGGAGAAAGCCATTCATCGAAAATTTTCTTTTCTTCCGCTACCGAATCAGCTGCAGGCTTGTTAGCTGCTTCTTTTGATTCGGCAGAAGAAAGCCATTCTTTTCGCATTAGCTCCTGCAAATCGGAAAAACCATTTAACCCAAGTGCGTAAGCTAGACGAATAACGGTTGTTTCACTGACACCTGCTTCTTTGCCAATTTGTCCAGCCGTGTACAGCGAGCCTTTTTCCATAAAATTGACGAGAAACTCCGCCACTTTTTTTTGACCGCGAGAAAGGTCAGGGAATTTATGTTTAATTAATTCTTGAAATGATGGATTCATATAGCCTCCTAAAAAAAGAAGTTATAACTTCATAAAAATATATTAATGCATTTTTAACTTCATTTCAATTGCTGTTTCAAAATAAAAAGAAGCCTTCGTGATATAATAAATTGATTATTCAAAAATAAATGCCATTATTCAAAAACGAATTGTATTTTATTCAAAAATGAATAGAAAGCGGGGAGTATACATGAATTCAGAGTGGAACGAAAATCAGTGGATCCTTCACTCATTAAAAGATGATTTGCTTGTGACGGATGAAAAAGGCATCATTGTCCGAATACATGAAGGAACGGGAAATATTTACGATGTAAAAGCTGAAAAACTGCTGGGGAAATCCGTTTATGAACTTGAAAAACAAGGGTTGTTTACCCCAATCGTTACCCCAATTGTGCTTGAAACAAAGAAGAAAATTACGCTTGTACAAACAACTAAACAAGGCAAGCAGGTACTGGTCACGGGCATTCCGGTCAAAGATGAAAAAGGAGAGATTAAAAGAATCGTCAGCTATTCTCATGATGTGACGGAGCTTATGGAAATGAAAACATATCTTGATGCGATGGAAGGCGAAATGCAGCGCGTAAAGAGCGAGCTTATGCTGCTGCGGAACCAAAATCTATCAACAGAAGGAATTGTATGCAACAGCGAAAAGATGCAGCACGTTCTTCGTACGGCTGTTCACGTTTCGAACGTAGACGTAAATATTTTACTTTTAGGGCAGTCCGGAGTAGGAAAAACGCACTTAGCCAAGCTGATACATAACAAAAGTACAAGAAGCAAAGGGCCGTTTATTGAAGTGAACTGCGGGGCAATTCCAGATCACTTATTTGAGGCTGAACTGTTTGGCTATGAAGCGGGTGCTTTTACCGGTGCATCTAAAAATGGAAAAGTGGGACTGGTCGAATTAGCAGATGGAGGTACGCTTTTTTTAGATGAAGTGGGAGAACTGTCACCGGCGCATCAAGTGAAAATTTTAAAGCTCATTCAAGAAAAACAGTTTTATTCCGTTGGAGGAAGAAAGCCTAAAACCGTGGACTTCCGCTTAATTGCAGCGACGAACAAAGATTTAGAAAAAGCCGTCGCTGAAAAAGAATTTCGAGAAGATTTATATTTTCGTTTAAGCGTTGTACCGATTACCATTCCATCTTTGAACGAGCGCCCTGAAGATATTTTTCCGCTGCTCACACATTTTGCCGAGCAGTTTGAAAAGAAATACAACCGAAAAAGAACGTTTGATAATGCGGTTATTCACGCACTGCTTGCGCATGAGTGGAAAGGAAACGTACGAGAGTTAATCAATGTGATTGAACACGCCGTGGTTGTGTCTTCGCAAACGCTGATTACAATGGAGCATTTGCCGCATTCTTTGCATAGAAAAAAACGGATTCAGCACGTTGAAGAACATGGTGAAATGAAGCTTAATGACGCGTTAAACGAGCTGGAAAAAGAGATATTAGTAAAAGCAAAAAAACAGTATAAAACGACAACAGAAATAGGTGAAGCACTTGGAATCAGTCAGCCTTCGGTTGTTAGAAAATTAAAAAAACATTCCGTTTTTTAACGTCTTTGGCACGCTCTTTGCATGTAAAACAAGTACAAACACATTACTTGATAGATTGCGAGGAGGAAGTCAGATGACGCAGGCATCACTTACACAGTTAATGAACAGTTTACCGGATTTACTAGCACCAAGCATGGCCAAAGATCACCCTAATTTACCCGTGGTAAAAGCAGAAGGCTGCTACTACTACGGAGCAGACGGAAAAACGTATTTAGATTTTACATCAGGTATTGCAACAGCGAACACAGGTCATCGTCACCCTAAAGTTGTACAAGCGATTAAGAATAGCGTTGATCATCTTATGCACGGCCCGTCGGGTGTAATTATGTACGAATCTATTTTACAGCTTGCTGAAGAATTAAAAACAGTATTGCCAAGAGGATTGGACTGCTTTTTCTTTGCCAACAGCGGAACCGAAGCAATTGAAGGAGCGTTAAAACTGGCAAAGTACGTTACGCAAAGACCTTATACGGTTTCGTTTACGGGCTGCTTTCACGGCCGTTCTCTCGGAGCGCTTAGTGTGACGACATCAAAAAGTAAATACCGGAAATTTCTTCAGCCATCGGGCTTAACGTATCAAGTGCCTTATGCAGACGTGACTCAGTGTCCAAAAGGAGAAGATCCGGAAATCTACTGCGTGGAAAAGCTGGAAAGAGATTTTGCCACTTTGTTTAAGCATCAAGTCACACCGGAAGAAGTAGCGTGCATGATTGTAGAACCAGTTCTTGGAGAAGGCGGTTACGTGATCCCTCCGAAAGCGTGGCTGCAAAAAATAAGAGAAGTGTGTGACAGACACGGAATTCTGCTTATTTTTGACGAAGTGCAAACTGGCTTTGGACGCACCGGCGAGTGGTTTGCAGCTCAAACGTTTGACGTGACGCCCGACATTATGGCAATCGCAAAAGGCATAGCATCAGGACTTCCGTTAAGTGCTACCGTAGCTTCCAAACAGCTAATGGAAAAGTGGCCGATTGGTACACATGGAACAACTTTTGGAGGCAATCCCATTGCTTGTTCAGCAGCACTTGCGACGCTCGACGTATTAAAAGAAGAAAAGCTGATTGAAAACTCAAAAGCAATGGGGAATTATGCAGCGGCTCAGCTTCAGCATTTGAAAGCGAAGCATGAAGTTATCGGAAGCATTCGTTCAGTAGGACTAATGATTGGAATTGAAATTATTAATCCAAAAACAAAGCAAGGTGACGGAAATCTTCTTCTTGAGATTTTAGACAAATGTTTGGAAAAAGGGGTGCTGTTTTACCTTTGCGGAAATAGCGGAGAAGTGATTCGAATGATTCCTCCTTTAACGATTACAAAAGAAGAAATTGATGCCGGGCTTCGCGTGTTAGACGAAGCATTAACAGAAATCACAAGTCTTCACGTGATCTAAAGCTTTAGAAAGCTCTTTGTTTCAATGAAAGATAGATTGACCCATAATAAGGAGGAATCTGTTATGAACGGACTGGATATGACGGTTATGTTTGTCTATTTTGGCGTATTGGTTGTAGCTGGTATTATTGGCTCGTTAAAAGCAAAGTCATCAGAAGATTTTATTTTAGCCGGACGAAACTTAGGGATGTTCATGTATTTAGGGTGTTTGTCTGCCGTTATTTTAGGCGGAGCGTCGACGATTGGAACCGCTCAGCTTGGCTATGAGCACGGGCTGTCTGGCATTTGGTTTGTGACGATGATTGGACTTGGAATCATTACGCTTGGCACGATTTTTATTAAGCGGATTTCGTCTTTGAAAGTGACTACTATCAGCGAACTGCTAGGAAAAAGATATAACGCACAAGCGCAAATTATCAGCGCTGTTGTTGCCGCGATTTATACACTTATGGTATCAGTCACTCAAGTGATTGGAATGGGAACGATCATTCATGCGTTGCTTGGATGGAATATGACCGCCTCGATGCTAATTGGCGGTTCGATTGTTTTGTTCTATACGATTTTAGGCGGAATGTGGAGCGTAACGGTTACTGATATTATTCAATTTGTTGTGATGACGGTGGCGATTTTTGGATTTATGCTTCCAATGAGCGTATCAGAAGCAGGAGGTTTTAAAGCCCTTACCGGAGATTTGCCATCATCTTATTTTGATTTTTCATCGATTGGATACGGTCAAATCTTTCAGTATTTCCTCTTGTATACGCTTGGTATGGCAGTTTCTCAAGATATTTGGCAGCGAGTATTTACGGCGCGAACAGAAAAAATTGCGCGAAACGGCTCCATTTTTGCAGGGGTGTACAGCATTGCCTACGCGATTGCGGGAAGTGTCATTGGGATGTGTGCGTATTTGCTGCTGCCGAATGCAGAAAGCAGTCAAAGTATTTTTGCGACGCTTGCAGTTCAGATCCTGCCTCAAGGGTTATTGGGCTTAGTACTAGCAGGTGTTTGTTCGGCGCTGATGTCAACTGCTTCAGGAACGCTGCTTGCGTCTTCTACGCTGATTAGTAACGATATTATTAAAAAAGTGTGGCTTAAAAATATTTCAGAGAAAAATTATTTAATTTTAACCCGCGTTAATACGCTTATTGTCGGCGTCCTTGCTATTGTATTTGCTCTTTGGATTCAAGACGTGCTTGTCGCTCTCGACGTTGCGTATGCTATTTTATCAGGAGCGATTTTTGTTCCGTTTGTTGTGTCGCTGTTTTGGAAAGACATTCATCCAAAAGCCGGAGTTTCAGCGATTGTTGTCAGTACGCTAGTGGTACTTGGAGGTCTATTGATTGAAGGGCTTTCTTCTACCACTCCAATTTTATATGGTATTTCAAGCAGTATCATTGTAATGGCAGGGTTTGCGGTTATGGCACGAAACAAGGAACTATCTGACCAAGAAAAGGTTCAAGAAGATATGTGAATAAGCAGGTAAAAAGCTTCTCATAGTAAAGTGAGAAGCTTTTTAGCATTTTGTGTGCATAAATATAGACAACAAACGGCAAGGAGGAGTAAACTAGACGCTCAGATTATAGAGATAAGGAGATTGTTAAATGAAAAGCAGAACGTCCGTAATGGTTAGTATTGTTCTGGCAATGCTAGTGGCTTCGCTTGATTCAACGATTATGAATACGACGATGCCCGTTATTGCAAAAGAGCTTGGAAGATTTGATTTGTACGCGTGGTCGTTTGCTTCGTACATGATTGCAAGTACGATTTTATCTCCGGTAGCGGGAAGATTATCGGATTTATTTGGCCGCAAAAAAGTATTTGGGTTTGGAATCATTGCTTTTTTAATTGGTTCGATGCTTTGCGGCGTGGCGAATACGATGGTTCAGCTTGTTCTTTTCCGTGCCGTTCAAGGAATAGGAGCCGGATTTATGGTGGCGTTTCCCGCTATTATTGCCGGAGACTTATTTCCCGTCGAGAAGCGAGGGAAAATTCAGGCGCTGTTTACAACAATGTGGGGATTATCAGCTGTGTTGGCTCCGCTTTTAGGCGCTTTTTTTGTGGATTATTTAACGTGGAGATGGATTTTCTTTATTAATTTACCGGTATGTATCGTGTCGTTTCTAGCGTTAATGCCGTATCAAGAAAGCTATGAGCCGAAAAGAGCAAAAGTCGATTACATCGGTGCCATTTTGTTTGGAGCGGGTGTTACGTCACTGCTGCTCGTTACGGTAGTGGAACAAAACCGCGTCGTGTATACAGTCGCTGGACTTATTTTATTAGTGATTTTTTATCTCCATGAACGAAAACATGCTTCTCCGATTGTACCGCTGTCTATGTTCCAAAACAAAACGCTGTCATGGATTAATATCAATGCGTTTATTGGAACAGTAGCTTTATTCGGCACGTCGAGCTACATTCCGTTATTTTTGCAGCGAGTAGCGCATTTGTCACTGTTTATGAGCGGAGTAGCGCTGTTAGGAACAGCGGTCGGCTGGATGTCTGTGTCCGTTCCTGCAGGTAAATGGATTTTAAAACACGGCTACAGAAAGCTGCTGTTAATCGGGAATGTGCTGCTGGTTGGCTCAGGAACACTCCTGCTCATGCTAAATGAAAGTCACGGCTTCTTTTATGTGTTTTGCGTCATGATTGTACAAGGACTATCGTTCGGACTGCTGTCTACGGTTGGCGTCATTGGTGTACAGCAATTAGTAGGAGGACATGAAAGAGGTATTTCAACGTCATTTTTTATGTTTTGCAGAAACATGGGAACAGCAATCGGCGTTACCATCATGGGTGCTTTGCTGACTTCAGGCGAAAGCTTTATGGCAGGCATTCATCACTTGTTTTTATTTGGCTTTGCCGGAAGCATCGTGGCGTTATTAACGTCGTTAAAAATTCAAAACGATACGGAAGCAAAGCACAATCGAGCTGCTAGTTAAGGGGATTTATGCTAAATATGTTTATTTTATAAAAAAACGGGAAAAGACACAGTAAGGTCATAGAATTGCCTGAGAAATCGTAGGCATATTCTTCTTCTTCTTTCACTTACTACATGTGGGACGCCGGGTATCGGCGTCTTTTTTTGTGGTGTAAAGGGACTGATTATATAACCAAACGCATATACATAAACAATTTTGTTCAAATAATGGGACTTTTTACAAAAATAAGTCTTTAAATGGTAAGGAACATTAGGTATAATTTAGTAGTTATTTAGCATATTTTAGAAATGTTTGACTGAGTTCGTACGAAAAAGTGAAAGGGGAAATTTCATGTCATGGCTCACCAAATGGTCGTTTAAAAACAAAGCGGCTATCACCATTATGTCTATTTTAATTTTAGCTTTAGGAGTCATTAGTTATTTTACACTTCCGATGGAGTTCCTGCCGACGGCTGATCAGCCTCAGGTGTCAGTAGTAGTTATGGGGCAAGGAACGGATGCAGACTCCATGGAAAAACAAGTGACGTCACCGATTGAAGAAGCGGTCGCCGGTGTTAAAGGAAAAAGCAACGTGTATTCGACAACGGGAGACGGCTATTCGAAAATCGATATTTTATTTGAATCCAAAACGGATATGAAAGAAGCAAAAACAAACGTCCAAGAAGCGCTTTCTTCCGTGCAGCTTCCAGCCAATGTATCAAAACCTAATGTTATTCAATTAAACACCTCTATGATTCCCATCGCAGATATTTCACTCACATTTAAAGAAGGATTAACAAGAGACAATCTGGATCTTGCAGAGAAAAAACTGATCCCTAAATATAAAGACGTTAAAGGCATTGCGAGTGTTCAAACGTATGGAACAGCGGATTCCTATGTGTCTATTAAAGTTGACAATAAAAAATTGTCACAAAAGAACGTGACGATTGATAAAGTCATCAGCGTGTTAGAAGGAAAAAACGCGTCGCTTGCAGTTGGAGAAAAAGTCATTAATAACAAGTCGAGCAACATTAATGTAACAGGTAAAATTGACAGCTTGGACAAAGTGAAAAAGCTGCCGGTTGCACCGGATGTAATGCTAGGCGACCTTGCAAAAGTAGAAGTGAAAAAGCCTGAAGGCATCGTGACGCATATTAACGGAAAAGATGCACTTTTACTTATTGTGACAAAAGACAGTCACTCAAACGCCGTTAGCATTACAAAAGAAGTAAAAAAACTGTCTCAGCAAATCAGCAAAGACTATAACAATGTGAATGCTTCTGTATTTTTTGCAACGGGAGACAGCGTACAAAACTCTGTTCATTCAATGATGAAAGAAGTGTTGCTAGGCGCACTTTTTGCGACCATTGTCATCATGCTGTTTTTACGCAGCGTTCGCTCTACGTTTATCACGATTGTATCCATTCCGCTATCGCTTTGCTTTACGCTGTTCTTACTGTCTAAATCAGGCGTCACGCTTAATATTTTAACGCTTGGAGGAGTAGCGGTAGCAATTGGAAGATTGGTAGATGATAGTATCGTTGTGATTGAAAACATCTTCCGGAAAATGCAAAAAGAAGAGTTTTCGCTTGGCTTAATTATTGATGCCACAAAAGAAGTAGGCTCTGCTATTACCGCTTCTACGTTAACGACAGTCGCTGTCTTTTTACCGATCGGCCTTGTAAACGGAGGACTTCAGGACTTTATGCTTCCATTTGCTCTAACGCTGACGTATTCGCTGCTTTCTTCATTAATTGTGGCACTTACGGTTGTACCGTTAATGAGCGCGGGATTATTAAAAAACGAAAAACTTCGCAAGCACAAGCAGCCGGTTCGTTTTACAAAGGTCATTACGTGGTCGCTTAATCATAAATGGGTTGTGCTGCTGCTTTCACTGCTTTTATTTGTCGGATCTATTGGCGCGTACACAATAATGCCTAAAGGAGCGGTGGATAACTCTTCGTCTGACTTTGTAGGCACAACGTTAAGCTATCCAAATAATACGCCAATTAAAACCGTAGAAGAAAAATCACTGCAGCTTGAACGCTATATTTTAGCTCAAAAAGAAGTAAAAGAGGTATACATGCAGCTTGGTAATACGGACGAAGGAGCCAAGTGGGGAGACGTTGGTTCGCCTACTGAAGCTACGTATACGATTATCGTAAAAGACAGTGGAAATACGGATTCGCTAATGAAACGAATCCAAAATCAAAAGAAACTCTATGACGGAGGAGATCTTAGCGTCAGTGCTGCTTCATTAATGGGAGCTTCCACTACTTCCATTACCGTTGATGTGATTGGAAACGACATGAACAAGTTAGAAAAAACGGCAAGCAGCATTAAGAAAGAAATCAGCGATATAAAAGGAGTAGACAAAGTTTCTACGAACCAAGACGAAAAGAAAACGATTTACTCTCTAGACGTAGATCCAACAAAAGCGAATACGCAGCAAGTAGCGCAGCAGCTTGGCGTTATGCTGAACAAAACGCCGATTGGAGCGATAGATTTAGAAGGAAAACAAGCAAACGTACTTCTTGAATCTGTCTTAAATCCAACGTCACCAAAAGAGTTAAAAGATATTTCTATTATGACAGAGACAGGACCGTCACCTGTTTCAAAAGTGGCTTCACTAACGCAAGCTGAAAAGCCAACCAATCAGTTTCATAAAAATGGAGACCCATATATTCAAGTAACAGCAGATGTCAATCCAGAAAAGCTTTCAGAGATTAATAAAGACATTCAAACAACCATTTTTGGAAACGGTAAGAGTAAAGGACTGTCGATTTCAAAAGATGTTGACGTTGTAATTGGAGGAGCAAGCACGCAACAAGGAGAAGATTTCTCTGATTTGTTCATTACAATGCTTGTGTCGATTGGCATTGTGTTCTTAATAATGGTGATTACGTTCAAAACAATCCGCACACCGTTTGCGATTTTATTTTCGCTTCCGCTTGCAGCGATTGGTGCCGTGTTAGGTTTATTAATCAGCCGTATTCCAGTAGACGTAACGGCTTTACTTGGAGCACTGATGCTGATTGGTATTGTTGTAACCAACGCCATTGTACTATTAGACCGCGTGAAGCAAAATGAAAAGAAAATGATTATGCGCGATGCCATTGTGGAAGCAGCCGCTACGCGTATGCGTCCAATTGTTATGACGTCTGCTGCTACGATTTGTGCGATGCTGCCGCTTTTATTTAAACAAAGCGAAAGCGGAAGCCTCGTTTCTCAAAGTCTTGCAGTCGTTGTAATCGGAGGATTAGCCGTTGCGACTCTTCTTACGCTTGTAGTCATTCCGGTTGTATATGAACTGCTTCATTTTAGAAAATCGAAAAAGCAAAGAATACAGCAAAGACAGCAGGAAGACGTAACGCCGCTATAATGTTTAAAAGGAGCTAGGGCATAATTATTTTAGTTGAAGGAAGATCCGAACGATGAATTGAGATTCTTGAGAGAGAATCCGACTCGTTCGGATTTTTTTATTAGCAGAATGAACGCAGGTTTCATGTCTCTAGTTGCTTCTAGCTGGTGATTGGAGGGCAAGCGACGAGGAGTCTCTCCGGCCGCCCGCGGAATGCGAAGTCTTGCATGGAAATCACAAGCGGTTCAGCTCATTCCTCCCATTTATTCGTCTTTAGCTAGAATTGATTTGGTTACGTCCCAGCCTCTTTTTTATGAAACCTTTTGGCTAGTAAAACGTATAGTTAGACAAAGAGATGGAGGGATAGTATGTTTCAAATAAAAGAGCGATGTTCCGTTTGTCAAAAAGATATTCATCCGAATGAAGAAGTATGGATGCGGATGAAGTATCCAAGTAAAAGAGGCATGACCGAAATTAAAGCCTTTCTACATCAAGAAGCGCAGTGTGTATGCATGGACTGCTTTGAAAAAACAAAAAAATGAGTCAAATGCAGTGTTCTCTTTTCAAAATATTGACATATTATACTTTATAGTTTAATATTTAGATAATTATCTAAATACTTAAATATGATGGAGATGAACTTCAATTGAATGAAACGTTTAAAGCCTTAGCGGATCCCACTCGCAGAAAGATTTTAGAGCTGCTAAAAGAGCGGGATTTAACCCCAGGAGAAATTTCCGAGTATTTTAATATGACCAAACCAAGCATCTCAAATCATTTGAAAATCTTGAAGCAAGCGGACCTCGTTCAAGATGAAAAAAGAGGGCAGTTTGTGATTTATTCATTAAATACGACCGTTTTTCAAGATTTAATCGGCTGGTTTTTCAGCTTTCAGAAAGGAGAGAGTTAAATGAAAAAACACGTATTTCCTTTAAGCATTACTCTTTTAACACTAGTTGCCTGGCTGATTGCACTGCCGCATCTTCCAGCTACGATGCCCATTCACTGGGGAGCAAATGGAGAAGCAGACGGATTTGCAACGAAGATAAATGCAATGATCTTAACGGTAGGCATCATGGTACTTATTTATTTTATCATCGCATTTGTTCCGCGAATTGACCCGCGCAAAGAAAATTATAAGTACTTTTCAAAAACGTATAACATCCTGTTAAATGCCGTACTGCTATTATTCTTTTTTGTAAATATGAGCACTATTTTACAGGGGCTTGGCTATAACGTGCCGATGGCGTACATTGCTCCGATTATGGCTGGCCTCGTTTTTATCATTATCGGAAACTACTTGCAGCGCGTGCGCTCTAACTATTTTATGGGGATCCGTACACCGTGGACGCTAAGCAATGAAAACGTATGGAAAAAGACGCATCGTTTATCTGGAAAGATCTTTTTTATCGGCGGACTGCTAATTCTTATTAGCGCTTTTTTACCTGATGGATACAAGTCAGTTATCATGTGGGGCAGTATCGTTCTGTGCGTGGCGGTTCCTTATCTGTATTCGTACTTGGCGTATAAAAAAGAAATGGATATGTAAGCATACCAAAAAATCCGGTGAACATACCGGATTTTTTTATGGATAACATATCAGCCGTAACGCCACCGTTCGTGTCACGCCGGCTGATGGGAATAAATACAGCATAAATTATGAAACGCGTTTCAGGTCAAGAGCTGCTATGGAAAAACTTACATTTGCTTACGGTCGCTTGCTTCAGGCGGCTTTTCAATCCATCCGTTTTTAATCATCACTTCGCTGCAGCGCCCCGCTACTTTTAAGTCTCGTAAAATACATGCTTCACAGTGCCCGACAATATCAAGCCTCATGCTGGTGGTCATTGCTGTTGCGTAGTAAGTAATGGCCACCTTAAACATTGCGCCTGCATGAAACGTCATCAGCTTTTCTGAAAAAGGTGCGTGCGTAGACGTTGTGATTTCATTATCCAAAAGCGGAGGCGTATGAAGGTTTTCCTCATGCATGATGGAAGAGTAAAGCTCAATATGCTTATGCGCCACATCAAGCCCCGTCTCCATGACTTTCCGCACGTCTTTTCGTTTACTCACTTGTTTGAAGGCAATTAAAAGCGCTTTGGTTGCCATGCTTTTTCGTAAATTAAAATAAATATTCCCGCCTTCCGTTGCGTTTAAAAGGCGCTGCTTGCCGACAAAATCAAGAGCGTAAGTCAAATCTGTGATGGGCTCTTGTTTTTTCGGGTTTGAAAAATAAGGAGCCGGCACATAAAGATTTTTTGCTAAAAGCAGGTCGAGCGACCGATTATATACTTCCATCACATCTAAATTGCACTGATGATAATAATCTCGAAGATCTCGGCGAACTGACACGCTAAATGAAATGCCGTATCCTGCCAAGCCGTGAATCGTCATGTCATGAAGATACTTCAGCCAAAACGAGTCTGTAAAAGCGGAGGTGTGTGCAAGTCCACATCTTCATCTGTAAATCCGTTCGGCAGCGGAAAATGTTCAGCATGAAAATGGCAGTCAGCAGCTCAATATGCTTTTTCGATAACTCCAGAGAAAAGGCAAACAGCGACCGAATCTCGGCATCCGTTACGGTTGCAAGAACGTGTTTTGCTACGCAAGCCGCCAGCGTATCCTGATAGTACTGCGCGCATAGACTCGTTATTTCAGGCGAAGTCAAACGCTTGCTTTCTGCGTTCAATTGGCTTTCCTCCTATCTATAAAAATGGCACGTATTTATAAAAAACAGATAAGTATAGTGTGGACAAGGGTGTGTTAAATTATTCCATGAGTGAAGAGGGATAAAATAGAAAAAAGACCTGCCCGGCAAAGAGCAGATCTTTATGTATAGGGTTTATTTTTTATTCAGTGCTTTTTCAATTTCAGGGTAGGTAATGCCGTATTTTTTAGAGACGGTAACTAAACCGATAATTTCTTCTTCAGTAGGTGGTCCGACTTGCGGCAACGGAGCATTTTCGGGAACCGAAGTACCGAGTTCTTTAACGAATGAATCAAAGCCTGCAGGAGAAGCAGTAAGGATGAATTCCGTTTCTTCTGGTCCGGTCACAAAGCGATGCTGAATACCTCGAGGAGCAAAAACATAATCTCCCGCTTTTGCTTCAATTATTTTTTCTCCTACGTAGAAAATCATCGATCCGCGCTTTACGTAAAACGTTTCGTCTTCATGTTCGTGAAGGTGAAGCGGGGGACCTTGGTTTGCTGGTTTCACTACGTGCGCTACGGCGTAAGCTCCGTTTGTGTCTTCGCCTGATACAAGAAGCGTTACTTTTTCATCAAGAAAATGAAATGTGTTTTGATCGTGTGGTGTACGGTGAAAAGCGTTTGTTAGCTGATTATGAGTTGCTGTCATCCTTTTATCTCCTTAAAAAACATATTTTGAGATTATTGTATACTAATATAGACGTTTTGTGTGTGAAATAATAGTTAAAAAGAATCGTTTATTTACATTTATTATCTTTTTGTAGTTCTATTGTTATTAGTTATGAATTTTTAATAGAATTCCCTCTATCTATTTTCCAAAACTACCCAATATGCTAACATAAAGATAGAATTCCTAAATGGACAAATGATGTGTGAGATGTAAAAGGAGAGTTTCGATGAAGTTGTTTAAAGATGCTTCTAAACGGGAGCATCAAAATTGGAATAAAGCTGTGTCGGCAGGTTTTTATATCCTTTTATCCTTGCTTTTTGTGAACATAATAATGCATTCCTATAATGGTGCCGAGTTAATGTCGTCGCTCTCGGTGTTTTGGACAGGAATCATTGTGACGTTTGGCTATCAGTTCATTTTAAATAGAAAAAGTGAAAAAAATGAATAAACAGCCTTGGCACCGTTCAGAAAAATTTCTGCTGCTGCTGTGCTTTTTTGCACCACCTATTGGTTATGTGGCGGTGGTGATGAATAGGAAAAAGCTAAGCCGAGAACAGTGGCTGAGTAACTTAACGGTAGCTACTATTATCATGTCTATATGGCTGCTGAAGTTTTTACCGCATCAGTGGGAAACGATTATTTTACTAACGGGAGCGGGAATCTATTGGTATCACCGAATGTTAAAGAAGTTTAAAAAGTAACAGCAGGGATAAAGAAAGTTAAATTTTACGCATTGATATTTTGAAAAAAGAAGTTAAAATATTATAGTAATACAAATTTGTTCTACCCATGTAAATAAAAGTATTTATTTAATATGTTTTATAATTAGTTAAGAATAGAGCCAACCAAAGCGGTTGGTTTTTTGCATGAGTTCATTCTTTTTTTGTGGAAATTGAAGAATTGTATCCGATGTAAAGCTAGAGCATATAGGCAGGTTTTAAAACTGTCGGATCAGTTCTTTAAACAGGAGGCCGTCACTAGTGTCGATAAAGAAAAAGTTGTCCGTATTCTTTACTTTGCTGGTATTGTGTATTCTACTAGCAAATAACACCTTGCACTACATTCGATCAAAAAATAGATTAATAGAGTTTAACCAAAAGGAAATTACGCTGGTAACAGAAGAAATTGCGTACGAAGTCGAAAATTCCAAAAATAGTGCTTCCTATATGGAAGATCGAATGGCACAAGAATTACGAACGGCTTCAATTGCGATTCAACAGTCTTTGCCTGCTGATTATCATGACATCAGCAACGACCAGTTAAAACAACTGGCTAAAAAACTGATGATATCTCACATTACATTATTAGCTCCTGCAGGAGACGATATTATAGGCGTAAAATCTTCTGATCCTAAGGAAATCAATATGTCCACCAAAGAGTGGGGCTATTGGTATACATCTTTCCAGCAGCTTCTTTCACAGCAGCCGGTTACTACCAAAAAAGGATTTGCTTTATCTCACTTTTGGAGCGGGCCGATTGAAATAGCTTCCAGCAACCCTAATCACATTGACAAATGGGGTTATTATTACGACGGGTCTACTAATTATATTATTAACCCTTATTTTCGTGATAAGCATGTGCTGGATTTTGAAAGGAAATTTGGTCCTACGAACGTAATGAACCGCTTTACTGAAAATCTTGACGGCGTTCTTGAACTGACCGTTTTTAATCCTAAAAATTTCGGAAGAAAAAATCAAAACGTATATTTAAACGGCAATAAATATATTAAAATAAAAGATCAGCCGATTTGGTACGGAACATACACGTATCGAAATACTAAACGTGACGAACAGTTTATTCAAAAAGCCTTAAAAACAGGAAAATCACAAAGCTATACTGCTGCCATTAACCATAAAAAAGTATTAAAAACATTGGTGCCGATTAAAGAAAAAAACTCTCCAGCTTATGTAATAGGCGTAGTGTATGACTACGGACTTATTGAAAAAGAGCTGCAGCAAGAACTAATCAAACATTTACTGTTGTCTCTTCCGTTTATCTTTATTGTTCTTATTATCAGCTTTGTCTTCTCTACATCGATTACGCGGCCAATTAAACATATTATGGAGCACGTAAATCAAATCGCCAAAGGCAATTTTGGCAAGGTGCTGAATGTAAGAAGAAAAGATGAGCTGGGAGGACTTGTGGCAAATATCAACCACCTTTCTCACTTTTTAAAAACATATGTGGACGATTTAAAGAAAAGTCAGGAAGAAAGTGAGTATCATGCGTACCACGACTTTTTGACAGGATTGCCGAACAGAAGATATTTTAAAGAAGAATTAAACAGGCGCTTAATTGAGTCGAAGGAAAAGTCCATTCGTCACGTAGCCGTGTTATTTATGGATATAGACCGGTTTAAAGATATTAATGACACGCTAGGGCATTCAAAAGGAGATCAGCTTATACAGCTGATAGCCAACCGTATTAAAGAATGTCTGCCTCCTGCTAACAGCTTTCTTACAAGGCAAGGAGGAGACGAGTTTGTCATTTTATTCAGTGACTTTACATCGGAAGAAGTTGAACGTATCACCGAGAAGATTATTGCTTATGTTCAACAGCCCTGCTACATTGACAATGATGAAGTTTTTGTTAGTATCAGTAGCGGGTTAAGCTTTTATCCGGAGCACTCTACGAATTTGGACACGCTTATCACGTACGCAGATGTCGCCATGTATGCTTCAAAAAGACAAGGCGGCAGCAAAGTAAGTATTTATCATGATTCGTTAAATCAAAAACAAGCTGAAAAAGTTCACATCGAAACGCGCTTGCGAAAAGCAATTCAAAAAGGTGACATTGACGTTTACTATCAGCCGAAAATAGAAGCGAAGTGCAATGTAATCACCGGCGTAGAAGCATTAGTTCGCTGGAATGACGCAGAGCTTGGATTTGTTTCTCCCGAAGTGTTTATCCCTATAGCAGAAGAAGCGGGTTTGATTCAGTCTCTATGGGAAGTTGTCATGAAGAAAGCTTGTTCCCAAGTCAGCAAATGGAACAAGGACCGAAACGAAAAAATGACGCTGGCGGTTAACTTTTCTCCGCGACAATTTCAAGATTCGATTGTTTTAGTTAAAGAAATCAACCAATTTCTTTCGCTCCATAAATTTGATCCTGCTTGGTTTGAAATGGAAATTACGGAAAGTACATTGCTGATGAACGCGGAAGAAACGATTAAAGCTTTACATCTGTTAAAAAAGTATGGTATATCAATTTCTATCGATGATTTTGGAACTGGATATTCTTCGTTGAGTTATTTAAAAAAATTACCCATCGATTGTTTGAAAATCGACCGGTCTTTTATCCAGGATATTCAAGAAGATTACAGCAACAGTGAAATTGCGCAGGCGATTATCAGCTTATCTCAAAGCTTAAAGCTGCAGGTAATCGCGGAAGGTGTAGAAGAAGAGTATCAAAAAGCGTTTTTAATGGAAAATGGCTGTGATCATATGCAGGGATACTTGTTTAGCAAGCCTCTTGCTGCAAAAGATTTTGAAGCAGCTTTTTTAAATAGCTGAAGTAAAACCATCATTTGAAAATAAACTTACTAAGAAAAGGGAAGAGGACATAAAAAGATGGCACTTAGTACACAAAATTTAATTGCTCAAAAATTTTTAGAAACAGTAGGAACAAATTCAACTGAAATAGATAAAAAAATAGGTCAAGCTGACACATTTATGAATGCAGTGAAAGAACTGATCGATTTATGCGGAGATAATCCGGAAAGAGACGGCCTTGAAGAGACGCCTTACCGCGTGTTAAAGGCATTTTTGGAATACACGGAAGGCTACCGAGAAGATCCGAAAGCTCATTTAGAAAAAACATTCGATGTGAATCACAACGAACTGGTGTTGATACGAGATATCGAGTTTCATTCAATGTGTGAACATCACTTTGCGCCGTTCTTTGGTGTTGCTCACGTTGGGTATATACCGGATAAAAAAATTACAGGTTTGTCTAAAATCGCTCGTACGGTAGAAGGATATGCAAAGAGATTTCAAGTTCAAGAACGTCTAACAAATGAAATTGCAGATGCAATTGAAGAGGTGTTAGAGCCTAAAGGAGTTATGGTGGTTATTGAAGCGAAGCATATGTGCATGTGCGGAAGAGGAATTAAAAAATCTTCAGCTTCTACAGCGACTTCATCCGTTCGAGGAACATTTATGGAAAAACCAGAAGTTCGAGGAGAATTTTTATCTCTTTTACAGCGACAAATGTAAAGAAACACAAAGCCATATAAGCTGAGAAGCAGAAGCGAGGTGAGCTGTATGCAACACGTTGACGTACTGATTATTGGCGGAGGGCCCGCTGGTATCTCTGCTGCCGTGTGGTGTAAAAGGCTAGGCGTTGAGTGCTTGCTTCTTGAAGAGCAGGCACAGTTAGGCGGACAGCTGTTTACGATTTATAATGAGATTATTGATTATCCCGGAATACAAGCGGAAAATGGAATTGAGATGCAGCGTAAAATGGTTCAGCATTTTATCGATATGGACTGCTTATATGAAGTAAATACAAAAGTAATTTCTATTAATGAACGTTCTAAAACAGTAAAAGTAAAGCAGCAAGAAACGGAAAAGGAAATTGGCTATACGTATCTTATTTTAGCAACGGGTTCTAGTCAGCGAAGGCTCGGAGTGCCGGGTGAGCAGCAAATGATTGACCGAGGAGAAGTATATTCAGCTTCAGCAGACGGAGAACGGCTAAAAGGTAAAAGAGTTGCTCTCATTGGCGGAGGAGACCGGGCGTTTGAAGGAGCACATCTTTTAGCATCACAAGCAAAAGAAGTATATCTGATTCATCGTTCTACGCATTTTAAAGCAAGAGAACAATACGTTGAAAAGGTTTTTTCCAATCCTAGTGTTAAGGTGATGACAGATACCGAAGTGACGGCTATCCACGGAAAGAATCACATCACATCGATCGATTTAAAAAGTAAAAACAGTGAATGTAAGAACCTATCAGTAGACGCAGTGCTGATCAGACTAGGCGTAGCTCCCAATGTTGAACTCATTAAAGAAAAAGTCACCACTACACAAAGCGGGCTCATCGTCATCAATGAAGTGCATCAAAGCAGCGACCCATCTATCTATGCAATTGGAGACGCGTGCACGACTCCTTTGTTCTCTAGTATCAGCTCTTCAGCCGGTCAAGGAGCGATTGTAGCCAAGCATGTATCGAGCCTTTTGAATGATTGATAATATAAAAAAAGCATCTATCAAATTGATAGATGCTTTTTTACGTGACATAGTAAAAGAAACATAGCAGAAGTACATTCACAGGCAGACAAATTGTTTGGAAAAAAGCAATGTAGTTTTTCGGAGCAGCGCTGATTCTTTTTACTAAAATACACTCGGTAATGAAATTAAAGAGAACCATGATAGTAGCGACCATTATATACGTCCAGACGTTCTGCTGAAACAAACGAGTAAAAAGAGGCGAGAAAAGAAGTAGAAAAGCAGCAGTTTGAAAGGAACCCTTAGAAAATAAATCATGTTTTTTAGCACTTTGCGTCACGCTATCCCTCCTTTATATGTTTTATTTTACCAAATGGAAAAGACTTTAAAAACCTTTTCGGCTATCTTCACCTGAGATGTTCCTCATTTGGGGAAAGTAGGGTAAAATATATGTCAAATGTAACTTATTCTACTAGTATAGAAGAAATAGATAAAAGGAGGCAGCATGAGACCTTGCCAGATAAAAACACGGAGAAGGAGCAGTCGATCATGATCATGAAACATCTTGATCGTTTGAACACGCAGCTTTTAAAAGAATACAGTGAAGGTATTTTTTTTATCAACTGTGAAGGGGATATCATGTTTAGCAACGAAGCAGCCTTCAAGCTAACAGGAAACGAGCATAAACAAAAAAGCCAGCAGCTGACAGCTCTTATACATAAATCGAAACAACAGCAAGCCCAAGAGCTTTTTCAACGTGCTTTAAAAGGGGGAAAAGTTCATTTTTCAACGACAATCAATCATAAAACAAAAAAAGGACTTCATTTATATATTACTCTCATTCCTATTATCGTAAATGAGCAAGTAGCAGGAGTCTATGCCGTGTGCCGAGATGATTCAAAAGAGCAAGAGCGCTCTAATCACATTTCTAAATTAGAAACGCATTTAAAAATGGAGCAAAAGCTTGCGAATGTAGGAAGCTGGTATTACGACGTAGGGGAAGATAAAAGCTATTGGTCACCTCAGCTGTATAATATTTGCGGATTAAACCCTAATCAGTTTTTTACTCCTTCTTTAAAAGAAGTTCTTCAATTTATCAGCGGCTGTGATCAAAAAAGGTTAGAAAAAGCAGTTATAGAGGCACTTTCAACAGGAGAAAGCTATAACATTGAATACACGCTGATACGGCCAAACGGTGAAGAACGTACGGTGTTTGAGCAAGCGGATGCACTAGTAGATGAGCAAGGAAACGTCATACAGCTGATTGGCGTAGTTCATGATATTACCGAATCGAAAGTGATTACGAATGAATTAAAGCAAAAAGAACAGCAGTTTCAAACGATTTATAACAATTTGGATGCCGGAATATGGTCCGTTGATGTGCAGCGCAATAAAATGATTGTATGTTCAAACGGTGTTAGCAATATTTACGGAGAAGATGTGATTAAATTTTTAGAAGATAGAGATCTGTGGGAAAGCTTTATTCACCCTGAAGATAAACCAGCTGTGGCAAAAGCGCAGCATCAGCTGCAAAAAGGAAAAACGATTCGTCAGCAGTATCGGATCTACACTAAAAAGGGTGAGATGAAATGGGTAAAAGGTCGATGCATTCCAACACTTGATGAGAACGGTAAGCTGGTACGCATAGACGGCATTGTTGAAGATATCACTGCAGAAAAAAAGTACATGGATCAAGTTGAATATCTTGCGGCTCATGATCATGTGACAAACTTGCCAAATCGAAGAAAGTTTGAAAGAGAATTAAAAAATTTCATTCGGCAAATGAAAAAAGAAAAAGATTCATTAGCGGTCTTTTATCTAGGAATGAATCGCTTCAAGCATATTAATGAAACATTAGGACACGACGTAGGCGATCGCCTGCTACAGTCTATCGCCAATCGGTTAAAAAAGTTCGTAACGCCAGATGTGATGCTAGCTAGAGTAGGAGAAGACGAGCTTGCGATTTGTTTTTTATCTCTTTCACATATGAATGAATGTCAAAAGCTAGCCGCTACTCTTTTTCAAGAAATCGAAAAAGAAATTACTATTGACGACTTTTCTCTCTATGTCACAGCCAGTATCGGAATCAGTATCTACCCGCATGACGGAGAAGATGTGAAGATGCTACTAACGAATGCCAACCTTGCTATGCGTCGTGCCAAAGAAATCGGGCGAAGCGACTGGCAGCTGTATTCACCGTTAATGGACAGCGAGACGTATAAAAGCTATCATCTGGAAAAAGGTCTGCGCAACGCACTTCTTCAAAATGAGTTTTTTATTGAATATCAGCCAAAGGTTCATACAAACAGCAGAGAGATTGACAGCATCGAAGCGTTAATTCGCTGGAATCATCCAGAATGGGGACGCGTATCACCAGGAGACTTTATTCCATTAGCAGAAGAAACTCATTTAATTATCGAACTCGGCGACTGGGTAATCGAGCATGTGTGCAAGCAGCTGCAGCAGTGGAAAAATCAAGGATTACAAACCGTGCCCGTTTCGATTAACGTTTCGTCTAAACATTTGCTGAAACGAGGATTTGTAGAGCACGTTCAACAAACGTTAGCTCGTTACAGCATCGACCCTTCATTCATTGAATTTGAAGTGACGGAAAGCTCCATTATTCAGTATGAAGAACACGTAAAAAAAGTCATAGACGAATTAAAGAAAATTGGTGTAACGTTTGCATTAGATGATTTTGGCACAGGCTTTTCTTCGTTATCACACTTAAAAGACTTCGAATTTAACACGTTAAAAATCGACAAAACGTTTATTCAACACGCTACTGATAAAGGAAAGCAGCAGGCTATTACACAAAGCATTTTGTATTTAGCGAATGCCCTTAACATGAAAGTGATCGCAGAAGGCATTGAAACAAAAGAACAGCTGGCTTTTTTACAAAAGCACGCATGTTCATTTATTCAAGGATATATTGTCAGTCAACCAGCGGCTCATCAAAAAACCGCAGAATATTTAAAAATGCGATTTTTATAAAAAAAAGTGATGTCTCGTCGAGACATCACTTTTTTAAGCTTGAATATGTTTTCGAAGCGTCCAAATTTGATGAACCATTTATTGGACTTGATATACACAGGGAGATGGGATGCAGTAAAGTGATGATTGATAAATGATAGTCATGGAAGTTATAAAATAGAATATATAGTTAAATTAAATATGTTAAAAATTCTGACAAAAATGAAGACAAAGAAAAAGTTATCGATTATAATAGAAGAATAATGAATGATAGTCATTCATTACTTCTGTTGTTGTTTATGAATTTCCATTACATTAACTATAAATGAATGATAGTCATTCATTTATGTGCATTAAAATAGAAGGGGGCGTGTATGAGAATTATACTAGTTGAATGGGGGAAACAAGATGGAAGGTAAGCCAAGTGCTACATTTGTTCGTACGCTAACGCTTCGATCACTTGTCATTTTAGGCCTTGCATATATGGCTCCAATGACGGTGTTTACTACATATGGAGTTGTGGCTCAAACTACGCATGGCATGGTTTCTATGGCGTATGTCCTTGCTCTTGCAGCGATGCTATTTACCGCATACAGCTACGGGCATATGGCCAAAGAATATCCTTTATCAGGCTCTGCCTATACGTATACTCAAAAGTCTATAAGTCCTCACATAGGATTTCTCGTCGGCTGGTCTGTGCTTTTAGATTATCTTTTTTTACCAATGATTAATTTTTTGTTAGCGGGAACTTTTTTATCAGCTGCGTTTCCGTCTATTCCATCGTCTCTTTGGATTCTACTTTTTATTGTTATCATCACTTGTATAAACGTGTTTGGTATTCAAATGACAGCAAAAGTGAACGGAATACTTGTTCTTTTTCAATTTCTTGTAACAACTCTATTTGTTATCTTATCGATTAAGAAAATGATAGAAGGAGAAAGTGATCTTTTGTTCTTTTCTTCTTTACAGCTTTTCGGCTCAGAGGATTCTTTTTCTTTTGTTCTTGCAGGAGCTTCAATTCTTTGTTTATCTTTTCTTGGATTTGATGCTGTGACTACACTATCTGAAGAAACAGTTGATCCAAAGAAGAATGTACCAAAGGCTATTTTTCTCGTAGCATTTATAGGAGGAATACTTTTTATACTTGTTTCCTACATTACTCAGCTTGTTTATCCAAACTATCATTCATTTAAAGTTGTAGATTCAGCTTCGTTTGAAATAGCAGCTTATATTGGAGGAACGCTCTTTTCATCCGTTTTTCTTGCCGGAATTATTACTTCAACGATTGCATCAGGAATTTCTTCACACGCCAGTGCTTCGCGGCTGCTTTATGCAATGGGCAGAGAATCCATGCTGCCTAAAAGACTATTTGCATATATACATCCAAAATATAAAACACCATCGCGAAACGTTGTATTTATTGGGTTACTTTCATTAAGTGCACTTGCAATGGACGTAGTTACAGCTGCTTCCTTCATAAATTTTGGCGCGTTAATTGCATTTACATTTGTAAATATCTCTGTTATTTTTCACTATTATATCCGGGGAAAACAAAGAGATGTTAAAGGCACATGCCGTTATTTAATCAGTCCCATTCTTGGAGCAGCCTTTACAGTGTGGTTATGGACAAGCTTAGATATAAAATCTATCTCCTTAGGGAGTGTTTGGGTTGTTATAGGCTTTATTTATCTAGTATACAAGACGTCATTTTTTACAAAAGCACCGCCGCAATTTACTTTTGATGAAAAAACAGAGCCAAACCAACTCAAAACCGAACATATATCTTGATAAAGTACGTTATTAATTATCTGAAATTTCTAACATAAGAGGAGAGATTAAAATGAAAGAAACAGTAAAAGTTGGTCTTATTCAAGTTAAGTGTGAAGAAAGCGTTGAAGCTAATATTAACTACACGTTTACAAAAATTAAAGAAGCCGCGGCGAATGGAGCTCAAATTATTTGTCTACAAGAACTATTTAATGCTCAGTATTTCCCTCAAAGTGTTTCACCGGCAGGGTATGAGCTGGCTATACCAGCAGAGAGCGCCGTATTAAAAGAAATGGCAGACCTTGCAGCAGACTTGAAAGTTGTGCTAATCGTGCCTTTTTATGAAAAAGCAGCTAGAGGCGTTTATTTTAATAGTGCAGCTGTATTTGATGCAGACGGAACTTGCTTAGGAGTTACAAGAAAGAACCACATTCCTGACGGGCCGAACTATCACGAAAAATATTATTTTGTTCCAGGAAATACGGGATATCCTGTATATGAAACGCAATATGGAACAATTGGAGTAGGAATTTGCTGGGATGAGTGGTTCCCAGAAGTAGCACGAATTTTATCCCTCCAAGGAGCGGATATTCTCTTTTATCCTTCTGCTATTGGTTCAGAGCCTGATCATCCTGAACTTTCAACTCGTCCCGCATGGGAGAAAGCTATTTCAGCACATGGTATTTCAAATGGAGTCTTTGTTGCTGCGGTGAACCGGGTAGGAACGGAAAAAGAGATGACCTTTTACGGAGGAAGCTTTGTAAGCAATCCAATGGGAGAAATTCTACAATCTTTAACGGATGAAGAGGGAATTTTGATTCAAGAAGTTGACTTGAAAGAAATTGATTCAACACGTAATTTGCTTCAGTTTATGCGTGACAGAAGACCAGATACGTACGAATTATTATTAAGAAAAGAAGCATTCCGCACACCTTCAAATGTATAAATTTGATTTCTAGTATAAAAAGATAAAAAGAAAGGAGAAAAACAGAATGATGCATAAAACAAGCTGGATTTGGGATGAACGATTTTTACGCCATGACACCGGCAGGATTCAGTATGTATTTGAAGGTGGAGAAACAGTAGAGCCTTGTGACGAGTTTGAAAACAAGCATCGGATGAATGTGATCAAAGAAATGATTGAAAAAAGCGGCTTAGCACATCACTTAGTTAGACAATCACCTTATGAAGCATCGGAGGAAGATTTACGTCGGGTTCATACTAAAAAACATATCCAGCATGTCCAAAAAGCATGTAAAGCGGGAATAAGGGAGATTGGACCTGAGGCATATGCATCTGCTGAAACGGAAGGGATTGCGAGGCTATCCGCAGGTGCCGTTATGAAAGCAGTAGATACCGTGATGGAAAGTGAAACGACAAAAAAAGTCTATGCTCAAATACGTCCGCCAGGGCATCATGCGTCTTCAGACCAAGCAATGGGCTTTTGTTTTTATAACAATGTGGCTGTAGGCGCTGCCTATGCAATTGAACATTACGGGTTAAAAAGAGTTGTTATCTTGGATTGGGATGTTCATCACGGAAACGGAACGCAAGACATCTTTTATGAACGTGCCGACGTACTTGTTATTTCTATTCACGAGGCAGAATATTTTCCATTAGAATCTGGTCAGGTACACGAAGTCGGACAAGGAAAAGGGGAAGGATATAATATAAATATACCAGTGCCTCCCCTGACTGGAGATGAAGGCTATCAATATGTATTTGAATCTATCATTGCACCAGTTATTAGCCAATTTGGGCCTGAGCTTATCATAGTATCAGCGGGCCAAGATGCAAATGCTTTGGATCCTATTTCTCGTTTAATGGTGACAAGAGAAGGATTTAAATATATGGCAAGCAAAATGCGAGAATTAGCAGAAACATATTGCGAAGGAAGGCTTATTGTAGCACAAGAAGGAGGGTATAACTTAGCATACCTCCCGATTGCAACCATGGGAGTTATTGAAGGCCTTACCGGTGTAGATGTAAACTGGAAAGATCCGCACGTTTTGCCGCAAAGAAATACACCACCTGCTTTATTCGAAGCGATAGATAACGTTATAAACTATCAGAAAAGTTTTTGGGGATTTGCTGAGAAGGAAAGCTTTTGTTATGAAGAGGATATCTAAGCAATTAACAGCGTTAATATGTTAGGAACAAATAAATGAGATCACATGATAAAAAAGAGTCTCCGTAACGGAGACTCTTTTAAAATACCAATTAACGTAACAATTGAAGTACGTTTTGCGGTTGTTGGTTAGCTTGACTTAGCATAGCTTGAGAAGCTTGAGATAAAATTGAATTCTTTGTTTGTTCCATCATCTCTTTCGCCATCGTGCGAACATTTGCTTTGACAAATGACTAGACTATATCTTCACCCTCTTAAAAAGGTAGGGGTTGGGCGCTTCGAATATAAATAAGCGGAACAGAATTATTTATATCCTACAGATTTCATCGCCTTAGCAAGCTGCCTTAGACGGTCTATCTTAGTCGTTGAACTTTCTCCAGAGTTTCCTCACAGGAGCTTAGCTGCTGATTGTCCAATCTTTTCTTTTTTCAAACCGTTACGCCTGTCGTTTCCAACTACGCTGTGGTAAGAAAAGCTCTCAGGGGTTTCCAGCAATTCACCCAATTATGCTCACTAGCCGTTACCAGCTAGGACGACTGTGCTTGTTGCTGCTTAGGCAGCTAAAGCATAATCTACGTCACGGATACGTGATTCTGCAGCTGTTAGGTTTTCTGATGATGTGCTTAGGTTGTTAATTGTGTGATCCAAACGATTTTGTTTAGCACCAAGTTGAGCACGTTCATCTGAAACACTTTTAATTGCTTTATCGATTGTATCAATTGCAGCAGTAGATGTAGGGGCATCTGCACTTAAATCAATACCGTCAATTCCTAAACTAGCTGAGTCCATTTTAGCGAAAGTTACATCAATTTTTTGATCTTTGTTAGCCCCAATTTGAAAAGTAAACTTCCCATCAGCTCCAGCTCCACCTGTACCGTCTAATAATTTTTGAGTATTAAACTCTGTATCGGTAGCAATTCTATCAACTTCACCAATTAAGTCAGTAACTTCTTTTTGAATTTCAGCTCTGTCATCTGCAGTGTTAGTGTCACTACTTGATTGAACAGCTAGTTCACGAACACGTTGTAAAATAGAGTGTGTTTCATTTAACGCACCTTCACCAGTTTGGATCATTGATACTCCATCCTGAGCATTACGAGAAGCTTGATCCAATCCGCGAATCTGCCCGCGCATTTTCTCAGAAATTGCAAGACCCGCTGCATCATCAGCCGCGTTGTTAATGCGCTGACCTGAAGATAATTTCTCCATAGATTTTGCTTGTGCATTGTTGGCTGTGTTGTATTGGCGGTACGTGTTTAAAGCTGTAATGTTGTGATTAATTCTCATTTTCCTTACCTCCGTATAATGGTTTTACTTCTTGGCTTACATCCTTGTATGCAAGAAGTGTCCCGCTTTGAAACGGGATAAAAACAATTGAACATCTTTGGGAAATATGTTCATACTATATATCGACTGAGAGGAGAGGTTGTTTATACTTTCTATTAATTTATTAAATAAAAAATTTGTGCATGTATAAAAAGAAAAACCAGTTCTCTACACGAACTGGTTTTTAGCATTAATGAGTAGCTCCGCCTGAAATTAAAATGTCATCCTCAGTTACGATTGTGGTTTTTACTATAGACAGCAATCCCTGCCTAATCAAATCCAACGACATACTCGCCTTCCCTGGGTGATTCACAGCTTGTTCAGGAAGGTAAGGGATATGAACAAATCCGCCTTTAATACAACAGTTTTGAATCATGTTCATAAGTCCATAAAACACGTGGTTACAGACAAACGTTCCAGCGGTTTGAGAGACGCTGCTTGGAATGCCTGCTTGGCGCAGGTTTTCGACAGCAGCTTTAATTGGCAGTGTCGAAAAGTACGCGGCAGGACCGTTTTGGAGAATAGGGCGGTCAATAGGCTGCTGGCCGATGTTGTCAGGAATTCGGGCGTCGTCTACGTTAATAGAAACGCGTTCGATCGTAATTCCTTCCCGGCCGCCTGCTTGTCCAACGCAAATGACGATGGCAGGGCTAATTTCTTCTATATACGTATGAAGCTTTGCGAGCGATTCACCAAACACAGTAGGAAGAGGTTTAGCGATAATATGATAATCTTCAACAGCTACACCGTCTAAAGCTTTTACAGCTTCTAAAGACGGGTTAATACTTTCACCTTCAAACGGTTCAAAGCCAGTTAGTAATACAGTTGTCATTCTACTAGTCTCCTTTAAAAGTGATATACAAGGTAGTACATTAATAACGTATTAACAACAAAAACGGATAGCGCAATTGGCACCTGAGCTTTAATTACGGCGTTTTTGTCTTTTAATTCAAGCAGCATAGCAGGTACTATGTTAAAGTTGGCTGCCATTGGTGTTAACAGCGTTCCACAGTAGCCAGCAAACATCCCTAGAGCGGCCATAATGGCTGGATTTCCTCCGTGCATATGTACAATCAGCGGAAGTCCAATACCTCCAGTAATAACGGCAAACGCAGCAAACGCATTTCCCATTACAATCGTAAATAGCAGCATTCCCAAGCAGTAAGCAAGCACAGCAACAAACGCATAGTTAGTCGGAAGAATATCACTTACAATATCCGAAACGACTGTTCCAACACCTGATTTTGAAAAGATGCCGCCAAGCGCTGCCAGCATTTGCGGTAAAATAACTGCCCAGCCGACGGCTTGAAGCAAGCGGCTTCCTTCTTTAACAGGTACGTCCATTTTTGCTTTGGTGACGCCCATTGAAGCGATAAACGCAATGACAGCTGCGATTGCCAGTGAAATTAACGTGACTTTTTCTGGGTCAATTAAAGCCCAGTTTCCAAATTTAATTTTGCCAAAAAGAAGAGTACCGATAATCGTAAAAATAGGAATAAATAAAGCTGGCACAAAGATTTTGTTTTTTAATCGCTGTGCGTGAGCTACTCGTTCTTCAGCAGGTGTTTCCGCTTCATTGGATTTGGTTACGCGGTTAAATGAAGCAAGCAGCACCATGATAATGACTAAACATCCTATATAAAAAGGCGGAATCACATTGCCAAATAAAAACGTAATAGAAAACAGTGCCCAGAATAGAGAAGACCCTAAACGATTAGGATGGTTGTGGTCGCGTGCGATTCGAATCGCGATAAAAGCAACAATAATACCGAGTAAGTAGTAAATCGTATCAAGCGTTAGGATGCTTTTCATTTAACTAGCCTCCGTCTTTGAAGATGGTGTTGGTTTGTGCTTCATCATTTTTCTGTGAATACGTCGGTCTAACTGACGGAAACGAATGGCGCTGATCAGCAGCGCTGCGATGGCTGTTGGAATACCCCAAAGCGCCATATCCCAGACGTCAACGTGAATGCCTACTGAGTCAAAGAAACCTTTCATTAAAAGAATTCCACCCGTTGCGATAAAGATATCTTCCCCGAAAAACCAGCCCGTATTTTCAGCCGCGGCTGCGTGAGCGCGAATATCTTCTTTTACTTTAGGCGGAAGCTCTCCGTACTTGGCACGAGCTGCACCTTCAGACATAGGTGCCACTAACGGACGCACGGATTGAGCATGTCCTCCGATATTTAAGCCGACTGCGGCTGAAATTTCACGGATAAAAAGATATATAAGTAAAACATTTCCAGAAGAAGCGTTTTTCGCTTTTTTAATCAGCACTTCCGCTTGTTCCTTTAACCCGTATTTTTCTAACACGCCAAAGATAGGAAGAGTAAGTAAAATAGCCATAGACATATAGCGGTTATCGACAAAGAACTGGCCGAACATCGTAATCACTTCATGCAGTGACAAGCCTGATACAAGACCAGTTACGATGCCTGCAACAGTTACCACAAGCAGCGTGTTTAAACGAAATAAAAACCCCACTGCCACTAGCAAAACCCCAATTAATTTCAACATAAAAAATCCCCCTCCAGTATGTATAGACCGTGCTGCAAAGTCACCTCCATTGTTTTTCTAAAAAAGCAAAGATGTTTTGAGTATAAACAATTCTGAAAATTAAAACAAGACAGTTAAGATATAAAATAGTTTTATTAGTGAACTAAAAGTATAAAAGGAAGGTTTATATACAACTTGCATGTAGAAATAAAAGAAAGAATTCGGCGAAGAAGTTTGGGTAGAAATTTTTTAAGCTGATCTGCTGAAAACACCTCTCCTAAAATACCAGAAATGGTGTATAATTCTAAAAGATGTGAGTATAGAATTATATAGATTACACACACAGGTAAATCTATATAACTATATTTTAAACAATATATTGAAGGAGGAAGGAGCATTTGAATTGTTCAAATTGCGGCCATTTTAATGATGGCGGAAAGTTTTGCGTGAAATGCGGTCATAAATTACAAGAAGAGGCAGCTGTAAGCCAGACGGCAGCAGCATCTGAATATCAGCCTCAACCTCAGCCGCAAACAGCGTATGCGCCTCAACAACCTAATCAGCGTGTTCGTCAGGCGAAAAAGGTGTCGAAATCATTTTTCAGTTATTTTGCAGAAGGAATTAAAAATCCAACAGCTACAGCACAAGCAGCAGATGAAAGCCAATTTGTTAATGCTCTTATTACAGTCATTCTTTATGCTCTTAGTATACCTATTATGCTGTATGTAGGCTGGAAGCTATTGTTGATTCAATTTGTTCGAAGCATGTTCAAGCTTCCTATTATCAGTGAAGAGCTGGCGCCATCCGACATGGAGGATTTTAATACAGGCGTTGATTTGATAAAAGCCACAGATATTAACAGCATCATTCACTTTAATTTTACAGATTTCGTCTTTAAACAAGGGATTTTCATTTTTATTGGACTTGCGGTTATTATTGGAGCAACATATGTTGCAGCAAAGTTTGGAAAAGTAGACGTTTCTTTTAAAGAATTCTTCTCACGCTTTGGCACGTTTTTAATTATTCCAACAGCTCTTCTTTTAATTGGGCTTGTGCTTGCATTTCTCCATGTTGAATACTTCTCTTATTTTATGAATTTCGGTTTGTTAAGCATTTTCCTTGTGGTTCCATTTACTATTGCTAGCTTTAAGCCAAGCGGAACAAATGGGCTTGATCGTATCTATAGCACTCTTATTGTGTATATAGTCATTACGATTGTGCTGACGTTCATTGCGAATGGTTTAGGAGAAGAAGCCAAAACCATTATTACAAGAATGGGAAACAGCAGTGAATTAAATGATTTATTTTAAGTCGGCAGAAAGCATCGTGCACAGCGGTGCTTTTTCATACCATCATAAAAAAGGAGTGTAGAAATTGGGATATTGCAGAGAGTGCGGCCATCAGTTAACAAATGAGCATCAATTTTGTCCAGAGTGTGGACATCCCGTCGAAAGAAAAGAGACTTCTAGCCAAGGAGCAAAATCACAGCGTTACGTAGAACCCGCATCAGCTTCAGTAGAGGAAGAGAGAGAATCGGTAAAACCTCCGAATAAAAAAACAAAGATTATTGCGATTTCAGTTATAGCAGCAGCTGCTATACTTGGAGGCGCTTATTACGGAATAGATAAAACAATGATGGCGCCTAAAGCCGTGTCAGAAAAATTTATTGCTTCAGTAAAGGGTAATGATGTTGATAAAGTAAAAAAATATGTAAATGATGGTCAAATTCAATTAGAAGCCAACGATGAGCAAACAAAATCATTTATTACATATCTGCACGAAAATCCGGATGTAATGAAATCAATCTCTGAAGGGTTAGCGGCAGATAGCAGAGCGCTTGAAGCAGGAGTTCCAAACGAAGATCACTCTTCATACGCTAAATTAGAACAAGACGGAAAGAAGTGGGGAATCTTTGATCATTACACGGTACAAATAAACCCTGTATATGCAAAAGCTCAGTCTACAGAAGATGCGACAGTAGTATATATTGACGGTCAAAAAGCTGGAACGGTAAGCAGTGACTCTTCTAAAAAGATTGGACCATTTTTACCTGGTACACATACATTAAAAGGTGAAGTGCAAAATGATTACGGAAAAGTTGAAAACGAACAAGAGATTGAAGCCGCTAACGGAGAAGATGTAAACGTTGAGTTTGATTGGTCAGATAATGCAGTATACATCTCTTCAGATTATGATGACGCGACCCTGGTCGTTAATGGCAAAGGCACCAAAACAAAAATTAGCGATATTGATTATCTAGGTCCACTGCCAATGGACGGTTCAGTAAAACTATACGCAAAACATGGAGAAAAGAAAACGGAAGAAGTATCAATTAAAAAAGGCATGGAAGATGTTGCGCTTAATTTTGATGAAGAAAATATGACAGAAGCTACGGCAAAAGCATCGGGTCCTTCTAAGAATCAAGAGACGACGGACAAAGGTTCGGAAGTCAATTCTGGAGTATCTACTAGTGAAGTTTCTAGTTTTATTGAACAATATATGTACGCTACAATTTCCTCAATTAACAGTGGAGACTTCTCTATTGCAGAGCCATATATCGATTCTAACGGGCCAAAATACAAGGAACAAAAAGATTATACCGCTTACCTAATCAAAAAAGGAATAACAGAAGATTTATTAAGCTTTAATGTAAATAGAGTAACAAAACTAGATGACTCTATGTATAAAGTGTATACAACAGAAGAGTATGATATTTCGTACGGAGACGGGTCTGTTAAATACAAAAAATTCAACAGTATTCATAAAGTAAAAGAATTATCTGATGGAAGTTTGGGAGTTTATCAGCTTATTAGTTCAACGGAAGTAAAGTAAAAGCTAATAAATAGACCCTGAAACAGCAAAAAACGTAGTAGGAAATAACAAATAAAAAAGACGTCTTCCATGAGAAGACGTCTTTTTTATATATCAAACCCAATACCTGGGATACTGCCGGTCTTGAAATAAATTATTATAAACGGTAGAAATCAGTACAACTACACATGCACAAATCATAATAATACCTAAGTATCCCCAGCCTGCCTGAGTATTAATAGCTACAATTGCGCTCGCTGCAGCGGGAGGATGAACGGTTTTGGTAAGAATCATTAAAATAAGAACAAACGCAAGCACAATGGCGATAGTGATTAGACTTCGATGAAATAAACTCCAAATAATAAGTGCGGAAACCGTTGCAAGCAAGTGCCCTCCCAGTACGTGACGCGGCTGTGATAAAGGACCTTTATGAGCCCCAAAGACAAGCACGCAGCTTGCGCCAATCGGAGCAAGTGCCATTGGATAGCCAAGCGCTAGTGCAATCGCACTGCTGATGATAATGGCAATTAAGCCTCCGATCGAAGAAACGACCGCATCTCTATAATTGATTTTCGGTTCTTCTTTTAGTTCTCCTTTCATCTTTTTAGCATAAGAGCTTAAGTAAGACAGAAAGGGATTTTTTGTTTGAGCAAAACTTTTTTCAATCTGCATTTCTTCTTTCCTTTCTCTTGTGTAAGTAAAATTTGTTTGTCAAGTTGTATGTCAGAACATCTGCTATATTAAGTTAGTTTATAAGAAAACAAGGATTACTGGAAGAGGAAAAATGTCTTTTTTTACTGGAAATACTCTTTATGAACGAAAAAAGGCGGGATAGGCGGTATAAAGGGTATCTATGTGCAGGGAAAGCAAGAGAGATGTATAATAAACCTAGAGGTGACTAAATAATGTATCTAGTAGACTACCATCATCACACGAACAATTCATTTGACTCACAGGCAGTCATGAAGGAAGTGTGCGAACAAGCTGTAAAAAACGGCATAAACGAAATTTGTTTTACCGAGCACTTTTCATTAAATCCATTAGCGCCAACTTATGGTCATATAGATTTTGATAAATACGAACGAGAACTAGCTGAATGCAGAGATCAGTTTCAAGGTCAGCTCGTGATTAAAAAAGGAATTGAAATTTGCGAGCCGCACTATTTAAAAGAGAAGTATCAAGAAATGATGAAGCAAGAGAACTTTGATTTTATTTTAGGTTCGGTGCATAACATTAATAACATCAAGCTTCGCAAACATTTAGAACTCAACGACAAAGAAGCGATTTACCGCGCTTATTTTAACGAAATGTATAAGCTAGTAAGCGACGCCGACATTGATGTATTGGCTCATTTAGATTTAATGAAGCGCTATGCATTTGAGCAATATGGTATTTACGACTTTCATCAATTCAAAGATATTCTTGCAGATATTTTAAAAAAAGCCATTGATCGTAATATTGGAATTGAAATTAACACTTCAGGTATAAGAGGGAAGCTGGGCGAAGCATTGCCTGCACTTGAAGTTGTTCGGCTGTACCGCGATTTAGGCGGAGAAATCTTAACCATTGGATCTGATTCACACTTTGCTGAAACTGTAGGAGCACATATGAAAGAAGCGGTTGAAATGGCGAAACAGTGCGGATTTACGGAGATTTATACATTTGATGAGCGTCAGCCAAAAGGAATTCGTATTTAATAGAAGTGGAGTTTACTTTCTTCTAGAATAATAATAACTGCAAAAAGCACGCTCTAATTTGAGCGTGCTTTTTTAATTTAGTTCCGCTTAAGCTCCGACAAAAACCTCCGGACTTCTTCGATAGTCAGCCCCAGCGTGCGAGCTGCTTCCATAAGACTTACCCACTCTTGATCGATTGACAGTACATGTTCTTTTTTCATTACGATTCATCCACCCTTTGCCAGGGAACCCAGCTATCGTAGCCGAAAGCGGCCTTAGACCTGAAGCTTTGCGTCACTATTTTTCAATAGTTTTGCCCTTATCTGGATAATTTGTAATAGTGTTCTTAGTATACAGTTATTTTACAAAATAATATTTGTAAAAGATGTCGAAATAGGTCGATTGTAACAAAAAAATTAAACGTTCGTGAATGGACCTATCAGTTTGTTTTACGGAACTTTAAATAATACTGAAATTCAATAAATTCTTCTTTGGTCATGCCGTCTTGAATGGCTCGTTCAATTAAATGAAGCCACTCTAGATTGAGGGCTGGCTTTGAAGTTAGAGCTGGACAGCTGATGTCTCCCTCAATTAATTCATCAATCGTTGTGTGAAGAGAAGAAGCGATTTTATCAAGCATTTGAAGAGAAGGATTATTATTTAACCCTTTTTCTAAATGAGACAAATACGATTTTGAAATATTGGCTTCTTCAGCCAAGCGTGTAATAGAATAGCCTTTTTTTAGTCGCAAATTCTTAATCTTTTCTCCTATCACATTCAGTTCATCCTCTTCTTATAGGTTTTTTGTTCATTATAACGCATATTTGTGCATTGTGTGTACATAAAAATATAAAATAAATAATATTTTGTTCTTTATAAAGAATAAAATAGGTTAAAATACCTATTCTTGATGCAGGTATATTATGCTATACTTCACTTACAAATTGTTCTTTATTAAGAATATTTGTCGATTTATCACTTTTTATTCGCTATAGTGAACGTTTTGTATAGTACGCTAGCGCTATATGAAATGATCCTTGCGCGATAAAGAGATAACATTATTTATTACATTAGGATAGGAGATTACATGGAAAAAAGATATGTAGAACTTGATTCTTTAAGAGGATTAGCAGCTCTTTTTGTTGTGATAAATCATTATCTCATGATTTATCCAAGCTTCAGCGAGTATAGGTATGACGGTGATTCTTCTTTTTTACTGTCCATGGTAAAAGAAAGCCCGCTGCGGCTATTGTTCAGCAGTGGAAATGAATCAGTTGTTTTGTTTTTTGTCTTAAGCGGATTTGTTTTAGCACTGCCGTTTTATGGGCGTTCTTTTTTTCGGTATGAGAACTATCTTGTAAGAAGAATTTGCCGAATTTATCTTCCTTACTTGTTTGCGGTGTGTGTGGCTATTTTATGCAAAATCTTATTTAGCCAAGGCGGGATTTCACAGTTAAGCCACTGGTTTAATCATTCATGGATCACAAACGAATCACCAAGTTTACTTCTTCAGCACTTCTTTTTAATTGGCACATTTAACACAGACGCTTACAACAATGTTATTTGGTCGCTTGTTCATGAAATGAGAATTTCAATTATTTTTCCTCTTTTAATGATTCTTTTACTGCGAATGGACGCAAAGAAAATCATGATGCTATTGTTTTTCGTGTTTGTTTCATCATCAGCGCTATTACTGCTTAATCAATTAAACTTAGAACCTACGAACTTCTTGCTTTCCTATCATTATTTGCTTTTATTCGCCGCGGGTGCGGTCACAGCGAAATATCGAGATTTTTTTATTCAGCTTTATCTGAAAATTAGCACATTTAAAAAGAGTCTTGTTGTTCTGATTGCATTTACCTGTTATTTATCTGAAGGCATTATGGGGAATTACGCCATCACCAATAACTTTTTATGCCGCAATCTGGCAGTGATGCTAGGGAGCTGTATGTTCATTATTATCGCTTTAGCATCACCGGCAGCTTCAAAGGTTTTACGCGCAGGAGTGCTGTCGTTTCTAGGTAAAGTTTCGTACAGCTTATATTTAACTCATCTCATTGTGCTGTTTTCAGCTATGTACTTGTTACACGGGTTTTTACCGTACTGGAGTATTTTAAGCATTTGTTTCCTTTTATCACTAGCGATGGCTTCTATCACGTATTATTTTGTTGAAAAGCCTTCAAGTAGATTAGGAAAATTCCTGACAAGAAACAAAGTTGTTTTTGGCAGAGCAGTGAGTCGTAAGTAGCAGAGAGAGAAAGTATATGGAGGTGAGTTTACGATGCAGGATAAAATTCAGCTAAAGGATTTTTTTCGAATTTTAAAAAGAAGATGGCTGACGATGCTTCTAGTCATAATCATAGCGAGTATGAGCATCACAACCATTTGTTTCTATTTACTAAAGCCTACGTATCAAGCATCTACTCAAGTACTTGTTAATCAAGCAACATCTAAGGATGTAGATGAAATTGCTAATATTACGCAGCTGAATACCCAATTAATTTCTTCGTATATCGATTTTATTAAAAGTCCGATGATCATAAATGGTGTAAAAGACGAATTAAAGTTAACTATTTCTAATAAAAAGCTGAGTGAACAAATTACAATTGATCATAACGAAAACTCTCAATTTGTCACGATTACCGTAAGAAACGAGAATTCGAAAACAGTAAGTGAAATCGCAAATAAAGTAGCTCTTCTTTCAAAAGATCAAGCGATGAAGTTAATGAAAGGAAGCAACATTCAAGTATTAACCGAACCATCGCAGAGCCTTAAAGTGTTCCCAAAGCCGCTGCCGGTTGCAGCTATTACTATCTTGGTCAGTCTGTTGGTAGGAATAGCGGGAGCAATGCTGAGAGAATATCTTGATAATACGGTTCGAAGTGAACAAGATATTCAAGAACTTATCGGACTCCCTGTCATTGGGCATATCGAACTCCAACCTCGAAAAATGAAGCGAAATCAAAAGCAAGGCAGTGATCAGCCAAAGACTAGGAGGGAGAACCTTGAGTTTTAAACGAAGAAAGTATCCATTTTCACTGTATCAAGATGCCAAAACGATCAACCAAACAAATATGATTCGAAAAAATGTTGAGGTTCTGCTGAATAGTGAAGCCAAATGCCTGACAATCACATCAGCGGAAGTGAACGATAAAAAGCCGCTTATGACGGCTAAGCTAGGTATTTCATTTGCTGAACAAGGGAAAAACGTTCTTCTTATTGACGGAAACGTCCATTGTCCTTCTCTTCATCAGCTTTTTCATCTCGGAAGTTCAGAAGGGTTAACGGATGTGTTAGTAAACAAGCAAAGCCGTCATTTACCGATTAAACAAACGTCGTACAAAGGACTGGACGTGCTTGCGGCAGGATCTCACTTTCGAAACGCATCAACATTATTTGTTTCCACGTACTTTGATGAGCTTATAGAAAGATGGAAAGAAGAATACGATTTGATTCTTTTTGAAACGCCTCAGTTTTTAGAAGAGACAGATTCTCATATTCTTGCCGCAAAATGTGATGCGACAATGCTTGTTGTGGAAGAACGCAAAACAAAAGCAGATGCCGTTGTCAAAACAAAAAATATGCTGGAAAAAGCGCGGATTCATGTACTAGGCGTTATTTGGAGTCCGTCTCACTAGCTCCTCACTTTATATAGAAGGAAGTGAAACGATGAATCAAATTGTCTCGAAAACGATTAGTGATTCCGACGTGCTAAAAAAAGAATTTACACTTTTTTACTCACTGTGTAAACGCATGTTTGATATTGTGATTTCGTTTATAGCTCTTGTGGTTTTGCTGCCTGTTATTTTGTTGTTTGCGCTCATTGTGATGATTGAAACACCGGGTTCACCTTTCTTTCTTCAAGAGCGTCTAGGTCAAAGCCGCAGACCATTTACGATTATGAAGCTGCGTTCGATGTACAGTGACGCTGAAAAAAACGGAGCGCAGTGGGCAGTTAAAAATGACAGCCGGGTCACCAAAGTAGGAAAGCTGATTCGCCAAACGCGAATTGATGAACTGCCTCAGCTGTGGAATGTATTAAAAGGCGATATGTCCATTGTCGGACCACGACCTGAAAGAGCCGTATTTATAGAAGAATTCCAAGAAACACTTCCTGCATTTAGTCAGCGGCTTGCCGTTAAGCCCGGCCTGACAGGGTGGGCACAAATTAACGGAGGATATGAGTTAACGCCAGCAGAAAAGCTGGAGCTCGATCTTTACTACATTCAACATACGAATATACGGTTTGACGTGAAGATTATGATAAAAACGCTAAGAGTCATCGTAACAGGAGACGGATCAAGATAGGAGAGGGATAACATGAAAAGAGTATTAGTTACAGGCGGATGCGGTTTTATTGGATCACATATGGCAGAGCTTCTTTATCAAAACGGATTTGAAGTAAAGGTAATCGACAATCTCTCAACGGGAAAAATAGCAAACTTAGAAAATCGAGGCATTTCTTTTCACTATGGAGATATTGTGAGTGAAGAATTAGATAAAGTATTTGCCGAGTTTAAACCTCATTATGTTGTTCACCAAGCGGCTCAAGTAAGCGTGGCTCATTCCGTTACTAATTTTCATCATGATGCCAATGTTAATATTCAAGGAACAATCAACATTATTAATGCATGCAAAAAGCACGGAGCTGAAAAAATCATTTTTGCTTCATCAGCGGCCGTGTACGGAAATACGAACGTTACTCCAATTTCGCTTGCTCATCCAACGAGTCCAGCTTCACCGTACGGACTGTCAAAATTTACGTCTGAAGAATATCTCAAGCTTGCCAAGCAGCTATATGATATTGACTACGTCATACTTCGCTACAGCAACGTATACGGTCCGCGGCAAAATTCACAGGGTGAAGGCGGCGTAATTTCAATCTTTTTTGACCGGTTTGTTACGAACCAGCAGCCGGTTATTTACGGAAGCGGCCGTCAAACGAGAGATTTTATTTACGTAGAAGACGTGAGCCAGGCGTGCTTACAAGCCATTCAGTATGAAGGGTGCGGCACGTTTAATATTTCCAATAATAGCAGCATCAGCATTAACGAACTTTTTTTCACAATGAAAAGCATATCAGGCAGTCAATTAACACCTGTTTACCACAGCGTGCGTGAAGGTGATATTGCAGACAGCAGGCTGTGCAATAAAGAAAGCATCAAATTATTGAAGTGGTCGCCTGCTTTTACGCTTGAAAAAGGATTAGCCAAAACGTACGACTATTATCATGAAACGTTAGCTCAGCAATTTGCTAAAACGATGGAGTAAGAGGGATGTATGAAGAAAAACTCCATTTGGAAAAACATTGTTCACTTATTTATTAGTACGGTTGTATCACGTTTGTTAAATGCAGCTGCGCTTATCGTACTGGCACAGTATTTAAGCGCAGCTAGTTACGGCAGCTTCAGCGTAGCGCTAGCTTTTGCGATGATATTAGGTTACTTTACAGACGTTGGCTTAAGCAACACGGTGCTTCGCGAAGGATCTAAAAAGCGAGCTGACGTGGATCATCTTTTATCCTCGTATGTGAAGATGAGAATTCTGCTTTTGCTTGCTACATTTGCAGGGGCGTATATAGTGATTTCCTTGTTTTATCACGAAGCATCACTTGTAAAGATGATGTACTACTTGATTATACCGATGGTAACAGGACTTGCGATGCAAAGCATCGGGATTACGTATTTTCAGCTTACTGAACAAATGCATCACTTAGGAGCGATTCGCATCTATTCAGCTCTTTTGCTGGTGGTGCTGCTGACGATTGGAATGCTGATGCATACAAGCCCATTTTTTATTTCGTTTTTGTTTGGCTTTTCCTATCTTTTAGCAGGAGTGTACGGTCTGTGGATGGTGGGAAAAAGAGTAGCGTTTAATTTGAAAAAGAAAATTCAACGCGGGCTGCTAAAAAATATCGGCTCTTTTATTGTAAGCGGACTGCTGATTATGCTGCTGCCGCAGCTTGGTCCAATCGTATTAGAAAATACAATTCCACTTGCAGCCGTCGGCGTGTTTGCTGTTGCGTACCGTATTCCATCGGCGCTGTATCAAGTTCCAGGAATTGTGGCAGGTGCTTTTTATCCGGTGTTATTTCGCCATTATAATCACCAGCAGACAGACAAACATTTAGAATTAAATATTTTGCAAGTGAAGCTTATGAGTTTAGTAGGGATGTTAACGGCGCTTCCTTTTTATCATTTATCCGATCTTGCCGTGTCGTTATTGTTCGGAGAGAAATGGGATGCGGCCGGAGATGCGTTAAAGTGGCTGTCGCTGATGCTGATTTTCCAGGGTTTAAGCGTAGCGCTAGCAGACGGCTTAACAACAAAAGGACTTCAAGGAAGAAGAACGGGCGTTCAGCTAGTTGCTGTTGTATCGGGAATTGTTTTTTACTACTTTTTAAGCTCTGCTTATTCTGTAATGGGAGCCGTATACGCTGCGCTTTTAATTGAAGGAATTTTATTTATTGGCTGCTGGTTATGTAATCCGGAAAGAGTCGTCATTATGCGTAAAACCTTTCCAGTCTTTGTTTGTTTATTTGGCAGTACGCTTGTGCTTACTACGCTGCTATTTTCGCAGCACCCGTTTATTGCGCTGTGCGTAAACATGCTTCTAGTGTTTTTGTTAACGTTGCTAGATAAAGAGATTAGAAATCAAGCATTAGGCTACCTGCAAAAAAACAAACCAGTAAACGTAGAGAACAGAAAGGAGGCACAAAATGGATAGTGTATATATACAAAATCGAAAACCGACCGTTTTGTTTTGCCTTTTTGTTCTTGTCACGCTAAGCAAATATAACGTCAATATTGGCTTTTCATTAAAGCCGTACATGATTTTTTTGTTTGCACTTCTGCTGCTTAGCTTTGCTTCTTTTTACGTCTATAAGCTCCAGGCGTATGAAGTGTTGCTGCTTTTATTTTATCTTTTTTACTGTATGACCGGAGCGTTTTCTCTGTACCCAGAAGCGAGTCTTCGTATTATGCTAGGCGTTTTGCTTATCCTTGCTTGCTACTTTTTAATGAAATATGTGATAGCAGAATTTCATAGCGGCAGCATCAAACGTGCTTTAACCGGAGCTGGCATTCTTTTTAACGGCGTGAGTTTACTGCTTTACATTGCGGGTCTTCAAGCGGTTCATTTTCAATTTGCATCCGATGTAGAAATCATTAAATGGGGCGTAATGATTGACCGCAGCTATCCCCGTTTGATTGGCGTACTGGATGATCCTAATATTTATGTATTTTATAATACCTTGTTTTTTACTTACTTTTTAACCAATAGCGATAGTACTAAAAATAAAGTCGGGCTTTTACTTAGCACATTAACAAGCGTTTTAACGTTTTCCCGTGGGGGATTAATCGCTATGGCCGCTGTGTTGATTTTGTACTTGCTTATTACTCGTTCGCTTAACAGTCTCAAAACCGTTCTTTCGTTTGTGTTTTTATTTGGTGTACTTGCTTTTATTGCCCATTTTATGACGAACTTTAACGTGTTCACCATTTTAACCGAACGAGCCGATGATTTTTTACATGACGGAGGAAGCGGAAGGTTTTCCCTGTGGAGCCGGGCATTTGAGTTTTTTTCATCGCATCCGTTTGCCGGAATCGGTGCTTTTAACTTTTCAGAGTACAATTTGTTTTACTACGGCGAAGCGCTGTACGTTCATAACACGTTTTTAGAGATTTTATCAGAGACGGGTATGATTGGCTTTTGCCTATATTTTAGCTTTTTACTTCTTGTGTTTCTTCAGCTTTTAAAACAAAAAATTCATAAAAAAGAGCCTTACTTATTTTTAACGTTTGCTGGTTTTTTGCTTCAAATGATGTCGCTTTCGTTAATTGTAAATGAGCTGTTCTTTTTGTACTTAGCACTGCTTTCAGGCTATTTACGAAATCATCAAAGTGAGGAGAGTGCGAGATGAATAATTTTAAATTTCAACCGGATCAGCCCCTCGTTTCAATTGTTACACCTGCCTATAACTGCGCAGCCTTTATTTCATCCACCATACAATCTGTTCAGCAGCAAACGTACCTCAACTGGGAGCTGCTTGTGATTAACGACTGTTCGACAGATGAAACAGCTGAAGTAGTAAAGAAGTTTAGTATAAAGGATCAACGCATTCAACTGCTTCAGCTTACCAAAAATTCAGGAGCCGCAGCCGCGCGTAATAAAGGAATAAATGCAGCAAGCGGACGTTTTCTTGCCTTTTTAGACAGCGATGATGTATGGAACGCAGAAAAACTTACAAAGCAAGTGGCCTTTATGCTGGAAAAAAACTGCGCTTTTTCCTATACAGGCTACAGCATTATCAATGAAAAAGGTGAAGAAACAGGAGTTGAAGTAAACGTTCCAAAAGGTGTTGATTACAAGACGCTAGCTGGTAACACTATTATCGGCTGTTTGACGGTAATGCTTGATAAAAAGCAAATTTCGGCCATTTCAATGCCAAACATTCAGCCGGAAGACACGGCGCTTTGGCTGTCACTCCTGAGAAAAGGCTACACAGCATACGGCCTTCAAGAGTCACTTGCTTATTACCGTCTTGTATCTCACTCCGTTTCTAGCAACAAGCTGAAAGCAGCGACGAGGTACTGGAGGCTCCTGCGCGAGCAAGAAAGGCTGCCGCTATGGAAAAGCGCCACTTATTTTGTGCAGTACAGCGTGAATGCGTACGCTAAAAGTAAAAACCTCTCAAAATCGTAAAGGATGTGAAGTCTTGAAAAACGTACTTTTAATCACAGATAAATTGATTACAGGCGGAGCAGAAACGTATTTTTGCAAGCTCGAAAATCAGTTGAATCATCCGGACATTACCGTATACACAGCAGCTGCAATGGGAGAACTGTACAGTAAAATTCAATATAAAAAACGGTTCACGCCTTTAAGCAGGAAAAATCATCTTCACAACCTTTATGTACTGTGGAAAAAAGTGCGAACGTGTAAAATTGACATCATTCATGCGAACAGCCTGCGTATGGTGATGTATGCAGTATGCGTGAATTCAGTGCTGAGAAAAAAAGTAAAAATACTTTATACAAAGCATAATGTAACGGTGCTTGAACAAAAAGCGAAGGGTCTTTTTTGTAAACTCGTAAACTCTTTTGTGCATGGAGTGATTACCGTCAGCCGCTTTGAACAAGAGCAGTTAATGCATCTTGGCGTGAATAGTAGTAAAGTGACAACGATTTATAACGGAGTGGACTTAGATCAGTTTGTGTTTAAAGAAAAAGCTGCTTCACTCGACTGTCATATTGGCCTTTTGGCACGAGCTTCAAAAGAAAAAAATCACGAGCTGTTTATCGAAATCGCCTCACTGCTGAAAGGTAACGAACACATGAAGTTTCATATCGGAGGAGGAGGTCCTGAGCTGCAGCGAATTCAAGAGCTTATCAAGCAGCAAGGCTTGTCCCATAAGATAAAGATATGGGGAGAAGTAGAAGACCCTGAAGCATTTATTACGAAAATGGATATGCTTCTGTTAACTTCTCACCGTGAAGTCTTTCCAATGGTTGTTTTAGAAGCAATGGCCGTTGGCACACCGATGATTTCAATTGATGTAGGAGGCGTGAAAGAAGCAATAGCAGACGGAGATACGGGCTATTTAATCCCTGCGTATTCACCTCAAGCATTCGTAGAAAAAATTACGGCACTGTACGCCGAGCAAGAACAAAAGCAGCGTTTTGCTAAAGGCGCAAGAAAAAAAGTCGAACAGCACTTTACGTCAAGTCAAATGCTTGCTTCTACTGCTGATCAATATGTAAATATGAACGCAAAAAGCTTCTAAACCGGAAGCTTTTTTTCTATGGAAAAAGTGAACCACAGGTAGCCAAAACGCATAAAGTAATACAAGCAGTACATGCTTTACACCTGCTGAGAAAGCGAGATGAGTTTAATGGAAAACTGCAGTGAAGAAAGAATAGTAGACGCCGCTTGTTTTGGCGTGAAAAGAGACGGCGTGACGGATGATGCACCTGCGATACAGCAAGCAATCGATTACGCAGAGGCTAACAAGTTATCACGAGTACTACTAACAGGAAACTATACGTACGCCATCGCATCGCCTCTTGTGATTAAACCGTCTATTTCGTTTGAAATGGACAGCGGAACAAAACTTAAAGTAACGGGAAATTATCATGTATTTACCCTTCAAAAAGATGCCTCCATTTCAGGTGGAACGGTTGAAGTGACCGATCCTTCCTTTATATCTTCAATCATTTACCTTCACGGATCGCAGCAATTGGAAACAGGAAACAAAACGACGATAAGCAACATCAGCATGATCAATACGTCAGGCGCTTACAATGGAAAAGGTATTTATTTTTACTGTCAGAAAGCGTGGGATTTTATCAGCTTTGTGAACGTATCCTTTGTACACCTTCGCAACTTTGAAAGGGGCGTACTGCTGCAAACTGAAAAAATTACTAACATTAATACGCCTGCATGGATTAACGCCAATAACTTTAGCTATTTGTCGATTGACGGCTGTCAGTATGGGATCGACGTAGCCGGCATCAGTGACGTGCCGTATGAAACGTCAGGAAATAGCTTTAGTCATTTTCAAATACAGTGCCGCAGTCAAACGAAACGAGCAATTAAATGTTCAGGTGCTTATAATACGTTTGAAGGGCATATTTGGGATGCGTATTTGATGAACGGAGGAGAACCGCCGGTAGAATTTACGAGTATCTCACATCGAAATCAGCTTGCCTCTAACCTTTTATCCACATCGATTTTAAACAACGGCCAATATAATGACATCACTTCTCCTTTTGAACAAACCCGAAATATATTTGCTCCAGGTCTTCCAGGAAAACCGGATATCATCGGCAATCAAGACGATATTTTTGTACAAGCTGATAAAAAATATACCGTCAAACAAACAGCTGGAAAAGCCCCGTACGGAGGTAGCATCAGCAATTGCTTCAGCTTAGTTGATGAACAAAGCATGAACTACCTCGACGTGCCAGCTTCAGCTCCCGTTGTGATTGAAATGGACTTTACTGCAAATCCAATTAAAATGCTAAATATGGCAGGCGTTTCATTTGGATGGGGCGAGTCACCTAAAAATATTAAATTTGAATATCTAACAGCACTAGACGGCGCGTGGACAACAGCAAAAGACGTAAAAAACAACTTAGGAAACACGGTAACGGCAGAAGTGCGAGCCAATACGCTGTATAAAATGAGACTTACGCTAAGCGAATATACGAAAGACCATAAGCGTTTTCGAATTAACCGCATATTCGGTACGTCTTCCATGATGCCCGGTTCCTCTTGGGTGGCAACTTTCGGAAGCAAAATGTACGGAAACCTTGAGTTCCAGCAAGGAAACAGCCTGATCCTTAAATCTCCTGACGGACAAAGCTGGAAGCTAAGCGTTGATAACACAGGGAAAGTCTCCGGGACAAAAATCTAAGTAGAGAAATTATTTTTAAACCAGCTTCTTTTCATGAGAAGCTATTTTTTATGTCGATAAAAAGTCACGAGCGTACTATGGATAGAACAAGCCTTAAAACCGTAAGTTATCTGGTTTATTTGTTGCCTAGTCTCAAATAAAGAAATATTTTAATTAAACTTAGCTAAAAAGGTTGGAAATTGTCGAAAGTCTGCCGATATAACGAAGGAAAACAGAAAAATAGACAAGGAGACAAGTAGACAGAATGAGAAAGATTTTACCCATTTTATTCATGCTAAGTTTACTGGTTACGTTTAGCTATAGTGCTGCAATTAAGCATGTACAAGCAGCCGAAACAGAGCCGACGGTATCCGTAAAATTAAGAAATTATTTAGGCAATCAATCCAGTATTAAAATTAAACCATCGCAGTCCTATACGATTGCAGACAGCAAATTAACGCTTCAAGCTAATACAGAGTACGAAGTAAAAGTAGCGGGGAGCAAAGTCAAACTACTGCATAACCAAGAAGTTCTTGGTGAATTCGATAGCTTCACTGCTAAACCATCTACATACGAAGCCTTCCTTTCTATTAATAACAGAAACTACTTAGGAAACGTACAGTTTACTAACGAAAGCAGCAAATATGTCAGGCCCATCAATACAATTCCAATGGAAGATTATTTAAAAGGCGTTGTTCCAAAAGAAGTGTATACGTCTTGGCATGCTGATGCGTTAAAATCTCAGGCTGTTGCTGCGAGAACATACGCATTAAGCTATGCAAGTAAAATCATTGATGATACAACAAGTTTTCAGGTATACGGAGGATATGAATGGTACAACAGTACCAACAGCGCAGTTGATGAAACGTTTGGAAAAGTATTAAAGTACAACGGTGCGTTAATTAACTCTGTGTTTTCTTCAAGCAACGGCGGAATCATTGAATCTGATTACAATGCATGGGGAAAAGCTTCTCATCCCTACTTTCAAGTGAAAACTGATCCGTATGATCCTCAAACAAAATGGTCATTAACAGTTCAAAAACAGCAAATTGACCTATCTACAAAAGATTTAAAAAACCCAGATGCTTGGTGGAGTCAAACAAAAGAAGCAGATGAAAAAATTGCAGGCAAAATTAAAGCGCAAATGCTGACGGAGACTCAATTTAAAGGAAAAGACATTAAGATTGTGGGCATTTCTAAAGTTAACCTTTATCAACCAACATCAGGTCAGCGTATGAGCAAAGGAGATATCAGCGTAACCTACGTGATGAAAGGCGAAGTAGATCAAGACAACAAGCTTGCGGTTAAAACATGGAGCCGAGTCGGGGACAAGGCAGATAACATTCGATTTATGCTTGACGGCATCCACTTTAAAAGCCTGATTGTTACTAATCAAAAGACAGATACTCAAACCATTACCATTGAAGGAAAAGGAAATGGACATGGAGTCGGCTTGAGCCAATTCGGAGCGAATGCGATGGCTGCTCAAGGAAAATCATATACGAATATACTGAGCTTTTACTATCCGGGAGTAAGCTTAGTCTCTCACTATACAGATAAATACCTTCGAATTACGGTTCCAGAGCCAGCTCAAGTGAATCCAATCAAGGCTGGTGACAGCAAACTATCAGGAACAGCTGAACCTAATTCGACCATTTACGTAAAAGTATGGCCGGATACGATTGCGACAGGAAAAACAGATGCTGCAGGAAACTTTTCGTTTGACGTGCCAAAACAACAAGCAGGAACGATGCTTCACGTACTAGTGAAAGGTCAAGGCGGCTACAGTACGTACACAAAAGTTTATGTGCAATCTGATGCAGCCCCTGAAGCAGCAAAAGTAAATGAGTTAAATGAAGGCGATACAAATCTAACGGGAACAGCGGAGCCAAATTCGACTATTTACGTAAAAGTATGGCCGGATACGATTGCGACAGGAAAAACGGATAACGCAGGAAACTTTTCTATTACGATTCCCAAGCAGCCTGCGGGCAAGCAGCTTCACGTATTAGTAAAAGGCCAAGGCGGCTATAGCACGTATACAAAACTATTTGTGCAGTCTGATACAGCTCCTGAAGCAGCAAAAGTTAATGCCATTTCAAGCCAAGATACAAACCTAATGGGAACAGCGGAGCCAAACTCAACAATTTATGTAAAAGTATGGCCAGATATCATTGCGACGGGAAAAACAGATAACGGAGGAAGTTTTTCTATCACGGTGCCAAAGCAAAAATCCGGGACACTTCTGCACGTGTTAGTGAAAGGTCAAGGGGGCTACAGCACGTATACGAAAGTGACGGTAAAATAAAAGAATACGAGATTTACAGCATAAAAAAAAGCATGCCAGCGGCATGCTTTTTTTACTTTGGTACTCTTACATTCGTTCTTCTCGCCCGATATAACAAATATAAAGCAATGGCTGCACCTAGTGAATCAACAGCTACATCTATAATCCGACCATCTCGGCCGATAATAAACGCCTGATGCACTTCATCTATAAATGCAAACGCAGCTACACACAGCCATGCTTTTATGTAACGATAGCTCTGCTTTTTTAAATTCCAGTAAAAAAGTAGGCCTAGCATGCCGAAAAAAGAAAGGTGGGCAATTTTTCGCACAATGAACTCAACGTTAAAACCATAGCTGTAGGCTGTGAAAAATTCACTGCCAGGGTGCAGTACAGACCAAAGCGTAGCGTTGTGATCCCAAGCGGACGGATTTGTCCAGCTGGAAGGATCCGTTACTTCTAAATGGGGAGTGTGGGAGAACTTTGAAATAGATAATAGCAAAAGAACTAATAACACACGTTTTAAAATCATAAAAAAACTCTTTTCTCTACAAAATTTTCACTTAATGATAAAAAAAGATGGTGAAAAATGCAAGGAATTAGTTAGAGTATATGACTAAATTGGGTCTTATTGGTTATATTTTAATTAGGTAAAATTTACTGTTTGTCGGGATTTTTTTCAGTGAAAAAGCAATAAAGAAGGCAATGGTTGCGTTTTCAATATAACAAACAAAAATTCTTATTTTTATCAGAAATTTAAAAATAAATAATTCTCTAGGCTCAATAAATGTAAGAGTTTCACTGATAAAATAGGTTTTGCGGAGTTAATTGGAATAAAATTCTTTTAAAAGAAAATAGATCTAATTATTATAAAAAATTAGTATACAGTTATAACGTTTATCATGATAAGAAAAGACTATTTCAGATACAAAAAACGTCATAATAAGAAGAAATTTAGTCATTTGATAATTTTCGACAAAATAAGACATTGAAGGGCTAATATGCCTATGGTAGTATTTCATAAGTATGAACTAGTTCATATAGCTTATTTGGAGGAGAAGGAGGAAGTAAGAAATGATTGATCTTCACTGTCATATTTTGCACGGTATTGACGACGGTGCTAAAACCATAGAAGACAGCTTACAAATGGCAAAGCAAGCAGTAAGTGAAGGGATCCATACAATTGTTGCAACTCCTCACCACCACAATGGCCAATACATAAATGAAAAAAATGAAATTATACAGCGAGTGGAACGATTAAATACTCATCTGCATCAAGAAAATATCCCTCTTACGATATTACCAGGTCAAGAGTCTCGTATATATGGAGAAATTATTGAAGACTATCAAGATGGTAAAATACTCACTTTAAATCAAACAAATAAATACCTGTTTTTAGAACTGCCGTCCAGCCAAGTGCCGAAATTCACAGAAAAATTAGTCTACGACATCCAATCGGAAGGGCTAACACCTATTATTGTTCATCCTGAGCGGAACAGCAGGCTTATAGAAGATCCAGATATTTTATACAAGCTGGTGAACAAAGGAGTTCTCACTCAAGTTACAGCATCCAGCTTAACAGGAAGATTCGGTAAAAAAATCAAGAAATTTTCTATGGATTTAATCCAAGCAAACTTAACTCATATGATTGCTTCTGACGCGCACAATCTATCAGGAAGAAACTTCTACATGCAAGAAGCAAGCGAGTTGATTTCATCTGAATATGGAATTGACACGTTATACATGTTTCATGAAAATGCAGAAGCTGTTATAAAAGGCTACGTTTGTTTTCAAGATACGCCCCAGCAAGTGAAGAAGAAAAAGTTTTTAGGAATCTTTTAAAAGACAGAATTCCTGACAGCTTTCTTCTTTTTTTAGTGAGGGTGGATTAATATTCAATAAAAGTTACAAATATTTAAAAATGGTGATATCTCCTAACCACTATCAAAGGAGATACTCGGCTGTACTGTGGGTGCTCAAACACCTTAGACACGATTGTTGTCAAGAGTATGGTGTGAGGACGGGTTAGATGCCCAAAATTTAATTATGTAAATACTTATGAAAGAGCTGTATAGATACAGCGTTTCCATAAGTATTTACATCTCGTACATACCTAAATCAGTAAATAAAAAGAGAGAATGAGGGATGATGAATTGATGAAAAAAGTAAAAAAAGCAATTATTCCAGCAGCTGGACTTGGAACACGCTTCCTGCCGGCTACAAAAGCAATGCCAAAAGAAATGCTTCCAATTGTTGATAAGCCAACGATTCAATACATCGTTGAAGAAGCGATTGCTTCAGGAATCGAAGACATTATTATCGTCACAGGTAAAGGCAAAAGAGCGATTGAAGATCATTTCGACTTTGCACCCGAGCTGGAAAATAATCTAGTTTCAAAAGAGAAGTTTGATATTTTAGAAAAAGTACAGCAATCATCGAACGTAGAAATTCATTACATTCGTCAAAAAGAACCAAAAGGGCTAGGACATGCTGTATGGTGTGCACGTAAATTTATTGGGGACGAGCCTTTTGCTGTGCTGCTTGGTGATGACATTGTACAAGCGGAAACACCATGTCTTCGTCAGCTGATGAATGAATACGAGCAAACATTATCTTCAGTAATCGGCGTTCAAACGGTGCCTGATAACCAAACGCACCGCTACGGAATTATTGATCCGGTTTCAAACGACGGCCGCCGTCATCAAGTGAATACGTTTGTTGAAAAGCCAGCAGCAGGTACGGCACCTTCAAATCTAGCAATCATGGGACGCTACGTATTTACACCTGAAATCTTTAAATTTTTAGAAGAGCAAGAAGTCGGAGCCGGGGGTGAAATTCAATTAACGGATGCCATTCAAAAATTAAACGAAATTCAGCGTGTATTTGCTTATGATTTTGAAGGCAAACGATATGATGTTGGAGAGAAGCTAGGGTTTATTGAAACGACGATTGAATTTGCACTGCAGCACTCAGAGTTAAAAGAAAGTTTACTAGAAATCATGGATAATCTAGTGAAAAAAGAAGCTGACAATAAAGTAACTGTTGAGTGATTAGAAGGGGTGAATGAAGTTGCCAGTGATTGCTGAACCAAAAACAGAAGCTGCTGTCCAAGCACCCCCAGTAGAGAAAAAAGTAAATCCTAACAATAAAAAAGGATACCTTTTTTCGAAAAGATGTATCGATGTAATCGGAGCATTGGCAGGACTGCTTGTACTATTAATTGTTTTTATTGTGATTGGTCTATTAATTAAAATAGAAGATCCCACAGGTTCGATTTTCTTTTCACAGAAGCGTGTAGGTAAAAATGGCAAAGAATTTAACATGTACAAGTTTCGTTCCATGGTATCAGATGCAGAAGCCAAGCTAGCTGAATTACTTCAGCAAAATGAAGCAACGGGTGCCATGTTTAAAATGAAAAACGACCCGCGAGTAACTAAAATAGGAAGATTTATTCGGAAAACAAGTATTGACGAACTTCCTCAGTTATTAAACGTGTTAAAAGGTGATATGAGTCTAGTGGGTCCACGGCCGCCGCTTGTAAGAGAAGTCAATGAATATACCGAATATCAAAAACAGCGTTTGCTCGTAACGCCTGGCTGTACAGGGTTATGGCAAGTCAGCGGAAGAAGCAACGTTGGTTTTGAAGAAATGGTTGAATTAGATTTAACGTATATGACAACACGGTCTTTAAAGACGGATATTACGATTATATGCCGAACGGTTCTATTGCTGTTTGGTTCAAAAAATGCTTATTAACCAAAGGAAAGCTGGTGTCTTAAAATGAACAAAAATTCAAAAATTTATGTAGCTGGCCACAGAGGACTTGTTGGTTCAGCTATCGTACGAAAATTACAGGAAAAAGGCTATAACAATTTAGTATATCGCACAAGCGCTGAGCTAGATTTACGAGACAAACCGCAAGTCGAGGCATTTTTTGCAGAAGAAAAGCCAGAATTTGTTTTCTTAGCAGCAGCTAAAGTAGGCGGTATTGTGGCAAACAATGAATATCCTGCAGAATTTATTCACGATAACCTATTGATCCAATCAAACATCATTGACGCAGCGTACCGAAATGATGTAGAGAAACTATTATTCTTAGGAAGTACATGTATTTATCCGAAATTAGCGCCTCAGCCTCTAAAAGAGGAGTACTTACTAACAGGTGCGCTTGAACCAACAAACGAACCGTATGCAATTGCTAAAATTGCTGGAATCAAAATGTGTGAATCCTATAACCGTCAGTACGGAACAAAGTACATTTCAGCAATGCCAACGAACCTTTACGGTCCAAATGACAACTTTGATCTTCATACATCACACGTTCTTCCGGCACTGCTTCGCAAGTTTCACGAAGCGAAAGAAAGCAATGCGCCGTTTGTTGAAATGTGGGGAACAGGCACACCAAAACGTGAATTCCTATATTCAGATGATTTAGCAGATGCGTGCGTGTTCTTAATGAATACATACGAAGGCAATGAAATCGTCAATATTGGTGTGGGAGAAGATATTACAATCAAAGAGCTTGGAGAAAAAGTAAAAGCAGTTGTCGGTTATGAAGGGGATATTCAATTTGATACGTCAAAACCAGACGGAACGCCTCGTAAACTAGTAGACGTAACAAAGCTGAACGGTCTTGGCTGGAAAGCAGAAACTGTTCTAGAAGACGGCCTTCAAAAAGCATATCAATGGTTTCTAGATAACGAACTAGCTGCAGCAAAATAAATAAAAATTTTCAATTTAATAGATAAAAAAAACAAAATAACAGTCGATATATATGGAGGATAAGATGAAAACAGCATTAATTACAGGTGTAACAGGACAAGACGGATCATATTTAGCAGAATTATTACTAGAAAAAGGTTACGAGGTTCACGGATTAATTCGTCGCAGCTCTTCTTATAATCAAGAGCGTCTAGAAGATCTTTTAACAGAAGAAGCAGCAAGCGCATTATTAAACAACTCAAACTTCCACCTTCACTACGGTGACGTAACCGATGCACTAAACGTTACGCGTATCATTGGTGACATTCAGCCAGATGAAATTTACAACTTAGCTGCACAGTCACATGTACGCGTATCTTTTGATATGCCTGGATATACATTAGACGTTGATGCAAAAGGTACGTTAAACATTCTTGAAGCTGTACGTATTTTAGGGTTAACAGATAAAACGCGTGTGTACCAAGCTTCTACTTCTGAACTGTACGGGAAAGTACAAGAAGTGCCGCAAAAAGAAACAACACCTTTCTACCCGCGTTCTCCATACGGTGTAGCGAAAATTTACGGCTTCTGGATTACAAAGAACTACCGTGAATCTTATAATATGTTTGCTGTAAACGGTATTTTATTTAACCATGAGTCAGAGCGCCGAGGTGAAACGTTTGTAACGCGTAAAATTACGCTTGCTGCTTCACGTATCGCACAAGGCAAACAACAAAAATTAACGCTAGGAAACTTAGATTCTTTACGTGACTGGGGTTACGCAAAAGACTATGTAGAGTGCATGTGGTTAATTCTTCAGCATGACAAACCAGAAGACTTTGTTATTGCAACAGGTGAAATGCACTCAGTACGTGAATTTGTACAGCTTGCATTCAAACACACAGGCATTGAAATTGAGTGGAGCGGTGAAGGCTTAGAAGAAAAAGGAACAAACAAAGCAACTGGTGAAGTGATTGTAGAAATCGACCCTAAATTCTTCCGTCCTGCGGAAGTTGATCAATTATTGGGAGATCCGACTAAAGCGAAGACGCTATTAAACTGGAATCCAACTAAGACTTCATTTGAAGAACTAGTTCGTATTATGGTGGAAGCGGATATGAAGAAGGTTGAGAGTGAAGAGAAGATTAAGGTGATGTTTGATTGATTTTTCACTTAGAATCAATGACTGATTAAATTTAATATAGGACTGTCAAAAGGAGCTAACTTCTTTCTGTTTTAATGTACGCATTACATAGAAATAGAGAGAAGTGCTCTTTTTAACATTGTAAAGTATCTTAGCAACAATAATTCATAAATAATATATTAGAGGCTAGTAAAACAAGTTTTTTATTAAGATAAGTAAGTGTAGCCTCATGCAGATAGGAAAGAGACATTCTATGGTCGAAAAGGTGAAAACTGATAAGAAAAAACTATTAATATATGCGCATTATTATATTCCAGATGTAGCTTCCACAGGTCAAATCTTAAGAGAGTTAGCAGAAGGAATGATTCACGAATTTGATATAACAATAGTCTGTGTAGTTCCATCTTATACAGGAAAAGTTGCGGACGAATATAAAAAGAAAATGTTTTACAAAGAAGAGATTAACGGCGTAAAGGTTATTCGTATCCGTGTACCGGAATTTTCTAAGAGCAATAAACTAAGCAGAGTTAAAAATATTCTTTCCTATTTTATTGGAGCTATGATTGCTACCTTTAAAGTTGGAAAAATGGACTACGTATATTCTATTTCTCAGCCACCTATTTTAGGAGGTCTGCTTGGTGTTTGGGGTAAATGGATGAAGCGAGCTAAATATATTTACAATATCCAAGACTTCAATCCAGAACAGACAATGGCTGTTGGATATAGTAAAAACAAGCTGGTTCTAAAAGCTATGATGATGTTTGATAAGTTCAGTTGTAGACAAGCTGATAAGGTAATTGTGGTTGGGCGCGATATGGTTGAAACATTAAAAGGTAGATTTAAAGGAAGAAAAGTACCTAACCATACATTTATTAATAATTGGATTGATGAGAAAGAAATTTATCCTTTGCCAGCAGATCATGAAAAAGTAGTAGCTTTTAAAGAAAAGTATGGTTTGCAGGATAAGTTTATCATTATGTATTCAGGTAATCTAGGACTTTATTATGATCTTGAAAACTTGATGAATGTTATAGAAAAGTTTAAAGATAGAGACGATGTAGTTTTTGCTTTTATAGGAGAAGGTACTATTCGAGAGAGCTTAGTTCAATACAAAGAGAAAAATAATCTTCAAAATGTCCGGTTTATTCCTTATCAAGATAAGTCAGATTTAATTTATAGCTTAAACGCGGGTGATGTTCACTGGTGCTTAAATGCTAAGGGAATTAAAGGTGTATCAGTTCCGAGTAAATTATACGGAATTATTGCTGCTGGAAAACCAATACTAGGTGCCCTGGAAAAAGGATCAGAAGCACGTTTAATTATAGAAGAAACGCAGTGTGGATATGTGACTGAGCCGGGCAATTACAAAATGGTTGAGACATTAATTCAAAGGTATCTTGATGAAAAAGAAACTAGTATTGTCAGAGATATGAGTCAAAGCGGAAGGGCTTACTTGGTTGGAAATCTAACTAAAAATGTCTCTATAAATAAATATATCAAAGAAGTTAAGTCTTGCTGAGAGGTAATAAGAATATGTCAAAAACAAGACTATTATGGATAGGCTGTTTAGAAAGCGAAGAAGAATTTAAAATCAAATCAAGAAAAGGTTACAATTTAGCGTCTGCCCAAGTATCACAATATAATATTTTAACCGGATTAGAAGAGGCAACTGGTCTAGTGTTTGACTCGATTAATGGTAGTGTACTGCCTCCATATCCTACTTATAAAGATCGGGTAGTAGAGGAAGTTAAATGGTCACATAAAGAAGGGGCCTTCGATATAAGCGTCGGTTACAAGAATGAAAAATTTATAAACAGAGTAACTTGCAAATATTCAATGATTGAATCCGCTAGAAACTGGGTGAACGGAAGGTACAAAGGAGAAGATTTAATCGTCTTTGTGTATTCAATGCGTACTCCTGTAATGGCTACTGCTTGCGAAATAAAAAAACTAATTCCAAGTGCAAAGATTTATCTCATAGTTACAGATTTGCCGCAATTTATGGATTTAGGTGAAAGCAAAGTGAAAGCTTTTTTGAAAAAAATTGACTTTGCCCAAATTAAGAATATGCAAAAAAAATTTGACGGTTTTATTCTTTATGCGTCAAAAATGGCTGAGTTTTTAAGGATTCCCAACGGGAAATGGATACTGATGGAAGGGTTATATGATGAATTAGAAATACCAAACTATAAGAAGTCTATAGAGAAGAAAGAGCATGAAAAGCAAGCTATTATGTATTCTGGAAAGCTTGATAGACAGTATGGTATAGATATGTTATTAGATGCATTTATGCGCATTGATAATTCACATTTAGAGTTATGGTTCACAGGTGGAGGAAATGCGGAAGAGTATATAAGAGAATGTGCTTTGAAGGACTCTAGGATTAAATTCTATGGTTTTCTCCCTTCAAGAAAAGAGGTTTTAAAAAAACAACAAGATGCTACTTTGCTTATAAATATGAGACTTCCTTCTGAAAATGCATCTGCATATAGTTTTCCATCTAAATTGTTTGAATATATGGCAACAGGAATTCCTGTTCTTTCTTTTAATTTAGAAGGAATTCCAAATGAATATCACAAATATCTTATTATAGTAGCTGAAGAAAAAGAGGAAAGTCTAATTGAAGCTATTGAGAGCACTCTTACGATGAATAACATTGAACGTATTAACAAAGGTAATCAAGCTAGAGAGTTTATTATTAGTCAAAAGAATAAGTATAGTCAGGCTAAATACATTTATGAATGGATACAAAGGAAGTAGACTATGGGAATAGTAATGAGAAATAAAATAAGCAAATTTAGCAGGGTTAAAAATAGCGAGTTTGAAGGTGCAAATTCTGTGCAGAAATTTTGTACAATACTTAACTCCACAGTTGGTTATGGTTCTTATATATCAGCGAGATGTAAACTTTACAATTGCAAAATAGGAAAGTATTGTTCTATTGCCCAAAAGGTAGAGGTCGTTTTTGGTAAGCATCCAACAAGCAAATTTGTATCAACAAGTCCTGCATTCTATTCAACTAATACTCCAAATAATTTAAGTTTCTCAGATGAAAATACATTTGCTGAGATAGAATATATAGATGAAAATGAAAAATATTTTGTTGAAATTGGGAATGATGTCTGGATAGGGTATGGGGCTATAATCATGAGTGGAGTAAGGATTGGAAGCGGTGCTGTAATAGCAGCTGGAGCTGTAGTTACAAAAGATGTTCCACCTTATTCTATTGTAGGAGGAGTTCCTGCTAACTTGATCAAATATAGATTTAGTCAAGAAGATATAGCATGGTTGTTAAAAATAAAATGGTGGGAACAAGATTCTATTTGGTTAAAAAACCATGCTAAATACTTTGAGGATATAGAAATTTTCAAAAAAAATTTGGAAGTGAAGAGTGACTTGAATGAGTAGATACGGCATTGTTGTTGTTGGGTATAATAGAGTGGATAGTATACAGAGATTATTAGATTCTTTAAAAAGAGCTTATTATGACGAAAAAATAGATTTGATAATAAGTTTAGATAATAGTGGAAGTAACTTGGTTTTTAATTATGCTAATAGTTTTGAGTGGGTACATGGAAACAAAGAAGTAATATTGGCAGAAAAAAAATTAGGCTTAAGAAATCATGTTCTTCAATGTGGGAATTATATCAATGAATTTAATTTTGATGCACTTATTGTTTTAGAGGATGATTTATATGTATCACCTAATTTCTTTAATTATGCAAAGCAGGCTATAGATTTTTATGGTAAAGATGAGAAAATAGCAGGAATATCATTATATCAACACCTTTGGAATGTAAACGCAGATAGACCATTTCTTCCAATAAGATCTCAATATGATACTTTTTTTATTCAGTATGCTCAGTCGTGGGGACAAATTTGGACTAAAAATCAATGGAATTCATTTTATCAATGGTATACAAATCAAGAATATAAGCACATTGATTTAAAGAAAGTTCCCGATAATGTTTTGAATTGGCCAGAGTCCTCGTGGTTGAAATTCTATATTGAATACTGTATTGCTAAAAATAAATTTTTTGTTTACCCGTATGAAGCTTTGTCAACAAACTTTGCAGATGCGGGAACACACTATGCTTCTAACACTAACAAGATGCAAATTCCATTAATGACAGGAATAAAAAAAGAATATTCATTCGATACATTAGAAAATAGCAGTGTAATTTACGATGCCTATTTTGAAAATTTAATGTTAGCAGAATGCATGGGATTCATTAAAGACGAGGTAACCATAGATATCTACGGAATTAAAAAAGTTAATAGCAGGTATTTGCTGACCATGAATAATTTGCCTTTTAAAATTCTTAAAAGTTTTGGGCTAAAAATGAGACCTCATGATATGAATATAGTTTGTGATGTTAATGGGAACGATATTTTTCTATATGATACCTTAGCCCCAGACAATCAAGCCATAGATAGAAACAATACGAGCTTATCACGATGGTCTTACGATACTAGAGGAATAGTCTTGCTTAAGCAAAATTTAATTAAGATACTAATATCTGAAATTGTTCAGAAATTGAAGAGTTTGAAAAAAATCTTTTAAATCGCAACTTATTAAAGATTATATAACAATAATTACATATAAGAGGTAGTATATGAAAAAAATAATTTTTGTAGTACCCATTATGAGAGGTATTGGTGGAATAGAAACATCCTTATTAAATATCCTTTCTAATATAGATTATAGTAAGTATGAAGTAGATTTATGTGTATTTGCTAATTATATTGCCTTTCCAGAAAAAATCCCCTCACAAGTTAATATTATTAAAGGAAATAAATTGCTTGAATACTGCTATATACCCTATGTAGATTTAAAAGAAAATTTAGGCCTTTTTGAAAAACTTAAAATGTTATTTGCAAAGGGAATAAAAAAAGTTTTTGGTTTTCAAACAGTAATAAAAATGAGTCTTCCTACATTTAGATTTGGGAACTATGATATGGCAATCTCTTATGCAAATGATGCATTTTTTGGTAAAGTATTCGCTGGTGGCGGTAATGAAATTGTTGATAAGTGTATTCTAGCGGAAAAAAAGGTAGGGTGGATCCATAACGAACCTAACAGGTGTGGATGTTCAAAAGAGTATTTTTTGAAAACTTATGAAAATTTCGACCATGTTGTCAATGTAAGTTTTGCTTGTAAAGAAATGTTTGATGCTATGGTTCCAGAATTTAGTGATAAGTCAGTTGTAGTCTATAACATGTTTCATATTGAGGGTATTAAGAAAAAGGCGAAAAGTGTAACTAATCCCTATAACACAAATGTGTTCAATATTGTCACGGTATCTCGCATAGAAAATAACCAGAAGAGAGTAGACAGAATTCTTGATACTTGTGAATACTTGCTTTCAAAATCATTTGAGGAGTTTAAGTGGACAATTATCGGTGATGGTCCTGATTCTGAATATATTATTAAAGAAGCTGAAAGTAGAGGCCTTAAAAGATGTATTACTTTCACTGGTAAAATGAGTAACCCTTATCCCTATATTTTAAATGCTGATGTAATGGTACAGGCTTCCGATTATGAAGCTTATAGTATGGTATTACAAGAATCAATAATTTTGAATACACCCTTAATTGTAACTAACTATCCATCTGCAAATGAAGCAGTAGATAATAATTATAATGGCTTTTTAGTAGATTTATCCTATGCAGCAATTGGGGATAAACTAATTGAAATGATTGAAGATGCAGATAAACTAAAATTACTTAGAGGTAATATAACTAAAAAACCATTTACTAATAGTAAAGCTTTAAGTCAATTTTATAGTCTGTTGTAGGAATAAGGGGGATCTGATGTCTGTAATTGCTTTACTTATTGTAGTTATAAATTGTGTAGTAGTTTGTTTGAATTATAAAAAAGCGATATGGTTAAATTTATTTTTAATTTTAGCAACGCCTCTTGGGGCTTTAACTCCAAGTATTAATACAATTTTTCTCTTAAGAATTGGTCCATTTTCAGCATATGAAATAAATATTATTGTTATATTAATAATGAGTTTAATTAAAAGTAGGTTTAAGATTTACAGGTTTTATATTCTCCCTGCTCTTTTAATGTGCTTCTATTTAATTAATATTCTTAGTTCATCACCCTTGTACGGTTTAAATTCAGTTTTAGCCGACGCTAAGGACTATATAATAAGTCTTATTATAATTTTTATAGTTAGTCAAATTACAGATGAAGATTCTTTAAAAAGATTTCTTAATATCGCTCTTAAAGCCGTATTTTGTTCTTCTATCATAATATTCTTGTTTTATATTATTAGCCAAGGAACTATATTTCCTACACCTATACGTTATGGTTTTAGCATACAGTCTTTATACGTTTTTTCAATACCATATATTATATATATATATGGTATTGGTATGTGTAGAAAAAAATGGTTATTGTTTAGCTTGTTTTTACAGATTTATTTAATGGTTATTGCTCAAAATAGAACTAACATATTACTTATTATTAGTATATTAGCTATTATGTTCATCTATTATATTTTTGTTTCAAAAAATATGAGAAATGCTATAAAGAAAAGATTAAGTTTTTTTGGTGTATTGTTCCTAATAGCAATTATTATAATGTCTATTGATATTTATCAAAATAGAACAATAACAACTGGATTCTATGGAAGAATTAATGAAATGATATTTTCCGATTTTTCGACTGATAGTACTGAAGTAAGAAGCATTACGATGGACTATTATATTGAGGAAATAAAGAAAAATATATGGGGATACGGATTAGGAAAGTATATGCCTGCTCTATCAATATATAATAGTGGTTTTGAGTCAACAACATTACTAAATTATGGATTCGATAATATGTTTATTACAATGTCTTACAAAGTAGGCATAATTGCAGCAATTATCTATTTGATATTTTTTGTTGTGCAACTTTTTAAATTTTACCTAACTAGAAGGAAATATTCAGATAATATGTTGTATCTTATAATATTAATTGGGTTGTATATAAGCTGTGCAGTGTTAACCGGACAATTGTTAAAGAATATTGGAATATATACATTCGTTCTGACATTAATCGTACATATTAATAATAGGAATATAAAGCAGTATGAGAGAGTGAGAAAATAAATGAAGATTGCATTTTATCTAGATAATAAGAATAGTAAAGATATTGATTATTCACAACCATACATGGGTAACCCTGGAGTGGGAGGAACCCAATTCATGATTTCGCTATTAAGTTGGTATTATGCACAAAAGTATAAAAATAATAATATTATTTTATATGCTCCCTACGTAGATTTTTTACCAAATGAGACGAATAATGTGCAAGCTAATAGTTTGATTGAGGCTTATGCTCAAGCAGATGAAGACAAAGCAGATTTCTTTATCTGCCGCTCTACCAAAGAAGTTTCCTTTTTCAATCATATAAATAAAGGTAAAACAAAAGTTATCTTATGGGGACACAATTTTGCCACATTTAAAGAACTAAATTTAATTGCTAAATCTAAAACTGTAGCTCAGTATATTTGTGTCAGCAAAGAGCAGCTAAAGCTTATTCAAGGCCACAAGGCTTTTCATAAATCCTCATATATATATAATGCAATTCCAACAGATATTTATCCTGAAAATAATGATACAAGGAATGATAGATCAATATGTTACTTGGGTTCAATTGTTCCTAGTAAAGGTTTTGATGTTACTGCAAAGCTGTGGAGGCATTTATATGATAGAGGGATAAAGGTGAAATTACATGTAATTGGCTCAGGACAATTATATAATAAATCAGCTGAATTGGGCGAATATGGAATTGCGCAACAAGAATTTGAAAATCAATTTATTAAATATCTTATAGATGACAAAGGTAATATGCTTGACGATGTAATATTTCATGGCTTATTAAAATTTAAAGAAAAGACAGATGTTATGGCTGATATGACTATTGGAATAATAAACCCTACCGGAGAAACCGAGACTTTTGGTATATCGGCAATTGAATTTCAAGCTTTAAATATTCCTGTAATTACTTGCAATAGAGGCGGGCTGAAAAATACTGTTATGGATGGAAATACGGGCTACCTTTCTAATTCATTTGAAGAGCTAGCAGAAAAGACAGAAAAATTACTTGATTTATACTCAAATAATCCTGATAAGTATTTTGCCATGGCGCAGAACGCACGGTCTTTTATATTAAATAATTTTGATATAAATTTATCTATAGAAGTATGGAATGAACTCTTAACTGGATTGTATAGAAACGAAAAAATTAGAAAGGATCTCCCTAAAGTTAGTACAATTCAAAAGGTTAAGAATTATTTTAATTTGTTTTTTTATATCCAATAATGGAGGGAGAGCAGCGTGAACGGTTCCATATTTACCAAGAGAAATACAAATATAGCAAAAGGTATTGCGGTTTTAATGCTACTGTTTCATCACTTATTTTTATATCAAAAAGAAGGAATAATCGATATATCGGTTGGTAGCCATAGTATCTCTTCAATGTTATCTGTTTGTCTTAAAGGATGCGTGGCAATTTTTTTAGTTCTAAGTGGGTTTGGTTTATATGAAAGTAATAAAAGGTTTAAAAAATTAGAAATACTTAAGTTTTATAAAAAAGCATACTTAAAATTATACAAAAGCTACTGGCTTATATGGATCATATTTGTTCCTGTAGGAATATTCGTATTTGGAAGATCTATTGAGGAAGTATGGAACGGTGGGATAGAGTATAATTATACACACTTAGTTTTGAATATAGTTGGACTTCATTATATATTTTTAGACTACGGATATAACCCTACATGGTGGTTTATGACGTTGATTTTATTATTGTACCTGCTATTTCCTTTAATTAGATATCTTATGAATAGAAATTCTCATCTAATTTTAGGAATTTCTTTTATTCTTGCACATTTAACATATTTTATCATTAACGTAAGACTTCCGGGCTTTGGAGTAGCAGAGTTATTAATGCTCTGGATGTGTCCGTTTGTAATGGGAATGTATATTTCGAAGTACAATTTATTTAATAGATTTATTGAGTTAAACACACCTTCTGTTATAAGAATAGGAATTAATCTTTTTATTTGTATGGTTTTATCTACGCTTAAATTCACTAATTTTATAATTGGAGGGGGAACAAGAACAGATGCAATATTTGGAGTGGCAATAATACTACTGTCTATTGATTTGATTCCATATATAGGTGAAAGGTTCTCGAGTCTACTTCAGATGTTTGGTAAACATTCTTTCTTAATTTTTTTATTTCACAATTTTATATATGAATTTTATTTTGAATCAATTGTTTATGCACCACGTGTTCCCATTTTAATTTTTATGTGGTTGGCTTTGATATGTCTTACTCTAGCTTTGATTATAAATAAGATGACGCTTTTGTTATCTCAGATGTATAAGAGTTTTACATTTAGGGGGAGATTTAGAATTTTGGGCTTTTATAATAAAAAACAAATTTAATTCTTTAAGTTAGCAATGATATTTTTCTTGTGAAAAATTATTGGCTATCTGTATAAATTCTTTATCTGATATTCATGTGTAGGAAGGATTAAGAAATATAGTACCATTGTCGTTGATGTGGGGTTTATTATGATTGAAGTTACCCTAATCTTTAGAGAGGTTGAGTAAGATAGAGAATTTGGCTTTTAGATATTATAGAACTTTAAAAAGAGGTAATTAATTTGAATAGCAACTGGTTTAAAATATTCCTGAAATTGAATAAAGTTCGTTATGGGAGAGGCCTAGAGTTAAAAGGAGTGCCAATTATATTCAGTAAATCCGGAACTAAGTTATCTATTGGTAATAATGTAAGAATTAATTCGGCTATGTTATCTAACTTGGTAGGGTTATATCAAAGAAGTATTATTGTTACGAGGACTTCTGAAGCTGAAATTCATATTGGAGATAATGTAGGTATTTCTGGTGCAACGATCTATGCTCGTAAGAGTATCAAAATTGGAAATAATACATTAATTGGTGGTAATACAAAGATAATTGATAATGACTTTCATCCCGTGGATCCAGCAATACGGTGGGAGACGCCACACGAACATATGGGAATTCGGCCAATTGAAATTGGTGAAAATGTATTTATTGGTTGTAATTGTTTAATCCTAAAAGGGGCAAAGATTGGAGATAATGCAGTCATTGGTGCAGGAAGCGTGGTAAATGGTGAAATTCCAGCAAATTGTGTTGCAGCTGGTAATCCTGTAAGAATTATACGAACTTTGAAAGGGAAATAAAGAAAATATGGCTCATAAGTCATAAGAGTTTATAATCGAGCAAATAAAATTTAATTGTCGTGAGGTGAGAAGTAGAATTATTCTATTGAAACTATGAAAAATAGCTTTATTAAGAAACTAGTTGGGTTTTCTATGGGCCCCGTGGTCGGTGCTTTAATATCTTTTATTACAATACCCTTGACTACTTATTTTGTAGATCCAGCTGAGTATGGAAAAGCCAGTATGTTCACGTTATTTCAAACCCTTATTATAGTTTTTTTGTTTTTAGGTTTAGATCAGGCATATACAAGAGAGTATTTTGAAGCTGAAAATAAAATAAATCTCTTAAAAAATGCTCTACTTTTTCCACTAACTATTGCTGTAATACTACTAATATTAATATGTAGCAATTTAAGTTTAGTGTCGGAATTGTTATTTAGTTCAGGAAATTATCATCTTCCAGCATTCTTATTTGGATTCACAATTATAATGATGGTAATAGAAAGATTTATTCTACTTTCAATTAGAATGGAAGAGAAAGCATTTGAGTATTCGATTGTTAATATTGTTATTAAAATTAGTATCTTACTAGTTACTTTAATCTTTGTAATGTTTATAAGGAGAGACTTTTTAGCTGTTATATATGCGTCTGTAAGTGGTCAAATACTTGGTGATTTATATTTAATTATTCGATATAGAGTGCATTTAAATTACATTAAATTTACTTTCGATAAACCATTAGTAACTAAATTGTTAATGTTTGGGTTACCTTTAATTTTTTCAACATCCCTTGGTGCTATACTCAATTCACTAGATAGAGTATTTCTGAGAGCATGGAGTAGTTTTACTGAGATAGGGATATTTACAGCTGCATTAAAAGTAGCGGCTATCTTATCTATTGTGCAAGCATCTTTTACAAGTTTTTGGGTACCTATGGCATACAGGTGGCATAACGAAAAAAAAGAAATAGAGCACTTTCAAATTGTTAGCAACGTTCTCTTGTTAATAATGTCAATTTTATTCATGATGATAGTAATATTGAAAGATTATGTTACTTTATTATTATCTCCTGAATATTCTAGTGCTTCTTTAATAATAGGAATGTTATGTTTACAGCCAATTATGTATACAGTTAGTGAAACCACTACTTTAGGTATTGTGTTTTCACGTAAGAGTTATTTAAACATATATGTAAGCTTAATATCGATTATACCCAATATAGTTTTAAATATCTTACTAGTTCCTAAATATGGTTCTATAGGGGCAGCAATTGCAATAGGGGTTTCTTATATTTTCTTTTTTATCAGCCGGAGCATATTATCAAATAGGTATTGGGAAGGTTTTCCTATTAAGTTACACCTTTTTATAACTGTAATGATGTTTATAGCAGCTTTAATAAATACAGTTAATTTTAAATACATTACTTTAATAAACTTTAGTTTGTTAGTAATTATCTTATTAATCCAATTTGGAACAATACAAAGAATATATAACATGTACTTTAAAAAGAGTAATGAAAAGTTGGATTTTTCTTAACGTTCAAAAGATACTGGGATTTAAATGATAAAATCAAGAATGCTACCAATATTTTAATTTCTTAGTTGATATTTAATAACTTATGTACTTTTTAAAGAATAAATCTCCTAATAGTTTTTTATTACATTAATTATTAATTCGTTATTAAACACAATCATTAGATATCTCCAATAGTTAGTATGTCCTAGTAGGTATAGCTATGTAGAATTTTTAGTAATCAATATAGTTGTTATATAAAAATAATATAAAATTAAATTTAAATAATATGAAAAGGTGGGATAAAATGAAAATTGCAGTGGCTGGGACAGGCTATGTTGGACTAGTAACGGGTGTCTGTCTTGCAGAACATGGACATTCTATTACATGTGTAGATATAGATAATAAAAAAGTAGCACTAATGGAATCCGGAATTTCACCTATCTATGAACCGGGTCTTGAAGAGTTAATGAATAATAATATGGAACGTTTGCATTTTACAACAGACTATCAGTCGGCTTATAAAGATGCAGACGTTATTTTTATAGGTGTTGGTACTCCGGAAAAGTCTGATGGGTCAGCAAATTTGAGTTACGTGTATGGGGTAGCGGAGCAAATCGCAGCTAGCGTTGAAAAAGACTGCGTGGTAGTAGTGAAATCTACAGTGCCAATTGGTACGAATGATAAAATCGAAAGCTTAATTAAATCTCAGTTAAAACACGATGTGAATGTATACGTCGCTTCGAACCCAGAATTTTTATCTCAGGGAACGGCTGTAAAAGATACGCTGCATACTTCTCGAATTGTAATTGGAGTAGAAGAAGATACTGCTGGTGAGACATTAAAAGAAGTATATAAAAACTTTGATGCCCCTATTGTTGTAACGAATAGGAAAAGTGCGGAAATGATTAAGTATGCATCTAATGATTTCCTAGCGTTAAAAATCTCGTTTATTAATGAAATTGCGAACCTTTGCGAGATTATTGGAGCAGACATTGAAGATGTGGCGCGCGGTATGGGGTACGACGGCCGTATTGGAAATAAATTTTTAAATGCAGGGATTGGTTACGGGGGATCTTGTTTCCCGAAAGATACAAAAGCATTGCACTGGTTAGCTAATTTCCACGATTATGAGTTAAAGACAGTAAAAGCTGCGATTGATGTCAATGAAAATCAAAAGCTTAAGCTTATTAAAAAATCCAGAAAATATTTTGCTAGTTTAAAAGGATTGAATGTAGCTGTGCTTGGTCTAACGTTCAAACCCGGAACAGATGATTTGCGAGAAGCACCTACGCTTGTGAATATTCCGCTTATGTTAGAAGACGGAGCGAATGTTAAGGCATGGGATCCGATTGGTATTGATAATTTTAAGAAAGTGCATCCAGAAGACGTCATGTATTGTTATTCAATTGAAGAAACGCTGAAAGATGCAGATGTTTGCTTTATCTTTACAGAGTGGGATCAAGTAAAGCACTTTGATTTATCAAACTACAGCAAACTAATGAAAAATCCAATTGTTATTGACGGTCGAAACTGCTACGACTTAGAACGTGTAAAAGATGCAGCTATGGTGTACGACTCTATTGGAAGAGAGACAATTCATAACCTAGAAGTTTCATTAATTTAATGATGTAAGTCTGAAATGAATTTAAAATAAACTACAAGCAAGAGCTGCAAAGAAGCAGGTCTTTTTTTATTGGAGGGAAATAAATGAAACTTGTATTGTTATCGGGTGGATCTGGTAAGCGTCTATGGCCGTTATCAAATGATACGCGTTCAAAACAGTTTTTAAAAGTATTAGAAGGGCGCGAAGGACAGAAAGAGTCAATGGTTCAGCGCGTTTGGAATCAAATTGAAGCGGTTGGTTTAAATGAATCAACGGTCATTGCTACTTCTAAGCTTCAGCGTGATATGATCAGCAGCCAAGTAGGAACGGGTATTCCGTTAATTATCGAGCCTGAGCGCCGCGATACGTTTCCAGCGATTGCTTTAGCTGCTTCATATCTTCATTCTGAGGAGCAAGCATCTGAAGATGAAATCGTTGTCGTGCTGCCAGTTGATCCGTACGTTGAAGACGGATTTTTTGAACGTGTAAAAGATTTAGAAAGTGTGCTTCGTGATTCAAAAGCGGATTTAGCATTAATGGGTGTTACACCTACGTATCCTTCATCTAAATACGGATACATCGTGCCGGAAGGGAAGGTACAAGGGGACAGTTATTTTACAGTCGATTGTTTTACAGAAAAGCCGAGTGAAGAAGCAGCTGTTGGATTAATTAATCAGCGTGCGCTTTGGAACTGCGGCGTTTTTGCGTTCCGTTTGGGTTATTTGCTTCAAATACTACAAGAGAAGAATTTGCCGCTTCAATTTGAGACGCTTCATAAAGAATATACAACCTTGCCTAAAATTAGTTTTGATTATGAAGTGGTAGAGAAAGCAAGTCATATCGTTGCTCTTCCGTATGATGGCTACTGGAAAGATCTTGGTACGTGGAATACGTTAACAGAAGAAATGGCTACATCTCAAATTGGAAAAGGTGTATTAACAGATGACTCAGATAACACGCATTTAGTAAATGAATTAGATATTCCGGTCACGGTATTAGGTGTAAAAGATGTCGTTGTTGCAGCTAGTCCAGACGGAATTTTAGTGGCGGATAAAGCGTCTAGTCCTAAGATTAAAGAAATTATTGGCGACTGGAATTATCCTCCTATGTACGAAGAACGTCTTTGGGGCTGGTCACGCGTATTGGATTATGCAAAGTATGATGAAGAAACTGAAATGGTTACAAAACGTATTCATATTTCTAAAGGTAAGAACTCGACGTATCACTATCATAATTTACGTGATGAAGTATGGACGATTGTACGCGGAGAAGGAGAGCTTGCGCTTGATGACTACATTCGCCGCGTAAAAGCAGGGGACATTGTTCACTTGCCAGCTGGTAAAAAGCATGGAATTCATGCGTTAACTGATCTTGAATTTATTGAAGTCCAAACGGGAAAAGTCATTTCAAATGAAGATACGGTTCGCCTTGTTTATGATTGGAACGATGTAATCAAACAATTCCAATCTTCAAGACCGCAGGTGATTTTATAAGAGTAGAAGCTTAGACAAAGTCAAAGCTTCTATTTTTTATGATCATAGTAAGGAGGTGCTTCTGGTTGAAAACAATCGCCTACTATATTTCAGACTACGGATATGGCCACGCAACTAGAAGCACGGCCATGATCCGTGAGTTGTTAAAGCAAAATGAAACCGTGCAGGTTATTATTTGCCATTCGTTTGCGCTTGGATTTTTACAGCAATCTTTTAAACATGAACCCCGTGTTACGTTTCGAGAAGTAGCAACAGACGTCGGTTATGTTTTAAAAAAAAATTCATTAGAGCCAGATGCAAAACGATTAAACAACACTGTTTCTTCTTACGTCTCCGAATTCTCTACGAAACTGAATCAAGAAATGTGCTTTATGAAAGAAAAGAACGTTTCCTTTGTGATTTCTGATATTTCTCCATTAGGAATTGCTGGTGCTGCTGCTTTGAATATTCCTTCTCTTGGCTTATCAAACTTCACGTGGTATACGGCGTATGAAGGACTGATTGAAGAACAGTTGCTGTCATTTCTACATGAGCAGTACAAGCAAATGACGTATGATTTTTCTCTTGCATGCAGTAACGAGCCTCGCTGGGGTATTGAAGAGAATCAAAGATTCGGTTTCTATTCCCGAAAGATCGATGATTACGAAGTCCAGCGCATTCGCAAAAAAATTGATCCAGAAGGCAATAGTCACATTATCTATTTCGGTTTAGGTATGAAAGTCGATATTGGAACGCTGTCAGAACTGGCGATTTGGCAAAGTCCAAACTGCAAATTTATCGTTTCATCAAATGTTAATGTTAATCATCCTAATGTTTATCATATGCCAACGAATGCAGTGGAAACGCAGTACTATGTAGCATCAGCTGATCTTGTTTTGACAAAAGCAGGCTGGGGAACGGTTAGTGAAGCAGTTTGCGCGGGTGTGCCGCTGTTAATTACAAATCGCAGCAACATGAAAGAAGATCGTCATACAATTGATTATTTAGTTCGTCATCGGTTATGCGACATAATAGAATGGAAGGAGCTAGAAAGCTTAGTAATAACTCCTTCGCTTATTGAGTCATGCAGACGGCAGAACATTAATCGTTATAAAAATGAAGCGATGCATATCGCTAAAGAAATAAATAAAAAAATAAAAAGTAAGTAAGGGGTTCATTCAAAACGATGAAAAAAGCACCTATTTTTTTAGCACCTCTTTTTCAAGAGCGAATTTGGGGCGGCAGCGAATTAAAAAAACAGTACGGATATAACATACCTTCTGCTCAAACGGGCGAGTGCTGGGCAATTTCTGCTCATCCAAACGGCCCGAGCGTCGTGCGAGAAGGATATTATACCGGTAAAACGCTAGGTGAGCTTTGGGATGAGCATCCAGAGATATTTGGGCATTTTGATAGCGGGAAGTTCCCGCTATTAACTAAAATTTTAGATGCAAACGAAGATTTATCGATTCAAGTGCATCCAAACGATGAATATGCAAATGAGTTTGAAAACGGTGAATTTGGAAAGACGGAGTGCTGGTATATTTTAGACTGTGACGAAGACGCGACAATGATTTTTGGTCATCGTGCACAAAGTAAAGAAGAATTTATGAACATGATTGATGAAGGTCACTGGAATGATTTATTACAGCGTGTAAAAATCAAACCCGGTGACTTTTTCTATGTTCCTAGCGGCACGATTCACGCGCTGTGTAAAGGTACGCTTGTACTTGAAACCCAGCAAAGCTCGGACACAACCTATCGCGTTTATGATTACGGTCGTCGTGATCATAATGGAAATCTGCGTGAGCTGCACTTGGAAAAAGCAATTGAAGTAACGACTGTTCCTCACATCACATCAAAAGTAGAGCCTGCGTTTATAAAAATGAGCGGTGGATCCATCATTACGTTTGTAGAAGAAGACTATTTTACGGTCTATAAATGGGATGTGCAGACCGAAATGGAACTGATGCAAGATGCACATTTTCTATTAGCCAGCGTCATTGAAGGAAAAGGCACGCTTTGTACGGAAGATGGAGAATACGCTCTGCAAAAAGGTGATCACTTTATTCTGCCGAATCACGTAGATTCCTTCACCATAAAAGGAACGCTCCAGCTTATTGCATCTCATCCGAACCATAAAGGAGGTCAACATCTTGAATTGGAAAACACAGCTAGACAAATGGCTAACATTTAATGCGCTTGACGTGGAGTTAAAAGAAGAGCTTTTTATAATGAAAGAAGATAACAAACAAGCAGAAGACGCATTTTATAAAAATCTGGAATTCGGTACGGGCGGCATGCGCGGAGAGCTTGGCCCTGGAACGAATCGTTTAAATGTATATATGGTAAGAAAAGCAACGGAAGGCCTTGCATGTTATATAGAAGAAAGCGGAGAAGAAGCAAAGAAAAAAGGCGTAGTTGTTGCTTATGATTCTCGTCATAAGTCGCCTGAATTTGCTTTAGAAGTGGCAAAAGTGCTCGGGCAGCATGGTATCAAAACGTATGTATTCGATGGGCTTCGTCCAACGCCTGAGCTTTCTTATGCGGTGCGCTATTTGAACGCATTTGCGGGAATTGTTATTACTGCGAGTCATAACCCGCCTGAGTATAACGGCTATAAAGTGTACGGTGAAGATGGCGGTCAGCTTCCGCCAGCAGCTGCAGATAAGATTATTTCACATATGAATCGTGTTGAAAATGAGTTATCGCTTTCTGTAAAAGAGAAGCAAGAGCTTTTAGCAGAAGGCTTATTAACGTATATAGGAGCGGAAGTGGACGCTGCTTATACAGAGGCCTTAAAAACGATTCAATTAAATCGTAAGCTTGTTGAAGAAGCAGGAAATGAGCTGAAAATTGTTTTTACTCCTTTGCATGGTTCAGGAAATAAGCCGGTTCGTGAAGGATTAAAGGCATTTGGATTTACTAACGTAACGGTGGTAAAAGAGCAGGAGCTTCCAGATCCTGATTTTTCGACTGTACAGTCACCGAACCCGGAAGAGCACGCGGCTTTTGAGCTGGCAATCCGATATGGAAAAGAAATAGATGCCGATCTTTTAATGGCAACTGATCCCGATGCTGATCGTCTTGGCGTTGCTGTGAAGAATAGCAGCGGGGAGTATATCGTTTTAACAGGCAATCAGCTAGGGGCGCTGATGCTTCATTACTTGTTGATTCAAAAGAAAGAACAAGGTCTGCTGCCTGAAAACGGAGCGGTTGTGAAAACAATTGTAACTTCAGAAATTGGCCGTGCGATTGCTTCAGGCTTCGGTTTAAAAACATTTGATACGTTAACAGGCTTCAAATTTATTGGCGAAAAAATCAATGAATTTGAAAGGAGCAACGACTATCAATTTCAGTTTGGCTATGAAGAAAGCTACGGCTATTTAATAGGAGATTTTGTACGTGATAAAGATGCGGTTCAATCCGCTGTGTTTGCGGCCGAAGTAGCAGCTTATTACAAAGCTCAAGGAAAGTCTCTTTATGAAGGCTTGCTTGATATTTTCAGCAAGTACGGGTATTACAAAGAATCGCTGCGTTCTATTACGTTAAAAGGAAAAGACGGAGCGGAGCAAATTCAAAAGCTAGTTGATGCGTTTCGAGTGAATCCAGTTAGCGAACTGGGAGAGATAGCCGTTACATGTATTGAAGACTATCACTCAGGTGAGCGCGTGCATCTAAAAGAAGGTAAGACTGAGTCTATGCTGTTTCCTGTCTCCAATGTACTAAAGTATCATTTTGAAGACGGCACGTGGTTCACAATTCGTCCGTCTGGAACAGAACCGAAAGCGAAGTTCTATTTTGGCGTGAAGAAAGAATCATTGAGTCAAAGTGAGAAGCATTTAAGAGAAATTGAACAAATAGTCATGGAAAAAGTAAATAAATCGATTGCGGTGTCGATATAAAGACTGAAAGTAAAAGTAAGAAATGTAAAGCTTTCATTTAATTGACAAAAGAATATAGTAAATCAAGCTTTTGTCAATTATAATGAAGTAGATTGAATTTTTTAGAAGTTACTAAGTTCGGAGGTCAACTATGGAAGAGACTATTAGTTTGCGAGAGTTGTTTGCAGTGCTTCGTAAGCGTCTTTGGCTTATTGTACTCATTACCATTATCGCAGCAACTGTAAGTGCCGTAATTAGCTTTTTTGTTTTAACGCCTGTGTATGAATCGAAAACGCAGATTTTAGTCAATCAAGCAAAAAATGATCAGCAATTATATAATAATCAAACCGTTCAAACGAACGTGCAGCTTATTAACACGTACAATGACATTATTACAAGTCCTGCTATTTTGGATAGAGTGGTTAAAGAACTGAAGCTTGATAAATCTGCTGGGGACTTAAGCAGTCAAATTCAAGTAACAAGTGCTCAAGACTCTCAAGTAGCACAGATTGTCGTACAAGATACAAGCGCGAAGCGTGCAGCTGACATTGCAAATACAACGGCTTCTGTTTTTCAAAAACAAGTGCCTAAGCTTATGAACGTGGACAATGTAAAAGTGCTGTCAAAAGCAGCGCTTGGCGAAAACCCAAGCCCCGTGAAACCTCAGCCTTTATTAAACGTCGCAATTGCTATCGTTGTTGGTTTGATGGTAGGTGTGGGTCTATCGTTCTTACTGGAATACTTAGATAATACGTTAAAAACAGAGCAGGATATTGAAAACATTTTAGAACTTCCTGTTATGGGAGTTATTACAACGATTAAAGATGTACCAAAAGCAACCAACGTACAGCGTCCGGATTTAACTGCTCGCGTACCGCAAAGAGGTGAGACGTTTGGCTCGTAAAAAGAAAGAGCAAAGAAATGATAAAATGCTGACGTTAAAGAGACGTCTGCTCGCTCATAATAGCCCGAAAGATCCGGTAGCTGAGCAGTACCGTACGATTCGTACCAACATTCAGTTTTCAGGAGCGGATGAAGAGATTAAATCTCTTGTGCTGACTTCAAGCGGACCTTCTGAAGGAAAGTCTACAACAGCTGCTAACTTAGCTGCTGTTTATGCACAGCAGGGCTTGAACGTGCTGCTTATTGACGGAGATTTACGAAAGCCGACGGCACACTACACGTTCCGTCTTGAAAATCATACGGGTCTTACCAATGTGTTAACGAAACAATCACAGCTTGGACAAGCGGTTCAAAGTACGGAAGTGCCGAATCTTTACGTCTTAACGAGCGGTCCAATCCCTCCAAATCCTTCTGAACTTCTTGCTTCTAAGCAAATGGGAGAGGTTCTTGCTGAAATGAAGGAGCGATTTGATATGGTTATTTTTGATACACCGCCTATTTTAGCCGTAGCGGACGCTCAAATTTTAGCCAATCAAGTAGATGCTTCTCTTTTAATTGTAAGCAGTGCAAAAACGGAAAAAGATGCAGCGTTAAAAGCAAAAGAATTGCTAACGCAGGCAAAGTCAAAATTGCTTGGAGCGGTTCTTAATAATCGTAAAATGGAAGAAGGAAATTATTACTACTATTATGGAAGTAATTAACCTATTTTCTTAAATAACAGGCAGGCTTTCTTATAAGGCGTCGAAACCAAAGCGGTTTCGGCGCCTTATTTTTGTTTGCTGTTTTCAGGCTTTTTTTAGGTTCTGAAAGGCTTCTTTTTCGGCTTGAAAGGTGTTCTGTTCCTAATTTTCCCTTACTAATTTATATAAGGAAAGAGAGTATTACATTTACTGAGGTAGAAATTTCGACAAAAAAAGACATAGAAATACTTACTGTAATGTGCTAATATGAATATTGCTTTTGTTAGGTCTTAAGGCATATGAAAGAAAGATGGAAATTTCATTATTATTTTAATTTGACACCTTTTTCCTATATGCATCTAGACTTATTACTTGATAAGATGGATGAAATTATGCTTAAAACAGCTATGTCAGAAGGTCTGACATAGTGAAGCGTGTTACTTTACGTGCTAACATGCGTGATGGCGTACTGAGGAAAAAGATATATTACTATATGTGTAGAAAAAAAGAACGTTTTGTGAAAGAAAAGATAGCTAGTTTGGACGGATTTACAAGTGCAAACCAGCCCATCCTTCTTTTTTTCTTTTAGTGCAAAATTTATCTAATGAAGTCAGAATACGGGTAGCGGACGCGGTTTTTAGCGAAAAAGCTCGTACAGACACAACTACATAATAAAGGAGAACATAACATGCAAAAAGTAAGAAAAGCGATTATTCCAGCAGCAGGATTAGGCACACGTTTTTTACCTGCAACAAAAGCAATGCCAAAGGAAATGCTTCCGATTGTAGATAAGCCTACTATCCAATATATTATTGAAGAAGCTATTGAATCGGGCATTGAAGATATTATTATCGTAACGGGTAAAGGCAAGCGTGCAATTGAAGATCACTTTGATAACGCTCCTGAGCTGGAGCAAAACTTAGCTGAAAAAGGCAAATTTGAGCTGTTGGAGAAAGTTCGCCAGTCTTCAAATGTTGAAATTCATTATATTCGCCAAAAAGAACCAAAAGGATTAGGGCATGCGGTGTGGTGTGCACGTAACTTTATTGGCAACGAGCCGTTCGCTGTTCTTTTGGGAGACGATATTGTACAGGCAGAAACACCTTGTCTGCGCCAATTAATGAATGAGTATGAGCAAACGTTATCTTCGGTTATTGGTGTTCAGACTGTTCCTGAAAATGAAACGCATCGCTATGGTATCGTAGATCCTTCTTCAAATAAAGGCCGCCGTTACCAAGTAGAGTCATTTGTTGAAAAGCCAGCAGCAGGTACAGCACCTTCAAACTTAGCCATTATGGGTCGTTACGTATTCACTCCTGAGATTTTTAAATTTTTAGAAGAGCAAGAAATTGGAGCGGGCGGCGAAATTCAATTAACGGATGCAATTCAAAAACTAAATGAAATTCAGCGTGTGTTTGCTTATGATTTTGAAGGCAAACGTTATGATGTAGGAGAAAAATTAGGTTTTATCCAAACATCTCTAGAGTTTGCGCTTCAGCACGAAGATTTGCGTAAAGATCTTCTTGTATTTATGGAACAGCTGTTAAAAGAGCAGCAAATCAAAGCTTAAACAGAGAAACCTGCCGGTAGCTTATTTGAGTAGGCTGCCGGTTAAGTAGTATTGGGGTGAAGCTTAATGACAAAAAAAGTACTTGTGATTTCTCAGCATTTTTATCCGGAAATCGGAAGCGCCGGAAACCGGATGAAAAACGTATATAAGCTCTTAAAAGAAAATGATTATGATGTAAATGTTTTGACAACTGAACCAACGTATCCTAATAAGAAGATCTACAGCGATAGGCAGTTTTGGGACGATGATTCATTAGATGAAGAAAATGATGTTACACGAGTAAAAGTAGCCAATCGCAAATACTCTAGAAGCATTATTAACCGCTTATGGTACTACTTAGAAATTGCGTTTCGAATGATTTTATTTATTTTATTTGATCGTAAAAAATACGATGTTATTTTTGTGACGTCGCCGCCTATTTTTATTGCGGTTGTCGGGTTAGTAGCGAAGTATCGGTACCGAACAAAAATGATTCTCGATATAAGAGATTTGTGGCCGGAATCACTAAAGGGAGTCGGAGTATTTAATTATCGGTTTATTATTTATATTTTCAGCGGGTTAGAAAAGCTTCTGTATATAAAAGCCGATAAAATTATCGTAAATAGTCAGCGCTTCAAAGATTTTATCATCGGTAATTATCATATTCCCCTAAAGAAAATCTCTTTTATGCCAAATGCCGCTCGACAAGAAGAAATCTCTCCGATTGAATCAGGTGACGGGCCGTTCAAAGTCATGTATGCAGGAAACATCGGCTTGGCTCAAGATGTCACCATCTTAATGGAATTAGCGAAAGAACTAAATGAGTATGATATTCAGCTCACGGTGATGGGTTACGGATTTAAAAAGCGGGAATTCGTTAAGTTTGCGAAAGAACATAATCTTTCTAACGTGAATTTTATGAAGCCTTCTACGCGTAAAGAATGTTTAAAGACGATTTCAACTCATCATATTGGAATTGTTACTCTTAACGGCAAGGAAGTATTTGAAACGGTATTGCCTGGGAAAATTATCGACTATATGACGTGCAGTCTTCCTATTGTTGGAGCCGTATCCGGCTATGCGAAAACGATCATTGAAACAACAGAAGCTGGAATTGTAGCCAACTCTCATGATGCAGAAGAAATGTTAACACACATTTTATATCTGTATCAGCGTCCTTCTCTTCGAAGTGAAATGGCGGTAAACAGCCGAAAGTATGTTCAGCAACATTTTCTGTGGGAACGAAATATCAATGTGTTAATCAACTTAATTGAAAACAGAGTATCTACATATGAAGAGATGGCTCCTGTAGAAACGAGAGAAAAAGCCGAAGTTTTATAATTACATAGAATCTTCACTATGAATATCTTAAAAGTAACGACGGAGGATAAAGATGTCTAAGAACGTATGTATGTTTGTGTGGAATCATTTTACCAATGATGCCCGTGTCTTAAGAGAATGTTCTTCATTGGTAGAAGCCGGCTATAATGTGGATCTTATTGCGATTCACGACCGGAAAAATCCACAGCTTAAAAAGAAAGAAGAGCGCAAGGAAGGGTTTACCGTTATTCGCGTAAATAACCAGTTTCCGCTATTACAAATGCTTCTTGGAGCTGCTCGACGCTTGAAAAAAAGCATTCCTTTGCAGCTGCTTGCGTTAGTTATACTTGGCTTAGGATTATGGAAGCTGACAGTTATCACGTTACTAGTAGCTGTTCTCCTTGGACTGTTTGTGACGCCAAAAGCTCGAACGTTTATGGTTAGAGGTTATATTGCAAGTGAAATGGTGAAGTATGGGTTAAAAAAGAAATATGATATTTATCATTCGAATGATTTAAACACGCTTCCCCAAGGAATTACATGTGCAAAAATTTTGCGCCGGAAAAAGCTAGTATATGATTCTCACGAAGTGCAAACAAGCCGCACTGGGTACAACAGTCCTATTTACGGAATAATGGAAAAACTTTATATTAAGTTTACGGATGTGATGATTGCTGAAAATCATACGCGTGCTAAATATACAGAAGACTTGTACAAGCTGTATCCGCAGGTTGTTCATAATTATCCGTTTGTTGTGAAGCCAGAGTTGAGTCAATCTGTTAATCTTCATGAGAAGCTAAATATTCCTTCCCATGAGCCAATCCTTTTATACCAAGGTGGTGTTCAAGTTGGAAGAGGACTTGATAAGCTGGTAGAAGCAGCACCGCTGTTCAAACGAGGCGTGCTTGTCTTCATCGGTGACGGTCGTATTAAACCGCAGCTTCAGAAAATGGTAAAAGAGCAAGGGCTTGAAGATCGTGTTAAGTTCCTGGCAAAAGTACCGGTGGAAGATCTTATGCATTATACGAAAAACGCGTATCTTGGTTTCCAAGTCTTAAATAACATTTGCTTTAACCATTATTCAGCGTCTTCAAACAAATTATTTGAGTATATGATGAGTGCGGTTCCCGTTATCGCCTGCAGCTTTCCTGAAATTCAAAAAGTAGTAGAATCAGAGAAAGTTGGAGTATGCGTTGACTCACATGATCCAGTGTCAATTGCAGAGGGCGTGAACTACTTGCTTGATCACCCTGAAGAACGTGAACGAATGAGCCGTAATTGCTACCAAGCTCGTGAAAAATACAACTGGAATAATGAAAAAGAAATTTTTATCGACATCTACAAAAAGCTGGCATAGTATGTCAGCTAGAATTTTAACCTTCTAAATGTGTGCAGCATCATCACTAATTTTTACAAGAATAGGAATGAGCAACTTGAGTAAATATAAAGTCACCGCCGTGATTGTAAACTATAATAAAGAGCCCTATATTTCTCAATGTATTGAGTCTGTTATCAATCAGTCTCTGCAGCCAATTGAAATCATCATTGTAGACGATGGGTCAACAGATAACAGCGGCATCATTTCGAACCGATATGCTGCAGCACATCCTCATGTTCGTTATCTCACTCAAGAAAATAATGGAGTAAGCTCGGCCAGAAACAAAGGCTTATCTTACGCGCAAGGCGAGTATGTTGCCTTTTTAGATGCAGATGATTATGTATCGGCTGATGCCTATGAAAGGCTGTATAAAGCCGCAGTGAAATCAGATGCAGATACCGCTGTAGGAAACTTTGAGTGCTTTAACGAGTACCGCACTTGGCATTTGGCTTATATGAAAAAAGTCTTTGCGAAAGGCCTTCCTGCCGCACGGCATATTTCTACCCACAAAGAACTGCACCTCACGCCTTCAGCAAGCAATAAATTATTTAAAAAAGATCTTCTTATTCAGCATAGCATTTCTTTTGATGAAGATTTACATGTTGGTGAAGATCTGTTATTCACTCAAAAAAGTCTCTACTGCTCGCGTAAAACGGTAGTAGAAAATAGTGACGTTTTGTATTACCGAGTTAATGACAATGAAATGACACTATCAAAAAATAGTACTCTTTCATTTTTCAAACAGCTAGTAATGGTACAGCAAAAATTAAAGAGTTTATACGATACTCTCAATGAACGGTCTCTGCTTCACGAAATCGAAAAGAGACAGGCAGAATTTTTCTTTAACTCTCTTTTTACAAAGGGCCCTAAGCTGCCGAATGATCATTTGAATGAGCTGTTAGATATAAGCAGCAGCTTTTTAGATACGCTTGTTCATCGTGAAGTAACGTTCAGCTTAGACAGCAAAAGTCAGCTGCTCACACAAATGATTGTACAGAGAGATTATGAAGAGTTTATGAACTTAATGTTTTCTTTTTGTAAAGATGAATTTATAAACGAGATTTTTTTGGAAGAAGGTCTGTTTTACAGCTCTTTGGCCAAAACATTTCCTAGATATAAGCAGTACTTAGAAGTGAAGCACGTAGAAGTTGAACAGCGAATTGAAGTGATCGAATTAAAAGACGGACAGCTAACACTTGGCGGCTATGCGTTTATTAAAGGCTTATCTGCTCAAGGAATGCAAAAGGATTTGCTATTTAAATGCCGAGGTAAAGAGAAAGCAGTTCCTTTGCAGCAGGATTTACGAACAGACGTGAGTTATTTATTTTCACATAATCAAATTGATTACCAAGATGCTGGCTTTAAAACGATTTCTCTCAATGTATTCGATTTTCTTGAGCAAGGTGAGTGGCAGATATATATTCGTTTGACTGTAAATGATGTAACAGTGGAAGAACCAATAAAAGTGATGCTAGCTCAGCTGCGAAATCGTACGAAAACCCATGTGGTGAACAATATTCAAATCAAAACAGCATTTAACACACGCTCACAAATGAAAATTAGCTTAAAAAAAGTAAATATGCTAGGAAAATTAAAGTCTTTTGCTGTTCAAGTAAAAAGAGATATTCGATATGATGGAAGCTTTTTGAAGGCTAAGGATTACCATACGTTTTTAGCGATTCTATTATATAGAATGTTTCGTTTATTTTATGTAAAAAAACAAATTTGGCTGATTGGTGAGCGAAAAGATACGGCTCAAGATAATTCTTATCATTTGTATCAATATATTCGCAAGAATCATCCAAACGTTAATATTTATTATGTAATTGATAAGAAATCTCCAGATTATCAATTTATCAAGCATTTAGGAAATATTATTCATTTTAATAGTCTGAAGCACACGTTTTATTTACTCATATCCCATAAAACCATTAACAGCTACGTTGAAACTTCTAACATGCATACGGAATCGTATAAAAAAATTATGAAGTATTATCCAGAGTGGCAGCAAAATGAAAAGATTTTTATTCAGCATGGTGTAATCGGTGTTAGCCGGGTTAATCATGTTCTTCATAAAAATAGAATGAATTATAGTCAGTTTGTTGTTTCTTCACCGTTCGAAAAAAAACACGTAATGAAAGAATTTGGTTATAGCGAAAACGAGGTAATTGAGACGGGGCTTGCACGCTGGGATGCGCTCAAAGATACAAGCACAGGCAAAGAAATTCTCATCATGCCAACATGGAGAAGCTGGATTAAAACAGAGCAGCAGCTGTTTACTTCTGATTATTGGAGACGCTATTTGTCTCTGCTTGAAAACGAAGAATTTCACCGTTTTCTTGAACAAAAAGATTTAACGGTTACGTTCTTTCCGCATTATCAAATGCAAAAGTTAATTGGAGAATTTCCTGCTTTTCATCCAAGAATCACGGTTGTGAAGCAAGGAGAAGAAACCGTTCAAAACCTATTAAGAAGTCACAGTATGCTGCTTACTGATTATTCGACTGTATCGTTCGATTTTGCTTATATGAATAAACCTGTTTTGTTCTATCAGTTCGATTATGATGACTTTTATTCAAAGCATTACAATGAAGGTCCTATTGATCATAAAAAAGATTTATTTGGAGAGAGAGTAGAAACGGAAAAAGAAGTGATTCAGCTATTAAAGCAATTTCCTCACTTCTCTATTCATAAAGCTAATAAAATTCAAAATTATGTTGTAAAAGAACATTCTCATAGCAATTTACTATTCAACCAATTGAGTGGAGGGAATTATGAATGAATAAACCATTAATTACAGTTATTCTACCTATCTACAACGTAGAAAGTTATATCGAAGAGTGCTTAAACTCCTTGTTGAATCAAACAATCGGCCATGAAAAATTGGAAGTCCTTATGGTTAATGATTGTTCTACGGATAACACAGCTGAGATCATGAATCAATATTCTCAGAAGTACCCTCATTTTAAATCGATTCATTTAGAGGAAAATACGGGCGCTCCTGGGAAGCCAAGAAATATTGGTATTGAAAAAGCAACTGGTGAATACTTAATCTTTTTAGATCCGGATGATTATATTCCACATGATGCGTACGAAGCTCTTTATCAAGTCGCTAATGAAAATAAATCAGACTTTGTAATGGGGAAAATGGTGAGCTTTGATGATGAAGACGGCAGAGAGTATGAGCATATTACATTTAAAAACTATTTGTTACATAAGCAGTACTTGAATGTAGATATAAAAAGCGTGCCTTTCTTTTTGCAAGTGAAAACAGCCGTTTATTTAAAGCTTGTTAAAACAGCATTTATTAAAAAGCATAACATTTCATTTGTAGAAGGCATGAAAAACGGCGAAGACAAATACTATGACATGCAGCTTTTCACTAAAGCAGCTAAATTCAGCTATATCCCGAAGGTTATTTATATGTACCGAGCAAGAAATGATGCAAAAAACTTATCATTAACGCAGCGAGATATCGTGAGTACAGTTGAAAATGATGTGAAAGCAGCAAAGCTCGTAAAACCGATGCTTGGCAGTGAAGAATACACCTATTTTCAAATTAACGCGCTGAGATCTCTATTATGGAAGCTGTGTGACCCAGACTTTAACCGTCTGCAAATGGATACAAAACTTTATTTGATTAACTTAGTTAAAGACGTTATTAAAGGGTATGATAAAAAGTTAATTGAAAAATATTTAAAGCTTGAAGGTCCTTTTATCAGCTTAATTGATAAAGGATATATAGATGAAGCGCTAGAGTATAATAAAATGCTTGTTTCGAGACGCTGGTGGTACAAGCAAGGTATTGAGCTACAGGCAGAATACAAAAAACACGCTAAAATCAGAAAAAGCTATTCATGGAAAATGACAAAAATCTTACGCAGCCGTAACTTTAAATTGAAACAACTAATTAAGAGGAGATATGTAAATGAAAGTCAGCATAGTAGCACTCTTGCAGGAAAGTAATCTTACTAATTTTATTGATACTCTTAATAGATTAAGAGAACAAACGATTGGGTTTGAAAACATTGAATTGATGATTCTCGATCAAGCCGTTGAAAAAACGTCTCAGGAAGTAATTGAGCTTTCTAAATTGTCTCAGGAGGCCAATATACATGTACAAAAAGAAAGCGAGGTAAACTTTGCTTCTTTAAAAGGAAAGTATATCAGCTTCTTTGATTTTAATTATAGTATTTCACCTCATTTGTACAAGGAGCTATATAACACGGCAGAAGAAAAAGGACTGGATTTTGTATCAGCCAATGCAGATTCAACGGTGAAAACAAATTTTAATGCATCAACTGAGGTCATAAAACAAGGATTTAATGCGTTAACGTCTTTAAAATTAATAAAAAAAGATACGCTGCTTCAGCATCCGCAGTTAGTATCTAAATCTGTCACAAGTACAGCCGTTGAAGCTTTTCATTTTCTTGTCTATACAAAAGAGCTTTCTTTTAACTACATCGGTAAATTAAAATACAAAAATGGGTTTACCTTTGATGAAGATTATATCAGCTCATCGATTGGACACATTGGCGAGGTTAACCGAGCGTTGCAAATGCAGGCACCTAATGAATTAAACGAAGCCATTAAATTTCAACTTTTAACTCATATGCTTTACTTGATTGATAAAAATACGTTTACAAATAATTTAACAGAAGAAAAGCAAACGATTGCTTATAATGAGCTAAGAAGTCTGTTAGCTTTATTTAGCTCTCAAGAAATCAAAAGCTGCGGTATAGACGGCTATATTCCGATTTTTAAGATGCTCGATAAGAACTTGGACGAAGAAGCTACTGAATATATTAAATTACTAAGAAGTAAGCGTCATTGGTATGAGCAAACAAATAAATATAAGCAGTATTTTAAAAAGAACCCGTACAGCTTAGAAGAGTCGCTTTCATGGAAAGTAACAAAGCCTTTTAGAAAAGCGAGCAGCATGCTTCGCAGCTTAAAACAATCTCTATACAAAGGGGTTTTACTAGCTGCCGCTAGTCTGGTTAAGGCATCGTTATTTAACCGTAAAGTATGGCTTGTAGGAGAACGTGAAGATCAAGCAGAAGACAATGGTTACTTTTTCTTTAAGTACTGCCGAGAACATTACCCAAATCAAAAAGTCTACTATATTATTAATGAGGATTCTCCTCATCTTGAAAAAGTAAAGAAACATGGAAATGTCATTCATCATTCTTCTTTTAAGCATCAGCTGTATATGCTGGTGGCTAGCACTTACATTAGCGCATGGACGTTTGAGGAGTGTTCATATCCAAGGCCGAAAGAAACATTTAAAAAGTTATTTAAAAAGCAGCTGGCTAAAAAATACAATATCTGCTTACAGCATGGTGTTATTATTCATAATATCTCTCCTTATTTACATAAAGAGAGATACAATCAAAACCTTATTATTTCGAGCTCTGAATATGAAAAGAAAATTATTCAAAACACGCTGGGCTACAGCGAGAATGAAGTTGCTGTAACAGGTTTAGCTCGTTTTGATAATCTTCATGAACTGGATGTCAAAAAACAAATTTTAATTATGCCAACATGGAGAAGGCATTTATTTAAAATTAATAAAAATAGCTTTTTAAAATCGGATTATTATAAAGCTTACAAAAATCTAATTACCAATCAAGAGTTTTTAAAGATGATTGAACGTCATAACATTCCTGTGAAGTTTTACATTCACAGCCAAATGCAAAAATTTATGGATCAGTTTGTCGTTGATCATCCGAACATCGAGTTTTTAGTGAAAAGTACGGCTACTGTTTCAGAGCTCTTAAAAGAAAGTTCGCTGTTAATTACGGATTATTCTTCGGTATCAAGCGATTTCTTGTATATGGATAAACCGGTTATTATGTATCAGTTTGATCCGCACAATAATCACCATACACAAGTAAAAGAAATCCAATACAACCATCTGGGAATGATTGTTTCAAATGAAAATCAATTAATGTCAGCTATTGGATCAGTGGTAAACAACGCTTTTAAAGCAAACAAGCAATATCTTGAAAATTCACAGCGGATTTTTAAATATAAAGATCAAAATAATTGTCAGCGTATTTATAACGTTATTAAGCAAAAAACGTCTTAATGATTTATAAAAGCAAAAGCTCTGGTCAGGATGAAGAAAATGCAATAGTAATGTTGCATTTTCTTCATATAAGAAGCTCTTCTTATACGAAGAGAAGTCATACTTAATTATAGGTGGGTCATGAATTTACTAGTAGAAAACATTAAATATAGAGATAGTGCTATCATAGAAATAGCCTTAAACATTCCGAAAGAACTCAAGTCAAAACCAGCTGAGTTATTGTTAACAAGACGTGCTAAACATAGAAATAAAAGCATAACTTATTCGCAAAAAATCTCATTGGATAACTCAGTCACTATTAACTTGAATGATTTATATCACTTAAAAGGTGAGTCAGTATCTGTTGAAGAGATTGTAGATGTTGCTATTAAAGCAGAAGAGCAAGTTTACGAGTTGAGTCTAGCTGACTTTGATGTAACTAAAATCAAATATATGAACGAAAAAGTATGGGGCACTCATTGGATCAAACCGTATAGCACAAATAAAAAAACAGTGGCTATTTACACTAAAACAGACTTTGCGGCAAAAGTCATTGAATGCTCTTTAGAAAAATCAGATTTGATTCTTACTGTTGAAATGAAGGCAACGGTTCTGCCACAGGATTGCTATGCGACTATAAGTGGAAAAAGATATGCCATTGAGAGCAGGCCGAATTTAAATACAATTGTATTTCGTATACCTCTTCAAAATAGTGTACACTTGTATAAGACTATATCTAAAGAAGACGTCTCTATGCAGTACATCATGAACGATACGGCAGTGGCAACGAATGTACATGTGGACAACCCTGCGCAGTTAAATAATGAATTATATACTATTCAGCTAAACAGCAGCGAACCTTATGCAGCCATGTGGATTGAAAGAAAAAAGAATGACACAGTAAAAGTAGCAGTATTGGGTTCATGTGTTACACGTGATAATTTTAACAGCAAATTTAATCCTGACTACAAAAAAAATTACGAGTGTGTTTCTTTGCAAAATCAATCTTCTATTATCAGTTTAATGGCTCCTCCTTTAGCGTTTCCGAAGGACAAAATTGATAACTTAAATGATTGGGACACATGGAATGTTAAAACTGATTTTCAGAAGCAGTTTTTAGAGGATTTAAAAAAGCAGCAGCCTGATTATTTAATTATTGATTTGTTTGGAGACATCTTCTTTGGATGCCTTCGTGTGACGGATAGTTTTTTAACTAATAATTACTGGAAGTTAGCTAAAACTAGTTATTTCAAGGAATTAAAAAATCATGATGCGATTACCCTGCAAAACAACCAGGGTGAATATATGGAAATTTGGAAAAAAGCGGTTAACGACCTATTTGCTTTTCTTCAAGCAGAATTGCCTACTTGCAAAGTAGTTCTTCATAAAGCGCGCTTTACAGATTCTTATTATGACAATGAAGGCCAGGTCAAAACCATAGCTTCTTCTGTCAATGTTCAGGCATTAAATCAATATTGGGAACTCCTGGATGGTTATATTCAAGAAAATTATCAAGTAGATGCAATCGATTTAACAGAAGAGAAGTATATCTCTTATGAAGGTCACCCTTGGGGAATCTTCCACGTTCATTTTGAAATGAACTATTATCAGCAGTTTTTAAAGAAATTACATCGTATTGTTGTAAAGAACTATCTTGAAGCAGAAAATGTCTTTGCAACAATTAATCAAGATTTAGAGCAGGCTTAATCATTGAGAAGTAAAGTGTATTTCTCAATAAATTGTACAAAAGGAATTATGATATGAAATCAATTAAAATCGTAATACAAGAACAAATTCAAAATCTCTACATGATTGGTAGACTATCAGCTTACGAGTTGAAAAAATCGTATGCGGACAACCTATTAGGTGGACTTTGGATTATTTTGAATCCTTTATTTCAAATTGGGGTTTACTGGGTTGTGTTCGGTCTAGGAGTACGCGGAGGTCAAGATGTTGACGAAATCCCTTTCTTTGTTTGGTTAATTTGTGGCTTAATCCCTTGGTTTTTTATTAGTGCTGCCATTCTTCAAGGCTCTAACTCAGTCTATGCGAGGTTAAATTCAGTTTCGAAAATGAATTTTCCTCTGAGTGTCATACCTACATATGTAGTGGTTGCACAGCTTTACACGCACTTAATACTTGTAGCTATGCTAACGATTATTGTGATTACGTCTCAAGGTATCCACCACATAAATATTATTAGTCTATTGTATTTTATGCTGTCGTCATTTTGCTTTTTGCTTTCTTTATCGTTCGTAACATCTACTTTATCTACAATGGTAAGAGATATTCACTTGCTTATTCAGACAGCTACACGTATGTTGTTTTATGTAACTCCTATTTTATGGTTGCCGAGTGATAACACGCCTCAATTGCTAAAAGAGATTTTTGCGATGAATCCTTTTTATTATATCGTAGACGGTTATCGTGAATCTCTGCTAAAAGGCAGCTGGAATTTTATTCACTCTCCATATACGATTATATTTTGGAGTGTCATTCTGTTGTTGCTTATATTAGGTTCGGCGATTCATGTAAAATTCAGAAAGCAGTTTGTTGACTATTTATAAAAGGTGAATCAGGTATATGAGTTATAAAGTCAAGTTTCAGCAAGTAACAAAAAAATACAAAATGTATAATAAGCAAATAGAGAAAGTAAAAGATTTGTTCTGGAATCGCGGCAAAGGAGAGTATCACTATGCGCTGAATAATATCTCCTTTGCCATAGATGAAGGGGAAATTGTAGGTGTTATAGGATTAAACGGATCCGGAAAAAGTACCTTATCTAATTTAATTGCAGGCGTTACAATGCCAAATGAAGGAACGGTTGATATTAAAGGCAGTGCATCGCTGATTGCTATTGGCGCAGGGTTAAACAACAAGTTAACAGGTCTAGAAAACATTGAACTTAAAGGGTTAATGATGGGGCTGACCAAAAAGCAAATTCAAGAGATTACGCCAAAAGTTATAGAATTCGCTGATATTGGAAAATTTATTAATCAGCCTGTAAAAACCTATTCAAGCGGTATGAAATCCCGTTTAGGTTTTGCTATATCGGTTAATATTGACCCGGACATCCTTGTTATTGACGAAGCGCTGTCTGTTGGAGATCAAACGTTTACAAATAAATGTTTAGAAAAAATGAATGAATTTAAGGAAAACGGCAAAACCATTTTCTTTATCAGTCACTCATTGTCTCAAGTGAAAAGTTTTTGTACAAAGGCTCTTTGGATCCATTACGGACATGTAAAAGAGTATGGGGACATTAATGAAGTAGCGGACCAATACGGTCAGTTTTTAAAAGAATATAATAAGATGTCTAAAGAAGAGCGGGAACAGTTCCGTGAAAAACAGCTTAATGAATTTTCACACGGATTATTGAATAACGGCACCTCGGTTTCAAAAGACGCAGGTGAACATTCGCAAGAACAATCTGCTGAATCACTGAGTTTATCGCGTTCAAAAAGAATAGGAACTAAGCGAAAGAGTGTCTCTGGCAAAAAAAGTTTTGCAAAAAAGGTATTGCTGCCAGCAGCAGCCGTTATTTTATTAGGAAGTGCGGGATATGCTGTTTATGCAGCACAAAACGCCAGCCATGCAGCGAAACAGACAGAGAGTAAAAAACAGTCTTCTACCAGCGGCACGGCTCAAAACAAACAACAAGCTGGGAAAGTAGTCATTAATACAAAAACTGCTTTTGTCAGAGAAGAGCCGGATTTAGAGAGCAACCAAAAAGCGGTTCTGTCGTTTGGAGAAATATATCAAGTTCTTGAAGAGAAAAAAGATCCTGCTGAAGATATAAAATGGGTAAAATTGAATGCAGGACAAGGCAAGGAAGGCTGGGTTAGTTCAGCTCTTTTAACACCTTATACTGAACAGCAGTCAACGCTAACAAATAAAAATATTGATTCGCTGGACTCGCTTGTACGATCAAAATATAATATTAGTATAAGTAAGCTGTTAAGTCCGTTAAGTGAAACTCAGAAGAACTTAATGGAAAATCAAGCTTTACCTTTAACAAATCAGTATGAATCAAACGATGGAACTTTACTAAATTATGGATCTGTTCAATATGTGGCATTAAATAATATGGTCACCGAGGTATCGTTAAGAAATGTAGATGAAGATACAGAAGATATCTTATCATTACTAAAGAAGAAACCGTTGTTTATTAATGACAAAGAAGGTCTGTATTTCTATCAATCCAAGAATTATTATATTAAAATATATACAAATATAAAAACGAACAAGATCAAGATTATATCTTTTGTAGAACGAGATAAAGAAGAAGGTAAACAAATAAAATAAAAATAAAGCCGTCTTTCTTAAAAAAGACGGCTTTATTTTTATTTTACATTTAAATGATCTTTTAACTTAGTAGACAACTCTTGACGCGTCGCATCTGAAACTGCGTAGTAGTAAATGCCGTTAATTTTCTCACCTTGACCGTCTACTTGCAGCTGCTCTACGTTATGACGAGCATCTTTATAGTTTGATTGAATTTGCTTCATATCGTCGAATGTAAGGTTTGTTCTAACATTCGTTCCAATTGCATCTAAGATATTGCCGTAGTTTGCTAGAGATTGAACGCTTGCTCCTTCTTCAATAACACCTTCAATAATTTGACGCTGGCGCAGTTGACGTCCAAAATCTCCGCGAGGATCTTCTTTACGCATGCGGGAGTAAGCAAGAGCTTCTTTTCCGTCTAGCGTAAGCTTTCCTTTTTTAAAGCTGTATCCATCATAATTAAAGTCCAAGTCGTTGTTCACTGTCACGCCTCCAACTGCGTCCACAATGTCTTTAAAGCTTTCCATATTAACTTGTACATAGTAGTCAACCGGTACATCTAAGAACTTTTCAACTGTATTAACAGCCATATCGACACCGCCGAATGCATAGGCGTGATTGATTTTGTCAGTCGTTCCCTTTCCAACAATCTCTGTGCGCGTATCACGAGGAATGCTGACCATCTTCATCGATTGATCTTTTGGGTTCACCGTCATTAAAATTAATGAGTCAGAACGCCCGCGGTCCCCTGCACGCTGATCCACTCCTAAAAGTAATATTGAAATAGGATCTTTGTCACTGAATGAAACTTTCTCAGATCTTTTCTCCGATACATCACGTTTTAAAGGCTCATGAGTTTGCGTGAATGTTTTTTCGACAGAATGCCAAACACTGTAGGCGTAAGCACCTACACCAAGGATTAATAATACAATAATACCCATAATAATTTTAAATGCTCTTTTTTTCTTTGGCTTTTTCCTTTTACGCTTGCGAGTTTGAGATTCTTCCATATTCATTGTCTCTTCCTTTACTTAATATATTGATAAAATAAATGAAGTACCTATGTAAGTCATTATTCTTATCTTGAAAAAAATTTCTGCATCAAAATTACTGAAAAAATGACAAATTTAATCATTTTCCTGCACTTACTTACAAATTATATTATAATAAGAACAAAAAAGAAAGATATAGTAAGGGAGACAATATATGAAAATTTGGATTAATATTCTAGCAGTCATCGTTTTTATTGCCGCCATTTCAGCCGGAAAAGTGTATTGGAACAACAGGGTATCAGAACAATCTGTTTCCAGACCAACCAAAGTTGAAGTTTCCAGTGATGCAAGTAATGCAGAAACTAATTGGAAAGAGAACGCTCAGAACCTTCCAGAATCTATTCAAAATAAAATTCAAAAAGCTAAGCAAACCAAAACGCCATTGAAGCTAGTTATTGTTGGATCAGCACCGCAAGAAGAAGTAAAAGCTACTTGGGCCGAGCTGTTGAAGAAAAAAATTGAAGATACATATGGTTCTTCCTTAATCCAAGTTGAAGTCCGTGAATATAAGAATATGACAACCTTACAATTCATCAAAAGCGATACATATAAAGAAATTGCCAAGGCAAATCCAGATGTTTTGCTGTTTGAACCGTTTCTTTTAAATGATAACGGCGTAGTAGGTATTGAGAATACGCTAGACAATGTAGATATTATCCTAACTTACTTAAAACGCCAAAATGAACAGCTGATTACGATTCTTCAGCCGTCAGCTCCTGTTTATAAAGCAAATAATTACCCATCTGATGCCAAGGCGTTAGAAGATTTTGCAAAAGAAAATGGCTATGAATATATCAATCACTGGAAAGCATGGCCAGACTATCAGTCAGAAAAGATTTCAGCGTATTTAACTCAAGCGCCTGGTCAGCCTAATGACAAGGGAGAACAGCTATGGGCACAGTATTTAGAACACTATTTTACAAATTCTAAGTCTAGCCAGTAAAGAACAAGCCTAACCATTCGGTTAGGCTTGTTCTTTTAAAAGAAAAATACTTGTAAAATGCATTTCAAGACAAAATGGGAGCTTGTAGGACATAAAATATATACATAAGAAGCAATTTTCCTTTATATAGAAAAGTCGGTAGGGGTCTATGATATAATATAATTCATGGAATACTATCCATGATCTGAGGCATAGAAAGAGGAGAAAAAAATGATAGATATATATACCAATATCTTGCCAAATGTGAACAGTGGTCCCAAGAGTGTAGAAGAGTTTTTAGAAATGGCAAATGTATTAGTGAAACAAGGAGTAACAGAAGCCGTAGCAGCACCTCTTTATGACGGAAAAGATTCCAGCTGTAGAGAAGGTGTCGATCTTGCAAATGAATGGTTAAGAAAATCTTCTATTTCGTTAAGCGTTTTACCAGGTCAAAAAGTAATTGCTTCTACCAATATGATTGTATCAAATGAAGAGTATTACACGATGACAATAAATGAAAATGAAAAATATATGTTTTTACACATTCCGCAAGACGTGGAAATTGAAGTGTTAGAAAATATTGCGTACGAGCTTCAGCTAAAAGGTATTGTACCGGTTTTAAATGAGCCTGAGTGCCATTCATTATTTGTGGAGAACCCTCCGCATTTGTACAAGCTCGTAAAAAATGGAGCAGTCGTTCAGCTGTCTGCACAAAGTGTGCTGGGCGGCAACGGCAGTAAAGCTAAAAAAGCAGCTTATCAGTTCATTGATCACGGATTAGCACACGTTATTGCATCAGGTGTAAATCGTGAAAACTATCAGCAGTACGGCCTGCAAAAAGCTTATTCAGCCGTTTCTAAAAAATACGGCAACAGCAAGCTCTATCATTTCATGGAAAATGCTGAGGCTATTGCGAGCGGGAAGGCTGTTTATAAACAAGAACCTGAACGCATCAAAAAAACAAAATTCCTAGGAATCTTTTAAACTTTCCCTTTGTACCCTGATTAACTTCTGTTTAATCAGGGTATTTGCATACAAAGACCTATTTCAATCCCTTCTTTTATCATCATTATTTGGAGTTATTTTACAAATTATGTTTGCGTTTTCACATAGAGTGATAGTAAAATATTGTTAGTTGAGTAGATGACAGGAAAGTACGCAGTTTTCCGGGGTTCGTGGTGGTAAATGTCGAGAAGAATACATAGTTTCACACGAGAAATCGTCGTAGAATAGAGCTATACAAAACGCAGGGAGGGAAATAAAGTGATTGATATTCATACGTACATATTGCCTAATATCGATAGCGGACCTGAGGAAGTAGACGGCTTTTTGAAGATGGCACGCTCCTTAGCGGATCAAGGCGTTCAATCGGTTGTGGCGACGCCGCTTTATGACAGCGATCAAGAGTTTATGAAACACCATTTATTTCTCTATGTGAATGCAGCTAATGAATGGCTTACAAATTCATATATTCCTCTTCAAGTATTACCAGGTCAGCTTGTCCCTTTATCGCCTCAGCTTCTGCGAAACTATGAGCGAAATCAGCTTCTTACGCTTAATCACACGGATAAATATTTGTTTCTTTCACTGCCTGAATATGATATCTCACCTTATTTTGAAAAAACGCTGTATGATCTTCTCACAAAAGGCGTTGTGCCTATTCTACGTTCACCAGAATGTCATCCGATTTTCCGAGATCACCCTGAGCGTTTGTATGAGCTTGTTAAAAAAGGCGTACTCGTTCAGCTGAGCGCCGCTAGTATTCTCGGTTTAAACGGCAAAAAAGAAAGAAAAGCGGCGCTTACCCTTATTAAATACCGCTTAGCCCACGTGATTGCCTCTGGCGTTCATGCTCGCAATTACCACGACTATTCACTTTCAAAAGCGTATGATTACATTTCCGATATGTACGGTGCGTCAGAACTTTATTTTTTTATTGAAAATGCAGAAGCGATTATCGACGGTCGTCCGGTGCATCAATTAGACCCTGAGCCGATGAAAAAATTTAGTTTATTTAAATTATTTAGCTGAAAACAAGGGACTTTTCCATAAAAACGGGAAAGTCCCTTGTTTTGTCTTTCTTTGATTGTGGTATGGAATAGAAACAACGTTAAAGAAAGGAAGACTGAATATGATAAAAACTACAGCTGGCAAAGCAGCTATGTCGGTATTAAAAGAATGGAAGATCGATCACATTTTCGGTATGCCAGGAGATTCCATCAATCATTTTATGGACAATCTGCGCAGTGAAAAAGATGAAATTGAATTTATTCAAGTCCGTCACGAGGAAGTAGGCGCACTTGCGGCATCTTCTTACGCTAAAATTACAGGCAAAATCGGCGTGTGTCTGTCGATTGGAGGGCCGGGTGCGATTCATCTGTTAAACGGCTTATATGATGCGAAAGCAGACGGTGCACCGGTGTTAGTGCTAGCTGGACAAGTGCCTCGTGCGAAGCTTGGCAACGAATCGTTTCAAGAAGTGAACTTAGAACGTGTTTTTGACGACGTGTCGGTGTTTAATCACCGCGTAGACTCGCCTGAATCGTTTCCGCATCTGCTTCAGCAAGCGATTCGAACGGCTTATGCGAAAAAAGGCGTCGCGGTATTAGTCATTCCAGATGATATCCCATCTTCAACGATTAAAATTGATGAAAAAACGCCAATTGCCAATATATCAAAATCCATTTCTCACAGTGACCCAGAAGATGTAGCTAAAGCGCTTTTAGCCATTAAATATGCAAAAAAACCGGTTATTTTAGCAGGAACAGGTGCAAAGCATGCGAAGCTTGAACTAGCGCAGTTTGCGGAGAAAATTGCAGCGCCGGTTATTTTTACGCTGCCCGCTAAAGGAATACTGCCTGACCGTCACCCTTATAATCTAGGACAGCTCGGGCAGCTCGGGACGAAGCCGGCGTATGAAGCAATGGAAGAAACCGATTTGTTAATTATGGTTGGGACTTCGTATCCATACCGTGAATTTTTACCAGATGGAGCCGAAGCAATCCAGCTGGACTCAGATGCCACACAAATTGGCAGACGCTACCCTGTATCAATCGGCTTAGTCGGTGACTCTAAAACGACGCTGTCACAGCTTACGCATAATTTAGATTATCAAGAAAATCGCCGTTTTTTAGAAGAGTGTCAAGTTAATATGGAAAACTGGTGGAAACACGTAGAAAAAGAGGAAAATGAAGTGAGTACGCCAATCAAGCCGCAGCAAGTCATTCCTAAGCTTCAAAAAATCGTTGATGATGATGCGATTGTATCTGTTGATGTCGGGAACGTGACGGTATGGATGGCGAGACATTTCCGCATGACAAATCAAAAATTTGTGGTGTCCAGCTGGCTGGCAACGATGGGCTGCGGACTTCCGGCAGCCATTGCAGGAAAGCTTGCGCATCCTGAAAAACAATCAGTAGCCGTATGCGGTGACGGAGGCTTTACGATGGTGATGCAAGATTTTGTAACGGCTGTGAAGTATAAGCTGCCGATTGTTGTCGTCGTCCTTAATAACAGTGAAATCGGGATGATTAAATATGAACAAGCAATTCAAGGTCATTTGGATTACCAAACGCAGCTTGGTGAAATGAACTTTGCGAAGTTCGCTGAATCGTGCGGAGGAATTGGCTACCGCGTTGAAAAATACGAGGAGCTCGAAACAGCGTTTGAAAAAGCAGCGCTTGCGAATGTTCCTGTTGTGATTGATGTTGTTATTGCGGATGAACCGCCGCTTCCAGGCAAAATTTCATTTGGACAAGCAGCCAATTATTCGAAGCATATCATGAAAAAGTTCTTCAAAGAACACGAGCTTGAAATGCCGCCGCTTCGTAAAGGACTAAGCAGAATGCTTTAATCAGTGACTCTCCTTACAGGAGAGTCTTTTTAGGAGGGATATCATGGGAGTGTTTGAAATCATTTTACTTATTTTTGGTGCGGTCATGATGCTTGTGATTGTAGTGCCGGTTATTATGGCTATTATTCTTTGGATGAAAGATGAAAAACAACAAGAGCATTCGGTTTTGAGAAACTATCCGCTGCTCGGTAAAATACGCTATATTTTTGAGAAGATGGGGCCTGAACTGCGTCAGTATTTATTTTTAAATAATAATGAAGGCAAGCCGTTTTCTAGAAATCAATACGAGCAAACCGTTAAGTCAGGCAAGTACCTCAACCGAATGATGGGGTTTGGTTCAGAGCGTGATTTTAGCGAACCCGGCTATTATATTCGAAACGCGGTGTTTCCAAAGCAGCGCGATGAAATGAAAGCGGATAATACACAAAAAATTAAAACGAAAGTATATAAAATGGACGCGGATAACTTATTCAGCCGAAGAGAGCACCGAGAAGAAAAAGAAGCGGATCCGTTTTATTTGAGGGATGAAGAAGCGGTCGTTATAGGGCCTTCATGCAAAAATCCGTTTGTTGTAAAAGGATTAATCGGTCAATCAGCCATGAGCTTTGGAGCGTTGGGTGACCACGCGATTACGGCTTTATCACTAGGTTTAGGACGAGCAGGCGGCACGTGGATGAACACGGGAGAAGGCGGACTGTCACCGTATCATTTAAAAGGAAACGTCGATATCATTTTTCAAATTGGTCCCGGGCTTTTTGGCGTTCGGACAAAAGAAGGCGAATTTTCGTGGGAAGAATTTAAAAAGAAAAGTGAAATGAAGCAAATCAAAGCGTTTGAAATTAAGCTCGCCCAAGGAGCTAAAACGCGAGGCGGTCACGTGGACGGTTCAAAAGTAACGGAAGAAATCGCAGAAATCCGCAACTTGAAGCCAGGAGAATCGGTAGACAGTCCAAACCGCTTTAAAGAGTTTGCATCGTACCCTGAAATGTTCCAGTTTATTGAAAAACTTCGAAATGTGGGCGGCAAGCCAGTAGGCATTAAAATGGTTGTCGGAAACACAAATGATCTTGAAGAAATGGCGGCCTATATGAAAGAGACAGGAAGCGGACCTGATTTTATTACGATCGACGGAGCAGAAGGCGGAACGGGCGCATCGTTTCAAGAACTAGCGGACGGAGCCGGGGTACCGCTGTTTTCAGGACTTCCTTTTGTGGATGACCTGCTTAAAAAATATGGCGTTCGTGATCAAGTAAAACTTTTTGCATCGGGCAAGCTGTTAACGGCTGATAAAATTGCGACGGCTTTATCACTGGGTGCCGACTGCGTTAATATTGCCAGAGGCTTTATGTTTTCTGTTGGCTGTATTCAAGCGCAGGTTTGTCACAACAATAAGTGCCCAGTCGGCGTAGCGACAACAGATCCAAAGCTGCAAAAAGCGCTTATTATTGAAGAAAAGTCATACCGCGTGTGCAACTACGTGCTATCATTACGTGAAGGATTGTTTAATTTAGCCGCAGCAGCCGGTATTGATTCGCCAACGAAGTTTTCAAAAAAACACGTGGTGTTCAAAAACAGCAGCGGACAGTTAGCTGATATTTCTGTAAAAGAAAAGATGTACGTATAAAAAAGCTGCCGATTGGCAGCTTTTTTATTGTCTTCGCTGAAGCAAATGCAGGCAAAACTCTAAGTCTTTTTGAAGATGCTCTTGCATTAACGTTTGTGCTTTTTCAGCATTGCGTTCTTTAATAGCTTTATAAATGTCTTCATGCTCGTCAATTAAAAACGGGCGGTTGTAAAACACCACGGTATGGCGGAACAAGTAAATGATCGACTGCATGCGGTCGATGATGTTAATCATTACGTCATTGTTGCTTGCGTTCACAATAATGGCGTGAAAACGTTCATTTGCACTCATAATTTCTTCAAACGAGCCGTTTCTTCCGATGTCTACGCATTCCTTTAATTCTTCTAATTCGTTATCAGACAAAAAAGTCGCGGCAGCTTTAGAAGCTGAGCCTTCTAGCAGCATTCGCACTTCAAACAAGTTGCGTAAATCTTTTTCTGTCGGCGACACGACTTTTTTTCGAACAATCAGTCCTTCATATTCTAACCGTCTAATGGAATCACGAATTGGCGTTCGGCTGAATCCAAGCTCGCTCGCTAATTTTTCTTCGACGATTTTTGTACCGCCTTCAAGCTCACCATTTAAAATTTTATCTCGAATCATCTCATAAGAAGGGTGATGAGACGAACGAGAACCTTGATTTCTTAACATACTCTACTTCACCTCTAGCATTCGACACGAGAAAATCTCGTCTCTTTCTCTCTTTATTTTTTATCATTTTGTACGCGTATACCCAAATCATACTATAACTTGTGAAAACGTGGGACGGAAAATTTCGGTTTTGGAAATAAATTTCATTTTAAAAAAACGCTAGACAAATAAATAAAATGCGAATATGATGAGTGTATACAAAATTATCAAAAATGTATACAAAAAATATTTTGATGTATACATTCTTTTTTAAAACACTATTTGAAAACGTATACAACAAGGGGAGGAAACGAAAATGACAAAACGCGTTGGATTTATTGGACTTGGAATTATGGGAAAACCGATGACGCTCAATTTATTAAAAGCAGGTTTTGAGGTAACGGTTTACGATATTAATAAAGCAGCAGTGGAAGAAGTGAAAGCAGCAGGAGGATTTGGAGCAGCAAGCCTTGCTGAAGTTGCAGTGAACAGCGACGTGATGATCACGATGCTTCCGGCTTCACATCATGTAAAAAGCGTGGTTCTTGGAGAAGAAGGGTTAATTCATAGCGCTAAAGAAGGAAGCGTTATCATTGATATGAGCTCCATTTCACCGGTAGCATCAAAAGAAATTGCGGCTGAACTTGCACAAAAAGGAATTCACATGCTAGACGCTCCGGTTAGCGGCGGAGAGCCAAAAGCAATTGACGGTACGCTTGCGATTATGGTCGGAGGAAATGAGCATGTCTTTGAAAGCGTTTCACCTATTCTTCATGCGATGGGAGCAGAAGTAACGCTTGTTGGAGACAACGGAAGCGGCGTAACGGCTAAGCTTGCGAACCAAGTGATTGTGAACTTAAACATTGCAGCGATGTCTGAAGCACTTGTGCTAGCAGCCAAAGCAGGCATTGACGTTGAAAAAATGTATCAAGCAATTCGCGGCGGATTAGCTGGAAGCGCTGTATTAGATGCAAAAGTGCCGCTTATTTTAGACCGCAACTTTGTAGCAGGCGGACGCATTGATATTAACTTAAAAGATATGACAAACGTGATGGAAACGGCTCATGACATTGGCGTACCGCTTCCGCTTTCAAGTCAGCTTGTTGAAATTTTCCACGCGTTAAAAGTAGACGGAAAAGCAAGCGATGATCACGGCGGAATTGTGCAGTACTATGAAAAGTTAGCAAACGTTGAAGTGAAAAAGAAGGTGGAAGCATGATTAAACAGCAGGAAAAACGTCTTGTAAGCGATGTGTTTAAAAACATTCCAGCGGTCGATGAAGCACTTGTACAAAAAATGCTGGATGATGAGCTGCTGACGTTTAATCAAAAAATCATTGTGCTAGATGATGATCCAACGGGTGTTCAAACGGTTAACGGGATTTCTGTTTATACAGACTGGAGCAAAGACAGTATCAAGCAAGGATTTTTAGAAGAAAACTCCATGTTTTTTATTCTAACAAATTCACGCGGATTTACCGCTTCTGAAACGGAAAAAGCCCACGCGGACATTGCCGCTGTTATTACAGAGGTAGCGGCTGAAGTAGATAAAGAGTTTTTAATTATCAGCAGAGGTGATTCAACTCTTCGCGGTCACTATCCGTTAGAAACAGAAGTGTTAAAGAAAACGGTTGAACAGCACTCCAATCAAGTGCTCCATGGTGAAGTTATTTTTCCTTTTTTTAAAGAAGGCGGACGATTCACAGTTGATAACATTCACTACGTGCAGGATGAAGACTACTTAGTGCCGGCAGGAGAAACGGAGTTTGCAAAAGACCGTACGTTTGGCTACAGTAAATCTCATTTAGGCGAGTGGGTAGAAGAAAAGTCAGGAGGAAAATTCAAAGCAAGTCATACGACGTATATTTCGCTCGGGAGCATTCGTGCACTTGATTTAGTGACGATCACAAATCAGTTAATGGAAGTGAAAGACTTTAACAAAGTGATCGTGAACGCAGTGGATTATGTAGACGTGAAAGTTGTGACGATTGCGCTTCTTCACGCGATGAAGCTTGGAAAGCACTTTATGTATCGAAGCGCTGCGGCTCTAACAAAAGTGATGGGCGGCGTGAGCGACAAAGCCCTTTTAACAAAAGAAGAGCTCATTAAAGAAAAGTCGTCAAATGGCGGATTAATTATGGTTGGTTCGCATGTTAAAAAAACAACAGAGCAGTTAGAAGAATTAAAGAAATGCAGCTTCATTGAATTTATTGAATTTGATTGTCATCTTGTCTTAGAACCTGAAAAGTTTGAAGAAGAAGTGAACTGTATTATCAATGAAGCAGAAAAGCTTATTTCCAAAGGTCAAACGGTAGCTGTGTATACAAGACGCGAGCGCTTAGATCTTGGCGAGGGCAAAAAAGAAGAAGAGCTTAAATTATCGGTGAAAATTTCAGATGCGGTTACAAGCATTGTTCGCCGCTTAAACGTTCGTCCAAACTTTATCGTCGCAAAAGGCGGCATTACGTCAAGTGATATTGGCGTAAACGGCTTATCTGTAAAGCGTGCGACGGTTGCTGGACAAATCAAGCCCGGCATTCCGGTATGGGTAACGGGAGAGGAAAGCAAGTTTCCAGGCATTGCATACATCATTTTCCCTGGGAATGTTGGAGCCAAAACAACGCTTCGAGAAACGGTTGAATTACTAAGTAAATAGAAAGAAGTGAACGTACGATGTGCGTTCACTTTAGAAAATATTTGAAAGCGTATACATTATTTGGATGTACGTACATGAAAAATGGTCACACTAAGGGGATGAACATATGAATTCAGTATTCGGATTAAGTCATGAAGCAAGTCTTTTGCTGTATGCGATTGTATCGATTGTTGGACTTATCTTTTTAATTGCTAAATTTAAAACAAATCCGTTCGTAGCACTGATTGTTGCGGCTTTGTTTATGGGTCTTATTTCAGGTATGAAGCTGCCTGATATCGTAACGGCTTTCCAAGAAGGAGTAGCGAGCGTTTTAGGATTTATCGCGATTGTTCTTGGTCTTGGAACGATGTTAGGTAAAATGATGGCAGAGTCAGGCGGAGCCGAGCGTATTGCCCGCACGTTAATTAAAGTGTTCGGTGAAAAGAACGTACACTGGGCAATGATGGTTGTAGCTGTTATTTGCGGTATCCCGGTCTTTTTCCAAGTTGGCGTTGTGTTATTAATTCCGCTTGTGTTTGTAATTGCCAAGCATACGGGTACGTCACTTATTAAAATTGGTTTATCATTAATTGCCGGTTTAGCCGTTGTTCACAGTTTGGTACCTCCGCATCCGGCAGCGATGCTAGCGGTGGATATCTTTAAAGCAGATTTAGGTAAAACGATTTTGTATTCATTAGTTGTGGCATTTCCAGCTGCAGCCGTGGCGGGTCCTATTTACGGATCGTTCATTTCACGCCGTGTTCACGTAGAGCCAACGGGTGAAATTATGGAGCAGTTCACAGAGTCGAAGCATAAAGATCTTCCTGGCTTCGGAATTACATTATTTACGATTTTACTTCCGGTACTGTTAATGCTTTTAGCAACAATCACTGGGTTTGTTTATCCAGAAACAAGTACGATTCGCTACGTAACAAACTTTATCGGAAGTCCAATCGTAGCGCTGTTAATTTCGCTAGTTTTTGCTTTTTATTCGTTTGGCTTTGCAAGAGGGTACAACAAAGATGATTTATTAAAATTCACAAACGAATGTCTTGGACCTGTTGCTTCGATCATTTTAATCATTGGTGCAGGCGGCGGTTTTAATAAAATTTTAACAGCAAGCGGTGTAGGTGACGCGATTGCAGGATTTGCTCAAGACGCACATCTTTCTCCTATCGTACTTGCATTTGTAATTGCAGGATTAATTCGTGCAGCAGTTGGTTCGGCAACAGTAGCAATGACAACAGCAGCAGGTATTGTCGCGCCTATCGCAGCAACGATGCCAAACGTAAGCCCAGAGCTATTGGTGCTAGCAACAGGCGCAGGTTCTGTGATGCTATCGCACGTAAATGATTCTGGCTTCTGGTTAATCAAAGAATTCTTCAATATGTCAGTGGCTCAAACGTTAAAAACGTGGACAGTGATGGAAACGATTCTATCGTTTGCAGCTTTTGCAATGGTTCTTATTTTAGACATTTTTATTTAAAAGAAAAGCGCTGGTTTCAGCGCTTTTTTCTTTGGATAAAAAATATATTCGAAATATTTAAAATAATGAGAAAAAAAGACTAGATTTTCCTCTTTTCGATAGTATAGAATAGTTATAAAGTAGCAAAGGGGGTAGATGTATGACAAATGATGAAAACTATCAAATTGGTTTGACGACAAAAGCATTGATTCCAGTGAACGATCCTGTGCACCGAACGAAGGTGCTGGACGCAGCAGGAGAATACATGCTAAGCAAGACGTGTAAGCAATTATTAGAAGAAGCGTGCATTCGGGAATTAAGTACGTTTAAGGGATCGATTGCCGCCGTTCGAAAAATGTTTCCGTACAAACAGCTTACGCCGCTTGTTATTAATCGTTCACAAGCCATCATTGCGTTTCCGACATCTTCGCCAAATGACTATGGCTGCGCTTGGATTTTTGCCTCTCATGTTCATACTTCACACACGCTTGCTACAGTTGATCCAACCTCCATGCTAATTCACTTCAAAGATGGAACGTTCATTCCAGTGAAGCTTTCTTATTATAGTTTAGAAAAAAAGCTGGCCAGAGCGGCTGTTATCCGTAATTACTGTTTAGAAAGTCCGGTTGTCTTGGCATAATGCGTTCGATTTATCGAATAAACTTGTCCTACATATGAACAATCGTTTGGACTACACATATGAACGGAAGGAGGAAGCTTATGATAAGCTTCCTCCTTTTCTTACTCTTGAAGAAGCGAGGCTTTTAGCTTTTTGCGAGCTGCTTTTCCCCAATTTTTAACGGCTCCCGTGGAGACTCCGTACTTGTAGGCAATATCTTTATACGAGTAGCCTTCTAGCAAATGTTCGAGTACATAGATTTTTTCTCTCCCTGTTAAATGTTCGATATGCTGCTTGATAATTTCACTTTCTAGCGGAACGGGAAGAGCGTGATCTTCGTTCAGTGAAAGCAGGTTCTGCTCAGCAGGTGTTTCCCGTTCTTCGTATAAAATGGTGCCTTTTAAATGAGAAAGGATCGTACCGCGCACGGTTGTGTAGGCATAAGCGGAAAAAGAGCCTTTGCTTTCATCAAATTTTTGATACGCTCTCCATAAACCAATTAACGCAATTTGATAATATTCGTCGTAGTCTTTGTAAATGTGAAACTTTTTAATCATCGATACAATTAATGGATGAAAAGATGAAGCAATTTGATCAAACGAGCTTTTTTGCATGCAGCCTTCCTTTTTCAAAAACGCGTTTTTGCTGTATTCCGCCGGTATCTCTACTGTACAAGGGGAAGATCACATGCGCGAATGAACGTACATTATGTTTTCTTTTTAAGAAACGTGACGTAATTTCCCCGGAAACTTCACGTTTCGCTAGGAAATATGCGAAGTATACGTGTATTTGTAGAGATTTTACGTACGAAAGGTCCCCCATTCCAATTTCTACTAATCTATAATTACTCTTATATCGATGTAGCAACTCTACCATCACCAAAGAGCGGTGATGGTAGAGTTGCTAGACCTATCCGGATGAGCCCCTCCCTTGCGGGCTGGTCTCATCCGGATAGGTGGACCTTTTAGGGCAGATTCAGTGAAGTATTTTTGTGTTCGTCCATTTGTTTATTTTGTTGAATGTAAGTTTGGTGGGTAGAATATAGTTGGTTTTTGAAAACGAGTAAAGGGGAGATTGAATGAAGGCGATGGTTGGGGTAAATGTGGCGGCGGCTGTTTTGTGCGGGGGGGTGATGTATGCGGGGGCGCAGCACTGGCAAGAGCAAACGGAAGCGCAGGCAAGTGAAGTAAAAACTGCTGTTATACATAAAGAAAAACAGTTTTCTGATGTATCTGCTTATACAAAAAATCTTCCGGACTTTATCACAAAGCAAATTGAGTCATCTATCGCAAATAAAAAGCCTCTGACTCTTGTGCTTGCCACATCTGCAAAGGAAGCAGGGTGGCCTCAGCAGTTAAAAAAAGAGCTAGCAGCTACATATGGACGTGATATATTTACGGTTAAAACACTTTCATACGGCAGCCGAACAACAGATGAGCTTTTATCCTCACATATTGCCGATCAAATTGATCAACTTCAGCCAAACATTATTCTGTTTGAAGCACCTCTTAAAAATGACTATCAGCACCTTACGCTAGATGAGACGCTTGAAAATACAGACAAGCTGATTCATCAGCTTAAAGACTTGAAAAAAACCCTTATGATTCAGCCTTCACAGCCATATATTTCACAAACCGAGTCCTATGAAGAAGGGGTAGAAGCAATCAGGGGAGTCTCTGAAGCAAACTGGGTATATTATATGAATCACTCGCTCATTTGGCCGTTTCATTTAGGAGAGTATATAAATAAGGACAGCGGCAATTTAACGAAAAAAGGAAATGAAGTGTGGGGAGAATATGTTGTGAATTGGTTTACAGGAGAATAAAAAACAAGCCCTCTTTCTTTTGAAAGAGGGCTTGTTTTTTACAATTTTGCTAGATTGTGACTTTTTCTCGTTTTATAGTAGTAATTTTTGGTATCTCTACACTTATAAAGTTTAAAGCCAAAAATCTCTAAAGGGGTCCAAACCTTTTTGATGTTTACGAGTGGCATTACAATTCTCCATTCTGTTCTTTATAAAAGTTCCATTGTTTCATTATAAAGAACTTAAGAGGGATAGTAAATACTATAAAGAACAGTTTATCTAAAAAATTCTTTATAAAGAATTTTTTGGAATAATTATTTTTGGTACATAAACATTTAGATTTCTTGGTCTGCGATACCCGCAATAATCAGTTCGCATGCTGATAAAAGATAGATGGCAAGATACTAACTCACGTTTTTAAAATAAGACTATCAAATTATTGATCATTTTTCATAGGAGTGATTTTTATCATAGCCCAAGCTGCATATTCTTGTTACATTAACGTTGTGAAAAATATCACAAAATAAAATGCAAAGGATGATACAAATAACATCATTAGACCACTTATTTTTTTTGCTTGCTGTTAAAGCAATGAAATCGCATACATACCATAACTGTGTTAGATAATCTAACACATAAGTTGAACGATTCAGAAAATTCATATATCTTAAATGTATCTTTAAAGATGCATGGAAAATATATCTTTGAAACAAGCAGGTATAGACGCCAGGGGAGGAATGGAAGATGCAAAAAAAGAAACTCGTATTGATTGGAAATGGAATGGCTGGAGTTCGAGCGATTGAAGAAGTATTGAAGGTTTCAAACGAAGCGTTTGAAATTACGATTTTCGGAAGCGAGCCGCATCCGAACTATAACCGTATTTTACTATCAAAAGTGCTGCAAGGAGATACGAATGTTGAAGACATTACGTTAAACGATTGGAACTGGTATCAAGAAAACAATATTACATTATATACGGGCGAAACGGTTACTAGTATCGATTCAGTAAAAAAAGAAGTAGCGACAAACAGCGGCAGAGTAGAATCGTATGATGAGTTGATTTTAGCAACGGGGTCTCTTCCTTTTATTCTTCCGATTCCAGGCTCTGATAAAAAAGGAGTTACGGCTTTTCGAGATATAAAAGACACGGATGAAATGCTGCAGGCTTCTCAGCAGTATAAAAAAGCAGCGGTTATTGGAGGCGGACTGCTTGGATTAGAAGCAGCGCGCGGACTGTTAAATCTGGGGATGGACGTATCTGTGATTCATTTAGCTCCGTATTTAATGGAACGTCAGCTTGATCCAACAGCCGGCAAATTGCTTCAAAATGAATTAGAAAAACAAGGCATGAAGTTTTTGCTTGAAAAACAAACGGCGGAAATCGTCGGCGATGAGCGAGTTGAAGGATTATCTTTTAAGGACGGGACGTTTTTAGACGCTGATTTAGTCGTGATGGCCGTTGGAATTAAGCCAAATGTCCAGCTTGCAAAAGAAGCGGGACTTAATGTAAACCGAGGAATTGTCGTGGATGACTATATGCAAACGGATATCCCAAACATCTACGCTGTCGGAGAATGTGCAGAGCATAGAGGAATGGTATATGGATTAGTAGCACCTTTGTATGAACAAGGAAAAGCATTAGCCAAAGCAATTTGCGGGGCAGAAAAAGTGCCTTATGAAGGGTCAATTTTATCCACGCAGCTAAAAGTATCAGGTGTTGAAGTGTTTTCGGCAGGAGACTTCACGGAAGATGAAGAGAAAAAAGCGATCAAAGTGTTCGATGAACAAGACGGCATTTATAAAAAGCTTGTTTTGCGAGGCAATCAAATCGTAGGAGCCGTTCTTTTTGGAGACAGCAGCGACGGAAATCGACTGTTTTCAATGATTCAAAAGCAAGAAGATGTATCCGATGTCGCAAAAGTGTCGATTTTACAGCCATCTGGCGGTAACGCCGGTGAAAGCTTAGTAGCAAGCATGAGCGCGGATGATATTATTTGCGGCTGTAACGGCGTAACAAAAGGTACAATTGTGGAAGCTATCCAAAAACAAGGATGCTCATCGGTTGATGAAATCAAAGCTTGTACAAGTGCCTCTCGCTCTTGCGGAGGATGTAAACCGCTTGTAGCGGAAGTGCTTCAGCATACGCTTGGCGCTGACTTTGACGCGGCCGTTCAAAAAGAAGCGATTTGCGGCTGTACGACTCTGTCACGAGATGAAGTTGTCGAAGAAATCAAAGCAAAGGGCCTTTCGCATACGCGTGAAGTGATGAATGTACTCGGGTGGAATAATGAAGAAGGCTGTTCGAAATGCCGTCCGGCACTGAATTATTATTTAGGTATGGTGAATCCAACCGGATACGTTGATGAACGCGAATCACGATTTGTGAATGAACGCATGCACGCAAACATTCAAAAAGACGGCACGTATTCTGTTGTTCCTCGTATGTACGGAGGCGTTACAAACGCAGAAGATTTACGGAAAATTGCAGATGTTGTTGATAAATATGAAATTCCGCTCGTAAAAGTGACGGGTGGTCAGCGTCTTGACTTGTTTGGTGTTAAAAAAGAAGATTTGCCCAGCGTATGGGAAGAATTAGATATGCCTTCTGGCTACGCGTACGGTAAGTCGCTGCGGACGGTGAAAACATGCGTCGGCGAACAGTTTTGCCGCTTTGGCACGCAGAATTCAATGGGCGTTGGAATTGCGCTTGAGAAAAAATTTGAAGGACTATGGACGCCTCATAAAGTGAAAATGGCTGTATCTGCTTGTCCGAGAAGCTGCGCTGAGTCAGGTATTAAAGATATTGGCTTTATTGGAATTGACGGCGGCTGGGAAATTTACGTGGGCGGAAATGGAGGTACGCATCTTCGCGGCGGAGATTTGTTGTATAAAGTAAAAACAGACGAAGAATTGATGGACATTACAGGAGCGTATTTACAGTATTACCGAGAAACGGCTAACTACTTAGAACGTACGTCTGCATGGATTGAGCGCATGGGACTTTCGCACATTCAATCAGTGCTTGATGAAGCGGAGACGAGAAGAGAGCTGAATATGCGTATGGACGAAGCGTTATCTACGTACCGTGATCCTTGGAAAGAAATCGTCGAAAGCAAAAAAACGAAAAAAGAGCTGTTCGAGACAGTTGTCACATCATAATGCTGGGGGGAAATAAAGATGGTGAATAAAAACATTACAAAAGTATGCGTAGGATCGATTCATGATTTTCCAGTAAGCCTGGGTAAAACAGTGAAAGTAAACGGAAAAGAAATTGCGGTGTTTAAGCTATCAAGCGGAAAAATACGGGCAATTGAAAACCGCTGTCCACATAAAGGCGGGGTGCTAAGTGAAGGAATCGTGAGCGGCGACTCGGTGTTCTGTCCGATGCACGACTGGAAAATCTGCTTGCATGACGGAAACGTGCAAGAGCCTGACAGTGGCTGTGTAGACACGTACGAAGCGTCTGTTGAAGGAGATTTGCTGTATCTTTTAATTGAAGAATAAGTAACGAGGCGCGTTGATTTTCAACGCACCATAAAAATTCAAGGGGACACATTAAAAGGAGCGAAGCAAAAATGAGAACAGGAAAAGTGTACATTGTAGGAGCCGGACCAGGAGATCCAGATTTGCTAACGATAAAAGCAGCCAAATGTTTAGAAAAAGCAGACGTTATTTTATATGACCGACTAGTGAACCCTGTTCTTCTTCAGTATGCAAAAGAAGGAGCCGAACTCGTCTACTGCGGGAAAAAGCCTGGTGATCACTGCGTTTCTCAAGATGATATTCATGATTTGCTTGTATGCTACGCAAGAAAAGGAAACACCGTCGTGCGGTTAAAAGGCGGAGATCCGTTTATTTTCGGAAGAGGCGGGGAAGAAGCAGAAGTGCTCGTTCAAAACGGAATTCCGTTTGAAGTCGTTCCAGGTATTACAGCAGGCATCGCGGCACCGGCCTATGCTGGAATTCCTGTGACGCACCGTGAGCTGAGCCGTTCGTTTGCCGTTGTGACGGGACACTGCTTGAACGGCAAGCCGGAAAGTATTCGCTGGGAGTATTTAGCAAAAGGAGTTGATACGCTTGCGATTTATATGGGCATTAAAAACTTACCGTATATTTGCCGTCAGCTTTTAGACGCCGGAAAAAGCGCGGATACGCCGGTCGCTCTTATTGAACAAGGCACATCAGTTTATCAGCGCACGGTTACAGGCACGCTTGGCACTATTATAGACACGGCTGCGGAGCAGCAAGTGAGCAATCCCGCGATGATTGTGATTGGTGAAGTGGTGAAGCAAGCTTCTGCTCTTTCTTGGTTTTTGGAAAAAACAGAAGAAAAAGTATGCGTCTAAGATGAATAAAAGGAGGAAACGCTTTTGCTTAAGAATTCACTGCAGTCAATGAATGAGTTAGCCCGTGAAAAAACGAAGCTTGTGAATGATCATTTGCCGAGTTATTTGCTGTTAGCTATGCTAGCGGGTGCTTACGTGGGACTTGGCGTTATATTAGCTCTATCGGTAGGAGCGCCTTTAGCTTCTGCTTCTTTACCGGTCGTTTCTCTTGTGATGGGATTATCTTTTGCTGTTGCTCTCTTGCTTGTCGTATTTGCAGGAGCTGAATTGTTTACGGGGAATCATATGGTTTATACGGTCAGTACGCTATCGGGAGTCACCACATGGAAAGATACGTTCAAAAACTGGACGTGGTGTTTTATCGGAAATGCGATAGGAGCGTTTGGGCTTTGTTTGTTAATTACCGGAACCGGTTTGTTTAAAGGAATTGAACCGAATCATTTACTCATGACGCTGGCAGCTAAAAAAATGAATTTGCCGGTTAGTGAATTGTTTTTTCGCGGCATCCTTTGCAACTGGCTTGTTTGTCTGGCAATTTGGACCGCTTCACGCACTAAAAGCGATGCAGCAAAGATCATGCTTATTTTTTGGATGCTGTTTGCATTTGTTGCTTCAGGATACGAGCACAGCGTGGCAAATATGACGTTTCTTGGTCTAGCTTTATTGCTTCCGCATCCCGATACGATTTCGGCTGCTGGACTATTTCATAATTTAATTCCTGTTACGCTCGGAAACATCGTGGGTGGAGGAGTGTTTGTAGGAAGCCTCTACTGGTTCCTGAACGCTAGACAGCTAAAAGAAGTTAAAAAACAGCCGGCTGCTCTCTCAGCTGATTTGGATTCTGCTAAACTGTCTAAATAGCAAAAAACCGCTCTTTGTACCATATAGTCTGCTTTTAAAGCTTTCATAATGGTATTTTAGAGCGGTTTTCTTCTATATAATATAAACTGCTTAAAGCGTATTCACATCTATACGTATCGAACAAGCAGTATTGTTCTTCATTTTATAGAAACAGGAAGTCTGTGAGAATTGAATCCGGACAGATTCTGTTGAAATGAATGTGTGAGGGTGCAGATATCATCGAAGAGGCAGAGGGCATCTTAGAATTTTAATGCTGTTTGGCATTTTATGCTCTTTTTGAGCATCCTTAAAGCAGTTGTACATTGCTTTGCTGCCTAAATGATTAGCGGAGTGAATCGTAATTCGATCGGCATATAAATGATGCTTTACCATAAAATGCACGAGCATTAATCCATTCCGTGTCTTGCTGAGTAAATCGTGATCGAGTGACAAATGTTCAACATCGAATGATCTTAGCAGATCAATACATTCGTCAATCGTTTCGGCTAAAACATGACCGTCAGGGCACTTGCGATAGTCGTCTAGAAAAACATTGATTTTCATGACTGATTCTCCCTTCCTTGCCTTGTATTTAGTGTAACATACATAATGTCATATACCTACCTAAGTCTATTCGACACATTTTCCTGCATTCCTTCTTAAATAGGGATAAAAACGCGAATTTTTATCATTATTTGCATATTCACGGCGAATAAACAGGAAATAAGGAAAGAGATGTCGAACGAAAAGTGAATAGATAAACAGTTTAAACTGGAAATTAACTTTTTTTATTCCGCGATCTTTGTGTAAGAGAGTCATTTTAATCCTAGATTTGACAAGGGATGGAAAAGGTTTAATGAATAAAAGATTGTGAGAAAAAAACGATAATTTGCGATTTTTTTAAAATAAATTGGAAATTTCTCTTTACGAAAAAGATGTTTGGGACGTATAATTTGATTTAAGGATTTTTTGGAACATAGTATGACAATATGACAAAAAAGAAAAGTAAGGTGAATAGAATGGGTAAGTTATTTAGTATCGGTGAAGTATTAATTGATATGATTCCAGCTCAAAAAGGTCTTCAATTGAAAGAAGTGGAATCGTTTACGCGTGTGCCAGGCGGAGCGCCGGCAAACGTTGCAGCAGTTGTTGCTACATACGGTAATGAGTCAGCGCTTATTACAAAAGTTGGAGAAGATGCGTTTGGAGACTTTCTAGTAGATACGCTTCGTGAAGTAGGAGTAGGTACTGATATGGTCTATCGTACAGAAGAAGCAAACACAGCTTTAGCTTTCGTTTCTCTGCGTGAAGACGGAGAAAGAGATTTCAGCTTCTATCGTAATCCTTCAGCAGATTTATTGCTAACAGAAGACGAAATTAATCCTGATTGGTTTGCAAGCAACGATCTTCTTCATTTCTGTTCGGTTGATTTAGTTGAAAGCCCTATGAAATACGCTCATATGAAAGCGATTAAAAGCATGAAAGAAAAAGGCGGAGTTATCAGCTTTGATCCAAATGTACGTCTTCCGCTGTGGAAAGACCATGAGCTATGCCGTCAAACAATTTTAGAATTTATCCCTCAAGCGCACATTGTCAAAATTTCAGACGACGAGCTAGCGTTTATCACAGGAATTGAAGATGAACAGCAAGCGATTCAGTCTCTATTTACAGGTGACGTTCAAGTAGTTGTGTTCACTAAAGGTGCAGAAGGCGCAACGCTTTATACAAAAGAAGCTGTCTATGAATCAAACGGTTACAAAGTAGCGGTTGTTGATACAACAGGTGCAGGAGATGCGTTTATTGGCGGATTCCTTTATCAGCTATTAAGCCGAGATGTGTCACAAGAAAACTTAACGGCTATTCTTGACCGCGACCACGATGCTATTTTGCGCTTTGCAAATGCAAGCGGTGCCTTAACGACAACTGGAAAAGGTGCAATCAGTTCCATTCCAGCCAAAGAAGTAGTAGAGGAATTTTGCAAGCCTGTAGCTAACTAAAATGAAAAGGCTTTATCTCTTCTTATTTTCAATCAGCAGAGGCGCTAGTTTCTGCTGGTTGCAGATCACATAAGAGGAAGAAGCGAGCTGCGGAGCAAGAAGAAAAAATTTTTTTCTGTTTTTAAAAAATAATCAAAAAAATTTCTAGCTAAATAATAAATGTTCGTGTTAGTATAATACGAGCAGCAAAAAGTAGCAGTTTTACCACCATTTATGAAAACGTTATATATTTTTATCGATGTAGAAAATTTAATAGGATTAAAGAGCGATCCTATTAAATTTTCTAGACCTTTGGGGGGATATTCGAGGGAGTATGAGTGCTTGGTTCTTTGCCCTTGATGAGATAAAAGCAGCAGGTCGTTACATACGATGTACATAGATTAGAAATAGGAAAGTAGGTTAAGAGAAAGATGGATATTTTGCTAGGTGTTCTTCCTTCCGTTGCGTGGGGAAGCATGATTTTAGTTAGTATGAAGATGGGCGGTGGACCTTACAGTCAAACGCTTGGAACAATTATTGGAGCTTTAATTCTTTCATTTGTTCAGTTTATGATTGTTCAGCCGGTGTTAACGCCAACGCTTGTTATTGTCGGAATTGTTTCAGGTTTGTTCTGGTCAGTAGGTCAAAGCAATCAGTTTAAAAGTGTTCCATACCTTGGTGTTTCAAAGTCAATGCCGATTTCAACGGGTATGCAATTAGTATCAACAGCTCTTTTTGGTGTTATTGTATTTAAAGAATGGTCAACGCTTCAAACGATTGTACTTGGATCTATTGCGATTCTTTTAATACTGGCAGGCGTTGTGCTTTCTTCATTAGACGGTAAAAAAGAAGGAGCACAAGGGACTCCAGGACAAACGAAAAAAGGGGTTATCACTCTTATCATTTCAAGTCTTGGGTTCTTAGTTTACGTCGTTATCGCACGTATTTTCAACGTAGACGCATGGGCAGCACTATTCCCGCAAGCAATTGGTATGTTAATTGGCGGTTTAATCATTACATACAAACATAAGCCGTTTAACAAATATACGATTCGTAATATCTTACCAGGTCTAATCTGGGCATCTGGAAACATGTTCTTATTCTTATCTCAATCAAGACTAGGCGTAGCAACAAGCTTTTCATTATCGCAAATGGGTATTGTTATTTCTATCTTTGGCGGTATTGTCTTCTTGGGAGAAAAGAAAACGAAGCGTCAATTATTCTATGTATCTCTTGCGAGTGTACTGATTATTTCAGGCGGTATCTGCATAGGCCTCGCAAAAGCTCACGCTTAATTTATCGATGTAGAAAAACCCCCATGGCTAGAGTGCAGCCATGGGGGTTTTTCTAGACCTAAGGTTTTGAGGCACCCCTTGCGGGGTAGCCTCAAAACCTTAGTGAAGGTCAAAATCTTAGTCAAAACCTATCCATATGCTCTTCAGAATTTCAAAGCTGTAAGTTTGTATTAGAGTTCTCGTTCTTAAGGCTGATTGTTTTTCATTCTTTGTTAGGAAGCTGTTTGGTGTGAGATGGCTTATAGTAGTAGAAAAGGATGGAGGAGAGGCTATGATTAAGAGTATTTATGAGACGCATGTGCAGGTTCGGAGTTTGGAGGATTCGATTGAGTTTTATAGACGTCTTGGGCTGACGTTTGTTCATCGAATTGAAGAGCGGCGCTGTGCTTTTTTCTTTGTTGGGGAACAAAAGCAGATGCTTGGGCTTTGGGAAACCGGTGAAAAAGAGTTGAAAAGAAGTCATTTTGCTTTTGGTATTGAAGCAGCGGATATTCATGAAGCGTTAACGTGGCTGCGTTCAAAAGGCATTGAACCGGAAAAGACGTCGTTTGGAAAGCCGCAGACAGAGCCGATTGTTCATACGTGGATGCCAGCGGCGTGCGTATATTTTAATGACCCTGACGGCAACCGTTTGGAGTTAATTACGTTTTTGAATGATAAGCCTGTCGTATCTAAGGATTTTCCGTATTTAAGTGAATGGAACAAAGAGTCCGAGACGAAATTATTTTAGCTCAAGTGAAAAACGAACCATTGATCAACGTGTTTGATTAGCGGTTCGTTTTTTTTAGTTATGGTAAACGTAGGTTTCATATGTGTAGGTCTTTCTAGCAGTTGATTGGAGGGCAAGGCGAAGATTCCTGCGGGAAAAGCGGAAGGGATGAGACCTCGCAGGAGCGCAAGCGACGAGGAGGCTCAGCGCCCGCCCGCGGAAAGCGAAGCCTTGCACGGAAATCAACTGCGGTGTCATAAGTGATCTATATGAACTCATGTATCTCATTTGTTCGTCTTTAGAGTGGAGTCATTTCGTTATGTCTCCACCTTTTTATGTATCATAAACGTAGAATTGACATATTTATAAACATATAATATATTTGTTTATAAAATAGTAAACAAAATAGAAAGGTGTCTATTTATATGGTAAACGATTTGTTTTGGGAATCATCTTTTGAAGATATGAAGAAAGGGTACGGGGAAAGCGAAGAGCACTATCACTGCTTACTGTGCGGTGAAAACATTGAAAAAGGCATTATTTATCCGGTGGAAGGTGTTTTTTATGAAGCAAAACGTTATATGAAGCTTCATGTGGAACAGCAGCACGGGTCTGTATTTCATCATTTAATAGATCTAGATAAAGAGGTAACGGGTCTTTCTGATCATCAAAAAAATTTAGTGAAGTTTTTTAAAGAAGGAAAAAGCGACAGCGATATTCAAAAAGAAATGGGAATTGGCAGTTCATCGACCATTCGAAATCACCGCTTTACGTTAAAGAAAAAAGAGCGTCAGGCAAAAGTGTTTTTAACGCTGATGGAACTGTTGAACGACGGGGAAGAAGAAAAGGCGGCACCCGTAACAAATACGACGCCTAGAAGAAGTCAGCGCTACAGCGTCAGTGATGAAGAACGTGAAAAAATTTTAGCGAAGAATTTTCCGCAAGGTTTAAACGGACCGCTTCGTACTTTTCACTTGCAAGAAAAACACCGTCTTGTTGTTCTTGAAGAATTAAGCGGGCATTTTGAGTTTGGCACAACGTATACGGAAAAAGAAGTAAATGATAGGTTAGCACCTTTTTATGACGACTATGCCGTGCTGCGACGCTATTTAATTGAATACGGGTTCTTAGAGCGCAGCGCAGACGGAAGCAGCTACTGGAGAAAAGGAGAGACAGAGATGAGTATGGACTCAAAAGGCTATAAAAAACAAATGAAGCAGCTAGCGAAAGAAGTAAAAACAGAAGGCGGCGTGTATCAAATAAAAAACCTTCACAACGATAAGATTTACATTGGCTCTACGCCTAACGTTAAAACATTAAACGGTGTAAAGTTCACGTTAAAGACGAACACTCATCAAAATAAAGAGCTTCAAAACGAGTGGAATACGTACGGAGCGGATGCTTTTTCAATCGAGATGCTGGAAACGATTAAAAGAGAAGAAGAAAAAGCACTTTCAAAAAAGGATTTGCTGAAACTGGAAGCGAAATGGTTAGAGAAGCTGCAGCCTTACGGCGAAAAAGGCTATCATTCGCCGAAAGCTGATACAAAGGAGAAATAGGTGTGAAGAATCAAGATGTGAAAAGTGAAGTAGTGGAATCAGAAAAATCCGTCAGTAAGCTGATGCTTGTGTTTTTAATTCCGCTCATGTTAAGTAACGCCATGCAGTCCGTTGGGCAGCTGGCGGGAAGTATTATTGTCGGAAGAGCGCTTGGCGTTGATGCGTTAGCCGCTATTTCCGCTTTTTTTCCTCTGTTTTTTCTGCTCGTGTCGTTTTCAATTGGAATTGGTTCAGGAAGTTCCATTTTAATCGGGCAGGCGTACGGGGCACAAAACGAAAAACGCGTGAAAGAAATTATCGGTACCACGCTCACGTTTACCTTTTTAGTCGGAATTGTGCTTGCTGTTTTGGGAAGCATATTTGCTCCGGATATTCTTTGGATTATGGGAACGCCGGCTAATATTATTGACGTAACGGTTCACTATGCGCGCATTTTGTTTGTGGCGATTCCTGTTTTGTTTTTATACTTTGTTTATACGACGTTTATGCGCGGAACCGGAGACTCTAAAACGCCTTTTTACTTTTTAGTTGTGAGTACGGTCTTAAACATCATTTTCCTTCCGATTTTAATTTTTGGATGGATCGGAGTGCCAAAGCTTGGAGTGTACGGCGCTGCGTATGCAACGGTGTTTTCAACCGTATTAACGTTCATTATTATGATTATCTATTTACGCAAGAAAAATCATCCGCTAAAGTTTGACTCATCTATTTCATTAAAAATGGACGGAACGCTTTTAAAGCTGCTTATGCGTTTAGGGATTCCAGCGAGTATCAATATGATTTTAGTTTCTCTTTCTGAAATTGCGGTTATTACGTTTGTGAACGGATTTGGCTCAGACGCTACAGCAGCGTACGGAGCGGTGAACCAAGTGGCAAGCTATGTACAAATGCCGGCAATCAGCTTAGGAATTGCAGTTTCTATTTTTGCGGCGCAGTCGATTGGCGCCAATAAATTTGAGCGTTTAAAAGAAGTTATCCGCTCTGGAATTATGCTGAATTACGTTATTGGCAGCGTATTGATTTTACTTATTTATCTCTTTTCCAATCAAATTTTAGCTCTGTTTTTAACAAGTCAGCATACGCTCCATATTGCTGAAGAGCTGTTAGTTATAACACTTTGGAGCTATTTGATTTTCGGTCATGCACAAATTATTACCGCTACGATGCGAGCAAGCGGTACGGTGCTTTGGCCTACGGTATTTAGTATTATGGCTATTTGGTGTGTGGAAGTACCCGTAGCCTACGTGCTATCGCAGTTTACATCTCTTGCGATTAAAGGAATTTGGGTTGGATATCCAGTAGCGTTTGTGGTCAGCTTAATTCTGCAGTACAGCTATTATCAATTTGTATGGAAGAAAAAGAAAATTGAACGTCTTGTCGGATAAAAAGCGAGCGGAAACGCTCGTTTTTATTTTTTCTAATTAAAACACCCTTATCTAAAAGTTTTAATAGGATAGTGCATATAACTTTTTAATGAAAAGAGGGTATGACACTATGAGTAAATCTGGATTTGTGCCGGATAATTCAAATATTAAAAAAAGCTCAGGAACGCCTAATTTGTCAGTGAATTATAAGCAAAATGTCCTGTTCAAACGAAATGATCAAAATATAGCGTATCAACTAACCTCAACTCAGATGCCTGCAATGCTTGGAGGTGCTTTTGTTGATTTATATATGACGAAAGGGCATATGAGAGAGCCGCACTGGCATCCAAACGCGTGGGAATTAGATGTCGTCGTTTCAGGTGAAGTGCAGGTGTCTGTCTTGGACCCTGATACAAGCAGCATGCACAATTACCGAATAAAAGAAGGAGAAGTTGTTTTTATACCGATGGGCTGGTGGCATTGGATTGAGCCCTTATCGGAAGAAGCACATCTTCATCTCTTTTTTAACAATGATCAATTCGAATCTACAGAAGGATCCGACGTGCTGCGCTTAACGCCTCCGATCGTGTTTCAAAAAGCATACGGAGTAAGCGCAAGCGAAGTAGCAGAAGCCGTTGCTCCGATTACGGATACGGTTATCATTGGACCGCCTAATGATCATTCTTTTTATCAAAAGAGCTATCTCAAAGATGAACGGGATGAACGAATTGTGGTTAAAATAAATGAAAAAGTAGTGCCTTCTGAAAATAAGTAGCATAAAAAACCATTGAGCCTGGGGTCAATGGTTTTTTTGATAAGTTTTACAAAAACAGCTCGCTGCGTTCTAAGTGCTTATAAAGCCGCGTTGTGACATGTTTTTGGTTCCATTCGTTTTGCGGAAACTGCTGCTTGTCTACGTGAGCAACGGCCGGCTTGTAGGTTTTTTGAATCCGTTTGATATCATTAAAGGTTGCATTGGTTTCAATGTGATCAGCGAGCGTAAATACAAGAGAATGCAGCTTTGCAACATTGGGAATCGTAGCTGCTTGACTGAAAATGGCTTTTGCTACAGACAGCTGCCTTTCATGGGCAGTAAAAACGTCTTGTTCATTACGCTCCTTTAAATAAACAAGCGCTTCTTTTCCGTTAAGGCGAATTGATCCTTTTGGAAAAACAATGTTGCTGTGTTCAAAAGCACGTTTGTTTGTGACGATAATGCCGCCTAATTTATCTACAGCATCGACGACTGCCTGCTGATCCATTTTGACATAATAATCAACAGGAAGCTTTGCATATGCTTCGACTTTCTTTACAACAGCATTCATATTTCCTTGGTGATAAATAGTTCGCAGCGTTTCATCGCCGAGCTGAGTTGACCCTAGCAAGTGGGTCATTTTTATTGATTCATGCTGTTTATTTACAGTCATATATACAAATGACGTATTTTGATGGTTTTCTTGAATTAAAAGCAGGGAAAACGGTTGTCCTTTTTTTAGATTGACGTGTGTTTTGTTACCATGCTCAAGCGGTACATACGTTTGATCAACGGCAGCTTTCACCGTATGATAGCCTGCAAACGTGATGCTGACAAAACTGACGAGTAAAAACAGTACGAGACCGCCAATCCACTCTTTTTTTGCTTTGCTGCTCATCGTCTCACCTTTTTCTATCGAATTCGTTCGTAGTATTGCCATCTTAAAAGGGGAGTAAAACAAATGAGCGCTATTTTTATTGCTTATCTTGCTTTTTCTTGGCGTAGGTTTTGAGTTCTGTAATTAAAACTGCTTGCTCTTCCACATCGTTAAACGCTTCAATGCCATAAAGGTATTCATTGTGCTGTTTTTCTTTCCACACGCAAAGTCCGGTAATATGGATGGGTTTTTCATTTAAATAAAAGCTGATTTTTAGCTGAATTTGATGGTTGAAAATAGGTAAATCAAGCGGCGTAATTATTTTGATTCCTTTTGGTGAAAGGTCGATAACAGACAAAGGACCGGGCTTAGAATCGATTTCTTTGTTGTCGTATTTAGCAATGGAAAACGTTCCAACAATGGGAGTTTCAAATAAAAAGCGAAACGGTTCTTCACGTTTAAAATGCATGTATCATCAGTCCTTTTCGTAATCTAAGTTTGTTAAGTAAGTATTCGATGAAAGTCTAAAAATTCCTACACGTTTTTCCCCATGACCCATATAATGTTTATCGATGTAGAATATCTACCATGGGCAAAGACCGGCCATGGCAGATATTCTAGACCTAATCGTAGGCGGTCTTAGTTATCGATTGCCGATTGTGAGTACGATCAGATTATTAAATAGCGGGTATACTAGTAGGGCTTTTATAGTATCGGAAGTTTTGTTTGAAACTTTAAATGGTGAGGGAAAGGTTTTGAAAAAAGCGCTACGCTAGAGTTGGATTGTATGTTAAAATTAAACTTTGTGAAGTAGCTGTATTACAAGTCAGCGTTCCTTCAACTAATTAGGAGGTGAGATGAATGGGCACTGATGACCCCATTTCGATGAAGGTTACTGCAAAACAAGATAGGGGCAACAAAGGTGTATGTGTTCCTCTCATTTCAACGAAGGAAAATACTCCTTAATGCCTCAATGATGTGAGGTGAAAAATCAATGATTAAAACATACTTATATGATGATGAAACAAAAGAAATGGTAACGAATCTTGATTTAGGAGACGTGCATGAGAAATTGCGCAATCCTGATAATTTGCTGTGGATTGATTTGTATGATGTCCACGGACAAGAGCTTGCTCAAATTGCTAAATTATTCGATTTTCACCCATTGGCGATTGAAGACTGCTTGCACGACAGTCCTCGCGCTAAAATGGATGATTACGAAGACTATAAATTTTTCGTTTTTCACGCGCTTCGCTATAACGAAGAAAGTGATGACGAGATTACGACGCTTGAGTTAAATGCATTTGTCGGATCAAATTACGTAGTGACGATTCATAAACATAAAATGGGCTGGCTTCGCAAAATGGATGCTGTGTGCTCACGCTATCCAAAGTTTATGAACCGCGGCGCCGACTTTTTATTATATGCTTTGATTGATGGCATCACGGACGAATACTTTCCGATTTTAGACCGAATTGACATGCGTATTGATGAATTAGAAGATGAAATCTACAATAAAGAAGTGCGCGGAGTGACGGAAGAGTTCTTGGCGTTAAAAAGAACGATTATCTTAATCCGGCGCGTTATTCTGCCTCAGCGCCGAATTTTCTTAACGGTGAATGGAAAGTGGAAATTCGATATACGAGAAGAAAATGTTCCTTTCTACATTGATTTGCTTGACCACTTAGAGCGTATTGTAGATTCTGCTGAAACGTTTAGAGACCTCGTAAACAGTGCGCTTGATACGTATTATTCTATTACCAATGCAACTTCATCTGAAAAGCTGAACGTCTTAACGTTAATTTCAACGATTATGCTTCCGCTAACGTTCGTAACCGGATTTTTTGGAATGAACGTACCGATTCCATATCAGAATTCCCACTGGGCTACTGCTGTTATTATTGTTATGTTAATTGTGTTAACGTGGGGAATGTGGAAATACTTTAAAAACAAACAGCTGCTATAACAAAAAGGCACTTGGCCATAAGCCAAGCGCCTTTTTTCTTTATTTTGTCACCGTTTTTGTTGTTGCTTTACTCGTATTGTTTGCTTTGTCTTTTGCCGTTACGCTTAAGACTGTTTTTTCTTTTTGCTTTTTAATTTTTACTGAGTATTGTCCTTTGCTGTTAGCAGCAGCAGAGCCAATACTTTTTTTGTTTACTGTTACCGTTACGGTAGCATTTGCTTCTGTTTTACCTGTTACAGCCGTACTTTTTGTTGTGACAGTATTTACGCTTGGTGCAGCAGGGGGTGTTTTATCGCTCACTTTTACAGTCGTAGCTTTACTTGTGTTGTTGGCTGCGTCTGCTGCTGTTACGCTGATTGCTGTACCTGCTTTTTGTTTTTTTATTGTAATGCTGTACTGACCTTTTGCGTTAGCTTTTGCTTTGCCAATTTCTTTATTGTTCACTTTCGCTACAACGGACGCATTTGCTTCTGCTGTTCCTTTAATAGCCGTATCCGCGTCGCTGACTGGATTTACTTTAGGTGTATTTGGAGCAATAACGTCACGCACCGTTACTTTTACTTCTTCACTTTCTTGCTGTTGGCCGTTTGTAGCCGTGATATACAAAACTGTATTTTCTTTTTGTTTTGGAATTTTTATTTTGAACGCGCCTTTGGCATCAGCTTTTGCTGAAGCAATCACTTTCTTAGCGCTGTTTTTAACATTTACCGTAAAATTCGCTTTAGACGTTCCTGTTACATACTCATCTTTATTCGTTACGGCTTTTACCGCTGGTTTGGCAGGTGCTTTTTGAACAACTGCACGAATGCTTGTGCTTGCTTTTCCGTTTGTTACAACCACTTGTAAAACAGTATCAGCTTTTTGAGCTGGAATGTTCACAGAGAACGTATTTTTTGCATCAGCTTTAACTGTGCCAAGTGTTTTTGAGCCGTTCATTACTTTAACAGTTGAACCGCTTTGAGCTTTACCTGTAACAACTTTTTGCGTGCTGACAAATGTATTTACCTGCGCTTGCAGCTGCTGTGCACTTACCGCGCTGTACGCATTTAAACGTCCCCATCCTGATACGTAATCGTAGCCTGGAGCAGGAGGTTCTGCTGGACTTTCTGCTGGACTTTCTTCGTCATCGTATACAGGAGCATCTTTTTCATCAAACTTAATATCTTTAGCTGTATCCGTTAGGCGTTTTTCAACGTCTTTTGGCTTTAAGCCTGGGTTTTGGGATAGCAATAATCCCGCAACGGCTGCCACGTGAGGTGTTGCCATTGATGTTCCGCTTAAATAAGTGACGTTTCCGTCTGGAACAAGACTTGGAATATCAGAGCCAGGAGCTGTAATATCTAATCCTTTTCCATAGTTTGAGTAGTCAGATACGATATCTAAACGGTTTGATGCGCCTACTGAAATCGCATAGGCAGATGAAGCAGGGTAAGAGAGCTCTTCCATACCGTCGTTTCCGCTTGCTGCTACAACCGTTACGTTATGGTCGTATGCATATTTTAATGAATATTCAAGCACGCGGCTGTAAGACCCGCCAAGGCTTAAGTTAATAACTTTTGCACCGTGATCAACCGCGTATTTAATACCGTACGCAATTTGTTCTGTATCTCCGCTTCCAGATGCGTCTAGAATTTTCACCGGTAAAATTTTTGCATGAGAATTAATGCCGGCCATTGAATAGTTATTGTTTGCAGAGGCTGCGATAATACCTGCTACGTGAGTTCCGTGTCCGTTGTCATCAGTTGCATTTGACGAACGATCCACGTAGTTATAGCCTGTTTTTGTATCCACCACGCCTTTTAAATCAGCTAGTGATGAATCGACGCCCGTATCCGCAACGGCAATAACTGTATCTTTTAACTTTTGACCGTTTAGTAATTTTTCAAGCGATTCGTACTGAATATCAGCATGCTGAGTACCGTCATTTTTACCCGTGTTATTTAATGACCATTGATACGGATATTGTGAATCCATTGAAAGAGCGTGGTACTCTTGAACCGGCTCGATAAATTCAGTTTCAGGAAGTGCCTGAATTTGTTTTGCCGTCATTTTACCTTGAGCAGATGACGTGCTGAAGCTTTTTCCATTGCTGTCATCTAATTGAATAACAAACATATTATCAAAAGAAGCGGCTGATTGTTTTAATGGATTAATAGATTCAATGCCTGCTGATTTTGACTGTGCTTTTGTTTTAAATGATTTAGCATTTGCACCATCTTTTAATTTAACAATATAGCGAGTTTCTGCTTTTGTTGAAACGCTGTTTGCGCTGACTAGTTTAGCTCTTACTAATACAGACGATACGTTTAAGTCCGTTACGTCTTTTAATTTTGTCTGCGCTGCTACTTTTTCTAAATCTTTCTTTAAAGCAGCCGGAACGGATTTATAAGCGATGCTGTATAAATCATTGATTGCTTTTTGATTAGCGCTTGTAATCATGTACGTGCTTGATGCGCCGTTTTTCGCCACATCTGTAAATAGACCCTTTAACTGAACTAAATCTTTGTATACTTGTTCGCGCATCGATTTATCAATAATCATTTTAGAGCTGATAAACGGAGCGGCTTTGTAATAAAGAGAAGAAAGGTCTTTTCCGCTTGCTGTTTTTGAAAGCACAGCGTCGCGAATCGTACGCAAATCTTTTAAAATACCTTTTCCATTTTCTTTTTGGCTTGTACTTAATTCAGCCGGGCATTCTTCTGCTTCCATTTGAGAAGGGGGAAGTGAAGCGCCTTCATAGCTGATTGTGTAAGGAACTTCTGTTTTTAATTCTGGCTGAGGTTCAGAAGGTTTTTTTCCATCTTCTTCTGTATCGTCTTCGATGATGATATCTTCATCTCCGTAATACTCAACCTTTACATAATAAGGACCAGTCCAGGCGATTGGAAAATCAAGCTGAGCAGGCTCGTCTTTGTAAGAGTATCCCATATAACGGTCAAATGCCACGTTGTTTTTGGCATTTTCAAGACTAGAGTAAACCGTGATGTTTACTTCGTTATCACTTTGAAGCTTAATTCGGTAGTGTGAAAACTGTGCTACGTCTTGCTTAGAAGGATTAATTTTGTACCAATGTGCTTGTTCTGGTTCGGTAAATGTTCCTTTTGCTGCTTTACCAATGCTTAATGTTTTTTCATTAGCAGGAGGATTTCCTGCTGCTTGTGTTTTCAGTAAGCCTAATTGGCTAAAACACAAGGTGAACATTAAAGCAAAAGCAATAAAACGATAAATTGACCCTTTTTTCATGTTAAACCTCCAAAAAATATAGTAAAAAACAGGAATTACATACCTATTAAACCATAAAGTTTAAAAAATTGTAAATAATTACTGTTGCTTATTTTGTTATTTTGTCAAGTTATTAATCTCATAGAATAAATGGTGAGATAAGTCCTAGTTGCAAAAAGTAGAAAAAATTGGAATAATAAAGATTGAGCCTGTTTATAAGAGGCGAGAGTACGCTGAAAAGGGAAGAAGGGAATGAGAATTATTTTTAAAAGCAGAATTCACTGGGGAAAATCTGATCGGTTTCTTTTTACCTGTGTTTATAAAGAGGAAATCGGGCTATATAAATAAAGATTGGAAAAATTTTCAGTCTAATTAAGTTCATTTGTAGCATATAATACGAGCTGGATTTCTTTTATAATAAACAAAAGCAAAGAAAGAGCAAATGGTGAAAAGGAGTGAAAGAAGTTGTCAAATGTGATGCAACGACAGGAAAAACGAATGAAGTTTGATGCCGAACAGCTTGCACCCCTTGATATTGATAAAGAGATAAAGAAGTTGCTAATAGAAAAAGGATTGCCAAAAGAAGCTTCACCATTTCTAGAGTTCGTTTCATCAAAAGGAAAATTAACAACGCTATGCGAAACATTTGAGTTATCATCTCGCTATCAACACTATTGGTTTTTAGGAACAACAGGCGCTGGAGATCCAATTTGTCTTCACCGCAAAAACGGTTCTGTTGTACTGCTCGATACGTCTAACGATGACTGCGAGCGCTTTATTAATACAACTTTTACACAGTTTTTGGCATGCTTAGATGTGTTTGAAGAACTAGTAGAAGAAACGATTCAAGCGAACGGAGAATCTGCATACTTAGAGAGACACATTCCTGCTGAGGTGCTTCAGCGATGCAAAAAACGTATGCATGAAATTGATGAAGCTTGTTTAGCCCCTTATTCTTTTTGGTTCAAAGAACTTTCTTTTTAATATAGTAGAAAAATAGACATGGCCGTTTTGGTCATGTCTATTCAGTGGCGGCTGCAGGGCTACTAATATAGATAGAATAAATAAAAATGATAGTATATAATGGATATAAATTCCTTTTTTTGGAGAAGGAGGAGGGTGCAAATGATTTCTTTATTTGGGTTGATGGGCGCGTTCTTTGTGCTGCTTGCCGGTGCGTCGTATTTCTTCTATAGAAGGAACTCACCCGTGCAGTACGGAATTTCACTTAGCAGCATGCTAATAAGCATATTTCTATTTCTGTATAGCATATTTGGAGTTGGCGGCTTTGAAGGAATGGGTCTTGGTGCTTTAGCGGCTGCTTTGTTCTTGGCATCGGTTCTGAGCTTGTTCGTCAGTGTGCTTTTTAATATCATAAATAGACACGGGAAAGGTGCTGTGTAAAATGAGAGAAATAACCTTTAGAGAAGCAGTGCGGGAAGATTTAGAACAAATTGTTGAAATGCTCGCTGATGATATGCTCGGAAGCAAACGAGAGCGCTACGAATTACCGCTTCCAGACTGTTATGTTCAAGCATTTCAGGCAATTGATGCGGATCCAAACAATGAACTGATTGTCGCATGTAAAGATAGTAAAGTAATAGGTGTTCAACAAATAACCTTTACGCCCCACATTGTACGGCAAGGCGGGTGGAGAGCAACGATTGAAGGAGTTCGAACAGCTTCGGCAGAGCGCGGGAAAGGGGTTGGATATCAGCTGATTACATGGGCGATTGAACGAGCGAAAGAACGTAACTGTCAGTTAGTACAATTAACAACCGACAAGGAACGGTCAGAGGCTTTGCGTTTTTATCAAAAGCTTGGGTTCACAGCTTCTCATGAAGGATTAAAGCTCCATTTGTAATAGGCTGCTAAGGGTTATGAACATAAAAAATAATAAGTATGAGAGAAAGAGAAGAGGTTGAGACAAAACGAAATTAAATTAATCGAAAGACGAACAAATGAGATACATGAACTGAACCTCTTGTGGCAGCGCAGTTAATTTCCGTGCAAGACTTCGCTTTCCGCGGGTGGCAGCTGAGCCTCCTCGTCGCATACGCTCCTGCGGGGTCTCACCTGTTCCGCTTTCCCCGCAGGAGTCTTCGTCTTGCTCTCCAATCAACCGCTAGAAGCACCTAAACAGATGAAATCTACGTTCACCCTCAACAAAAACACTTTTGTCTCAGCCACTCTTCTATGTCTAGCTTACTGCAAGAAACTAACGAAAATTGTTTTTAATAAATGTTTTTTCGTCCGATTCGCTGAGTCTGCCGGTTGCTTCTCCAACGTTGCCTCCTTGAAGGGTCCAAAAGTAATTATGATCTTCTACTACCGTACTAAAATCATTATTCTCCCATCTATTTAAGATTTGAAGAAGCTGATCTTTATGTTCAAATTCATTCATTTCTAATACATGTTTAACTTTTTGGATATTAGCCGAAGTCATTTCAACTGCCCCCCATTTATCAGGAGAATATACTTTTTGATGAGTCATTTGGTGCATCGTTTCAATGACTGTTTCTTCACTTGTAGATTGATTCAGTTCAACTTCGGGCTCAGGCGTTCCTCCTATGTAAGAAACTTGCTCTTCTAATTGTTGGTCTTTTTCCTTACTTTCTTTAGCTGCTGGAAGGGCAGATTTAGTATGGAAAGCGCTAATCAACCCAACACCTAATGCAATAATGACGGTACAGCAGGCTCCTATAAATGTCCAAAATAGGATTTTTTTCATAAAACGTTAGCTCCTCACTTCATAAAAAAATATGTATATATACCTAATTGTGTATAAGTATAAACTTATTTACTAGTATAGTAAATATAAGGTACTAGTATATTGCCATTGTAGCAGGTAGTGAGAATGACACGAAGTGGGGTAGCAGTACGAACAATTATTATTTGACACCTAAGGTATAAAAGAGTATACTTACATTAAACATAGTAATTATGTCGGATAAGTAGGTTATGGTGCTGTGAACAAGACTTCTACTGATAAAGAGGAGATCTAGTCCAAATCGTACAGTCCGACTTTGATGAGATGCTTTTAAGCATCTTTTTTTTGTGCAAAAAAACAGCCGCAGGGGCTGTTATAGGGCGTTAATTCTTCCTTTGTAAGCATCAATCAACCGCTGGTTATGTTCATCTGAACCTTTCATATTTCCGCTTAAAAAGACAGGAGGCGTAATGCCGCGGCTGAGCAGTTTTTGGATGGCTTTAGATAGGACATCATTTAGGATAGCGCCTCCAATTACAGTAGAACCAGAAGCGAAAGAAATGTCTTGCTGATGAAGAAGAACGTCTCCTTTTGGAATATGATTATTAATAACAAGATCCACGACATCATGAAGGTATTTTCCGCTTTTATGCCGCGAAGCCCGGCTCGTGGCATAAGAAGGAGAGGTAAGTCCGATAACAAAGGCGCCTTTTTCTTTTGCAATTAAGGCCACATCAATCGGAACGGGATTTACGCCCGACGTAGAAATCACAATCATGATATCACCTGGTACGATATCTTCTTTTTCCATAAAAGTGGAGGCATAGTCGTTTTTACGCTCTAGCTGTGAAGAGCGCGAAGCTCCTTTATGAAGCATCAGTTCTTCTACAAAAATAGGATGAATCGGTGCAAGCCCTCCGGAACGGTAAAACACTTCTTCCGTTAAAATATGAGAATGACCGCACCCAAATAAATGAATGAGGTGATGAGAATCTAATTGCTGTGAAATTTTCTCGGCTGCGGATTCTATTGCCTGCTGTTCATGTGCCTCCACTTTAGCAAGCAGTTTTGTTAGTTCCTGTAGATATAAACTAGACATAAAAAAACTCCTTAGTTAAGATCGTGTCATGTTAATCGTAAACTTATAACGGTCTGCTCGGTACGAAGACTTCACCACTTCAAGCGGCGTGCCGTCTTGCAAATACGTATTTCGTTGAATCAATAGAACGGGTGAATATGAGCTGATTCCAAGATGCTTCACTTCGGTTTCAGAAGCTAAAATGGATTCTAACGTTTGGTTGGCTTCGCCAATTTTTAGCTCGAGCTCTTCTTCAATATAGCGGTAGAGAGAGTCGTTAACAATGGATTCTGTTAAGCCTTTGACTAAGTTAGCGGATACATATACGCTTTCAAGCGCCATTGGCACGTCGTCAGCTAAACGAATACGCTTGATTTCATAAACGGGCGCATGAAAAGAAATGTGCAGCTGCTCGGAAATTTTTTCTGAAGCCGCAATAATTTCAAAGCTCAGCAGCTTACTGCTTGGCACCATTCCGCGCGCTTTCATATCTTCTGTAAAACTCGTCAATCCAACGAGCTGCTGCTCCAGTTTTTTTTCAGATACAAAGGTGCCGCGGCCTTTTTGACGGTATAAATAACCGTCGTTTACTAAATTGTTAATCGCTTGGCGCACGGTCATTCTGCTGATTTCAAATCGTTCTGCAAACTCTCGTTCAGAAGGAAGCGAATCATTTGGTTTTAACTCCCCGTTTTCAATTTGTTTTTTCAACTGTTCTTCAATTTGATAATAAATCGGAAGAGGTGAGCTTTTATCAATCACTTAAGTTCTCTCCTTTATGTAAACCTCCTCATCTAAAAAAGACGAGGAGGCTATAAATTAAACCGTAGTTGATACTTTAGCTAAAGCTTCTTGGTCCGCAATAATTGTAACACAGTGATGCTTTTTTAAAATAGATGCAGGGAAGTCTTCTGTGATTTCTCCGTTAAGCAGCTGATACATCGCTTCTGCTTTGGCTTCCCCGGAGATAAGCAGTAAAATTTCTTTACTTTTCATAATCGATTCAATTCCCATTGTAATAGCCTGAGTAGGCACTTCGTCAAGAGAATTAAAGTAGCGCGCATTGGCTTTTCGCGTTGACTCTTCTAACGTCACAATATGAGTAGGAGAGTTGAATGACGTACCAGGTTCGTTAAAGCCAATGTGTCCGTTTTGGCCGATTCCAAGAATCTGAAGGTCAATGCCTCCGTGATTTTGAATCATTTCATCGTAGCGGCGGCATTCTTCTTCAGGCGTATCAGCTAGGCCGTTAGGAACGTGCGTGTTGCTTACGTCAATATCAATATGATTAAATAACGCATCTGCCATATAGTAGTGATAGCTGTTTGGATCTTGCGGCTTCATACCGACATATTCATCTAAGTTAAAGGAAGTAACGTGTTTGTAAGACGTGCCGTGCTCTTTATGATCTTGAATTAAACGATCATATAATCCTTTCGGCGTGCCTCCTGTTGCAAGTCCCAGATTCATATTTGGCTTTTCATGAAGTTTGCTGATCAGCATATCAGCTGCTTTTGCACTCATTTCACTGTAGTTTTTCACTTGGATGATATTCATTGTTAGTCCTCCTTTTTAAAGCTCAATGTGCCTCGGCAAAATGTCATTTCAACATCTAAGTTTTCATTTAATACCACAATATCCGCATCTTTTCCAACCTTAAGGCTGCCTTTTTTATCGAACAGATTAAGCTGTTTTGCTGGGTTTTCAGCGGTCATTTTTACGATGTCTTCTAATGAGCAGTTCGTAAAGCTGATCGTGTTTTTAATCGCATCGTTCATTTTTAAGATGCTTCCTGCTAATGTTCCATCTGCAAGGGTAGCCGTTGTGTCATTTACGTGAACAGGCTGTCCGCCTAAATCATACGTACCGTTTTTTAGCCATTTGGCACGAAGAGAATCCGTGATAAGAATCATGCGTTCACTTGTAATTTGATCGTACGCAAGCTTGACCATTTCAGGTCGGCAGTGGATGCCGTCTGTAATGAGCTCTACAAATAATTCATCTCTCAAATAAGCGGCGCCTAATACGCCTGGCTCTCTATGGTGAAGGCCGCGCATGCCGTTATATAAATGCGTAATATGAGAAGCTCCTGCTTCGATGGCTTCACCAACTTGATCATATGTGCTGTCAGAATGGCCAATAGAAGCGACGACGTTTGTTTCTTTTAAATAAGAAGTAAGCGCTAAGCCGTTTGGCTGCTCGGGAGCTAATGTAACAAGTTTAATATGTCCTCCGGCTGCTTTTTGCCACTCTTGAAACAGTGCTACGTTCGGATCTTGAATGTGAGTAGGCGGCTGTGCACCCGCGCGTTTTGGTGAAATAAACGGACCTTCTAAGTGAATACCAACTACTTCAGCATCTGCATCTGTTTGTTCTTCTATATAAGCCCCCGCATTGCGAAGCGCTTTTCCAACCGCTTCATTCGACTGCGTCATAGTGGTTGCTAAAAAGCTTGTTGTCCCTTCTTTTGGTAGCGTGCGTGCCATTGTTTTTAATGCTTCTGCTGTACCGTCCATCGCATCGGCATTGTTAACGCCATGAATATGCACATCAATAGCACCAGGAATCACTTTATAGGAAGGAGAAAGCTCAATCACATGATCATTCGACTGACGTACGTATTGATGGATCTCTCCGATTTCAGTGATTTTCTTGTTCGTTAGTTTAATATACCCGTTTTTTAATGTCTGATTTTCACTATAAACGGTTACATTATAAATAATGATGGATGAATGTGTATCCATACATACACTCCTTTGCTCGTTGTATTGATTTAAGTGTAACGCTTTTTGGAATAGTTGTCTAGACCAGTTGATTCTTTTTTGTGAACTAGAAAGTTTTGTAAGGGCTTTTAACATTGATATAGAGAGGTTTTTAAAAAGAAAATTGGTATAGACAACTATATATTTTATGTGCTAGTATGAGTCCATGCAGTAAAACCGCTGTTATTTCAGCTGATGATGTAATCATAGGCCAGGGATGAATGCGGTAACTTGTCATCCGATAAATATTGTTACGAAAATCCTTGCTCGTAACATCGGGTTAAATATGTTATACAAAGGGGATAGAAACATGCTGAATTTTTTACAACGTATTGGTAAATCGCTTATGCTGCCAATCGCAGTATTACCTGCTGCGGCATTGCTTCTTCGTTTGGGTCAAAAGGACTTATTAGATATTCCATTTATGGCTCAAGCCGGAGATGCGATTTTTGCGAATTTAGCACTACTGTTTGCACTCGGAATTGCCGTAGGGCTTTCAAAAGATGGAAGCGGCGCAGCAGCACTTGCCGGAGTCGTTGGTTATTTTGTATTAACAAAAGGAACTGTAGCTATTGATAAAGACATTAACATGGGTGTACTCGGCGGGATTGTCTCAGGGGTAACGGCCGGTTTACTATACAATCGTTTCTCAGCGATTAAGCTGCCCGAGTGGCTTGGCTTCTTTGCAGGAAAGCGGTTTGTGCCGATTATTACGTCAGTCGTTATGCTTGCACTTGCAGGAATCTTTGGCGTTATTTGGCCGCCGATTCAAGATCAAATTAACAACTTAGGAACGTGGATTACAGGAGCAGGAGCGCTTGGGGCAGGTATATACGGATTTTTAAACCGTCTATTAATTCCAATTGGACTGCATCACGTGTTAAACAGCTTAGTATGGTTTGTATTCGGAGACTATCACGGCGTAACGGGAGACTTAAATCGCTTCTTTAAAGGAGATCCAACGGCAGGAACCTTCATGTCTGGATTCTTCCCGGTTATGATGTTTGGTTTACCCGCGGCTGCGCTTGCGATGGTTGCAGCAGCTAAAAAAGAAAAGCGCAAACAAGTCAGCGGTATGTTAATTGGGCTTGCTGTTACATCTTTTTTAACAGGAATTACGGAACCAATTGAATTTCTATTTATGTTCGTAGCACCGTTATTATACGTTATTCATGCCGTTTTAACAGGAATATCGATGGCTTTAGCCGTTGCCCTTGGCATTCACGCTGGATTTGGATTTTCAGCAGGGGCTATTGATTTCTTCTTAAACTACGGAATTTCACAAAAACCGCTGCTGTTAGCGGGAATTGGAATTGTATATGCAGTGATTTACTTTGTCATTTTCTACACGCTGATTAAAGCGTTAAATTTAAAAACACCGGGACGTGAAGATGATGAAGAAGTAGACACATCAAACGAAACGGTTGTAGCAACAGGCGATAAATATGTGGATATGGCATCGTATTTTATTGAAGATTTAGGCGGAAAAGAAAACTTAACTGTAATTGATAACTGTGCGACTCGTCTTCGTTTACAAGTAGCTGATGCCGGCAACATTAACGAAGCTGCCTTAAAGCGCCACGGAGCAAGAGGAATCATGAAGCTCAGCAAAACAAATGTTCAAGTCATTGTCGGAACAGAAGTAGAGTTTGTTGCAGACGCAATGAATCAATTAGTTAAATACGGTACAGCGTCAACCGCTGCACCTGTTGAACAACAGGCTGTTCAAGCAGACGCACACACAGAGTTTGTGTTACCGTTTGAAGGCGTTGTAAAGCCGCTTAGTGAAGTGGAAGATCAAGTATTTTCACAAAAAATGATGGGCGACGGTTTTGCGATTGAACCTGTTGAAGGAACGCTCGTATCACCGATTAACGGTGAAGTCATGACCGTATTCCCAACAAAACATGCGATTGGCTTAAAAACAACAGAAGGAATTGAAATCCTGATTCACGTTGGATTAGATACTGTGAATTTAAAAGGCGAAGGGTTCGAAGCGCTTGTTCGAGAAGGCGATAGCGTTCAACAAGGAACACCTCTTTTACAGGTGGATGTAGAGTATGTTAAAAAGAATGCACCGTCGATTGTGACACCAGTTGTATTTACTAACTTGCCAGCGGATAAAGAAGTGAAGCTGTTAAAAACAGGCTATCAAAAGCAAGGTACAAAAGACGTTATTACATTTTAATAAAAAGCTGGAACCAATGTGTTTTAGTAAAAGATCCGAATGATTCATCGTTCGGATCTTTTTCTTTTCTTCATAATTAAAAGAATTTTGTGTTAAAATTTAGTGTGTTTGATACAGCTAGTGCGGAGCAGAGAGGGAGTAGAACAAATGAAAAAAGAAGCGGCATTATTCATAGTAAAGGTGACGGCATGTTTATTATAGGAGCATTAGTAAATGGACTAGCGATTGTTGTAGGAACATTAATGGGTAAGCTTGCTCACCGCATTCCTGAAAAAGTAAGCGTGACGGTGATGCAAGTGATGGGGTTATCCGTTATTACGCTCGGTTTGCAAATGGGTTTTAAAAGTCATCAGTTTTTAATCGTAATTTTGAGCTTAGCCATTGGAGCGGTTATTGGTGAGTTCATTGATTTAGATGAAAAGCTAAACCTTTTAGGCAATATGATTGAACGAAAATTTCAATCGCAACAAAATGACAAGCAAACATTCAGTATTTCACAGGGCTTTGTGACAGGAACGTTGATTTTTGTTATTGGAGCGATGGCAATCGTAGGAGCATTAGACAGCGGAATACGAGGCGATCACAGCGTATTGTTTACGAAAGCGGTGATGGATGGGTTTATCTCATTATTATTAACGACTACGCTTGGAATAGGCGTCATTTTCTCAGCTGTGCCCGTGTTTCTGTACGAAGGCATCATTGCGTTATTTGCCACGCAAATTAATGCGGTTGTACCGCAAGATTTAATGAATAGTATCATTGCCGAAGTTACAGGAGTAGGCGGCGTATTAATTTTAGCAATTGGGATTAATTTATTAGAAATTATTAAAATTAAAGTTGCGAATTTATTGCCTTCGATTTTAATTGCGGTTGTGATTGTAGTTGTACAGCATACATATTTTTTGTATATATGAGCAAAAGTTAAGGGAGTAGCAGGTATAAAATGATACGTGGATAATGGTATAGAATGAACCAAAAACAAAAAGGAGGATTAAAAATGCCGAGTCCTGTTTTCAATAAAATGAATACGGTATTTATCCACGTATCCAATTTAAAGTCTTCAGTAAAATGGTATAGCGAGCTACTGAGTCAAGAATACAAGATGAGCGAGGTGAAGGACCCCGTTTATAATCTTAAAATTGATGGAGAAACGGGGTTAACACTAGACGCGGGTCCTGAAGGAACAGAAAAACAAATAGCGGCTAGCTCTCATCCAATTTTTAATTTCCATACGGAAGATATTAAAGAAGCGTATGAATTTGTTAAAGGGATGGACTATACGATTGAGTCTCCGATTACTTCTTTTGAGGATTTTTCGTTTTTTACGATAAAAGATCCGGATGGACATGTGGTCATGATTTGCACAGGTTAAGTCGTTAGCTCCAGAAGTTTAAGGTATAGTATACTAATAATAAAACCCTAATGAGATGAAGTAAGGAGAAATACTGCTTATGAAAGACAATCAACCGATTACAGCTCTTATTGCTGCACAAGTGGAGAAGTTAGCACATCAATTTGGCTATGATTTTTTATCTGAAAAACAAGGGAATCAAACGCTTTGTCAAATTCTTCAGCGAGATGAAGACGGATCTATTTTGGCAACGCCGCTTAGTTTTCATTTACATATGAATGAAGACAAAGGGACAGGAGGTATTATTTACTACCATGAACAAGGAGAATTTAAGCGCCAGCAGGTGAATGTCTATGAAGAAAATAGCCTTGTGAACGTGTTGTTATTTATCCAAGAGCGGTTAAAGGTGAATCGATAGAAGCAAGTTTCCTAACATATGCAAGAAAAAAGCAGGAAGTTAGTTCCCTGCTTTTTTTCTATGAATTGATATAGCGCAATCCTACGCGGTTATTAAAAATTTGGTTGTGATTTTTGAAGATAAAAGCACCTGCTGCGTGATCAATCACCAGCTCGTTGTCGTACACTTCTTCCATGTCGTCATCAACAATAAATTCTAAGTCTTCAACCGTTACAACTTTTTCATAGGATTGAAGGCTGCGCTTTGAGACGATCTTCATTTCATAAATTGTATTAACAATATCGCAGCTTCCTCGATCAAAAGAAAGCTGAATCATTTGATTTTGTTCTACGTTCCGCAACGCTTCTTTTGCAGAAGGAGTGACGCGTATATTCATAATGATATCCTCCTTTTTCTACCCTCAAATTAAATTGTGTAAAATGTATTTAGCAATACTTTACTCGATTTTTATATCACCGGCAAGAAAAAAGCTTTCTTATATTATTTCCCTTTCGAACCAGAACAAAACGCTGCTTTTTTATCATCTTTTCATAAAGGCGTACATAGATATCACCTGTATGTGATTAAAGGAAAAAGAATCGCCTATAGAAAAGCGCCGATTCGTAATTCTTAGGTGTAAATGCTTAAAAATAGGAATATATTGTAATAAAATAAGAAGTTAAGTCATTTACCTATTTTAATAGTTATTGAGATAGTTTTGAATAATTGGTTTTATTTTCAATATATTGGGTACTTAAGTATAGTACTTTGCACACGATATTGCACCGAAAGACACCGGTTTATCGGACTAATTATTGTCTTATTTTGTCGAAGTAGTAGAATTTATGGAAACCATTCCTTATCATGTACAAAGTGACTAACAAAATACATAGGAGGTTCTGGTGTAGATGAGTGAGAAAGATCAAAACAGAACAACAGACGAAACAGCGGCTTCGCTAGAAACAGCGTCCGCTCCCAAAAAAGCACCGGCTAAATGGATTATCATTTTAGCAGCTTTAATTGTGATTATTGGAGGAGCAATTACATTTGCTACGGTATTTAAAAAATCTCCTAAGCAATTATACTTAATTTCTGAAGTAAATACGTATCAAAAAGCAGCTGGTGAATTGGAAACAAAGTACAGTGAAACGATGGCTTATCAGGAAAAAGCGATGAAGCAGCCTTCTACTACAAATGCTACTATCAAAGGCGGCTTTAACATGGATTCACTTTCGTATGATCCAAGCTTTAAAATGATTCAAGATCTTATCAGTAAAGCTGAAATTAAAATTAAAGCGGAACAAGATCCGAAAAAAAGTGAAGGATACGGTTCACTGGCTCTTAATATCGGCGGTTCAAAAGCGCTTGACCTAGAAGGTTTTCAAACGAAAGAAAGAATAGGCTTTAAAGCCCCGATTCTAGCAAATGAATATTTCTATTTAAACTTAGACGAATATGGACAGGTAGCGCGTAAGTTCGATCCTTCGTATTCAGGTCCTGAAACGCTTGATATTAACACGAGCAACGTAAGTTTAGAAGATTTAAAGTTAACGGAAAAAGAAAAGACCTACATTGCAAAAGAGTACGGAACGTTCATTTATGATGAGTTAGACAGCGATTATTTTACAAAAGAAAAAAATGTGAATTATAAAACAAATGGCAAAACGCTTCAGTTAACAAGCGTGACGCTTAACATGTCTGACAAAGAAACAAAACAATTTATGGATAAGCTTATTGCAAAGGTAGCAAAAGATGACAAGCTTCATACTATCTATGCAAATCACGTGTCTAAGCTGTTTAAATCTTCAGCAGCGACAAATCCAGAATTAAAAGATATGGCAGATCCAAAAGAATTGAAAAAATCAGTAAAAGAAAGTCTTCAAGACTTCCAAAAAGAAGCAAAAGATACGACTTACCCTGGCGGTGTTAAATCAACTGTGTACGTTCAAGATGATGTTGTTGTAGCTCGCGATATGAACATGGGCGTAAAAAATGCTTCTAACGATAAAGGAAAACTTAACGTCGTAACTAAAAATATTCCGTATGAAGATAACAAAACGGCGAAGCAGTTTAAAGCAGTTCTAGCGGATAGCACTACCGATGATGCGTTTACGTTTGATATTAAAAATAACGTAACAACGGAAAGTGAAAAACGCAAAGAAAACATGTCTATTCATTTGTTAACAAAAGATTCAAAAGATGAAGACACGAATATGACGTTTAAAATGAATTCAGTAATCAACGGTAAAACCGATGCGAAACAAACGGCTGACCGTACTTTCTCTTTAGACTTAGGTGATCAAGAAGATCTAGTAGTAAACGGGGAAGTAAAGCAGAATCAAGCAATAAGTGCTTCAAAAGGAAAAGCAGATTATTCGTTTGATATTCGTACAAAAATAGGACCAAAAGCAGATCCGGCAAACGTTACGTTAAAAATTGACTCTGCTTCTCAATTGAAAAAATCAGCAGCTATTCCAGAGCTTGACGCATCTAATGCAACAAATGTAAAAGATGTAACGCCTGAAGATATGCTGTCGATTCAAGAAAATTTCGCTAAAAATGTTCAAGGTCTCATGATGAATATGGGAACCGCTGGTTACTAAAAGGTGCAAAGCAGATGAAGATATATTTCTCTTTGACTCTTTTTACGTGTAAAGCTCTATTGAAAAATATAAAATCTCTCATACTGCTAATAATGATCCCTGCTCTGTTTTTACTTGGAGCAGGGATCATTATTAGTCAGACCATGCAAAGTGAGGAGAAGGTAAATCGGTTCCCCGTGGCAATCGTGGATAAAGATGATACTGCACAGACGAAATACGTCATCGAACAGCTGACTGAAGGTAAGCTTCGCAAGATCATGAAGCCGCTTTACACGAATGAACAGAAAGCTAAACAGCTGCTGCAGCAAAATAAAGTGGCAGCTATTGTAACGCTGCCAAAAGGTTTTAGTCACGATATTGCTCATGGAAAAAATCAGCCTTTACACGTCATTGGAAACAGCAATAAGCCGCTTCAGTCACAGCTCTTTCGCTACGTGATGGAAAGTGCAGCCGACTACACGTCAGCCGCTCAAAGCGGTATTAATACGGTTGATACCTTTTTAGAAAAAGAAAATGTTTCCGATGAAAATAGACGCGCAGAGTTTAAGAAGAGCTTAGTAACGTTTGGGCTTCACGTGTTAGATAGAGGAAGTTTATTTGATGAACAAGTAGAAACGAGTTTCTTTCAGCAGGATATGAAGCAATATTATGTCTTGTCTTTTGCTGCTTTGCTGCTTATGATTTGGAGCTACGGCGGATGGCTGCTTGCTAGTGAAACGCAGACTTCTCCCGTGTTGGCTCGAATGAAAACAAGAGGTGTATCGTTTGTCCACATTTATTTAGCGCAGCTGACGGCTCTGTTTGTTTTTTTGCTGCCGGTCTCTGTCGTTTTGTTTGGTAGTCTCATTAAAGGACTAAAACTGCCTGTAAGCGGTACGTATGGAGAGCTTTTTTTAGGGGTAAGCGGAAGCTTGCTTGCTTTTTTATGTTTGTTTTTACTGCTTCGGGTTCTTTTTTTATCACAAAAAGCTTATCAAATAACCGGTTTGCTGTTTATTTTGCTGAGTGCGATTTTAAGTGGACATGTTGTGCCGGTCGTCTATTTACCAGACTGGGCGAATGTTTTTCAGAAATGGTCACTCAACACCCGCGTCTTGGAGCTGTTATTTTATGAATTTGATGGATATAACACAAACGAAGCTTTTCTTTACCTTAAGCCTATTCTCATTACGGCAGCGGGAAGTTTTCTTCTTGCTGCTGGCTACGTGATGACGCTGCAAAGGCGGTGGAGAAAATGATTAGCGAGAAAATAAAGCAGCTGCTGAAGCGCCCCATGCTTGTTATCATGATTTTCTTTTTACCTTTAATAGGAACGGTTATTAGCAGCTCGTTTTTAGCAAAAGTACAAAGTGATTCAAAAATACCTGTTGCTCTTGTCGATCAAGATCATAGCAAAATGTCTAAGCAAGTGATGGATCGACTGCAGAAAACAACAGAAATTCAGTTTCTTTCTCTGAGCGAAGAACAAGCGAGAAAGCAGCTGGCCAAAAATAAAATTGACAGCATTTTTATGTTTCCTAACGGATTTCAACAAGAAGTAGAAGAGGGGAATTATCAAGGAGTCATTGATTTGCTCACGCTGCCTTCTTCAGTTGCCACAGAAGCGGTTCGAGAAGTCGTGGCGAGTGAAGTGACAAGGTTAACGACAAATGTTAAAGCGGCAAATGAAGTGCGTTTTTTATATAAAGTTTATCACATTCATGCAGGACCGGATTTATGGAAAGAAGCGTATCACTATACCGATAACCAGTGGAAGCCAAAGCCGCTGATGACAATTGATTACGAGGCGCAAGGAACGAAGCATACGAAGCAAGGGAGCGCTCAAGTGACCGGATACGTGCCGCTATGGGGATTCTTTACGCTTTTACTTTGCTGTATCACATCAGATTGGATGATTAAAGAGCGGAAACATCTTTTCAAACGAATGAAAACGATGCAAAAAGGACTTTACGGTTATATTCGAAGCGTCAGCACTGCTTATGCTGTGCTATACGTGCTTCAAGCTCTCATAAGCTTTGCTCTATTTAAATGGCTTTATGGAGTAGAGTCTTACGGTGTGCTGCTGTATATGTGTATCTATGTGATTGTGTGCGTTGTTTTTAGCACGTGGCTTGCAAGTGAAAGTCAGCGAGTTGGATCTTATTATATGATCAGCGTTGTCACGGTCACAGGACTCAGTATAATAGGAGGGAGCTTTTTCCCGGTAGGAGAGCTTTCTGCAACGATTGAAAGAATAAGTCAGTGGCTTCCGCAGCATCTGCTTCTGTATCAGCATGCACTGCCGCTTACGTTTATTTGGAAAGAGATAGCTGTTTCCATTGCATGTATATGTTTGTGCGCGTTTAAAATAGTGTGGAATGTGAGGAGCATCAAATGATTGAAATTAACAATGTTAGCAAAACATACGGAAAAAAACGGTCGTTAGCAAATGTTACACTGACCGTAGAAAGTGGAGAAGTCATTGGGCTTTTAGGGCCAAACGGCGCTGGTAAGTCGACGCTTCTGTCTATTTTGTCTACCATTACGGCTCCTTCAAGCGGGAATGTCACGATTGGAGGCTTATCGCTTAAGAAAAATCAAAAAGCGATTCGAGAAGTCATTGGCTACGTTCCACAAGATATAGCGCTGTGGGAAGAGCTTAGCGTAAAAGAAAACATGAAAATGTGGAGCAAAATGACTTCACACTCCCTGTCGAATGAACAGCTTCAGTCTCTTTGCTCAGCTGTACAGCTCGAAGGAAGATGGAAAGAAAAAGTGAAAAATTTATCAGGAGGCATGAAGCGAAAGCTAAACATAGCCGTTTCACTTATTCATGAACCGTCCGTTTTGTTAATGGATGAGCCAACGGTCGGAATTGATTTGCAGTCCAAGCTTGAAATCATTCGTTATATCAAACAGCTGGCGGCAAAAGGAAAGACGATCATCTATATTACCCATGATTTGAATGAAATCTTAGGCGTGTGTGATCGGTTTGCGGTCTTAAAAGAAGGAAAGCTGGAGTTTGTCGGCACGATGGACCAAGCGAAGGAAAAGACTGGGGAAGGTGCAGAAGAGAACGTTGTGTATAAGCTGCTGCATGATTAAGAGTAAGCAATAATAAAAAAAGAGCCGCTTCATGAAGAAGCGGCTCTTTCTATTATGCTTGTGTAACTTCTTGTTCTGGTGAATGACTTTCAGGCTGCACGCGTTCTTCCTCAGGAAGGGCACGTACTTCCACTTCTTTCATTTGGTGACCGTCCATTTCTTTTGCAATAAACTCGTATCCAAAAAGTTTGAACGATTCGCCTTCTTGAATATCGATATTTTGCATCAGCATCCAGCCGCCAATTGTATCGATATCATCATTTTCAATTTCGATATGAAGCACTTCGTTGACTTCTTCAAGCAGTACTTTTGAGTTAAAGACAAAATGCTGATCGCTGATTTTTTGAACAAGCGGCTTTTCATCTGTATCAAACTCATCTCGAATTTCTCCAACGATTTCTTCTAAAATATCTTCAACGGTAACGATACCTGCTGTACCGCCGTACTCGTCAATCAACACAGCCATATGCGTACGTTTCTTTTGCATCGAGCGCAATAGGTCTTGAATCGCTACAGTTTCAATTACTTGAATAATAGGATTCATATAAAGCTTCACGCTTTGCTTTTTTAACGCATCGTTAATTACGACATCGTTTAGAATCTCTTTGACGTTGACTAAGCCGATAATATTATCTTTGTCTCCGTCAACAGTAACAGGGTAGCGAGTGTAGCGATCTTCTACAGCAAGCTTTAAGAAATCTTCAATGCTGTCGTCTTCAGAAACAGCTGAAATTTCTGTTCTTGGTACCATGATTTCGCGAGCAACACGGTTATCGAATTCGAAAATGTTGTTCACATACTTATATTCAGACTGGTTAATTTCCCCGCCTTTAAAACTTTCTGATAAAATAATGCGCAGCTCTTCTTCACTGTGCGCAAGTTCATGCTCTGAAGCTGGCTTTAATCCAAACATGCCAGTTAATAAACGGGCAGAACCATTTAGTAACCAAATGAAGGGGAACATAATTTTATAGAATAAAATTAACGGACGAGCAAACAATAATGTCACTGTTTCAGCTTTTTGAATCGCAAATGTTTTTGGCGCTAATTCACCAACAACTACGTGAACAAACGTTACAAGGGCAAATGCGATAATGAATGAAAGAATATGTGTTAAAGATGCAGCAACACCCAGTTCTTCAAACAGAGGTTCTAAAATCTTCGCAACAGTCGGTTCTCCTAACCAACCGAGTCCTAAAGCAGTAATCGTAATACCAAGCTGACACGCAGATAAATACTCATCTAAGTGTGTCGTCACGGTTTTAACCGCATTCGCTCCTTTTTTTCCTTCAGCAACAAGTTGATCTACCCGTGAACTACGAAGCTTCACAATTGCAAACTCTGAAGCAACGAAAAAAGCAGTGAGTACAATTAAAATCGCAAAAATAATTAAGTTAATGGTTATCAATGAATATACTTACTTTATAGCACTATAAAGTAAGTAAACACCTCCTGTAAATAGTAAATTTACGACAGCAGCAGCAGTAAAGAGTGCAAAAGAGTGACGCTCTCTGGTGAAAGCCGATTCAACATTACTTTTCGATCTTCTTCATTCAGCTTTTCCATCAGCGGTGCAACTTCTTTTAAACTGTCGTTTAGTACGTAAAATTTGGATACTAATTCGTCTTTGGAGTGGCTATTCTCGGATTGCTCTATAGAAAATAGAGAAGAAATCTCTTCAAGAGAACGGCCTTCGCTTTTTAATTTTTCAATTAAGTAAAGACGTTTCAGCGCTTCTTCGTTATAAAAGCGATAGTTAGAAGCAGAGCGTTCTGCTTTTAACAACCCAATGTTAGTATAATAGTCAACCGTGCGTTTCGTTACATGTGCCATCTCTGCAAGTTCGCCAATTTTGTATGTCGCAACCCCATCAGAATACCACCTCCTTTAACTATGTCAACCATCACGTGATGGTTTTTATCTGCGTAACTATTTATCTTTTATTCTATCGTAATTAAGTATACGCGCGTAAGATCAAAAAGTTTCATTTTTTTATTAGCATTCAGTATATCTCAAAATAAGGTAGTTTGACAAAGATTTTATAAAAAAAACTCGCTTATATTAAGCGAGTTTTTTAGTAGGATGACGTACGATAGTGTGCATGCGTTCATACACATATTGAATACGTTCAGTATATTCTATGAACTCAAGGCTCATTGGAGATAGCTGATCAGCAATACGGTGCATAATAGCAGCTTCTTCTTTTAACGAATCTAAATTTTGAGTTCGGTCAATTCTTGCTTTAAATGGTAACGAAATCATGTTATTCACCTCGTTGTTATATTACTTGTTATGAGGCGCTATGTCCGTGACTTTTATCACTCTAGTCAAAGGTGATAACGTAATTATTTGATGTTTGCCGGCATTTTGTGTAGGATGTTTAGAAAAGGGTTTTTATGGGAGAATGAAATGAATTTAAAACGAATGCACCACGTAGCCATTATAGGAAGTAATTATGAACGTTCAAAAGCTTTTTATGTAAATGTGTTAGGATGCAAGATTATAGAAGAAACATATAGAAAAGAAAGAGATTCATATAAGCTAGATTTAGAAGTAGCTCCTGGCTATCAAATTGAGTTGTTCTCGTTTCCAAATCCGCCACAGCGTCCTTCAAGACCTGAAGCGTGCGGCTTACGCCATTTAGCTTTTGCGGTTGAAAGCGTAGAGGATTCCAAGCGTGAACTAGAGCAGCAAGGGATTGATGTGGAACCTATTAAGGTAGATGAACTAACGGGAAAAAAATTCACATTTTTTGCTGATCCGGACGGGTTACCGCTAGAGCTTTATGAAGAGAAAAAGGGGGAATAAGGAGTATGTGCAATTATTTATTTGTATACGGAACGCTTCTTGAAGGAGAAGGTAATCACGGATTGCTGCATCATGCGCGCTCTATTGCCAAACAGGCAAGAACGAAAGGGAAATTATATGACACTAAGCACGGCTATCCTATGCTCGATATCGACAGTGAACATATTACGTACGGAGAAGTATATGAAGTGACCGATCAGCTTATGTGGAAGGCTCTTGATGAATTAGAAGGATACATTCATGAAGGCCATAAAGACAATGAATATGATAAAATTGTGCAAACGGTTGAAACGGACCAAGGTGAATTTGAAGCCGTTGTTTATGTGGCGAGCGATCGTTCGCTGCTGCACGAATTTATCCCGAGCGGAAACTGGCGCGTGTGGAAAGAAGATTTATTAGAAGGTATGCTGTATTTTGCTTACGGTTCATGTATGGATAACGATCGTTTTATTAAGCACGGGGTGGATCAGCATTTCCAAGACTGTCTCGGCAGAGCGGTTTTCAAAGGCTATACGCTTCGATATAACCACGTTATTCATGACGGAGGACGTGCAGACATGGTTGAAGAAGGCGGAGTCGTTGAAGGCAAACTATACCGCGTGCCGCCTGAAGCAATTACGTACCTGTATGGCAGAGAAGGCGTAGATAATAACGGCTATCGTCCCGCTATTATTTCTGTCGAGCATGAAGGTAAGATGGTGGATCATGTTCTTACTTTTTTTGTGTTAAATAAAGAAAAAGAAGTCGCACCTCCGGATCACTATTCGACTGAAATTATTCGAGGAGCAACAGGTGTACTCAGCGAAGAATATGTTCAGAAGCTAATAGAGCAAGTCCATGCGCTAAAAAATAGCGATGTTGTAAATAACTAATATAAAAAGAAGCAGGGACAAAAGCAGTTTAGTTGAAGAAAGCTCCGAACGGGTAATCGTTCGGAGCTTTTTATTGTTATGGTAAACGCAGGCTTAATCTATTTAGCTGCTTCTAGCTGTTGATTGGATTGATTTTGTTATGTGTTGAATTAGCTAAAGGAAACAGAGAATTCTGTTTGAAATACACCGTCTTTTGATAAACGGTTGATGCCTAATTTTTCTTTGAAATTTCCGTTGTGATCATGCGTATCTGCAATTCCAAACCAAGGTTCGATGCAAAGAAAAGGAGCGATTGTATGATTTTCTGCATCATACTTTGACCAAATACCGACATACGGGAAATCATTAAACTGAACGTTAATTTGATTTTCATTAACCGGCGATTTAATCGTAATTCCGTCAATATGACTAAAAATTAACGCATCATTTGCAAATAAATCTGCGCTTAGCGGCAGCTGATGAAAATTTTCTGCAGCTCCTTTTTCATGAATAAGCGCGTCTTTTAATACAAATTCCTTCGGCGTAGTTTCAGAAGGCTCTATTTCTAAAAAGTAATCAGAAATCTGCTCGTTTTCACGTAACGGAATACGAAAAGCAGGGTGGGCTCCAATTGAAAAATACATATCGTCTTTATCTTCGTTCACTACTTTCCACTGAAAAGTTAATCGGTTATTTTCCAGACGGTAGCTGATTTCAACTGAACATTCAAACGGATATACGTCTTTAAAGCGGCCGTTTGTAGCAAATTGCAGCCGTGCCGTTTCGTTTGTCTGCTCAATCACGCTAAAAGCAGAATCACGTAAAAAACCGTGCTGTGGCAAAGAGTATTCGCGCTGATCAACGGTATACTGATCATTTTTTAATCGGCCTACGATTGGAAACAATACGGGGGATACTCGTCCCCAATAAGCGGGGTCTCCGCTCCACATGAACTGCAGGTCTTTTTCTTTATGAAATACTTCTACAACTTCCGCTCCTTTTTCTTGAATACTTACTTTCATTTTGCTATTTTCTAGTACAATCATTACAACATCTCCCAAATCATTCTTGTACGCTCGAGCAGCCTCAAACGTACTGGCTTTGCCTATATTATACCCTTCTTGGCAAAAAAGGTATTAATTTCCCTATTTTTGTTCAAATTAATATAGAAAAAGGAGGGTTCAAATATGAATCATGCAACATTATTGCTCATTAAATTCGCAGCGGCACTTATTGCGTTTGGTATAGGCCTTGATTTGTTTTTTGATGCAACCATCGGAGACATTATTTCCTTTAGCTTGCTAACAACAGTTGTGACATATCTAGTAGTGGATCGAATTGTACTGCCTCGAGTGGGCAATCGCGATGCCATTATTGTTGAATTTGTTCTAACCTATATGAGTGTATGGATTTTTGGCACATTGTTATTAGACAGCTACGTTCAAATTGCTTGGGGAAGTATTATTTCTGCAGCAATTATTACATTTGCCGAGGTTTTTGTTCACCGCTACTTATTCAACCATATTGAAACAAAGCATACAGCAAGAACGCGTCCGGCTTTTAAGCGAAAACTAGCGTATGACACAGAATTTGCAGAAGAACAGCATATAGAAAATAAGGAAAATCCAAAATAAAAAGAGGCTGGAACAAAAGTATTTTAGCTGAAGTGAAAAACGAACCACTAATCAAACGTTTTGATTAGTGGTTCGTTTTTTTTTGTTATGGTGAACATAGGTTTCATTCTTCTAGCAGTTGATTGGAGGGTAAAGCGAAGTCTTGCACGGAAATCGACTGCGGTGTCACAAGCGGTTTAGCTCATGTATCCCATTTGTTCGTCTTTAGATTGGATTCATTTCGTTATGTCTCCACCTCTTTTTATATGTTAATGCATAAAAGTCATTTCTTTTAAAGGCCAGTATTTCATATTGACTTCTCCCATGATTGAAGAAATCGGAGTAAGGCCAAAATGCCTTCCATCTCGGCTGATACGTCTGTTATCACCTAGCACTAATACGTATCCATCCGGTATCGTGCCGTCTGGAGACAGTTCGTACGTTGAAAAATTTTCGGTGAATCGCTCGTAAACGGGCACTTTGGACAAGTATTTATGAAGATGCGGTTCTTTTTTGACCTTGTTATTTATATAGAGAACATCATCTTTGTATTCGACCGTTTCTCCTGGTAAGCCCACAATCCGCTTTACTAGAAAATCACTGCTATAGGGAGCTTGTAACACGACAATATCAAAGCGCTCCAGCTTGCTGTGCTTGTTAATAATAATTCGATTGCCTTCGTGCAAAATAGGCTTCATAGAATCACCTTTTACAGTGTAGGGCTGAAACCAATAGTGCTGAACGACAACAGAAAGCAAAACGGTGCCGAGGATGACGCTTGTGTATGTAAGAATTTCGCGCTTTATTTTTTTATTGATCATAATGGATGAACACCTTCTTAACGGTAAGACTGTCAATTTAAGTTTTTCATAGAGATATAACAGTGTTGATTGTACCATTCAGAACTAAAGTTTTCCATATCTATCTGTTTATGCGTATATGCCAAAAATATGCTTGGCGGAACAAAAAATGAAAAGAGCCGCTATTCGAGAGAATAACGGCTTTTCTTTATTATAACTGAGCGCGCTCAGTTCGAGTAGCTGGTTGATTTGGCTCTTCTTCCACAACAGGCTCAACAGGCTTATGCTGCTTGATTTCTTCTTCCAGTTCAGCAATTCGCTTGTTTTTCTGTTTCACTTGTCCTCTTAGTTGAACAATTTTTACAAAGCTCAATGAAGCAGCAACGACTCCTCCAAACACAGCCGTTGTTAAGATAATTAAAATAAGAGGCCATTTTTGTGAACCAAATACATAGTTAAATTGTACCGGATCGTTGTTAATTACAGCTAAAACAGCAATGATAAGAGCAAATATAAGTCCTAAAATAAAAAAGCTCTGTCCTTTCATACGCTGCACTTCCTTTCTTTACATGGTCATTACAACTTTTACATCGTAACCACTCATCTTAAGTGTTTGCTATCTTGCTTATAGGTATACGTATCCACATTTAAACAAAATCAAACATTTTCTTGATTATATGTATCTTTCTTTTAAAACACAATATATCGATTGGTGTAGAAACTTTGACATGTCCAAAGACCTGGTATGTCGAATTTTTGGAATAAAGAGCTCGCTTATCCTTTTTTGCTTAAGCAGAGGGAGAGACTGGCATTTAACTTATATATGTACAAAGAGACCTTTATCTATTAAAGGTCTCACTGTTAATAAAGGGGTATATAAACACAAGATAAAAATCAGTCCAGAAGCTGAGACTTTGGCTTGATTGCATTAAATTATTTCATTATCTATCACCTGGAGCAGGGTGGTCTACACCTTTGACATGATGCCGATGCTGGTTGTCTTCGCTGGTATAAAAGTCATAATAGTGAACATGCATACCGTTGCCAATCGGAATAGCGGGACCAGAGTAGGCTTTGTAATGATGTGTATGTCCGTCTTCAAAAACAACATAGCCTTCTGTATAGTGAATATGGCTTCCATCCTCGCTTTGAATTGGAGGAGACGTTACATCGAGGCACTGATGGACATGTCCTGACGCAACCGAAGTGTAGTCCACTGAGCCATGATTATGATGAGGAACAAATCCTGAAATAAAATCGTCTTTTCCTATTTTCTTCATTCTACTTCCTCCTATAAATTCAATTAAAATAAACTGTTTAAGTAAATTCTAAAGTCTTTAAATAGGCATCTGAATGTTTCTTTTTAGTTGAATTCAAAAATACATGCTATTGATATGAGCAAATAAAAATAAATATGACTTTTTATCGTTTATATCTATAAAACGGGCAGATTTTCTGTGTGATTTGTCGTTTCTAATTGATGGATTTTACATACATTTATTAAGGAAGGACAAGTTAGTGGAAGAGAGGAAGTCAGCATAATGAGTTGGGAAAATAAAAAGAGTCTATGTCAGGAGTTTGCGAGAATTCTAGGTGGACAAGACAGTTTAGATGAAAATGGCGTTTGTTTGGTACAAAAATTTCGGACGATTCGTTTTAAAATTTTAGGGCGTCCAACACGCTCTCCATTAGTACTCCTCAATTTTTCACTTTTGAAGATTTAGACAGCAAAGGAAGGGCGCTAAATCTAGGTGAAACCGTGCTTTGCAATAAGAGGTAAATCCATTATTAACGGAGCTTAGAAAAAGGGATATTAAGGTTACGGCCGTTCACAACCATTGGCTATTTGAAGAGCCGAGAGCAATGTATATGCACTTTGAATCCGTAGAACCACCGTTAGATTTTGTAAGAAAAATAAGAGAAGCATTTAAAGTATTAAAAGGGTAAAAATCAGGTTTTTATAGAATGAAACATAAGGTTAATAAAACTTTAAACATGTATATTATATATTGATTTATAAACTGCACTTGAATGAACCCGTCAGGTTAACTGACTTTTGAGCAGTGAAATTATTCGAGTACTTCTATCCAAATAAAAAAAGCACGCGTTCGCCGCGTGCTTTTTTTATGTATAAACTTAAAATGCGTTTAGGGAGTTATCGCTTAACCACTGTTTGCGTTCAGCTGCATCTTCGAATAACTCATCTGCATTTGTAAATTGAGAAGCAATGACATATTCAATTGTTGCAAGAGGAGCTGTTAGCAAACGCCAGTTTAACACGATTGTATTATCTTGAGTCGTAGCGTATTCTTCACCTAACTCGTCCCACTTAACAGATTCAGGAGCATTGTCTGCTGCTTTTTTAACAGATTTCAAAGCTTCTTGGAATTTTTCACCAGCGCGGCCTTGGTACCATTCTGTTAATAGTTGTCCAATACCTTCATTTGTTTGCTGCTCGTTCCAGCTTTCAGGTACTGTAGCAATGAATTTTGCACGGAATGTCATTTCAGCCTTTGCTACATCTCCACGAACGATGTTTAAGCGGTATTGACGTCCTAGGTAAGGGAATTTGTCTCCTTCTTCAAAAGAACCAGTTTTAGCTGCAGAAGCTGCTGCTTTAGGAGCCTCTTTTTTAGCTGTTTCTTTTTTTACTGCTTCTTTCTTTGGAGCAGCTGGCTTTTCCTCAGCTGGTTGTGAACCGTTTAGTTGTTTTAAAATCCATGTTGCTTTGCGTGCGATGATTGAACGCACATTGTTTTCATTAAGACCTCTCGGGATAATAACTTTTACCCCTTCTTTGTCACAAATTTGCACCGTGATATCGGTTCTATTTGGAACGACTTCAATTTTGTAGTCAATTGTTTGATTGCCTGTTTGATACGTATACATAAAATTTTTCGTACTCCTTTCTACAAATCTTCATTTTATAAGCAAAGGTAGAGTTTGGTCAAATGAAAGAATAATCAGACAGTTATCAACTGCTGTTGCAGCGCCTTGCAGAATGATATGTATTCCAATATTTAGTGGAAAAGCGCCAATAATAATTGCTTCAATTCTTCTTTAGTTTTTACAAAAACATATAAAAATATGCCGATACTACTAATATAGATTAGACATTCTATGTCTTTAGATGGTATAGGGAATGAAAAATAAAAAAAGCGTTTCAAAGTTTACATGTGAAATGCTATTATATGATGGTCATAACACTTACTGTAATTGAAGTGACAAATTATTATCTTATTATGAAACAAGAGCAAGCAGCTTCGATTATGCTAGTGATTACATTTCTGTTTGCTTTTCTTACAACTACCGTGTTCTATTTTATCATACGTCGCTCTATAATGGCGGTTGAAAATTTAACGAAAGTAATGAAAGGGGTTTCGTAAGGGGATTTATTGATATTTGTTCAGTATAATAAACTGTAAGTATTGGTTTTTATGATAGCTTTCATAGAAAGAGATAATGAAAATTGACACGTTATAAAAGCAGTTGTATAGTGAGTACGCAAGGCGGCAGTCTGTCTTTTTTAATTCTCAGTAAACTTATAAGTTAAATAAAATATTTAAGCACTACATAGGAGGCGAAGAGATGAAAAATGAATTCCGTTTGGCAACAAATGACGACGCAGATAACTTATTGAACTTGACTCTACAAGCATATAAGCCTATTCGAGAGCTAGGCATTCCTTTCTTAGCAGCTACTGCTGATCTTGCTCTTGTTAAGAAAAATATTTCTCAAAACCTTTGCTATGTATATGAAGAAGATAAAAGAATCGCTGCAACTGTATCTATACGAATGCCTTGGGGAGAACATCCAGGTCCGTTTGCTGTTCCGCATCTTTGGTGGTTTGCAGTGGACCCGTCGTTTGTCAGGAAAGGCGTTGGTTCTAAGCTGCTGCATCTAGTAGAGGAAGAGATAATAAAAAATATGTTTAAATCACCAGGTGTGTCTTTAGGAACAGCAAAAGAACATCCTTGGTTAGTTGAGATGTATGAACGAAAAGGATATGTTCAAGCTAAAGAAAAGCACCTTGCAGAAGGTTATACGACCCTATTTCTTTATAAAAAATTCAATGAGGTACACTCTTTGTCGTAAAAGATAGAGAGGTGATCCAAATTAAGGAATGTGAAAGAGTGATAAATATGACAGATCAATTACTGCTAAATGAGTTAATAGACATACGCCGTGAGCTGCACCGGTTTCCAGAACTTTCAATGAAAGAATATGAAACAACTAAACGTATTAAAAAGTGGTTAAAGCACTATGATATGTCTATAGCGGATACATTCCATTTAGACGTAGGAACAGTAGCAGAAATTGTGGGAGGAAAGCCGGGACCTACTATCGCAATTCGAGCTGATATTGATGCGCTGCCAATTGAAGAAAAAACCAATCTGCCATTTGCATCTGAAGTAAACGGAGTTATGCACGCATGTGGCCATGATTTTCATACGGCTTCTATAATCGGAGCAGCCATTCTTCTTAAAGAACGTCAGCAGGAGCTTTGCGGTACGGTACGGTTTATCTTTCAACCGGCCGAAGAAACGGCTTCTGGGGCAAAAATGCTAGTTGAAAAAGGTGTGCTCGAAGGAGTAGAAGCGATATTTGGGATGCATAACAAACCGGATCTTCCTGTAGGAACCATTGGTATCAAATCGGGACCTTTAATGGCAAGCGTTGATCGTTTTGAAATTGACGTCAAAGGAGTAGGAGGTCACGCGGGCATCCCTGAAAAAACAGTAGATCCGATTGCTGCTGCTGGTCAAATTGTTACTAGTTTACAAACCATTGTCAGCCGTAATCTCAGCCCATTTCAAAATGTTGTTGTCAGCATAACTCAAATCCATGGAGGGAGCTCGTGGAACGTCATTCCTGACAAAGTAACGCTTGAAGGAACGGTGCGTACCTTTCAAGAAGAAGCGAGAGAAAAAATACCAGGTCTTATGAAACGAACTGCTGAAGGGATTGGAGCAGCTTTAGGGGCTTCAGTAGACGTTAAATGGTATCCATATCTTCCTGTAGTAAACAATGATGATACGCTGGAAAAACTGGCTACTAAAGCGGCGGAGGATCTCAGTTACCAAGTCGTAGAAGCTGAACAATCGCCTGGAGGAGAAGATTTTGCCGTATATCAGCAGCATGTACCAGGATTTTTTGTATGGATGGGTACAGCTGGAGAATATGAATGGCACCATCCATCTTTTTCATTAAATGAAGAGGCATTACTTGTAGCAGCTTCTTATTTTGCTAATCTAAGCTTCCATTTTTTGAATTCATTCCATTGCCAAAAAAATTAAAATATTTTTATTTTTCTATTTACGCGGATGGAATTGTTTGATAAAATAAATTTTAAATTAAAAAAGTTATCACGAGTGGACGAGAGATCTGGCTCTTTGACTCCACAGCAACCTACGAATGTAAGGTGCTCCTACCAGCAAAGCATGTGCTTTGGGTGATAAAACGGGTGAAAAACTCATTTTGCATCAAAGCAAAATGAGTTTTTTTTATTTTTCTAAAAGGAGAGGGTTTTATGAGTCATACAGCAGTTGCAGCATATACAGGAGAGAAAGCATTAAAGGAAGCCGTGAAATTATTAGGAAAGCATTATGAAGTAGCTTATCGTGAATTAGAAACATTTTACGAAATTGTGGTCGAAAACCAAGTTCGTACATATGCTGTAGGCATAGATATTAAAGATGTACAAAAAGCAAATGAACTAGAAATTTATTCATCATGCTGTTCTAAGCTTGAGCGAGTAGGCTGTCTGTTATAGAAGTCTGCTCGCGCCTCTATTTTTTAAGTATTTTTAAATAGAAAGCATGTTCTTTGACAACCGAAGAATCTGGTGGGTATAATCATTACTCACTAGGTTTTAAAATTAATCATAAATTGTCGAAATTTTTACACAAATTAAAGGTTACATTCGAAATGAATTGTGGTATGTTATAAAACAAGAATATTTTATGAAAGGAGCATTGAAATGGAAATGTCTCTTGAACATGGAAACGATGCAGGAAGCGAACAGCTTATTGATCGTATCCTAGACTTTTTAGAAGATGACGAAAAGTAAAAAAAAGAGTGTGCGGTGCTAGCCCTAGCCGCGCACTCTTTTTTTATCATGTGCGTCAAGGCAGCGCATACTATGATACATAGAGATAGAATGAAAGGGTCTCTGTCAAAGGGATTGACGAATCGTTTTGTTTGATGGAAAATTTAGAAAAAGGAAAGAGATGAAGGGCATGTCGAACAAAACATCTTTGTATCAAACAAAAGAACAGTTAAAGAAGCTTGTAAGCGAATTGGTTTCTATACCTAGCGTTACAGGAACGATGGCAGAAGTGGAAATGGCTGAAGCGATAGCGTCGTATTTATTGAAGCTGCCTTACTTTCAAAAAAACGAGCAAGTTAAGCTTCATTCAACAGGAGACGGGCGATCGATTGTCACAGCTTTTGTTGAAGGGAAAAATACAAATAAAACAGTTGTATTAGTAAGTCATTACGATGTAGTGGATGTACAAGATTATGGACAGTGGCAAAAGGATGCTTTTCACGCTGATACGTTAACGAATACTTTTTATAACCATATGGAACAAGTTCCGGCGTACGTACAAAAAGATATGATAAAAGGAGACTGGCTTTTTGGCCGTGGAACGATGGACATGAAAGCAGGTATTGCCCTGCATATCAGTATGATTGAACGAGCATGCAACGGAGAGTTTGACGGAAACATCCTGCTGCTGTCAGTGCCGGATGAAGAAGTAAATTCGCTTGGAATGAGAAAAGCAGTGCCTGTTCTTTTAGAACTTGCGCGCCAACATCAGCTGGATTTTTCTCTCATGCTAAATGCAGAACCAGTGTTCAGCCGCTATCCTGGAGATCAAACGAACTATGTGTACTCAGGGTCGATTGGGAAAATCATGCCAAGCTTTTTGTGTTATGGAAAAGAAACTCACGTAGGGGAACCGCTAGCTGGTTTGAATGCTAATTTACTAGCTTCTTATTTAACAAAAGAAATAGAATTAAACGTTGATTTTTGCGAAAAAGTAAGAGATGAAACGAGTCCACCTCCTACGGTGCTGATACAAAAAGATTTAAAAGAAGAGTATTCAGTTCAAGTTCCGCATTCAGCCGTTGTATTGTTTAATTTATTTATGTTAAACCGCTCTCTTAAAGAGGTGACAGATCTGCTGTTGAAATCGGCTGACAAAGCAGCTTTGAATGTAAAAAAACATTATAATAAAGCCGCTAGGCAGTACGCTGCGGGAATGGAGGGTTCATCTCTTGACGTGAATGTATGGACGTATGAAGAACTTTATACTCATGCAGTCAAACAGCACGGTGAAAAATATGTGCAAGAAATGGAAGAAGCACTTTTGGCACAAGAAGATAATGACAGAAATAAAACCATTAAATTAGTAAACTCTTTAGCTGGTTTATGTAAAGAAGCAGCTCCGATGATAGTCTTATTTTTTACGCCGCCTTTTTATCCGGCCGTTTGTTCACATGATGATCCGTTTGTACAAGGGATTTTATCAAACGTACAGGCAACTGCCAAAGAGCAATTTCAAGTGGAGCTAGTTGAACAAAGTTATTTTGGCGGAATTTCAGATTTAAGCTATGCCAGCCTGCAGCATCCGCTTCATACATTTAATACGTTAGTAGTGAATATGCCGCTATGGAATAAAGGGTATCATATCCCGCTAGAAGAGCTAGAAGAGCTAGAGGAGCTGAAGATGCCGGTGCTGAACATTGGACCGCTGGGAAGAGATGCACATCAATGGACCGAAAGATTAGACGTTCAGTATTCCTTTGAAATTTTGCCTCACTTCATTTATCAAGCTATAAAAGAAGCACAGAAATAAACATCCGTCAGCGGATGTTTATTTGTTAAATTTAAAAGAAGCTCCTTGTACGGTAATTTGTTGCGATGTTAGAGCGTGATCCAATTCAACCAACAATGGACGTTCTCCAACTTTTTTTAATGTATTATGGACAACGCCTTGTGTTCCGCTGCAAAAAATAAGGTTTCCTCCATTGACATATAGTTTTTGACAACGTGTATCAAGTAAAGAGTCTTTGTAGATTTCGCCAGCCTGAACGTCCAGCAGTTTTGTCCATTTGCCGATGGATTCTTCAAGGTTATGTACAGCACAGTAAATGTTTTTTAGCTGCAGCTGACCGGCTTGATGGGAAGAAAGAGCCGCTAGCTTTGGCTTGCGTTTTTCTTCTGGTTCACCCCACTCAATAAAGAAAGGAAAAGGGAGGGCATCATGGTCATCTTCAATAAAACACATTTGCCATTGAAGCCTTTCTCCGTGATTAGCTTGACGAGACCCTGCTACAGGGCCTTTTACAGTGTAGCCCTTGTCTTTAAGCTCGGTTATGAGCAAATCCATATCATCTGTACGAAGGGCAAATCGCCCAAAATGACCAAACGGCGTATGTTCGTTAACAAGCTGCTGAATAAGATCATTATCTGTAACTGTTTGAGCTAATGCGATATCTGTGAGCCCAAGCCACTCAATATAGCTCAGGTGAAAATAAGCCAACGTGTTAAAAGTGCCCCATTTTTCATGGGTACCGCCTTTAATAACATTTATTCCGTATTCGTTTAGTTCTTTCTGAGCGCTAATAGGATCAGGTGAAAAATGAACAAGGTGATCAAAAGATAAGTGCATGGATAGTCCTCCTTTTAAGAGAAATGCTTTCCATTATTATACTTTATTTTCTCTTTCAAGAAGAGCAAAACGAATGATTATGTAGAATGTAAAATAGAGATTTTAAAAAAAGCAAGCCGTGTACGTTTGAGACTCGACTTGCTTTTGAGTTATTTAGCGGCGGCAACCATGTCCTTTAAAGCAGCAGCCCAATGATTTATTAAACCATGGATATGAGCAGCACGGTGAACCGCATTGACAGCGGCGAGTAGAGCGATAAGTAGAACAACGGCTAGAGCGGCGAGTAGAACGGCGAGTAGAGCGACAAGTAGAACGACGGCTAGAGCGGCGAGTAGAACGGCGAGTAGAACGGCGAGTAGAGCGGCGAGTAGAGCGATAAGTAGAACGACGGCTAGAGCGGCGAGTAGAGCGATAAGTAGAACGACGGCTAGAACGTCTTCTAGAACTTTTACGTCGAGAAGTTGGTTCTTGATACATAAATGTTTCGAGCTCCGTACAAGAGAGAGATTCTGCTGCTTCTCTAATTTTTTGAGCAGTGATATGCATACAAACACCTCCTTAGGATCTAATCAGGTAGTACATAATACAATATGTACAAGGAAGGCGTTTGGATATAGTGAAAACATGGAATTTGTCTAAATTCACGAATGAAATGGAGTGGGTTTCATGCTTCAAATCCTAGAACATAAAAGAGTGGACATCGCTCTTCAAATAGTAGCTGTGCAAGTAGAAGCTTATCAAGAAGAAGCAAGGCTCATTGGTTTTTCAGACATTCCTCAGCTTACAGAAAGCAAAGAAGATATTATGAAAAGCAAGGAAGTGTTTATCGGAGAAATGATTGAAGGTAAGCTAGCTGGCGTGCTGTCGTTTGAAAAAGAAAATGAGCGATTAACCATTTGCCGTCTTGTTGTGGGTCCTCGGTACTTTCGAAAAGGGGTGGGCAGCCGTCTTTTAACACATGTATTCCAAAGATATTCGAAATGTGAATATATCGTGTCGACAGCCGAACGAAATACACCTGCTATTAAGCTGTACGAAGCTCATCGGTTTTCCATTATAAAACGCACTGCAGCTGCTGATAATCTTGTGTTAGTAACGATGAAAAGAGATTGAGACATAACGAAATCAATTCAATCTAAAGATGAACAAATGGGATACATGAAAACTACGTTTACCATACCAATGAAAAGATCCGAACGCGTTGGATTCTTTATCAAGAATCTCGATTCATCGTTCGGATCTTCCTTTAACTAAAATACTTCTGTCCCGGCCTCTACGATGACAGTGTTTGCTCAGAATAATCTAGAGCTGTATGACGCTGAATCAGCAGTAAAGCAGCTAAAGTGACAACAGCTCCGATAATAAAAGGCAGCGTCATATTGAGTTTAAAGGCAAATGCACCAAGCAGAGGACCAAAAATACGCCCTAAGCTATCCATTGAGGCGGTTAGCCCCGAAGCAGAGCCATATCCTACTTTGGTTCTTATCGTAATTAATGAGAGGACACAAGGACGAATAAGGGCATTTCCTGCTGTAAATATGCACAGAAATAAGGTAGCATTAGCAGCACTAGAAGATAACAAAATAGACGTAAATCCTATTGCTGAAACTAATAAACCAATGACCATCAGCTTTTTTTCATTTCCTTTTTTAAATCGCTGCAGCACACCGCCTTGAATCAGCGCTTGAGTTAAACCGCTCGCCATAAACATCCATCCGATTGTCGTAGGAGTAGCATTAATTTTCGCTATTTGAAAAAATTGAAAAGTAGCTTCTAAACCAGCGAGCGTAAAAGTCGCTAAAAATGAAAGAACATATAAATACTTCATAGCTCCTTGAAAATCTGACGTGAAGTCATGCCATCTCGATGTCTGTACTTTATCAGCAGATTCTTTTCGTAAAGATTCTTTTAACGTAAAGAATGAGAACGCTGTCATAATCAGTGACAAGATACCAGAGATAACGAAGGGAACAAACAAGCCGAAAGATGAAAGGACGCCGCCTAATGCCGGTCCAAAAATAAAGCCTAAGCCAATCGACATTCCTAACAGTCCCATTGCTTTCGTTCGATTTTCTTCATCTGTACTATCAGAAGCATATGCAAAAGCACAAGGAATAACAGCTCCTGCGAACAAACCTCCGATGATGCGCGACGTATACATTAAAGTCAGAGAGTTTTCTGCCACCGAAAAAAGAAAAAAGCTTGCGCTAAAGCCGAGTAAGCCCCAAAGTAAGATGGGACGGCGGCCTTTTATATCGGAAAGCTTCCCCCAAAAAGGTGCGGTAATAAAAGATGCGATCGAATAGCTAGCCATGAGTATCCCTAAATTGACCGTGCTCGCACCCGTGGCACGAATAACTTCAGGTACGATGGGGATGATCACTCCGAAGCCGACAAATACCATAAAAATAACAAACATTAACGTTCCAAGCTGTTTGTTCATATGCAATTAAGCCCCTTTCTCTGTAGAACATGCCGTGAGTTTAGTATACCAAATACAAAGAAGTTTTTTACGCATATTTGGTAAAAAGCATTTTATTTACAAATGGATAACTATGTTAATATTTACCTGTTGTGCTGAGGGTGATACAATTAAAAGAAAAGGGACGTGAAGCGATTGCCAATATGGATTGTATTTGCTGGGATCATAGGCGGTCTTTTAGGGTTTGGGGCGCTAGTGGATTATATAGCTAAGAAGAGAAGTATCGAATTAGATCCAGAAGAAGGAATAAAGAATGCTTCCGATGCAGAACAAATCTATGTGGAAAATTATCTTTATCAAACAAAAGAAAATAACAATCACTTTCAATAAAAAAAGCTTGGAGACGAATCTCCAAGCTTTTTTAATGCGGTAAAAAGATGAGCTGATAGAGAAATAAAACAGCAAAGACATACACAAGCGGATGGACTTGTTTGCCTTTTCCTTTTACCAGCTTCATTAACGGATAAGAAATGAAGCCAAGGGCAATTCCTGTTGCAATACTTGATGTAAGAGGCATTGCTAGAACAACTAAAAAAGCAGGGAACGCTTCATCAAAGTCATTCCAATTAATTTTAGCTACAGCACCCATCATCAAGCTTCCGACAATAATTAACGCAGGTGAAGTAATAGCTGCTACGCCAGAAACCGAGCTTACAACCGGACTAAAGAACGCTGCAACAATAAATAAAATGGCTACCGTCACACCCGTTAGACCTGTACGTCCGCCTGCTGCTACACCAGATGAAGATTCAACGTAAGCTGTTGTTGGGCTTGTACCAAATAAAGCTCCAATCGTTGTACCAAATGAGTCAGCAAGCAATGCTTGACGCACGCGAGGCATCTTATTGCCTTTCATAAGACCGGCCTGTTGAGCTACACCTACCATTGTACCTGTTGTATCAAAAATCGTCACAAGTAAGAAAGAAAAAACAACTGTGTACAAATCATGATGAATAACATCTCCAAAAGCAGCAAAAGGATTTGAAATCATTAAGCCGTCTGGAAGGTGAGGAGAAGCAAACAAACCTTTATCAAATGAAAGCTGTCCTCTAAAGAAAGCAATTAACCCTGTAATAATCATACCGAAGAATAAAGCGCCGTTTACATTTAGCGTATATAAAATGATTGTAATCGCAAGTCCAATCAGTGTTAAAACTACTTTTTCAGACTGCAAATCACCAAGTCCAATTAAATTTGACTTATTTGCAACAATAATACCGGCTGAACGAAGCCCGATAAAAGCAATAAATAAACCGATACCAGCACTAATCGCATGCTTTAAATTGTTTGGAATAGCTTCAATTAATTTTTCACGAAACGATGTTAACGATAGGATGATAAAGATAATACCTGCTACGAATACAGCTGAAAAAGCAGTAGCATAGTCGATACTTCCATTTGAACCAACAACTAAAGCAGCAAAGTATGCATTCATTCCCATACCGGGAGCAATAGCGATTGGATAGTTAGCTGCAAGAGCCATCCATAACGTAGCTACGACTGCTGAAATAATAGTAGCCGTAAATACTTGATCAAAAGGAACGCCGGCGCTGGACAAAATAACTGGGTTCACAATGACGATATAAATCATGGTTAAAAACGTTGTAATACCAGCTAAAATCTCCGTTTTAGCATCCGTGTTATATTCTTTTAACTTAAACATAAGTAACCTCCAAAAATAACGAACATTAAAAGCAACATGATATATAATATTCGTTTTTTACTTGAAATGCAATAGATATGCATATAAAAAATCAAAAACTAAAAAAGTGACGATAAAAGAGCTAAAACAAGTGTGAAATATTTCTTTTTTTCGGTGCTTTTTATAGTGTGTGCGTATAGAAGAGGCTCATACGAAAAAAAGCCGCTTGGGCTGCGGCGGCTATGTTGCTTGTTTTGAGGAAACGACTATTGGAAATTTTATTTTAATGGAAAGAGTTAAATCGTTATACGCATATTCCAAGTGTCCGTGGTAGTTGGAAACAAGTTCAGAAATGATCCACGTGCCAAGGCCTTCGTGGCGTTCTTTCTTTTCTGTAACATGAAAAGAAGTAAACAAGTGATCTTGACGCTCTCGTGATAAAGGAGCAGTAGAATTGCTGACTTCTAAAATGTAAATGCCGCTTCGAATCATACTCGAAACGGTTATCTCTTTTTTCTCAGAAGAATGAGCGGCTTCTAAAGCATTATGCAGTAAATTCATGATGAGATTCATTTGGTCAAGGTGCCTTAAAGGCAGCTGTGATAACGGTGAATCTAATTGAATATTCATATGTATTCCCCACGTATGTGCTTGATTCTTGCTTTGATGTACAACAGAGGCAACGTGCGAATGTTCACCTTGAATATATGAATGGGTATCATTCAAAGCTTCAACGTAATCTTGAATATACTCTTGTGCCTGCTGTCTTTGGTTTGTTTCTAGAAGATAGGATACGGCGCTGACATGTTTAATAAAATCATGTCTTTCAGCTCTTAACGCTTGAAAAAGCTCATTGTTTTTTTGAATTTCACGTGAAGCACTGCTTTCCCGGTTAGTTACGAATATGTATTGTTGATAAGACGAAAACATGTCGGTCATGTAACCAATCATTGTGATAACGGTTAGGCCAATACTAAAAGGTGAAGATAGGCTAAATAAAAGCAGGAAAAAAGACGTCAGTACGATTGCTTTTTTTATCGTTAGTGAGGGAGCCGTTTGATATTTCTTTTTCCATATAAAAAATGAACCAATTATAAAAGAACTAAGTAGGAGATGTAAACTAACAGGCAGGTCTTTAAAAAAGAGGAGCACGAAAACAGTTAGTAAAACTAGTGTGTAAAATAGTTTCATTTTAGATAGTCCCTCCTTTAAAAGTACTCTTTTTGCAAGATGTCTAAATTTGTTTTCGTGATTAAAGCTGTTTTTTCGGTGCTTTGAAACATCACTGAGTAGGAGTGCTTAGTATACAGGGAGAAATTTTGAATATAGGAAATGTTGATAATAAAAGCTCGATGCGACCTTAGAAAATGACTCGCTGTTAATTCTTTTTCAATTTCGTTTAATGATTGATAGGTACTAAATTCTCCATTTGTCGTTATGATGGTGGTAGAGCGACCCGTTCGCTCTGCAAATATAATATCTTGTTTGTTCAGCACTTGCATTTCGGTTTTTTGTTTTAAAATAAGCTTATCTCTTGTGTCAGTTGATTGTTTTTTTTGATGAAAACGCTGAATGCCTTTTAACAGACGCTCTTTAGAATAAGGCTTCATAATGTAGTCTAAAACGTTGAGTTCAAATGCATGAACGGCAAAGCCGCTGTGCCCAGTGACAAAGATGACTTGAATATCAAGTGCGTAAGCATTGATAAAGTCTGCAAGCTCATAACCTGATAGCTTTGGCATTTCAATATCTGTAATTAATAAATCAATTTCATTTTTTTTAATTTCGTTATAAGCTTCCTCCGCGCTGCTAGTCGAAAAAAGTATGTCTATATCATCTTCTCTTTCTAAAGAAATCCTCAATTTCTCTAAATCATATGAATGATCGTCCACTAATCCTACCTTCATAAATAAAAACCCTCTTTGTTTCATTCTATTGGATATTACCACACTATTTTACCATGATTTACAAGATGAAAAAGACGTTTCACGACATAAAAAACCCTCTTTATGACAAGATGGAAGATGCTGTATGAAAAATAAGCTAAGATATAGTCAATCACAGTAAAAGGGGAGAGCGGATATGATTGAAATCAAAGGTGTTACGAAATATTTTAAAGAGAAAAAGCAAACAATTGCAGCAGTTCAAGATATTCATGTAACCATCGCACAAGGAGAAATTGTAGGGCTATTAGGTGAAAATGGTGCGGGGAAAACAACTCTTTTACGTATGCTGTCGACTGTACTTGAACCATCGGAAGGTAATATGTTCATTCACGGAATTAACATTCATAAACAGCCGGATAAAATAAAACAAAGAATTGGCGTGCTTTTTGGCGGTGAAACAGGCTTATACGACCGTTTGACCGCTCGTGAAAACTTAGCTTATTTTGCTAAGTTTTATGGAATGAGCAAACATGAAACAAAGATAAGGATTGAGGAACTGGCCAAACGTTTTGGAATGAAAGACTACTTGGACCGCCGCGTCGGAGGCTTTTCAAAAGGAATGCGTCAAAAAGTAGCTATTGCACGCACTATTCTTCATAACCCGGAAGTTATCCTATTTGATGAGCCGACCACAGGATTAGACATTACATCAGCAAACATGTTTCGTGAGCTTATTAAAAGTCTGCAAAGAGAAGGAAAAACGATTATTTTTTCCAGTCACATTATGGAAGAAGTGGAGATGCTATGTCAGTCGGTCATCATGATTCATAAAGGAAAAATGATTTATCAAGGAACAAATGAACAGCTGTATAAAGAAGAGGAAAGTACAGACTTAAACTACATCTTTATGTCGCGTATCGTGAGGGGGGCTTAATGTGATTTGGCATATTTATAAAAAAGAGTTAATAGATTGTTTGCGAGATCGAAAGACAATTATCTTTAGCGTGTTGATTCCGATTTTATTAAATGTAGGGATTATCTTTTTTGCCGACAAAATGATGGCTAGTAATCAAACAGATTCCATGTCTGTAGCTGTTACAAAGGATTCTGATGCCAGTGTGATTGACTGGTTAAAAAACGATGGCAATATTAAAGTAATTGAGAGTGAAAATCCACTCAGCGCTGTAGAACATGGAAAAGCATTAGCGGCGTTAAAGATACCAGACGACTTTTCTTCAGAATTGCGTAAGATGAAATCGCCAGAAGTTACTGTTTATACGGATTCAGCGAGCATGAACTCAGGTGCTACCGCGGAGTATATACAAAATATACTGAATAAACATCGAGAAGCTATAGTTAACGAACGCTTAGACCAACTAAATGTGAATAGTCAAACGATTGCTCCGTTTAATGTGGTTGAAAAAGGAGTGTCTAAGGAAGATGACGATTCTTTAACAATGATTGCGATGTTTGCGCCAATGATTATCATTATGGGCGTTTTAGGGGGCATTCTTCCTTCTGCTAATGATATTTTTGCAGGTGAAAAAGAAAGAAAGACAATGGAAGCTCTATTGATGGCCCCTGTCAAACGAACGCAATTATTAGTTGGGAAATGGCTTACTATCTCTACATTCGGTATAATAAGCGGCCTTTTGTCTACATTGGCATTTGTTTTGTCTGTACGTTATTTAACAACCGTATTAAATGATGCACTGCAGCTCAATGGTCATTTTACAACCTTTATCTTCTCGTTTTTAGTCACCCTTACCCTGCTAGCGCTGCTAGGAGCTATGGTATTATGCATTCTTAGCCTTTTGGCGAATTCTGTTAAAGAAGCGCAGAGCTATACATCCCAAATCATGATGGTAGCGATGCTTCCATACTTTTTACTGATGGGAAAATCCGTACACGAACTGCAACCAAGCGGATTTTTAATTCCTATTTACAACGTATTTGCACTTATGAAACAGCTTCTCTACGGTGTCTATGACATGCAGAGTCTCGTTTATACAATAGGAAGCTTGTCGGTTTGTACAGTTGTTTTATTTGCGGTTGGTTATACGATGTTTACCAAAAGCCGCTGGGTGCTTGGTAAAGGGTAAAAGACTGGGCCAAAAGTATTTTAGTTGAAGGAAGATCCGAACGAGTAATCGTTCGGATTTTTTTATTGGAATGGTGAGCGTAGGTTTCAAGTATGTAGTTAGCTGCTTCTAGCTGTTGATTGGAGGGAAAGACGGAGACTCCTGCGGGAAAAGCCGAACAGGTGAGACCCCGCAGGAGCGGAAGCGACGAGGAGGCTCACCGGCCGCCCGCGGAAAGCGAAGTCTTGCACGGAAATCAGCAGCGGCGTAACAAGCTCTTCATGATAGCTCATTTACCTCATCTGTTTATCTTAGATTGAATTAATTTCGCTATGCCTCAACTTTTTTTGTAGGGAAAGAGCAATCAAAAGAGAATGTAGACAGAAAGGAGAGTGAGACAGCTGCAGCCTATTATAGTAGAAGAAATTCCTCATTCTATAAAAAAGTATGTAAAGCAAATCGAAAAAGTGACGTTTCCAAATCAAGGGTGTACATCCGATGTAGGTATTCTTCATACCGCTAATGGGAGATATGTTTTAAAGCGAGCAAAAGGGGAAAAGTACAGAAAATGGTTATTTAAGGAATATTATGTATTAAAAAATATAAAAACGCTGGAGAAATTCCGAAGTCCGAATGCTTACAAGTTTGTTCAAACAGCAGAACAAAGCTGGCTGCTGCTAGAATTTTTTGAAGGACAGACGGTAAGAGAGTATTTAGAGAAAGAAGATAATGAAAAAAAGCGCGAGTACATTGTCTATGGAATGGGGCATCTGCTGGCTCGTATTCATGATGCAAAATGTCCAAAACGATTAGTGAGTAAGCAGCCGTGGATCCGCCGAATGCTGCAAGAGGCGGAGTACAATTTAACCAACTATAAGGTAGACGGAAATCAACAGCTGCTAAAACAACTGCAGAAGCAAAACATGATATGCAAACAAGAGGTGCTTATTCACGGAGATTACACGATTGATAATGTACTTGTACACGACGGTCGGATAACAGCTGTTATTGACTGGAGCGGAGGAACTTTAGGAGACGCTCGTTATGATATGGCGCTGGCTGTTCGTTTTGAAGACAGAATCTTTACAAATAAAGAGCGCGCGGCTTTTTTTAAGGGATATGGCAAGGGGATTTCACAGAGCGAATTTTGTTATTTTGCAGAAGGTTTGTACGAGTTTTTTTAAGGAATAATGACATCATTTTCTTCATTTGTTGAACGTCCACATTCTTTGACGAATTCATACTAGTTTTGTCACGTATGAAGGGATTTGAAAATTTCTCTCGAAATGGCTAGTAAATGAAAAAAATGGAGGGATGGAACATGACGATGAAAACGGTAGATGTGGCAAAGTCGCTGGGAATACATCCAAGTACGGTATTAAAATGGGTTAAAATGGCAGAGATCGAGCTAGAGAGAAATGAATCGGGACACTGTGAGTTTACAGAAGAAAATATTGAAGCACTTAGAAGTTTTCAAAAAAACCGCAATCGTCAAGCCGTCGTCAAAGTGGTAGAAAAAGTAGTAGAAAAAGAGGAAGTTGTTATATCTGATGAACGTGCACAAGACATGCAAAAGCAGCTTGATCAGCTTTTTTTAAGACTGATTGAAAATGAAAAGCGTACAGAAGAAAAAGCGGGAGAAGTAGTGACGTTTCAAATTTTAGAGCATCGTTCAGAAATCGATCGATTAAATAAAGTTATTACGAAATTAGAAAATCGAGTAGTGGAACTTGAAAGTCAGTTAAAAAGTGAAGATAGCTTAAAAGGTAAAAAGCCTGTTCCGAGATGGAGAAGCTTTTTAACCGGTATTTTTAGCTACTAGCAGCGATTTACCATAACGGTAAATCGCTTTTTTTATGGAATTTTATGAAAAATACATCAATTCGTACAGATTTGTGGAAAAAAATCTCAATAATAGTTGACGAAACGCTTAGTAATTTGATAAAACTAATTAAGTTAAGAAAGTGAAATACTTTCGTAAATACATATTCGTTATTATGTGATAGCGTTAAGGAGAGTGACAAGTGAAAAAAAGAGAAGAGCTCGTTCAAGAAATGGAGACGCTGTTTCGCTTTGTGTTCAGACAGCTTCGCCAAGAAATTAATGAAGTATACAATTCAGAGCTATCAACAAATGAATTTATGGTGCTTCGTATGCTGGTTGATTCCGGAAGGCAGCGATCAACTGATTTATCAAAGTATCTTCAAGTGTCAGCAAGCCATATTACGGCGGTAACCGACTTGCTTTTATCAAAAGGCTACATTGCACGCAAACGGTCTGAAAACGATCGGCGTATTATTGATATTGAACTGACCAAGGAGGGACAGGGTATTTTTAATGCTATTCAAGAGAAGAAACGAGCCTATTTCCTTGAGCGTTTTGAGCACTTTACAGATCAAGAAATTGAAACAGTGAATCAACTGTTTCACAAAATTAAAGGCGATCAAAAATAAAGCGCTTTAAATACGGAAGAATAATCAGTGAATATGAGCTTCACTGATTATTTTTTGTTTTAAAATGCAAAGAGTATAAAAGGCAAGTTAGTTGGTGAGAACATCAAATCAGCGTATAATAATAGAAAGAATACATGAAGGAGGTCATCTTTTTGACAGAACAATATGAAGTAGCAACTTTTGCCGGCGGCTGTTTTTGGTGTATGGTGAAGCCATTTGATGAACAGCCAGGCATTATAAAAGTTGTATCTGGCTATACAGGCGGTCACAAAGAGAATCCGACGTACAAAGAAGTATGCTCAGAAACAACGGGCCACTATGAAGCGGTTCAAATTACATTTGACCCAGAAATTTTTCCATACGAAAAGCTTTTAGAACTATACTGGCCTCAAATTGACCCAACGGACGCAGGCGGGCAATTTGCCGATCGAGGCGATTCATATCGAACAGCCATCTTTTATCACAATGAACATCAAAAGGCACTAGCTGAAGAATCCAAACGACAATTAGAAGCAAGCGGTCGTTTTTCTGAGTCAATTGCTACCCAAATTCTACCGGCAAAACCGTTTTATGAAGCGGAAGATTACCATCAAGGTTATTATAAGAAAAATAAATTCCGCTATGCGATGTATCGACGAGGATCTGGACGTGATCGTTTTATTAAAGAAAACTGGAAAGACTTTGGCCGCGACGAGCAGCTGAAAACGACATTAACGCCTATTCAATATGAAGTTACTCAAAATGACGCAACGGAACCTCCGTTTCGTAATGAATTTTGGGATCATACAGAAGATGGTATTTATGTAGATATCGTATCAGGAGAGCCGTTGTTTAGTTCAACTGATAAATATGATGCCGGATGCGGATGGCCGTCTTTCACAAAAGCGATTAATAAAGATGAAGTAAAAGAAAACATGGACGTTAGTCATAATATGGTTCGTACAGAAGTGCGAAGCAAAACGGCTAACTCTCATTTAGGTCATTTATTTGATGATGGTCCGCAAGATGCAGGCGGCTTGCGCTACTGCATCAACTCAGCAGCTCTTCGATTTGTTCCGAAGGAAGATTTAGAAAAAGAAGGATACGGGGAATACGCTGTTTTATTTAACAAATAAAAGAGTATGAAAAAAAGAGCGTGATTCAACTTAAAGTTGGCTCACGCTCTTTTTGTGCTTTCTTTTGTTTTATTTTGGCTCGAATGAGGCTATAGAGAAAAAGGAAAGGAATGTAGCCATAAATAAAGTAAAAGCCGGTCATGGATAAACGCGTATTAAGCTGATCGATGGTTTCTCTATCGTCAAAGAAAATAGAAAAACCAAGAAGGGCAATAAGAGCTAATATGAGAAAAATCGTAGGCGGCTTATTAAATGTTTTACTAAATCCACGAATTGTACACCATATGCTGACAGCAATAGTAGGAAGAACAACTAAAAGCCACAGAGCAATTAAAATATATTCAAAGCGCTGTAAAAATGGAATTTCAATAATTTTGGCCATCGTTAAAGTTGGCCAGATCGTATGCATTAACTGTCCCTGGCTAAAGTAGGCAAAGGATACTAATGCTGTGCACAAATATAAAAAAGTGCTGAACAAAACGCCAAGCTGCCCCCATTTTTGGCTAGTGGCACCATTTTTTATAAAAGGATAGAAAAAAAGCACGGATTCAAACCCCAAATTCTCAAAGGTCATCACTTTAGTCGAAATTAAAAATTCCCATATCGTGTGATCAAACAAAGGGAATAAATTGTTAATATGTCCATATTTTAGTGGGAAAATCAATGCGAATACCAGAGGCAAGGGAAGCATAACCCCAAAAAAAGCAATTCCAGTGATCACGCGAAACCCACCGGAAACTGTATAGTATATAATAGGCAAGTAAACAAGTGATACAATCCATGTTTCCAGCTGTGGAAACATCCATATTTGTAAAATTTCTACGTACGTCCGGTAAATGGTTAACGCAAAAATAAAATAATAAGCCGATGCCGCAAGAGTTAAAGCTCCTCCAAGGTATTTCCCGAAATATAACCGGTGAATATCAACAATATCGCTGTTCTCGCGGATTAAGATATTAAAAACCATGGCTAGTAAAATACAGATGCTGATCGCAGCAAGGATGATAGATATCCATGCTTCATAACCAGCTCCTTTAATAATGAGACGCTGAAATCCTAGTATCCCAACGCCAATTTGCGTAGAATGCACTAGAAAAAAAAGAAAAGAAGGGGAAACTTGATTTTCTTCTTTAATTGTATTGTGCATCTTTTCTTCCTCCTAGTTGCTAATACCGGTTTGAATAAGGTGAACGCGAGCTTTTACTTCAATATTCATATCCGGATATTGCGCTTTGAATTTTTCACTGTTAAACCCTCGCGTTTTACTTCGAACATAATCTGTAAAACAAATGGGGTCGATTTGGTGCTGCTGAAGCTTCTTAATAAAGGCATTTCCATCTTTTTCAATATCTTTTTGGAGCGTTTTTTCCACCATTTTAATACTAGCCGGGTCTGTTAAATCTATCCATCCAGGAAACTCTCTTACAAGGCCATCGATAGTTAAGTGCGCAATAATACTTGGATTTTGATGGTTTCCTTTAATTTCATACTTTGTTTTGGTGCGCAAGTTTTGCAGTATAATTTCGCCTCTACGGTCATTTTCTTTAATTTTTACCGAGTAGCGGCCATGCTTTGCTCCGCTTGTTAGCAGCTTAAATAAAAACGTTTCTTTCATTCCGATGGTTGTAACGACTTTTTGTTGTTTGAACAGCGCCAGTCCCTTTAATTTGATGGCATCTTTTTGCTGTGCTAAAACAGGCAGATATGGGTCGCGGTCGTCACTAAAAAAACTGAATAAAAAAATTTGTAAATTGGTGTTAGGCAAATTTTCTGTTCGGATATTTTGTTCGATTAAATTAGAAATAAACTGATAGTCCTTAATTTTCTTTTTTGTAACAGAACTCAATAATTCATGGGCGTTGCCATCTGCAATGCTTAATTTAATATTACGTCCAAGGTCTGGATTTCTAGCAATTGTGTTTACTAGTTCATCCACGCCATGTGTTGCAAATTTTTTTCCCATGACGATGCTCCTTAGCTGCCCAAAAGCGACCGGAAGAGATGATTTATTATTTAAGCGAAGTGGAATATCAAATGATGAATTAGCAGTAGCCGCAATAATACTGGGTTCTTCCGTTGGCCCGTACTTATAGATAGGGTATAAAATGGTTCCTCTGACTTTATTGCTTTGAGGAATATAATCATATCCTATGGAGTTAACTACTTGAATTTCGTCAATTGTTTCACGGTCTGCACAGCTCGTTAAAAAAGTAAGGCAAGTGCATAAAATAAGTATTCTCTTCATGAAGTTTCCCCGCTTTACTCATTATCTAAATTACTTTTTCGTTTAGTCTTATTCGCTTTATCAGGGTTATAGCGGAAGCGCTCTAAAGGACGCAAGTAGCTTGGGCGCTTGGCTGTATGACTATAGGGCAATCGCAGGAAGGTATCCCTATACTCGGTTGGACGAAACGGAAAAAGCGGAACAAGATAAGGCATGCCCAAAGATTTTAAGCGAAGCAAATGAACCAGCAAGAAACAAAAGCCAAACGTGATGCCGACTAAACCAAACGCAGTAGCAAACAAAATAAACGGAAAACGTAATAACCGGATGGTGTTAGACATTTTAAAAATAGGCGTTGTAAAAGAAGCCAAGGCTGTTAACGAAACAATAATAAGTAAAATATTGCTTGTTAACGCAGCTTCTACTGTTGCTTGCCCAATAACAATCCCGCCTACGATTCCCAGCGTTTGCCCTACTTTTGTTGGAAGTCTGGCTCCGGCTTCTCGAAGCAGTTCAATGGTAACCTCTAAAAAAAGGACTTCGATAACAGGTGGAAAAGGAACGTTTGTCCTTGAAAAGATAATAGGCCCAAGCAGATCTTTTGGAAGCATCTCATAATGATACGTAACAATGGCTACATAAAGAGGCGTAGCAAAAATAGAGAAAAAGACGCCTAAAATACGAATAACTCGGAAAAATGACCCTAGAACCCACGGTAAATAGTAGTCTTCAGGTGAAACAAAGAAGTCAAGCAACGTTGACGGCCCCGTAACTGCGTATGGTGAACCGCTTGAAAAGAAGGCAGCTTGCCCGTTTAACAGGCTAAACAAGACTCGATCGATGCGCTCTGTTGTTAAAAAAAGCGGAAACGCCGTAGAAGAATTATCGGAAATCAATTGATCAAGCATTGTACTATCAAAAATGACGTCGAAATCGATATCTTCAAGGCGCTGCGTCATAGTCTCTACGTGCTGAGGGTTTGTTATGCCTTCTAAATAAACAAGAACAACGCGCGTTTTTGATTTATTTCCTACGGTGAGTTCTTTAAAAATAAGGTTTTCGGAAATGACCGTTTTTCTCATTAAGTAAAGGTTGACATCTAAATCCTCCACAAAACCAATTTTAGGACCGACAACGCTGAACTCATTTTCCGTTTCATTCTCTTTTCGAAATCCTGTATCAAAGCTTTGAACTTTAATAAGGGCTACTAGCTTATCATCTTTATGCAGTTGAAACATTACATAGCCGCGAAGCATCTTTTCTAAGATTTCTTTTGTATCTCTTGTAACTGAAATATCTTCAATAGGCAGAACGTTTTCGACTTCATGTACACTGCTTAACGTGAAGTCTAGTTTTTGAAAAGGCTCGAGTATTTTATCTTCAACGCTTTGCATGTTTACGAGCTGCTTAAAATAAGTAATGATGTATTTTCGATGCTGCGAGCCAATGGCTAATGTCATGAAATCACTTGATTTTTTAAATTGGTTAATCAGCTCATCCAGTGATTTTTTAGGCTGATCGTCTGCATTTTTTCTTTTAAATAAATGTTTAAACATAACCGTTCCCCTCGCATGACTTTCTATTACTGGTAGTTTGTTCATGTACTTCCTTTTTATTCGACTATTTTTTCTCAAGAAAAAAGGAAGAATATAAAGACAAACTTTACACTCTTTTACAGTGGTTAAACAGTGGATTTACGTTTGAATGATAACTTTAGAAATGTCAAAGACAATTAAATAAAGGAGCGGGTACATTTATATGAGAAAAAAATTAGCAGGTATTACACTGGCAGGAGCTGTAGCATTGGCCTCATTTGGTGCAGGAAACTTCCTTATTCAAACGGAAGCAAAAGTGGAGCGTAAGTCAGCTAAGAAACCTCAAAATGTCATTATGATGGTAATGGACGGGACGAGTTCAAATGCTACTACACTCGCAAGATGGTACAAGGGAAAACCGTTACATATGGATCAGCTGATGGCAGGAGGCGTACGTGCGTATTCAGCAGAATCTGCTATTACAGATTCTGCTCCGGCAGCTACTGCTTTAGCAACAGGAAATAAATCAAATTCAGGTTATGTAGGTGTGCTGCCATCAGTAGTAAATACGCCTGGAGTTAAACCTGTAGAAAAAGAAGATCAATTTCGTCCCGTAGCAAACGTTCTAGAAGGAGCAAAGCTTTCAGGGCGCGCGACAGGAATTGTGGCTACTTCTGAAATCCAGCACGCCACACCAGCTGGTTTTTCAGCCCACAACTATAGCCGTGATGATTTTCAAACGCTAGCGGAGCAGCAAGTGTATCAAAATATTGATGTAGTACTTGGAGGAGGTAAGCAATCTCTTCTACCAGGAAAAGAAGAAAAAAGCCGAAAAGACGGTGAAAACTTAGTCAATGTATTGAACAAAAAAGGATATGACTTTGTAGAAAACAAAAAGGAATTAGAGCAGTCACGCGCCAAAAAAATCTGGGGGAGCTTCGCTGACCGAGACTTAGCGTATGATATGGACCGACCGCAGACAAAAGCAGAACAGCCAAAGCTGTCCGAGATGACAAATAAAGCAATAACAACACTATCCAAAGATAAAGACGGTTTTTTCTTATTTGTTGAAGGAAGCAAAACGGATTGGGCAGCTCATGCAAATGATCCAGTAGGCATGATTAGCGATGTATTAGCGTTTGATGAAGCAGTAGGCAAAGCAGTAGAGTTCGCTAAAAAAGATGGAAATACGATGGTTATTGCGATTGCTGATCACGGAAACAGCGGTCTTTCAATCGGTAATGCAAATACAACAAAAGGATACGATACCACACCTGTTTCTGCTTATATTGATCCATTAAAAAAAGCAAAAATGACGTTAGAAGGTGCTACGTCTAAATTAAAAGAAGATTTATCAAATAAAGAAGAAGTAGCTGCTTTGTATGGTTTATCAAATCTAACTTCAGAGGAAAAAGCACAGCTGACCAAAGCAGGAGATAAAAAAGAAATCAGTACTACACTATCGAAGTTACTAGCCAACCGAGCAAACCTTGGATTCACAACGGGGGGGCATACAGGTGAGGATGTATTTCTGTATTCATACGGCGTAAATCGACCAACGGGGCACTTTGATAACACGGATATTGCCAAATATATGGCTAAATCAATGAATATTAACTTAAACGAGTTAACAAATGAATTATTTATTGAAGCAAATAAAGCTTTTAAAGGCTCAAATGTAGCGGTTGACTCAAAAGACACAAACAACCCTGTGCTGGTTGTTACAAACGATAAGCGAACGGTGCGTTTCCCAGTAAATAAAAATATTGCTATTGTAAATGGAAAAGAAATTCAAATGGACAGCGTGGTGGTACAGGATAAAAAGAATCGCTTCTTTGTATCGAAACAAGCACAGCAAATTGTGAAAAATGAAAAATAAGAAATGAATGCAAAACAGGCCGGGTTATAACTTTGGGCCTGTTTTTTTACAAATAATAGATGGTTAATTAGGTTATGTAGCCTTTATAGAGGAATGAATTGATTTATTTTACAAATAAATAGCTTTCAACTCTTAAAGGAACGGAAAGTCTTCATGGATAAATATATGTGATTTATACTATGAAATGGTATAATAATCATAGTTTTAAAAGGAACTAGTTCGGAATACATATGTAAGTTCATACCTTTGTATGCTAGAATTTTTATAATAAAATGAATAAAAAGCACACAAATTCTTTTGGAAGAAATCATAAAGCCATGACTATTAAGGATAATATGTAAGTAATTACCTTGAATGAAAAGTAAAAAAATATGGGTGAAAAAGCATAGAGCATGTTTTAATAGTAAGAGAAAACAAAATGATTGAAAAGAGCGTGTCGCCTTTATCGAAAATGTTAAATAAAGATTTTGTCAGGCCGATTTACAGATTATAAAAAGGGTATTAAATCATTGTTAGGAAAATAAATGATAATAGATAAACGGTTTTTATGTCTTCTTCTAGAAAACCTACAATTATTGCAATATTCCCCATGAACAATCGTTGTGTGTTCATTAACGATTAGCGTCCGTGTAAATCATTCATCTCAACATATCAACATAAAAACACTATAACTATGTGTAGACATGTATAAAACAGAATGGGCAATAGTTCGTACTATACTTTAACATTGTATCCTAGGGGGAGTCAGGATGAACAAAATTAACTTAATTATTGCCGATGATAACGAAGATTCGGTAGAAATTTTAGATTATTTTATAGAACAGCTTCCGGAATTTGAAGTGATTAGCATCTGCAAAGACGGAGAACAGCTTGTACAGGAAGTGATGGCTAAGAGTCCAGACCTTTTGCTCGTAGACATTAATATGCCTACGATTAACGGTGTAGATGCCATAAAAAAGTGCCTGCGCATTAAGCCGAATTTAAACTTCATTTTTATCACCGGTTATGATGAATTTGCGGTGAAGGCATTTGAGTTGTCGGCACTGGATTACATTGTAAAACCGATTGAAAAAACCAGGCTTTATATGGCGTTAGAGCGGGCAAAAAACTCCATTGGAATTGATAAAAATCAGTCAAAAAAGCCAGGTGAGCAATTAAAAAGACTGCCTGTAAAATTTAATGGTTCGACTTATTATATTCCAATTGATCAAATTATTTTTATCGAGAAATCCGGGAAAAAATGCTTAATTTATACTCAATCACGTGTCTATGAGACATATGAAAATATTAGTGATATCTATATGTATTTAAACCCTTCTGTATTTAGTCAAACACACCGGTCTTATATCGTAAATTTACAGAAAGTTTCGCACATCACACCAAAAAACGAAACATATCTTGTTTATTTCTTAGAAATTGATGAATATGCTCATATCTCAAAATTAAAAATCCAAGACGTTCAAAAACAGCTGCATCAATTAATGACGAATTAAGAGATGCTGCTGCTTCTAAAATAGTTATATTGATGAAAGGACGAAGCTTATGTAAGTTTCGTCTATTTCATGTGTCTGCTTTCGAAATAAATGATAGTAATATAGTTCTTATGAGAAAAGTTAGATAGAAGAAGTAACGTTGAATTGAAAGGAAAGAAAATGATTTCAATTACTGGTCACTATAATGAATTTACCGTATTTCTTGCTGTCATTGTGGGAATTCTTGCCTCTTATACAGCACTTGATATTATGAGCAAAATGATGAAAAAACAGCGGAACAATTATTTGTGGCTTACACTGTCAGCAACTTCAATGGGGCTTGGAGTGGGGGCGATGCATTACATTGCTATGCTTGCTTATTATGTTCCTGTTAGCTTTCATTTTGATGGTGTACTCTCTGTCCTTGCTTTACTAATAGCGATTAGTGGATCATTAGCTGCGTTTTGGACATTCTGGAAATGGCGCACATCGGTATGGTCAGGACTTATTTTAGGAAGTAGTATTCTCGGTACACATTATATTGCAATGGCAGCAATTGAAACAGAAGCGCACATTCACTATGCCGTGCTATCTGTTTTGCTTTCCGTCATCATCGCCCTGGTCGTTGCATTTTATGCTATGCACTTGTTTTTTCGTTCGAAAAGCGTGAAAGCTAATCCGTTTCTTAAACTTGTTAGCTCTATTTTGCTGGGCATTGGAATTTCAGTTATGCATTTCGTCAGTATGTATGGAATGAAGCTGCATATCGCACATTCAGTTGCTAGAAAATGGGGCCAGTGGCTGCCGTATCAAGCGCCATTTTCCAATATTATTGCAAGTATCACGATTACGCTACTCATTGTCTTCTTGCTCGTTGCTGCTTTTAAGCGCCAGGAAGAAGTGAGGGAAAGTCAATTAAAAGAAGAGTATTATCAATCTCTTTTTAACTACAATCCTAATATTGTGTGTGCGGTTGATTTGTACGGCAATATTCAAACGATTAATCCAAAAGGAATAGAACTAACAGGATACACGTTGAATCAAATGGAGAAAATTCCGTTTCCATATATGTTTAGAGAAGCTGGAAAAGCCGAAGAATATATGTGGAAATCCTTGAGCGGAGAATCTGTTTATTATGAAGCAACGCTAATTCGCAAAGATAATCAGCCTGTATATGTTGAAGTAACGCAAATGCCTATTATTGTTCATGGTCAACTTAAAGGCAGTTACGTCATCGCCAAAGATGTTACAGACCGAAAAAAGGCGCAACAGCAGCTTCTGGATTTACAAAAAGATTTAAAACGCACGCTTTCACAGCAAGATGGTGCTATTTTTAAATTTGTGAAAAACGATAAAGGATATATTCATACCATGTGCGAAGGCAAAATGGTTCGTGAAATGGGATATGAGGAAATAGATGTTGTCGGTAAAACACTTGAAGAATTTTTGCCTGAATCCTACGCAAAAGAAAATAAGAGGTACTATGATAAAGCATGGGCGGGAGAGAAAGTGTCGTATGAAGTACTTTTGAACGATTTTGCTTACTATACGAAGTTAATACCTCATATTTACAAAGGAGAAGTAAAAGAAGTTATTGGTTCTATAATAGATATTACAGATCTTCACGAAGCAAGAGAAAAGCTGGCTAAAAGTGAAAGCATGTATCGCTCCGTTCTTTCTACAATGTCAGAAGGCGTGGTGTTTCATGACCTTGAAGGTAACTTAATTGCTGCCAACGCATACGCTGCTAAGATTCTAAACGTGCCTTATGACCAAATGTTATCGGTTAACCCGTTTGGTTTAGACTGGGAAATTATTCATCCTGACGGCACACCTTTTGCACTCGAAGACATTCCATCTGTTCGATGTCTTCATACAAAAGAGCCTGTGCGAAATACAGTCATGGGCATTTATTTAAATGAGAAAAAGTTGACTTGGCTTTCGGTGAATGCTGAACCTCTGCAAGAAAGCAAATATTATAAAGGCGTAGTTGTCACATTTTATGATATTACAAAGCAGCAGGAACAAGAACAAGACCTGCTTCATTCCAATCAGCAAATGATTATAGCCAAAGAAGAAGCCGAAAAAGCAAATCAGGCTAAGTCAGAATTTTTATCAAAAGTAAGCCATGAACTTCGAACGCCTTTAAACAGTATTTTAGGCTATGCACAAATATTGGAAGAACAAGGGGAAAAAGATTTAACAGAAAAACAATTGAATCGTATACGAAAAATTTTAAAAGCAGGTAATCATCTTCTTTATTTAATAAATGAAACGCTGGATTTATCGAAAATTGAATCAGGTCACTTAGCTATTAACCTTGAACCAGTGTCGGTAAAAGAAGCAATTGAAGACGCGCTTAAAATTATGAAACCATTAGCAAAAGATAAGCATAGTATATTTTATACTCGTTTTCACGCATACCAAGAAGTCTTTGTTGAAGTAGATGAACTTCGGTTTCAGCAGATCTTATTAAATCTGCTTACAAACGCCATTAAATATTCGCCTGCTTATCGCGATATCATTATCTATACCAAAATCAATCAGCATCACGTAACCATATTGATTGAAGATAGGGGCTTTGGAATTCCAGCTTCAGAATTAAATCGGATTTTTGAGCCTTTCTACCGTGTGAATAGACTAGAAAAAGACGGAACAGGGATTGGACTGGCGCTTGTAAAGCAGCTTGTTACCTTAATGAATGGAACGTGCGGAGTGCAAAGTGAAGAAGGAAAAGGCAGTACATTTTGGGTTCGTTTTCCCTTAGTACATCCACCTGTTCCTAAACGCTTATCTAATGAAAGGGAAGCCGAGTCATTTTTAGGTTTTTCTATGCCGATCTCCATTGTGTATATTGAGGATAACGATACAAATATTGAGCTTATGCAATCGATTCTTTCTCCATATAAAAATGTTAAGCTCTTAGTTGCCAAAACAGGAGAAAACGGCATCGGGCTAATTAGGTCCATTTCACCGGATATAATCTTAATTGATATTGATCTGCCTGATATGAATGGTTTTGAGGTATGTACACAGCTTCAGCTGGAAAAAGAATTGAAGCACATTCCTCGAATTGCCCTGAGTGCAAGCGCGATGCAAAGCGATATCGATCAAGCTTTTTTAGTCGGCTTTAGTGAATACGTAACAAAGCCTATTCATATTTCAACGTTTTTGAACGTATTAAAACGCTTAACAAAAGCTTAACAAAAGTTTAGAGGGCTTTTAATTGACTTATTAGTGAACCTTTTATAAAATAAGAGCAACTTAATACATTTACTTCTTACGGAGTAAAGGGGAGTAGCGTCAGGGAAACCTGAAACAAAGTCGTCATTACATGGAATATTCCATCGGCTTTGTTGGCATAATGATTATGCTTAGCAAGACCTTTGCCATATTTGGCAAAGGTCTTTTTGTGTTTTATTCCGGTAATGAGGATAAATAAACTTATACAAAGAAACGAGAGGGGATTTTTATGGATGCATCGATTTTGTTAGAATATGGATGGGTGTTGCTAGTGCTGGTCGCATTAGAAGGAATTTTGGCCGCGGATAATGCTCTTGTGATGGCCATTATGGTCAAACATTTACCGGAAGAAAAACGCAAGAAGGCATTGTTTTATGGATTAGCCGGTGCCTTTATTTTTAGATTCGGTTCATTGTTTTTGATTTCATTTTTGGTAGATGTATGGCAGCTTCAAGCCATAGGAGCCATTTACTTATTGTTCATTTCCATTAATCATATTGTGAAGCGATATGTGAAAAAAAGCGATTATGAAAAAATAAAAGAAGCGGAAGGAAAAAAGGGCTCAGGTTTCTGGATGACGGTTTTAAAAGTAGAAGTAGCGGACATTGCTTTTGCGGTTGATTCAATTTTGGCTGCTGTGGCTCTTGCTGTTACGTTGCCAACAACAAATCTTCCTAAAATTGGCGGACTCGATGGCGGACAATTCTTAGTGATCTTTGTCGGAGGAATTATGGGATTAATCATTATGCGCTTTGCTGCAACTTGGTTCGTTAAGCTATTAAATACACGCCCGGGGCTAGAAACGGCGGCTTTTGCTATCGTAGGCTGGGTAGGGGTTAAGCTAGCAGTTTACACTCTTGCTCATCCGGAGTTAGGTATTATTGATGCACACTTCCCTGAATCAAAAGTATGGAAAATTGCGTTTTGGGTTGTGTTACTTGGCATAGCAGCTTTAGGCTGGTTTCTATCTAAAAATAAAGAACAAACTGTTCTTGAAGGTTCAGAGAAAGAAAAAGACGCCTTAAAGAAAATTGAAAATCAGTAATACAAAAAAACGCGCTTTTAATGCGCGTTTTTTTGTATATTAAGATAAAATACCTAGTTTAAATCGTTTTGAAAAAGGGTAAAAGAACTAACTGATGTTTAATTGCTGTATATCCGAATGTTTTGCTTTTTCGTTCATATTCTGTAAAGAACAGAGACAGCGTTGGATAATTCAGTTCAATGAAATTTATTTCAGTTCATGAACATATATTTCAAATGTATGTTAATTGGTAAAATTGAGCTATTATGGGTTATAATAAATAGAAATTAAAAGGAGTAGAGCGCTTCTTTACCCTGTTCGTCATCAAAAGAATGGATAGTAGCATGGTATAAAGCAACTGAGTATAGTAAAAGAGGTGAAGCCAATGCTCACAAAAGTTCAAACGCCTCCATCGCTTGAAACGCTTGTACTGACGATTCAGCAAGGGGATAAACAATTACATAATGAAATGATTCAACAATATAAACCGTTTATTGCTAAAGTTGTTTCAGCTGTATGTAAACGTTATATAAGTGAAGCTGACGATGAATTTAGCATTGGTCTGATTGCGTTTAATGAAGCCATTGAAAATTACACAATCCAAAAAGGACGATCTCTTCTTACATTTGCGGAACTGATTATTAAAAGAAGAGTTATCGACTATATTCGAAAAGAGAAGCGAAACCAAACGCTGCTCTATAACCGAATTGAAAATGAAGGTTTCATTCAAGGTAAGGTAGAAAGAGATATATCGCTTTCTAACTATAAGAGGCAAAGTGAAACTTCATATATTCAAGAGGAAATGACTTATTTTTGTCAGACGCTAAAATTGTTTAAATTAACTCTTGAAGACATTATTAACACGTCTCCTAAACATAAGGATGCAAGGGGAAATGCAGTGGAAGTTGCATCTTTTATCGTCAACGAAAAAGAATTAAAAGATAAGCTGTTTTTAAAGCGGCAGCTTCCTATTCGCTTGATTGAAAAACATGTCAAGGTGAGCCGGAAAACAATTGAAAGAAACCGTAAATATATCATCGCGATGGTTATTATATTAGCCGGGGACTATGTATATTTAAAAGACTATATTATGTAAGAAAAAGGCACACGCAGGTGCCTTTTTTTTAGCCATGTTATGAAGTTATGTTTTATTTTTGTGTGCTGCCGCTTAAGTGAGCTTGAGCTTGTTGCACCAAGCGTTTTGTGATTTCTCCGCCTACTGAACCGTTGCTGCGTGCAGCAGTGTCAGAACCTAGAGTTACCCCAAATTCTTGAGCGATTTCGTATTTATATTGATCTAAAAATTGTTCTACTCCTGGTGTTAATAGTTTATTTGTTCTAGCCATGATTAGTCATCTCCTTTTTTAGTTGTACAGCAGTTCACTGCTGTACCTGTATTATTTGTTGTTTACTGTTTTGCATACTGGTAATGGTTTGCAAGAAAGTATAAAAAAGCCCAGCTTTCAAAGAAGCTGGGCTTTTTTATATATTATTTTACAACCGCATATTGCTCAAGAGACTGAGCAAATGATTTTTGAAGAGATTTAACTTGCTCTACGTATGCATCAGATACGTGTTGGAACTCTTGGCGCGTTTTCTTTTGCTCTTCTACTAATTGTGTTACTACTTGATGATATTGTTCTTGAGCTTGCTTTACTAAAGAATAGCTTGATTTGCTTTGGTTAAGAGAAAGCTCTTGTAATTTATTTAATGCTTCATGCGTGCGGTTTGTCCATTCTTCATAAGAATCGGCAACAGCGTTTCCAGCTGTTTTACGTAAGTTTTCAACTGTTTTTTGTTGAAGATCTTCTAATTCAGCTTTCCACTGTTTGTCTGTTGCTTGAAGTTGTTCAACTGCTTTTGTTACAAATTCTTGCTGTTGCTCAAGTGCTTTTAACGTCCATTGCTCAATTTGTTTGTTTCCGTCTGCAATGTTTTGTAACCCCTTTGTCCATTGTTCCCACATTGCATCAATTACTGTATCATACTTTACTGTTGACATAATCAAATTCCTCCTTGAATAATTTGGTCTGGCGAACAGTTATTGTAATGAACAAAACGTTAAAGAAGAAATTCGTAGTTGTGTAATAAACCTAACATTCCGCGCTCGCTGGTTGACCGTGAAATTTATTTAACATTATATTAGGAAACGCAGATGTACTGCGTGAATCCCTTTAATCGTTTTCTTCCTCTTTTGATTCTTTTGACTTTTTAGAAGAAGAAGAGCTAAAAGGGAACAACATGTCGGTATACATGTGAAAAAATGAATCTAACATGTTTTGATACTGTTCAAGTGAATTAGCCCACATGCTTAAATATTGTTCACCGGCATCTGTTAATGAATAAATCCGGCGTGCAGGTCCTTCAGCTGACGTATCCCATTGCGATGTAATCAAGTTGTCTTTTTCAAGCTGTCTCAGCGTGCGGTAGACATTTCCTTGATCAACTGATGTGAATCCAAAGCTCATTAGTTGCTGAATGAGCTTGTAACCATGTAGATTCCAACCTCTTAAACTTAAAAGAAGAAAAGGAACCATCAAGTTTTTTGGTGCACCGCTAATCGATTTTTCTAAGTTGTTTGAATTAGAGGTGTTATCTTTTTCACTTGATCCCAAGGTAATCACCCCTTCGAAAAAAGAGAATTTGTTTTCTATATGTGTAATTTACACCTAGATGAAAAAATTGTCAACACTTTAAAAGAGGTCTTTCAAATACAGGAAAAAAGAACGATTTTTTGAATTTCGACAAAAAGCGTCAAAAAAATTCAAAAATAAACAAAGATTTAGAATTGTTTATTTTGGAAAACGAATTTATAATAGTACATGTAGGTAATTTTTATAACATTTATAATTTGTTGGTAAGTGAATTGTGAAAAGATTTACATTATCCAATAAATAAACGCAAAATTGGTTGCGTTTACTTAGAGCTTCTAATATGTCGCTTGTCACATTAAGTGTCCATATTGAAAGCCATCACTTTTAACGTACACAAGAAAGGAGATGGAGTTTTGGAACAGCAAAAAGTATTTGATCCGTTTCAAGCATGGAAAGACGTATATGACAAAACCGAATCTTACTGGGGTAAAGTTATTGGGGACAATATGAATCGTGAAGAATTTTCCCAGCTCATGGGAAATGTGCTAAATATGAACCTTCAATATCAACAAGCAGTAAATGAAGTAACGGGGCGCTATCTGCACCAAGTAAATGTACCCACAAAAGAAGATGTAGCAAACGTTGCGTCATTAGTCATCAATGTGGAAGAAAAAGTAGAATTATTAGAAGAGCAATTTGACGATCGTTTTGATGAATTAGAAGCACAGCAAGAAAGTGCATCCGCTTTGAAAAAAGATGTCACTAAGCTGAAATCTGATGTCAAATCGTTAGACAAAAAACTCGACAAAGTTTTATCTCTTCTTGAAGGGCAGCAAAAAACACAAGACGAGTTAAAAGAAACTATTCAACAACAAATTAAAACTCAAGGTGAGCAGCTTCAGGCTCAGCTGTTAGAAAAACAAGAAAAATTAGCTGAAAAGCCAAAGGCAGAAGCTAAATCTGAAGCAAAACCATCAAACGCTCAAAAAACTGAGCAACCGGCTCGCAAGTAAGGTATATGGGCTTTTATAACAACATTAACTGCTGTATTTACAGTAAAAATCATCGCTGAAGAAGCAAGGGGGAAATTTTTCATGACAACATTACAAGGTAAAGTAGCAATCGTAACAGGCGGATCTAAAGGTATCGGGGCAGCAATTACACGTGAGCTTGCTTCTAATGGAGTAAAAGTAGCAGTAAACTATAACAGCAGTAAAGAATCTGCAGAAGCAATTGTAAAAGAAATTAAAGACAACGGCGGAGAAGCTATTGCGGTTCAAGCTGATGTGTCTTATGTAGATCAAGCAAAACACCTAATCGAAGAAACAAAAGCTGCGTTTGGTCAATTAGACATTCTAGTAAACAATGCTGGAATTACGCGCGACCGTTCATTCAAGAAGTTAGGTGAAGAAGATTGGAAAAAAGTAATTGATGTAAACTTACATAGCGTATACAACACAACATCAGCTGCGCTAACGCACCTTTTAGAATCTGAAGGCGGTCGTGTTATCAATATTTCATCAATTATTGGTCAAGCGGGCGGATTTGGTCAAACAAACTACTCAGCTGCTAAAGCAGGTATGCTAGGATTCACTAAATCATTAGCTCTTGAACTAGCTAAGTCAGGCGTAACGGTTAATGCAATTTGCCCAGGATTTATTGAGACGGAAATGGTAATGGCAATGCCGGAAGAAGTTCGTGCAAAAGTTGTAGCAAAAATCCCAACTCGTCGCTTAGGCCACGCTGAAGAAATTGCACGCGGAGTTGTTTACTTAGCAAAAGACGGCGCGTACATTACAGGACAACAGTTAAACATTAACGGCGGCTTATACATGTAATAGATGCTGGCCCTGACTTTTGTCGGGGCTGTGCTTGTTAACTAACTACTAATGAAATGAAAGGGTGTGTATATTCGTGGCAATTCCTTACGTGCAAGAGTGGGAAAAACTAATCAAATCAATGCCAAGTGAATATAAAAGTTCTGCAAGACGTTTTAAGCGTGCATATGAAATTATGACAACAGAAGCGGAACCGGAAGTTGGATTAACACCAAAAGAGGTTATTTGGAAAAAGAATAAAGCGAAATTATATCGCTATACGCCAGTAAAAGATAACCTGCATAAAACACCAATTTTACTCGTATATGCACTGATTAATAAACCGTATATTTTAGATTTAACACCTGGAAACAGCCTTGTTGAATACTTATTAAACCGCGGTTTTGACGTGTATTTACTTGACTGGGGAACTCCTGGACTTGAAGACAGCAATATGAAGCTAGATGATTATATTGTGGATTATATTCCAAAAGCGGCGAAAAAGGTGCTGCGCACTTCTAAATCTCCTGATTTGTCTGTTCTTGGTTACTGCATGGGCGGAACTATGACATCTATTTTTGCTGCATTAAATGAAGACTTGCCGATTAAAAACTTAATTTTTATGACAAGTCCATTTGATTTTTCGGATACAGGTTTATACGGAGCATTCCTAGACGATCGCTACTTTAATTTAGATAAAGCAGTAGATACATTCGGAAACATCCCTCCAGAGATGATTGACTTTGGAAACAAGATGTTAAAGCCAATCACGAATTTCTACGGTCCATATGTAACGCTAGTGGATCGTTCAGAAAATCAGCGTTTTGTTGAAAGCTGGAAGCTCATGCAAAAGTGGGTTGCTGATGGAATCCCATTTGCTGGCGAAGCTTATCGTCAGTGGATTCGCGACTTCTATCAACAAAATAAATTAATTAATGGTGAACTTGAAGTTCGCGGACGCAAGGTAGACTTAAAAAATATTAAAGCTAATATTTTAAACATTGCTGCTAGCCGTGATCATATTGCGATGCCGCATCAAGTGGCAGCTTTAATGGACGCTGTTTCAAGTGAAGATAAAGAATATAAATTACTGCAAACAGGTCACGTATCTGTTGTATTTGGTCCAAAAGCAGTGAAGGAAACATATCCTTCAATCGGCGATTGGCTAGAAAAGCGCTCTAAATAAAATAAAAACGAGGCTGGGACAAAAGTATTTTAGCCAAAGTGAAAAACGAACCACTAATATTAGTGGTTCGTTTTTTTGTGTAAACAGGCAATATTGAGTGAAGGTTCTTTATGCGGGCTGCTTGGATTTATGATATCTAATGACAAGTGAAGTGACTTCTTTTATACTAATGTAGTCACCTTCTTGAACATGGGATTTTTTTCATGGATATTGCGATCCGTGTAACAATGAGTATGCTTTGGGAAGAAAGAAGAAAACTATTAGTATTATAATGAAAAAGGAATGTCAGATTATGCCGCAACCATGGAAACGACGAGTAAGGCAGATGTCTTCAGCTCAAATTATTGTTACATTTTACATAGTGGCTGTTACGCTTGGATTTCTATTGCTTAGTATTCCAGAAGCTTTAAAGCCGGGAGTGAAGTTAGCATTTATTGATCGCTTATTTATTGCCGTCAGTGCGGTAAGTGTAACAGGGCTGACACCTGTCTCTACTCCGGATACGTTTAGTACGACAGGCTATTTTTTGCTCGCTTTTATTTTTCAAATCGGTGGTATTGGTGTGATGACACTCAGTACATTCATTTGGATGATTTTAGGTAAGAAAATTGGTTTGAAGGAACGTCAGCTTATTATGACAGATCATAACCAGTCCCGCTTATCAGGATTAGTTGACTTGATGAGAAATATTTTATTTATTATTTTTGCTATTGAACTAGTTGGCGCCATTATTTTAGGATTACATTTTCTCCGTTATTATTCGAGCTGGACAGATGCGTTTTTGCATGGGTTCTTTGCTTCTGTCAGCGCTACTACAAATGCCGGCTTCGATATTACAGGATCTTCATTTATTCCGTATGCCCATGATTATTTTGTACAAGTGGTAACCGTTATTTTAATTACGCTTGGAGCGATTGGATTCCCTGTATTAATTGAGATTAAGCACTATTTTTTAACTTTTAAAGATAAGCGTAAATTTCAATTTTCGCTATTTACGAAGCTAACAACCATTATGTTTTTTCTGCTGTTAGCAGGAGGAACAATTTTAATTCTTGTGCTAGAGCATTCAGGATTTTTAGCAGATAAGTCTTGGGATGAATCGTTCTTTTATGCGTTTTTCCAATCCGCTGCCACAAGGAGCGGAGGAGTGGCGACCATGAATATTAATGAGTTTTCGCTTCCTACGTTAATTATGATGAGCGCGATGATGTTTATCGGGGCTTCACCGAGCTCAGTAGGAGGAGGAATTCGTACAACGACGTTTGCATTAAATATTCTTTTCCTGTTTTATTACGTAAGAGGAAATAAGACGATTAAAATCTTTCGCCGCGAAATTCATGAAGATGACATTATCAAATCAGTAGCTGTATCGATGTTAGCTGTAATCATTTGCTCCATTTCTCTTCTTATTTTAAGTATTACAGAACATTTTTCTCTCATTGAGCTTATTTTTGAAGTGTGTTCAGCTTTTGGGACAACCGGTTTATCAATGGGAATTACAGGAGGGCTTTCTGATATCGGTAAATGCGTTATTATGATTTTAATGTTCATTGGCCGAATCGGTATGTTTTCATTTATCTTAATGCTTCGCCGTCCAACGTCTGGACCGGATTATCACTATCCGAAAGAACGTATTATTATTGGATAAAAGAGGCTGAGACAAAAATATGTTAGTTGAAGGAAGATCCGAACGAGTTTGTTTCTTGATTAAGAATCAAACTCGTTCGGATTTTTTTATTATGATGGTGAACGTAGGTTTCATGTAGCTGCTTCCAGCTGTTGATTGGAGGGCGAGGCGAAGACTCCTGCGGGGAAAGCGGAAAAGATGCGACCCCGCAGGAGCGTAAGCGACGAGAAGGCTCATCGACCGCCCGAGGAAAGCGAAGCCTTGCACGGGAATCAACAGCGGTGTCACAAGCGGTTCAACTCATTTATCCTAGTTGTTCGTATTTAGAGTAAAGTGATTTCGTTATGTTTCAACTGCTTTTTTACAGCTTTTTCTGCTTATATTGCTTAGCAAAAGGCGCATTCTAAGAAAAGGAAGTTCAAGGGACTTCCAACCATAGGAGGGATAGATGATGGCAAAGCGTAAAGTAGGGTACAAATCAGCACTAACTAACAACAATACACCAAAAGAAAGCCTTTCAGATGCAGAATTTGCTGCTGAATATGCTGGCGGCGAGGAGCCGGCTAAAGGCGCGAATCGCAATTCTAAAAAAGGAAAGCAAGGTAAGTAACGATGAGCAAACATAAACAAAATAATAAGCACATCGCGAGCACCGAAGCAAAACAAAAACAATTACTGCAAGAAGAGTTTGGAACGGAAATGGGCGATCCGAACGCAGCTAAAATATATGAATCCCTTGGAAAGACAAAGTCTGATAAAGAGCATGAAAAGAAAAAAGAATGCTAAAGAAAAAAACCTCGGATATCCGAGGTTTTAGCTTACAACTGGAAGACCAAATGCTTCTACAGGTACTGAATAAAGTTTTGTATCATTTGCTTTTTGATCATAATAAGCAAGAAGAACAGATGGTTGTTCATTGATTTGTCCCGTTTGTTTATAATACATATAATCAAATGGAAGAATCTCTAAAACAGTGTGCTTGTATAATTCTTTTTCAGCAAGCTGTTCAGCTTCAAAAGCCTGTCCCATGATAGAAGGATTAGCAAGCATTTGCTGATAGTAATGAGAGCGGACTTGTTTTTCTACTTTATCGTCCCACCAAGGCTTACGAGGCTTATGCTTTTGGTTTTGTAAATAATCAATTTTCATAAACCCTTCAATTACTTCTTCATTTGAAAAACTTTCTGTTTGAATATACTGTTTAAGGCGTCTGAATAAATCTTCAAGCTGATGACCGATTCGAACCCAGCCCATTTCATCCCAATACGTCCCAAAGTTTTGGAAGAAATCAAAAGGCGTATCATAGCAGTGTTCTACTAAAAACTCGATCGTTTCATCCATTCGGTGGTCATTCCAAAACTTTTCTAAAATATCTTCTACATGCTTGATGCGTACGACATCTGAAAATGGCAAGACGTTATTGCTTAAAATTTCATAAGGCGACTGATCCATGTATTGATAATTATAGCGAGGCGCACTTAAACGTAAGCCAGTGCCGCGAAGCATTTTTAAAAAGCCTAGCTGAAGCTCTTCAGGTCGAAGTGCAAATACATCATTAAACGTATTCTTAAATGAGTTGTAATCTTCGTCTGGCAGACCCGCGATTAAATCCAAATGCTGGTCAATCTTTCCGCCTTCTTTTACCATTGTTACGGTACGCGTTAACTTTTTAAAGTTTTGTTTGCGTTTGACTAGTTCATTAACAGCATCATTTGTAGATTGAACGCCAATTTCAAAGCGGAATAATCCTTTTGGCGCATGATCGTTTAAGAACTGAATAACTTCTGGGCGCATAATATCGGCAGTAATTTCAAACTGAAATACGGTGCCTTCACGATGTTCATCAATTAAAAATTGGAACATTTCCATGGCGTAGCTGCGGCTGATGTTGAACGTGCGGTCTACGAACTTAATCGTGCGCGCTCCGTTATCCATCAAATAGCGAATATCTTCTTTTACCTTTTCTCTATCGAAATAACGAACGCCTACTTCAATAGAAGAGAGACAGAACTGACAGCTAAACGGACAGCCGCGGCTTGTTTCGATATATACAACGCGTTTTGAAAGTTCTTGGCGGTCTTCTTCAAAACGGAAAGGAGAAGGCATTTCGCGCAGATCAATTTTATTGCGCTGCGGGTTTACAACTGGTTTTTCTTCTTTTCGGAAAGCCACGCCGCTTACGTTTTCAAACTTACGCTCTCCGTGAAGTTCGTCCAACAGCTGCTTGAATGTTTCTTCTCCTTCACCAATAGCGATAAAGTCAGCTTCAGGAATACGCTCTAGCCAGTGAGTTACATCATAGGTTACTTCTGGTCCGCCGAATATAATGATGAGCTCGGGATTGATCTTTTTTAGCATTTGTGCGACTTTAATCGTTTCTTCAATATTCCAAATGTAACAGCTGAAACCAATGATATCTGGGTTGCGTTTATATAAATCCGTGACAATGTTCATAGCAGGATCTTTAATCGTATATTCGGCCATATCCACTTTATAGTCAGGCTCGGCATAGGCTTTTAAACATCGAAGGGCTAAAGAAGTATGAATATACTTCGCATTCAATGTACTGACAACAATGTTCATTCAAAAAGCTCCTTTTAACTCGTAATATGAAATCAATTTACTATTTTAGCACATTTGAGAAATAAAGTATAAATACCTTGCCGCTTTTGTTGTGGAGGGGAAAAGATTTCGGTAAAATGTAACAGAAACGTAAAAGAAGAAAGAGTCTCGGTTAATATGAACCTTGGTGAACGAAAAAAATGAGGTGGAAAACGTGGAATATAAGCGAATTAAGCCAAAAAAAATATACGAAGAAGTAGCCGAAACGCTTCTTGAAAATATAAAAGAAGGCAGTTTAAAACCTGGAGACCGTTTGGATTCAGTGCAGCAGCTGGCAGAAAACTTTCAGGTAGGGCGCTCAGCTATTCGCGAAGCTCTTAGTGCTTTGCGGGCAATGGGGCTGCTCGAGATGAAGCAGGGAGAAGGCACATTCGTACGGGAATTCAACTCAGACATGCTGTCTTTGCCTGTAACTAGCGCTGTATTAATGAATAAAAATGATATTGAACATTTGCTTGAAGTGAGAAAAGTATTAGAAATTGGAGCTGTTCGAGCAGCAGCTCAAAAGAGAACGGATGCGGATCTCAACCAGCTGTCTGATAGTCTAGAACAAATGAAAGGAGCGTTTGGCAATGAAGAGCTGGGAGAGAAAGCAGATTTTGCTTTTCATTTAGCTATTGCCAAAGCCTCGCAAAACCCTCTTTTAGTGAAGCTTATGAATAACGTATCAGAAATGATGATTGAAACGATGAAAGAGACAAGACGCATCTGGCTTTATGCAGAAGAGAAAACGGCTGAACGGATTTATAAAGAGCATCAGCAAATTTATGAAGCTATTCTCTCTCAGCATGCAGAAGATGCTCAGCATTTTATGATGAGTCATCTTGATAATGTTGAACATGTGTTAATGAAATACATACCGGAAGAAAAATAACGCCATTTCAGGTAGAAAAGTGCGCCCTAAACAACAGAAAAACTAAAATTCAAGCACCTTCCGATAATTTATGCTTGCTCTATTGTGAAAAGATTTACATAATAGAAACTAGGATTGTCAAATGGAGGGTTACGAAGTATGAAAAAGCAATATAGAGATGATAGTTTAGCTTTGCATACAGATCTATACGAACTGAATATGGCGCATACGTATTTTAAAGATCACATTCATAAGCGTCGTTCTGTATTCGAAGCTTACTTTCGCCGGATGCCGTTTGAAAGCGGTTATGCGGTGTTTGCCGGGCTAGAAAGAGTAATTGATTTTATTGCTAATTTCAGATTTAGCGAAACGGACTTAGATTATTTATATGAAGAATTACATTATGAAGCAGAGTTTATCGACTATTTAAAACAAGTTCGGTTTAGCGGCAATATTCGTTCGGTTGTAGAAGGCGAAATGATTTTTGCTAATGAACCGATGCTGCAAATTGACGCTCCTTTAGCGGAAGCGCAGCTTATTGAAACGCCGCTTTTAAATATTTTAAATTTCCACCCGCTGATTGCGACAAAAGCATCGCGTATTCGCCTAGCCGCGGGAGAAGATAATTTATATGAGCATACGGGTACGAATCAGCTTATGGAATTTGGCTCAAGAAGAGCACACGAGATGGATGCTGCATTTTACGGAGCGAGAGCTGCTTATATTGGAGGCTTTGATGCAACCAGTAATGTCAGAGCGGGGAAAGTATTTGGAATTCCTGTGTCCGGTACTCACGCTCATGCGCTTGTTCAAGTCTATCGTGATGAATATAGTGCGTTTAAAAAGTATGCCGAATCACACCGTAACTGTATCTTTTTAGTAGATACATATAATACGTTAAAATCGGGTATTCCAAATGCTATTAAAGTAGCAAAAGAAATGGGAGAACAAATTAATTTTATCGGTATTCGATTAGACAGCGGAAGACTTCCATATCTTTCTCAAGAGGCAAGAAAAATGCTTGATGAAGCTGGCTATCATGATGTGAAAATTTTCGCTTCGAATGACCTCGATGAGTACAGCATTCTAGATTTGAAAGCGCAGGGTGCCAAAATTGATGGATGGGGAGTTGGAACAAAACTCATGACATCCTTTGATCAGCCAGCGCTAGGAGCGGTGTACAAGCTGGTTTCGATTGAAGATGATCATGGAAACATGGTAGATACGATTAAGCTGTCAGAAAATCCAGAGAAAATTTCAACTCCTGGTCTAAAAGAGGTATACCGAATTGTAAATCAAGTGAATCACAAATGGGAAGGCGATTATATTACGATGCAAGACGAAGTGCCGAATGAAGAGCAGCATTTAAAAATGTTTCACCCTATTCATACGCACGTCAGCAAGTTTGTCACGAACTTTAACGCACGTAAAATTCACCAGCCAATCTTTGCACAGGGAAAGCTTGTGTATGAACAGCCTACAATTGAAGAAATGAGAGCCTACTGCTTACAAAACTTAAAGCATCTATGGGATGACTACAAAGTCATTACAAAATCGAACGAAGATGTATTTCGTCCTACAGAGTACCCTGTAGACTTGAGTACAAACTGCTGGGATAACAAAATGCAAAATATCGAAGAAACTAGAAGCAAGCTGCTATCTGATACAGTGCTTGTGTAGATCCCATCAGCTAGTAATGAGAGGAGAGTTTTTTTATGAAAGAGCTACAAAAGCAAATTATTGAAGAAATGAACGTACAAAAAGAAATTAATCCCGTGGAAGAAATTCGCCGCAGCGTTGATTTTCTGAAATCCTACATGAACAAATATCCTTTTCTACGTTCGTTTGTACTAGGTATTTCTGGCGGTCAAGATTCTACTTTAACTGGAAAGCTGGCGCAGCTAGCGGTTAATGAGTTGAATGAAGAAGCCGGAGAAGAGCGCTATCAGTTTATTGCTGTTCGTCTTCCATACGGTGTGCAGGCAGATGAAGCAGACTGTCAAGATGCACTTGCTTTTATTCAACCAACAAAATCTATTTCTATTAACGTAAAACCAGCAGTAGATGCGATGCTTTCTGCTGTTGAAGAAGCGGCAGAGGATAAAGTTTCCGACTTCAACAAAGGAAATGTAAAAGCACGTGAACGAATGATTGCACAATATACGGTAGCAGGCATGTACAGTGGAGTCGTACTCGGAACGGATCACTCCGCTGAAGCTGTTACAGGATTTTATACAAAATTTGGTGACGGAGGAGCTGACTTAGTTCCTATCTTCCGTCTGAACAAGCGACAAGGAAAACAAATGCTAAAAGAATTAGGCTGTCCCGAGCATCTATATATGAAAAAACCAACGGCTGATTTGGAAGAAGATCGTCCACAGCTTCCGGATGAAGAAGCGCTTGGCGTAACGTATGAGCAAATCGACGATTATTTAGAAGGCAAAGATGTAGGTGAACATGCAAGTAACATCATTGAAGGTCACTTCTTAAAAACGCAGCATAAACGCCAATTGCCAATCACCGTATTTGATGATTTTTGGAAATAAATAAGTAAGAAGCTAAGACAGAAGATCCGAACGGCTTTGATTCTTGATGGAGAATCTTCACCGTTCGGATTTTTTTAATGATATGGCAAACGTAGGTTTCACGTGTTTCGTTTCTTCTAGCAGTTGCCCAGAAATCAACCGCAATGTAACAAGTAATCCACATTACATGATTTATCCAACTTGTTCGTCTTTAGATTAAAAGGATTTAATTATGTCTCAATCTCTTACTTTTTATGAAAAAAAGATAGCAAACAAAGAAAGGTATTTTTGAAAAACTAGTGAAATTAGAAAAACATAGGAGTATAATAGCATTAAGTCATCTGATGACCTGTTAACTAAAAGGAGTAAAATGATCAGCTTGGAGGGAGCAAATGATGAAAGTATCTTTATTTGCCACATGTTTGATTGATATGTTTCAAACAAATGTAGGAAAAGCGACGGTAGAATTATTAGAACGATTAGGATGCGAAGTGGATTTTCCAAAGAATCAAGTTTGCTGCGGACAGCCTGCATATAACAGCGGTTACGTAAAAGAATCAAAAGAAGCGATGAAAAACATGATAAAAGCGTTTGAACATGCAGAGTACGTTGTATCTCCGTCTGGCTCGTGTGTGACAATGTTCAAAGAGTATCCCCATCTTTTTGAAGGTGATGCTGCATGGCATGAACCTGCCGTGAAGCTTGCTGATAAAACGTATGAGCTAACGGATTTTATTGTAAACGTTTTAAAAGTTGAAGATGTAGGAGCCAGTTTAAATGGTAAAGCCACTTATCATTCTTCTTGTCATATGACGCGTTTGCTAAACGTAAAAAAAGAACCTTTTACACTATTAAACAATGTAAAGGGTCTTGAAATGGAAAACCTTGAAAACAGTCATAACTGCTGCGGATTCGGCGGGACGTTTTCGGTTAAAATGGGGCAAATCTCTGAACAAATGGTCGATGAAAAAGTAGGCTGTATAGCTAAGACAAACGCGGAGTACTTAATTGGAGCTGACTGCGGCTGTCTTATGAATATTGGAGGAAGAATTGAACGAAAAGGACAGCCTGTAAAAGTGATGCATATAGCTGAAGTGTTAAATAGCAGAATGTAAAGAAAGGAGAATGCCGAATGTCTATGAAAATAGGAAACGATCAGTTTAAAAAACGCGTGGATGATGGAGTAAATAATGCGTTTATGCGCTTTGCGGTTTCAGGTGCTCAAGAACGCTTAAGAAGCCGTAGATTAGATGCGGCAGAAGAGTTAGGAAACTGGGAAGAATGGAGAGCGCTTGGCGAAGAAATTCGTCAGCATACGCTTGAAAATCTAGATTACTATTTAGAACAGCTGACTGATAATGTAGCTAAACGCGGAGGCCACGTTTTTTTCGCTCAAACAGCTGAAGAAGCGAATGAGTACATAAAAAATGTAGCGAGGCAAAAACAGGCAAAGAAAGTCGTTAAATCCAAGTCAATGGTTACAGAAGAAATTCATATGAACGCTGCTTTAGAAGAACTAGGCTGTGAAGTTATTGAAACGGACTTAGGAGAATATATTTTGCAAGTCGATGATCACGATCCGCCTTCTCATATCGTAGCTCCTGCACTTCATAAAAATAAAGAACAAATTAGAGATGTATTTCAGGAAAAGCTTTCGTATAAAAAAACAGAAAAACCTGAAGAACTAGCTCTTCACGCCCGGGAAATGCTGAGAAAGGAATTTTTATCAGCAGATATTGGCATCACGGGATGTAATTTTGCGATTGCAGAATCTGGATCTATTTCGCTTGTAACCAATGAAGGAAATGCAAGGTTAACAACTGCCCTTCCTAAAACGCAGATTACGGTTATGGGAATGGAAAGAATTGTGCCAACGTTTGAAGAGTTTGAAGTGTTGGTAAGCCTGTTAACTAGAAGTGCAGTAGGTCAGCGGCTTACAAGTTACGTAACAGCGCTTACAGGGCCTAGACTTCCAGGAGAAGTAGACGGACCGGAAGAATTTCACCTAGTGATTGTAGATAACGGACGATCTGCGATTTTAGGAACTGAGTTTCAATCTGTTTTACAGTGTATTCGCTGTGCGGCATGTGTGAATGTATGTCCCGTGTATCGCCATATTGGAGGGCATTCATATGGATCTATTTATTCAGGTCCGATTGGAGCTGTATTATCTCCTTTGCTTGGAGGCTATGAAGACTACAAAGAGCTTCCGTATGCATCAACGCTATGTGCAGCCTGTACGGATGCCTGTCCGGTCAAAATTCCGCTGCATGAGCTATTACACAAGCATCGTCAGCGGATTGTCGAAAAAGAAGGAAAAGCACCTATTTCGGAAAAGCTGGCGATGAAAGCGTTTGGCTTGGGGGCAGCTTCTTCTTCTCTATATACAGTGGGCGCTAAAGTAGCACCGGCAGCTCTTACTCCTTTTATGTCAGGAAGCAGTATTTCCAAAGGGCCTGGTCCATTAAAAGCGTGGACGGAAAGCAGAGAGTTTCCGGCGCCTACAAAAGTGCGCTTACGAGATTGGTTTGATAAAAGGAGTGATGATGATGAACGGAAGCATTCAAAATAGAGACAGTTTTTTAGATAATATTGCAGCTAATCTTAAGCGAAGCAGGCGAACAAGCGGCGTAGTAAAGCCACAATGGAAGCATGCTCCTCAGCATGAGGTCTATCGCAACTATTCGCCGGATCAACTAAAGAAAGAGCTTGAAAACCATTGCGAACGTATTCATACTCGCTATGTAGAAACATCATCACAACACTTGCCAGTTGCGCTTGAAGAAGCCGTAGCGAACTATGGAAATGGTCTTGTCTGCACGTGGAATGATCCTAGGTTTTCCGAATATGGATTGAATCCGCTGATGGAGAAATGGGAAACAAGCAGTAGCCTTCATGTATGGAATTCGGTAAAAGGCGATGAGAATATTAAACTAGCTGAACAAGCAAATGTCGGCATCACGTTCAGTGATTTGACGCTAGCGGAATCTGGAACGGTTGTTTTGTTTAGCAGTGCTGCAAAAGGACGAGCGGTAAGTTTGCTGCCCGCCACTTATATTGCGATCATACCTAAAAGCTCAATTGTCCCTCGCATGACACAAGCCGCTGAAATGATTCATGAAAAAGTAGAGCGAGGAGAAACGATTGCTTCTTGCATTAACTTTATTACGGGGCCAAGCAATTCAGCCGATATTGAAATGAATTTAGTAGTTGGCGTGCATGGACCTATTCAAGCAACTTATATTGTAGTGAATGATCGATGAGGCTGAGACAAAAATATTTTAGCCGAAGTGAAAAACGAACCGTGAATCAACATGTTTGATTCACGGTTCGTTTTCTTTGTTCTGTGGAGCATATGTTTTATCTGCTCCATTTTTAAATAGCGGGAGAATGCGAAGAAATGTCGCATTTTGAATAAACGTGGCTAATTTTAAAAAGGTAAAAAGCAAATCTTGTAGAATATTAAGTCTATAGATAAAAGGTGGGGAAATGGGAAGTGCAAAAGAAAGGAGCAATGAGCATGTCACCACAAAGAGAATTAACATCTGAAGCTGAGCAAAATCAGCGAGGTGAATTACAGCAGCTACGAGCTATTTTTAATGACATATTAGATGCCATTGTCGTATTTGATGAGTATTTTCAAGTTATAAATGCAAATGAATCAGCCTGCGGGCTGTTTGAAAAAACAAAGGATGAGCTATTAACGTATCAAATGAAAGATTTTCTGATGTATTTTCCGTATGACATGATTGAAGCGTATTATCCAGCGCTTTTAGAAGAAAGCTATTTCAAATATGAAGGCGCGATGACGCTTCGAAGCGGCATGATGAAACATGTTGAATTTACTTCACACAAACATAGTCACATGTCGGGCATTATTGTGTGTACATTTCGAGATATTACGCAGCACAAGATGATGGAAAATGAACGGTTTATTAGTCATCATATGTTTATGGATGTATTTAATGAAGCGGTAGATGGAATTGTCATTTTTGATCGAACCGGTCAGCTTATCGACGCGAATCCTTCATTTTGCGAGCGATTAAATTATACAAGAGCACAGCTTCTAACCAAAACGTTAGAGGAGCTTGTAGAACCTACTTATCATTATAAGGTAAAAAAACTATGGAGAACTCTGCATCAAGAAGGCAAGACAAGCGGCGAGCTGCCGATCAGGCTCGAAAATGGAGACGTTACTTTTTTTGAATTTACCACAACAGCTAATATATACAGTCAATACTATATGTCCATTATGAGAGACGTGACGGAAAAACGGCTGATGGAACAGCAGCTGCTGAGAAGCGAAAAAAATTTCAGGGCTATTTTTGAAAATGCGATTGAAGCGATCTTGATTTGGAAAGACGATGGTGAAATCTTGAACGCTAATCTTGCTTCTTCACGTACATTTGAGCTCCCGTTAAACAAATTAATTGGAAGCAATTTGTATACGTTTATCGATACAAAAAGCTTTAGTGCGTTAAAGGTGCTTCAAACGTTTCAAACAAAAGGAGAAATTCGCAATCAGCTTCCTTTTTACATGCCAAATGGAGAAATCAAACAGTTGGAATTCACAGGGAAAAAAGGCATTATAGAAGGAGACCATTTAACCATTTTTCGAAACATCAGTGAACGTACAAAAATCGAACAGGAGCTTCGGAATAACGAAGAGAAATTCAGGCAAATCTTTAATGGCTCGATTGACGGGTTAGTTTTATGGGACGGCAAGCGAAATATTATTGATGTGAATTCTTCTCTTTGTGATATTCTAGAACTCACCAAAGAGGAGATTTGTGCGCACTCCATGGAGGATTTTATTTCTTCAGCGAATTTAGATGCGGTCATTGAACATAAAGAAACGATCGAACAAAAAGGGGAAGCTGAAGGAGAGATTACGTACGTTACGGGGAACGAAAAAGTTAAAAATATCGAATTCTCTACGAAAAAAGATATCTTGCCAGGTCTATATATGACGCTTTTAAGAGACGTAACGGAACGAAATCAAATGCAGGAGCAGATTCGAAAATCGGATACGCTTCAAGTAGTCGGCCAGTTAGCAGCTGGGATTGCGCATGAAATCCGCAACCCGATGACGGCTTTAAAAGGGTTTGTTCAGCTGTTAGAAAGCAGCATTCAAGAAGATCACTCTCTTTATTTTGATATTATTAAATCTGAATTAAAAAGAATCGAAACCATTATTACAGAGTTTCTAGTACTCGCTAAGCCACAGGCCGTAAAGTTTGAAAAGAAAAATCTAGCTGCGGTTGTTAAAGAAACGATTGATTTATTAAATGCTCAAGCGCTTTTAGAAAATATTCAGTTTGAACTAAGTGTGTCCCCTCAGCTGCCAATGGTATACTGCGAGCCGAACCAAATTAAGCAAGTACTAATAAATGTAATTAAAAATGCAATTGAGGTCACGTCAAACGGGGGAAGAATTTTTGTTGAAGTCTACTCTACAGAGCCGCACTACGTGACGGTCTCCGTTCGAGATCAAGGAGACGGAATGCCCGAAGAGCGCATCAAGCGCTTAGGAGAACCATTTTATACGACAAAAGAAAAAGGAACGGGACTCGGCTTGATGGTCTCATATAAAATTATCGAAGAACATAAAGGGCGAATTGAAGTGGAAAGCAAAATAGGAGAAGGAACAGCTTTTCGTGTTATTCTTCCAGCCTAAATAGAAAGGATAAGCAAGTATGTACTATGGAGAAATGAATTTATTTTCTGATTTGAAAATTTATATTGTAGCCTCGGAAAAAGGGGTTCAACATCTTTGGTTTGATAGCGATGATCACAACGAGCAGCTTAAAAAACTTGTCCATGACGAGAACTTTCACCTTGTGAAAGAAGCGAAGCGACAGCTGCAGGATTATGCTGCAGGGCGCACGCTAACATTTGATTTGCCTTTGGATATAAAAGGAACAGACTTCCAAAAAGAAGTGTGGTTAACACTTGAGCATATACCTTATGGACAAACGTGGTCTTACAGTGAGGTAGCGGAGTCTGTTAATCGCTCTAAAGCCGTAAGGGCTGTGGGACAAGCGAATCGTCGAAATCCACTGCCGATTATTTTGCCTTGTCACCGTGTGATTGGCAAAAATGGAGCTTTAACAGGTTATGCAGGCTCGCAAACTCATATAAAAGAGAAGTTATTAATGCTTGAAAGAAGTGTAGCAAAAGGTGCTCTGGAGTTAAAATAACTATTCACCGTCTAATTTCCAGCCTTCTCCTTGCACAAAAACACCGTCAATTTGCTGAGGAGAAGGGAGGGAATTTAGTTCTTCATCTTGAGATAAATCGAATAGCTGATATTGCTGCTTACGATTCAGCGCTTTGTTTTTATCCGCTTTTTGCTCTGAACTCATAGTTACTCCTCCCTTATTTAAAAGAAATCCCCTATAATATATGTAGAAAAAGAAGAGAGTACTGTTACAATTGTGTTACAAATGCAGCCGAAAAGCGCTGTTTAATAAAAGAGCTTGAGACATAACGAAATCAATGCCATCTAAAGATGAACAATTTGTATACGTATACATGAGCTGAACCGCTTGTGACACCGCAATTGATTTCGGTGCAATGCCCCCCAATCAACTGCTAGAAGGAACGAAACAGATGAAACTATATTCACCATAATAAAAAACGAACCACTAATCAAACACGATGATTAATGGTTCGTTTTTTAGTGTCGCTAAAAAACTTTTGTCCCAGCCTCTTGTTATTGAGCAGATTGCAGCAAAACGTTTTGAATGGATTCAAAAGACGGGGAATGGATAATCCCATGCTCTGTAATAATAGCCGTAATCAGTTCGCCTGGCGTCACATCAAAAGCTGGATTGTACACAGAGATCCCGTCTGGAGCAATTTGCGTATCTCCAATGTGCGTTACTTCTTTAGGTGAACGTTCTTCAATAGGGATGCTGCTGCCGTCTGGAATAGATAAATCAAATGTGGACTGCGGCGCTGCTACGTAAAATGGAATACCAAATGCCTTCGCTAAAAGAGCAAGTCCATACGTTCCAATTTTGTTAGCCGTATCGCCATTTGCTGCAATGCGATCAGCACCTACAATAATTCCATTAATTCCTTTTGTTTTAATTGTATGAGCGGCCATATTATCCGTAATCAGCGTAACGTCCACTCCCGACTGCTGAAGTTCCCATGCTGTTAAGCGAGAACCTTGAAGAACGGGTCTTGTTTCACAGGCAAATACTTCAAGCGGAATATCGCGCTGCTTAGACAAGTGAAAAGGTGCTAAGGCTGTTCCATAATAAGCTGTAGCAATTGAACCAGCATTACATATTGTCATGATTTTATCTTTCTTTTTAAATAAAGAAAGAGCATGATCTCCAATTCGGTAGCACGTTTCTTCATCTTCTACTTGAATTTGAATAGCTTCATGAACAACTTTTGTTTTAGCTTCATTAACGGACGAAGCGGATTCCGCGCTTTTCGCTACGCGTTCCAGTGCCCAAAATAAATTGACGGCAGTAGGGCGTGAACTAGCTAAATACTGTTGATCAAGAGCTAGCTTTTTGTTAAAATCCTTGACTGAATCTGTGTCATAGCTAAGCGCAGAAAGAGCAAGACCAAAAGCCGCCGTAATACCAATTGCAGGGGCTCCTCGTACTTTCAAGGTAGTGATAGCATCCCATACGTCTTTAATGGTTTGCAGCTTAATATATTCAACTTTGCCAGGAAGCTGCTGCTGATCTAATAAAGTAATATATGATTCATTCCATTCCACTGAGCGCGGAAGTGATAGTGTATTTGTCATGCTGATACCGATCCTTTCATTGTGTACATTATTCGTTATCGAAGTAAATGTTCAAATTCATTTGGTGAAACGTCTTGTTGGTGCAGAAGCAAATAGCGTCCAATTTTTAACGCAGTACGTTTAGCGTTAATTTTTTTCTCCTCTGAAGAAATTTCGTCTAAGTCCGCCACGTGAGCTAAGCCAATCGTACGTCGAATGATTTCACATCCTGCATATCCAACAGCATCTTGCCACGTTTGCGTTAAAATTTCATGTAATAAGCGCTCATCTTTAGCGAAAGGTTCAGTGTTTTCAGAGTGCCAAAGGGCAGTAAAGGTATCTTTGAATACGTTCCATGTGTTCGTAATGTGTGCAAATAACAGTTCACGATTGGTTTCTCGAGAAAGAGCATTTAAAAATAAATTCGCCACAAATTGCCCTAAATCGAATCCAAACGGACCGTAAAAAGCAAACTCTGGATCAATCACTTTCGTTTCTTGACTGCTAGCAAAGATGCTGCCTGTATGTAAATCACCGTGGATTAGCGTTTGCGCATTTGTTAAAAATTTATATTTTAATTTTGCTGCTTGCAGCTTTACATCACTATCATTCCACAATTCTTCTACATCAGGGCGCAGCGCTTTTTCGAATTCATTTGTATCAATATCAAAAAAAGGATCTGTAAAAACTAAATCTTCCGTAATATTGCATAAGTCCGGATTGCTGTACTTAACAACTTCTTCTTTTTTATCCTGAGGCTTTAAGGCGAAATCAGACGTTTTGAACGCAATATGTCCTAGGAAAGAACCGATATGCTGTGAGAGCAGAGGATAACTTTCACCTTGAATAAGTCCGGCGCGAGAAATCGTTAAATGAGACAGATCTTCCATGACCGTAACAGCAAGCGTTTCATCGTGGTAATAAACAGCGGGTACAAGTTCTGGCGTAAATGCACCGAATTGCTTGAGCGCATTGCTTTCAATTGTGGCACGGTTCAAGGATAGAGGCCAGCTTTCGCCTACAACTTTTGCATAGGGAAGCGCTTGTTTGACGACAATGGATTTATTCGTTTGATCATTTATGATGTGAAAGACAAGATTTAAGTTGCCGTCACCAATTTCACGGGCAGTCAGTGCTTCTGTGGCATCAAAAAGACCTAGCTTTTTCACAAGTTTAATTGCTGAAATTTCTGTTAAAGGCTGATACTTCTCTGTTTTTGTTGTTGACATCGGAATCCCTCCATAGTTTATTAAACTGATTCGTTTACTAAGTTAATAGGTTTAAGAATATATGGAGGCTTTTATAATTTTAGAAAATATAAAAGCCTCTTTCGTTGGAAAGAGGCTTGATTGTAGTGTTCAAACCTCTTATCTGCCAGAAAGAATTACTTTCTGTTGGAATTAGCACCGTGCCTTTGTAAAACATGTTTTACGAGTGTGATCCACCTTAGGATGGAATGACGGTCGGTTGCTGGGCTTCACAGGGCCAAATCCCTCAGCCAACTCTTGATAAGAGTACGATTACTTATTCAATTTTGATTTGTTTGAATATTTTATGTTATCTGGTGAAAATCGTATCATGCAAAAAAACGGCTGTCAATACATAATTAATAAAATTCTGTGCGGCGATCTGTAAAGACAGGAATTTGTTTGCGAATTTCTTTTACAAGTTCCAGATTAACGTCAGCACTTAAAAGTTCTTCGCTATCGCCAGCTTCAGCGATTATTTCCCCCCACGGATCGATGACTAAGGAATGTCCGGCAAATGTGTTATGAGGATCTTGGCCTACACGATTACACGCGATTACATAGCATTGATTTTCGATTGCACGGCTAATGAGCAGTGCTTTCCAGTGGGCAAGTCTTGGAGCCGGCCACTGAGCGACAACAAATAAGACTTCTGCTCCGCTGCTAGTATGAACCCGAATCCATTCTGGAAAACGAATATCGTAACAAATAACTCCTGCGCATAAAGACTGTTCAAGTGTAAAAAGATTTTTTGCTGTTCCTGCTTCTAAATAGAGGTGTTCATCCATTAATTTAAATAAGTGCAGCTTACTGTATTGTGATACTTCACGACCTTTTCGGTCGAAAATATACATCGTATTTGTGACGCCTTGCTCTGTTTTTTTCGCGATCGAACCTGCCACGATATTTACTTCGTTCGTTTTAGCAAACTGAGAGATTAATTGCTTGGCTTGCTGTCCTTCATCATCTGCAATTTCGTCTAGCCGCGTCAAATCATAAGCTGTATCCCATAGCTCAGGAAGCACAAGGATATCAGGGTTTTCTTTCATGGCTTCCGTCATTTTTTGTTGAATATATTTTCGGTTTTTAGTTGGGTCCCCAAACGCAATATCAAGCTGCAAACATGTGATTTTTACACTCACTTTATCATCCGTCCTTTTTTTAGTAGTTGAAAAAAATGACTTTACAAGTTGAGTATTACAATATATTATTTGTGACTAGAATTTCAAGAATTTTTTGAGAAGGTGTGCGATGATGAAACAATTTGAGCAATCGGAACTATTAAAAAGTTTACCAAAACAATTTTTTGCATCACTTGTAGGCAAGGTAGGAAAAGTAATGGCCCAAGGGCACGACGTTATTAACTTAGGGCAGGGAAATCCTGATCAGCCTACTCCTTCACATATTGTAGAAACACTGCAAAAAGCAAGTGCTAATCCTATGCATCATAAATATTCTCCATTTCGGGGGCACCAGTTTTTAAAAGAGGCCGTTGCGACTTTTTATAAACGAGAATATGGCGTTGATGTGGATCCCGAAAAAGAAGTAGCTATTTTGTTTGGCGGAAAGGGTGGACTTGTAGAAATCCCGCAGTGCTTATTAAACCCTGGAGATACGGTGCTGGTTCCGGATCCTGGATATCCTGATTACTGGTCTGGAGTAGAGCTTGCAAAAGCAAAGATGGAAGTGATGCCGCTCACGGCTGAAAATCATTTTCTACCCGTATACGAAGTGATAGGTGAACGTGCTAAAGAACAGGCAAAGCTCATGTTTTTAAACTATCCTAATAATCCTACTGGTGCAGTGGCAACGGCAGAATTTTTTGAAGACACCGTGGCGTTTGCTGCCAAGCACGATATTTGTGTGGTACACGACTTTGCCTACGGAGCAATTGGATTTGATGGTAAAAAGCCAATCAGCTTTTTACAGACTCCTGGTGCAAAAGAGACGGGAATTGAAATTTATACTCTTTCTAAAACGTATAACATGGCGGGATGGCGAGTTGGATTTGCTGTAGGAAATGAAAGTGTAGTAGAAGCTATTAATCTTCTTCAAGATCACATGTACGTCAGTCTCTTTGGGGCGGTTCAAGAGGCAGCAGCAGCAGCTCTGTTAGAATCTCAACAATGCGTGAATGATTTAGTTAAGCGCTATGAATCTAGACGCAATACCTTTATTCAAGGGCTTCGAGAAATTGGTTGGGACGTTACATCTCCAGCGGGCTCCTTTTTTGCATGGCTAAAAGTTCCTGAAGGATATACTTCTGAACAGTTTTCAGATTTACTTCTTGAAAAAGCCCACGTTGTAGTGGCGCCTGGAGTAGGCTTCGGAACATATGGTGAAGGCTATGTGCGCGTAGGACTGCTGACGGATGAAGAGCGCATGAGAGAAGCTGTATCTCGAATAAAAAAATTAAATTTATTTTAAAAACGCATTGACAATCCTTTTTGAGTTGGCTTAATATGTAAGAAGTTAACGAGATTAATAACCAATAAATCCTAGCGGTATTTTGTATTTAGTATATAATCTACGAATTTAATTTAAATAAATAGCAACTTTCTTATTAAGAGTAGGTGGAGGGACTAGCCCGATGAAGCCCGGCAACCGACTTAACGCATGTTAAGCACGGTGCTAATTCTTGCAGCAGCAGCTGAGAGATAAGAAGAGCAACGAAAGCCTCTTCTTAATCACAGAAGAGGTTTTTTTTATTAACGATATTAAACAGCAAGGGAGTTTTTAGCATAATGAGCGAAATCGTTGCAAGCTACTTACTACATGACAATAAAGGAAATTTTCATAAAAAAGCGGAAGGAATCGCTTTAGGACTAACCGTCGGCTCATGGACAGATCTGCCGCTTTTAGATCAACAGCAGCTTCAAAAGCATAAAGGGCGCGTCGTGTCCGTAACTGAGCTTCAAGATTGCGAACGTGTAAACGGATATTTAGGAGGAGAAATTAAGCAGGCGATTGTCAAAATTGCTTATCCAACTGCCAACTTTTCAAGAGATTTACCGGCTATTTTAGTTACGGTTTTCGGAAAACTATCACTTGATGGAAAAGTGAAACTATTAGACTTGGATTTTCCTGATGAATTATTAGCTCAATTCCCAGGACCGCGCTTTGGAATAGAAGGTATCCGAGAGAAACTAGGCGTTTATGACCGTCCGCTTGTGATGAGTATTTTTAAAGGCGTGATTGGAAGAGACATGACGTACTTAACAACTCAGCTGCGTGAGCAAGCGCTTGGCGGAGTGGATTTGGTTAAAGACGACGAGATTTTGTTTGATAGTGAACGCACACCTTTTGAAGCTCGCGTTACAGAAGGAAAAAAAGTACTGAATGAAGTATACGAAAAAACGGGACACCGCACGCTGTATGCTGTTAATTTAACGGGACGAACGTTTGAATTAAAAGAGAAAGCAAGAAAAGCAGCTGAGCTAGGAGCCGATGCGCTTTTATTCAACGTATTTGCTTATGGGTTAGACGTACTGCAGGCACTTCGAGAAGATGATGAAATTAACTTGCCGATTATGGCACACCCAGCCGTTAGCGGAGCGCTTACGCCATCAGAGTTTTACGGTTTTTCAAATTCATTACTGCTTGGAAAGCTATTGCGCTTAGCCGGAGCAGATTTCTCACTGTTTCCATCACCATACGGAAGCGTAGCGCTTTCTCTTGAAGATACGACAGGCATTGCCTACGAATTAACTCGCCCTGTATACAAATATAAGCAGACTTTCCCGGTTCCTTCAGCAGGAATTCATCCTGGAATGGTACCGCAGCTTGTGAAAGACTTTGGAATCGACAGCATTATTAATGCAGGCGGCGGAGTTCACGGTCATCCAGACGGAGCTATCGGAGGAGGAAAAGCATTCCGTTCGGCGATAGATGCAGTACTCTCTCATCAAACACTATCCGAAAAAGCTGAAGAATCAAAAGAGTTGCAAAAAGCTTTGCAACTATGGGGAACAGTAGAGGTGAAAGCATGACATCGTTAAAAATCTTTTGTGACTTTGATGGAACAATCACAAATAGCGATAACATCATTGCTATTATGAAACAATTTGCTCCTCCCGAGTGGGAAAGTATTAAAGAGGACGTGCTGGCTCAGCGCGTTTCTATTCAAGAAGGAGTAGGGCGAATGTTTGCCTTGCTCCCCGTGGAATTAAAGGAAGAGATTATTTCTTATATTTTAGAGACGTCTGCTATTCGAGATGGATTTGATGATTTTATTGCTTATACAAAAGAGCACCATATTCCGCTTTATATTGTAAGCGGAGGAATTGACTTTTTTGTAAAACCGCTTTTGGGAAATCGGGTTGCAGAAGAAATGCTCTACTGCAACGGATCTGATTTTTCCGGTGAGCATATTTCCATTACGTGGCCTCATACATGTGATAAACAGTGTACAAATGACTGCGGCTGCTGTAAGCCAACGATTATTCGCCGTCTTGCAGATGAAAGAGATCATACGGTTGTTATTGGCGATTCAATTACGGATTTGCAGGCTGCCAAATTAGCTGATACGGTCATTGCACGTGACTTTTTAATTGAAAAATGTGAAGAGCTATCTCTACCGTATCGACCTTTTTCTACTTTTTACGATGTGATTCACCATTTACAAGAATTAACAGAAGAGGTGAAAGCATGAGTATCATGGCTCAGCAAAGATTACACGAGCTTGCGGATATAAAAGATGAGTTGGCAGAGCGCGATTGGTTCTTCGGTACAAGCGGAAACTTAGCGATTAAAGTGGACCAAAATCCGACAACTTTCTTTGTATCAGCAAGTGGAAAAGACAAAAGAAAACGTACAAATGAAGATTTTTTATTAGTTGATCAACATGGAAGACCTGCAGAAGAAACGCATTTAAAGCCTTCTGCTGAAACGCTTTTACACGTTAAGATTTACGAGTTAACGAATGCCGGGTGCAGTCTTCATGTACATACAATTGACAACAACGTGATCTCTGAACTGTACGGAGATGAAGGACTTATTTCATTTAAGGGGCAAGAAATTATTAAGGCGCTGGGTATTTGGGAAGAAGATGCGGAAATTACTGTTCCGATTATTCCGAATTACGCTGATATTCCGACATTAGCAGAAGAGTTTTCTCACCATATAAAAGGCGATCAAGGCGCGATTTTAATTCGTAACCATGGGATTACGGTATGGGGGAAAAATGCGTTTGAAACAAAAAAAGCGCTAGAAGCCTATGAATTTCTATTTAGCTACCATGTGAAATTACTATCACTTAAAGGCATTAAGCCAAAGGTGCATTTATAAAAGGAGGAAACAACAATGGCACAAATTCGCTTACATGTAAATAATAAAAGAATTGAAACTCAAGAGGAAGTATCAGCTTTTCTGGCAAACAATGAAGTTATTTATGAAAACTGGGATATTACAAAACTTCCAGAAAATCTTCGTGAAAAGTATGATTTGACTGATGAAGAAAAAACAGAAATTCTAAACGCTTTTGATGAGGATATTAAAGATATTTCTGAACGCCGCGGCTATAAAGCTCAAGATGTTATCTCGTTATCGAAATCTACACCAAATATTGATGAATTGTTAAAAAACTTTCAGCGCAAGCATATTCATACCGATGACGAAGTGCGCTTTATCGTAAGCGGTCATGGAATTTTTGTTATTCAAGGAAAAGACGGCGAATTTTTTGATGTTGAATTAGAGCCAGGCGATTTAATTTCAGTACCAGAAAACATTCTTCACTACTTTACACTAATGGAAGATCGTAAAGTAGTCGCTGTCCGAATTTTCGTGACAACTGAAGGATGGGTACCTATTTACGCATAACAACTACTTGTAAAGCATAGGTCATGATCACCCCGCTTTTACATCTAAAAGCGGGGTATTCTTTGGATTATTATAAAACTAACTATTTTTATGTGAATAATAAGTTTAATAGGAGGAACACCATGAAAAAGAGTAAAAAAATGCTGTGGCCACTTACTTTGCTCGTGCTTCTAGTTTTTGCGCTGGCTGCCTGCACGAAAGAACAGCCAAATCTAAACGAGAAAGCACAGGCAGCTCCAGCGCAGCAAGCGGCTTCTGCTAAGCCTGTACAGCAAGAAGGAAAAAAGATTACGAAAGATACAAAAATTGCTCTTATTTCTGAATTTACGTCAGGCACTCACGCTGCTCAGTACATAACAGGTGTGACAAAAGCGGCTAAAAAAGCCGGAGTACAGCTATCCGTTTCTGATTCTAATAATGATCAATCTAAAATGGCAGCGTATTTAGACACGGCTATTAACCAAAATGTTGATGGTATTATGATTGACCACGGCCGGGCTGAAACCCTTGAACCTGGCGTGAAGCGCGCGATTGCAAAAGGAATTCCCGTTATTGCAACAGACGTAGAATTAAAAGTAGAAGGTGTGACAACCATCGATCAAGACGATTATATGCTTGCGCTGCAGGGCCTGAAACAAATGATGCAGGATATTAACGGAAAAGGAAATATTGTATATGCGTTTGTTGGAGGCTTTGCGCCGATGGAAAAACGCGACAGCATTTATAAAATTATGATGAATCGCTATCCAGATGTAAAACAAATTGCCACGTTTGGAAGTGCAACAGACAACACCTCTCTAGACACCCAAAATAAAATGGCAGCCGTGTTGAAGCAGTATCCAAATAAAGGAGACATTGCAGCTGTTTGGGCACCTTGGGACGAATTTGCCAAAGGAGTCACGAGAGCGATTAAGGAAGCAGGACGAGATGAGATTAAAGTATACGGAGTGGACTTATCTGATGAAGACCTGCAAATGATGCAAGCAAAAAACAGCCCATGGAAAGCGTCAGCTGCTGTAAACCCAGCTTCAGTAGGAGAAAAGCAGGTTGATTTGCTTCTTAAAAAGATTTCCGGTCAAGAGATCCCTCGTTATTATTCCTTTGATCCGGTTTTAGTCAAACAAACAGATTTGCCTAATCAAACGATTAATATGGATCAGCTTAGTCAGTACGTAGAAGAATGGGGCAAAAAAGAGTAGAAGTGGAGGGACAGATATGACGAACGAGCTTTCAATGAAGAACATTACAAAAAACTTTGGTTCTTTTCAAGCGCTGAACAAAGTTAATGTTACTGTTCAAAAAGGGGAAATTCATGCTTTATTGGGAGCCAATGGTGCCGGTAAAAGTACGCTGATGAAAATATTGTGCGGAGCTTACGACGAGTACGAAGGAAAAATCTATAAAGACGGAGAGGAAATCTCTATTTCTTCTCCTAAAGAAGCGAAGAGCCACGGAATTGGAATTGTACACCAAGAAGTGGATGTAGCGCTGATTCCTTCGCTGTCAGTAGCTGAAAACATTGTGTTAGACCTGCAGGCTTCTAAGAAAAGCAAGACATTTGTAAACTGGAAATCTATTTATAAGAAAGCGGAAGAAGCCCTTTCTTTACTTGGTTCTTCTTTATCTGTTAAAAAAAATGTCGTTGATCTAACTCTATCCGAAAAACAGCAGGTGCTTATTGCACGTGCAATTGTACAAAATGTTGATTATTTAATTTTGGATGAACCAACCGCACCTCTTAGTGTGGAAGAGACGAAACAATTGTTTTCTGTGATGAGAGAGCTGAAGAAAAATGGAGTAGGCATTATTTATATTTCACATCGCCTTCAAGAAGTGGTTGATATTTGCGACCGCTTAACGGTTTTAAAGGACGGACGCTATGTAGCTACAAAAGAAACTTCACATACATCAATTGAAGACGTAATTACGCTTATGCTAGGAACGTCTTCTCTAAAGCAGTGGGTCAAAAAATCAGTAGAAGTTGGAAACGAACTTTTACACGTAGAAGCATTATCTCTTCCAGGGCGGCTTTCGAATATCTCTTTTCATGTAAAAGAAGGAGAGGTAGTCGGTATTGCAGGGCTTGTAGGAGCGGGGAAAACGGAGCTTTGCCGAAGTCTATTTGGTTTAGAGCAATATGTCAGCGGCAGCGTTCGGTTAAAAGGCAAGAAACTAAAGCTGAGTAAGCAGCCTTATTATTATATTGCACAAGGCCTTTCTCTTGTTCCTGAAGAACGAAGAAAAGAAGGAATTTTTGTTCATGAATCGATTGCCGATAACTTAGTTTTGCCAAGTCTGTCCCGCTTTACAAACTATTCGTTTCTAAAGCGAGGAAAGATCAAAGAAAAAGCGCAGAAAACGACGGGGCAAGTTGGCGTAAAGTCTCATTCTATCGAGCAGTCAGTTGGAACGTTAAGCGGTGGAAATCAGCAGAAAGTAGCAATCGGAAAATGGCTTGTTACGGACTCTAGCGTACTGTTGTTTGATGAACCAACTAAAGGAGTTGATGTCGGCTCTAAGCGAGAGATATTCGACTTAATTACAGGTCTTGTGTCACAGAAAAAAGGAGTTGTTTACGCAACCTGTGAATTCGAGGAGCTGCTAGGGGTAGCGGATCGAATTTATGTTATGTACAACGGAAAAATCGTGAAAGAATTATCCAAAGAAGAAGCAACTAGTGAAAAATTATTTTATTATACAGCAGGAGGAGTAAAAGGATGAGTGCGGAGTATGTAACAGAACCTGTAGCGAAACCAAAGAGAAAAATAAGCGTTTTTGACTTCTTTTATAAATATGGGACAGTCTTAATGATTTTTGTTATTATGATTATTTTTTCCATTGCCACACCTAACTTTTTAACAGGAGAAAACATAAGTGATATCCTGCGCTCAATTTCCATTGTTACCTTAATTGCGCTTGGTGTAACGATATCGTTAACCGTCAACGGACTCGACTTATCTGTAGGATCTACGGCTGGTTTAGCCACTATTTTATCAGCCTCTATGCTCGTTTTACACAGACAAGAAATTGCAGTTGTTATCATTGTTCCGATTATTGCATCGCTTCTTATCGGGTTAGTGAATGCTTTTTTAGTAGTGAAAGTAAAGATTCCTGATATTTTAGCCACTCTTTCAATGATGTTTATCGTACAGGGGATTTTATTAACGTATACAAAAGGCTCAGCTATTTATACCAATATGCCTTTACCAAGCGGAGAAAGAGCTCCGGGAATTTTTATTCCTTCTTTCCTTGCGCTGGGGCAAGGTCACTTTCTAGGTATTCCTGTTCCTGTTATCATTATGCTGCTGACTGTGCTGCTTGTTCATATCATTTTTTCCTATACGAAGTTTGGGCGTTTTTTCTACGTAACAGGAGGTAATATAGAAGCAGCAAGACTTTCGGGTGTACCGGTTAATCGTTACCGTATGTATGCCTATATGTTTTCAGGTTTGCTTGCTGGAATTGGAGGAGTCGTTTTAGCTGCCCGTATTGGAGTAGGAGAAGTGAACGCGGGCTCACCATTTTTAATGGATGCCGTAGCTGCTACATACATTGGCTTTTCAGTATTTGGAGCAGGGAAGCCGAACGTATTCGGGACGCTGATTGGCTCTATTTTAATCGGTGTGCTGTTAAACGGATTAACGATGTTAAATGTTCCGTATTATATGCAAGACATTATTAAAGGAGCTGTATTAGCAGGAGCCTTGGCTTTAACGTATTACCGCTCGAAACAAACATCTACGGCTGTGTAAACAGCCGTTTTTTTTCGTTTGAAATCGGCAAGAATAAGGAAAAACAATAGTATAGTCCACTATTTATGGAGAAAGAGGGAGTATAGATGAAACGTGTTGTCATTATAGGAGGAGTAGCCGCTGGAATGAGCGCAGCTTCACAGCTTCGCCGCATGAAAGAAAAAGAAGAAGTAGAAATCCTTGTATTTGAAAAAGGTGGAGATATCTCTTACAGCGCATGTGGCATGCCTTACTATCTGTCAGGTGTTGTAAAAGAAAAAGACGATTTGATTGCTCGGACGAAACAAGAATTTGAAGAGCGAAACATCTCCGTCCATCTTTTTCACGAAGTTAAAGAAGTAAATCATACAAAAAAATACATAGTAGTACAAGATGTAAAGGAGCAAACGAAAAAAGAGATAGCATATGATGAACTCATCATTGCAACTGGAACATCGGCTGTTAAACCCAATTTTATGAGTGATAATATGCCGAATGTATGTACATTAAAATCATTAGAAGACAGCGAAAGAATCTATACATATCTACAGGCTCACTCCGTAGAGAAAGTCACCATTATCGGCGGAGGATATGTCGGAATGGAAGTAGCTGAAGCAATGAAGGCTTTGGGAAAAGAAGTACGGGTTATTGAAAAGGGAAAGCAGATTCTATCAATTTTAGATCAAGAAATGGCAGAGCATTTACAACAGCAGCTAGATGACGATATTTTATTTCATTTCGAAGAAGAAGTCGAAGCATTGCTGCATTCAGATGGTTTCGTCACTCACGTTCAAACAAACTGTCAAACGTATCAAACGGATTTAGTGATTGTAAATGTAGGAGTTCGTCCGAATACGCAATTCTTAGAAAGAAACGGACTAAGAATGCTTGAAAATGGAGCAATTTTAGTAAACGAGAAGTTAGAAACCAACGTGCCTCATATCTACGCAGCAGGAGATTGTGCAACGAGCTATCACCGCGTATTAAAAAAAGATGTTCATATTGCTCTTGGAACCATTGCCAATAAGCAGGGAAGGGTTCTTGGTTACCGATTAGGGGGAGAAAATAGAGAATTTCCGGGTGTTGTAGGTACAAGTATTGTGAAAGTGATGGACTATGAAATTGGAAAAACCGGCATTTCGGAAAGAGAAGCAAGAGAAAATTCTCTTTTGTACAAAGCCATCACAGCCAAGGCTCCAAGTCATGCTTCTTACTATCCAGGAGCTGAAAAGATTGTGATAAAACTTGTTTATCATCCTGAAACAAAAGAGATTTTGGGGGTTCAAATGATTGGTAAAGAAGGAGTAGCAAAACGAATCGATGTATTTGCGACAGCTATCACTTGCCGCCTCACAACAGATGAGATAACCATGCTAGATCTTTCGTACGCTCCTCCTTTTGCTACAGTATGGGATGCTGTACAAATTGCTGCCCAGAAAGCTGAATAGAAAAAGATACAGTGACAAAAGTATGAAGATCCGAACGAAGTGATTCTTGATTAAGAATCAACTTCGTTCGGATTTTTTCATGGTGATGGTGAACGCAGATTTCAATCTTTTTTCTATTCGACAAGCAGCATCTTTTGTCGAAAAACAACTTGTAAAAAAAAGATAAACGGTATTCCTATAGTAATGTAAGCGTTTGTAAATTCCGACAAAATAATTTTTTCGCGAAAAAAATGTCTATTATTGCGACTCTATTTACATATTTAGTAGAATTTGTAATAATGCGTTATAAGCTAATTTCTTTGTCATAGGAGAGGATTTTGTGTTTGGAGTGAGAAATAGAACGAAATCAGAGAGATTATTAGTGGAAATCGTCCAAAAAAGACAAAAGATGGTGCAGCTCGGAGAAGAAAAAGGTCTGACTAATGAAGAAACCGTTACCTGTAGTCAAGAGCTTGATCAGCTCTTACTCGTTTATCAAAAGCAGCGTTTAAAAGAAGAGGAAGAAAAGACATCGTTTGCCACACTCATTAGCCGTTTTTTATCTTTTTCAAAGCTGTAATGCAGGACAAGCATTCGGGATCGGGCAGTAAAACAATTACGCTGCCCGTGGCCTCTCTTCAGCTTTAAAAAATGTTAATTAAAAAAATCATAAACAAAATACCAAAAATAAACGAATAAGTAGCAAATCTTTCGTTTCCATCGCCGTGACTTTCCGGAATCAACTCTTTATAAATAATAAAAAGCATGGCTCCAGCAGCAAAAGCTAATCCATATGAAACGAGAGAATCAACAAAGTTAGTTAAATAAAATCCGAGTAAAGCCGTTACAATTTCAACGGAGCCTGTAAGGGTCGCAATTAAAAATGCTTTTATTTTACTGATATTTTGCTGAGCTAAAAATAGCGCAACCAACAGCCCTTCAGGTGCATTTTGAAGACCGATTGCAAGTGCAATTAAGTTCCCTGTATTTTCAACATTTGAAGCGTAGCTAACACCAACAGACAGTCCTTCAGGAAGGTTGTGCAACGTAATAGCGGACACAATTAAAAGTGCTTTTTCATCAAATTGAATGCCGGTTTTAGAATGCTCAAGATCAATGTGAGGAATATTCTGCTCCAAGAGTGTTAATGTTACAACTCCAAGCAGTAAGCCAATTGCTAAGGAAAAAAAACCTCCGCTTTGAAGAGATTCTGGAATTAAGCTCATAGTAGAAGCAGCCGTCATAATACCTGCAGTGAGCGCAAGAAGCACATCTTTCCATCGATGAGTGAGTTCTTGATTCAAAAACAGAATAGGCAAAGCACCTACTCCAGTCGATAGGGCAGAAAGAATGCTTCCAATTAGTACCTCAGTCATAAACCGTCTCCTTTTATGTATTCTTCATTTCATCCTCAATTCACATCGTTCTTTTAGTGTATGTTTTTTTGTTTTTTATGAGCATGACTATTTTAAAATTGAATCTCATTATGAAAAAAAGTAAAAAAGTTGAACCAGTGAAGGTTCAACTTTTTAGGTAAAGTACAGCTCCTTAACTTGGTTAGCAATGTGCTCAAGCTTATTGGAAACTTGAGGAATGCCATACCCTACGTACAAAGGGGATGTGGCAAAGCGAGGAATGATTTTCGCCGCAATTTTGCCGTTTTTGAGATTATAAAAAAATAAGTTGTAGCTCGTGCAGCTACGATGAAAATGGTTTAATAAATAGTGAGCGGCCGTTTGAAGATAATCTGCAAAAGCGTGCAGCTCTTTGTCAAGCTGATCTGTGATCACGTTAAATTCAAAAAAGCCCATTCTAGGTTTTACAGATAAATTAAATGTGACGTGTTCATTTTTTGCAATTGTGACTCCTTCAAACTGCTCTAGCTTCACATTTTCATTTACATCCATCTCATTTAAACCAATAATTTGCATATGAGGATGCCGTAATGATCCTCCGGACATGGGACCGTGGTTTTTGAAGAAAAGAACAGAAGCATATTCACCGCTGTTCATCATCGATATCCATCGTTCAGTAGCGAAGCTCAGCAAGGTGTACAGATGTTCTTTTGGATAAATAGACAGTTCTGAAGAACACTCATCGGTCTCAATAATAACCGTCTGGTAAGCATCTTGCAGAACGGGAAACTTATTTTTCAGCCAAATGATAGGTCCTTGTTTTTCAATGATGCCTGTAAGAGATTCTACGTCGCAAAAGGGACAGGGGTTTTGCCGATTAACGATTGTTTCAGGCTTTTGTGAACCAATCGCGGAATTAAATAATAAATGGGTTGGTTTCATAATCATTCACCTTTTTATGTAATGTTCATATGTTTATTGTATTAAAAGCATATGTATAAATCCACTTATATACATTTTTTATCAAAAAAATTGTACAAGCGGAGAGAATAACCGATGAAATAAGCCTGCTTTGATTGACTTTGAAGGGAAATTTTAGTATTATCTTGATATCAAGATAATATTAAAGGAACTGATTAAAATGACGAATGATGTAACTAGAGAAGAGTTAGACCAATCTCTTAAATTATTTATTGTACTATCTCGTGCCAATCGTTCAATTAATGATCATGTGCATAAATTTATTCAACAGCATGGAATGAATCCAACCGAATTTGCTGTCCTAGAGTTATTGTACCACAAAGGCCAGCAGCCTCTGCAGCAAATCGGCGGAAAAATTCTGTTGGCAAGCGGCAGTATTACGTATGTAGTAGACAAGCTTGAGAAAAAAGGCTTCTTAGAGCGCGTTGCTTGTCCGAACGATCGCCGTGTAACATATGCAGCTATCACTCAGCAGGGCAAGGAAATGATTGAAAGCATGTTTCCGAGTCATGAAAAAAGAATTCATGATATTTTATCCGTTTTATCTAGCGAAGAAAAGGAAGCTGCTATTTCGATGCTTAAGAAACTGGGGCACTATGCAGATGAATTTTTACCGGAATCGACTAATTAATTAAGGAAAGCTCGTTTGTTTCTGTTGAACAAACGAGTTTTTTCTATGACTTCTTTCATAATTAATCGACATAAAAAATAAAAAGTGACAAAAAATTGAAATTAACAGGAATACAGCTAGATAAAAACGAATTAGGTTACATATAGACTATAGAGGAAGGGGAACAAATGATGAAATTTGAGAATTATACATATACGCGACCTGATATGAATGAAATTGAAAAGCAGTTTGAAAAGGCGATTACACATTTTACGGAAGCAGCGTCAGTCAGTCAGCAAAATGAGGAAATTCGTCTAGCAAACGATGCATATTCTCAGTACAGCACAATGGGGAACATCTGCTATATTCGTCATTCTATCGACACAGCGAATGAATTTTATAAAGAAGAACAAGACTATTTTGATGAAACACAGCCGCTTTTAGAAGGATACGTCGAGAAATTTTACAAAGCGTTAATCTCCTCGCCTTTTAAACGGGAACTAGAAGAAAAATGGGGCAAGCAGCTGTTCTCTCTTGCTGAAATGCAGTTGAAAACGTTCTCTCCGGAAATAGTAAAAGAGCTGCAGGAAGAAAATAAGCTATCGTCTCAATATACGAAACTAGTGGCGTCAGCTAAAATTGTATTTGAAGGAGAAGAAAGAACGTTAGCTCAGCTCGATCCGTTTATGGAGTCACCTGATCGAGAAATGAGAAAAAAAGCAGCAGAAGCGAAGTTTCAATTTTTCACCGATCATGAAGAGGAATTTGATGATATTTACGACAAACTTGTAAAAGTGCGGACCAAACTTGCTGAAAAATTAGGCTATAAAAATTTCGTAGAAGTGGGCTATGCTCGTATGTCTAGAATAGGCTACGATGCTGAAATGGTTGCCGCTTTTCGCAAACAAGTAAAAGAGTATATTGTTCCCCTTACTGAAAAACTAAAAAAGCGTCAGCAGGAAAGAATTCAAGTAGAGAGCTTAACTTATTATGATGAACCGTTTCAGTTTGAAACAGGAAACGCAGTGCCAAAAGGTGATGAAAAGTGGATTATTGAAAAAGGACGGGTTATGTATAAGGAGCTTTCTAAAGAGACGGACGAATTCTTTTCATTTATGCTTGAAAATAATTTGATGGATTTAGTCGCTAAAAAGGGCAAAGCAGGCGGAGGCTACTGTACGTTTATTGAAGAATACAAAGCGCCGTTTATTTTTTCGAATTTTAATGGAACATCGGGCGATATCGATGTGTTAACGCATGAAGCAGGGCATGCTTTTCAAGTGTATTCCAGCCGAGATATGGAAACCAATGAGTATCACTGGCCTACGCATGAAGGAGCTGAAATTCATTCAATGAGCATGGAGTATTTTACATGGCCTTGGATGGAGTTGTTCTTTAAAGAAGACAAAGATAAATACCAGTTTTCTCACTTAAGCTCAGGCTTAACTTTCTTGCCTTACGGGGTAGCGGTAGATGAATTTCAGCATGCTGTATACGAACACCCTGAGATGACGCCTTCGGAACGAAAACAAACGTGGCGCGAAATTGAAAAAAAATATATGCCTTCTAAAGATTATGATGGCCATCATTATCTAGAAAGCGGGGGCTTCTGGCAGCGCCAGCTTCATATTTACACGTCTCCGTTTTATTATATTGATTATACGCTCGCTCAAATTTGTGCATTTCAATTTTGGAAAAAGGATCGAGAAAATCATGAACAAGCATGGCAAGATTACGTTCATTTATGTAAGCTTGGCGGAAGTAAGCCGTTTTTAGAATTGGTAGAGGAAGCGAATCTGATTTCTCCATTTGAAGAAGGCTGCGTGCAGTCTGTAGTAGATGAAATTGAAAACTATTTAAATAGTATTGATGATAAAAAGCTATAAAAACAGAGATTGAGACATAACAAAATCAATCGAATCTAAAGACGAACAAATGGGATAAACAATCTAGTATGAATCGCTTATTACACCTCCGTTGATTTCCGTGCAAGGCTTCGCTTTCCGCGGTCGGTCGGTGAGTCTCCTCGGCGATTATGCTCCTGCGGGGTCTCACTTATTCCGCTTTTCCCGTAGGAGTCTTCGCCTTGCCCTCCAATCAACAGCTAGAAGCACCTAGATTAAACCTACGCTCACCCTCATAATAAAAAAATCCGAATGAGTTTGATTCTTAATCAAAAAACAAACTCGTTCGGATCTTCCTTCAACTAACATACTTTTGTTCCAGCCTCTTTTTTTAATGGTTAATTCCTTGTTCCCATAAAGGAATCGTAAGGGTAACGCTGGTTCCTTCGCCAACAGTGCTTTTAATCTCAAATGTTCCTTTATGCTGATACAAAATGTTTTTAATCACAACAAGTCCAAGACCGGTGCCTGAGGGTTTCGTGGTAAAAAAGGGCTTTTGAATATGCGTAAGCAAATTTGAGGGAATGCCGACTCCTGTATCTTTAATGAAAATAGTAAGATCTTTAGTATGCTGAGTAACGTTTAAATGAATTTCTCCTCCGCTAGGCATAGCTTCAAGCGCATTTTTTAATAAATTAATGAGTACTTGCTTAATTTGATTGGCATCACAGCAGATGTATGTATGCGGGGCTTCCACCTGCGTTCTAACGACAACATTTTTTAATACACATTCTGATTCATACAGAAGAATAACGTCATTTAAAATAGTAGAGAATGCATGCTTTTTCATAACCGTATCATGAGGTTTAGCGAGCAATAAAAATTCTCCAACGATTGAGTTAATACGATTCAGTTCACTCAGCATGATGGTTGTATAAGAATGATAGCGGCTGCTATCTTCGTGAATAAGCTGAATAAATCCATTCAGAGAAGTAAGCGGATTTCGAATTTCATGAGCGATGCCCGCTGCCATTTCGCCGGCTAAAGATAGCTTATCCTTTTGGCGAAGGAATTTTTCTGTTTCTTTTTCTTCGGTAAGGTCGCGTGAAATACCAAAAAGCGCAACGACTTGTTGATCACGATTAAAAATAGGTGAAACCGTGATTTCTACCTCAATTATTGTTCCGTCTTTTCGCTTATCTTGAGTTTCAAAGGCAACTAGCTTTTCTCCTTTTTTAACCCTTTCTAATCGGCTTTCAGCATTGCCTTTTAAGCTAGCAGGAATAAATGGAATGGCTTTTCCGACAATTTCTTCCGCTTGCCATCCGTATATTTGCTCAAAAGCATCGTTTACTTTAATCACTTTCCCGTCTAGACTGAACACGGCAATGGCGTCGCGGTTATATGTAAAAAAAGATTGTAAATACTCTTGAGCTGAGTAAAGTTCATCTTCGGTTTTATTCATTTTGACCGTCGTAATAGCAATCAATTTTTTAGAGAAATGAGCACAGTATAACAAAATAATCATGGTGATCAGCGTAAACAAAATGAAATAAACGATATCTAATTTCACGAAAGTCACAGATGTAAAAAGAGTGTTGCTTACATAAGAGTACAAAACAATTATTATGGACATTAATGTAGAAATTACAATAGCGATATAGCTATAATAAATAAAGCTAACAATAATTCCAAGAAACAAAAACAAATAATTAATAACAGCAGGTTCAATAGATGTCATGTACGCAATATAGGCATAATAGCATATGAAAAAAGAATACATAATGATAGCCGGATGAAAATGAAAGTAATACATAGCTGTCACTAGCAGTAATAAAACCCCTCCGCTTATAAAAACAATCAGATGAGGATCAGCTGCAATAAAGTGGTATAACACGATGTGGACAAAATACAGCAGCCAGAAAATAAGTAAAAGAATAAAATTCCGTTTTTTTATGAGGTTGTGTGATTCCATAAAAAATCCCTTTCTTAAATGGTGAATAATTTTATAGGAGAATAACTTTATAGTCAGCTAGTCGCACGATGTAGTGATATATCACTCATATTAGCATAGTTACAACTGTGTGAATAGCCGAATTGAGCACTTAGACCAAGGAAGATAGATCTAGAATGTGGCTGGCCATAAACTATTAAGGAAATATGAGGAGAATATGAACGAAATGAAGGAGATGTAAAGCTTTTGTGATAACCTTGTAAAAGTGAACTTTTTTCCAATTGGATAGGCTATACTGCCAGTAGAGCCATATGAATGGTGACTACATAGAGGCTCAGATGATTCGAAAGGAGACGGTAAAATGAATAAAAGTTTATTAGTCAAGTTATTTGGATCACTTCTAGCAATTATGTTAATCACAGCATGCAACTCACAAACGGATGAAAAAGATGCCACAGAACAGCAAACAGAACAGTCGGATGATACTCATGCGGAGGATACAACGACAGATGACTCACAGGAAACAATGAAGCAAGACGAAGCAGATGAATCATCTGGGGATGAAGCAACTGATGATCAAGAAGAATCAGCGGATAGTGCCGGCGAAAAAACAGACGAAAAAACAGATGAAAGTAAATAAACGTAAACATTTCTATAAAAAAAAGCGACTCTACTTGAGTCGCTTTTTCTATTAGTTTTGTACAGTAATTTCGCTTGCTTCATTTAACGTTACGTTCACTGTTGATACGTCCGCATCATCTAACAGTAAATCTGTAATTCGATCTTCAAGCTGTTCTTGAATTGCTCGGCGGAGCGGTCTAGCACCGAATGCAGGGTGATAGCCAAGTTCAGCCAGTTTTTCTTTTACTTCAGCTGCTACATGCAGCGTGATGTTTTGTTCTTGTAATGTTTCTTTTAATTCAGCAAGCATAAGGTCAACGATTTTAATTAAGTTATCTTTTTCAAGGTGATTAAATTCAATGATTGTATCAAATCGATTTAAAAACTCTGGTTTGAAATAAGATGAAAGTGAATCTAAAACGGATGCCTGTTTAAGCGCATCATTTTCTGCGTCAAACCCAACCGTAATTTTCTTTTCACCTACACCAGCGTTACTTGTCATAATGATAACCGTGTCTTTGAAGCTTACTGTACGACCTTGACTATCTGTTAGGCGTCCATCTTCTAAAATTTGCAAAAACATATGCTGAACGTCTGGATGAGCTTTTTCAATTTCATCTAGTAAGATGATAGAATAAGGATTACGGCGTACTTTCTCTGTTAATTGTCCTGCCTCTTCATGACCTACGTAGCCAGGAGGTGAGCCGATTAGTTTAGACACCGCGTGTTTTTCCATGTATTCACTCATATCTAGACGAACCATTGCATCTTTTGAGCCGAATAGTTCTTCAGCTAATGTTTTGGTTAACTCTGTTTTACCGACACCTGTTGGACCGACAAATAAGAATGAACCAATTGGGCGATGCTTCGCTTTTAATCCAGCGCGAGAACGTCGAATCGCTTTTGCTACTTTTTCTACAGCTTCCTGCTGTCCAATTACTTTTTGAGCTAAGTGCTCAGCTAAATGCTTCATTTTTGCTGATTCATTTTCCTGAAGTTTACCAACAGGAATACCCGTTTTCTTTTCAATAATTGCTTGAATGTCAGCAATGTCCACATTCATTTTTTGCTGTTCTTCGTTCAACTGTTTTTCAAGAGCAGCTTCTTCATCGCGCAGTTTTGCCGCTACTTCATATTTTTCATTCTTTAGCGCCTGCTCTTTTTCTTTTGTGATTTCTTTTAAGCGAGCGGCCGCGTCGTCTTTATTTGTAATGCCTGCCTGTAAGTTCATTTTTGAACCTGCTTCATCTAGCAAGTCAATTGCTTTATCAGGCAAAAAGCGATCTTGAATGTAGCGGTGTGATAAATTTACACAAGCGCGGATCGCTTCATCTGTATAGCTAACGCCGTGGTAATCTTCATATTTACTTTGAATTCCTTTTAGAATTTCAACGGCTTCTTCGACAGACGGTTCGTGAACCATAACCGGCTGGAAGCGTCGTTCAAGAGCCGCATCTTTTTCAATCGAACGGTACTCTTTTAAAGTTGTAGCTCCGACTACTTGAAGTTCACCTCGTGCAAGAGCAGGTTTTAAAATATTGCTTGCGTCCATTGAACCTTCCGCTGAACCAGCTCCTACAAGAAGGTGAATTTCATCGATAAATAAAATCACGTTTTTTCGCTGTTGAAGCTCAGAAATTAATTGTTTCATACGCTCTTCAAATTGACCACGCACGCCCGTATTAGCTACGAGAGATGCTACATCTAACAGATATACATCTTTATTTAACAGCTTGGCAGGAACTTTCCCTTCCGCGATTTTTAAAGCTAACCCTTCAACAACAGCTGTTTTACCAACACCAGGCTCTCCAATTAGCACCGGGTTGTTTTTGTTTCTTCTATTTAAAATTTCAATGACACGCTCTACTTCTTCTTCGCGGCCAATAACAGGGTCAATTAATCCCGTTTTCGCAATTTGAGTTAAGTTTCGACCGAACTGGTCTAAAAATCCGCTGCCGCCATTTCCTTGCTGTGGCTGTTCCGGTGCAGCTTGTTCTTGTGACATTTGCTTGAATAAATCATCGATGTTCATAAAGCCGCCACCTCCAAAGCCTGATGGGATTTTATGTTCTTTCATTAGTGCTTGATAACATGTATGACATAGACGATATTGAGATTTTTGGTTATTTGTTTGTACATTTAATTGAATAGATGCTTCACGTTTATTACAGTTTTGACAAATCATTTAATTAGCCTCCCTAAATGATTTTAATCGAAGATCAGCAGGTGTTTGACCTTTCTTGACCTTTCGTAATTTTATTATACTTTGACCTTTTTTGACTTTCAAGTCTTTTGCTTAAAAAATTTTTAAGGGAAGTTCCTCGCTTATGTACAAAAGGTAGTACATTAAAAAAAGATGTGTTTTATGTGTACCCGTTCTATACATGTAAAAACATGAGAGGCATTTTGTACAATGATCTGCTTGGAGAGGGAATTAATATTAATAAGAAGAAAAGTGGAAAACTGAGTGCAAAGCTTACCGTTGGATAAAATAAGTTATTGACAGCAAGAAGGATAAAAATTATACTCAAGAAGGTTTGCACTTAACTGCGTAAAAGCATAAAAGCGTTTAAGTGAAAAAGAAAGATAGAAAGGGAATACCTCATGAAAAAAGAAATTTCATTTATACAATCAATAGCGGTGGTTTTGGTGCTATTAGCTATTATTTTTGTTTCATTATTTATGTTAAAACTACCGCCTCATATTCCGCTGATATTTGGTGTAGCATTTATTAGTGTGATTGGCTTTTTGTTGAAATATAAGTGGACAGAAATGGAGAAAGGGATTTTAGACGGTGTTAGACTTGGTGTTAAGCCTATCCTAATTTTAATGCTGATCGGGATGCTCATTGCGATTTGGATGGTAGGAGGAACGATACCGACGATTTTATCCTACGGCTTCCACTGGATTTCACCACAGTACTTTTTAATTAGTGCTTTGGTTATTACCGTATTAGTTTCAACATTCACTGGAAGTTCATTAACAACTGTCAGTACGGTAGGGGTCGCTTTATTTGGCGTAGGAACTGCTATTGGTGTACATCCAGGTCTAGCAGCGGGGATGATTGTTTCAGGAGCCGTGTTTGGAGATAAGATGTCTCCCTTATCTGATACTACAAATTTTGCTTCTGGTATCGTTGAAGTGCCGCTTCCTAAACATATTCAGCACATTACGTGGACGACGGTTCCAAGTATTGTCATTACCGCAATCATTGCATTGGTCATTGGGATGAACGGAAACCAAGAAAGCGTCAATTACGGAGAAATTCAAGGAATTCAAGAGGCATTAAAGCATACGTTTAATTTACACATGTTGACGTTGCTTTCTCCACTTTTAGTTCTTATTTTTTCGATGAGAAGAGTCGATGTATTGCCAACGTTAGTTTTAGGGATTGTAACGGCCATTATTACAGGAATGATTACACAGCATGAATTTACGCTGAGTCAATTGCTAGGCGTTCTTCAAAGCGGACCGGCAGTAGAGTCAGGAAATAAAGTAGTCGATGCCATTGTAAACAAAGGCGGATTACAGTCCATGATGTTTTCTATTTCTCTTATCATGATTGCCTTGTCGCTAGGTGGCTTGATGAGAGCGGTTGGAATTATCGATGCTTTATTAAAAGGATTAGCAAAACAAATCCGCCGCAGCGGAGACGTTATTTTTGCTACGCTTCTATCTTCAATTGGAGTTAATGTTATTACAGGAGAGCAGTATTTATCGATTCTTCTGCCTGGGCAGACGTTTAAGCCACTGTATGAAAAGTGGAACTTAGATCCGAAAAACTTATCACGAACGCTTGAAGACGGTGGAACGGTTATTAATGCTATTATTCCGTGGGGGGTCAGCGGCGCTTTTATTTCAACTGCATTAAATATTCCCGCGGCTGACTATATTCCATTTACATTCTTTAGCATTCTCTGTCCGATCTTTTCAGTTATTTTAGCATATACAGGCATTGGTATTGCCAAGAAAAAAGCTCAGTCTTAACTGGGCTTTTTTCTTTTTGAAAAAGGACAGGTAAAAAACGACAAAAAAAGTATCATTCCACTTTTCAAATCTATAATTTAATAATACAATTTACTATACGTCTTTCCTGTTCATGTATTTGTATGAATTCTTATTTCTTTATTAATGAAGAAATTTGAGTTTTGCGGTATGATAAATAAGCTGCATTGGCGATGGGATGAATGCCCTTTTTAGCAAACATTTAAGAAGGGTAAAGCCAAATGAAAACACTCATTATAAAAGAGAAAAGATATTTATTGAGGAGAGGGTTTCTGTTGAAAAAATGGGGCATCATTGCATTAATCACTGTAGCTGTGCTCGGTGTGACAGCGGTTTTTAACCGAGCTGAAAGTGATGATGTAAATAAAGAAAAATTGAATTTATTATCGCCTTATTCAAATAAAGTAGATGTATATAGCATTACGTATCCTAGTGATAATTTAAAGATAAAAGGGTTTTTAGTACAGCCTAAAGACATTGCAGACAAACATTACCCGCTTTTAGTATATAATCGCGGAGGAAATCGCGAACACGGTATGATTCGCGCAAAAACACTTCAGTACTTATCATATTGGGCAAGTAAAGGCTACGTCGTTGTAGCGACTCAATACAGGGGAAATGGTGGAAGTGAAGGAACTGAGACCTACGGCGGTAAAGATATTGACGACGTATTAAATCTTATTAAGTGGGGAGAACAGCTTCCTTATGTAAATCATCAGCAAAAGGTAGCGCTAGGCTATTCACGCGGCGGTATGATGACGTATTTAACGATGAAAAACGGCGTTAAATTTGATGCAGTTGTCGTACAATCAGGTATTACAGACATGTTTCAATTCTACGATCAAAGAGGGCCTGAAATGAAACAAGTGCTGCGGACAATTGTAGGAGATCCGGCGCAATATCCAGAGAGGTATAAAAGTCGTTCTGTTGTCTATTGGAGTGATAAAGTAAATTCACCACTGTTAATTTTGCAAGGCGATCATGATCGTAAAGTTCACCACACTCAGGCTGAAAAGCTTGTGAAACAGCTAGATGAGCAGGGAAAAGAATACAAATATATACTGTACAAAAACGGAGACCATCCGCTAACTGCTTATTATGATCAATATAACGCGGAAATTGATAAATGGTTTAAAATACATTTAGGTAAGCAGTAAAGAAATTGGAAGCAGTTTTGATGAATGGAAAAGAGCAGCTTGTTTTATCCTACTACATGTAAGCATATAAAAAGGGGATGAAGCAAAATGACTCAGTCTAAAAGTCAAAAAGAGCGTCAGTGGAATGTACGAAAACAATCACAAAACCCATCGCATGGAAAAGTAAAATCTTTTGAAGAACTATCAGAAGAAATCACGCCTAAACGTAAATAAGGTAACCATTATATAAAGGAAGACAAAAAAAGGAGAGCTGAAGCTCTCCTTTTTCTATGTTTGTTTATGGATTTGTGGACCACATGCCCGCAGATTTGATAAAAATACGCGGATGCAGCTTTAATTGTGCTACCATAATTTCTGCTAGGTCTTCAGGCTGCATCACTTTATCAGGATTGCCATCTGTTAAGTTTTCTTTATATGCTAATTCCGTTGCTACTGTACTTGGCGTTAGCGCTGTTACACGAATATTGTGTTTGCGCACCTCTAGCGCTAGAGATTCAGTTAAGCCGAGCACGCCAAATTTTGAAGCGCTGTAAGCACTTGTAACGGGAGCGCCTTTTTGACCAGCAGTGGATGAGATATTGATGATGTCTCCACCATTCTTTTCGATTAATTGAGGTAGAACGGCGCGCGTTACGTAGTAAACGCCCATTAAATTCACATCAATGATTTGTTTCCACTCAGCTGGGTCTAGCTCTAAAAAGCTTCCGAATTTACCGATTCCCGCGTTGTTGATTAAGATATCCGTTGCCCCTAATTTTGTATGTAGATGCTCAACTGCTGCGTTTACTTCTTCCATAGAAGAAACGTCTGCTGTTGCGTAAGCAACTTGTACATCAAATGCTTCTAGTTCAGAAGCAACAGCCTTTAAATCCGCCTCTGTACGAGCAATTAAACCGATATTTACGCCTTCTTTTGCTAATTCAATTGCAGTTGAACGACCGATGCCTTTTCCTGCTCCTGTAATAAGAGCTACTTTGCCTTTAAGTGATTGTGCCATATATAGACTCCTTTCAATGTTCCGCATAAACATTCTTCATAATAACAAAGAATTATCCATTACTATCCTATAGAAATGCACAAATGATGTCAAAAATAAAGATTATTAAAATGGCTTCAAGTATAAGTTTCCTTTTCATACAAAAACTATAGAGACTAAAAAGAAGAAATCCCGTTTCTTTTCCTTCAATGTAGTGGAGGATGAGCAATGCGTATAAAAAACCTATCTGAGTTAACGAATAAATCCAAACAGCGGAAAGAAAAAGCTGATGAATAGAAGGACTCTAAGAAAACTAGTGCTTCTTCTACACATGAAGAGCAGAAATTATCGGAGAGGGTGGGAGATAATTTATCCCTCATGAAAAAAGCACTGAGACAGCGTACGGACTTAGTGGTACGAGAGTTTCGAATTTCGATTGAAGAAAAATTCACTTTAGGTGTTGCTTACATCGACGGGTTAGTAAAAAAAGACGAAGTTGAACACTATTTTGGATGTTATCTATCTTTTTTAAAGTTGTCATTGTGTTCTATGCCATTCAGTTAAGCATCGTCCAATTGTGTAATTTACACGTACGTAATTTTTTAAGCTTTCCTTTAGGTCTAATCATTACAGGCGTAGCGTATTATATTATTCCGAATACAGCATAATTTAATTATTTTGAAAAATATTACTGACCTTTTTATTTATTCGTACTAAGCCTCTGTTTTCCCTTATTATTTATTGCTCTTTCTTATATAAAGAAAAATAAGGAAGCTAAAGGTGATAGAAGCCAACAAACATAGCATTATTTATACGCATGTGGTATAGTATACGATGACAATTCAAGAAGAAACGCCGTACACGTTTGTATATGTACGGGAGAGGTTCGAAAACTCCCTCTATAAAAAACTAAGATCATCGTTGATGACAAAAGACACGGTTTTGGCGTGTCTTCTTTCACGTGCTTTTCTATCAACCCGTCTTTTTGACGTGTATGCTGGCGAGTACGTGTATCTTAGTTGCTTTTTAGGGAGATTGCTGAAAAAGAGCAGTCTCTTTTTTGTGTTATAAAATTAGTCACAAAGGGAACGAACGGTTCAATAAAGTTTCTTCTTCTTTTGATTTCAATCAAAAAGGAGACGAACAATAATGATGAAAAATGAAAAAGCTATTGTTGTATTTAGCGGAGGTCAAGATAGTACAACATGTCTATTTTGGGCTTTGAAAAACTTTAAAGAAGTAGAAACGGTTACTTTTCAATATGGTCAGCGTCATAGTCAAGAGATAGAGGTAGCCAAGACTATTGCGGCTGATTTAGGTGTAAAGCATACCGTCCTAGATATGTCACTTTTAAATCAATTAGCACCAAATGCACTAACGCGAGATGATATTGATATTGAGCAAAAAGAAGGCGAATTGCCTACCACGTTTGTGGATGGACGCAATCTGTTGTTTTTATCATTTGCAGCCGTACTGGCTAAGAACAGCGGAGGCCGTCATCTCGTAACAGGCGTTTGTGAAACTGATTTTTCGGGATATCCAGACTGCCGAGATGTATTTGTAAAATCGTTAAACGTCACGCTTAATTTATCAATGGATTTTGAGTTTGTGATTCATACGCCGCTCATGTGGATTGATAAAGCAGAAACGTGGGCTTTAGCGGATGAGTTAGGAGCGCTTGAGTATGTGCGTGAAAAAACGTTAACGTGCTACAACGGTATTGTTGCCGATGGATGCGGTGAATGTCCCGCATGTCAATTGCGAAAACGTGGGTTAGATCAATACCTGCAAACAAAAGAAGGAGGAGAGAAATAATGCTGCAACAAATGTATCCGCAAGTGTTTCATGACTATGAATATGAACTAAACAAAGATATGCAGTTTGCTGCGGCACATTTTGTTCCTCACACAGAAGCAGGAAAATGCCGTCAAGTCCATGGACATACGTATTTTGTAAATCTAACTGTTGCCGGAGATACATTAGACGAAGCGGGCTTCTTAGTAAATTTTGCGCTATTGAAAAAAATTGTTTCTGGTCAATTTGATCATACATTATTGAACGATCATTCTATCTTTAACGAAGAAAATCCAAATGATTTTCCTACAACTGAAGTTGTTGCACGTAAAATTTATGAGTTGGTTCAAGAATATCTAGACACACTACCAAATAAGCCTTCTTGCGTACAAGTATTCGTGCGGGAAACGCCGACAAGTTACGTAGTTTACCGCCCAAAGAAGGTGAAAAAACGTGGCTAATACAATTCCAGTACTTGAAATATTCGGACCAACGATTCAAGGGGAAGGAATGGTTGTAGGACGTAAGACGATGTTTGTTCGTACTGCAGGCTGTGATTATTCCTGCAGCTGGTGTGATTCAGCTTTTACATGGGATGGATCAGCTAAAAACGATATTCGTCAGCTAACAGCAGAACAAATTTGGACGGAGCTAAAAGAAATTGGAGGAGAGTGCTTTGATCACGTTACCATTTCTGGAGGAAACCCTGCGCTTATCAAGGCAATTGATTCACTTGTAGAGCTTTTGCACAGTCATGGGGTAAAAGCAGCTCTTGAAACACAGGGAAGCCGTTATCAGGATTGGTTCCTAAAGATCGATGATTTAACGATTTCTCCTAAGCCTCCAAGTTCATTAATGAAAACAAATTTCTCGGTATTAGACGATATTATAGAGACATTAATAAAGGAAAAACGCATGGCGCACATAAGCATAAAAGTCGTTGTATTTAATGATGAAGACTTTGAGTATGCAGCGTCTGTTCATGAACGTTATCCTGAAGTGCCATTTTTTGTTCAAGTAGGCAACGAGGACTTAACGACAATCGATAATGCATCGTTAACACAAGAATTGCTTAAAAAGTATGAGTGGTTAATCGACAAGGCAGTAGCAGCTAAAAACATGAACGATGTAAGAGTTCTGCCGCAGGTTCACGCCCTTGTTTGGGGAAATAAACGAGGCGTGTAAGCGCATAGCAAAAAATTTACAAAGAAAAATAAAAACAGATATATACAAAATAAAAAAACGCTGTTAGAATGACAATCGTAGAAAGAGAGGAAATGCAAATGAGCGGTCGAAAAGATGAAGAATTAGAAGGTGTATCACTCCTTGGAAATCAAGGAACAAACTATTTGTTTGAATATTCACCAGAGATTCTAGAAGCATTTGATAACAAACATCCAAATCGTGATTATTTTGTGAAATTTAACTGTCCGGAATTTACGAGCTTATGTCCAAAAACGGGTCAGCCGGATTTCGCAACCATTTATATTAGTTACATTCCAGATGAAAAAATGGTGGAAAGCAAGTCGTTAAAGCTTTATTTGTTCAGCTTCCGTAACCATGGAGATTTCCATGAAGACTGTATGAATATTATTATGAATGACTTAATTAAACTGATGAATCCAAGATATATTGAAGTATGGGGAAAATTCACACCACGCGGCGGGATTTCAATTGATCCATATACAAACTATGGCCGCCCTGGTACGAAGTATGAAGAAATGGCTAATTATCGCCTAATGAATCATGATTTGTATCCAGAAACAATTGATAATCGTTAATTCGAACAAACAGGTTGTGTATGCAACCTGTTTTCCATTGCAAAAACAACAGATGAGAAGGTGAAAGAATGTCACAGAGATCAGCATTAGTATTAGGTGCAAGCGGACTTGTTGGTCAAGAACTTTTAAAAATGTTATTAAGCAACAGCTTATATAACCATGTGACAGTGTTTGTTCGAAAAAAGCTACCAATCGAACACACAAAGCTACGTCAGCTCGAAATTGATTTTTCAGAGCTTGATAAGCACGAAGAATGCTTTGCAGTTGATGATGTATATTGCTGTTTAGGCACGACAATGAAAAAAGCAAAAACAAAAGCGAAATTCATTAAAGTGGACTACGAATTTCCTTTAAAAGCGGCTAAATGTGCAGAAAAGTATCGCTGCAAAAACTTTTTAACGATTACAGCAATTGGTGCTGATCTTCGTTCGCCATTCTTTTACAGTAAAGTAAAGGGGCAAGTAGAAGAAGATATCGCAAGCTTGTATATCCGTTCTACTCACTTTTTCCGCCCATCGTTATTATTAGGCAAGCGCCAAGAGTTTCGCCTATTTGAAAAGCTTGGGGGATATACGTTAAAGTCGTGTTCATTTTGCCTTGTAGGAAAGTGGAGAAAATATCGTCCAATTAAAGCGTATAACGTAGCCAAATCCATGATGAAAGCTGCCCTTGAAGATAAATGTGGGGTTCATGTACATGAAAGCCAAGACATCTATACAGGTGAATGCTATTATTCGTTTACCAACGGTAAGCGAGTATTATCAAAATAAAGAAAAGCCTCTTCATAAGAAGGGGCTTTTCTTCTATCTTCCGTCACCATCCGCATCTCCATCTCCATCTCCATCTCCATCGCCATCATGATCGTGCTTAGATGCAGATTCACTCCAGCTCGTGTAGGAGTTAGAATCTTCTTCGGCATAATTCATGGGTTCAACGGATGTTTTTTTATTTGAAGTTTGTTTGCGTTTAAAAACGAACTGCACGATGAAAAAAAGAATGACAATAAGAGCAACGATAAACAATACAGTATCAAACATGCTAGTAATTCCTTTCGCTAAAAAGATAGTAGTAGCTTGTTCTTATTGTCACACGAAAATAAGCCCCTTTCAAGAAAAAATGGGGCCTGTTTTTGTTTCTTTAAGGAAACTTTTTTTATCTCAGCCATATATTATTGTATAAAGAAACATTTTGGAAAAGAGGGAGTACAGTGAAAAAAAGTTCAAAGGATGTTAAGGTGCAACAGTATATTTACCTCATGTATAAGCTGGGGATTATTACAGAGGAACAAAAGAATCAATTCTTTCAAAACCAATAAAAAAGCAACCGCTTTTGCTTTCCGGCTGCTTTTTTCCTTTACATAGCTGGATTAATGATGGTGTAGTTTTTGTGGTTGACAACAGTTCGCTGTTCTAAGTCTAAATCGCGGTAGTTTGTCATGTAAGTCAAATCTACAATCACGGAGTTTTCATTTACTTTTTCGACAATGCCCTGTAAGCCATTTTTAAATTCTATCAAGTTTCCTACCTCTGCTATTTTCATGATTCATCGCTCCTTTGTTTTAAATTAGTTCATTATAAATTTTTGCAATAATTTTAATTTTAAAAATAGTAAAACTAGTTAGCGTTTTCTTTTTTACAATTTTGCCTTAAAACTGGGAATTAGTAAAGAGTTTTTTGAAAAAATATAAAATAAAATTGAAAAAATAAGTAAAATGTGCTGAGAAATAAAAGGAATTGGTAGCTTTAATGAAAGAGAGAAGCAGGACAGTTTCATCTTTGTGCATCTTTCGTTATAATAAACGAGGTGTAATCTTGTCAGAAATTATAAGAATTAGAAGGTGTAGAAATTGAAAGATACTGGACTCGTGCTCGAAGGAGGCGGTATGAGAGGCCTTTATACAACTGGAGTTTTAGATTACTTTATGGAAAGAAATCTGTATCTTCCGTATGTAATTGGCGTTTCAGCCGGCGCTTGTCATGCCACTTCTTATTTATCTAGACAAATAGGAAGAAGTCGCAAAGCTAATTTAGATTTTTTAGAGGATCCTCGCTACTTGTCGTGGAAAAATTATTTTAAAACAAAAGAGATATTTGGAATGGATTTCGTTTTTGATGAAATTCCTAATCAGCTTCTTCCATTTGACTTTGAGGCATTTGCTGAGCGTACAGAGAAGCTTGTAGTAGGAGCAACGGACTGCGTGACGGGAGAACCCGTTTATTTTGATGAGTATGACCGGGACATTTTGACAGCAGTTCGCGCTTCTAGTTCCCTTCCATTTTTAGCACCTGTCGTTACATATAAAGGAAAAGAGCTGTTAGACGGAGGAATCAGTGATCCGATTCCAATCAAAAAAGCAGTGCAGGATGGATATAGAAAAAATATCGTTGTGCTAACGCGAAACGAAGGGTATCGAAAAAAGAAATCAAATATGCTTTGGTTATTGAAACGCAAATATCGTCATTATGATGGGCTGACTCGTGCGCTTGAGAACCGCTATAAATTGTATAATGAAACATTGTCATATATTGAAGAACAGGAAAGACAGGGGAATATCTTTGTGATTCGTCCGCAAACCCCTCTTGTAGTAGGGCGAATTGAGAAGAATCGTGAGCGTCTCGACGCTCTTTACAACCAAGGATATAAAGAAGCTGAAGCTCAATTTGCATCTCTACAAAATTGGCTGAACAGTTAAAAGTGAGGTGAAACTGAATGGATGAACAAACAGTAATAAACATGTTGAATGAGTTAAGTGAAGGAAAAGTAAACGAAATTAAAGTTAAAAAAGAAGACTTTCTTGCTTTTCGCCCTTTTTTAGTAAATCGCCCTGATTTCAAACATTTTCGTGGAATAGCCGGACGCGGTGGGGATTTCACCTATACGTATCTAGAAATTCCTAGGAGCTAAACGAAATGATGGCATTATTTGATTACGCCTTATATAATGGATGTATGAGCCTGTACAGTAGAGAATATACTGTTACAAGTGCTTGTGCGTTTATTTAGTAGCGTACGGTAAGATCGAATAAACGTGTTTAGTTATAGGAGGGATATTATGGATGAGTTTCGAAAAAGTACAGCACCTTTTTATTTTGCAGATCATATATGGAAAGATAAAAATGGAATGACGACTTATGGGATGCTGTTAACGAACCGGCCCGAAGATGACGGGGACTATGACCTCCATTCGTTATTAGAAGAAGCATATGTAGATCATAAAAAAATTCTAATTACTACTGTTTACGACAACAGTGAACAGCAGTTGACCGGATACGTGATACATTTATCAGATGATCAAGACGTCTTTACGTTTATGGATGATACGGGTGCTAAGCTAGTGATTGATTTCTATGATGTTGTAGAAATTGAGATCGAAGATTAAAAAGAGCTGAATGTTGATTACAACATTCAGCTTTTTTGTATAAAAGTAGATGAATTTAAATGTTTATCATAAGAATTATAAGGGAAAAACAAATGAAGAAATTTCTGATTAAACTGAAATAAGTCGGGAAAATATACCTGTATTTTAGAAAAATTACCGTGATTATGACAAAAAACAAGGTACAATGTCATAATTGTGTTCCGAACGTAATTTTGTTCATCAAACTTAAAGAAATGTAATTGAATCGTTCGGTGAAACCCCTATATAGCTATGATAGAGTAATACCATACGAAATTTCAGGAGGTATTACCTATGAAACATAGTTATATGAAATCAATGGTAGTAGCGTGTTTAGCTACTCTTTCATTTATAGGTTTTAATGCAACAGCTACGGCTGCAACTAATTATAAAGTGGTCAAAGGCGATAGTCTTTGGAAGTTAGGTAAAAGATATAGTGTAACAATTGACGACATTAAAAAAATAAACAATCGTCAAGGAGATATGATTTATATTGGTGAAACATTAGCGATTCCGAGTAAGACAAAAGTGCTGGCTGCTGAAACAACGGAACCTTCAACGGCAGCACCGGCTAATACGGCTAAGCCAGAAGCAAAACCCGCAGAGCAGGAAACACCTGCAGTTTCGATTTCAGCAAGTGAAAAAGATTTATTAGCTCGCTTAGTAGAAGCTGAAGCAAAAGGCGAATCATATGAAGGAAAAGTAGGGGTAGCAACAGTGGTGTTAAACCGTGTAGATTCTCCGAAGTTTCCAGATACGGTAACAGGAGTTATTAAACAAGTTGTTGGAAAAGCATACGCCTTTTCACCGGTCCAAAACGGATCAATTAACAAACCCGCTTCAGAAGATTCGAAAAAAGCAGTAGAGCAAGCATTGACTAGAAAAGATCGTTTAGACGATTCCATTTACTTTTATAATCCAAAAACAGCTACCGATAACTGGATTCGTTCACGCGCTGTAATTAAAACAATTGATCATCATGTGTTTGCCAAATAAAAAAAGAGCCGTTCTGGCTCTTTTTTTAGTCTAAAAAGATATCTCGTTCCAAACTGCCTTCAGAACCTGTTAAAACCAGACCAATATCGGTATCAGCTTCTAAGTTCTGAACGATAGTAAAAGGCACTTTATGTTGGTTAGCCGCTTGAATATAGGGGGAGAGGTATGAGTAAGACAAGGAGCCATTTAAAAACAAATGACCGTCTTTCACTTTTTTAAAAAGAGGCTTTATTTTTGCTGCATCCTTTTTCATGACTTGCCCTTTTTTTAGCGCAAGTTCAATATTTTCACGTAGAGCAGTTAGGAAATATCTTCTTTCGTCTCTTTTTGTTTCTTTTGCTCCGTACATTCCTCGTTCTAAGTATTCTTCTAGTTGATCAGACATTGCGTCACTTCCTTTCGTTATAAACTATAAACGATTATGGCTATAAGTAAAAGGGATAGGAAAAAAGGAAAATCACTGTGCTATATCACCTGTTTTTTTGATGAGTACAAAGAAAAACAAAAAATGTGTTGAAATTTAGCCTAAAATATTGTTTAATGTAAATAGATAGAAAATCATATCGGTTTTTTATTAAAGGTTTGTAAGCGATTACAGATATACATACATAGCAGCGTTTGGGGAGACGCTCCTATGATTTTATGTTCAAAGCGCATTGTATAAAAAGGGGATTATATAGCTTTAGGGCATATACGGTCAAGCAAAGGGTCAGATAAATTAATAAAAAATCGCTATGTATTTTCATAAGAAGAACGGTCAACATTTTTGTTGAGCGTTCTTTTTATGCGTTCATATTATGTTTATTCCTCATTGCAGCAGGTGCTGAAAATTGTAAAGGTGTATTCCTCGTTTCCTCTCTCTTATTTTACATAAGTTACATGTAGTATGTTTCAAAGCCTTAAAAAATATATGTCTGTACGCTTGTTTAATCCTAACGAGGTGGTAGAAAAGGAATATTTTTTAAGAAATCACAAAAAAAACAGGCGATTGCCTATGCAAGAAGTAGGTGAATAACATATGTAATAAAGAGAATGAAATATAATTTGAGGAGGCATGTATCATGCAAGAATTTGATATTAATGACATAAGAAGACCATTCGGTGGTTTTGGAGGCTTTGGAGGCTTTGGTCGTCCAGGTTTTGGTTTCGGCCGTCCAGGTTTTGGCTTCGGCCGTCCGGGGTTCGGCTTTGGCTTTGGTCGCCCGTGGGGCTGGGGCTTTGGAGCTCCATTTCTTGGAGGATTAGTTCTTGGAAGTGCACTAGGAGGTCCAGGTTATTACGGTTATCCAGCACCATATTATTATCCGCCGTACCCACCATATTACCCTTATTATTATTAAAACAATGAGCGCTGATAAAGCGCTCTTTTATTATGTCCAGTCCAAGGTATATATAGAATGAATGCAAAACGCTACGTTTAGAAAATGATAACAGTTTTAAATAAGGAATGAACGCTTAAGCTAAAGGAGACAAGTTTTCCTTGCAACAATTGTTGATTTTGCTATAATAACTTCGGTGGCATTTTTGGTCACTGGGTGGGCGAGGGATAGATGAAAAGAAGGAAATTAGATTGAACGCATTATTTGAAAAGTTGTTTCGTTTAAACGACCACCAAACAACTGTCGGAAAAGAAAGCTTAGCTGGGGTCATTTCATTTCTTTCCATCGTGTATATTATTGCTGTTAATTCAACCATTTTGTCTGATGCTGGTATTCCGCTTGAAGCAGGAATATTCGCAACCGTAGCTTCGGCTTTTGTAGGCTGTGTTATTATGGCTTTTTGGGCAAATGCGCCTCTTATTCTGGTGCCAGGTATGGGGATTAATGCATTGTTTACGTATACGATGGTTCAATCAATGGGGTTATCTTGGCAAGAAGGGTTATTAGCAGTAGTGATATCCGGCTTTCTTTTTATAGCATTAGCTTTTTCACGACTGTCTGTCAAAATTGTCTCTTCGATTCCGCATTCGCTAAAAGAAGCGATAACAGTCGGTGTTGGCTTATTTTTAACATTTATCGGTTTGCAAAAAGGGAAGCTTGTAGTTCCAAGCGAAAACACTTTTGTAGCACTTGGAGACTTGTCAGATCCGTTTGTGATCAGTACGCTGTTGACGTTAATCATCACAATCGTACTGTTTATCCGAAATGTGAAAGGTAACTTTTTGTTAAGCATGATTGCTGGATCAGTCCTTGCCTTCTTACTTGGTGTAAGAAGCGGTGCAGAAAAAGGACAGTCCGCTGGGAGCGTGAACGACTTCTTTAGCAGCTTTGGCACATTGTCTTTTGGAGCTATTGGAGACGTTGCGTTTTGGGCAGCTGTCTTTTCATTAACAATGGTATTGATTTTTGAAAATATCGGTTTGCTGCATGGTCAGCTAGGTATGATGAATCAAGATAGCAAATTTCCGCGGGCCTTTCAAGCAACAGCCGCCTCAGCTTTGCTAAGCGGCGTATTTGGAACAAGTCCCACGGTGTCTTCTGTAGAAGGAGCATCTGGTATTGCAGCTGGAGGGCGAACGGGTTTAACATCGCTGATTACAGGAGTTTTATTTTTAAGTTCACTTCTGTTTATTCCATTTATCAAGCTGGTTCCAGATAGTGCTATTGCACCTATTCTTATTGTTATTGGAGCATTGATGATTCAAAATATCAAAAACATCAATTTACAGGACTTAACAGAAGGTTTCCCTGCATTTTTAATTATTGCGCTTATTCCTCTTACGTACAGCATTGCTGATGGAATTGCATTTGGGTTCATTGCGTATCCACTGCTTAAATTATTCCTTGGCAAAATGCGTGAAGTATCGATGTTTATGTATGTAAGCGCGCTGTTGTTTTTCTTGAATTTTGTGCTGCATTATATTGCTTAAAATAGACAGCTGAGTACTTTTGCTCAGCTGTTTTTTGTGTTTGCGGTAAAGAATCCTCTTTTTAGATATTATACTCCGTATTTCGTGTCCTTTGGCTAATCTGCCGCTTCTAAAATGACGTTTCCTGCGTAAAGTAGTACAGAAGTCGGAGGGGGATATAAGGGGGAGAAAATGATGGGAATTAAATTAATTAAAATATCAGCCGTTTATTTTGGAATTGGCATCATATTGGGGTATTATATGTCAATTGTTCACAGCTACGCTTTGACACCTGTTCACGTGCACATCAATTTATTAGGGTGGACGGCGCTTACGTTAGCGGGACTTATTTATTATTTGTTTCCTGCGTTTAGCGAAAGTAAATTAGCCAAACTGCACGTATGGTTGCATAATATAGGATTACCGGTCATGATGATTGGTTTATTTTTCATGATCGTACTAGAAAACCAAGCTTTTACACCCATAGTGGCAGCAGGAGCAACACTTACGGCTATTGGCGTTTTAATTTTCGTATATCACATCCTTAAAAATTTGAAATCTGAACGATAAGCAAAGAAGGTCGTTAATGATGGCTGCTAATTTCAAAAGGAAAAAGAACCAGCTATAGCGAATATACATGTAAACAAGGTGAAAGTGTGATTTACATAAAGGTGTGCTAGGCATCTTTATAAGGAGGGGTAAGCTGCAGGGATTTCTAGCTCTTATAAAAGCCAATAAAAGGGCTGATTATAAGTTTCTTGCGGCGGAGATACTATGGGAGAACATCAACAATTAGTGCGTGTTAGGGAGCTAGCAAATGAAATTATTCGACTTCGTCTTCAAGACCGTACAACTTATGACGAATTAGAGTTGCAAAATAATGTAGAGTTGTTGTCTCGTTCTGTGGTTGACTTAGTAAACATTATGTTAGCCGAAGATGTGGATTCGTCTACGTCTTTAAAAGCTACAGCTTCTAAAATGAAAATGGTGTATAATAACATGCATCAAGCTGAGAAAAAAGATTATTTGCATTTCTAATTGCTAGGCTCCTTTTCGCCACAAACGAAATGGAGGTGTACGAGGCAGATGCTATCGTCACTAACGACTTCTGAAGCTATTGTAGCATCCGTTCTTGCACTGGTTGTCATTGCCGTTTCCATTATCTTTTTTGCCACTCTTATTATGGTTGTTGTTCGACGAGAAAGAATCAGCAGCTTGGTTAATCACGGAGAGCATGCAGATGGAAAGCAAAAAAGCTTAGGTGAATTTTTTCGTTCTTTACGAAAAAAATAACTACCGTTTTCTTATTAAATAGATAACAGCGGTCAATCTAAACGTTGACCGCTTTTTTTCAGGTTGTTTGTTTATTTTTTTCTAAAACAATACGCGCTGCTTCACTAACAGATGACACAACAGCGGAGGCATGGCGCTGAACAGCTTCAGGAGCTGTAGCCATAGCGAAACTGTTCGGCGTTAATTGGAACATAGGAATATCATTAAATGAATCCCCTACACATGCAATTTCCTCTGGTTTTAGCTGAAGATGATTTAATAAAATTTCAATGGCATTTCCTTTGCTGATATGTTTAGGCATAATATCCAAACACTGCTTGGCAGAAATATATGTATCAATATAATCACCGAACTCTTCGTTCACTTCTTTTTGCAGAGCTACCATTTCATCGTGATCTCCAAGAACCGTGATTTTAGATGGAGAAAGAGCGTGACCAAATGAATCCGTCATTTTAATTTGTTCTTCGATAGGGAAAAACATGTGAGTTTCAATTGCTTCAATAATTTCATTTCGCTGCTCTACATAATTCGTGTCGTTTGAACAGACAAGCGTAATACGGTTAGGATCTATCGTTTTTTTATAAAGTTGAACCGCTAAATCATCTTCAAACACTTTTCCATGAAGTTCTTGATTTTCTTTGGTCCACACAAATCCTCCGTTTTGGCTAATGCGATGAAATGTATTATTAATATCAGTAGAAATCTTTAAAATTTCCGTATCCATTCGTCCAGAAGCAAGACAAACCTCTACTCCTTGGCGCTGAAGTTCACTAAGTGCGTCTGCATTATGCTGTTCTACGTATTTTTCTTCGTGTAAAAGAGTGCCATCTAAGTCGCTTACAAATAATTTAATCATTGCTTGAAAATTCCTTTCCCTGAAAAAATTGCTGTGATAAGGACGTTACAAATTTATTACATTCCTTATTCTATCAGTGTTTCCCAAGAAACTCATAAAAAAAGCTCAAATCGGCGGTGAATTCAAAGAGATTAAGACATAACTACATCAATTTTTTCCGCAGGAGTCTTCGTTTTGCCCTCCAATCAACAGCTAGAAACAGCTCCATGAAATTCAGTTCATCATCACAATGAAAAATCCGAATGGAGTTGATTCTCAGTCAAGAATCTGGATTCACCGTTCGGATCTTTCTTCAGCTAAAAATACATTTGTCGCAGCCTTTTTTCAGGTTTGTTCACTGTAAAAAACAGCCGCGGTCTAAAAGACCGCGGCCATATTTTATAATACGTTAAAATATTTCGCTTCAGGATGTGCAAAAACAAGGGCTGTAACAGAAGCTTCTGGTTCCATCATGAAACCGTCTGTTAACTGAATGCCGATGTCTTCAGGTTTAAGCAATTTAAACAGTTTTGCTTGGTCCTCAAGGTCTGGACATGCAGGATATCCGAATGAAAAACGCTGACCTTGGTATTTGGCTGAAAAACGCTCCGCCATTGTAAAGTCAGGCGAATCGGGGAATCCCCAGCGGTCACGAATTTGCTGATGAACACGTTCTGCTAATCCTTCAGCTAGTTCAAGCGCAAGAGCTTGGAACACGTGACTCTTTAAAAACTCGCCGTTTTCTTTGAATTTTGCCGCGCGTTCGCGAATGCCTGTTCCTGCTGTTACGGAGAAGAAACATACATAGTCCATCTCTTTTTCTTTAGGCTTTGCAAAATCAGATAAGCACAAGAACTGTCCTTTTGCTTGTCGAGGGAAGGTAAAGCGTTCAATTTCTGTTTTTTCATCAGCAGGATCATAAATAATTAAATCATTTCCGTCTGCTTGAGCAGGGAAGAACTGATAAATAACCGCTGGCTTAATTAAGTTTTCTTTTAGTGCCAGTTCGAGCAGGTCATCAACGGTTTCTTTTAATTGAACAGCACGCTCGTCTTTTTCGGCAAGCAGCTTATTCACTTTTCCTTTTAGTCCTAAGTGATGGCCTAAAAGCATCTGCCAGTTAATATACGGAAGAACCTGTGCCAAATCGTAGTGTTTAACAACGTGGCGCTTCAAATCAGCCGGTACAAAAACAGGAGCGTCCGTTGAAATGGCGGATCTTTCTAAAACAGCCGTAGCTGCTTGAGCGGTTTGAGGCTGACGTTCTCGAACCGTTACTTTCTTTTCTTGCCGTGTTTTTAAATCTGCTAGAAGCTGAATAACTTCTTCTTTGTTCTGCAGCTTGTTTGCTAACGCTAATCCGTCCATCGCATCTTTGGCGTAGAGGACCGCACCATCATATTCCGGGGCAATTTTAAAGTCAGTAAATTTACGGGAAAGGGCAGCGCCTCCTACCATAATTGGAACATCAATGCTTGATTGTGTTAAATCTTGGGCAGTCAAAACCATTTGCTGAGCTGACTTTACTAGAAGACCTGACAGGCCAATGATGTCTGGGTTTTCTTCTTTTACTGCTTCAATCAGCTGCTGGGGCGTTACTTTAATCCCTAAATCAATTACTTTAAAACCATTGTTGCTTAAAATGATGTCTACTAAGTTTTTACCGATATCATGCACGTCGCCTTTAACCGTTGCAAGAATAACTTTGCCTTTTCCAGAATCATTTTCAGTTGCTTCCATATGAGGTTCTAAAAAGGCAACGGATGCTTTCATAACTTCAGCACTTTGAAGCACTTCTGCTACAATCAGCTGGTTGTCATTAAACAAACGTCCAACTTCCGCCATGCCCTTCATAAGAGGTCCGTTAATAATATCTAACGGATCATCATATTGAGCTAAAGCCTGTTCTAAATCAGGAAGCAATCCTTCTTTTGTACCTTCGACAATATACATTGCCAATCGTTCTTCGAGTGTTAACGTAGAAATTTCTACTTTTGCTTCTTTCTTTTTATCACGATAAAAGTCGGTAAACGTGCTTAACGTTTCATCAGTTGTGTTAAATAATAACGCATTAGCAAGCTCAATTTCAGCTTCTGGAATAGAAGCATAGCGCTCTAACTTTTCGGTATTAACAATGGCATAATCCAGTCCCGCCTGCGTACAGTGATAAAGGTAAACAGCATTCAGTACTTCACGTCCGACTGGAGGAAGACCGAATGACACGTTACTTACGCCAAGAATAGTCAGGCAATCAGGCAGGGCTTCTTTAATCATTTTAATTCCCTTAACTGTTTCTTCAGCGGAACCAATATATTGTTCATCACCAGTTCCTACAGGAAACACAAGAGGGTCAAAAATAATATCTTTCGGATTAAAGCCATGTTTTTCAACAAGCAAATCATGTGAGCGTTTAGCAATCTCCACTTTTCGTTCTGCAGTAACGGCCATTCCTGTTTCATCGATTGTGCCGACAACCAGAGCTGCACCGAATTTTTTTACTAACGGTAAGATTGCATCAAAACGCTCTTCACCATCTTCTAAGTTAATGGAGTTAATAATGACCTTACCTTGTGAATACGTTAAAGCTTTTTCAATGACTTTCTCGTCGGTTGAATCGATTACAAGAGGAACCTTTACTTTCTTTACAACTTCTTGAATAAATTCCTCCATGTCTTCCATTTCTTCACGGTCTGGATCTGCTAAGCAAATATCAATAACGTGAGCACCATTTTTAACTTGAGCACGCGCAATTTCAGATGCTTCTTCAATTTTTCCTTCCGCAATCAGACGCTTGAACTTGCGAGAACCGATTACATTCGTACGTTCTCCTACAAAAAGAGGGCGCATAGACTCGTCATATACAAGCGGTTCAATACCGGTTACAGCATGGTTATGCTCGGAGCGATCAAGCGAACGAGGCGCAACCTCTTTTACCGCTTCCGCCAGTGCTTTAATATGAGCAGGCGTTGTACCACAGCATCCGCCTACAAAGTTCAGCCAGCCTTTATCAGCAAACCCTTTAATTTTTTGAGCAAGCAGCTCAGGGGATTCATGATAATTGCCTTCTTCATCCGGAAGTCCGGCGTTTGGATAACAACTAACTGCTGAAGTGGCTAGGTCTGAAAGAGAGCGAATATGATCTGTCATAAATTCAGGGCCTGTCGCGCAGTTAAGTCCGACTGAAAGTGGCTTCATGTGTTCCAGTGATAAGTAAAAAGATTCGATATCTTGACCAGCGAGAGTTGTTCCCATAGGCTCAATTGTTCCTGAAATCATAATAGGAACTTCGGTTTTTAGTTTTTCAAACGCCGCTGTAATCCCTAGAAACGCGGCTTTTACGTTCAGCATGTCTTGACAGGTTTCGACTAAAAGCAAGTCAACGCCGCCGTCTAACAAACCTCGAGCTTGCTCTTCGTACGATTCTACTAACTCAGGGAATGTAATGCCTCCGGTAACAGAGAGAGTTTTAGTGGTAGGACCGATAGCTCCAGCTACGAACCTAGGCCATTCGGGAGTTGAATACTTATCGCGGGCTGCACAAGCAAGCTTCACAGCTTCGATATTCAATTCATACGCCAAGTGACCTAAATCGTATTCATCAAGTACGGTAGATGTTGAGCCAAACGTATTGGTTTCAATGATGTCAGCACCTGCTGCAAAGTACTCTTCATGAATGCGCTGAATCACATGAGGCGCTGTTCGAGTCAAATATTCGTTACAGCCTTCATATTCTTCGCCGCCAAAATCTTCAGCGGTTAAATCAGCATCTTGAATCATCGTTCCCATTGCTCCATCGATGACGAGTATTCGCTTCTTTAGTTGTTGTTCGATAAGTGAGCTCATTTATATCTTCCTTTCTGATGTAACAAGTTGCTTGTCATGAATATAACGTGTTAGAATTTCGGTCATTTCATAGCGCATAAACGGCGTAATTAAGTAGATACCGTCAAATAGCTCATATGCCGTATCAATTAAGTTTTTGGCAATTGCAAGACCTTCGACTTCACCGCGGATTCGATCACTTCCCGTTGCGTCCATGCGTTCTAGAATACCTTCTGATAATTTAATTCCAGGTACTTCATGGTGAATAAATCGAGCATTTCTTGCGCTTGTTAACGGCATGATCCCAATGTATACCGGTGTTGTTAAATGTTTGGTTGCTTCATATACCTCTTCAATTTGCTTAGTTGAATAGAGAGGCTGAGTAATAAAATAGTGAGCCCCGCAGTCGATTTTCTTTTCCAAACGCTGAACAGCTCGGTCTAAGTGACGCACGTTTGGGTTAAAGGCAGCTGCAATGGAAAAATTGGTTTTTTGACCAAGCGGTTTACCGGAATAAGATAGTCCTTCATTAAACTGAGCGATTAAACTAATCAAGTCAAATGAAGATAAATCGTAGACCGAAGTGGCGCCAGGGAAATCGCCAACTTTTGACGGATCACCGGTAATTGCAAGTACTTGATTCATTCCTAGCGTATGAAGTCCCATTAAATGAGATTGAAGTCCAATTAAATTTCGGTCGCGACAGGTAATATGAATAAGCGGTCGTGCTTTTGTTTCTTGCTGCATCAGTGTTGCCATTGCCAAGTTGCTGATGCGAGGTGAGGCAAGAGAATTATCAGCTAATGTAATAGCATCTACGCCGACTTTATCAAGTGTTTTTGCGCCTTCTAAAAATTTAGTCGGACCAAGCTGTTTAGGCGGATCTAGCTCGACGATAACCGAGCGGCGCTTCTTCACAATTTCATGCATATGAGGTTTATCCTGCTGCTCACGCTCTTGAACCGTAACGGCTGGTCTCATTTTAACGACTTTGCTTGTAATCGGAGGCAGGTCTTTTAAGGCAGATGACATTGCGCGTACGTGAGCTGGTGTTGTACCGCAGCATCCTCCAATTAAGCGAACCCCTTGTTCGCGGAATAAACGCGCGCTTTCTACAAAGTAGTCTTCATTCGTTTCATATTCCAGCTTTCCTTCCACATACGCCGGAAGGCTGGCGTTAGGGTAAGCAGATAAGAAAGCACGATCAGGAAGCGGTACTTCTTCAAGAGACTGAATCATATGATAAGGACCTAAACGGCAGTTTAGCCCGACAACATCTGCTCCCAACGCTTCTAATTCTTTTAATGCATCTGCTAAAGGACGGCCATCTTGCAGTACGCCGATATCATGCAGGGAAACGTGGGTAATAATAGGCTTATCCGTTTCTTTTCTTGCCAGGGTAAGAACGGTCTTTAATTCTTCAAAATCATAGTATGTTTCAAATAAAAGGCCATCCACGCCTTCATTTAAAAGCCAAAACATTTGTTCACGAATGCTTCGCTTAACCTCTTCTAAACTAATAGCGTTTTTTTGGAAAGAACGAATTCCGCCGAGTGTACCAACCACGTAAGCCTGATCTTTTGCAGCTTGTTTCGCTAATTTTACACCAGCAACATTGATGTCTTTGACTGAATCTTCTAATCCATAACGGGCAAGTTTTTGATAATTAGCAGCGTACGTATTTGTTTGAATAACGTTTGCACCAGCTTCTACATAGGCTCTGTGAATACGAGAAACCTCTTCTGGTTTGGTGATGTTTAGTTCTTCAAAGCAGCTGTCAATACCGTGTGAGTAAAGGAGGGTACCAGTGGCACCATCCCCAATTAAAATTTTAGACTTTAAATCTTCAAGTAACCCCATGTCAAAACCTCCTTAAATTGTTCCGCTTCTATTTCACGAGTGATTCGTTTTATGCAATATGCCGATAAAATAGAAAAAGTCTTCTTAAGAAGAAGACTTTTTTCGCCTTCTTATCTTCCAAGCAATAAATTGCTTGCTGGATTTAGCACCATGTCTCTAACGACTGGTTGCTGAGGTTTCAAAGGGCCAGTCCCTCCACCTCTCATGATAAGAATCAATTGTATATAATTGAAACATATTTTTTTGAATAGAAAGAATACTTATTTAATAATTTATCTGATTTTTAGAAATTATACAACAGTAAATTGTGAATTTCCAGCAAATATTGAGGAAAATTTAAAAGCTAAAGGGAAAATATCCGTATATTTTGTTTGAAAATGACTGTTATGTTAGGGGTTAAGGAGTTTTTTGTGAGAAATACAAAAAGAAAAGGAAAAATAAAAAATGAACGCAAAGGCATAAGCGCTGGGAAATGCATAGATTTACACGTAAAAAGGCTCGTCTTTTTTTAACCCTTTCTACATATAGTGAACTATGAAGGGTAGAAGGGTGATGGGCATGAAAAGGTGGAAACTCACGCTGCAGGTTGCTGCTACGTATGTAGGCACCGTTGTAGGAGCCGGTTTTGCAACAGGCAAGGAAATCGTTCAATTTTTTACACAGTACGGGGAACTTGGAATGGTTGGAATTTTGGTCAGCGGCTTGTTTTTTATTTGGCTAGGTTCGAAAATGATGCTGCTTTCGCACGCAATTGGGGCTTCTTCTTATCAGCAGCTTAATACATATTTATTTGGTGATGTGCTTGGAAAAGCGGTAAACGGTGTAATGATTGTCATTTTATTTGGAGTAACTTCAGTCATGCTAGCGAGTACGGGGGCAATAGGAAAAGAACAGTTTGGGCTGTGGCCTCCTGTTGGGATGATTTTTACAATTGTTTTAACTTATATATTTATCGCAAGAGGAATTAACGGTATTTTAATGGTTAATTCTCTTGTTGTCCCGATGATGCTTTCATTTGCTTTTATCATCTTTGTGCCAAATATCAGCTATTTCTCACTGATTCAAACGAAGCCGGATTTAACGCTTGTCACACAGTGGAAGTGGGCGGTTAGTCCCTTTTTATACATTTCCCTAAATCTAGCTTTGGCTCAAGCCGTTTTGGTTCCATTAGGAAGCTCCGTGAAAGATAGGAGCGTGATTAAAAAAGGGGCCGTAATAGGAGGATGCGTACTTACGTTTATGCTTGTTTCTACTCATCTTGCCCTTTCCAATTTGCCTTATTCATTTCAACTTGATATTCCGATGAGTGCCGTTGTTAAAAATATCTCAGCGTGGGTGAATGTTTTATTTACGGTAGTTGTGTTAGGTGAGATTTTTACTACATTGATTGGAAATGTATTTGGAATCGCTAAGCAGCTTCAGTCATTTCTTCCCCTGAATGACAAACAAGCTTTTGCGTTTATTATCTTGGCTTGCTTTATTATTGGGCAATTCGGATATGCCCAGCTTCTTGGGTTTCTGTATCCGATATTTGGCTATATTGGACTAGCTTTTGTATGGATGCTATGTATTAAAAAAGAAAAAATAAGCTAAAAGCCGGGTTTTAAAGAACAGATGTGAAAAAACGAAGTTAAATGATGTGACAAGTCGATTTTACTTTGCTATAATGTAAAACAAATAAGACTCTAGCAGTCGAATATATTATCCTTCGGGGTCGGGTGTAAGTCCCAACCGGCGGTGATAAAGCTTATGCTTTTAAGCCCGTGACCCGTTTTCATACGATGTATGTTAGCGGTGGATCTAGTTAAAATCTAGAGCCGACAGTAAAAGTCTGGATGGGAGAAGGATCAGGAAGCACAGTTGTTTTTTTGTGTTGTATTAATAAGGGAGAGGTTTGCCTTTTTTAAAGTTACCCTTGTTTTTGTACACAAAACATAACTGTTTATTTCGTATACAATTAGCGGAATTTTGCATAGATAAAACTGATTCAGCTCAGCCGACCCCTTGGACATTTGTTCAAGGGGCTTTTTTATTTTCAGTGGTTGGGGGAAAGATAAATATGAAAAAAAAGCAGCTGCTATTTCAAAACGGCATAAGAAGTTGGAATAGCGCCAAAGCAGGTGAAGAAAATGTTCACAGGTATTATTGAAGAAATTGGAAAAATAAAACGTATTCAAAAGGCTACAGAAGCAATTGTTCTTACGATTGATGCGAAGACCGTGTTAGAAGATGTGAACTTAGGGGACAGTATTTCAGTTAACGGCGTTTGTTTAACCGTAACGGCTTACTCTCAAAATGAATTTACGGTCGACGTCATGCCCGAGACGATTAAAGCAAGTACCCTTCAGCTTCTAACCGTTGGATCACGTGTTAACTTAGAACGGGCGATGGCTGCAAATGGACGGTTTGGAGGGCATTTTGTTAGCGGACACGTTGATGGAATTGGAACCATTGTAAGCAAAACACGTAAAGGAAATGCCTTTTACTATGAAATTCAAGTTGACCCTCGACTTCGTGAATTTATGATGTTAAAAGGATCTGTTTCCGTAGACGGAACAAGTCTTACTATCTTTGATGTCAGCAACCAATCCTTTACTATTTCTCTTATTCCTCATACGGTGCTTCACACGGTCGTAGGAGACAAACAGCGAGGAGACAAGGTGAATATTGAATGCGATATGTTAGCTAAATATATGCATCAGATGATGGCTAACAAGTCAACTCCTGGCGCCTCGAATCGGTCAGGTAATATGAAGGATTTATTGCAGCAGCATGGTTTTACAAATTAACAGTGAGGTGAAAGAGATGTTTCATAAAGTAGAAGAAGCCATTGAAGAGTTGAAAAAGGGAAAAGTGGTTATTGTATGCGATGATGAAGATCGAGAAAATGAAGGAGATTTTATTGCATTAGCTGAAAAAACGACGCCTGAGGTTATTAACTTTATGGCTACTCATGGAAGAGGATTAATTTGTACACCTGTTAATGAAGAAATTGCGCATAAATTGAATCTTCACCCGATGGTAGCGAACAATACGGATGTACATGGAACAGCATTTACAGTAAGTATTGATCATATTTCAAGTACAACAGGTATCAGTGCATACGAACGCTCTGCTACCGTTATGGCTCTTGTAAATGAAGAGACGGTAGCAAGTGATTTTCAACGCCCAGGACATATTTTCCCATTGATTGCAAAAGACGGGGGCGTTCTGCAGCGTGCGGGTCATACAGAGGCTGCTGTTGATTTAGCCGTGTTAGCAGGAGGGAAACCTGCGGGTGTTATTTGTGAAATCATGAATGAAGATGGAACAATGGCACGCGTACCGGACTTAACAAAGATTGCAGAGCAATTCGATTTAAAAATGATCACAATAAAAGATTTGATTGCCTACCGTCGCAAACATGACCAGCTGATTAGCCGAGAAGTAGAAGTGAGCTTACCTACGGCATTTGGTGATTTTAAGGCTGTAGGATATACAAATAAACTTGATAATAAAGAACATGTGGCTCTTATCAAAGGTGATATTGATCATAATAGCCCCGTTCTCGTTCGCGTTCACTCCGAGTGTTTGACTGGAGATGTGTTTGGCTCTGAGCGCTGTGACTGCGGTCCTCAGCTTCACGCGGCTCTTACGCAAATTGAAGAAGAAGGACGCGGCATTCTGCTGTATATGCGTCAAGAGGGCAGAGGCATTGGCTTATTAAATAAGCTAAGAGCATATAAGCTGCAGGAAGAAGGATACGATACCGTAGAAGCGAATGAAAAGCTCGGGTTTGCTGCGGATTTACGAGAGTATGGAATCGGTGCTCAAATCTTAAAAGACCTTGGAGTCAAACAAATGAAGCTTTTAACGAACAATCCTCGTAAAATTACTGGGCTAAAAGGCTACGACCTTGAAGTGGTCGAGCGAGTGCCTCTTCAAATGCCGGCAGTGGATGCCAATAAAAAATACTTAGATACAAAAGCTAAAAAATTAGGTCATTTATTACATTTATAAGTTTACACTTTTTTTCGTTATAACAAATGAAGCTAATACATGAAAAGAAATGTAAATAACTATATATTACTACTAGCAGGAGGAACAAGAAATGAATCATTTATATGAAGGAAATTTAGTTGGCACAGGATTAAAAATTGGAATCGTGGTAGGTCGTTTTAATGAATTTATTACAGGCCGTTTACTTAGTGGAGCAGAAGATGCGCTCAAACGTCACGGCGTAGCTGATGAAGATGTAGACGTGGCTTGGGTGCCGGGCGCTTATGAAATTCCCTTAATCGCCAAAAAATTAGCTGAATCTAAAAAATATGATGCAGTTATTACGCTAGGAACCGTTATTCGAGGAGCTACTCCACACTTTGATTTTGTATGTAATGAAGTAGCAAAAGGCGTTGCATCTCAAAGCTTACAAACAGGCGTGCCAATTATCTTTGGCGTATTAACAACTGAAACAATTGAGCAAGCAATTGAACGTGCAGGAACAAAAGCAGGAAATAAAGGATGGGAAGCTGCAGCATCAGCTATCGAAATGGCTAACCTTTCAAAAATGATTGAAGGATAATCAAGATCATTCCAGTTTTTATAAGCTGAAGAGTTAAAAGAGGCTGAAACAAAATTATGGTAGTTAAAAGAAGATCCGAACGATTCATCGTTCGGATTTTTTCATGGTTAGGGTTACAACGTAGGTTTCCTGTATGCAGGCTTCTGACTGTTGATTGGAGAGCAAGGCGAAGACTTGCACAGAAATCAACTGCAGTGCAGCAAGCGATTCATACTATCTCATGTATCCCGTTTGTTCGCCTTTAGATTGGATTGATGTAGTATGTCTCAATCTCTTTTGAATAGAAGCTAGCCATGTATAATTTGGCTAAAACGTCTTACTCTAAATAATAATTAGGTCGTAAAAGGGAGACGTCTATGCCTCATTATACTGCTTTTTTTGCATTGATTATTATCAGCACAGTCGTTTTGCTTACAGTATTCATACGTAAAAAGGATAAAAAGCTAGTCGTTTTGCTTTTTTTTATCATTGGAATGGCTTATGTACTAGAGTATGTCGTATTTGTGCTGTTTGAAAGTTACGAGTACGATCCTGATTTTATGACCAATGAATATTTTGATAATTTGTTTGGGTCCTTAACTTCTCAAACGTTTGCTTTTCCAATAATGGCTATGGTGGTAGCTGCTTATCAATTAAAATTTCGCTATATTTTATTTATTTCGGCTATGTTTATGGGGATTGAAGAATTATTTTTACACTGGGATATTTATACACATCACTGGTGGAAAACAATTTATACAGGCGTTTTAATGACTATAGGCTTTAGTATTTCAAAGATTTGGTATGTATGGCTAACAGAACGGTATATGACATTTGTGCATTACGCTACATTTTTTCTCGGAATGCTCGCCATTACTTCTACTATTATGTTTCTGCTGTTAGCATATTTTCATAATAATTGGTTTTATACCGGATGGTTTGCGTCGGCTACTCATGATTCCGTAAATGCAACAATGATTTATGTTTGTATTGTTACGATTCTCCTCGTCTGGAGTGTAGTCAAAGAATTTTTTATTGGAGCTGGAATGATTATAGCAGGGCTGCGTATAGTAGATATTTGGCTGATTCACTATGGGGTTTTGCTGGTATCTATTACCACTTCACTTGTTCTTTTTACGCTTTTACAAGCGGGTATATTCATTCTGAGCGTTATGCTTCAACATTTTATTATGAAAAATTGTTATGGGAAGAGTAAAAAAGACGTTGCGTTTCCAGCGAAGAACTACTAAGATAATACGTAACTCAAATAGTTTAGTTCAATAATATTTGAAATAAAGAAAAATGAATTGACGGTTATGCGTATTATTTGTAAGATAGGAAAGCAAATAATAGAAAGCCGAAACAGGGGAGTGAAGGATTCGTGAAAGAGTCCTTTTTTGTAGAAAAGGTACTTAATAATAATGTATTAATTGCTAAACACCTTACCTATGATGAAGTTGTGCTAATTGGGAAAGGAATAGGGTTCAACAAGAAAAAAGGCGATGAAATCGATGCAAAAGCTGTGGAAAAAATGTTTTTGTTAAAGAGTGAAGAAGAGCAAGAACAGTACAAGCAGCTTTTAGCTCAGGTGGATGAAGACGTGATTGAAATGATGAATGATATTGTAATGCATATTCAAAAACGCGTTAATATTCCTTTGAATGAGCATATACACATTTCATTGACAGATCATATCGCCTTTGCAATAAAACGTTTTCAGCAGGGGATGGGCCTCAAAAATCCATTTTTACTGGAAACAAAAGCCTTATATCCAGAGGAATATACGATCGCATCTGAAGTGGTAGAGATCATTAGTCGTAAAATAGGCGTCCAGCTTCCGGTAGGAGAGATTGGTTTTATCGCGCTTCATATCCATAGTGCGCTGACTGAAAAAAACCTGCTGGAAGTGAATCAAGACTCGCAGCTTATTCAAACGATTATTAATGTGATTGAAGAATCGCTTCATCTGCAGGTAGACAAAGAATCTGTACACTATATGAGATTGATTCGTCATTTGCATTTTGCGATTGATCGAGTAAAAACAGGAGAAAAAATAGAAGAGCCAAAAAAAATTGCTTTGCTATTGAAAGAAGAATATCCCCTGTGTTACAATGTGTCTTGGAAAGTGATAAAAGTAATGCAGCAAGCGTTACATTTACCTGTGTATGAAGCAGAAGCAGTTTACTTAACGATGCATCTGCAGCGACTTATAACAAAAACGGATTTATAAAATCATTTCAATACGTGTTACTGATACGATCAGGCATGAGTGAGAAATGAAGCGATGTGTAATTGGATGAGTGTATCCATTTATCGTTTCTTTTTCCTCATGCCTTTTTTTGTTGTAAGAAAGCGCAATCATTTAAAACTTAGGCTTCAGGACACCAGGACATGTAATAAGTTTTCTAGTTAAAGAAAGCGTTTTATGAAAGCGCGTTAATGATTCACGTATCAAATAAATAGCTTGTTGCACACTAAATATATAAAAGGAGGTAAGCGCCATGTTTAAAAAACTTTTTGGAGTATTACAAAAAGTCGGAAAAGCGCTTATGTTACCGGTTGCGATTTTACCGGCAGCAGGGATTTTACTTGGAGTAGGGACAGCGCTTCAAAACCCTACATTGTTGGATGCAGTACCAGCACTTGGTGCAGACTGGGTTCAATTGGTTTCAAATGTTCTGTCGCAGGCGGGTCAAATTGTATTTGATAACTTATCGCTATTGTTTGCCGTTGGTGTTGCCGTTGGTTTAGCTGGTGGTGACGGTGTAGCAGGTATTGCTGCAATCGTAGGCTACTTAATTATGAACAAAACGATGAGCACAATCTTAGTTGCTACAGGACAACTAGATCCTGACAAAATGGGTGCCAATCCAGCTTACACTAGCATCTTAGGAATTCCTACGTTAGCTACGGGTGTATTCGGGGGTATCATAGTAGGTATTTTAGCTTCATCCATGTATAATCGTTATTTCAATATTGAATTACCATCTTATTTAGGGTTCTTTGCAGGAAAACGATTTGTACCAATCATTACTGGGGTATTTTCAATTGTTTTAGGTGTTATTATGATTTTCATTTGGCCGCCAATTCAAAGCGGATTAAATGCTTTCTCTACTAACATGATTGATGCAAACCCAACTTTATCAGCGTTTGTATTTGGATTGATTGAACGTTCATTAATTCCATTTGGACTTCATCACATCTTCTACTCTCCGTTCTGGTTTGAGTTTGGTGATTATGTCAATAAAGCAGGTCAACATATTCACGGTGACCAAAAGATTTTCTTTGCTCAATTAGCAGATGGCGTGCCTTTAACAGCAGGAACATTCCAAGTTGGTAAATTCCCGTTCATGATGTTCGGATTGCCAGCAGCCGCTCTTGCAATTTATCACGAAGCTCGTCCTGAAAACAAAAAATATGTAGCTGGTATCATGGGTTCAGCTGCTTTAACATCTTTCTTAACGGGTATTACAGAGCCGCTTGAGTTCTCGTTCTTATTCGTAGCACCAGTACTATTTGCAATCCACGCAGTATTTGCAGGTTTGTCGTTTATGGTTATGCAATTATTAAATGTTAAAATCGGCATGACATTCTCAGGTGGGGTTATCGATTACGTTCTATTTGGAGTTATGCAAAACCGCACAGCATGGTGGCTAGTTATTCCGGTAGGTTTAGTTCTAGCAGTTATCTACTACTTCGGTTTCCGCTTTGCAATCCGTAAATTTAACTTAAAAACACCGGGTCGTGAAGATAAAGAAGAGGGAGAAGAAGATGTAAAAGTAGAAGCAGCAGAGCTTCCGACAAATATTTTGGCTGCACTTGGCGGTAAAGAAAACATTACACATTTAGATGCTTGTATTACGCGTTTACGTGTTTCAGTAGATGATGTGGGTAACGTTGATAAAAACCGTTTGAAAAAACTTGGAGCAGCTGGTGTTCTTGAAGTTGGTAACAATATTCAAGCTATTTTCGGTCCGAAATCTGACACGATAAAAGGTCAAATTCAAGACATTATGAATGGAAAAACGCCGGTTGTCACAAAAGAAGAGACAAAAACAATTGAAAAACCTGTTGCAACATCTGAAGTAGGAAGCGATAATGGTAATGATATTGTTTCACCGATTGAGGGAGAATTGGTACCTTTATCGGAAGTACCAGATCAGGTATTTTCACAAAAATTAATGGGTGATGGTTTTGCGATTATTCCGAAAACAGGCACAGTAGTTGCGCCAGTGGACGGAAAAATAGTAAACTTATTCCCGACGAAACATGCTTTAGGTATTGAATCAACGACTGGACGTGAAATTTTAATTCACGTTGGTATTGATACAGTTAACTTAAAAGGCGAAGGTTTTGAAGCTTTAGTTGCCCAAGGCGATGAAGTGAAAAAAGGACAGCCTCTATTGAAAATTGATTTAGACTTTGTAAAAGAAAATGCGCCATCGACGATTACGCCGATCATTTTCACGAATTTACAAGCTGATGAAAAAATTGATATCTTAAAGCAGGGCCAAGTTTCTCAACAAGAAGCAAATATTATTAACATTTCAAAGTAAAAAGGAGATTGATTTAACATGGCACAAAAAACATTTACAGTAACAGCAGACTCAGGAATTCACGCACGTCCAGCAACAACTTTAGTACAAGCAGCAAGCAAATTTGATTCTGATATCAACTTAGAATTCAACGGTAAAACTGTAAACTTAAAATCAATCATGGGCGTTATGTCTTTAGGTATTCAAAAAGGCGCTACAATCACTATCTCTGCAGAAGGTTCTGACGAAGCAGATGCACTTGCTGCTCTTGAAGATACAATGAGCAAAGAAGGATTAGGCGAATAATGACAAAGGAAATTCAAGGCATTGCCGCTTCTAGCGGCATTGCTATTGCTAAAGCATTTCGTTTAGAAAATCCAGAATTAACCGTTGAAAAAAAATCAGTAACCGAAGTTGAAGCAGAAGTAGCACGTCTAGAAGCTGCGCTAGAAAAATCAAAATCAGAACTTGAAATTATTAGAGAGCATGCTCGTAAAGAACTTGGAGATGACAAAGCAGAAATCTTTGAAGCTCACTTATTAGTTCTAAGCGACCCTGAACTTATTAATCCAATTAAAGATAAAATTACGAATGAAAATGTAAACGCTGAACATGCACTTGATGAAGTAGCGGCAATGTTTATTAATATGTTTGAGTCAATGGATAATGAATATATGAAAGAACGTGCTGCTGATATCCGCGACGTAACAAAGCGTGTATTAGCTCATCTTTTAGGTGTAAACGTTTCAAATCCAAGCTTAATCTCAGAGGAAGTTGTCATTATCGCAGAAGATTTAACCCCGTCTGATACAGCACAGTTAAATCGTAAGTTCGTAAAAGGATTTACAACAGATATTGGCGGACGTACTTCTCACTCAGCAATTATGGCGCGTTCAATGGAGATCCCAGCTGTTGTAGGTACAAAAACAGTTATGGAAGACATTCAAAACGGCGTATTAGTAATTGTTGATGGTTTAGATGGCGAAGTTATCGTTGATCCAAGCGAAGAAACAGTAAAAGCTTACGAGAAAAAAGCAGCTGAGTATGCAGAACAAAAAGCTGAATGGGCTAAGCTTGTAAATGAAAAAACGGTTTCAGCTGATGATCATCATGTTGAACTTGCTGCTAACATTGGTACACCGGAAGATGTAAAAGGCGTATTAGAAAACGGCGGCGAAGGCGTTGGCCTTTATCGTACAGAATTCTTATACATGGGCCGCGAAGAGCTTCCGACGGAAGAAGAGCAGTTTACTTCTTATAAAACAGTTCTTGAACGTATGGAAGGCAAACCAGTGGTTGTTCGTACTCTTGACATTGGTGGAGATAAAGAGCTTCCTTATTTAAATCTACCAAAAGAAATGAACCCATTCTTAGGTTTCCGTGCCATTCGCTTATGTCTAGAGATGCAAGACATGTTCCGTACACAGCTTCGTGCGCTTCTACGTGCAAGCGTATACGGTAATCTGAAAATTATGTTTCCGATGATTGCTACTGTTGATGAGTTCCGTCAAGCAAAAGCTATTCTTTTAGAAGAAAAAGCAAAACTTCAACAAGAAGGCGTACAAGTTTCGGAAGACATCGAAGTAGGGATGATGGTAGAGATTCCTTCTTCAGCGGTAATCGCAGATTTATTTGCTAAAGAAGTAGATTTCTTCTCTATCGGAACAAACGATTTAATTCAATACACGCTTGCTGCTGACCGCATGAATGAGCGCGTGTCTTATTTATATCAACCGTATAACCCAGCGATTCTTCGCTTAGTGAATATGGTAATCAAAGCGGCTCACAAAGAAGGTAAGTGGGTAGGCATGTGCGGAGAGATGGCAGGAGATGAGATTGCAATTCCAATTCTCTTAGGCTTAGGCTTAGATGAATTCTCAATGAGTGCAACATCTATCTTGAAAGCTCGTTCTCAAATCCGTCAATTATCAAAAGCTGATATCGAACCTCATTTAGATACAATTCTATCAATGTCTTCTACAGAAGAAGTTATTGAGTTCGTAAAATCAACTTTTCATATTGGATAATAAAAAGGTGTGATCATATATGATCACACCTTTTTTTATCTTTTAAGCGAAAATAGTAGGCAGAAGCATATTTGCGAACAGCATTGTAAGAAGTGCTGCTACGATCATGCCGAGGCTAGAAAAAGTACCTTCAATTTTTCCAAATTCAAAAGCTCTTGCTGTACCTGTCCCATGAGAAGCTACTCCTAAAAGAAGACCTCTTGCTAAAGAAGAGTGCAGTGCGAGGAGTTTAATTAGTTTTGGCGCAACCATACATCCTACTACACCGGTTATAATCACAAACATGATGGTAATGTTAGGATCGCCTCCTAGCGTCTGAGACACATTAACGGCAATAGGAATCGTAACCGATCTTGGGATCAAGCTATGAACCAGCGTTGATTGTAAATGAAACACTAATGCTAACAGCATGGAAGAAATCATGGCAGCAAATGTTCCAAGCCCTACGCTTAAGCTGATTTCAACACGATGTTTTTTGAGTAAATCAAAATATTTAAACATAGGAACAGCAAAAGCAACAGTTGCTGGTCCAAGCATAAAGCTAATCGCACTGGCACCTTGCTTATAATGATCATAAGAGCCATTCGTTACTAATAAGATGCCAATTAAAAGAATGGGGGCTAGTAAAATAGGGGAAACTAGCATAGACTTATATTTTTTATAGAGCACTTTTGTGCCGACATAAACGAGCAGTGTAAGCGGAAGAGCAATCCATGTGAGTAATGTCATTTTAGCGAACCTTCCTTTCTTCTTGAAATATGTTCTGCAATGATTCCCGTTACAGACATCACAATAATCGTACTGATTGTGATAATAATCACAATCTGGATTCCAAAATGCATTAATACATCTCCATAATTGATGAGTCCAACGACGGCTGGTATGAAAAATAATAATAGTTCTCCCACTAACAGTGTTCCACCTTGTTCAACCCAGCTTAATTTAATTACTTTAAAATACAGTAAGAAAAACAGTAAGAAAAATCCGATGATACTACCTGGCACTGGGAGGTCAAACCACTGTGAAATACTTTCTCCTATTAAAAACAGAGCCGTTAGTAATAAAATCTGTAAAATCACCATAATCAATTTCATGATTAGCCTCCTTTATTTATGTTTTTATTCATTCATTCCTCGTTTGTTGAGACAATAATGGAGTCGTCTATGCTGAAAAGACGACTCCATCATGGGAAAAGAGAAACTATTTGGATTTTGCAAATGGGGATACAACTTAAGTAAATGAATGCTACACACTTATCTTACAAAAAAACGACTATAATATGAAATATATAATAACTATGATAACTATTCTTTTTAGTTATAGTTGAAAGAAATCTCTTTACAAATGCATTGGTAACCTTTTCAAAAAAGAGTTTGTGAAATATAAGGTATAATTATTTTATAAAAGGAAATCAAAAAAGAGATGGAGACATGCCTGCATCCATTCAATCTAAAGACGAACCGAGGGGATAAACGATTCAGTGTGAATGACTTGTTACATCGCTACATATATGAAACCTACGTTCACCGTCATGAAAAAAATCCGAACGAGTTTGATTCTTGATGGAGAATCAAACTCGTTCGGATTTTTAATTAACCTACTTTTGTCTCAGCTTTGTTAAACTGTACTTTTAAAATAATCAATAAAAGCCTGTGTAGCATAAGAGATATAGCGATCTTTTTTAACGATTAAAGCAATTTCCCATGGAATAGCATTCTCGAGATTAATTACTTTCACATGCTCCAAATCAAGCTTTTCACATAATGAATAAGGGAAAAGAGCAATGCCGAGATTAGCAGCTACCAGCTCTCCAATGAAGTCCCACTGAGAGCTTTTAAAAGCAATATTAGGTGTAAACCCATTTTTTAAACATTCGTTATAGACCATTTCATGCATGGTGAAGTCTTCATGAAAGGAAATAAGCGTTTCATCTTTTAACTCTTTTAATGAAATCGTAGAATGCTGAGCCAACGGATGAGATTTATGAACAACAAGCTGCAATGTTTCTCGAGCTAAAGGAGTCGTAAAGAACATGTTTTCATCAACTGGGAGTAAAACTACGCCCACATCCACTTCTCCTTGTTCCACAAATTTTTGCATTCTTTTAGCGCCATATTCCACTAATTGAATATGAATCTCAGGGTATTGCTCTCGAAATGCTTTAATAATAGTAGGAAAAAACAATGTACCAATAATAGGGGGAATACCTATTTTGATGGTTCCTCTTTTTAAATGCATTAAATCATAGAGGGAATCCGATAAATCTCGGAGAGAAGATAAAATGCTTTCAGCTTGCTCGTACACGATTATTCCTGCATCGGTAAGCTGAACTTGTTTGCCAGCGCGATCAAACAAAGGTGTGCCCAGCTCTTCTTCTAATGATTTAACCATTTTACTAAGAGAAGGTTGAGAAATATGCAGCGCTTCAGAAGCTCTTGTGAAATTTTTATGTTTAGCCACTTCTGTTAAGTAATGCAAATGGCGAACATCCATTTTGTATACCTCCGTGTTCATACATGCTAATTATTAAGATACACACATTCTACCACATTCACAATCAGCTCTATACCTTTCTTTCCTATCAAATAAAATGATCAGTAGAAGAGGTAGTGAATACAAAAGAAATTGCCAACAATATATATTTACACATTGTTTATTTTAGAAGTATAATATATAAATCAGTAGAACGGTTACATATCGATCACAGAATCAATCAATAAGGTGGTTAGAACGGTTGAGTAAAGCAGATGAAATAAGAGATATCGTTTATATTAATGGCCATGTAAATAAAAAATGCTTTATTACATATGGAATTGAATTTAAAGAGTTTTATCATTCCCTTCCTACGCCGCTTGCAAATATATTATTGTTAAAGCACGGTTTTGAAGACAGTGATTACCATTACCAAACCCATATGGACTACGTAGAAGAAGAACAAATTCATCTTTTAGCAGAGGATGATGTTTATAATTATGGCGATTTTTGTTGGATTGATTTTGAGGATATATCTTCGTTAGATTTGTTAGAACCTCAAGATATTGCAGCGCTGCTGTATTTAGGTCATTTAAAAAAACCGCTCAATTCGCCATTTAATAATAAACTCGGTAATCAATTTGTTTATTTAGCTCATGATGATGGATTTTATAACAAAATCTATTTTCGAGACGTGTATGATATGAAGCATATTTTAAGCCGAATCATTCCGTTAAAAATGTCAGCAATTAAGCAAAAAAGATTTGTATTTAGAAGGAAGAAGTTAGAATATCCGATTTTGCCGCTTGTTTTGGCAAATACTCTTCTTACTTTAACAAATGACGGTTTGTTTATTGATTTCGAACATATGGTGCAATCCCGTAAAGATATTAAAATTCCTTTGTATACAATCGGTGATTTTGACGATATGAATGAAATGTATAATGATCGGTTTGAGCACAAAGAGATGAGTAAATTGCAGGCGCATCTTGTTCTCACTCATAAAGAACTAGAGTGGAGCATTGAAGAAGTTCAATAATCTAAAAAGAGGCTGGGCTAAAATACTTTTGTCTCAGCCTCTTTTTGAATAGCCTTATAAAATGGATTTTTCCATTCCATTAGTACGGCGTAGTTGTGTGAATCTTCATCTTCAATATAATTTGCTGCAAGGCCAATAGGCGTTCTGCCACAGCGCATCAAAAAGGTCATAACGGGGTCGTAGAGAGTTCCAGCTGATACAAGGTTTATGTATTCAACGGGCGTGTACAAGGAAGACACTGGTGCGTATCCAGGGATGCGGCACCCGCCGAGCAGCCTTTCTAACTTGTAATGAATCACAACTTCATATAAAGACTGCAAAAGCAGTTTCCCGAGCCCCATTGATCGATGCGAAGGAGTGACGCACACGTCTACTACATAAAGCGTATTACCAGAAGGGTCGTGCGTATGAATATATCCACTTCCTGTTACCTCATCCCATGTGTGAGCCGCATTTCCTTCCACTGAAACAATTGCGCTTGTGATAGATCCGCATATTGTCCCGTCTATCTCTACGCATAGCGCTCCATCCGGAAAAAGGGAAACATGGTTATTTAACTGATCTTTGCTCCATAATAATTCAGAAGGGAAAGGAGGGGGAAAACTTTCTTCTTGAATCCGAATCAACTCATCGAAGTCATTCGATGTATATGATCGTACCGTACATATTACAGGCTTATTTTGATGAAAGACAAAGCATTGCTTTTTATACACTGCTTTTTTGCCTCCTTTTTCAAAAAAATTATCAGATAATTCAGTATACCATATAAGAATAGAAATTCTTTCATATTTATTGAAGAATTTGACGAGAACGTGATAAAGTTAAAAAGATTCGAACTATTAGACGAGGTGAAAGAAATGGATGTTGAATTAAAAGGAAAAACAGCGCTTGTATTTGCAGGCAGCCAAGGGCTTGGCAAAGCGATTGCTGCCAGGCTTGCAGAAGAGGGCGCAAACGTTATGATTGCAAGTCGTTCAGAAGAGAAACTAGCCCAAGTAGCGGAAGAGATTTCATATCTTGGAAGCGGACAAGTGTTACATAAAACGGCAGATGTCACAAAAACTGAGGATATTCAAGATGTTATTCAATACACAGTAGATACGTTTGGAACTATTGATATTTTAATTAATAATACAGGAGGTCCTAAAGCTGGGAACTTCCTTTCGTTAACAGATGATGATTGGAAGCATGCATTTGAATTAAATCTCCTCAGCTATATTCGTATTATTCGTGAGGTAGTGCCCGTTATGAAAAAGAGCGGAGGACGTATTGTCAATATTGCTTCTTCTTCCATTAAAGAGCCAATTGCTGGACTTATTCTGTCAAATACCTTCCGTACAGGAATCGTGGGACTTACCAAAACACTTGCTGCAGAACTAGCAGAGGACGGTATCTTAATTAACACGGTTGCACCAGGAAGAATCGCAACAGACCGAGTGAAAGAGCTAGATACCATTCGTGCTGAAAAATTGGGAGTAGACGTTTCAGAAATTGAAGAAGAGATGAGAAACCAAATTCCTCTTAAGCGCTACGGTCAGCCTGAAGAGTTTGCTAAAGCCGTTGCTTTCTTTGTCTCCGGAGCGAATTCATATATGACAGGCCAGTCATTTCTAATCGACGGAGGCATGGTGAAATCCATTTAGTTACATAGAAAAACCCTGCAGCTGCAGGGTTTTTTGTTAAATCCAAGTTGTAACTTGATCTAATGGTAAACGATCGCTAGCATGTGCTTCTTTCGCCGCTTTTCCAACTGAGATAAGCATAACTGGAATGTATCGATCCTCAATTTTAAATTCTTCTACAAATTTTTGTGCGTTAAATCCGCCCATTGAACAAGTGTCTAATCCTTTTGCTTTTGCTGCAAGCATGAATGTCATAGCAGCAAGGGAAGCATTCGTAAACGCTGCATCGCGAGCAAAAGCACTGTTTTTATAAGCGCCGTTAATTTGTCCTGACAAAATATTTTTTACGTCTTCTGTCATGTGACCTGCTTCGACTAGCGGATCGTACACGTCATCTACATTTTTATTGGCTTCTAAATCACCTAAGACAGCTACTACAGCGCCTGCTTCTGTAATTTGTTTTTGGTTGTAAGCAATTGGAAGTAGACGTTCTTTCGCATCTTGGTCTGTAATAACAACGAAATGCCAGTGCTGTAAGTTCCAAGCTGATGGTGACTTCACTGTTGCTTCTAAAAGTTCCGTTAATTCTTCTTTGCTTAATTTAGCTGAAGAGTCATATTCTCGAATCGATGTACGTTCATTTACCACATCAAAAAAATCTTTTGTCATAATAAAAACCTCCGTTAAAAGTATGTATTTCTTTAGTCAATCGATGCACATTTTATAATGATACACTATTGAAGTCAATTTATATGCTTTTAGTATACCCACTCTTATGTGCGGTCACTCGCCAAAGAAATGCATACACTTCTTACCATCGGTTTAACGTGATTGACGAGATGTAAGATAAGCTTCAATTCGATCACAGGCTTCACGCAGCGTGTTCATAGAATACGCATACGATAGGCGTACATATCCTTCACCGTAGGAAGAAAAAGCGCTGCCGGGTACTAGTGCAACACCCGCTTCTTTGACTAGCTCCAGGGCAAAATCAAATGAATTACCGTGGAAGTTCTGAATAGAAGGGAAGATATAAAAAGCACCAGTCGGCTTTTCTACGTCAAATCCCATGTTTACTAGTCGGTCATACACATAATTCAGTCTTTGTTCGTACTCTTTTTTCATATCTACCGCATCGTTTTTACCTGCTGTCAGTGCCTCGAGTGCAGCTGCTTGAGAGACAGAAGAAGCACAGCTCACGTTGTATTGATGAACTTTTAAAATATGTTTGGCTAAATAAGAAGGAGCAAATAAAAGACCAATTCGCCAGCCTGTCATGGAATGAGACTTTGATACTCCATTAATAACTATTGTTTTCTCTCTCATAGATGAAATGGAGGCAATGGACTGATGTTTTTTATCAAAAACGAGCTCACTGTATATTTCATCAGATAGTACAAAAATATTTTTATCGCTTAAAAGAGCAGCAATTTCTTCTAATTCTTGCTGTGACAACGTCACGCCTGTAGGATTAGACGGATAAGGTAAGATAACGCATCTTGTTTTAGACGTCAAATGTTGCTGGATTAAATCCGCTGTTAGTCGAAATCCTGTTTCGGTTGTATCAATATGTACAGGTTTAGCGCCGTTTAACCGGATAAGCGGTTCGTATCCTGGGTAAACAGGTCCAGGTAAAATAACTTCGGAATCTTCTTCTAAAATGGTGCGAAGAGCAATATCAATTGCTTGACTAGCTCCAATGGTCACAATAACTTCATCAGCTGGGTTATAGTGCAAGTCATATTTTTCTTTGACAAATTGAGCTGCTGCCTCGCGTAGTTCTATTGTTCCAGCATTGTGGGTATAAGAAGTTTGATTATCATCAATTGCAGATTTTGCCGCTTCTTTTACATGTTGTGGTGTTAAGAAGTCAGGTTGTCCAATTGTGAGAGATAAAACATCTTGATAGTGTGAGACCATATTATAAAATGTACGTATTCCTGATAGTTCAATTTCTTTGACACGTTTATTGATTAAGTGCTCCATGGTTTCAAATCCTTCCGCGTATTTTCAACTCATTTTATCACAATGAAAATAGGTAAAAAACCACTATTTGCGCATTTTGCAAATAGTGGTTTTAAGTTAGGTGTTATATAACTTATTATAGGCAGTTGTTAGTTCATAAAATTGTTCTTCGTCTCTGTTATCCAACGCATCATCAATAAGAGATTTTAGATACTGTTTATTAAAGTTTGTACTCATAGTCGTTAAAATACGATTAGCTTCTTTCGCGTAATAGTGTTGGTAAGGCGTGTACTGAGATGAGTGAGGATAGTGATTCATATTTTTTCGATAAGAACTCATAACATAAACCTCCTTTTTTAAAATAAAACGCAGCTTCTATTACTTGAAATGTACCCTTTCTATATAGTTGTTAACCCTGTTTTTAGCTGCGAATGTGCTAAGGTATGTGTTAGGAAATCAGAGGTTCCTTGCTTCACATTCGATTCTAGACTCAAAGAAGTAAGCGCATAAAAAGACCTGCATATATATGCAGGTCTTGTATATTAGTCAGTATGTATTTGGCCTTCACGCCAATAAACGGGGGAAACGTAGCCAAAATCAACTTCATGATCGTCCAATGTTACAACGCAGTGATCAGAGCCTTCTTGTTCTTTAATATCTTGATATACAGCTTCTTCTACGTTTTCAATAATGGTCATTTCATTATCGTCATTAAAAAGAATGACGGAGCCTTTCATATTACGAACACCTTCTTTTAAGATTATTCATTCACTTTGTGTAGTATAAACCGTTTTGGCTGTAGAGTCCACAGCTATCTTCGATTTCTTGTTAAAAATTTGTGAACAGGCTTTTAGGAGCTTTTAGGAATGAATAAGAAAACCTCTAAATAGAAGAGTAACCGACTTGTCTATTCTTTCTTGAAGGGCAACAGAGTCGGGTTGGTTGATACACCAGTAGAGAAGTGTGCCAAAAAAATTAAGTATTGCAATAGAAGCCATTTCTTCGGCAGGGATGTCGACTATAAGTTCACCTCGGTCTTGTCCTGTTTGAAAAACTTTTGTAAAATGAGCACGCATTTTTTCAATTTGAAGAATTTCAGATTGTTGAAAGGAACTGTTGGTAATAGCGATATAAAACCAAGAACGGATTAAGTGAGGGTTCGCTTCTTCGTTTGATTGTGCTAGTAATAAAAACAGTTGTTTAACAATGGCAGCAGTTGATTCTTCGGTTTGAAGGAGCTGTTCTAATTTATAGGAGATACGGTTTGTAAAATTAATTCCAAGGTAGTGAAGAACTTCCTCTTTTGTTTTGAAGTAATTAAAGAATGTTCCCTTTGCGACACCCGCTTCATGCGTAATTTGAGACACAGTCGTTTTTTGATATCCCTGCTGCTGGAATAAAGAGATAGCTGCTTTTTGGATGCGTTTTTTTGTTTCTTCTTTTTGTAATCCTCTGTTCATAAATTACACCTCATTTGAATAGGAGTGGTCGTTTGACTCAAGTTCATAAGCTAGTATCTAGTATAGAGAAGTAAATTAGAGCAAGTAAAAAACTGAGCAGAGGATGAGACAAAAGGATCGGCGCTCATGTTTTTATATAGTATATAATATTCTGTTAATTCGTAAAACAATATTTTATGTATATGTTCAAGGAAAAAGATAACAAAATAAGAAAATTTTTCTTTGCGGATATAAGAGACAGTTACTATAATAGGAAATATGGACTATTAGGTAAGCAGGTGAGATGAGAGGAGTAAGTGATATGAATCAAGATAAAGGAATATTGTTAGAAAGTGGTACAAACGAACTGGAAATTGTCGAATTTGAGATAGGAAATGTTTTATTTGGCATCAATGTAGTAAAAGTTAGAGAGATTATTAACCCCGTATCTATTACACCTGTTCCAAATGCGCATTCTTACATAGAAGGTATTATAGAGCTAAGAGGGGAAGTTCTTCCTGTTGTTGACATAACAAAAGCGTTAAAAATGGAACCTTCAAATACGCCGGAAAAAGATAAGTTAATTGTTACAGAGTTCAATCAGCAAAAAATTGTCTTTCATACCCATGCAGTGACGCAAATTCACCGTATTTCTTGGAAAGAAATTGAGAAGCCTTCAGATTTGTATCAAGGTTTTGAAACGCAGATTACTGGAGTGGTAAAATTAAACGGACAAATGATTCTGCTTTTAGACTTTGAAAAGCTGCTTTCTGACGTGAACCCTGATGCGGGTATTAATCAGTCGATAATAAAAAAGCTAGGGGCCAGGGAACGCTCCAATAAAAAGATTGTCGTGGCTGAAGACTCGCCGCTGCTGCGCCGAATGATTCAAGATATTCTTGCACAAGCAGGTTATGAAAACACGGAGTTTTTTGAGAACGGTGAGGAAGCATGGAACTATCTAAGCTCGGTGATTGATGAAGGAGTGGAAATCAGTGATCAAGTCCAGCTGCTTATTACAGATATAGAAATGCCGCAACTGGATGGACATCATTTAACTAAAAAAGTGAAAGAAAATCCTCAGCTTTCTATCCTTCCAGTCATTATTTTCTCTTCTCTTATCACAGAAGATTTACGTCACAAGGGAAAGATGGTAGGAGCGGAAGGACAAGTAAGTAAGCCGGAAATCGGAGAGCTTGTTGAGCTGATTGATCTCTATATTTTGTAGGATGACAAAAAAGTGCCTGAAAGCAGATTGCTCCACTTCAGGCACTTTTTTAAAAATAACTTTTACCCAGCGGTTTAAACACAGGTGCTTGCCGTTTTCTTGGAGTCGAAACAGGGCTTTTGGCCGGCTGTACAAGATGACCCGTATATTTAGATAATAAGCGCTTCGCATAAGATAATGACATAGTCGTTTTGGGATTTCGATACTGATGGTTTAAATGGCCGAGGTGTGATAACTCTTTGAAGTCTTCTTTCTTTGGAGGCATATGGAAAAAGTAGTCTCCAACTGATACAAGTACATCTGATTTTTGTTGACTTTTACCAGGGTTTGGCGAAAAGTGAAGTCCTTCTTTTTTTGCTTTTCCTTCTAAAATTAGTTGATCTAATGCAATTTTCTTTAACGTATATAACTGCTTAGGATCAGGAGCAGCTTTTGCGTGACGATTTACAGTGAAAATAGCTTGTGCAATCTCAGATACAGACGGGGTCAAAGAGCCTTGTCCATTTGCTTGAGACATACGTTCACTCCCTTTCTATCGTATCAGCTGTTCAACCTATAAGGTGAAAGCTGATACGTTCATTATAGCGTGTCTTGTCCCATTTGAAAATAATTACACGAAGAAGTATTTTGGTAATTAATGAAATTTCTTATGTATAGGGTTTGTTTTGTTACGCTTCCTTATACAAGTAAAGTGGAACAGCACGCTATACTTTCTCTTTTTTTAAAATGCTGCTCACACAGTTACACAATCATCAATTAGTAAATCCTGAACTATTGAGCCATTCGCCGAGAAGGTCGAATATAAACACCAGTACCATTTGGCACAATTTGAGCTAGTTCGTTTACTTGGGCATTATACATGCGAATGCATCCTTTGGATACGGCTTTTCCAATAGAACTTGGATCATTTGTTTCGTGAATGCCATAGGACTTCTTAGACAAGCTTAGCCACATTGTACCAAAAGGCCCCCCGGGGTTTGGTTCCCGGTTAACGATAACAAAGTCTCCAGTAGGGGTTGCGCTCAGCATTTTTCCTGCTGCAATAGGATAGACTTTTTGTATGATATTGTTTCTTCGTAATTCAAGCTGTTTTTCAGCAATAAACACGTGGATTGTGTAAGGAATGAGCTCTTTATCTGGGAGGTTTGGAATGATGATTACTTGCCCAGGCTTCAGCGTACGATGGTTTACAAAAGGATTAGCCATCCACAGGTCTTCAACCGGAATCCGGTAGTCACCTGAAACGCTTTGCCAGGTTTCACCCCGCTTTACTATATATCTCATTAACTTCGCTCCTTTGATATATGACTATGTTGTAACAGTATACGATTGGAAAAAGTAAAAGTGACTTTTGTGAGCATAAAGTTATTTTGAAAAAGGTGTTGACATTACATTGACTTATAAGCATGGACTGATTGATATAGGTTCAAATACGATACGCCTTGTTATTTATAAATACAAAAAAGGCAGAGGGTTTAAGCAAATTGAAAACGTGAAAGTAGCTGCACGGCTTCGAAATTATTTAAGTAAAGAAGGAGTGTTAACGGCTAAAGGAATATATACCTTACTTGATACGTTTAAAACGTTTGGAGTTATTACCAAGCATCATCAGCTGCCGCACGTTACTTGTGTGGCCACAGCTACCATCCGTCAAGCGACTAATGCAAAAGAAATTCTAGCGGTTGTAAAAAAAGAAACGGGCTTTTCTATTCAACTATTGTCTGAATATGAAGAAGCGTATTACGGCTTTGTTGCCGTTATTCATTCCACTTCGATCGAAGAAGCCATTACAATTGACATTGGCGGGGGAAGTACGGAAGTTACGTATTTTCACAATCGAGAGTTAGTGCAGTACCACAGCTTTCCGTTCGGTACCTTATCTCTAAGTCTGCAGTTCGTCAAAGGCAATATTCCCACTGCAGAAGAAAAAGTGAAAATCCGGGATTTCGTGCTCCGGCATTTCCATACTGTTCCGTGGCTTTTAAATCGCCATGTTCCGATTGTAGCAATTGGAGGAAGTGCAAGAAGTATGGTGCAACTGCATCAAGGTTTTATCCACTATCCTCTCGCGGGGCTGCATCAATATGAAATGAATTTAGCTGATATATTGCATGTGAAATCGGCTATTGGCTCATTGTCTTATCACAATCTTCAAAAGCTAGACCGCTTGTCAAAAGATCGTGCGGAGACAATTTTGCCAGCGATTGAAGTATTTCAATCAGTATATGAAACCGTGAACGCGACTCGCTTTATCTTAAGCCGCAAAGGCTTGAGAGAAGGGGTGTTATTTAAAGAAGCATCTGATGCTAATATCCAGCCAATGTACCCGGACGTCATACAGCAAAGTTTTCAAGAAATAATGGAAGAGTTTGAAGTAAGTAAAGAGTACGTCAAACAGCTTACGCGCACAGCTATTATGATGTTTCAGCATCTTAGGGAGCAGGGACCGGTTGATTTAAAAGAGGATGACCTAGAGCTTCTTATAAAAGCTGCGCAAGTGTATGATATAGGAGAGTATATTGATGCGGAATCAAGCAGCCAGCATACGTTTTATGTGCTTGCTAATCGTACAATAGATGGAATTTCACATAGAGAACGTTTAAAGCTGGCACTTGTTTCTTCATATAAAGGGAGGTCTTCTTTTAGGCAATATGTTGCTCCTTTTAAAAAGTGGTTAACAAAAGAAGAACAAAAAAAAGTCCAGCTGCTCGGTGCGGTTTTAAAAATAGCTGATGGCTTACATGCAACAAAGCGAAATGTTGTTCAACATATTGACATGAAAAGTGATGGAAACACAGTTACGATTAAACTATTATGTACAAAAACCTTTCTTCCTGAACAGTATCAGGCTGAAAAACAAAAAAAGCATCTAGAAAAAGTAGTAAAAAAAAATATTGTTCTTGAATTTACTAAGCTTTAGAATAACGCTGGATCGGTTAGAATATTCAGTATAGCTAACTAGATTAAATCCATTATCCTGGAAGGTGAGGCTAATGTTAGAAAGTAATCGCACTTATAAGCAAACCATACAAGTGGCTGATTCAGCTTATTACAATAATCGTGAATTGAGCTGGCTGGCCTTTAACAAGCGGGTGCTGGAAGAAGCTGTAGATACGAAAAACCCTTTGCTTGAGCGATTTAAATTTCTAGGGATTTTCAGTTCGAATCTGGATGAGTTTTTTATGATTCGGGTAGCGGGGTTAAAAGATCAGGTGAAGGCTGGATTTAATAAACCCGAAAACAAAGCAGGCTTAACTCCTACACAGCAGCTATTCTCTATCTCCAAACAAAACCACAATCTTGTCAAGCAGCAGTATGATACGTATATTCACACACTTCTTCCCGAATTACAGAAATACGGTGTGGAAATCATTACCATTGAAAAGCTGGAGAAATCAAATCTAGATAAGCTTGAACAGTATTTTGACGAGCAAATCTTTCCCGTATTAACTCCTATGGCTATCGATACCTACCGGCCGTTTCCTATGTTGATGAATAAAAGCTTGAACTTAGCAGTCGTCCTTTCAGAAAAGTTAAATGATGAGCAGCAAATTGCCGAGATAAAAGGAAGACTAGCTATCGTCCAAGTACCTTCGATGCTAACGCGCTATATTGAAATAGCTACGTCAGATTCTACCCGTCTATTTATATTGCTAGAGGATGTGATTGCCTATTTTATTAAAAAATTGTTTAAGGGGTATCACGTTTCTTCCGTTTCTCAATTTCGAATTACACGCAACGCAGATATGACTATTCACGAAGAAGACGCTCAAGATTTACTAAAAGAGATTGAAGAAGAGTTGCAGAAGCGAAAATGGGGAGCGGCTGTTCGGCTTGAGATTAAGAGTCCATATGATCTGGGTGTACTAGCGTATTTAAAGTCAGTCCTTGAAATTGACGATGAAGATGTGTATGAGATCAACGTACAGCTGGACTTAACCAGTTTATTTTCATTTTATAGATTACTTAAATCTACGCATGAAGAGCTCGCTGAAAAAACCTTTATTCCTAAGCTTACAACAGAGTTACACCCGGATCAAAATGTTTTCGACCAAATGATTCAAAGAGACATCTTGCTTCATCATCCTTATGAATCGTTTAAGCCGGTACTTGATTTTGTGAACTGTGCAGCAGACGATGAAAATGTGCTAGCTATTAAGCAGACGTTATACAGGGTAAGCGGAGATTCTCCCGTTATTAAAGCATTAAAAAGAGCGGCTGCAAAAGGTAAACAAGTGACGGTACTAGTTGAACTAAAAGCAAGGTTTGATGAAAAGAATAATGTGCAATGGGCTAAAGAGTTAGAGCGGGCAGGATGCCACGTGATATATGGAATGACGCATTTAAAAACGCATGGTAAAATTACGCTCGTGATGAGAAGGGAAGGAGAGCATATTAAGCGATTTGTTCATCTTGGTACTGGGAATTACAACGATGCGACGGCAAAGATCTATACGGATATAAGTCTTTTCACTGTCAACCGAAACATCGGGATAGATGCGGCCAATTTTTTTAATTACTTAAGTGGCTATACGCAAAAACCAGTATATCATCATTTATCCGTTGCACCATTTGATATAAGAAATGATTTTTTGCATCTCATTGATAAGGAAATCCATTATCACAGACGGTATGGCAATGGAAGAATCATTGGGAAGATGAACTCATTGACGGATAAAATTTTAATTATGAAGCTATATGAAGCTTCTATAGCGGGTGTGACAATCGAACTCATTGTTAGAGGAGCATGCTGCTTGCGCCCTCAAATTGAAGGCGTTAGCGAGAATATAAGAGTAAGAAGCATTGTGGGACGATTTTTAGAACATAGCCGAATTTATTATTTTCATCATAATAAACAGGAAAAGTTTTTCTTTTCATCTGCGGATATGATGACAAGAAATATGGTGAAACGAGTAGAAATTTTATTTCCTATCTTGGATACACATTTGAAAAAAAAAGTGTGGAAGTGGCTTAAAATTATGCTTGCTGATAATGTAAAAGCACGAGAACAAGATTCAGAAGGGAATTATCATTACGTCATAAAAAAAGAACATGAGCTCTCTATTAATAGTCAAGAGATCTTTTGTCAATATGCTCTTTGCGACGATGAGGAATAATATAAAAAAAGCCGAGTGCTCGGCTTTTTAGTCATGTTATTATCTAGGAATGGGACCAACAGGACCGTATCCAGGTCCGTAATATGTGTTATAGACAGGAGCACCGCCTCCATAGCCGGCACCAGGGTAGCCTCCTCCAGGAAATCCACCTCCAGGAAATCCACCTCCAGGAAATCCACCGCCGTAAAACGGAACCGGATAAGGATAAGGTGGTGGACAGCACCCAGGTCTGCCTCCAAAACCGCCAACAGCTAGTCCGCCAAGCAGCCCACCAGCTAAGCCAGCAACAAAAGGAAATCCAAAAAAGCGCTCGTCACCATTTGGAATATTACGATATCCTGCATAGGGATATTGATAGTACATAATTTAACCTCCTTGTCAGTTGTCTTTGTAGTGTATGGCTGAACGAAAGCTTTTGAGCCTGGTTTATTTCTTTAAGACTAGAATTAGGCGGTCATGATCAGCTAAAAAAAGACAATCAACATAAAAACGCCCTGTAGGGGCGTTTTTATGTTTTTTGCAAGGTGAAAAGCGTAATTTCAGGCGTAGCTAAAAAACGAAAAGGAATGCGCGTGGTTCCTAAGCCTCTATTCACATAAAGCTTCATTTTAGAATCTCCAACTTCGTACATTCCTTCAGGGTAAACCGTCCCAAAGGGCGGTGTAATCAAAGGGCCGTAAAAAGGAATTTGAATTTGGCCTCCATGACTATGGCCGGAGAGCTGAAGATCCACTGGGAAAGGAGCTGCTTTGACAGCAACGTCAGGTTCATGAATCATAGCAATAGAAAAGATATCCGGCTGTAATTGCCCTAGCGTTCCCTCATATTGTGGATTCCCAAGCATAATATCATCGAGTCCACAAATGTGAATGTAGCTTTTATCAGGCATGGACACCGTGTCAACTTCATTTACTAGAAGTCTAAATCCTGCGTCTTCAATGGCTTGTTTGTAGATGTTTGTTCCATACCCTCCATGATCATGGTTTCCATATATTGCGTATTTTCCAAGAGGAGCCTGAAGCCTTTGTAAAATCGGGGGGATTCTTTCTGGATGCGGGTATTCATTAGGTACATCCATTAAATCTCCAGTAAACAATATAATAGTAGGCTTCAAATTATTTATGGTTACCATAAGCTGTTCTAGTTGTAATAAATCATAAGAGAGTCCAAGGTGAATATCACTAAATTGTAAAATTTTTATTCCGTTAAAGCTTTTCGGAATGTTTTTAGAAGTAATTGTATGACGAACAATTTGCAGACGTCTAGGCTCAATATATTTGGCATATGTATACCCAAAAGACGTGGTGAGCAAAGACCCTAACGAAATGGACGCTAGTCCTTTCAAAAAAGATCGTCTTGTATACGTCTTTTTCATGCAAAATCAACCTATTCCTTATAGTTTTCAAGTTTTCATTATAGCATTGTTTTTTTTATCATCACAACGAGAAGTCTGCTTTTAAGTTAAATAGATAAAAGTTTCACTTTATTCAGAAAAAATAGTAAAATAAAAGTTGTAAAACACTTATGTTTTGGGGAGGAAGATAAATTGAAGAACAAGGTCGTAATTGTTACTGGCGGTTCAAGTGGAATGGGAAAACATATGGCGAAGCGATTTGCAGAACAAGGTGCTCATGTGGTAATCACAGGCAGGTCAGCCGATCGATTACAAGAGACGGAAAATGAAATTAAAACATTTGATGGACAGGTACTTTCAGTGGTGATGGATGTACGCAATCCAGAAGATGTGGAACGAATGGTTCAAGAAACAGACAAGGCATTTGGACAAATTGATTTTTTAGTTAATAATGCTGCAGGCAATTTTATATGTGCAGCTGAAGATTTATCCATTAACGGATGGAACAGCGTAATTAATATCGTATTAAATGGTACATTTTATTGCAGTTCCGCAGTAGGAAAATATTGGATCGATAAAGGTGCAAAAGGAGCCATTACAAACATTGTGGCTACATATGCCTGGAATGCAGGAGCAGGTGTTATTCATTCAGCTTGTGCCAAGTCAGGAGTTTTAACCATGACGCGCACGCTCGCAGTAGAGTGGGGAAAGAGATATGGTATACGGGTGAATGCAATTGCGCCGGGGCCAATTGAGCGAACAGGAGGAGCCGATAAATTATTTGAGTCAGAAAAAATGAAAGCGCGTACATTAAATTCTGTACCATTAGGACGCCTTGGAACTCCTGAGGAGATAGCAGGATTAGCTAGTTTCTTATTCTCCGATGAAGCGTCTTATATCAATGGTGAATGCATCACAATGGACGGGGGACAATGGCTAAATCAGCATCCTTTTTAAGCTTGGATACGCACTAAAAAGTATAAAGCAAACCGAGAAGGACTAGCAAAATTATGCTATTCGTATTATACTAACGTAAAGTGAACAAGGAGAGGGGAGAGTTGAGTGGACCCGTTAGATGTATTAACAAACATAGAGAAAACTCTTCCGTATTATCAAGCAATTTTTAGTGCAGATGGACATAGAGTAATTGGCTATGAAGTGTTGGCGAGGTTTCAAGATGAAGGGGAAATTAAAAGTCTCGGCCCATTCTTTCATGATGATGCGATTCCGGATGAATATCGCATAGAAGTTGATTATGCTGTTTTAACACAAGCGCTCGAGCATATGTTGACCCAGGAAGAACAATTTTTAATTTTTATTAATCAGAACCCTAATTTATTAATGAACGATCATGGAGAATCCTTGCTAGAATTATTGCAACTTTTCGAAAATAAAGGATTATCGCTTGATCGAATTGTTCTTGAGATTACAGAACACAATTTTAGTGGAGATTTGGAATCACTTCAACACTTACTAAAGTATTATCAAACATATGGTATTAAGATTGCAATTGATAATATAGGAAAAGAAAGTAGTAATCTAGACAGGATTGGGTTGCTTTCACCAGATATCTTAAAAGTAGATTTACATATTCTAAGACAAACAGACATGGCGCAGTCGTATCAAGACGTATTGTATTCTTTATCTCTGTTAGCAAGAAAAATGGGTGCTACGCTTCTATACGAAGATATAGAAGCCTCCTATCAGCTGCAATATGCATGGAGAAACGGAGGCAGGTATTTTCAAGGTTATTATTTACATAAGCCGGCTGCTGAACTTGTCGATCCGGACATCTTAAAGGATAAACTAAAGGAACGTTTTGAAATGTATATCGCTCACGAAAAGAAAAAGCTGCTTGCTGTTTATCAGCTGACAGAACGCTTTCAAGATAAAATGCAGCAGGTAATGACAAAGTGCAGAAAGCTAGAAACGTATGACGAGATGCTGCCTGTTATTGCAGAAGAACTATCCAACGTGTGTTTTCGCCTTTACATCTGCGATGAAAATGGATTTCAAAAGTCTTCTAACTATGTAAAGAAAAACGAGGATTGGATTCTTGAGCCTGAATATGTAAAGAAAAATTGGAGCTGGCGCCCATATTTTCTTGAAAATATTATTCGAATGAGCTATGAAAAAAAAGGCATACTATCAGATTTGTATAATGATATTGAAACAGGCGAGAATATCCGAACGTTTTCGTATCCAATTGATAATATGCACTATATATTCCTTGATATTTCATATTCTTTTTTATACGAAAGAGACGTTTTGTAGAGAATAAATAAATAGAAGTTAAACCGGCAACTAGCAAAAGTGGTTGCCGGTTTTTTATGTTTTTTTAAAGGAGAACGACAGTCGGCTATAGAGATATGCATAGGCAGGGGAAATTTCGGAATTCTAATAAAAAAGAAGCTAAGGAGCTGATTTAATTTGAAGAAAATATGCTTACTTGTCTTTTTGCTGATTGTCTTGTACTCAGGAAAACCTGTTCATGCAGAAGTGTCAGGAGAGATTAGGCATGAAATCTTTATAAATTTGCAGGACGCTTATCAGGCTCAGCTAAGAGCTGCGTCTGCCCATACTAATCAAGATGCAGCTCGTGAGCTGAAATTGTTTTTGGATGATGAGTATGCATCTGTATTTTTTAACGAGGCTCTCTTACAAAAAACTCAAGGTTATGTCGGAGAGGGACCTGAATATTTAACACACTACATCCCTTTCTTTTCTTTCGATGAACAGACGAAGGTAGCTCTTCATTCCGACCAAAATAAAGCTTATGTCTATCAATTTTTTCCGGCTGTGCATAATGAACGGGTAAAATACCAAGATCATTATGAAATGATCACTTTAGTAAAAAAACAGGGGAAATGGAAAGTGCAAAAGCTTATATATAGTAAGAAACACTCAAAATAGCCGAGGAAAGCTTATTTTGAGTGTTTCTGTTACCCGATGTTAAGAAGCTTCTCAAGCGCTTGAAGGTCAAATCCTCTGATAATTTCCTGGTCAACACGAATGGTCGGAGTGGAATAAGACTCTAACTCAGTAGTCATTCGTTTTCGAGCAGAAGCATCTTTAGATACGTCAAATTCTTTATAGGAAACGTGGTGATGCTGTAAAAACTGTTTAACAATTTCGCAAGGTGGGCAAGCTGGTTGTGTGTACAACTCTATAGATCTCAATGAAAGCACCTCCCTATATCAAAATGAATGATGTTAAAGTAGAATAAAGTTTTGTATGATACATAGTATATCGCTATGTTATTATAATAAAAAACGACATATATCGCTATAATAAGGCATTTTCTTATGAAAAATCACGTAAAGTACTTGTGTTTTTTTAGTATGTGGCATATAGTGAAATGGTGTCTTTTAAGTATTAGTTTAGATAAAGGATTTATTTGAATTGATATTGTAGAAAAGTCGAATGCGTAATGATGTAATAGGTGAAAGGAGAGATTATATGTCACAATTACAAGGTATTTTAACTCGTCTTGTGAATCTCCGTGAGCAAGCAAGTGGAAGTGAAGCGCCACAACGCTTCTTCGAAGTAGAGGGAAAAAGAATTTGCAGCGTGAAATATCATGCAAAAACTGAAACATACGAACTTGAAGTATATCAAGATGGTGAAAAGCCAGCCGTTTATCAATTTGATAACGTTGATATGATTGCAATTGAAATTTTTGAACTTATTCATTAAGGGATAAAGCAAAGCGAATGCCGCAAAGGATTTTATACTTTGCGGCATTTTTTTGTTGCTACGTATGGAGTTTTTGCGGTGGCTTCCGCCCTATTTTCCCGAGAAATATCGACAAAGTGATAGCAGATTTTCTGATAAATGGAAGGAACGGGTCGAATGCTGTAAAAAAATAAAAATAAAAAATTCAGATAATTATGAACTTTCGTTGACACTTGTTTCAAAAAAATCTAGACTTAACATATAAGGGAGAACATCGAGTGTGTCTGCTTCTATTGCCTCTTAAAGATTCGCATTTACGTAAGCAAGCTATTTTCATTTTGTAGCTTGTTCTTTTTCTCTTTACACACGTGGAAGTTATGAGAAATGGAAGGAGAATGTATAAATGATTGATATTGATCACAATCAGTTAAATCAAATTGAACTTCGAGATTTGCTTGTCACTTCTGATAAAGTTGCTCATGTTCAAGTGGGAAATAATTTAGAACATGCTTTGCTTGTGTTAACAAAGACTGGCTATACGTCCATTCCCGTATTAAATCCAAGGTTTCAGCTGCAGGGGTTCGTGAGCATGACACTTATTTTAGATTCGATTTTAGGATTAAAGCGCATTGAATTTGAACGATTAGAAACCATGAAAGTAGAAGAAGTTATGAATCAAAATGTCCCTCGTGTCTCCATGAAAAAATCCGTATTAAAAGTCATAAATGCCATGATTAACCATCCTTTTTTATGCGTAGAGAATGAAGATGGTATTTTTGAAGGGATTTTAACACGAAGAAATTTGTTAAAGTCATTAAGAAGACAGTCCCTTATTCTCCCGAAGGAGTCATTTCAATAATTTTTTTAAGAAATCGTGTTTCAGCCTATCTTTCTGCGTTTTTTTCTTATATGATAAAGGTAAAATGAAAGTAAAAAGAGGCTTGAAAGGAATAACTGAATGCAATTAATAGAATGTCGAATGCTCGTTGTATTAGCTCAAGAATTAAATATGAGAAAAGCTGCAGAGAGATTATTTGTATCGCAACCAGCTTTATCACAGAGGCTGCAAACCATTGAAAAAGCATGGGATACACAAATCTTCATTCGTTCGCAAAAAGGACTGTCATTAACGCCTGCTGGAGAAAAGATTGTTCAATTTGCAAAAGAAGTGGTAGAAAAAGAAGATCGGGTTCGCGAGGACTTGCATCATTTAGATAATGAAGTATATGGTACACTCAAATTAGCGGTGGCTTCGATTATTGGACAGCACTGGCTGCCGGCGGTGTTAAAACGCTATATGGATCGTTACCCACATGCTAAAATCTCTCTTGTAACCGGCTGGAGCAGTGAAATGCTTCGCTACCTGTACGAAGATGAGGTACATATTGGAATCATACGCGGAAACCCGGATTGGAAGGGTGTCAAAGAACATTTGTTTACAGATCCTCTTTACCTAGTTGATTCAGAAATTGAAAGGGCAGCGGAAGTAGTAAATACTCATCGACCATTTATTCAATTTAAAAGTGACTCAACGTATTATCAAGAAATTTTAGAATGGTGGCATCGAGAGTTTCATACTACACCGAAGCGTACGATTGTAGTGGATCAGATTGAGACGTGTAAGCAAATGGCTTTAAATGGTCTTGGCTTCGCTATTTTACCATCGATTGCTATTAAAGAAGCTGGAAGCCATATTCACCGGACGCCGCTTCTGAAAGCAAATGGAGAGCCAATTACGCGAGACACTTCTTTAGTTGGATATGAATCAGCTTTTAAACTGAAGCAAGTTCGAGCATTTGTTGATATTGTACGTGAATATGTAAGAGAAACGGTCTAAAGCGAGCCTGGATGCTCGCTTTTTTTATTTGCAATCGTTATCTTTTTATTAAAACGATAATGAAGCTTGTCATTGTGAAAGCATTTTGTTACATTAAATGAGACATTGCTTACTTAGGAGGAATACATAATGAAAATGATGGATGCTAATGAGATTATCTCATTTATTCAAAACAGCACAAAATCAACACCGGTAAAAGTTTACGTAAAAGGTGAAGTAGAAGGAATTGACTTTGGTTCATCTTCTAAAACATTCGTAACGGGTAACACAGGTGTAGTATTCGGTGAATGGAAAGAGATTAAAGCTGCTATTGAAGCAAACGAAGGAAAAATTGAAGACTACGTAATTGAAAACGATCGCCGCAACTCTGCGATTCCTTTATTAGATATGAAAGGAATTAAAGCTCGTATTGAGCCAGGCGCTATTATTCGCGATCAAGTTGAAATCGGAGACAACGCTGTTATTATGATGGGTGCATCTATTAACATCGGTTCTGTAATCGGTGAAGGAACAATGATCGACATGAACGTAGTACTTGGTGGTCGTGCAACAGTAGGTAAAAACTGTCATATCGGCGCAGGTTCTGTATTAGCTGGTGTTATTGAGCCACCTTCTGCAAAACCAGTTGTAGTAGAAGATGATGTAGTAATCGGTGCTAATGCTGTTGTTCTTGAAGGTGTAACAGTAGGTAAAGGCGCCGTAGTTGCTGCAGGTGCAATTGTGGTAGAAGATGTAGCTCCTTACACAGTAGTAGCAGGTACGCCGGCTCGCGTTATTAAAGAAATTGACGAAAAAACAAAGTCTAAAACAGAAATCAAGCAAGAATTGCGTCAATTAAACGAAGAATAAGAAAAACGATCAGTTTACGCTTTTTCTTTGCTGAATTAATAGGTTTTAGCGATTGGGATACTGAATCCTTAAACGTATCATATGGACAAGTTGGAAGCGTGGGCAACCACGCTTTCTTCTTTATTTCGTGAGGAGGACATACACATGGCTGAAAATGAATTTGTGAAAATAAGAAGAGAGCTACATAAAATTCCTGAATTAGGGTTTCAAGAGGTGAAAACACAGCGTTTTTTGCTTGATTATATTAACACTCTTCCGCAAGAGCGCTTAGAAGTAAAGACGTGGAAAACAGGACTCTTTGTTAAAGTACATGGTACAAACCCAACTAAAACAATAGGCTACCGAGCAGATATTGACGGTCTTCCTATCACGGAAGAAACGAATTATTCTTTTCAATCACAGCATGAAGGACTCATGCATGCCTGCGGACATGATATGCATATGGCCATTGGGCTAGGTGTACTGACTTACTTTGTTCAGCATGAAATCAAAGATAATGTATTGTTCATCTTTCAACCTGCAGAAGAAGGTCCAGGAGGAGCACAGCCGATGCTCCAAAGCGATATCATGAAAGAGTGGCTTCCAGATTTCATCTTCGCCCTTCACGTAGCTCCTGAATATCCTGTTGGGTCGATTGCACTGAAGGAAGGGTTACTATTTGCTAACACGTCTGAGCTATTTATTGATTTAAAAGGAAAAGGCGGGCATGCTGCTTATCCACATACAACAAATGATATGGTAGTTGCTGCATGTCAGCTCGTTTCACAGCTTCAAACTATTGTTGCTCGCAACGTTGATCCGCTAGACAGCGCTGTAATTACAGTAGGGAAAATTCAAGGCGGGACGGTTCAAAATATTATTGCGGAGCGAGCTCGCATAGAAGGAACCATTCGCACGCTATCTCCTGAATCAATGACGCGTGTTAAAGAACGAATTGAAGCGATTGTTAAAGGAGTAGAAGTAGGGTATCAGTGTGAAACAGCCATTGATTATGGCTGTATGTATCATCAAGTATATAATCATCATGAAGTCACGCGAGAGTTTATGGAATTTACCAAAGCGCAAACGGACGTGCATGTGATTGAATGCAAAGAAGCAATGACAGGAGAAGATTTTGGCTATATGCTAAAAGATATTCCTGGATTTATGTTTTGGCTTGGTGTTCAGTCTGAATATGGGCTTCATCATGCAAAGCTGCAGCCTCATGAAGGCGCAATAGATACTGCGATTTCACTTATTACAAAATATTTTGAACATAAAGGCAATCAATAAATCGTATAATCATTTTTCCTTATGGCTAAATTAATACCATGAGGAGGTGGGCAACGATGGCACGAATTGGTGTAGAATACGGTTTAACAGATGTACAGGCTGCACTTCAGCAGCTCGGACATGAAGTGGTACAATTACGCAACGAAAGTGATGCACAAGGGTGCGATTGCTGTGTTGTAACAGGACAGGATTCAAACGTAATGGGGATTTCTGATGCAGTAACGCAAGGCTCAGTTATTACAGCTAGCGGATTAACGGCAGAAGAAATTTGTCAGCAAGTAGGCAACAAGGTACAAGGATAAAAGAAAGCCGAAGGAATAAATCCTTCGGCTATTTTTTATGCATGCTGAGGCTGCTTGGCATCTTCAGGCTGCTTTTTATCAATATTTACTTGATGAGGGAACGGAATATCAATACCGTTTGCGTCAAACGCTTCTTTAAACTCTTTGCGAAGCTGACGTTCAACCCCCCACTGTTCACCGTTTTTAGCTTTGCCAACTACACGAAGCACAACGTCCGATGCGCCTAAACCTTGAACTCCTATCACGCTTGGTCCTTCTACAATGTTTTCATTTGTTGCAGCAACGCGCTCGCATACTTTTTCTAGTACGGAAATTGCTTTGTCGATGTCATCATCATACGAAATGCCAATATCAATCAACGCGCGCATATTGCCTCGAGAATGATTGCTTAAGCTTGTAATTTCACGGTTAGGCACATAGTGTAAAGTTCCATCAAATCCGCGAATTTGAGTAGTACGAAGACCTACTGATTCCACAATTCCTGAGAAACTTCCGGTTGTTACATAGTCGTCAACATCCAGCTGTTTTTCAAGAAGTAAAAAGAAACCTGTTACAACGTCGCTAACCAGTCCTTGAGCACCGAACCCGATTGCTAGACCCACAACTCCGGCACCAGCTAATAGAGCTGTGGCATGGATATTTACTGCTTCAAGCAGCATAACGATAAAAATAAAAATAAGTACATATGAAAACACGTTAACGGTTAAACTTTTGAGTGTGAGCATGCGTCCGCGCGTAGTATTTTCGCGCTCGCCCATTTTTTCAAAGGAACGTTCAATAACTTTTTTACCAATTGCTCGTACAAGTAAAAATACAATGGTAATGGCAATAAGTTTTAACACAATAACTCCAGCATTGGTAAGAAGCTGTTCCCAGTTGATGTCTTGCATCTTAAACATTAGTTGTTCATCCTTCCTATGTTCTGTTTCAATATTAATAAGTGGGAATTTATTCTGTGGAAAAGATTTTGTAAGAGTATGAGCACATTTGTTTATTCCCGATATTAGACATGCTAAACTGAGAAGGTAAATAAATGCAACCCTTTTATAGCATTTTTTTGCTGAAGTCAGGGTTTAATTTGCCCTAAAGGCGGGCATAACAACTATGTTACCATTATAAGATGTTGTTTAAATTCATTCTTAATTAATATTGACTAAAAAAACAATATCCATTATAATGAAAACCGTTATAACAGTACATAAGTGAGAATGTTTTATACATTTTCTCATTTAATAATTATTTGGAGGGATCATGTATGCCAGAACGTATGGTAGGTAAACAAGCTCCACGCTTTGAAATGGAAGCTGTATTATCAAACAAAGAATTCGGTAAAGTTAGCTTAGAAGAAAATATTAAAAATGACAAATGGACAGTATTATTCTTCTATCCAATGGACTTTACATTTGTATGTCCAACAGAAATCACTGCACTTTCTGACCGTTATGATGAGTTTGAAGATCTTGACGCAGAAGTAATCGGTGTTTCTACAGACACAATCCATACACACTTAGCTTGGATCAACACTGATCGTAAAGATAATGGTTTAGGTGATCTTAAATATCCATTAGCAGCTGATACAAATCACGTTGTTTCTCGTGAGTACGGCGTTTTAATTGAAGAAGAAGGTGTAGCACTTCGCGGTTTATACATCATCAGCCCAGAAGGCGAATTACAATATTCAGTTGTAAACCACAACAATATTGGCCGTGACGTTGATGAAACTTTACGTGTTCTTCAAGCGTTACAAACTGGCGGACTTTGCCCAGCTAACTGGAAACCAGGTCAAGCTACTTTAAACGCGTAAGCACAACGTTTAAAAGGTCTAACGTCCACGTTAGGCCTTTTTTTCATCGGATAATAAAGAACATATAGTCAATAATAGTGAAAATAAGGGAGGCTTTTATTCATGAAATTACGTCAGCCAATGCCTGAGTTAACAGGCGCTACAGAATGGTTAAACGGAGAGGTTACAAAAGAGCAGCTAATTGGCGAAAAGCCAACGCTTATTCATTTTTGGTCAGTAAGCTGTCATTTATGTAAAGAAGCAATGCCTCAAGTAAATGAATTTCGCGACCAATACAAAGATCAATTAAACGTAGTAGCCGTTCATATGCCGCGCTCTGAAGATGATTTAGACTTAACAAAAATTAAAGAAGTAGCAGCAGAACATGATATTACGCAGCCAATTTTTGTAGACAGTGAACATAAATTGACGGATGCATTTGAAAATCAATATGTACCGGCATATTACGTATTTGACAAAACAGGTCAGCTACGCCACTTCCAAGCTGGTGGAAGCGGTATGAAAATGCTTGAAAAGCGCGTGAATCGTGTATTAGGCGAGAACGAATAAATACAGGCAGTTGTAACAGGTGAAAAGCATTCGATGCTTAGTAGAACTTGCATCGAATGGTTTTCTTTTTTGTGTGTAGGAAGTAACTGATAAAGGAAATATAAAAATGTGGATTTTTTCTTGTGAGTTTACACCATACTAACACTAACAACATGATAGGAAACTTACTATTGGAGGTAATTTACATATGAAATTAGGCATGATTGGCTTAGGGAAAATGGGAGCAAATTTAGTATTGAATTTACTCGATCATAACCATTCTGTGGTAGCATTCGATGTGAACAACGAAGCAGTACAGAAAGTATCAGAAAAGGGAGCAGAAGGAGCTTCTTCCATCAAAGAATTAGTGAGCAAATTAGAAAAACCACGCATTGCTTGGGTAATGGTTCCGGCTGGAGAGCTCACAGAAAAAGTAATTTCTGAGCTTCAAGAACTACTTGAAGAAGGAGATATGATTATCGAAGGCGGTAATTCTAAGTATAAAGATTCTGTACGACGTGCTGCAGCTTCTGCTGAAAAAGGAATTCACTATTTTGATGTTGGAACAAGCGGCGGAATGGAAGGTGCCCGAAACGGTGCTTGTATGATGATTGGGGGAGATAAAGAAGCATTTGCTACAATCGAACCTATTTTCCACGACATCAACGTAGAAAACGGCTATCTCTATTCAGGTGCAGCAGGAAGCGGTCATTTCTTAAAAATGGTTCATAACGGAATTGAGTACGGCATGATGCAAGCAATTGCTGAAGGTTTTGATGTGTTAGAGAAAAGTGAATTTGACTATGACTATGAAGCCGTAGCCCGCGTATGGAATAATGGCTCTGTTATTCGCTCATGGTTAATCGAATTAATGGAACGTGCATTTTCAAAAGATGCAAAACTTGAGGGGATTCGAGGAGTAATGAACTCTTCTGGAGAAGGAAAGTGGACAGTAGAATCAGCATTAGATTTACAAGTGCCAACGCCAGTTATTGCTCTATCCTTAATGATGCGCTATCGCTCACTTGAAGATGATACGTTTACAGGTAAAGTAGTAGCCGCTCTTCGCAATGAGTTCGGTGGACATGCAGTAGAAAAACAATAAAAAAAGAGGCTGGGACAAAAGTATTTTAGTCCAAGTGACAAACGAACCACTAATCAACATATTTGATTGGTGGTTCGTTTTTTTGTTATGGTGAATAGGTTTTGTGTATTCCATTTGTTCTTCTTTAGATTGGATTCATTTAGCTATATTCCAACCTCTTTTTTATGACTATTTACCTTTTTTTGATAAAATATCTAAAAATTATGGTAATTTATTTCGGGAACCGATATATTTAAATATGTGTGGCACATTTTAGCTAAAGGAAAGGACGGGGTATATGGGAACGTTTAAAAAACTAAAAGATTTTTATTTGCCGTACCGAATGTACTTTTTTTATTCTGCTATTTGTTTGTTATTTGTCACCTCCATCACTGTGATTTACCCTATTGTGCTGCAATATACGATTGATCATATTGTGTTGGGAAAACAATATCAGCTAGTCGATAATGTAGCATTTATTTTTATTGGACTGATGATTGTCAAAGGAATCTTTACATATATTCAGCAATATTACGGCGACTTATTTGGAATTAAGTCCGTGTATACTCTTCGCAATAAACTTTACCGCAAACTTCAGTATTTACCGTTTTCTTACTATGACAATGCTAAAACAGGGGACTTGATGTCCAGGTTGACAGCTGATGTAGAAGGATTTCGTTTTTTTCTATCTTTTGGCTTCTCAGAATTAATTCGCTTCGTTATTTTACTTACTGCCAGCTTTTCCGTTATGTTCTATTACTCTATTTCACTCACTCTGGTCACAATCTGCCTGCTGCCTTTTTTGGGGGTAGCTGTTTATCGTTTTGATAAACGCGTTCATCCAGCGTTTCGCTTAATTCGCCAATCGTTTGGGGAACTTAATACAAATGTTCAAGAAAATATAAGCGGCATACAGACGGTCAAATCATTATCAAGAGAAAAATTTCAAACCTCTAAATTTAACGATTCCAACGGAGTTTATAAAAATCGAAACATTGAAACAGCGAATGTGTGGGCAACATATTTTCCCCTAATGGAGTTTATAGGAAATTTATCTATTGTTGGTCTCCTTGCGTACGGAGGAGCGCTTGTTATGAACGGAAGCGTACGTCCTGGAGAGCTTGTTGCTTTCTTTAGCTTAACCTCTTATTTGATGTGGCCTATTATGAATCTAGGGTTTGTTATCAATATGTTTTCACAGTCTAAAGCTTCAGGTGAAAGGCTGCTAGAAATTTTAGAAGAAGAAGAAAAAGTCCATGAGCATGCCGGAAGCTTCTCTATTAATGGAACGGTCGAGTTTCAGAATGTTAGCTTATCCTATCCAAACGAGGATAAAAAATCGCTTGAGAACATATCGTTTTCTGCTTCTAAAGGAAAAGTCGTAGGTTTAATTGGAGCAACTGGAGCCGGCAAAACAAGCTTAACACAGCTACTCACGAGGTTTTACGAACCGACTTCAGGACAAATCTTAGTTAACCATCGTCCGATTAAAGAGTATCCGCTCTCTGTTCTTCGGAAAGAAATTGGATTTGTACTTCAAGAAACGTTTTTGTTCTCAAGCAGCATAGGAACCAACATCTCTTATGGCGTACCAGGTATTTCTAGAGGAGACATTATTGATGCTGCAAAACGAGCGCAGGCGCATGATTTTATAATGGAGCTTCCAGATGGATATGACACGATGCTAGGAGAGAGAGGACTGGGGTTATCAGGCGGGCAAAAGCAGCGTATTGCGATTGCACGAGCGCTTATCTTAAATCCTAGTATTCTAGTATTAGATGATGCCACCAGTGCCGTTGATATGAAAACAGAAAGAGAAATTCAATTGGCTTTAAAAGAAGTGATGAAAAATCGTACGACGTTTATTATCGCACACCGCCTTTCTTCCTTGCGACATGCCGATGAAATCTTGGTCTTACATGAAGGTCACATAAAAGAGAGAGGAAGCCATGAAACGCTCATTCAAAAGCAAGGGATTTATAAAAACATTTATGACATTCAATATGAAAGCAGTACGTCGGTGATGAACGTATAACAAGGGAGGAATAGAATGGAAGTCGAAAAAAATAAAGTTGTGCGAGAGCGCTTTTATTATCAAACAGATCAAATCATTGATAAGATGTTTAACTGGAAGCAAATGGCCCGCTTGTTTCGTTATCTTCATCCATATCGAAAAAACTTGCTTCCTTTCTCGTTTCTTATGGTCATTATCACGACGGTCATTAGACTCGCTATTCCTATTTTGATAGGTGTATATACGCTTGATCATGCCGTAAAAGACAAGAATAGCACGCTGCTCATGCAGTTAGTTTTCATAATCTTTAGTTTGTATATTCTATCTTATATTGCGAATGTCTTTCGAATTAAATGGATGAACCAACTCGGGCAGCACGTTATATATGATTTAAGAAAACATTTATTTACCCACGTTCAAGGGCTGTCGCACCGGTTTTTTGATACGCGTTCAGGAGGCTCTATTCTTGTAAGGATTATGAATGATATTAACTCTCTTCAAGATTTATTTACTAACGGGGTAGTTAATCTGTTTATGGACCTCTTATTGTTAGTTGGGATTGTAGTTATATTATTTTCTCTCAGTCCTACTTTGACATGTGCTGTTTTAGTCATTTTACCGATTATGTTCTTGATTTCCACAAAGCTGAGAAGAAGAATTCGCCGGTCATGGCAAGTTGTTCGTATGAAGCAGTCAGTATTAAATTCACATTTAAATGAGAGTATTCAAGGCATTCGCGTCACTCAATCATTTGCTCAAGAACAAGAAAATATGCTGTTTTTTGATCGCATAAACAGTGAAAATTACGAGAGCTGGAGGCAAGCTACTCGAAAAAATGCCATGTTTCGACCGTTTGTAGAACTCACAAATGCTGTCGGAACGGCCATTTTAATTTGGTTCGGCGCTGTACTTATTCAAGATGAACGGCTAACAATTGGTATTTTTGTATCATTTGCTTTTTATCTTGGGATGTTTTGGGAACCGATTTCTCGTTTAGGGCAAGTGTACAATCAATTATTAATGGGAATGGCTTCATCCGAGCGTATTTTTGAATTTCTAGATGAAAAACCTCTCGTCGCAGATTTGGAAACCGCTACGTCTTTAGAGGATATGAAGGGGAAAGTTGAGTTCAAGCACGTCTCATTTTCTTATGATGGGAAGCGGAAAGCTCTAAACAACGTATCAATTGAAATAAAAGAAGGACAGACGGTTGCTTTAGTGGGGCATACTGGATCTGGAAAAACGTCCATTGCTAATTTAATCACGCGTTTTTATGATGTGAACGAAGGACAGATTTTAATTGATAATATGCCTATTCAAGACATTACGTTAGCGAGTTTACGAGCGCAAATTAGTATTGTGCTGCAAGAAACCTTTATTTTTTCAGGAACCATTACGGAGAATATTCGTTTTGGAAAACCCGATGCTACCGATGATGAAGTGATTAAGGCCGCAGAAGCGGTAGGGGCTGCAGATTTTATAAAGCGTTTGAAAAAAGGTTATGATACGGAAGTAGAAGAGCGAGGAAACGTCTTATCGGTGGGAGAGCGTCAATTGATCTCATTTGCTCGAACGCTGTTGGCTGATCCTCGTATTATCATTTTAGATGAAGCGACAGCAAGCATCGATACAGAAACAGAAGTAAAGATTCAACAAGCGCTTAAAACGCTGTTAAAAAACAGAACGGCCATCATGATTGCTCATCGGCTATCTACTATACGAGAAGCAGATAACATCATTGTATTAGATCACGGAAGCATTATTGAGACAGGGAATCACGGGGAACTTATGCAGCAAAAAGGCGTATATTATTACCTTGTTCAAACCCATGCTACAGCTTAAAAAAACAGAGGGAGCTGATCCTTCTGTTTTTCTATGAGAAATAGTAAAGACATATAAGTGTTGTTAACGGGAAAATGAGGTTGATACAAAAGAATTGTGGTAAAATAACGGTAGTTCAGATTTTTTCCTGTACATAATGGAGGAATTCAAATGAAAAAGGAATTTGCAGTCATCGGATTAGGTAGATTTGGTGGAAGTATTTGTAAAACATTAAGTGATCAAGGAATGGAAGTTCTGGCGATTGATATTGATGAAGAAAAGGTAAATGAGTATGCTAACGTTGCTTCGCACGCAGTAGTAGGCGATTCAATGGATGAAGCGGTTCTAAAAAGTTTAGGAATTCGTAATTTTGATCACGTTATCGTAGCTATTGGTGACAATATTCAGGCGAGTATTTTGACGACCCTTATACTAAAAGAGCTGGGCGTTGAAAAAATAACGGTAAAAGCGCAAAATGATTATCATGCCAAAGTATTATCAAAAATTGGCGCCAATTTTATCGTGCATCCCGAACGAGATATGGGACGAAGAATTGCCAATAACATGATTTCAAACAGCGTGCTGGATTATTTAGAGCTATCTGAAGAACACAGCATTGTCGAATTAGTAGCGAGTAAAAGAATGGCTGGCAATACGCTGATTGAGTTAGACATTCGTGCGAAATATGGCATTAACATTGTAGCCATTAAGCGTGATCGAGATATCATCGTTTCTCCTCAGGCGTCCGAAACGATTCAAGAAGGGGACGTGTTGATTGTTATTGGAGCAGATGCAGATATCAACCGCTTCGAAAATAAATTTGCCAGTGCCTAATAAAAAAGAGCAGATGCAATTGCATCTGCTCTTTTTCTTGTATTAAACCTCCATAATGATTGGTAAAATCATTGGACGGCGCTTTGTTTTTTCGTAAAGGAATGGAGCCAATGTGTCTGTGATTTCATTTTTAATCTCAGACCATTGTGACGTACGACGTTCCATCACTTTGTTCAAGTGTTTTGTAATGAGGGACTGTGCATCATTAATTAAGTCACCAGATTCGCGCATATAAACAAAACCACGAGAGATAATGTCTGGACCAGCAGCGATCTTGAAGTCTTTCATATTGATGCTTACAACGACAATAACAAGACCTTCTTCAGATAAAATGCGGCGGTCACGAAGTACGATATTTCCAATGTCACCAATCCCGCTTCCGTCAATATATACAGAACCTGAAGGGATTTTGCCAGCTACTGAAGCTTCGCTGTCGCTTAAAGCTAGCACCTCTCCATTATCCATAATGAAGCAGTTTTCTTCAGGAACTCCACAGTCTGTTGCAAGTTTGATGTGCATTTTCTGCATGCGATACTCACCGTGAATTGGCATAAAGTATTTTGGTTTCATTAGGCGAAGCATTAGTTTTTGCTCTTCCTGTCCACCGTGTCCAGAAGTATGGATATCGTTTAGAGCACCGTGAATGACCTCTGCTCCTGCACGGAATAGCATATCAATTGTTTTGCTAACACTTACTGTATTTCCTGGAATAGGTGAAGATGAGAATACAACTGTATCTCCAGGGATAATTTGAATTTGGCGGTGAGTACCATTTGCAATTCTAGATAGCGCTGCCATCGGTTCACCTTGGCTGCCCGTACATAAAATAGTCACGCGGTTAGCTGGAATTCGGTTAATTTGAGAAGGCTCAATGAACGTATCTTTTGGACATGAAATATATCCAAGCTGTTGGCCAATCTCAATAGCTGCTTCCATACTGCGTCCGAATACAGCAACTTTACGGTTATGCAATACGGCTGCTTCCACTACTTGCTGTAAGCGGTGAATATTTGAAGCAAACGTTGCAAAAATAATACGGCCGTCTACTTTACGGAAAATGTCATGAATGCTGTCACCTACGCGGCGCTCAGACATCGTAAAGTTAGGAATTTCACTGTTTGTACTGTCTGAAAGCAAGCATAGAACGCCTTCTTTCCCGATTTCAGCCATTTTTGTTAAGTTAGCCGGTTCGCCCACTGGTGTAAAATCAAACTTGAAATCTCCTGTATGTACGATTTGTCCGTTTGGTGTTTTTACCACAATTCCGTAAGAATCAGGAATACTGTGAGTTGTGCGGAAGAACGTTACCGATGTTTTACGGAATTTAATTACGTCATCTTCAGTAATTTCATGAAGCTGAGCTGTACGAAGCAATCCATGCTCGTCTAATTTGTTGCGAAGAAGCCCAAGGGCTAATTTCCCTGCATAAATAGGAATGTTTAATTCTCTTAATAAGTAAGGAATTCCGCCGATGTGATCTTCATGACCATGTGTAACGAAAAGGCCACGGATTTTATCTGCATTTTTTACTAAATAACTGTAGTCAGGAATAACGTAGTCAATTCCTAAAAGCTCATCTTCAGGGAATTTAATTCCTGCATCAATAAGAATAATTTCATCTTGAAACTGTACGGCATACGTATTTTTACCGATTTCGCCTAGGCCACCCAGGGCGAAAACTGCCGTTTGATTATTTTTTACAAATTTCATTTTCATCATATCTCCAATACTTTAAAATCTTCATGCTGTTGTTCATATTCTAGATAGTCTCCAGTCACTGCTTGAACAAACTCAATATTAATTGAACGCGCTTTTAACTTTTTACGAACGTCACGCTCAGAATCTGCGTTCACATACACTGTTTTTGTATTTTCACGTACAGCTACTTCACTCATTTTTTCTTGAAAATAAACTTTAAAAATCATAACAAAAATCTCTCCTTAATTCCGAAATTCAAATAACTTATTTTATTATATTATAAAATGTGTATGTATTTCATGTATTTTCTAAAGAAACTTGCTTTCACTACATTTTAGTCATCTAAATATAACAAGTCAATTAATTATAGAATAATATTAATAGGAAACGGATACAAGACTATATTTTCCGGGCGTATAAAAAATAAGGGCTATTCCATTGTACGATGCAGACACACACTCTGCAAATTTTACAACAGAAAGCCCTAAAAAAATCGGTTATGCCATTGTTTTTTTACGCAATAATTCATTCCAGCGTTTTAGCAGCCTTTTTCGAAAATCTTTTAACATGATTTTTCAGCTCCTTTGTTTTTTTTGCGATACCTGCCTGTCTCTCTCTGTACTTTTATTATATGATGAAAAGGGAGAGGTTTCTCGTGGTTAAATATGGAAAAAATGTAAATAGGGACGTCCATTTATAGAGAAACTAGTACTTGTTTGATATAATTGGAAAGGCTTAACAAAGAGATAAAAAATTATAAAAAATAAGGTGATAAACGTGGAACGAAAGATTATTTTTTTTGATATTGATGGAACGTTATTGGATCATGATAAAAAACTGCCTGCTTCTACAAAAAAAGCTGTTCAGCTGTTAAAAGAGCAGGGTCATGAAGTGGCAATTGCAACTGGAAGGGCTCCTTTTATGTTTAAAGATCTGCGTGAAGAGTTGGATATTCAAACATATATTAGCTTTAATGGTCAGTACATTGTTTTAAATGGAGAAGTTCTTTACAAAAACCCGTTAAATAAAGAAGAGCTTCAAGATTTAACGGCTTTTGCTGTTGAGCATGATCACCCTGTCGTGTACATGGATCATGAAGATATGAAATCAAACATTGAATTTCATGACTATATCGAATCCAGCATCAGCACACTGAAAATTGGATTTACCCACCCTCACCACGATCCTGCTTATTTCAAAGAGCGTGAAATTTATCAATCCCTCTTATTCTGCACAGCGGGAGAAGAAGCTCCTTATGAAGAAAAGTTTAAGAAATTTGACTTTATTCGCTGGCATGAATTTTCAACTGATGTTCTGCCAAAAGGTGGATCAAAAGCGCGAGGGATTGAGACCATGATTGAAAAGCTTGGCTTTGACAAAAAAGATGTATATGCATTCGGAGACGGCTTAAACGATATCGAAATGCTGGAATTTGTCGGAAATGGTGTAGCGATGGGAAATGCGGAAGAAGTCGTGAAAGAAGTTGCTAATCTTGTTACAAAAGATGTAGCAGAAGATGGTATTCTCCACGGATTAGAGCTAGTAGGATTATTAAAATAAGAAAAAACGCGAGCTCTGGCTCGCGTTTTTTAGCGTTCATATGGAAAAGCATTTTCAGGTTCTTGAAATGGATTCTCTTTATTGATGTAATCATAAAACATAATTCCGTCTAAATGATCGATTTCGTGCTGGAATACGACAGCAGGAAGGCCCTTCAAACGAATTTTCACTTCTTCGCCTTCAAGCGTTGTGCCTTTTACTGTGATACGTGCATATCGAGGAACAAATCCTGGGATATCTTGATCGACAGACAAGCAGCCTTCACCGCCTGTAAGGTATGTCTTTTCAACTGAGTGGCTAATGATCTTAGGGTTAAATAATGCATAGCTGTATAGCTTGCCTTTTTCATCCGTAACGTGTACCCCAATCATTCGTTTTGATACATTGATTTGAGGAGCGGCAAGCCCGATACCAGATCGCAGTCCATATTTAGCAGCAATTTCAGGATCTTGGCTGTTTTTTACATATTCTAATAAGCTATGTAAAATCTTTTTGTCTTCTTCAGAAGCAGGTAACGGTACTTCTTTTGCTACTTCTCGCAGCGTTGGGTGTCCGTCTTGAATAATATCATTCATTGTAATCAACTTTCACATCTCCCTAGGCTATTTTATAGGTATAAAGTGTACCAAATCCGTATAAAAAAGTCATTACCTCGACCTTGACTACATAAATGTTTCTACTAATTATATGTATCAAACATATGGAAAAACATGCATATGAAAAAATAAAAGCGACCGTTAGCCGCTTTTATTGTATAATTACCAGCCGCCACAGCTGCAGCCGATAATAACTAATAAAATGAACAGTACGATTAATAACACAAAACCTTTATTAGAACCCCCGCAGCCATATCCACCATAACCCAACATAATATAACCTCCCGTAGTTATCAATCCCAAGGTAAAAAGTAATAAACTCCCTTTTTTTCACGATTGGGTTAGTATAATATATTAAAAGGTGGAAAAAGGGTGTAGATAAATTGCTAATTTCCTACAAAAATTGTATAATGACCCATGAATAAGGGAGGATTTACCAGATATGAAATGCGTCGGAAGATATATAGTTATCGGCATTGCTGCTATGTCACTAGCAGGCTGTGCAGAAGGCTCATCGCCTGAACTTGAAGTATATAATGGATTAGAAAAAGTGGTAGCACAAGAAAAGCAATTTGCCGATCAGCAAAAACCGTTAGCTGACTTAGAACAGCAAGAAAATGCGATATACGACCAAATTATTGAGCTAGGGATTAAAGATAAAAAGAAAATAAAAAATAAAGCGCAAAAAGCGCAGCAGTTATTAGATGAGCGTGAAAGTAAATTACAAAAAGAAGAAAAAAGCATCAGCGCTTCGCAAAAACAATTTGAAGCGACAGAGCCGAAGATCCAAAAACTAGAGGACGGCAAAGCAAAAGAAGAGGCGCTTGAACTATCTTCGTTAATGAAGAAGCGTTATAAGGCCTACCAGTCCTTACATGATGCCTATTTTCATTCCATTAAATTAGATCGTCAGCTATATATGCTCTTTGAAAAAGACAATGTAAAATTAGAGAATCTTGAAACACAAATCGCTTCGATCAATGCTACCTATAAAGAAGTTGAAAAGAAAAAAGAAACGTTCAACACATTAACAGCTGACTATAACAAAGCCAAAGAGGATTTTTATAACAAAACAAAGTTAAAAGTGAAAAATAGCGAGGATAAATGAAGAGGCCTGTGAAGTTTACAGGTCTTTTTTTTGGCTGAAAAGGAAGGTTTTCTGAAATAAAGAAAGAGTTTCGACATGATTCAAGTAAAAATTACAAAAGGTTATTGTTTTAAAAAATCGTTTATTTGTGGCAAGATAGGAGATGTGCAGACGTAAAAAAAGAGAAGGTTATTATAAAACATATAATACAGTTTGTGTCTGTGTAATAGTACAGCATGTCTTTTTTATGTGTTTTATTTCACAAACTAAAAAAGCGTAATTTCTTGATGTAAATGCATTGACGAACTGTTTTAGTGTATTGTAAACTAGGTAGCGTAGTAAGTGTTGTATTAATCATTTTTGCAAAATAATTAATACAGTTTAACGAAACGCTCGTTTCGCTTAAACTTTCCTTTTACGTAAATGTTTGCACAGAATTCGCTGGGGAATACATAGAAATGTTAAGGATTAGCGAATTCAAAAAGCTACTCGACAAAATATGACTTTTACTTGTCCATTTGGGACATTCTAAAAGCGTGTATGTTTGTTTGATTAGTAAAATGAATTTATACGGCTTAAATGAAAGGAAGAGGTGACTTAGATGGCTGCTAAAACTAAAAAGGCTATTATTGATGTATCAAAGCAACTTGATAAAATCGCTGAGCAGTACCAAACGTTCCAAATTCTTAATGAAGAGGGCGAAGTAGTAAATAAATCAGCGTTGCCAGATTTATCTGACGAAAAATTAAAAGAGTTAATGACTCGCATGGTATACACTCGTATTCTTGATCAACGTTCAATTTCATTGAACCGTCAAGGTCGTTTAGGTTTCTATGCACCAACTGCTGGGCAAGAGGCTTCTCAAATCGCTTCACATTTCGCATTAGAAAAAGAAGACTTCATTTTACCTGGGTACCGTGATGTGCCTCAGTTAATTTGGCATGGTCTTCCACTATATCAAGCGTTCTTATTCTCTCGTGGTCATTTCCACGGTAACCAAGCGCCAGAAGGTGTAGATGTACTTTCTCCACAAATCATCATCGGTGCACAAATCGTGCAAACTGCTGGTGTGGCACTAGGTCTTAAAAAGCGCGGTAAAAAAGCAGTAGCAATCACTTATACAGGTGACGGCGGAGCTTCACAAGGTGACTTCTACGAAGGTATGAACTTCGCAGGTGCATTCAAAGCTCCAGCAATCTTTGTTGTACAAAACAACCGCTTTGCAATTTCAACACCAGTTGAAAAGCAATCTGCAGCACGTACAATCGCTCAAAAAGCAGCGGCTGTTGGTATCCCAGGCGTTCAAGTAGACGGTATGGATGCACTAGCAGTATACGTTGCAGTAAGCGAAGCTCGTGAGCGTGCAGTAAACGGTGAAGGTCCAACTTTAATTGAAACATTAACTTACCGTTATGGTCCACATACAATGGCTGGTGACGATCCAACTCGTTATCGTACAGCTGAGCTTGACACTGAGTGGGAAAAGAAAGATCCACTTGTTCGCTTCCGTAAATTCTTAGAAGCTAAAGGCATCTGGAATGAAGAAGAAGAAAACAAAGTAATCGAGCAAGCTAAAGAAGATATCAAACAAGCTATTAAGAAGGCTGACGATTATCCAAAACAAAAAGTTACAGATTTAATGGAAATCATGTACGAAACTATGCCTTCAAACTTACAAGAGCAATATGAAATCTACAAAGAGAAGGAGTCGAAGTAAGCCATGGCGCAAATGACAATGATTCAAGCGATTACTGATGCGTTACGCACAGAAATGAAAAACGACGAAAACGTATTAGTTTTTGGTGAAGACGTTGGCGTAAACGGTGGAGTATTCCGTGCGACTGAAGGTCTTCAACAAGAATTCGGCGAAGATCGCGTATTCGATACGCCATTAGCTGAATCTGGTATCGGTGGTCTTGCTGTAGGTCTATCGACTCAAGGTTTCCGTCCGGTTCCTGAAATTCAATTCTTTGGTTTCGTATACGAAGTACTTGATTCTGTATCAGGTCAAGCTGCACGTATGCGCTACCGTTCTGGCGGTCGCTGGAATGCACCAATCACATTCCGTTCACCATTTGGTGGAGGCGTTCATACACCAGAACTTCACGCTGATAGCTTAGAAGGTATCGTAGCATCTCAACCTGGTCTAAAAGTTGTAATTCCTTCAACTCCATACGATGCAAAAGGTCTTTTAATTTCATCAATCCGTGATAACGATCCGGTTGTATACTTAGAGCACATGAAGCTTTACCGTTCATTCCGTCAAGAAGTACCTGAAGAATCATACACTATTGACTTAGGTACAGCTGATGTGAAACGTGAAGGTACAGACGTAACGCTTATCGCTTACGGTGCAATGGTACATTCATCATTAAAAGCAGCTGAAGAACTAGAAAAAGAAGGTATCTCTGCTGAAGTAGTGGACTTACGTACAGTTCAACCTTTAGATATCGATACAATTCTTGCATCAGTTGAAAAAACTGGTCGCGTAGTAGTAGTTCAAGAAGCTCAAAAACAAGCTGGTATCGCAGCTAACGTTGTAGCTGAAATTAACGATCGTGCAATCTTAAGCTTAGAAGCACCAGTATTACGTGTAACAGCACCGGATACTGTGTTCCCATTCTCTCAAGCTGAGGGCGTATGGTTACCAGACCACAAAGATATCGTTGAAACAGCTAAGAAAGTACTTGAATTTTAATTAGCATTTTACTGTGATAGAAATCAGCTTTGTGCTGATTTCTGTCTTAGATAAAATAAACACTAACAAATTGAACGCAACTAACTAGGAGGGTGAAGACACGTGGCATTTGAATTTAAACTGCCGGATATCGGTGAAGGTATCCACGAAGGTGAAATTGTAAAATGGTTCGTAAAAGCTGGAGATGAAATTGATGAGGATGATGTACTAGCAGAAGTACAAAATGACAAAGCTGTTGTTGAAATCCCATCTCCTGTAAAAGGTAAAGTATTAGAAGTAAAAGTTGACGAAGGTACAGTAGCTACTGTAGGACAAGTTATCGTTACTTTTGATGCTCCTGGATACGAAGACTTAAAATTCAAAGGTGACGATCATGATGATGCACCAGCAGAAGAAGCTAAAGAAGAAGCTTCAACTGAAGAAGTGACTGAAGAAGCAACAGCTCCTGCAGCACAAGCTGATGTTGATCCTAACCGTAAAGTAATTGCTATGCCTTCAGTGCGTAAATATGCTCGTGAAAAAGGCGTAGACATTAAAGCTGTTCCTGGTTCAGGTAAAAACGGACGTATTGTTAAAGATGACATCGATAGCTTCCTATCTGGTGGTTCTACAGCAACTGCTGAAGCTCCAGCTAAAGAGGAAACTGCTTCAGCTGAACCAAAAGCAGCAGCAGCACAAGCTATTCCTGAAGGCGATCTACCAGAAACTCGCGAGAAAATGAGCGGTATCCGTCGTGCAATCGCAAAAGCTATGGTTAACTCTAAACACACTGCTCCACACGTAACATTAATGGATGAAATCGATGTAACAGCTCTTGTTGCTCATCGTAAAAAATTCAAAACAGTTGCAGCAGATCAAGGTATTAAATTAACATTCTTACCTTACGTGGTAAAAGCGTTAACTTCAGCACTTAAGAAGTTCCCAGCTCTTAACACTTCAATCGATGATTCTACAGATGAAGTAATTCAAAAACATTACTACAACATCGGTATCGCTGCTGACACTGAAAAAGGTCTTTTAGTACCAGTTGTGAAAAATGCTGATCGTAAATCTGTATTCGAAATTTCTGATCAAATTAACGACCTTGCTGGAAAAGCACGTGATGGTAAATTAGCTCCTGCTGAAATGAAAGGCGCTTCTTGTACAATCACAAATATCGGTTCTGCTGGTGGACAATGGTTTACTCCAGTTATCAACCACCCAGAAGTTGCAATTCTAGGTATCGGACGTATCGCTGAAAAACCAGTTGTACGCGACGGTGAAATTGTAATTGCTCCAGTATTAGCATTATCACTAAGCTTTGACCACCGTATTATCGATGGCGCAACAGCTCAAAACGCTCTTAACCAAATCAAGCGTTTATTAAATGATCCAGAATTATTATTAATGGAGGCGTAATAAATGGTAGTAGGAGATTTCCCAATCGAAACTGATACTCTTGTCATTGGTGCTGGCCCTGGTGGCTACGTTGCAGCAATTCGTGCAGCTCAATTAGGTCAAAAAGTTACAATCGTAGAAAAAGGTAATCTTGGAGGCGTATGCTTAAACGTTGGTTGTATTCCTTCAAAAGCATTAATCGCTGCAGGTCACCGTTTTGAACATGCTAAACATTCTGAAGACATGGGGATTATCGCTGAGAACGTAACAGTTGATTTCTCTAAAGTTCAAGAATTCAAAAACGGCGTTGTAAACAAACTTACTGGCGGTGTTGAAGGCCTTCTTAAAGGTAACAAAGTTGATATCGTAAAAGGTGAAGCTTACTTCGTTGACAGCGAAACTGTACGTGTAATGGATGAAAATTCAGCACAAACGTACAAATTCAAAAATGCAATCCTTGCAACTGGTTCTCGTCCAATTGAGATCCCTGGATTCAAATTCTCTGAGCGCGTAATCAACTCTACAGGTGCATTAGCGCTTAAAGAAGTTCCTAAAAAATTAGTTGTAATCGGCGGAGGTTATATCGGTACTGAGCTTGGTACTGCTTTTGCTAACTTCGGTACAGAAGTTACATTTGTAGAAGCTGCTGATGAAATTCTAGCTGGTTTTGAAAAACAAATGAGTTCACTTGTTAAACGTAACCTTAAGAAAAAAGGAAACGTTGAAATCTATACAAAAGCAATGGCTAAAGGTGTTGAAGAAACTGCTGACGGCGTACAAGTTACGTTTGAAGTAGGCGGAGAGTCAAAAGTAATCGATGCGGACTACGTATTAGTTACTGTTGGTCGTCGTCCTAACACTGATGAGCTTGGTCTTGAGCAAGTTGGCGTTAAAATGACTGACCGCGGTCTTATCGAAATCGATAACCAAACTCGTACATCTGTAAGCAACATCTTTGCAATTGGTGATATCGTAACTGGACCACCACTTGCACACAAAGCTTCTTACGAAGGTAAAATCGCAGCTGAAGTAATCGCTGGCGAACCTGCTGAAATTGACTACTTAGGAATTCCAGCAGTTGTATTCTCTGAGCCTGAGCTTGCATCTGTAGGTTATACTGAAGCACAAGCGAAAGAAGAAGGATTAGCTGTTAAAGTTTCTAAATTCCCATTTGCTGCTAACGGACGTGCCCTTGCACTTAACGCTGCAGAAGGCTTCTTGAAGCTTATCACTCGTAAAGAAGACGGAGTAGTTGTTGGTGCTCAAATCGCTGGACCTAGCGCATCTGACATGATCGCTGAGCTTGGTCTTGCTATCGAAGCTGGGGTAACAGCTGAAGATATCGCATTAACAATTCACGCTCACCCAACATTAGGTGAAATCACAATGGAAGCTGCTGAAGTAGCTATTGGAAGCCCAATTCACATTGTAAAATAATGTTTTTAAAAAGCTGATGCGTATGCATCAGCTTTTTTTTGAAGAAAACTGTTTTCATAAAGTATCAGATGCTTGTCAGACAGTTTTTGTTGCTGATGAGTATTCTTTTAGGAGAAACGTGTAAAAAGCGCTGCAGCAGTCTTAAATGAGGCCTAGATGCATACATATGAAGTGGGACGTGCTTTCTTTGTAGGTAAGATAAAAAATTGCTTCTTTGGATAACGAATGAAAAGGCGGCGAAGGAGCTATGAAGACGTATTTCGTTTGGAGCTTACACATTGTTATTTGGATGGGGTATTCACTGGTTGAATTGCTATCAAAACGTGATCAATTGACATCTAAAATTATTTTATTTTTAGTATTTGCTTATTTAGCTTACGGAATAGCAGAAATGAACGTCAAATCTAAAAGACTGGCGCTTATGATGACGGGTACAACTTCAGCTGTTTGCTTGACGTGTTATCAATTAATTTTATTTTGCACGGCGTAAGATTGCATAAAAAAAAGCGTTAGCTTGTATAAGCTAACGCTTTTTTTGTCTTACACAGATTTCTTTTCTCTTTTTAATGCGCCTTCTTCTTTAAAAGCTTTCATTAATGAGAAGACCGTTAGCACGAGCACAATTGAAAATGGAAGTGCTGCTATAATCGCAGCTGTTTGGAGCGCATCCAAACCACCTGTCCAAAGCAGAATGATTGCTGTTAACGATTGAATTAAGCCCCACGTAAGCTTAATAGAGCCTGAAGGGTTTAGATCACCATTTGTTGTCTGCATTCCTAAAACAAATGTAGCTGAGTCAGCTGATGTAATGAAGAATGTAGCAATTAAGCAAATAGCGACAATGGACATGAACGTACCAAATGGAAACTGTTCAAGTATGTAGAATAAAGCAACTTCTGTCCCTTTATTATTGATAACATCCATAACAGGAAGATCCTTAAAAAAGTCTAAGTAAACCCCAGAACCTCCGAATACGGCAAACCATAATCCACCAAATACGGTCGGAACAGCTAGTACACCAATTAAAAATTCTCGAATGGTTCTACCTCGTGAAATACGAGCAATGAACGTACCAACGAACGGTGCCCAAGCAATCCACCATGCCCAGTAGAAAATTGTCCAATCTTGAACCCATGTGCTGTTATCAAACGGGCTCAATCGAAAACTCATCGACGGCAAGTTTTGAATGTAGCTGCCAATTGTTGTAACGAATAAGTCCATAATAAAGTTGGTTGGACCTGCAAATAACAAGAACAGCATTAACAGAATAGCTAAAACAATATTAATGTTACTCAAATACTTGATACCTTTGTTCAGGCCTGTCTGTGCTGACAGCATGAACAAGAACGTCACGATAATAATAACAATTAATTGAGTTGTAAAATTATTATCAATACTTGGCGACAAGTAAGAGGCTCCACCGGTAATTTGAATAGCGCCTAGTCCTAGAGATGTTGCCACCCCAAAAACAGTTGCAAATACGGCGATGACGTTTATGATTGTTCCAAGAGGTCCATCAACACGTTTTCCTAATAGTGGACGTAAAATATTACTGATTATGAACGGGTAACCTTTTTAGCTATACATGAAACCATATGGTTATACATTTTAGTAAAGTTTGTATGAAATGTCTACCCTATTAGTAAGAAAAAAAGCAAGATCTCAAATTCTTATTTTTCGCAATTATTTTAAAGTGCTGAAATACAGGTGAAATTAGACATTGTTTTTTCATATAAATAGAGATGATGCTAAGCGTTTAGCTTTTTGAAAACAAATATAACATTTATGAGAAAAATATTTTTAATGTGACATACTAATTAGTTGTTGACATATTTAATGTGACATAATAATATAATATCAAGAGTTGTAAAACGCTTACAAAAAAAGACGGTTAAAGGGGAGTTTACAAAATGGGAACAATCGTATGTCAAACATGTAACTGCACAATTGATCATTTCGAAGATGAGAAAGTGACGCGATTATACTCAACATGTAAAAGCGGAGAATGTCAAAAAGCAGATGAAGATTTAGATTAATTCAATAAAAAAAAGGTGCGAAGTTCCGCACCTTTTTTTTATTGAATTGCTTTATGTTCTTTAATGACACGAAATGTCTTTAATTCAAAATCTTCCGGACCCTGCACTGGTAAACCTGCCTCTAAGTTTGTTTCAATGTAGGTTAAATTTTCCTCAGTGATGATTTCCCCAGGAATAAAAATAGGAATACCTGGAGGATAGACCATCACAAATTCTGCAATAATACGACCTGCCGACTCATGAAAAGGTACCACTTCGGTTTCAGCGTAAAAAGCATCACGAGGTGTTAAAGCTAATACAGGAATATCAGGTAATAAAATAGCCGGTTTTGCTGTTGTCTCAGAAAGATTATGGAATTTTGCGGATAACTCACGCAGAGCTGTGACCAGACGTGAAAGATCTTCTTCAGTATCTCCGGGCGTGATAATACATAGAATATTATAAAGGTCAGACATTTCAACTTCGATATTATGAGCTTCACGCATCCATTTTTCTACGTCATAGCCCGTAATTCCTAAATCTGAAACAGAAATAATTAATTTAGTAGGGTCTAAATCATACGTAGCTTTTGTGCCTAAAATTTCTCTGCCTATACATCGGATATGCTCAATTGTATTAATTTCTTTTCGTGCTTTTTCAGCGAGAGAAATTGCACGTTCAGCCAGCTCTTTTCCTTCTGTAGCTAAACGTTTTCGTGCAACATCTAAAGAAGCCAGCAGCAGATAAGATGTTGATGTTGTTGTCAGCATGCTTAAAATAGACTGTACACGTTTTGGAGAAATTAATCCTTCGCGTATGTTTAAAATTGAACTTTGCGTCATAGAGCCGCCTAATTTATGCACGCTTGTTGCTGCCATATCTGCACCGGCCTGCATAGCAGACAGAGGCAAATCATCATGGAAGTGAATATGAACCCCGTGAGCTTCATCAACAAGTACAGGCACTTGATACGAGTGGGCAATTTCTACGATTTTGCGAAGGTCTCCGGAAATTCCAAAGTAAGTTGGATTGATAACAAGCACTGCTTTTGCTTCAGGGTGCTGCTTTAAGGCTTTTTCTACAGAGTCCGATGTAATACCGTGAGAAATGCCAAGATTTTCGTCAATTTCAGGGTGAATAAAAATAGGCGTAGCTCCTGAAAAAACAATCGCACTCATAACAGATTTATGCACGTTTCTAGGAACGATAATTTTATCTCCAGGTCCACATGTCGCCATAACCATTGCCATAATTGCTCCGCTCGTTCCTTGAACAGAGAAAAAAGTATGGTCAGCACCAAATGCTGCTGCAGCTAAATCCTGCGCTTGTTTGATAATGCCTTTTGGCTGGTGAAGGTCATCAAGGGGACCGATATTAATTAAATCAATGGATAAAGCATCATCGCCAATAAATGAGCGGAATTCAGGATCCATTCCATTTCCTTTTTTATGTCCAGGGATATGGAATTGTGTTGGGTTTTTCTTAGCGTGATTAACCAATCCAGTAAATAATGGAGTTGAAAATTGAGAAGACAACTTTGCTATACACCTCTTTTATCATAAATTGTCAGTCCCTCTAAGCAAAGCTTAGAGGGACTTTGATTGTTTTTTTATCAAATTACAGCATTCAATTTTATATACTAAAAACTAATGGCTGTTGAATTCTACATATTAAAATATCATATCTTTTTTCTCTAAAAGAAAATTCAACAGAAATTCTACTCGGCAGTTTTCTTGATTTTAACCATTATATAAATGAATGAAACGCGTATGTTTACTACTGTTTGATAATATAAATACAATTTTTAATTACAAAAATACAAGTAATTGTAAACTGCTTATTACTCATTATTTTATAGCTCTTTATGTTTTGAAAATCCCCATAAAACAAAAGAATTATAGCACTTATTAACCCATTTGCAAAGATATTTTAAAGAGAAAATAAAAAGAAAAAAAAGGAGGAATTCTTTTGTGTGAAAAGAGAATAAATTTTGTGTACATTATAGATTGTGATAGAGTTAAGAATATAGATATACATAGATTGAAGAAATAAATGGAGTGATGAAAAGTGGAATATCAATACCCTATCTCCCTTGATTGGAGTACAGAAGAAATTATTGATGTAGTGAAGTTTTTTGAAAGCATTGAACGAGCTTATGAAAAAGGTATTGAGCGTGATCACCTAATGGCAGTCTATCGCCGATTTAAAGAAATTGTGCCAAGTAAAGCAGAAGAAAAAACAATCTGTAACGATTTTGAAGACCAAAGTAAATACTCTTCTTATCGAACGATTCAAAAAGCAAAGGCTGCTTCTTCTGGAGATATTATAAAAATGTAAAAAATGGAGCCAAGCTTGGCTCCATTTTTTTTATATCAATTCGTTAAAATTATGCATATGCTTTTTTAGTTAGTTCATATAATGGAGTTACCGTATGAAATGTTTGTTCAATACGAGCCATCCATTCTTCGCCGTTCATTGCAATCGCTTCTTCTTTTGGAATTGTAATGCCGCATAGGATCTCAGCTTTCTTAACCGTCTCTAGACGTTCAAACAAACTCTCTAAGTCTTCAGAAGATAAGTCGCCCATTTTTTCACTATCAGGTTTTGTATGATCCTTCGACCAAACAAACGAGGCTGGGATATTTTGACGAATCTCCTCGATGTTTTGTTTTAGCAGCTTTCCAAATTGTTCTTTAATAGGTGATTCGTAAATGACGGCGAACCAAACAAAGACGTGTGTTTCCCAAAGCCCAATTTGAAAATGAGGGAGCTTTTTATACCCGCGTTTACTGTTAGCAAAGGCTACCCACGTATCTGCTGGCGGGTTAACTGTTCTTCGTGCATGTTTGGCAATGTGTACGAACATTTCATCTCCACAAAGTGAAGAAAGAGTAGGAGCAAAATGATTGCTTAATTGTTCGAATTTTGGGCGTATCGTTGTTTTGATGGCTTCCATACGTACATCAAGCCCCTCGATACGGAATACGTTAAAGTCATCTTGTGAAAATCCTGAGAATGCCATGTGAAACCTCCGTTTTTTAGTGAATATGTATAGCTGCTGTGCATCTATGCAACTAAGTATGATTTACGCGAAGATTCTACCACATGAAAAGCATAAACACCAATTAATTCGCATATGCTTGTCAAAACGTGTCTATCATTTTTTTATAGGTAATCACACAATTTAGTTGCATGAGATTAGGTTTCGACATAGACTATATCAATCAAAATATCTGAAAATTTAGTTTTCTATAAGCAGGTTCAATAATTTGAGAGGGGTGTTTGAAACATGAAACAAGTGGTGAATATGTATAAGAAGAATGATGGACAAAAAAGATTAGGTGTAATTCGTTTGGAGTTAGATTACGAGTTAGCGACGTTATATGAAGCCATGATGGAGAACAATGAGGAACAAAAACAAAAATGTAAGCGAAAGCTCGAGAAACTTCGTGAAGAAATGATATCTCTTCAGTAGCAGATACGGGAATAAAATAGAACAAATAAGGGTAAACTGTAAAAAAGGATTAAACTGAATGAGCAGATTTATAAGTGGTAACAGAGCACGTGGGAGAAGAAGCGGCAGTTCTTCTCCCACGTGCTCTGTTAATTGACATCTTGCAGAGGTTTTTTTAAGCTTAAATAAGAGACGTATTTTTGAGGGGGAATTGAGATGACACAACGCTGGAAAGAAATTGATACATACGTTAAAGAGTGGCTAAAAGAAGCTGGACAAAAAATTCAACAGTCGTTTAGTAAAGAACTTCTCATTCAAACGAAATCGAATCCAAATGATTTAGTAACAAATATGGATAAAGAAATCGAACAGTTTTTTATCTCAAAAATTAATGAAACCTTTCCAGAACATCATATTCTTGGAGAAGAAGGATATGGAGAAGAGCTTGAATCAGAAGAAGGAACAATTTGGATTATTGATCCAATCGACGGGACGATGAACTTTGTTCATCAGCAGCGGAATTTTGCTATTTCCATCGGTATATTTGAAAATGGTGTAGGACAAGCAGGTTATATTTATGATGTTATTCATAATGAGCTGTATCATGCTTTAAAAGGACATGGCGCGTTTATGAATGACATCCAATTGCCGAAACTTGAGCCTGTACCAGTTGAACAAGCTATTATTAGCCTAAATGCAACATGGGTGACGGAGAACCGGCGTATTGATCCTTCCGTATTAAGTCCGCTTGTGCGTAAAGTAAGAGGGACCCGTTCATATGGATCCGCAGCTATTGAGCTTGCTTACGTAGCGGCCGGACGCTTGGATGGATACATTACTTTACGTTTGGCTCCATGGGACTTTGCTGCCGGTAAAGTGTTGATTGAAGAAGTTGGAGGAGTTATGACGGATTTAGAAGGAAAGCCGTTAGAGATTCTTGAAAAAAGCAGTGTATTTGTAAGCAAACCAACATTACATGACGAAATCTTTCGTACGTACCTTGAAGGAAAGTGGAATAAATAAAATAGAAGTGAAGACTTACGTGTAGTCAAAGAATTTTGTGATGAAAAAACGTCATGAACCATTTTAATCTTGCAAATGGCCATGACGCTTTCAATCATCGCAAAAAAATTACAGCTGCCCTTTTTCTCGCATTTTTTTCTTAGTTGTAAAGCCAAGACCCATTACAACAATTAAAGCTGCGATAGCTAAAACGACCCCGAGAGCGCTTCCTTCTCCGATAAATATGCCAATTGACATAATTGCTGCAGTTGCGATGAATGCATATAAAACGAATACCCACTTAATGTTTCTCATGTTGATTCCTCCCATTTGTAACGGATATTTATAGTGTACAACAAAATCATTCTGCAATTCTAGAGTTAGTGTGATATAATAGCTTAGTTATTACAAGCATAGGAGTGAAATGCGTGAACATTCGTAAAGATTTACGTAATATTGCCATTATTGCCCATGTAGACCATGGGAAAACAACGTTAGTAGATAAATTATTACATCAGTCCGGAACATTCCGTACTAATGAGCATGTTGAAGAACGTGCGATGGATTCAAATGACCTTGAGCGTGAGCGTGGAATTACAATTTTAGCGAAAAACACAGCTATTAATTATAAAGATACGCGTATCAACATTATGGATACGCCAGGACATGCTGACTTCGGTGGAGAAGTTGAGCGTATTATGAAAATGGTAGACGGTGTTCTACTTGTAGTAGACGCATACGAAGGATGTATGCCTCAAACGCGCTTTGTATTGAAAAAAGCATTAGAGCAAAACTTAACGCCGATTGTTGTTGTTAACAAAATTGACCGTGACTTTGCTCGTCCAACTGAAGTAGTTGATGAAGTAATTGACTTATTTATTGAACTAGGTGCAAGCGAGGAACAAATTGAGTTCCCTGTTGTTTATGCTTCAGCAATCAATGGAACGGCTAGCACGAATCCTGAAAAGCAAGATGAGAACATGTCATCTCTATTTGACTCAATCATCGAGCACATTCCAGCACCAGTAGACAACAGCGACGAACCACTTCAATTCCAAGTGGCAATGCTTGACTACAATGACTATCTTGGTCGTATCGGTGTAGGTCGCGTATTCCGCGGAACAATGAAAGTAGGCCAGCAAGTTGCATTAATGAAGCTTGACGGTACGGTAAAACAATTCCGTGTAACAAAATTATTCGGTTTCCTAGGCTTAAAGCGTGTTGAAATCGAAGAAGCAAAAGCAGGAGACTTGATTGCTGTATCAGGAATGGAAGACATCAACGTAGGTGAAACAGTATGTCCGTTTGACCACCAAGATGCACTGCCAATTTTACGTATTGATGAGCCTACTTTACAAATGACGTTCTTAGTAAACAATTCACCGTTTGCTGGTCGTGAAGGTAAATTTGTTACATCTCGTAAAATTGAAGAACGTTTAATGTCTGAACTTGAGACGGATGTAAGTTTACGCGTGGAAAATACTGATTCACCGGATGTATGGGTTGTTTCAGGACGTGGAGAACTTCATTTATCTATTTTAATTGAAAACATGCGTCGTGAAGGATATGAGATTCAAGTATCAAAACCTGAAGTAATCGTTCGTGAAATTGATGGCGTTCGCTGTGAGCCGGTTGAACGTGTTCAAATTGACGTGCCTGAAGAACATACGGGTTCTATTATGGAATCAATGGGTGCTCGTAAAGGTGAAATGGTTGATATGATTAACAACGGCAGCGGTCAAGTTCGTCTGATCTTTATGGTTCCTGCACGTGGTTTAATCGGTTATACAACTGAGTTCTTATCGTTAACTCGTGGATTCGGTATCATTAACCATTCATTTGATAGCTACCAACCAATGCAGCAAGGTCAAGTTGGAGGTCGCCGTCAAGGTGTGCTTGTTTCTATGGAAAGCGGTAAATCATCTACTTATGGAATCCAAGGCGTAGAAGATCGTGGTACAATTTTCGTTGAGCCAGGTACAGAAGTATACGAAGGTATGATCGTAGGAGAACACACTCGTGAAAATGATATCGTTGTTAACATCTGTAAAATGAAGCAAATGACGAATATGCGTTCTGCTAATAAAGATCAAACAACAGGTATGAAAAAACCTCGTATTATGTCTTTAGAGCAATCACTTGAATATTTAAACGAAGATGAATATTGTGAAATCACACCAGAATCTATTCGTCTACGTAAAAAAATTCTTGATAAAAATGAACGTGAAAAAGCAGCGAAAAAGAAAAAATACGCTGACACGAAATAATAAAAAAGTAAGTCGTTAGCTCTATTTGCTAGCGGCTTGTTTTTTATCTATTATATCAGAATTTTCTATCTTTTGAAAGCGTTTTATAAAGAAGGAATTTGGAAAGGAAAAAGGTGGCTTATATCGAATAATGTAAAGTAAGGAATAGGGGGAAGAATTATGGATGTAAAAGAACACCTTTCATTTTTTGCTGCTTTGTATCAAGTAGATGAACATGCAAAAATAGGAATGTGGCTGTTATACTTTACCATTTTAGGGCTATCTGTTCTCGTGTACAAACTCGGATTTGCAAAGAAGCTGCCGCTTTTAAAATCTGTTGTTATTTATCTGTTTTTAGCTTTTGGATGTACGATCTTAACGTTTTTAGGCATTTTTTTACCTGTAGCTGAAGGGCTTGTAGTTGCAGCACTTGTATTAATTATTTATAAAATACGGCTGTATCAGGCTAAAAAGCAAAACTCCACGTTGGGTTCATAAAAGACTACATAAAAAGACGCTTGTAGCTACAAGCGTCTTTTTAGTATGATATAGCCGAAGACAAGAGCGGCTGCGAAAATTAGATGGCCCGCTGTCCAATAAAAAATCGCTAGTAAATCATCCACCGCAGGCGTAGGCTTGAGCGCAAGCAGCGTCAACGGAAAATACAAAGGAATGGTTGGAAGTGTTAACAAAAAGGAACACAATACGATTTTTCGAATAGACATATTGTTTAATTTACCTACTATGTAAACAAAAACGATCCCAATTACAACGGCAATGAGTAAATGAAAAACAAACTCTACCCATTCAGGCCATTGAATAGGACCAATGATAGGAATAAAATCAACATTTAATAAAAGGGTATAAACTTGTTTGCCGGTTAGCCATTCTATCCATTTTAAACATAACCCAAGGATAATCCCGCTTAACATGCCAATACTTATTCCTAATCGGAGCACCTTACCAATCCTCCTCTGTCTTTTTCGACTCATATAGTTTAAAGTTACCGGTAGCTATGCGTTCTTTTGTTCGTTTTTCAATCCGTTCAGCACATTCATTGCACATATATGTATGGATAGGACGGTTGCGCAGTCGTTTTGCCACGAGTGTTTCATCCTCAATTGTTTCAATTTTATCGCACATGACACATTGTACTCTCATTTCTATCACCTCAACTTCTCTATACATCATTCTAGCCGAAAATTCTTGTTTTATAAAGTTTTTTTGCGGTGCTATCTCGCAGTAGAAAAGGAACGACAGGAAAACATTCCTAAAGAAGCAGGTAATTTCGCTTGTTAGCTCGAAGATAGTAATTAGTAAGTACATAAACAGTAGGAGGGATGAAAATGGCCAACGAAGTCGAGACTCAATTAGTAGATGCATTATACGATGAGCTACAGACAGAGAGATTTGCAACCATTTCAACTATTGATTTTGAAACAAACGCTCCAAATGTTAGTGCCATTTCGTGGTTAGTAGCTCCGACTAAACAAAAAATTCGATTTGCCGTAGATGTCAAATCGAGGATTGTAGAAAACATTAAACATACGAATAAAGCAGTGGTAAATATTCTTGCTAATGAATCATGCTACTCAATCAGCGGAATAGCTGAGGTAGTGCAAGAAAAGTTAGAAGGGGTAGCTTTAAAGCTGACGCTAATTGAACTAGATATTAATGAAGTAAGAGATGTCATGTTCTATGGTTCTAAGATTTCAGTAAACCCTTCATATGAAAAGACCTATGATCCAGTAGCAGCCGCTAAACTTGATAAGCAAGTAATTGAAGCGATAAAAAAAGCTTAGCAGCAGCCTGCCGCTAAGCGACTTTCTTATTCATTTTTTTGAAGATGATTGTTAGATTGTTTTTCCTGCTCATTCTTTAAGTTTTGCTCTTGTTTATTATTTAATTTTTGATTGTTTGTATCTGTTGAACTAGGATTTCGGCGAATTTCTTCTGCAAATTCAGGCATCACTCGGTTTACAATGGCCGCTAATTCATCTAGAAATCCTGTAACCGGCCGACCTTTGCGAATTTCATTTCCAATTTGTTTTAGCCGAGCCACCGTATCAGGATCTGCAATAACAACAGAATTAGCGCCGTAAGGATCAGCTTTCAGACCTTCGGCAACTGTATATTTGATTGAACTTACTTCTGAACGATCAATATTTTTGCCGACGTCAATGCCTACAATTGCATACTTACCGAGCACAATGGCAGTAGCATCATTTACATTCGGAACGCTTGAAGCCAGTTCAACTAAATGCGCTGATATTTCATTAGCAGTACGCTTGTGAGAGTGTTCAGGAGATGAATTTTTGACCTGTACAATTCGATCTGTTTTTTGCCCTTCTTCAACGTCTGCTTCGTTATTATTGCAGCCGGTTAGTGTAATAAAACATAAGCTAATGGATAGAAAAAATTTGTTCATGTGGGAGACTCCTCCTTATGAATGACTCATTTTTTGTAGTAATTTGTATTTAGTTTCTAATAGTTCTTCTATCTTTATACACGTGTTCATATATTTAAAGAAAATGGTCCGTCCATTTAAGGTCACTTCACACATGCGCGTTACATAGTATATAAATGGATGGGTGCCTTGTTTCACTCCTTACAGGAAAAACAATCGGAGTAGGAGGCTGAATTATTGGGAAAAATTTATGTATTAGATACGAATGTTTTATTACAAGATCCGCATTCAATTTTTTCATTTGATGATAACGAAGTAGTGATTCCGGCCGTTGTGCTAGAAGAAGTTGATTCGAAAAAAAGAAACATGGATGAAGTCGGACGAAATGCAAGGCAGGTATCCAAACTCATTGATAACTTAAGACAACATGGAAAGTTATATGAGAAAATCCCTTTAGAAAATGGGGGCCATTTGCGAATTGAACTCAATCATCGCTCTTTTCAACAGCTTCAAGAAATCTTTGTGGAAAAAACAAATGATAATCGAATTTTAGCTGTTGCTAAAAATCTATCTCTTGAAGAGGAAACAAAAGAAGATGGACGTGAAGTGATACTAGTGAGTAAAGATGTGTTAGTACGTGTGAAGGCTGACGCAATCGGCTTAAGAGCAGAAGATTTTTTAAGTGATCGAGTAGTGGAATTCAATAGCATTTATACAGGCTTTTCTGAAGTCTATATTGCAAAAGAACTGCTGAGTCAATTTTACGAAAAAGGAGAGCTGCTAACGTCTCAAATTGCGAACCACTCCTTTTTTGCAAATCAATTCTTAGTGATGAAAGATGCATTTGGAGGATCCGGATCAGCCATCGGCATTGTCGATCAAACAACAACGAAAGTAAAAAAGCTTTTATTTGAATATGATCATATCTGGGGAATCAAACCACGAAATGTTCAGCAAATTATGGCTTTAGAACTTCTTCTTAGAGACGACGTTCAACTGGTCACGTTAATTGGAAAGGCAGGTACGGGTAAAACGCTGCTTGCTTTAGCTTCAGGACTTATGCAGACGGAAGATCTAGGATGTTTTAAAAAGCTACTTGTAGCTCGTCCAATTGTTCCTTTAGGGAAAGATATTGGATTCTTGCCAGGAGAAAAGCAGGAGAAGCTTCGTCCATGGATGCAGCCAATTTATGATAACCTAGAGTACTTATTCAACACTAAAAAGCCTGGAGAACTGGATGCGATTCTAGCGGGTCTCAGTTCAATAGAAGTAGAAGCCTTAACGTATATAAGAGGCCGAAGCATTCCAGAACAGTTCATTATTATTGATGAAGCGCAAAATTTAACGAAGCATGAAATTAAAACAATTTTAACAAGGGTAGGGGAAAAGAGTAAAATTGTCCTTATGGGAGATCCGGCTCAAATTGATCATCCTTATTTAGATGAGTATAACAACGGATTAACATACGTAGTCGAAAAGTTTAAAGAGCAAAAAGTATCGGGCCACGTTCGGTTAATCAAAGGAGAGCGCTCCGGACTGGCACAATTAGCAGCTGATATTCTTTAAAAAAAGTGGGGTTCCTTTTGGAACCCCACTTTTTTATTATGTAACGATGATTTCTTCCACATATTTAATAGGGTTGTTTCGGTTAGATCCGTCAGGTAAATAAACATAGATAGGCCCGTCTTCTCTAAGAGGCTTTCCATCTTGGCTGAAACCAAAGATTAGTTTTTGCGCTTCTTCTAATGAAAAAGAAATCAGCGCGTCTTTTGTTTTAAATGAAACGTTGGTAGCTTCTTCAGTAGGTGAAGCATTTGCTAGAAAAGGTGCAAATAAAATGCCAAATGTTCCATTTACTAGCTCCTGTTTTTTGAATTTCTTTTCGGTTTTTAACGTAGGAGGAAAGACGGCTCCTTCTTGAATTTCACGGTCCCAATGCTTCGAAACAGCCTTTGTGTACGCTTCTGTCTCGTCTTTTTGCTCCGGTGGATGTTCAAAGAAAACGTCCATATCGAGCTTGCGGTCATCGAAAATCCACACGCTTGGGTCGAGTGTCAGCGTATATTTTACTTTTCCTTTTAACATAATAATTGAATTCATCATAAATGCCCCCTTGCTAAAAGTATAAGCGCTTTCTACTTATTTGTCACTTTGATGAAAAAATTTAGTTGAGAGTGATTCTCGTATGATATAATGTAAAAGTCAACGAAAGTGCGAAATTTCCTACATCTATGGTAATGGTTTTGAGAAAGTAACAGTATAAAAAAGACGGCCAGCCTCACGGACATGTTTATCCTTGCTTTTTTGGAGCATAGCCTTTAAAATTGAGAGATAGATTAGGTAATCGCTCGCGAACGGAGGGATTGAGTTTGACGCCTGAGACAATGATAGATCATCGTGAAAAAGCGTATGCGTTGTTAAAAGCTGATGCAGATAAGATTTTGCAATTAATTCAAGTTCAAATGGATAACTTAACAATGCCACAATGTCCTCTTTATGAAGAGGTTTTAGATACACAAATGTTTGGTTTATCAAGAGAAATTGATTTTGCAGTTCGTCTTGGTTTAATTGATGAACGTGTTGGAAAAACATTGCTAGACCGCCTCGAGCGTGAACTTTCTGCACTGCATGAAGCGTTTACAAAAAAATAAAAATCACGCGATTGAAACTCAAACTATATACAAACGTAGTTTGAGTTTTTTATTACAGGTGGTTGAAATTTCCTAATTTACTCAAATTTGTACATAAAAGATGAAACGAAACAGAAACACGTCATTTTTAAAGGAAGAGGGTTATGGTAAAAAAAATATTTAGGCATTTTGACTATTCAATTGTAATTCCAGTGCTGCTTCTTTGTGCGGTTGGACTAGTTATGGTTTACAGTTCCAGTATGATTGTAAGTATTACAAGATATCATACGTCAAGTGATTTCTTTTACAACAGACAAAAAATGTGGCTTGCTTTTACGCTTGTATTGTTCATTTTAACAATGCTAACACCTTACAAGCTGTATCCTAAAATACTGCCTTATGCGATTTTGGGCATTTTTGTACTGCTTTTGCTTGTGTTTGTAATGGGGCATACGAGTAACAATGCGCAAAGTTGGCTGCAGCTTGGCGGAGCAAACATGCAGCCGGCTGAATATGCCAAACTTGTTGTCATTTTATACTTATCGTATGTTTTGTCTAAAAGGCAAGAGTATATTGACAACATCAAAAAAGCTTTTTTTGGACCTATGGGTCTTGTATTTCTAATATTAGGTTTTGTAGCTATTCAGCCTGACCTTGGAACGGGATCAATTATTTTTGCTATTGCCGTGACAATTATGCTATGTTCGGGAATCTCTAAAAAAACCTTTTTCCGCATGCTAGCACTCGGTATCATTTTGCTTACGGTAATTATTGCGATTGGGTTTTTCACAGGTCAGTTTACAGACAACCGAATTGGCCGTTTTACCGGTGCATCAGATCCGTTTGCCAATGCTCAAGGAACCGGTTATCAGCTGGTTAATTCATATTTAGCAATAGGTACAGGAGGCTTAAAAGGCCTCGGTTTAGGAGAAAGTGTACAAAAGTATGGGTATCTTCCGGAGCCCCATACCGATTTCATTATGGCTATTATTGCAGAAGAATTAGGATTCTTTGGAGTTATGCTCGTACTGGGCCTTTTAGGCTTCTTAATTTTCAGGATTTTAATGCTGGCTAAAAAATCTCAGGATCCGTTTGCTAGCATGATTTGTATTGGAGTAGCCAGTATGATAGGTATTCAAACAGGCATTAACCTTGGAGGGCTGACGGGACTCATTCCAATTACCGGCGTTACGCTTCCGTTTATCAGTTACGGAGGGTCTTCACTGCTAACGCTGATGGTATCTATGGGAATTATTGTAAATATTTCATTTTTCGTAAACTATCAAAATAAAAAGCAGAAAAATACGGAAAATATTGTGCTACATCCGAACAATACATCAACAACAAGCGATTGATTTTCGTGAAAAAATTGTGTAAAAAAAGCAAAAATTTATTGGGATTTTATCATTTTCCATTGATTTTTGCTTTTCTTTTATCCAATTTTGCTATATATTGAAGTTTATACGAAATTGAGAGGAGATTAGCAACATGAGTTTTGTAACTAAAAAAATCAAAAAAGTATTAGTAGCAAACCGAGGAGAAATTGCGATTCGTGTATTTCGAGCATGTACTGAACTGAATATTCGGACTGTTGCAATTTATTCGAAGGAAGATGCAGGTTCTTATCACCGTTACAAAGCGGATGAAGCCTATTTAGTAGGAGCGGAGAAAAAACCGATTGATGCTTATTTAGATATAGAAGGCATCATCGATATTGCTAAGTCTCATGATGTAGATGCTATTCACCCTGGTTATGGTTTTTTGTCAGAAAATATCCAATTTGCGAAACGTTGCGAAGAAGAAGGCATTATTTTTATTGGCCCAAAATCCAAGCATCTTGATATGTTTGGGGATAAAGTAAAAGCACGTCATCAGGCTATTCAAGCAGATATTCCCGTTATTCCTGGTACGGATGGTCCTATTGATTCAATTGACGAAGCAAAAGAGTTTGCTAATCAGCATGGATATCCTCTAATGATCAAAGCAGCTTTGGGCGGAGGCGGTCGAGGCATGCGTATCGTTCGCGATGCAGACAGCCTGAATGAAGCTTATGACCGTGCCAAATCAGAAGCAAAAGCGGCTTTTGGTAATGATGAAGTGTACGTCGAGAAATTAGTTGAAAATCCAAAACATATTGAAGTGCAAATTTTAGGTGATGAACAAGGGAATGTTGTGCATCTTTATGAACGCGACTGTTCTGTGCAGCGTCGCCACCAAAAAGTAGTAGAAGTAGCACCAAGTGTTTCTATAGATGAAGACTTACGTCTCCGCATTTGTGAAGCAGCTGTGCAGCTGATGGAAAAAGTGCAGTACATAAATGCTGGTACAGTAGAATTTTTAGTATCAGGAAACGATTTTTATTTTATTGAAGTAAATCCACGTGTTCAAGTAGAACACACAATTACTGAAATGATTACAGGTATTGATATCGTTCAATCGCAAATTTTAATTGCAGACGGCTACGGACTTCACAGCAAGGAAGTGTCCATTCCTGCACAAGATCAAATTCAAGTACATGGATATGCGATTCAATCTCGTGTAACGACAGAAGATCCGCTAAACAATTTTATGCCGGATACGGGTAAGATTATGGCTTATCGTTCTGGTGGCGGTTTTGGCGTACGTTTAGATACGGGAAACAGTTTCCAAGGTGCTGTAATTACGCCTTATTATGATTCACTGTTAGTAAAAGTAACAACATGGGCATTAACATTCGATCAAGCCGCATCAAAAATGGTACGGAACTTAAAAGAATTTCGTATTCGTGGAATTAAAACCAATATTCCGTTCCTTGAAAATGTAGTGAAGCATGATAAGTTCTTAACAGGTGCTTATGATACATCATTTATTGATACAACGCCTGAACTTTTTGTTTTCCCGAAGCGAAAAGACCGCGGAACTAAAATGCTTACATACATTGGGAATGTTACGGTAAACGGATTCCCAGGTGTATCGGAAAAGAAAAAGCCAATCTTTACAAAACCGCGCGTTCCTAGTGTCGATATAAGCAAACCAATTCAAAACGGAACAAAGCAGATTTTAGATGAAAAAGGCGCTGAAGGGCTAGTAAATTGGGTGAAAGAACGCAAGGAAGTGCTATTAACGGATACAACCTTCCGTGACGGCCATCAGTCTCTTTTAGCTACGCGTATTCGTACAAACGACTTAAAACAAGTAGCTAACCCAACTGCACGCTTGCTTCCGGATTTATTTTCTATGGAAATGTGGGGGGGAGCAACGTTTGATGTCGCTTATCGATTCTTAAAAGAAGATCCGTGGGATCGCTTGCTTACTTTACGTCAACAAGCGCCAAACGTTCTTTTCCAAATGCTTCTTCGTGCGTCAAATGCGGTTGGATATAAAAACTATCCTGATAATGTAATTAAGGAATTTGTTGAAAAATCAGCTTATGCAGGTATTGATGTTTTCCGTATCTTTGACAGCTTAAACTGGGTGCAAGGAATGACTCTTGCAATTGACTCCGTTCGTCAAACAGGGAAGATCGCAGAAGCAGCGATGTGTTATACAGGTGATATTTTAGATCCGACACGTCGTAAGTATGATTTGGATTACTACAAGAACTTAGCAAAAGAGCTTGAGCAGTCTGGCGCACATATTCTAGGCATTAAAGATATGGCGGGTCTTTTAAAACCACAGGCAGCTTATGATTTAGTATCGGCTCTAAAAGAAACGGTTGATATTCCAATCCACCTTCATACGCATGATACAAGCGGAAACGGTGTATACACGTATGCAAAAGCAATTGAAGCAGGTGTAGACATTGTAGACGTAGCCGTAAGCTCGATGGCCGGCTTAACGTCTCAGCCAAGTGCTAACTCTCTTTATTACGCCTTAGAAGGTGCAGACCGCAGACCAAATCTGGATATTAAAAATTTAGAACAGCTTTCGTACTATTGGGAAGACGTGCGAAAATATTACCAAGACTTCGAAAGCGGGATGAATGCTCCTCATACGGAAGTATACGAGCATGAAATGCCAGGCGGTCAATATAGCAACTTACAGCAACAAGCAAAAGCAGTTGGTTTAGGAAACCGCTGGGATGAAGTAAAAGATATGTATTCACGCGTGAATTTGCTATTTGGTGATATTGTAAAAGTTACGCCATCATCAAAAGTAGTTGGAGATATGGCATTGTTTATGGTTCAAAACAACTTGACAGAAGAAACGCTGTTTGAGCGCGGTGAAACGCTTGACTTCCCGGATTCAGTTATTGAATTGTTTGAAGGGTATTTAGGACAGCCTCACGGGGGATTCCCTAAAGAGCTTCAGCGCATCATTCTAAAAGGCAGAAAACCGATTACAGTTCGTCCTGGTGAACTGTTAGAAGATGTGGACTTCGATGCAGTAAAAGAAAAGCTATTTAAAGACTTAAATCGTCAAGTAACGAGTTTTGATGCCATTGCTTATGCGCTGTATCCAAAAGTATTTATGGATTATCACAAAGCAGTCGAGCAATACGGGGATATCTCTGTTCTTGATACACCGACTTTCCTATACGGCATGCGTTTAGGAGAAGAGGTTGAAATTGAAATTGAAAAAGGAAAAACCTTAATTGTTCGCCTTGTATCCATTGGAGAACCGCAGGCAGACGGTACGCGAACAGTATACTTTGAATTGAACGGTCAGCCTCGTGAAGTCGTGATTAAAGACGAAAGTGTCAAAACAACCGTTACGGCAAAACAAAAAGCCGACCAAGGAAATCCGGCCCACATCGGCGCTTCAATGCCTGGAACTGTTATTCGAGTAGTAGTAGAAAAAGGCGATAAAGTCTCAAAAGGTGATCACTTAATGATCACAGAAGCAATGAAAATGGAAACAACCGTGCAAGCACCATTTGACGGCGTGATTAAACAAGTACACGTGTCGAATGGAGATGGCATCCAGCCGGGAGATTTATTAATTGAATTAGAAAGCTAATCAAAAAAGGTACGAGCTCTGAGCTCGTACCTTTTTTGATTAATTATATGTATGACGCGTTGCAAGTAAGGTTAAGTAGCTTAATACACCGAATAGGAAAGAGATAATTAAAGAATGAGCAAGCGCGAGCTCTAGCTGCAGACGTGTGATAACAACAAGCATACCGGAAACCGCCTGGAAAATAACTAGAATGAGAGCAGCTAACCATCCGTAAAAAATATTTTTTTGATGACGATAATATTTAACTGCATGGATAAAGGCAGCTAAAATCCATACAAACGTTAAAACAGCAGAGAATCGATGTCCCATTTGAATCCACTGATTTAAATCAACAGGTAGCCAACCGTTTCTGTTTGAACAAAATGGAACGTCTGGACAGGCTAAGCTAGCTTCTTTATGGCGAACAAGCGCGCCCGTGTACACAACGGCATATGTGTACAAGATAACCCCGTAAATATGTTTTTTCATTTTAGAGCCTAGCTGCATATTAGTTGCGTCGAGCTTTTGATCCACTTCAAAGATAATAAGTGTTAACAGCAGCACAGAAGCAAACGAAATAAGAGAAATACCAAAATGAAGAGCTAGCACCGCATCTGATTGACCCCACATAACGGCTGCTGCCCCAATTAATGCTTGCAGTACGAGGAAGAAAAAAGAAATAAACGCTAAAGGCCTAACTTCTTTTATATGTCCTAGTGAAATCCATGCCCATACGCATAAAGCGAGCACAAGAAAGCCCGACACGCCCGAAACTAAGCGGTGGCTTAGCTCAACAACGGTTTCAAATGTTAAAGGGTCAGGAATGAGCTGACCGTTACACAGAGGCCAAGAATCTCCGCACCCGTCTGCTGAACCAGTTTTCGTCACAAGGGCACCGCCAAGTAGAATAAGTAACATGGCCATGCTTGTCACCACGGATAAAAACTTTAATCCAAGTCGCACAATAATCACCATCCTAAAAGCAAAGTAAGTAATATAACGAGCTAAACAATTTATCTTAATCTTTTTGTATATTAAACATAAATTTCATTTATTCTCCATAAACTTGATTGAATTTGTTATAATGGTAGAAAGTGTAAGGTTTGTTCATGAGTTTGACTCTGCGGATATGTAAAAGGTACCGTACAGAAAACTATTTTACTTGCAGAAATATCTTTTAACAAGTGACAGGGACATGCATTTAGCTCATGACAAAAAAAATCCATATTTTTTTCATGAATTCTTCACAAAGTAACGGCAAAATATGGTTTAATAAACATGAGAAATAGATATTTCTCTACTATTTTATCGTTTACATGTGAAGCTTTTAAGTAGTTTTGGTGAGAGGAATATGACTTCTTTGTGAACGAAGAGGAAATTTTTGTAAAAATATGTTGAAAACGCCTTCATTTATAGACTCTTTATTTACTAGATAAAAGTCTGTGGATGAGTAAAGGAGGAAGCGCCATGGAAGATTCAAAAATGGTGGAAGATTCAACGCTTTCTGCATCGCCTAACACAGCTCATGTAAGCGAAAATAGTTCCATTTGGTCAGATTTTTTAGCTACGATTAAAATCGGAATAGTCAACTCAAATTTCATCACCACCTTTACTGGTTTTTGGCTAGCTCTTTTCTTCAACGAACAACACTTCTTAGAAAACCTGGATAAAGCATTTTTTACTTTAATAGGTTCTTCACTTATCATCGCCGGTTCATGCAGTTTGAACAATTACATAGATCGTGACATTGACCCTTTAATGGAACGAACAAAGGGACGACCTACAGTGACAGGGAGTTTTACACCTTTGACGGTCCTTGGGATTGGAATCGGTTTGACGTTAACCGGCTTGCTTATGCTACTAGTTGTTTCTTCCGTAGCCGCTCTCATCGGATTAGCAGGAATACTTACATATGTAGTTCTTTACACCATGTGGTCCAAAAGACTATACACAATTAATACAGTAATCGGAAGTATATCAGGCGCTGTCCCGCCTTTAATTGGATGGGCCGCTATCGATCCCAATTTACATGTAGTGGCTTGGGTATTATTTTTAATCATGTTTATTTGGCAGCCGCCTCATTTTCTAGCTCTTGCTATGCGAAGATGTGAGGAATACCGAGCAGCGGGAATCCCTATGCTGCCTGTTGTACACGGTTTTGAGCTTACAAAACGACAGATTCTCATTTGGATTGCTTGTTTGTTGCCATTACCTCTTTATTTATACGAATTAGGCACTCCATTTCTAATTTTGGCCACTGTTTTAAACATAGGATGGCTATTTTTAGGATTTGCTCAATACAATAAACAAGAAGACACAAAGTGGGCTAGCATGATGTTTGTCTACTCACTAAACTATTTAACTATTTTATTTGTCTCAATGATTGTCGCAACGCTTTTTGCCTAGATAAAATCTTTCACTGAATGCGACACTGCACAAGGGGGATTTCTTCTACATGTAGAATTCATTATAGAAGGAATAAGTTTTATGCTCAAGAGGGCATAGATGAAATCACGTCAATGAAAGAGAGGTTGGGGAATGGTATGAAAAAATGGCGATTGAACTTTCGCGTTTTGTCGTTATTTACGCTGCTTGCATTCGTGTTATCGGCCTGTGGAAAACCGTTTTTGTCAACACTTAAGCCTGCAGGTGAGGTAGCTGAAGAACAATATTCGCTTATGCTGCTTAGTACAGCCATCATGGTTTTAGTTATTATTGTTGTCACCATTATCTTTATATTTGTTATTCTGCGCTTTCGTCGTCGTAAAGGCGAAGAGAATGTGATTCCAAAGCAGGTAGAGGGGAGCAGAAAGTTAGAAATTATATGGACAGTGATTCCTATCTTGCTGCTGATTATTTTGACTGTTCCAACGGTCATCTCAACATTTAAGCTAGCGGACGTAAAGGGAATGAAGGACAAAGATGCTGTCGTAGTAAATGTGCGTGCTAACTTGTACTGGTGGGAATTTGAGTATCCTAATCAAAAAATTATTACATCCCAAGATCTAGTTGTTCCAACGGATAAAAAAGTCTACTTTAATATTAAAGCTTCTGACGTCAAGCACTCATTCTGGATTCCTTCAGTTGGAGGAAAGCTCGATGCTAACACAGAAAATGATAATAAATTCTGGCTAGTGTTTGATTCTAAAAAATCGAAGGAAGCTAACGGGGTTTTCTACGGAAAATGTGCTGAGCTTTGCGGTCCATCTCATTCTCTTATGGACTTTAAAGTACGGGCTGTATCAAGCAGTGAATTTGATACGTGGGCAAAAGATTTGAAAAAGGCAAAGCCTGATGTAGAAACAGCATCCGCAAAAGCTGGTCAAGAGGTCTTTAATGAAAGCTGTATCGGATGTCATGCTGTTGACGTCAAAGACAATCGTCCAGAGCAAGCTCGTCAAGCGCCAAACTTAGCCGGTTTTTCTGAACGTGAGCGTGTAGCTGGAGTGCTTCCTCACAACAAGGAAAATATCAAAAAATGGTTAAAAGACCCTGAAAAAGTTAAGCCGGGTAATAAGATGAGTGGTACATATCCTGACTTAACTGATGAACAAGTGAATGAGCTAGCAGACTATTTAATGAGTTTAAAAGAAAAATAAACGTCCAGTCGTTTTTAAAAGGGGAGGTTTAACGATGAGTACACTCAGTCAAAAGAAGGGTGTAGGTGGAACAATTTGGGACTTTATGACAACCGTTGATCATAAGAAAATCGCCATTCTTTATTTAATTGCCGGCGGTATCTTTTTTCTAGTCGGAGGAGTGGAAGCGCTATTTATACGTATTCAGCTGGCTATACCAAGCAATGACTTTGTTAGTGCAGGAACGTATAATGAAATTTTAACAATGCATGGAACAACGATGATTTTCTTAGCTGCCATGCCGCTTCTTTTTGCTATGATGAATGCAGTTGTTCCGCTGCAAATCGGAGCTCGAGATGTAGCATTTCCATTTTTAAATTTGTTAGGTTTTTGGTTGTTTGCCTTTGGGGGACTCTTTTTAAATCTAAGCTGGTTTTTAGGAGGAGCACCTGATGCAGGTTGGACATCATATGCTTCGCTGTCTATTGCGTCGCCTGGTCACGGAATTGATTTTTATGCGATAGGTTTGCAGATTTCCGGAGCCGGGACATTGATTTCAGGTATCAACTTTCTCGTAACAATCATTAACATGAGGGCGCCAGGTATGACTTATATGCGTATGCCGCTGTTTACGTGGACGACGTTTGTTGCATCAGCTCTTATTTTGTTTGCGTTTCCAGCACTGACGGTTGGATTGTTTTTAATGATTTTTGACCGCTTGTTCGGCGGAAACTTTTTTGACGCCACAATGGGTGGAAATACGATTATCTGGGAACATCTTTTCTGGATATTCGGTCATCCGGAAGTATATATTTTAATTCTTCCAGCGTTTGGTGTTTTCTCGGAAATTTTACCTACTTTTTCAAGAAAGAGATTATTCGGGTACTCGTCGATGGTTTTTGCTACCGTATTAATCGGATTTTTAGGGTTCATGGTGTGGGCTCACCACATGTTTACAACCGGACTTGGTCCGATTGCAAATGCCATTTTTGCTGTCGCTACGATGGCCATCGCCGTTCCAACTGGAATTAAAATTTTCAACTGGCTGTTTACGCTTTGGGGAGGAAGTATTGAGTTTACGTCTCCAATGCTTTACGCTGTCGCCTTTATTCCGTCATTTGTTATCGGAGGAGTAACAGGAGTTATGGCAGCTGTAGCACCTGCAGATTATCAATTTCAAGATTCTTATTTTATCGTCGCTCACTTCCATTACGTTATCGTAGGCGGTGTCGTATACGCTATATTAGCAGGTGTCACATACTGGTGGCCAAAAATGTTTGGGAAGATGTTAGATGAAAAGTTAAGCAAAGCAACGTTCTGGCTCTTTTTGATTGGTTTCCACTTAACGTTCTTTATTCAGCATTTCTTAGGCCTAATGGGGATGCCTCGCCGCGTATGGACGTTCTTGCCTAATCAAGGTCTCGACCTTGGAAATGCAATCAGTTCATCAGGAGCTGCTTTCATGGCGGTTGCTACGCTCATTTTACTTGTTAACATTATAAAAACAACTGCCAAAGGACAAAGAGTAGGAGGAGACCCTTGGGGGGACGGACGTACATTAGAATGGGCTATTTCATCTCCGCCTCCAGAGTATAACTTTAAACAAACGCCGCTTGTACGCGGGTTAGATGCATATTGGATTGAAAAAATGGCAGGAAATAAAGAAATGACGCCAGCCGAACCTCTTGGTGATATTCATATGCCAAACTCGTCGTTTATTCCATTTATGATATCGCTTGGAATGTTTATTGCAGGGATTGGCTTTTTGTATCGAAATGATCATGCGTGGGGAGATGTTGTAGGGATTATCGGAATGATTGTCATGTTTTTATCGATGTTCTTCCGTTCATGGATTGATGATCACGGCTTTCATATTCACAAAGAGGACTTAGTTGATGATGACAAGGAGGCGAAGATGTAATGGAGACTGAACAAAAGCTAACTGCTGAAACTTTCCCTGCTTCGCCTGAAAAAGCAACGCTTGAAGGGAAAAATAAATTTACCGGCTTTTGGCTCTTTTTAGGCGGAGAGACGGTTTTGTTTGCTTCACTTTTTGCTACTTATTTAGCTTTGCGTAATTCAACGATGTCAGGGCCTAAGCCAGAAGAATTGTTTGATATTAAGCTTGTTTTTGCAGCCACCATGATTTTATTAACAAGTTCACTAACAAGCGTATATGCTATGTATCATATGAAAAATTTTGAATTTAAAAAGATGCAGCTATGGTTAGGCGTTACGTGGCTTTTAGGTTTAGCGTTTTTAGGGCTAGAAATTTATGAGTTCAGGCATTATGTTCATGAAGGGCATACGTTTACAAGCAGCGCATTCGGTTCTTCTTTCTACGCGCTGGTTGGGACACACGGAGCTCACGTAACGTTCGGATTGCTTTGGATTGGTTCTTTGATGATTCGAAATGCGAAGCGAGGGCTAAACTTATATAACGCTCCTAAATATTATGTCGCAAGTTTATACTGGCACTTTATCGATGTTGTGTGGGTCTTTATTTTCACGGTTGTATATTTAATGGGAATGGTGGGATAAGCTGATGACGACAAATCAATCAAACTCAGATAACCCAAGGCTCAATTTAGAGTATCGTAAAAAAAGAAACGCAGAAGATATGAAGATGCAAGTTATCTCTTTTGCGATGATGTTGTTTTTAACACTAATTGCTTTTTTTGCGGTTTATCAAGAGTTTAGCGGATGGTACATTATGCCGGTGATTGTGCTCTTGGCTGTTGTTCAAGTCATCTTTCAACTTTATTATTTCATGCATATGAACCACAAAGGACATACCATACCAGCATTTTTCTTGTATTCAGGCGTATTGGTAGCTCTTTTAACCATTTTAGCTTTTGTAACCATTATTTGGTGGTAAAGAGAAGGGCTGGCATACGCCAGTCCTTTTCATCATCTGTAGAAGGAGGAATAGACGTTGATTAACAATTTGCAGATGTTTGGTTTTGAAGCACTTTGGAGTCCTTACTATTTTTTAACCATTTGTCTGGTGACCGTCTTATATTTTGTCATCGTTGGTAGATGGAGAGGGAATTTTATAGGAGCGGCGGCCGTAGACAGAAAAACAAAAGCGTATTTTGTTATCAGCATGGTTCTTTTATATATATGCAAAGGAGGACCTGTAGATTTACTGGGGCATTTTATGTTTAGTGCTCATATGACGCAAATGGCAATTGTTTACTTGGTGATTCCTCCGCTTTTTATTTTAGGAATTCCGCCGTGGTTAGCTCGTTCTGTTATTTATGTAAGAGGGGTTAAACCTGTTTTTAAATTTTTTACAAAGCCCCTAATTGCACTACTATTATTTAATGGGTTATTTTCTTTGTATCATATTCCGCTGCTTTTTGATGTTATTAAAACGGATATGACGCTTCACGGAATCGTGAGTGTTGTATTATTTATCGCTGCATTTTGTATGTGGTGGCCACTCGTTAATCAGCTAGAAGAAGAACAAACGCTAAGTTCTTTAAAAAAGCTTGGATACATTTTTGCAGATGGTGTACTCCTTACTCCAGCGTGCGCGCTGATTATTTTTGCAAACCATTCTTTGTATGCAACGTATACAGACTCAAGCGCTTGGGTACAAGCTCTTTCCCTTTGTGTACCGCCTTCTATGATTGCAAGTTTAGGGCAGCTTGCTCCCGAGATGTTTAATACGCTGCCTCCCGTGGAAGATCAGCAGCTAGGCGGCGTTATTATGAAGATTATTCAAGAAATTGTGTATGGAACGGTTTTAGGATTTATTTTTTTTCAGTGGGCTCGAAAAGAACGAGAGAAAGATACGTACATGCCCGATTTTACTGAGCCTCAAGATATAAAACCAAAGGAATTTTCGACTACTCCTCCTTTGAATTAAAAAAAGCGCAGTGTGATTACTGCGCTTTTTCTAATTCTATAGCTGAACGGTTTCAAGCTGTGATTTGATTTGTGCTAATATCTTTTCACACTGTTCTACAAGAGATGGTGGAAAGTATTCGCCGTCTCCATATTCTACACCGTGAGGATAATAATGTTTGCCTAGCAGAGGTGTCATAAGGTGAATAACAGCATGCCTGCCCCCTACATCGCCTGAAATAGCATGTCCTTGGACTCGCAAATAGAAGGTATCTCGCTGAAACTCGAATTTTCGATCGTACGTGACGCGTTCATAATCCCATTGTCCGGCGCGGACCAGACCAAATTGATGCATAATCTCATCTAATAAATCTAAATCAACCTTTAATGAATCAAATTTTGCATATTCAAATTTCATATGAACTCCCTCCCAAAACAGATATACCCCAATTAAATCATAAGCCGAATGGATAAAACTTGCAATATCTAATAAGGAAAAATGTAAACGTTATCTATTTTTATTTAAACGTTTTAAATACGAAAGTTTACTAAAAAGTTGGTCACACTATAAAACGAGCACACGATGTAAAGGAGGATGAAACAATGAAAACTGTACAAGAGGTAATGACAGCTGATACGGAAACATGCACCACGCTTGATAACGTATATGAAGTAGCAGTGAAAATGAAGGAATGGAATGTAGGAGCAATTCCAATTGTCGATAGAAATCAGCTAGTAGGAATGATTACAGATCGAGACTTAGTTATAAAAGGCATCGCAGAAAAGAAGCCAAATTCAAGTAAAGTAACGGATGTTATGAGTGAAGAGCTTATCACTATTACAGCAGAAGCCTCTGTAGAAGAAGCTTCTAAGCTTATGGCTCAACATCAAATCCGTCGTCTTCCTGTTGTGGAAAATCAAAAGCTAGTAGGGATTGTATCGCTAGGTGATTTGTCAACGTTTCGCTATGCAAATGAACGCGCAGGAGAAGCGCTCTCAGACATTTCAGAACAACCGCATTAAAAAGCGAAGCCAACTGTTTGCAGGATATTCGTAAATAGTTGGCTTTTTCTTTTGTTTCCTTCATACCAATAGCTATTTTTTTTTGAATGCATGTATAATAGAGATAAAAATAAGTTAAACAGGTAAAGAAAACAGGTGTAAGGAGAGGAAGAAAAGCTGAAAAAAGTTATTTTTATTCTCGTATTAATAGTGGCATTTGTATACGCGGAGGATTATTTACCTCAGCTAGAAAAATATCTAACGGGTCAAAATAGTGAGCAAAACCAAACGGATTCCAAAAGTCAGCCCACACAAGAAGTGGCTTCTTATGAAAAACAAAATGAAAATATGATGAAGCTCATTGGAGATCATTCAGAACAGTTAATTGGAATGCTTGGAGAGCCGGATCGTATTGATTCTTCTGCATATGGCTATGACTGGTGGATTTACAAAAAGAATCGTCAAACATATGCGCAGGTAGGAGTAGAAAATAATCAAGTCGTATCTGTATACGTCATTGGCTCAAAAACAAATACAGATCCTTTTGAGATTGGTGAGAATCGAGAGGAAGTAGAAAAAAGAGTTTCACTTTCATCCCAACTCACGCTTCAAAAAGACGGAAATGAATACCGATTTCGTCTGAGTGAAGAAGATATGAAAATGCGTCCAATTATTAAATATGGAGATGTATACGTCCAACTATATTTTGATCAGTTCCTTAATACAATCTCAAGTATTCGAATTATGGACATGGAGACGCTATTAAAACAGCGTCCGTACGAAATTGTTTATCGCGGCGAGCTTCCTACAGCTCCGTCATTGACAGCAGAGGAGTGGAAAAGTGTCCAAGAAGGGGAAGAGCAGCAAATTATCGATATTACAAATGTAATTCGAGACCGGTTTCAGTTGTCACCTTTAGCTTGGGACGAAGCCACTGCCGGAGTAGCTTATTTACACAGTAAAGAAATGAGTGATTTAAACTATTTCTCTCACGTTTCACCAGCACAAGGTGATTTAGGCAACCGTCTGCAAAAAGGTGAGGTAGTATACCGTATAGCGGGCGAAAATATTGCCTCGAATTATCAGGATGGAATCGCTGCGGTTGAAGGGTGGCTTAATAGTGAGGGACATCGTAAGGCTTTACTCAATAAAGAGTTTACGCGTCTTGGTGTAGGTGTATATGAGAAATATTATACGCAAAACTTTATCACTCCGATGAATGAATAGTAAGATTAAAACTTCCTTTTGAAAATAGGTCTACTCTTGTCCTCTTTCTCATAAGTTTTAGTAGAGGTTAGAGGAGGGACGAGAATGAAAGGAAGAATAGTAGGAATATTGCTCGTACTTTTCTTTGCATATACGACTACTGTACATGCAGCTGAAGGGCAGTGGGAAAAGCTTGATAACTTATCTGATCAAACGCTATCGCTTGTAGAGCAAAAGGAGTATAAAGCAGCCCAACATTTGTTCAGAAACTTTTCGAATGAATTTACCAGTCTCAATACAGCTTCTTTGGGCGTATCGGCCGAAGATATACGTATTTTAACTCTTTGTTATGAACAGGTAGAAAGGTCTCTTTTATCTTCTGATTCCAGTGATGAAGAACGTCTTCAAAAAGCTACTCAATTTCGATTATTAGTCGATGCGCTGCACAGCAAGCATCAGCCTATGTGGACTGAGCTCGAAGGCAGTATGCTAGCAACATTTAAAGAGATGCGAAATGAAGCGGTAAAAGGAGAACAAGCGGCCTATGAAGCGCAGCTTAAGCAATTTTTGAAGGAATATGATATGATCTTACCGAGCGCGCAGGTAGACGTGTCGTCTCCCTACGTACAGCGTGTGAGCGCGGACGTTCACTTTTTACAAACTGAAGGAACGCTAAGTGAGATTAACGATGAGCAGTTTAACCAAATGGAACAAAATTTAAAAGATTTTTTTGAACAAGTAAAAGAAAATCGTACAGACCCGTCTTTTATTTGGGTTACAATTACCACCGGAAGTATTATTATTGCTACACTTTTTTATGTAGGAGCGCGAAAATATTTCGCTGACCAGAAAAGAAAGTCAGCCAGAGGGCGTAATGATTGACGTAAAAGCGCAGAATTGTCTAAAATAAAAGAGTAGTCAAACATATAATGAAAGGTGTGGGTAAATGAGCTTTTTGATTTATTTTCTCATTATTATCCTTGTGCCAATTTGGGCACAGTTTAAGGTGAGAAGTGCTTACAAAAAATATTCACAAGTAAGCAACTCATCAGGAATGACAGGCGCAGAAGTAGCAAGAAAAATTTTAGATGAAAACGGGTTGTACAACGTTCACGTAGAGCCTGTAGGCGGATTTTTATCCGATCACTACGATCCTCGTTCAAAAGTCATTCGTTTGTCAGAAGACAACTATTACGGAACGTCTGTCGCAGGTGCTGCCGTTGCGGCTCACGAAGTGGGACACGCGATTCAAGACAAAGAAAACTATTCGTTTTTACGTCTTCGCCACTCGCTTGTACCGGTGGCAAGCCTTGGATCAAACGCTTCTTGGATTTTAATTATGATTGGAATTATCGCGTCGATTAAGCCGTTGCTATTGTTAGGTATTATCTTCATGGCAGCAGCGGTCGTATTCCAAGTTGTAACACTGCCTGTTGAATTTAACGCTTCAAGCCGAGCGATGACGCAAATCGTCTCAGTCGGAGCGATTCGAAATGACGAAGAGCGCGAGACGCGCAAAGTGCTTAACGCAGCGGCTTTAACATACGTAGCAGCCGCAGCAGTAGCAGTTCTTGAGCTGGTTCGTTTAATCATGATTTATACAGGAATGAATAACGACGACTAATAAAAAAATACCGCATTAGCGGTATTTTTTTATCTTTCAAGCGGCTTTTTATTTTCATCAAGGGTAAATCCTTCGCCTAAGACATCATGAACATCGGTAACTGCAACGAATGCGTGTGGATCTACAGAAGTAATAACTTGCTTTAAACGGAAAATTTCATTTTTACTAACCACGCAGTATAGCACGTTGGTATCTTGCTTAGAAAAAGAACCTTGTCCTTTTAAAATCGTCACGCCTCGATCCATTTCTTTCATAATTTTATCCGATATGGCTTCGTTATGATTTGAAATGATCGTTGCGCCTTTGGCGGCATACGCGCCGTCTTGCATAAAGTCAATAACCCGTGCAGCGACAAAGACTGCAACAAGTGTGTACATAGCTTCTCGGTAGGATAAATAAATGAGAGACGCACTAATCACAATAAAGTCAAATAGAAACATCGTTTTCCCCATATTCCACCCGATATATTTTTGAACAACGCGTGCGATAATATCGACTCCTCCCGTTGTTCCTCCAAACCTGAAAATAATACCAAGACCCACTCCAATAAAAACACCGGCAAAAAGAGCTGCTAGAGTCATATCATGGCGCAGGGGCATATTCACCGGGAAACGCTGGAATATCCATAAAAATAGTGATAAGCTGACGACTCCGAGCATGGTATAAATAAAGGCTGTTCTCCCTAATAGTTTCCATCCTACAAAAAACAAAGGAATATTTAACACTAAGTTAGAATAAGAGGGATCAATGTTAAATAAGAAAAATAAAAGCAGGGTGATGCCTGTGAATCCACCTTCAGCTAAATTGTTTTGCATGTTAAAATTGACAAGTCCAAACGCAAATATGGCAGCACCAAGCAGTATAAAAATAATATTTTTTAATCTGAGACCTTTCATACTTACAAACCTCCTATGACCGTTTTTGCACTACCTTATCATAAAGGAATATATTTCATTTCGTAAATAACTATCGAAAAGATTTTTGAAAATAGTAAAAAGTGATGACGTTTCTTCTAGTGCTATGTATTAGTAGTATCCTCAATTCGTAAAATATAGACAGATTTTTGAGAATTAAGGGAAACATGAGGAATATTGTGAAAGAGCATCTGATAAAGGCTTGGTAAGAAGAAGTAATTACACTAAATAATTTGAAGTAAAGATGTTATAATAGTAAGCTGAGTGTACTTCTAAAAGAGGTGAAATAAAAAGATGTCAAAAAAAACGATGGAGCAAATGCAGCAAGAAGTTGATGCATATATTAGCCAATTTAAAGAAGGATATTTTAGTCCTCTTGCTATGCTTGCGCGCATGTCGGAAGAAGTGGGCGAATTATCGCGCGAAATTAACCACTATTATGGTGAAAAGCCGAAGAAAACGACTGAAGCAGAACGTACGGTCGAAGAAGAAATGGGCGACATTTTATTTGTATTAATTTGCTTTGCAAATTCATTAAATATCGATTTACAAGAAGCGCATGATCGCGTTATGAATAAATTTAATACGCGTGACAAAGATCGCTGGACGAAAAAAGAAGACTAAGGAGAGATAAAGAATGGACAAAATTCGAATTGTACTTGCAGGACCAAGAGGTCGTATGGGAAAAGAAGCCGTATTATTAATAGAAGAAACAGAGCATTTTGAATTAGTAGCAGCGGTAGATCGTATTAATGAGGGAAAATACATAAGTGATATTGAAGGAATGCCAAATGTACAAGCGCCAATCTACACGGATATTGAAAAATGTTTTCAAGACGTTAAGGCAGATGTTTTAGTTGATTTGACAACACCTGAAATTGGGCGCGTTCATACTAAAACAGCCCTAACATATGGAGTAAGACCTGTCGTAGGAACAACGGGCTTTTCAGAAGAAGATTTAAAAGAATTAAAGCAGCTTGCTGAAGAGAAAGAGCTTGGCTGTATCATTGCACCTAATTTTGCGATTGGCGCTATTTTAATGATGAAGTTTTCACAAATGGCAGCTAAATACTTCGATGATGTTGAAATTATTGAAATGCATCACGATCAAAAGTTAGATGCACCATCAGGAACAGGCTTAAAAACAGCGGAGCTTATCAGTGAAGTTCGTGAAGCAAAAAAACAAGGTCATCCTGAGGAAAAAGAATTGCTAGAGGGAGCACGCGGTGCAGATTATGAAGGAATCCGCCTACATAGCGTACGTTTGCCAGGACTGATTGCTCACCAAGAAGTGATGTTCGGAGGATTTGGACAAACATTAAAAATTCGTCATGATTCATACAACCGTGCTTCTTTTATGTCAGGTGTGAAGCTAGCTGTTGATACAGTTATGAACGTAGACACACTTGTATATGGGTTAGAAAATATTATTGACTAAGGAGCGAGAAAAATGAAAATCGCCTTAATTGCACATGATAAAAAGAAAAATGATATGGTACAATTCACAACAGCCTATCAAGCGATTTTACAGGAACATTCGCTGTTCGCAACAGGAACAACAGGAACGCGTATTTCAGAAGCAACAGGTTTGAAGGTTCACCGCTTTCAATCAGGGCCGCTCGGAGGAGATCAGGAGATAGGAGCTTTAATTGCTCAAAATGAAATGGATATGGTTATTTTTTTCCGCGATCCGTTAACAGCTCAGCCCCATGAACCTGATATTTCAGCTCTGATGCGTCTCTGTGACGTCTATGCAGTTCCTCTTGCAACAAATATGGGAACAGCAGAGATTTTAATTCATGGACTTGAACGAGGCGATTTGCATTGGCGTTCAATTATAAAAAAATAGGGTGAAGATAATGAAAGAAACAATAGATATCCTTGCCTTTGGTGCCCATGCCGATGATGTAGAAATCGGCATGGGTGGAACCATTGCAAGAATGAGTGAACAAGGTTTGAAGGTAGTTATTTGCGATTTGACGCAAGCTGAACTTTCTTCAAATGGAACGGTTGAACTTCGAAAACAAGAAGCGACCAAAGCGGCTGATGTCTTAGGTGTTCATGAGCGAATCCATCTGAATTTGCCAGACAGAGGTTTGGTTTTAAAGGCAGAGTATATAGCTGAAATTGCATCAGTCATTCGCACGTATCAACCAAGGATTATATTTGCTCCTTACTTTGAAGATCGTCATCCTGATCATGGAAATTGTGCAAAACTTGTAGAAGAGGCCGTGTTTTCTGCGGGCGTTAAAAATTATATCGATGATAAAAAGCAAAAAGCTCATCGTGCTGAGTCTCTTTATTTCTATATGATAAATGGATTTCATAAGCCAGATTTTATCGTAGATGTATCAAGCACGTTTCAAAAGAAAGTAGCTAGTCTAGAGGCTTATGAAAGTCAATTTATAAAAACAGCAGATACGTTTGATACGCCGCTGGTAAACGGATATATTGAAACGGTAGAGAGCAGAGAGCGATTATTTGGCAAAGAAGTCGGGGTAGCATACGGTGAAGGTTTTTTATCTAAAAAACCGATTTTGATGTACGACGATTTAGTAGGTGGAAAATAAATGAAGTTAAAAATTGGTATTACATGTTATGCTTCCGTTGGAGGTTCAGGAGTGGTAGCAACGGAGCTAGGGAAGCTGCTGGCTGAAAAGGGGCACGAAATTCATTTTATTTCCTCTAGCATGCCTTTTAGATTGACGAAAGTATATCCAAATATTTATTTTCACGAAGTAGATGTAAATCAGTACTCCGTCTTTAAATACCCTCCGTATGATCTGGCTTTATCCAGTAAAATGGCTGAAGTGGTTAAAAGAGAAAAGCTTGACATTATTCATACGCACTATGCAATCCCCCATGCCGTTTGCGGGATTTTAGCTAAACAAATGGTAGAGCACGAAGTGAAAATTGTGACGACTCTTCATGGGACAGATATTACGGTTCTAGGAGAGGATCCATCGTTAAAAGATTTAATTAAATTTGGAATTGAAAAATCAGATGCAGTGACGGCTGTATCTCAGTCACTTGTTGATCAAACTCACCATTTAATTAGTCCAGATAAAGAAATTGAAACGATGTATAATTTTATTGATGAACGAGTTTATCATAAAAAAGAAGTTCAGTATTTAAAAGCGGAGTACGGCATATTAGAAAATGAAAAAGTCGTTATTCATATTTCAAACTTTCGTCAAGTCAAACGAGTTACAGATATAGTCAAAACATTTGCTATTATTAATAAAAAGCTTCAGTCTAAGCTGCTGCTTGTAGGAGACGGCCCTGAAATGACGGTTGTGTCTCAATTAGTAAGAGAGCTAAATCTTCAAGATTCTGTGTTATTTCTGGGGAAACAAGAAAATGTAGCAGAATTATATTCGATTAGCGATTTAAAACTGTTATTATCTGAAAAAGAAAGCTTTGGGCTTGTACTTTTAGAAGCTATGGCTTGTGGTGTTCCATGCATCGGAACAAATATAGGCGGAATTCCCGAAGTAATTGAACACGAAAAAACAGGATATATTTGCGAAGTGGGAGATGTCGAAGAGGCAGCAAGCAAAGCAATTCAGCTACTTGAAAATGAACAGCTGCATCACCAAATGAGGGAAGCGTCTCTAAGCGCAGTTAATCATAAATTTCATTCAACAGAGATTGTGAGTCAATATGAAAAACTTTATTATAAATTGGTACAGGGTTGAAGAATGGAGGAAGTTATGAAAGAACCGTTCATTCATCCGCTTTATATTATTGAAAAACTGGAGACAGCCGGTTACGAAGCGTATTTTGTTGGAGGAGCGGTTAGGGATCTCATTTTAAATCGGACGATTGGAGATATTGATATCGCTACGTCAGCTAGGCCTGAACAAGTGATGGAACTCTTTCCTAAGACGATTCATGTAGGAATCGAGCATGGTACGGTTGTCGTTGTCCATGAGAACGAGACCTATGAGGTAACTACTTTTCGCTCTGAGGGAGAATATGATGATTTTCGTCGTCCCTCGTCCGTTACGTTTATTTCGTCTCTTATAGAAGATTTGCAGCGTCGCGATTTTACAATCAATGCAATGGCTATGAATGCAAAAGGAGAAATCATTGATCCATTTAATGGAAGAGAAGATTTACGAAACCAGTTAATTCGCACTGTCGGAAATGCTAAAGAACGCTTTCATGAAGATGCTCTTCGTATGATGAGAGCCGTTCGCTTTGTCAGTCAGCTGGCGTTTTCGCTGTCTGATCAAACTAAAAGAGCCATTCAGCAATACGGTGAACTGCTGAGGCATGTTTCTATTGAACGCATTACAGTTGAATTCGAAAAAATGCTGAGCGGAAAGCGTCCGTCTTTAGCATTAGCACTTGTAGCAGATACGGAGCTGTATCGCTACTTGCCCCAATTGAATGTAGATCCGCAAAAATTCCGATCTGTTTGTGCACACGATTGGATGATGCTACAGCGAGTATCGGAGTCATGGACACTTCTGGTACATCTACTCGACATTCAAGACAAGCAGGCATTTTTTAAAAGCTGGAAATTATCTAATAAGCAAATTAAAGATATTCAGCTTCAGTCTATTGGTCTTCGAGACGTTTTGGAAAATGGATGGTCAAAACGCATCATGTATACAATTGGAGAGCAGGCCAGCGTAAGCGTGAACCGTATTTTACAACTTCTTCGAAGCAACGAGCATATGAATGAACATGAGCTTCTTTACATCTATAACGAGCTGCCTATTCATTCTTTAAAAGATTTAGATATAAATGGTCAAGATCTCTTAGCGTGGACAGGTAAAAAGGGTGGTCCATGGGTGTCTCAACTGTTAAAAGAAATTGAGGAGAAAGTTCTATACAATGAGTTAATGAACACGAAATCTTCAATAAGAAAGTGGGTGCAGTCTTGCAGTCAGATATAAGAAGAACGCTGCTTGAAATGTTTACGAACGCAGATGGGGACTATGTGTCCGGCCAAAAGATCAGCGATTTATTAGGCTGTTCAAGAACAGCTGTATGGAAGCATATCGAAGAGCTGCGAAAAGACGGCTATGAACTTGAAGCTGTTCGTAAAAAAGGCTATCGCATTGTTGGGAAGCCGAACAAAGTAAGCAGCAACGAGCTTTTATTAGGGCTCCAAACAACAAAAATCGGTCAGTATATTCATTATGAGGAAAGCGTGCATTCTACTCAAAAAATTGCTCATCGAATTGCTCAAGAAGGAGCAAAAGAAGGAACGGTCGTAGTTGCTGAAGAGCAAACGGCAGGGAGAGGAAGACTTGATAGAGCGTGGTATTCCCCAAAATATACTGGTGCCTGGATGAGTATTATACTGCGTCCTTCTATCCCTCCGCAGCAGGCTCCTCAGCTGACTCTACTATCAGCAGTGGCTGTTGTACAGGCCATTCAAGAAGTGACGAACCTTTCTCCAGACATTAAATGGCCTAATGATGTTTTATTAAATGGGAAGAAGCTAGTTGGGATTTTAACAGAAATGCAGGCTGATTTTGACCGGATTCATTCGGTCATCATTGGAATCGGCATTAATGTGAATCAACAGGAAACGGATTTTAATGAACAAATCAAACACATTGCCACATCTTTACGTATTGAAAAAGGTGAAGAAATTAATCGTGCAGCTTTGATGCAAGCGTTTTTCTTAAAGTTAGAAACCCTTTATGAAGAATACTTAAAAAATGGCTTTGGTTTAATTAAAGTTCTTTGGGAAACGTATGCGATCAGTATTGGCAAGCGAATTATAGCACGCACGATGACAGCCAACATTGAAGGCTTTGCAAAAGGTATAACGGATGAAGGCGTTCTATTGATTGAAGATGACCAAGGAGTTATACACCGAATTCATTCTGCAGATATTGAGCTCTCTGCTAAAAAATAGTAGAAAAATAAAGAAATTTTTATTATAATACGAGTATCAAGGTAGTATCGCAAGAACTTCACTTGATACTCGTTTTTTTATTTTTAATACGACAATAAATCTGCCTTGATCCATTAAGGACTAGGACAGAGGGATGACGCGTAGGTAAGCACATTAGGTAAAGTGTGCTTTTTATAGATAAAGTCTGTCAAAGTCCTTCTTCCTTTTATAGGTAGAAGGACTTTTTGTGTGCAGACGTGCGCTCATCTCCTCTGAGAAGGAGGAGAAAGTTAGTGAAAACAAAATTAGATTTTTTACGTATGAAACAGAACAATGAACCAATTGTGATGCTGACTGCCTACGATTATCCGTCAGCTAAGTACGCTGAGGAAGCAGGCGTAGACATGATTTTAGTAGGCGATTCTCTAGGAATGGTCGTTTTAGGATATGACTCTACGATTCCTGTAACGGTAGATGATATGATTCATCATACAAAAGCGGTTAAAAGAGGAGCTGCTGATACATTTATCGTCACCGACATGCCATTTATGTCCTATCACGTGTCGAAAGAAGACACGATGAAAAATGCTGCTCGTATTATGCAGGAAAGCGGAGCTCATGCTTTAAAAGTAGAAGGTGCAAAGGATGTTCTTTATACAATTTCAGAATTGACGCAAGCTGGTATTCCGGTTGTTGCACATCTCGGGTTAACTCCTCAGTCTGTCGGTGTCCTGGGCGGTTATAAAGTGCAGGGAAAAGAAGCGAAAGAAGCCAAACAGCTAATCCAAGACGCGATCAAGTGTGAGCAGGCGGGAGCTATTGCTGTTGTATTAGAATGTGTTCCTAAACAAGTAGCAAAACAAGTAGCTGAACGCCTGAGCATTCCAACAATCGGAATTGGAGCAGGGGCGGACACGGATGGTCAAGTACTTGTATACCACGATGTATTAACGTACGGAGTCGAACGTGTGCCAAAATTTGTTCAGTCATTTGCAAAAATAAATGAGCCTATTTTACAGGGGCTTTCTCAGTATGTAAGTGAAGTGAAAAAAAGAGAGTTTCCGAAAGAAGCACATACTTTTTCAATGAAAGAAGAGCAGTTAACGGCACTGTACGGAGGGAAATAAGATGAAAGTCATTACAACAATTAAAGACATGCAGCAGGAGATGAAAAAAGAAAAGCAGCTTGGACGTTCAATTGGATTTGTCCCGACGATGGGCTATTTGCATGAAGGCCATGCTACTCTGCTTGGAGCAGCTCGCACAGAAAATGAAGTAGTGGCGCTAAGTATTTTTGTGAACCCGACTCAATTTGGACCAAATGAAGATTTTGATACGTATCCAAGAGATTTTGAACGCGATGAGCGCGTGGCAAAAGAAGCTAACGTCGACTATTTATTTTATCCTTCAGTAGAGGAAATGTATAAGTCAAGCCGTTCAGTTGCTATAACAGTGACGGATCGTGTAGACGTATTGTGTGGACAGAAGCGTCCCGGTCATTTTGACGGAGTAGCCACGGTGCTAACAAAGCTTTTTCACATTGTAACACCAGATCGTGCATACTTTGGTAAAAAAGATGCACAGCAAGTTGCTGTGGTAGATGGTTTAATTGAAGACTTTAATTTCCCCGTGGAGCTTAGAGCAGTAGATACGGTGAGAGAAGCAGATGGATTAGCTAAAAGTTCTCGTAACGTATATTTAACAGATAAAGAAAGAGAAGAGGCACCTGTTTTATTTAAGAGTTTACAAAGCGCTCTGCAGCTTCTTGAAAGCGGAGAGAAGCAAGTAGAACTCATTAAACAGACCATTCAAAAAGAAATTGAGCAACATACGAGTGGTAAAGTGGATTATATCGAGGCTTATACGTATCCAGAGCTAAAAACGATTAAGCAAGCCGCTGGAAAAATCATTATCGCTTTAGCCGTTCAATTCTCTAAAGCTCGTTTAATTGATAATGTAATTGTAGACGTACAGGGGGATAACTAAATGTTTCGCACGATGATGAACGCTAAAATACACAGAGCTCATGTAACCGAAGCCAACTTAAATTATGTTGGCAGCATCACCATTGATGAAGATATCATCGACGCAGTAGGAATAGCGGCAAACGAAAAAGTGCAAATTGTAAACAATAATAACGGAGCTCGCTTGGAAACGTACGTGATTCCCGGCGAACGAGGGAGCGGCGTAGTTTGTTTAAATGGAGCTGCTGCAAGACTCGTGCAGCCTGGAGATATCGTCATCATTATCTCTTATGCGCTCGTAGCAAATGAAGAAGTAGCTCACCATCATCCAACCGTAGCGATTATGAATGAGCAGAATAAAATCCAACAATTGCTTAAACAAGAACCAGCTGGTACAATTCTATAAGAACAGTCCCCCTTTATGAGGGGGATTTTTATTTGAATACATACGCTAGTAAGTGAACGGTATAAACCTCTATACACACTAAAGTAAAACTTCTATGTATGAAAGCCTCTCTGTTTTTCACGAGAAGGAGTTGCGCTTTTAAAGCATATAGAGCAGGCTTTCACTTTATACTATAAAAAGACAGACTTGCGAGGTGTTGACCGTGAATAAACGCTTTGTTGTGGTAGATCTTGAAACGACGGGACATTCTCCAAAACAAGGAGATAAAATGATTCAATTTGCTGCTGTCATAGTAGAAAACGGCAAAATTGTTGAACGTTTTTCTAGTTTTCTAAATCCTGGTATGGATATTCCGCCTTTTATTACACAACTAACTAACATTCAAAATGATATGGTGAAAGATGCGCCTTTATTTGAAGAAATTTCACCTAAAATTATAGAATTGCTAGATGATGCTTATTTTGTTGCACATAATGTGGCATTTGATTTAACTTTTTTACAAGAAGAACTCTATCAGTGCGGGATGGAGACGCTTTATAATTCAACCGTAGATACCGTCGAACTGGCCCGGATTCTGCTGCCTACAGTTGATGGGTACAAACTTAGCCAATTAGCTGAGTATTTACATATTGAACATGAAAACCCACATCAAGCAGATAGTGATGCAGAAGTAACGGCACGTATTTTACTTTTACTAATTGAGAAATTAAAGAAGCTACCTCTAACAACCTTAAAGCAGCTGTATGCGCTAAGCCTGCACTTTAAAAGTGAAATTGGAGAACTGATTCAACAAGTTATAGATGATAAAAGTTATGCTGAGGATGATTCTTATGAATTTATACATGGTATTGCGCTAAACAAATATCAGCCGCATTCAGCTAATGAAAAGCAGCACTCTCATACTTACGAAATATTTGAAACTGAAAAGCAAAAGCTGTTTCATCAGGCTCTGCCATTGTTTGAAGAACGAAAAGGGCAGTGGGAGATGATGAACTTTGTACAAGAGTGCTTTGCAGGTAACGAGCATGCTTTAATTGAAGCGGGGACCGGTATCGGTAAAACCTACGCTTATTTAGTTCCTGCCGTGTTTTATGCTTCTGTTCATCACCACCCAGTCATTATCTCAACCAACACGGTAACGCTTCAGCAGCAAATCATCGAAAAAGATGTGCCTATTCTAGAAAAGATTGTTCCGTTTCCTGTTACAGCAGCTGTTTTAAAAGGAAGAGAACACTACATTAGTATAAGAAAATTTATTCAGCTCTTAAAAGAGCGCAATAATAATTACGATGCGATTCTCACAAAAGCGAAGCTGCTTATCTGGCTGACGGAAACGGAAACGGGCGACAGCGATGAAATAAACCTGCCTTCTGGCGGCAAACTTTTTTGGGAACAGCTAAATGAAAGCAATCCGTCTCCAAGTGACTTTAAGCATCCTTGGAAACTTTATTCTTTTTATGAACGAGCGCAGAACAGAGCGCAAAATGCCCATATCGTAGTGACAAATCATCGCTTGCTGTTGATGGATGTGATGAGTAATCATGAGCTGCTGCCTGATTATGAACAAATTATTATTGACGAGGCTCATCACTTAGAAGACATTGCCGGAGAAGAACTGGGAGAGCGCTTAGATTATTTTGCAGTTCATGCGCTATTAAACAGAATCGGAACTATTCAAGACAAAGGGCTGTTAAAAAAAGTTCATCATACGTTTGTAAAATATAGCATCGAGCTTAACACTGAACTTCTTCAAAACCTGTTTGTGCAGCTTCATTCTGAGTGCGATGACTTATTTCGCTTGATTCATTCTTTTGTCCAAAAAAGAATCGGCAATCAGCAGGGCGAGATTGGAAGAAGCAGCTATCGATATAAAGTGGAAAAGGAGCATGGGCATTACTGGACGGCTATTCAAGAAGCAGCGTCGCGCATTCGTTTTTTAATTCACGATCTTTTTACATGGAATGATGGGGCAAAACATTCCTTTGACGAACTATATGACAAAGTCACAAAAAATGAACAGTCGTCTCTTCATGAATTTCAAACGGCTGTTAAAGGATTTGAGCATATATCTCAGCAAATAGAAAAGCTTTTGTTCAAACAGCAGAGCAATTATGTAACGTGGTTTGAGATTGAGCCAAAAGGAGCAGCGAATGCTACGTATATCTATAGTCAGCCTACTTCTATTGCCGATACGCTGGCTGATGAATTTTTCGCTAAGAAACAAAGCGTTATTTTAACTTCGGCTACATTGACGGTGAATGGAACATTCGATTACTTAATTCAAGAGCTAGGGTTATATGACTTTCAGCCTGCTCAACTCATTCTTCCTTCCGAGTTTGATTATGAGAAGCAAGCTCGAGTGTATATTCCTCAAGATATGCCTGCTGTTAACGAAGTATCATTATATGAGTATAGCGCTATGATGGCAGAAAGTATTCTTGACGTAGCTAAAGTAACAAATGGCCGTATGCTGGTGCTTTTTACTTCATATGATATGTTGAAAGCTACGTATGGTTATTTAAAAGAGTTAAACGATCTTGAAGAGTTTGTCCTGCTCGGTCAAGGAGTCACAACTAGAAATCGTAATAGACTGCTAAAGGACTTCAGCCAGTTTGAGCATTCCATTCTTTTAGGTACAAACAGCCTGTGGGAAGGAATTGATCTGCCAGGAGATTTATTATCATGTCTCGTAATAGTCAGACTTCCTTTTTCATCTCCAAATCAACCTCTGCTGACAGCAAAATTTGAGCAGATGAAAAAAGAAGGAAAAAGTCCTTTTATGAATTATTCACTTCCTCAGGCCGTTATCCGTTTTAAACAAGGATTTGGACGGTTGATTCGTTCCAAAAGTGACCGAGGAGCTATATTTATTTTTGATAACCGTATTACGCGAACAGCATATGGGTACCATTTCCTTCACTCGCTTCCAAAAGTCCAGGTTGTTCAAAAAACGTTTTCGAATATCTTACTGGACTACAAAGAATGGTGGAATGAAAAGACTTGAGCATACGCTTAAGTCTTTTTTTATGCATACTGTTTCTTCACTTGAGAGACGATAGTAATATACTATGATAAGCAAATGAGGACAGTGTATGATTAAAATATTGCTAAGTGCTGTACTGTTTTTTAGTTTTATGAACTATTCGGTTTCAGCAGCCGTCATTAAAAACGTAGATTTTGGTTTGCAAGCTGATGAAGTAGTGATTACCTTTCTACCTCTTTCCGCTGGAGAAGCGAGTTTGATTCAAGACGGAAGCGGTAAGACTATTTTGATAAATACGGGTAATGCATCTTCCTATCCCGAGCTAAAGAAGTGGTTGAAGCGATATAAAGTAAAAAAAATCAACCAATTAGTGATTACAAAACAGCAAAAGTACTATGATTCAAATGTTCAGCGAGCTGCGAATGATTATCATATAGATCGTATTATTGTCCCCGCTCAGTACCAGGCGGAATTTCAAACAGAGAAGTGGAAAGAAAATGATTTATTTCAGTTAACAAATAATATACACGTTGATGTCTTGCATGCATCGAAGCAAAAAATAGCGGCTATGGATCTATTATTTACGATCGGAGAACATCGGATTCTATATGCAATGAGCAGCTCAGATGAAGTAGAAGAAAAGTTTTTACGCATTCCTCTTACCCATGTAGATGTATTGAAAATTCCTGATTTTGGAGAGGGAACATTTTTTTCGAATGCATTTTTGAAGCAATTAGATACACAGCTTGCGGTTGCGTTTACGAAACCAGGCCGTTCCTATTCCCCTCGACTGCTTTCAAATTTAACAGCTGAATGGATTGAATTATATGATGTAAGAGAGGGGAGCGCTTACTCTATTAAAATGTCGCTAAAATCCTATGATGTGATGAAATTTTCTGCAAAATAAACAAATTTCCTTTTGCAAAAAGAGGTAAATTCCTTATAATATTATATATGTTTACTTATTTATTCGGTTTTTACGCAAAACGTACAGACGGGATTGATGAGTGAAAAAGATGACGATGGTTTTTGATACCTGTTATAATACGGATATCGTCATTTTTGCGTCGTGATAGACGAGCTAGGAGGTTTACAATGGAAAGCAGGATTGAAGTATTATCAACTGTCCGCGTGGAAAATTCCTCGGATTTATATAAAATTGTTGATAGTTTGAATCGCACGTTGAAAAAGCAAGATTTGATGTTCGGATTAGCGTTAGATGAAGAAGATCAAAGCAAAGCTGTATTTACAATTTATCGTACATAAGTAGGGATTTTATGAAAAAGTTAATTATTGTAGCCGTAGCTGCTGTGCTTTTAATTATCGGGGGCATTTCTTTTAGTATTTATCACTCGTCCGTGAAGGATGTGCAGTCTGCTGAAGAAAAAGCAGCATCCCAAGCAAAAAAAGAATTTAATTTGAAATCTGTTACAAGCACCCAGCCATATTTCGGCAATCATGCATTTTATGTAGTAGAAGGTACAAACCGAAGCAATCAAAAGGTAATTGCTTGGATGCCTAAAAGCAAAAAACAAACAGCTGTTTTAAAGAAAGCAAGCAGCGGGATCACAAAAGAAAAAGCCATTTCTATTGTGAAAAATGATAAAAATCCGCAGGAAATTAAGTCGGTGCGCCTAGGCATTGAAAAGAAAAAGCCGCTGTGGGAAGTAACATATGTGGATAAAGATAAGAAACATTTAACATACTATTATCTTGATTTCTCTAGCGGTGAATTTATAAAACGATACAGCTTATCTCAATCATAAATCGTTTATACCATATGAAATGCCATATGTGTCATAATATAAGATTTCAGCGCTTTATGAAAATGAAGCCAATTTTTTATCTATAATCAGCCCGCGGGCTGATTATAGCTTTAGTTCATAGGGGGAGATTTTAGTGAAGTTAGCAAAACGTGTATCAGCATTAACGCCATCATCAACATTAGCGATTACAGCAAAAGCGAAAGAATTGAAAGCGGCTGGTCATGATGTGATTGGGCTTGGAGCAGGGGAACCTGATTTTAATACGCCGCAGCACATTTTAGAAGCGGCTGTTACAGCAATGAATGATGGTCAGACAAAATATACGCCAGCAGGCGGCCTTGCACCATTAAAAGAAGCGGTAATTCAAAAATTCAAACGCGATCAAGGCCTGACGTATTCACCTTCTGAAATTATTGTTTGTACAGGTGCTAAGCACGCACTGTATACGTTATTTCAAGTTCTGTTAGACGAAGGTGACGAAGTGATTATCCCAACTCCTTACTGGGTGAGTTATCCTGAGCAAGTAAAGTTAGCAGAAGGTACACCAGTATTCGTTGAAGGTTCTGAAAATAACGAATTTAAAATCACACCTGAACAATTAGAAGCGGCTATTACTGCTAAAACCAAAGCTGTTATTATCAATTCACCAAGCAACCCAACAGGTATGATTTACACAAGAGAAGAGCTTCAAGCTTTAGGAGAAGTTTGCTTGAAGCACGATATTTTTATCGTATCAGATGAAATTTATGAAAAGCTTGTATATGGTCAAAATGAACATGTATCGATTGCACAGCTTTCACCAGCATTAAAAGAAAAAACAATTATCATTAACGGTGTTTCTAAGTCACATTCCATGACGGGCTGGCGCATTGGATATGCGGCTGGTGATGCTACAGTTATTAAAGCGATGACAAACCTAGCGAGTCACAGCACGTCAAATCCAACATCTATTGCTCAATATGCAACAATTGCTGCTTATAACGGTACTCAGGAGCCGGTGGAAATGATGCGACAAGCTTTTGAAGAGCGTCTAAACGTAATTCATGAAAAGCTGATTAACATTCCAGGGTTCTCATGCTTAAAACCACAGGGTGCTTTCTACTTATTCCCTAATGCAATTGAAGCTGCAAAATTAACTGGTTTTGATACAGTTGATGCATGGGTAGAAGCTATTTTAGAAGAAGAGAAGGTAGCCTTAGTTCCTGGATCAGGATTCGGTTCACCTGAAAACGTACGTCTTTCTTATGCTACATCACTAGATCTGCTAGAAAAGGCATTGGAACGAATTCAATCATTCATGACTCGTCATATGAAATAAAAAAGATTATATTTAAAAACAAAAGAGCCTTTTAGCACAAATTACGCGTGTTAGAAGGCTCTTTTTGTTTGTTACTTGTTATTATGTTTGTCGAAATGTATAATAGGATGGCATACATAATTACGAAATGTAAGTTTTTTGGAGGGATATTAATCGTGAAAATTACGATTTCAGAAGCAAGCAAGCATGTAGGAAAAGAAGTAACAATTGGTGCTTGGTTAGCGAATAAACGTTCAAGTGGTAAAATTGCCTTTTTACAGCTGCGCGATGGATCAGGATTCATGCAAGGAGTAGTTGTAAAAGCTGAAGTAGAAGAAGAAACTTTTAAATTAGCTAAATCTATGACGCAAGAATCATCACTATATGTAACAGGTGTGGTACGTGAAGATGAGCGCTCACCGTTTGGCTATGAGTTAACAGTTACAAGCCTCGAAGTTATTCATGAAGCTGTTGATTATCCAATTACGCCAAAAGAACATGGAACAGAGTTCTTAATGGATAACCGTCATTTATGGCTGCGTTCTAAACGTCAACATGCCGTTATGAAGGTTCGTAACGAAATTATTCGTGCAACGTATGAATTCTTTAACGAAAACGGGTTTACAAAAGTAGATCCTCCAATCCTAACAGGAAGTGCTCCTGAAGGAACAACAGAATTATTCCACACGAAATATTTTGACGAAGATGCATATCTTTCTCAAAGTGGCCAGCTTTATATGGAAGCAGCGGCAATGGCGCTTGGAAAAGTATTTTCATTCGGTCCAACGTTCCGCGCTGAAAAATCTAAAACACGTCGTCATTTAATTGAGTTTTGGATGATTGAACCAGAGATGGCTTTCTACCAATTCGAAGATAACTTGAAAGTACAGGAAGAGTATGTGTCTCATGTCGTACAGTCTGTTTTAACAAACTGTAAGTTAGAGTTAAATGTACTAGGCCGTGATACATCTAAGTTAGAACAAATTAAAGCGCCATTCCCTCGTATTTCCTACGATGAGGCTCTTAAATTCTTACATGAAAAAGGATTTACAGACATTCAGTGGGGAGATGACTTTGGAGCACCGCATGAAACGGCTATTGCAGAAAGCTATGACAAGCCGGTATTCATTACACACTATCCAACGTCATTAAAACCCTTTTATATGCAGCCAGATCCAACAAATGAAGACGTAGTATTATGTGCAGACTTAATTGCACCAGAAGGCTACGGAGAAATCATTGGAGGCTCTGAACGTATTCATGATCAAGAGCTTTTAGCTCAGCGTGTAGAAGAGCACCAACTAGATACAGAAACGTACAAGTGGTATTTAGAGCTTCGTAAGTATGGCTCAGTTCCACATTCAGGATTTGGTTTAGGCCTTGAGCGTACGGTAGCATGGATTAGCGGCGTAGAACACGTTCGTGAAACGATTCCATTCCCACGCTTATTAAACCGTTTATACCCGTAAGGAAGTAAAAAAAGTATTCTGACTTTTATAGTCAGGATACTTTTTTAGCTTTTTTTATGAATCATAAAAAGAAAAGAAAAACGAGGCTTTTACTTATATCACAAGGAAACAAAGGTAAACATAGAAGAGAGTCTAACTTAAAAGGGAGTTGCAATTCTCGAAAAAATAAGTTAGTGTAATATTCTTGGAAGGAAGTCATCGTTCGTATATATTTTATATGTGCAGAGCAATGGTACGGTTTCAGCGGAAAGTTTTACATAGAAGCTTTTTTAGCTTCGAATAATTATTACTTTGACTATAAACTTCATGATATACTAACTACTGAGGTGTTCGGATATGAAAAAAGAAACGTTAATTGAATGGTTTGAACAAGGCACAGTTTCAATTCCGAAGCTGCTGTTTAACCACTATAGCGATTTGGGAATGAACGAAACGGAATTCATGACGTTAATGCATATTTATGTTTCCATTGAAGGCGGTGAAGGTTTCCCGACACCTAACGAATTGGCGGCAAAAATGAGTATTTCAAGTGCTGTCTGTATGGATACGCTGCGAGCATTAATTCAGCGCGGCTTTTTATCTATTGAGCAAGATCAACAGCAAAACGCCCTTATTTGCGAACGTTATTCATTAAAACCGCTTTGGGAAAAGCTTATTCATCATATGATGCACGAAACAAGAGAAGTAGAAAAAAGCGAAGAAGAACAAGAAGAGCTTAATTTATATACAATGTTTGAAAAAGAGTTTGGCAGAGCATTGTCTCCGTTTGAATGCGAAACGCTAGCGATGTGGATTGATCAAGACCATCATGATCCAATTATTATTAAAGCGGCACTAAGAGAGTCGGTGATGTCTGGAAAATTAAACTTCCGGTACATTGATCGTATTTTATTTGAATGGAAGAAAAATGGCATTCAGACCATTGATCAAGCCCGCAAGCATAGCCAAAAATTTCGTCAAAATCAACAGCCCAAAAAACTATCTTCTGTTAACCCTTCTCAGTCTACATCAGCCATTCCTTTTTTTAACTGGCTAGAGCAATGACAGGATAAAAAGCTGCTTCAAGATCCAAGTAATTGAATCTTGAAGCAGCTTTTTTAAAAGAGTATGGACAAAAGTAGCATTTGACAGGAACCCTATTGTAAAATAGGAGGGAACTACCTGTAAGAAGAAGGAGAACTAGTATGTTAACGTTAAAACAAATCAGACAGTGCCTAGATGCTATGGCAGAAATGTTTCCTGACGCCCACTGTGAGTTAAATCATCGGAATCCCTTTGATTTAGTCATTGCTGTGGCGCTATCTGCTCAGTGCACAGATGCTTTAGTCAACCGCGTAACAGCGGATTTATTCAAGAAATATCAAACGCCTGAAGACTATTTAGCCGTTTCGTTAGAAGAGCTGCAGCAAGATATTAGATCAATCGGCTTATATAGAAACAAAGCTAAAAATATTCAAAAGCTCTGCCGTATGCTCATTGATGAATACGGAGGAGAAGTTCCAACAGATCGTGATGAGCTGACCAATCTTCCAGGAGTAGGGCGTAAGACAGCTAATGTTGTTGTATCCGTAGCTTTTGGAGTACCGTCAATAGCAGTAGATACGCATGTAGAACGTGTAAGTAAACGCCTTGGAATTTGCAGGTGGAAAGATTCCGTTTTGGAAGTAGAAAAAACGCTGATGAGAAAAATTCCGAAAGATGAATGGTCCGTTACGCATCATCGACTTATCTTTTTTGGACGCTATCACTGTAAAGCACAGTCTCCTCAATGTCATGTCTGCCCGCTTCTTGATCTTTGCCGAGAAGGCAAGAAACGAATGAAAGGAAAAGAGAAGAAGACAAATGTTACCGATTGAAGTGCCGTCACATTTCATATGCGAACCATTTTATTCAAAAGAAGATCGGGTTCTTGAAACAGATAAAAAAAATAGAAGAAATTATTTTGCTTATGATATTTTATACGATGTACATAAAGAAACGAAAACACCTTGGAGGGATGTTCAAAAGAACATACGGCCATTTTTTGAAAAGTGGGAAACTCAAAAGGAAGAACTGTATACGCTTTTTTCTCAGCGAAAAGCAAAAGAAGCAGCGCCTTGTATGAAACAAGCTGCTGCTATGTATATTAGTTTACTGTTTTGGATTAATGGACAGCCCGTTCGGCGTTTAAATCGGCTGCAAGAAGACATAGCGGACCTAACCTATAAGCCTATTAACTGTGCTGAGAGACTTATGTTTTTGCTGCAGCGAGTTTCTTCTTATCAAGCGTATATTCAGCTGACAGAATTATTTAATGAACTGCGTAAGCAATATGCAAAAATGCTTATTCTTCACAAGAAATAAAGCCCCTACACGTGTAGGGGCTTTTTACTGCTACGTTAATTTTCAGTTGTTGGCTCTTGCTGCGGTGTAGCAGATGTTGACGGCGTCGATGGTGTAGCAGGAGTTTGTGGTGTTTGACTTCCTGAGTCACTTCCACCGTTGTCTGCTGGAGGAGGAGTTGTGCCTCCATTATTATTGTTGTTGCCGTTATTACCTTCGTTAGCATTGCCGCTATCGTTATTGTTATTATCGGTATTGCCACTATTGCTACCGCCGCTATTGCTGCCATTATTGCCATTATTGCTGTTTTGGTTATCATCCGGCTGAGTAGATGAATCATCACCTTGATCAGAGCCGTTGTTTTGATCAGTGTTGCTATTGTCTTCATTTTGATTATCGTCCGTTGTTCCATCATCTTCAGGCTTAGTAGAATCATCTTCCGTAGCTTGATCTGATGAATCAGGGACTTTTACAGAAGAACTAGCGCTTTGGCCCGTATTTGTTGTTACGGTGAAACTATACGTTGCGCCTGGTGCTGGGTTGGAAATTGTCTTTCCACCGGCTCCTGCGCCAGATGCGAGTTGTTCAGAACCGTTAGGAGATGACATTGTGACTGTAAAGGTCGTATCACTGGCTGCGTTTGATGCTGACCAGTTAACTGAAATTGCTCCTCCGCTATACGAAGCAGTAATTTTTGGCTTCACATCTTTATTGTCTTTATTGTCTTTTTTCTCTTTTTTGTCCTCTTTTTTATCTTCTTTCTTTTCTTCTTTTTCTTTTTTCACAAACGTTTGAGATACTTTTGTCGGTGCAGTACCGCGCACAAAGTATTCTTTCGTAATTAAGCTCGAAGGAGTAGAGCCGCTTGGGCGTTTTAAGTCTTTGCCCGTTGGTTTTTCCACGGAACGTTCAACTACGCTGTCCGGCTGCTTGAAACTTCCTTTAGGTTTGCCTTCAGAAATATGAGTAATAACATGCTTAAAGATATTTTTTGCCATGCCTGTTTCATTAGGACTTAAAATATAGCCGTCTTTAGCAGTTTCATAGCCTGTCCATACGGAAATCGTATAGTTTGGCGTAAACCCATTAAACCAAACGTCTTTTTCACCAGCGTCTGGAATATTGTATCGTTGCTTTTCTGCAGCACTAAAGTTCGAAGTTCCTGTTTTACCGGCAATTTCTAATCCTGGTGTACGAACAGCACGAGCTGTACCATAGGATTCGTTTACAACAGATTTCATCATGTCCGTCATCATAAATGCCGTGTAATCTTGCATTGCGCGTTTTGGTTTTGGCGTTAAATCAATTTCTGTTCCATCAGGAAATTTTACCTTTGTCACTGTATGCGGTGCATTGTACATACCTTCATTTGCAAAAGCACTATAGGCTCCAGCCATTTGTAGAGGTGTAACACCTGTACGGAAGCCTCCGATAGAATAAGATTCAGAATAAGCTTCGCCGTCTTCTTCATCTAATTTTAGCCCAAGGCCTGTAGCGAACTCTTTTGCTTTGTCCGCACCGGTTGCTTGAAACGCTTTTAAAGCAGGGATGTTCAGTGAACGTCCTAAAGCTTCACGCGCTGAAACCCAACCTTTATAGTTGCGTCCAAAATTTCGGATTGGCGTGCCGTTTGAATAATGATATTCTTCATCTTTTATTGGTTGTCCAGTAGACCACTTTAAGTTCTCAATCGCTGGACCGTAATCTAAGATTGGCTTAATTGTTGAGCCGGGCTGACGTCTCATATTTGTTGCAAAGTTTAAGCCGCCTGATACTCGATTACGTCCGCCTCCAATTGCTTGAATACCGCCTGTTTCATTATCTACAACGACAAGACCTGCTTGGAATTTATCGTTCGGGAAGTTGACTACTTTGTTATTCATCACATCATCCACATAGTCCTGAGCATTAGTGTCAAGCGTTGTATAAATTTCTAAGCCCGCAGAAAATGGATCCGCGTCTGTTTTCTTTTTTACTTCCTCGATTACTTGATCAATAAATACATCGTACTTAGATGTTGATTCAGTTTGTTTAGCTAAATGAGCCTGTACATCTACTTGTTTTGCTTTGTCGGCTTCGGCTTGTGTAATGAAGCCGTTTTTAGCCATTAAGTTTAATACTGTGTTACGGCGTTTAGTAGCATTCTCTGGGTTTGTAACTGGGTTATAAGTAGTTGGCGCTTTTGGTAAGCCCGCCAACATAGCAGCTTCATCAAGAGTTAAATCTTTTACGCTTTTAACTCCGTAAAATTTCTCAGCTGCTCGTTCAATACCGTATACTTCACCTGATGCGAAATATATTTTGTTTAAATACATTTCAAGAATTTGTTGCTTCGAATATTTGCGCTCAAGCTGGTAAGCTAACCACATTTCTTGTACTTTACGTTTAACCGTCTTCTTTGGTGATAAGAACGAGTTCTTTACCACTTGCTGAGTAATCGTACTACCGCCCTCAGCACCGAAGCCGTTTTTAAAGTTCGCCATTAATGCTCCGCCAATACGGTAAAAGTCGACGCCGTGATGTTTATAAAAACGAACGTCTTCCGTAGCGATAAATGCGTTTTTGACGACTTGAGGGATTTCATCGTATTGCACATATGTACGTTTTTGAGCTCCAATTTCTTTTACAACTGTCTTTCCATCGTTTGCATATACTTTAGATGAAAAAGAGTTTTTTAATACCGAGTCATCAACTTTTGGAGCATCGCTTATCATGGCAAAAAAAGTTCCCACTCCGGCAATGAGCCCGATGATTCCTATCAGTAAAACTGCGGCAACAATTTTACGAAATAGGCCTCCTTTTTTCTTCTTTTTCGGTTTTCCTTGAGATTTACCTTCTGGTTTGTTGTCATTCATAGCTCTTCGTCGTTCTTCACGAGAGCGATAATTATCTGACATAAAAACTCCTACCTTTCAACGCATTGTAAGAGAATGATTTCCGTAAACATATATATCATACTCTTAAAAGTATAATTTATCTATAGTTTTTATGTAATCGATTCTCGGATGGTAACCAAGTTCGATGAAATGTCCTTTTTTTTCAATATCTGCCTTAGGGATTGATTTTCGTCCATCTTTTTTCATGGCATCCCAGTAAGGAAAAAGGAACTGTGCTTCGAACAAGTATATTTCTTGTAAAGTAGAGAACATTAATATAACGAAACAAACCCCGTTTTGTTTCACAATTTGCTTCATATGTTCAATTTGATGTTCATGAAAATTACGCAGAGGAAATGAGGTTTTATTTCTCGTTTCTTTTGCTTCAAAGTCAAGGTGTTTTCCTTTATAGACGCCATTATAGTCTGTAGTAGAAGCCTGTTTAAAATAAGCTTCTTTGATAACAGCGGCACTTCTCTTCGGATAGTCTACTTTTACAATTTGAACAGGGGTTGGTTTTTTGTGAACAATGGCTATTCCTTTTGAAACATAGTATTCATTTGTTTCGTTTAAATCGTCCTCCAGCGTCATACCACGATTGCTATAGCTAGCTTCTAGCTTTTTAGGGGAAGGACTGCTGGTATTCAATGGCTTATAGGCCTTTCCGTTAGGATAGCGAATCATAACCATCACTCCTTTAGTGTAAATCTATTAAACAAACAAATTCTATTATACCAAATCCTACAAATAAAAATAGATGAAAGAAGATGAAGAGATGTCACTCAATAGTTCGGAACAAGCGCTGTTGACGGCGATTAAAAAAACAACAGACAAGCTGAATATTGATAATATATCAAGAACCCAAGCTTATGCAACTTTTTATCATAGATATCCTGAAGTAAAGTGGGCATTTCTCGCAAGTATGGTATCCCGAAACGCAGGGTGGAATATGTGTGATTTGCAAGGGAAAATCATGAAAAAAGCGTTATCAAAGCAAACGCGCGATTTATTATTTTTGACGTACGAAAGAGCAAATTGGCTTATTTTCAAAGATGCCTTCCCGCAATTACTATTGTATGCTGTTTCGCGTAAAAAACATGTCTCTTACCTTCATTTACTTCCCTATTTAAATGTTTCATCTTTTATCGAAGAGAAGTGGAGGCAATTTATGCAGAAACCTTGTGAACTGGAGCTTATTCATGCATTAATTGTGAATGAGCAGCACGTTATTCAAAAGCCCGTTATTGAACAGCCTTTTTATCAAGATAAAGTGTTTAAAAGTATGCTGTTTTTTTTTCAAGATATATTCCACTTTAGCTCCGTCCTTTTTCCTACTACAAAAGGGGAGCTATACGGTTGTTCTGTTCATGATTTTACAAAAGTAAATAATCGGATTGATTTGGGGAAGAAATTAGCGGCTTTATTATTTCATGAAAAGTATTATCCCTCGTTTTATGAATTTTCTTTGAAAACAAAGCATACGGGTTCGAGATATGATTATGAGCAGTATTTTGTGGATGAAACCAGTTGCTGTACACCTGCACTTCGAAAGGTGTATCCGGCTATTAGACATCATGAAAAAAAGAGAGAAAAATGGTTTTTAACAAAAAAAGAGGAACAAAAGCTCATGAAAAAGCCACATTTTCCAAAGAAAGTTCATTTTACAAAGTGGTATCTTCAAAAGCAAAAGCAGCTGCATATATTAATGAAAGTAGTGCAAGTAGTTAATGTAAATAAAAACGGTCACAAGTGACCGTTTTGTTCTTAAGTAGAAGGCTGGTTAGGACCGTTTAACTTTTTAGGATCACCGTAGGTTTTTGTTTCAGGCTTATTTTTAGGCTGTGATTTTTGCTGTTTGTTGGCCATATCTAGGCACCTCCTATCATGTTGTAATGAACGTTCAGCAGCAGAATGTATCCGCTTAGCTGAAATGTCTATACTAGTGTTTTCAATATGTTCTCTTTCGATTCACCATAAATGAAAATGTCGAAAACATCTTTCTTTGACGAATAGAAACTAGTTTTGTCATGTGTGAAGGGACATTGAATAAAAAAGAGAATACGTTATGCAAAGGAAAATTTGGAGGGATGGCGATGAAACAAAGTATGGTTAAAACAAGCGAAATGATGACTTTATTAGATAGCTTACTAGAGCAAGTAGATTTAGTGGATAAAACGATGTCTACATCTATAAATGAAGCATTTACACATTGTGAAGAAACATATATGGAACAAGTTCATCGCATTGACCAATCACTGCAAGAAATTGAAGTAGCTGTGTATGAAAGCATGCCTTCCGAAACAGAATGGAGTAGAAGCCGAAGAGAAATGGTTCTTCATACAGTATAAAGATTGTTTATGTTACAATAGTCATCGTAGAGGTGACGAATAACGATGAATGAAGATGTGAAAAAAAGTACGGAGATCATGTTTCAATATAATGAAGTAGCTGTAGAACGATTAGCGTCTATTCAACAGGAAGAAAATTATGAAGTGAAATTTTTTGAAGAAGTAAAGCCTTATGGAGATATTTTCTTCAAAGAACTTGATGAATGGGCTAGTCTCGTAACGGAATGGCTGAAGAAAGAGCGACCAAAATATATTCATGTTAATCAAGTAGAGACGTTAAAAGAAAATTTACAAAACGTTGTACTACAGTCATTTTATCCCGAGACGCGAGAAAAGCGATTTAAAAAGATGTATCACTCAAATAAGTATGTGCTCGAGTCGATATTGAATAATTAATCCCGGCCTTCCGTTAAGATCTACAAGGTGGGGATTTTCTATGTATGAAATGGTAACAAAAGTATTTTACTCGAAGTGAAAAACGAACTATCGATCATTTTTTGATTCGTAGTTCGTTTTTTTGATGATCAGCATAGGTTTCATCTGTTTCGTTCCGTCGAGTAGTTGATTGGAGGGCAAGGCGAAGACTCCTGCGGGAAAAGCGAAACAGATGAGACCCCGCAGAAAATGAAGCCTTGCACGGAGATCAACTGCGGGGTCATAAGCGGTTCAGCTCATGTATCCCATTTGTTCGTTTCTAGATTGGATTCATTTTGTTATGTCCCAGCCTCTTTTTATCATGATCAATAAAAAGTTAATCAAAATCTTTTTGAGATTGGATAGAAACAGCTGGGTGATCTTGTGAAGCGACTGTATCGATATGATAATCAACTTTTTCGGTATGTTTAGAAGCAACGGCGTTATTTGTTTTATTTACTGCACTTTGTCCCTGTTTTTTGTGATCAAAATGTTTTCCACGACTCATGAGATAGACCTCCTTTATTGAATACTACGTTAAAGCTTTTATAGTATAAACAAGTCAAAAAAGAAGTATGTGTCCACTTTAAAGGAAACAAAGAAACCACCGATTTCTCGGTGGTAGTAAAAAAATTAATCGTCTTGTGCACTAAAATCGGGCTTAGTAGCTCCAATTTGTTCGAGTTCACGTACAGCGGCTTTGTAATTCATAGGAGTTAAAAAACCTTTTAAATACTGCTGCTGAGCAAAATCGAGTAATTCATTACTTGACTGCGGCTCATACTGTTTCACCGCTATAAAAGCTTCTTGAAGTTCGTTCACATACATGTAAATTCCCTCCTAATCCCCATTTGTGCCACTACGTATCGTAGTATCACTTGTTCTTATCGTACCATATATTTAAATAATCTCGTTTTTTTGAAAAATTTAAACTTTCGACAGAAACCTACATATTTTTGAATGCGTTCTCCAAAAGTACAAGTAGACGAACGTCACCTCTTATTTCTGCATACATACTATATATTATGTAATATTAAAAAGGAGGTATTGATTTTGCATGTATACAAGTAAGCACTATCCGTATTATGAGCAACATCAACCAGAACGTTTTGATTTAAGTCAGGTACATCCATTTCCGCAGTATCATCAGCAACCATGGACGGAAGCTTATATGCCGCAACATCCGTACGCTCAGCAACAAATGCCTTTTGGTCCTCAGCAAATTCCCTATATGAACGGAATGTACCAGCAGCCCATGTACAATAATGCAGGTGCGCCTTTTAATCCATACCCTAAAGCTCAGCAACAAAAGCCTCAGCCTTCTCAGTTTCAGTCATTAATGTCCCAGTTTAAATCAAGTGATGGCAATTACGATATGAACAAGATGATGAATACTGCAGGGCAGATGATGGGAGCTATGAACCAATTAACATCCCTAGTAAAAGGATTTTCCGGGATTTTCAAAGTATAAGGACTAGAAGGTGTTTTCTAGTCCCTGCTTATTATTTCTTCTTTTGATTTTTCAAATAGTTTTCTCCAAGAAGTGTAAATACTTCATTGTAAGTTAATCCAGACTGAGCATTTAAACGTTTGACTTCTTCGATATCTGTTGTTGATGAAGTTGAAATTTGATGTTTGTTTTTTTTCATAAAACCTCTCCTTTTCTATGTAAAATGAATAACGCTCCATCTTAGTATATTTCCAAATGTTCCTCTTCTATAAGTGGAAAAAAACGCCGAAGACGCTCATGGCTCTTCGGCGTTTTTTTTCAATAAAGATGAGCGTTTAGAGAAATTAAGAACGGCGAGAGCGGCGAGCTCCACGAGAAGAACGGCGGGTACTTCGGGAAGAGCGGCGAGTAGAACGGCGAGTAGAACGGCGAGAAGAGCGGCGAGTAGAACGGCGAGTAGAACGGCGAGAAGAGCGGCGAGTAGAACGGCGAGAAGAGCGGCGAGTAGAACGGCGAGTAGAACGGCGAGTAGAACGGCGAGAAGAGCGGCGAGAAGAGCGGCGAGAAGAGCGGCGAGAAGAGCGGCGAGAAGAGCGGCGAGTAGAACGGCGAGAAGAGCGGCGAGAAGAGCGGCGAGTAGAACGGCGAGAAGAGCGGCGAGTAGAACGGCGAGTAGAACGGCGAGAAGAGCGGCGAGTAGAATGGCGAGAAGAACCACGAGAAGAACGACGAGAAGAACCACGAGAAGAACGACGAGAAGAACTACGAGAAGAACGGCGACGTCTTGTCAGAGGGCCGGCAGTCGGCTCTTGAAACATAAAAGATTTTAATTCTGTACACTCCAGGGCCTCTGCAGCTTCTTTAATTTTTTGAGCTGTAATATGCAATTAAAAAACCTCCTATATATTGGACTAGGTATTGTCTTAATAGGATACGTTGCAGTATTGATTTTTGATATAGGGCAAAAGTGGAATTTACATAAATAGTTGATAGGATGAGGTATCACGGTGAATTTGAGGTTCATATAATTTATTAATTGAAGAAAGGTGGTCAAGTAATGAAACAAAAAGAAATTCCTCAATACGCTTTGTTTGTAAATGTAAAAGATTTAAAAGAAATGCACAGAGACATTTGGTCAGAAGAAGTCGTTCAGGCAACGATGAAATTTAACAAAAAGCGCTACGATATTGATTTGTTGCTAAGAGGCTCACATATTCGGAAGATGAAGAAAAAGTCATATTTTATTGAATTTTATTCCCCAAAAATCTTTCAGCATTCTAAAGAAATACATTTGAACGCTGAATACAAAGATCCATCCCTTATGCGCAACAAATTATCCCTCGATTTTTTCTCCTCCTTAGACGTTTTATCTCCTCACTCTCAGTTTGTTACCCTCACGATTAATGGGAAAAACGAAGGGGTATATCTTCAGCTCGAATCGGTAGATGAACTATTTTTGAAAAAAAGAAATTTAGCGGATGGATCCATATTTTATGCAGTGGACGGAGATGCTAATTTTTCTTTAATGAGTGATTTGGATAAAAAGCCGAAAACATCCCTATTATCAGGTTATGAAGATAAAGTAGTGAAACAAGGAGATGAGGAAAAATTAGAACAGTTTATATTTAATGTTAATACATGGACAAATACAGAATTCGAACAGAATATTGAGAAGTATCTAAACGTCGACCGGTACTTATCTTGGTTAGTTGGTATTATTTGTATGCAAAATTATGACGGTTTTGTTCATAACTATGCTCTATATCGAGACCATGACAGTGGACGCTTTGAACTGATTCCATGGGATTATGATGCGACTTGGGGAAGGGATGTAAATGGAAAAGTAATGGAAGGAGATTATGTCCGTGCACAAGGATTCAACACTCTTACAGCTCGTTTGTTGGCAGTAGATGGAATTAAAAAGCATTACATTCAAAAGATGAACAATGTTCTAAATAATCAATTTACAGTGGAATATATGAAGCCCATTGTCTATCAAATGCACGAAGAGCTTAAGCCTTATATTTTGAAAGATCCTTATGTAAAAAAAAATATAGAACAGTTTTATGAGGAGCCGGCATTTATTTTATCTTTTATAAAAGACCGAACAACATATATTAAAAATAATCTTCTCACTTTTTAGATACCGTAGAATGATAGGCAAAAGTGGAATTTGTTAATAATAGGCAAATGTACGAAATCAATAGCTGTACATGATACGTATATATACAGTATGAATGACCAATATGGATGACTAACAAGGAGGAAAAAGAATGGAAAACTATTATTATTATTATGGGCAAAATCAAGGTCAAAATTCAAATCCAAACCGAAAACGCAGCCACAGCAAAAATGCAAATCGGCCTGATAAAGGCTATTCTTCGCAGTTTAAACCTTTAAAAGGAAGAATGGTGACTGTTTATCGAGGAGGTCCTGAATCAAAAACAGGTTATTTACTTGATGTTCAGTCTGATTATTTAATATTAGCAGTAGAAAACGATAACAATAATAACAGCGATGAAAACAATAATGAAGGAAATAACAACCAAAACAATCAAAGCAATCAAAACAACCAAAACAACCAAAACAACCAAAACAATCAAAATAATCAACAAGAATATACGGTTGTATATTATCATTTATCCCATGTTAAGAGTATTACGGAAGATGCTGTGTCAAATTCAGCACAGACGTTTACCGGGTTTGATAATGAGGGTACTTTAGAGTTGTATAGAGGCAAGACATTTGCTAGTACTTTATCATTACTGAAAAGTAAATATGTTCAAATAAATCAAGGCGGTCCTGAGAAAAAAGCAGGCCAGCTACTTGACGTATTAGGTTCGTCAGAGTCTGCTTACCTTGTGTTACTGTCGGAAGATGATGGTGTTGTCTATATCAATGTTGAACATGTAAAAAGTATAAGTGAATATCAAAATGATAATAACAATAATAACAATAATAACAATAATAACAATCAAATGAATAATCAATTTGCTACAAATCAGGAACCAACTTATATGAAATCAAAAACCTTTAATAATTTATTTACTCATCTATCACACAAATGGGTATCAATCAATGGTGGCGGTCCAGAGGCTGTAGAAGGTGTATTGGTGCAAAGCCGGAATGGTACTTTTACCCTTGTTCAAGACAATCAAGTATTACGCTTACAACCAAGACATGTTAAAACCATTTGTGTAGGAGCAAAAGGATCTTTTAAACAAAATAATAATCAAGATGATGAGCAGAAAGAGGAAAATACAAAAACTGAAGACGGAGGATCAGCAGAAGGCGTTTCAGAAGGTCGTACAGGAAGAAGCCGCACAGGTTCATATTCCTCAAGAAAAAGCCGCCGCACAGATTCACACTCGTCAGCGTCAAGAGAGCAAGTCATCCAAACAAAAAATTATCGCTGGAAAGCATAATGAATAAGAACAAAAAAGGTGCTTATAAAGCACCTTTTCTGTCATATAGGAAAGGGGGAGGAGAATGAGTATAAATCGCTATATTAATAAAATTGTAGAAGTAGATATTTCAGGGAATACTAAGTTTATTGGCAGACTTGTTGACTTAGGGTTAGATGTCATGATTTTGTATAATGGACATGATTATTTGTATATTCCTCTTTTACACATGCATCGTTTGCAGGAAGTATCGGAAGAAGACTATACGGTTTTACGTGAAATAGAAGAGAACTTAATAGAAGAAAGTCAGCGGATTTCCTATCGTAATATTTTACAGCAGGCAAAAGGGAAATTTATTGAAATTTATGTGACAGGAGGGAAATCATTGCACGGCTATATTACAAGCGTGCTGAATGATTATCTTGTGTTTTATTCTCCAGTGTATAAAAATGTCTTTGTTTCTCTGCATCATTTGAAATGGCTTACCCCTTACAGCAATGAGTTAACCCCTTATTCTTTAAGTGACAAAGAGCTACCAGTAAGGCCCGCCTCTGCACCTTTTGTCAGAAACTTTGAAGAGCAGCTTAAAAAATATGAAAATCAACTGGTTGTATTAGATTTAGGGGATCAATCAGAAAAGATTGGCGTACTTAAAGAAGTTTCTAATAATATTGTTGAACTAATTACCGCAAATGGAGAAAGTATCTATTGGAAGCTAGCTCATGTAAAATCTGTGCACTTGCCTTAGAAAAAGAGACCTCGCTGTCGTCTCTTTTTTTTATGTGCTTATCAGGACAAGTATATTGAATAAACAAATGAGACGATTTAAATTTTTTAGAAAATTATGTTGACAATAAAGAAAATCTTTATTAAAGTTAGTAACAACAAACGTTAACCACCAACAATTATATAGAACTCTTATCAAGAGTGGCGGAGGGACTGGCCCTGCGATGCCCGGCAACCATCAAATGAAACATTCATTTGAACGGTGCTAATTCCTGTGGAACATCAGTATTGTTCTAACAGATGAGAGAAATCGTGTATAAACGAACACTCTTTCATCTGTGAAGAGTGTTTTTTATTTTGAGTTAAGGAGAGAAATAGATGAAAATTGAAACTTTATTAGTTCGTTCAGGAGTAGGTCGTGACCCTTCAACAGGTTCTATTACAACCCCCATTTACCAAGCATCAACATTTGCTCACCCTGCTTTAGGGCAAAGTACAGGATTTGACTATGCACGTACGGCAAACCCTACTCGTACAGCATTGGAAGAAGCAATTGCTGCTTTAGAAAAAGGCGAAGTAGGAGCAGCATTCGCTTCAGGAATGGCGGGTGTAATGGCAGTTTTAGCACTATTTAAAAACGGAGATCATTTAATTGTATCAGAGGATTTATACGGAGGAACGTATCGAGTACTAAATGAAATCTTTTCAGAGCAAGGAATTACTGTTTCGTACGTCAACACAGCCCATCTCGAGCAAGTAAAAGATGCGCTTCGTCCCAACACGAAAGCTTTATTTATTGAAACACCTACAAATCCAATGATGCACGTAACTGATTTGCCAGAAGCAATTGCGTTAGCTAAACAGCATGATTTGCTTACTATCATTGACAATACATTCATGTCCCCTTACTATCAGCGCCCTTTAGAGCTTGGAGCAGATATTGTGATACATAGTGCAAGCAAATACATTGGAGGTCATAATGATGTAGTTGCTGGTCTTGTAGTCGCTCGATGTAGTAGCTTAGGAGAGAAAATTCGTTTTTATCAAAATGCAGCTGGGGCAATCTTAGGTCCACAAGATAGCTGGCTGTTATTGCGCGGTGTTAAGACGCTAGCGCTTCGTATGGAAAAGCATAACGAAAATGCACTGAAAATTGCAAATTGGCTTACTGCTCATGATCTCGTGGAAAAAGTGTATTACCCTGGTCTTGAAACACATCCGGGCTATGAAATTATGAAGAAACAAGCAACTGGATTTGGAGGCATGATTTCTTTTGCTGTCTCACACCCTGACATCGTGTCCACGCTTTTGGAAAATGTCAAAGTTATTACATTTGCAGAAAGCTTAGGAGGCGTAGAAAGTTTAATGACATTCCCAGCTCGTCAAACACACGCGGACATTCCGGAGGAAATTCGAAATCGTGTTGGAGTAACAAACTGTTTACTGCGATTATCAGTTGGAATTGAGCACGCAGATGATTTAATTAAAGATTTGAAGGAGGCATTTGATGCATACCAACAATAATAAACATAGATTTGGTACGAACTTAATTCATGCAAATACAGGAATTGACGGTCATTTTGGAGCGGTTAACGTACCTATTTATCAGGTATCTACATTTAACCAAGAAGATGAGACGAACGACGGCCGCTATGACTATTCTCGCTCAGGAAATCCAACTCGTGAGGCTTTAGAAAACACCATTGCTCAGCTAGAAAATGGATACGCTGGCTTTGCTTTTTCATCAGGTATGGCTGCTATCTCCTCGGTGTTATCTATTTTTGAATCAGGGGATGAAATTTTAGTTTCACACGATACGTACGGCGGGACATATCGTGTATTAACACGATTATTTTCAAAGTTTGGTATCAAAACAACTTTTGTTGATACAACGAAGGTTGAAAAAGTAGAAGAAGCTATCACAAAAGATACGAAGGCTATTTATGTCGAAAGCCCTTCAAATCCATTTTTACAAGTAACGGATATTAAAGCAGTAGCAAGTTTGGCGAAGGAGCGCAATGTTCTTACAATTGTGGATAACACGTTTTTAACACCTTATCTACAGCAGCCGATTGACCTTGGTGTAAATATTGTAATTCATAGTGCTACAAAATATATCAGCGGTCACAGTGACGTCATTGGCGGTCTAGTTGTGGTAAGCGATGAAAAGCTAGCGGAAGAAGTAAGGTTTGTACAAAATGCTTTTGGTGCTATCTTAGGACCACAGGATTGTTTTTTACTGCTTCGAGGCATTAAGACATTAAAAGTTCGTTTAGATCAACAGTTAAAAACAGCACTGCAGTTTGCAAAGTGGCTTGAAGAACAATCTCTAGTGAGCCGTGTATACTACCCAGGTTTAAAAAGTCATCCAGACCACAGACTCATTTCAGAACAAGCAAATGGATACGGAGCTATGATTTCTTTCCAAGTACAGGATGAAAAAGTAGCACGACATATTTTGCAAGGAGTCAAATTGGCTTCAATTGGCGTTAGTCTAGGTGCAGTTGAATCCATTCTAACGCATCCTGCAACAATGTCTCATGCAAGTATCCCAAAAGAAGTACGTGAAGAAAAAGGAATTACTGATTCACTTCTTCGCCTTTCAGTAGGGTTAGAGGAATTCGAGGATTTGAAGCAAGACTTTAACGCTGTTTTTCAAAGCTTAGAAGAAAAAGCGTTAATTAAATAAAAAAAGGACTTCCATCAAGGAAGTCCTTTTTCTTGTTATATACAGCTATCTAAAAGGTTTGTGTATAGGGACGTAAGCGCAACTTTTTCATCAGAGGAAAGACTGCTGTTTAGAATTCTTTTGATGCCAAGATGATATTTTACATACGGTGTTTGCCGAACGCGTGGGTGAGTCATTTCATCTTTTAAATCTTTCAGAATGGCTTCGTGAAGCTGATCTTCACTTGCCATGGCTTGGTTAGAAGCGAACGAACGGTTCAACCATAGGGTCTGATAAGCTGCTAGTAAATGTTCAGAAGTCATTGTGCAAAGAGCTCCTTTAGATTAGTTTCTTCATTATAATAATTTATATTTTACCATAAGTATTAATACGTGTACGTAACTTTTACAGAAGCAGATACAGTCAAGGACTGAGCTTGAATAGGGGGAGAGGCTGCTAATAACTTAGGCGAGGAGCCAGATGACTGATAGACGGGTCCTTCTTCGATTAAAATAGGGATTTGGTTAATAGGGAGCTGCAGCGTGTTGGCAATGGTAAAGGCCTTTTCTTTAGCATTTAATAAAGCTTTACTTATCGCTTCTTGTTCATATTTATCATCATTTGTAACGTGAAATTGAAGGTCTTGCGCTACGTTGGCTCCGCTTGAAAACGTAGCGTTATAGACATCGCCTGCTTGTTTTACATCTTGTACTCTTACTCTAAATAAGTGCTGTACTTCGTATCCTGTAAGAGTGGATTTTCCATCGCTGTAATCATATTTAGGATTTATGGTGAATGAAGCTGTGTCAATTTGCTGGTCGTTGATTCCAAGATTTTTCATCTCTTGCAGCAAAGTGTTTGAAACAGCTGAATTTTCTTTTAAAGCTTCTTGAACATCTCGGTTTTCCGTACGAGTTCCAATCGTCATGGAAATTTCATTTGGAATGGCTGAAGCAGTTCCTTCACCAATTACTTTAATTTCTCTATTTTGTGTATCTACGCGCAATTGTTGTGTAGGTTCATAAGGGAAATAAGAATGTTGCATACAAAAACCTCCTTTATTGATCTTTAATATATATGATAAGCAAAGGAGATTAAAAACAAAAAGAGATTGAGACATAACTAAATCAACCGCTAGAAGAAACTATATACATAAAACCTATATTCACCTTACCAATAAAAAATCCGAACGAATTTGATTCTTCATCAAGAATCTCGATTCATCGTTCGGATCTTCCTTCAACTAACGTACTTTTTTTCAGTTTCTTTTTGTTTATTTCGATTCTTTTATTAAGGTTTCTTTCATTTCAATGAATTGATTTTGAACATCGTTTGACGGTTTCTTTGTTAGTAAACTTACAATAATAACAGCTAATAAGCTGAAAAAGAACCCAGGAATCATTTCATAAAGAGCATCCTTCAATGGAGTATTTACCCAAATTAATACTGTAGCAGCACCTACAATCATCCCTGCAAGGGCTCCCCATCGAGTCATACGCTTCCAGTAAAGACTTAGTAAAATAGCAGGACCAAAAGCTGAACCAAATCCAGCCCATGCGTATCCAACCAGTCCTAAAATCGTATCGCTAGGTTTTAAAGAAAGCAAAATGCCAATAATTGCAACACCTAAAACCGCAGCTCTTCCAACCGTTACAAGCTCTTTGTCAGAGGCTTTGCGTCGGAAAAATGTTTTATAAAAATCTTCTGTAACAGAGCTTGCCGTTACAAGCAGCTGAGAAGAAATCGTGCTCATAATTGCTGCTAGTAAAGCTGCATATAAAAATCCAGTAATTAACGGATTGAAGAGTATATCCGCAAACTTAATAAAAATAGTTTCAGGGTCTGTTAGTTTCATACCCGTTTTTTCTACATATGCAATTCCAACGAGCCCTGTCAGCATAGCGCCAATAATTGAAATGATCATCCAGCTCATTCCAATACGGCGTGCGGGTTTTAATTCTTTAACAGAAGAGATAGCCATAAAACGGACGATAATATGAGGCTGGCCGAAATAGCCAAGTCCCCAGGCTAAGAAGGATATAATACCTAAAACGGTCGTACCTTTAAAAATGTCCAGATATGCTGGATTAATGTCCTGTACAATATCCATCGTTGTGTTAATGCCTCCAACATTGGTGAAAGCTACAATGGGTACTAAAACTAAAGCAAGAAACATAATAACACCTTGAACAAAATCTGTTAAACTAACAGCTAAAAATCCACCGAAAAGAGTGTAGGCAATAACAACAGATGCTGTTACAAATAAGCCAATTTGATAATTTACACCAAATGCCGATTCGAACAATCTTCCGCCTGATACCATACCAGCTGAAGTATAAAGAGTGAAGAAAATAAAGATCACAATCGCTGATACTGTTCGAAGAACCTTGGCATGGTCGCCAAAGCGATTTTCAAAAAAGTCCGGAATTGTAATGGAGTCATTCGCTACTTCGGTATAAGTGCGAAGGCGCGGAGCGAGGATTAAATAATTTAAATAAGCACCAATAGATAAACCTACCGCAAGCCATAAACTTGAAAGACCTGTCACATACATGGATCCCGGAAGACCCATTAGCATCCATCCGCTCATATCTGAAGCGCCTGCTGAAAGCGCAGTAACAGCCGGACCTAGTCCACGTCCGCCTAGCATGTAACCTGATACGTCTTGCGTTGTTTTTGTGTAGGCATACCATCCTATTCCAAGCATTCCTACAAAATAAATGCCCAGTGAAATATAAACACCAATATCCACAAAATCTCCCCTTTATGCATTTTTTATGCATGAAACGAGCACTGCTCGCCATGCAAACATCTTATGGTTTCTAAAACTAACAAACTTTTCCCTTACTATCAACCCACAAAAACGTAAATTACCTAAGTCTAAAATCCCCTAAACCTTTATACTATAGAAATGAAATCGTTTTCAAAATAAAGTAAAATAAAAACATTCAGAAAAATATAACTGTATTTTTTATGCACTATTTTATGCAATAGGTAAAATAAAAAGAGCATTTTATAAAATGCTCTTTTGACATTCATGTATATTAGCGCGAATTCGGGAATACGCGTCGAACAACTTCCGAAAACTCGTCAAACAGTCCAGAAACAGGCTTGCCGGTTTGAAGCTTGTCTACATATCCGTTCATACGGTTTACAAAGTCAGGGTTTGTTGATACAAACACTCGATGAACACTGCCGTCAGCTTTTCTCACTTCATGTGCGATCTTATGCTCCATATCTTTTGTGAGATTACCTTCTTTGTTATCATCTAATACAGCTGCTACATAAGCTGTATGGTCGGTTACGATTACGTTAGCATCTTTAACGTTTTTTAATGCTACGATACGATCAGCAGCCACATCCGCTACTCTCATTCCGCCGGACTGGTTATATTGTTCTTTTTCGTTACGCTGTACATCTTGCGTATCGTTTATGTCATTCATTTTCGTTTTATTGTTTCCATTTTCATATGTGACGTTGCGGACTGTATCATCATCAATGACGCCATCTTTACCTTGATCTGCTGTGCTGCAGCCGAATAAAGAAAGGGTCGTCATGCAGCCTACAACAAACAAAAACGATTTCTTCATGATAGTATCACTCCTTATAAGTTTTAACCTTTCTTATAATTTGTTAAAAACGCGTGAAACATACATGAAAAATACAAAAAAGCCTATACTATCGAAAAAGGAGGAATATGTATGAGTGGAATTCAACAAAGCGTATTTGTTCTTCATACAAAAGAAGAAAACCATGAAGAAACAACAACGTTTGCGTTAACTTCAGAAGAAGCTAAGCTGTTATTTGAGACCCTGCAAAATAAGCGAAAAGAAATTATCGACGCCCATATTGATAACATGTTGACGTAAGGAACATAAATATCTTGCAAAACGGATGAGACATACATTAAGAATGGCCAAATATTTGCATTCTACATATAGGTATAGTATAATGTAAACGCAACCAAATATAATTAATACTATGTTTTGACCATATACTCGAATTAGATTTAGTGAAAATTCACTTGTTATAAAGGAGATCTACTTCGCGTAGGTCTCTTTTATAATATGTGAATTTTTTATTTACGGTATAAATGTAAATATAGAGTAACATATTAAAATTTTTACATTTTTTGGAGGTTTTTTTACATGGCTACTACAGGTACAGTAAAATGGTTTAACAGTGAAAAAGGCTTCGGTTTTATCGAAGTACCAGGCGAAAATGACGTATTTGTTCATTTTTCAGCAATCCAATCTGAAGGCTTCAAAACATTAGAAGAAGGCCAAAAAGTTGAATTTGAAATCGTTGAAGGCCAACGTGGACCTCAAGCGGAGAATGTTGTAAAATTATAATTCAACGCTACATATGAAAGCTGCCGATAGGCAGCTTTTTTTGTGCAAATTTGTTTTATTTGTATGATTAAGAAAATAGATTAAAGTAGGGGAGAAGGGAAGGCATGAGTTCATTTCATTGCTGTGCCACATGTCAACATTTTCAAAGCGTTAAATTGGATAAGGGAATGAAGTATCAATGCAAAAGACTAGGCTATGAAACCCGTCCTTCTTATCAGTTTACGTGCTGGGAGCCAAAAGAAGTGGTTAAAAAACTAATGGAAAAACGAAATCAAAAAGAGATTGATACATAACGAAATCGATCCCATCTAAAGACGAACAAAGAACAAATGGAATTGATTCTCTAGTATGAATTGCTTGTTACATCGCTGTTGGTTTCCGTGCAAGACTGCGCTTTCCGCGGGCGGGCGCTAAGCCTTGCCCTCCAATCAACAGCTATAAGCACCTACATACATGAAACCTACGTTCATCATCACTACGAAAAAATCCGAACGAGTTGGATTCTCCATCAGGAATCTCAATTCATCGTTCGGATTTTTACTAAATTACTTTTGTTCCAGCCTCTTTTAATTATTCCTCGTTATCTGTACCTTCCTCTGAAGGTAAATGCTTCCCGCAAAACTCTTTGACAGCTGCTTCTTCCTCTTCTTCAAGGTCGAAGTCTAATACTTTATTTGTTGAAACTTCGTAGAAATGAGTTTGGGCAATAGAAGTCTTATCTTCGCCTTTAATATATACTACGCGTAGTGCTAAGTCGCTGCCGGTATATAATTCATCCTCTTCTTCTACCTCAATGTATAAATGAAATTCATAGCGTTCACCTAGAAGGAGACCAAATGGATCCTGCAATTGTTCAGCTGTATATTCTTTAATTGTAAACATATGTACGTCCTTTCCATATATCAGTAAAATACTTGCATCATCTATTATAGTTTTTCTTTGTAAAGAAAGAAAGTGCATGCGTAATTCATGCACGGATTTATTCCTTGATCATTCTATTTAGCGATTCTACTTGATGCGATAGCGCAAGGGCTTCGATGATTTACTTAAAGATGGAAGAAACGCGCGTATGTTTTTGCTTATACATGGCAGCATCTGCTTTTTGAATTAATGTATCTAGGTTGGTGTCGTCTGAAGGCGCACATATAATAAACCCGTAACTTGCAGACAGTGTATATGGCTTCTTAAATTTTTTCTTTTTATCTTCTAGCTGTTCATTAATATTTTGCCACAGCTCGTGTACGTATTCTTCCGTTTGTCTAGGAGCAATTAATAAAAACTCATCACCTCCGTAGCGAAAGAGCGTATCATCCTTGCTAATATAACCACTAATTGATTCTGCTATTGTTTTAATAAGCCAGTCGCCTTCTCTATGACCGTATTGATCATTTACTAGTTTTAAAGAATTAATATCGATAAAACACAATAGAAAAGATGTATGATTGGTTTTAGCTCTCAGCAGTTCCAGCTGCAGTTTTTCCATTCCGCTTCTTCGATTTAAAATTCCGGTTAGCATATCAGTTGAAGCGTGCAAGCTCAATTCATGCTCAACCGCTTTTAAATCGGTTATATCGGTAATACCTGCGAGTATGCAGCTTTCGCTTTGATACTCTAGTAATTCATAATTGATCATAACCCACTTAGAATCTCTATATTCACGTGCTTCTAGGATATAGTTTTTTACATATTTCTCTTGTTGAAGACGTTTTAAAATCTCCTCTCGATCTTCATCGGTAGGATAGATTATAAATCCGTCTATTTGATCCAGATCTTGAGAAGCAAGATTGTAAAAATGAATAGCTTTATTGTTAATGAGCAGCACTTTGTGGTCGGATAATCTCGTTAATAGTAAAGGATAGGGATTAATGTTGAACAGCGTAAAAAAATTACGTTCGCTTTCTTTTAGCTGTAAATGACTCATATATTCTTTGTGACGGTATGTATAAAGAATGTATGAAATAAGTAAAGCGATAGCAACTGCTGCAGTTGTATTAATCTGCTTTGAAATAAGAGAAAAAGAATCCGGTACATATCGTGATAAGCCGTATAGTAGAAAAAGATGGTTAGGAATAAAAATGATGCACAGATGTTTTAATTTCATAGGACATAAAACAGCTGTGGAAATCAAAAGCATCATATATACGTCTATGCGACCTGTGAAAAGCTGACTGTTAATAGTAGAAAGTGCTGCAGCAAATACGTAATAAAATATATAGCCATATACAATGGTGCTTAAGTAGTTAGCAAACCGCTCTTTTCTTTTACTAAAATAATAGAAGAATAAATAAAGAGAAGAGAGAGCGAAACTACTGAAATGAATGCCAATTAGTGTATGTCTAAATTGAGATGTCCCCGCATGTTGAAGTAAAGAAAATCCTATATAAATATAAATAGGGTAGGAAATGACAAGAGCAACTGAAACTAGCTTGACTCTCTGTTGAAGCATTTCTGCATTCGTTTTATCGAACATTGTATCTTCATTAACTTCTCTTCCTGAAGGAAAATGAAATTTCTTCAGAAAGGAGAAAGGTAAAAGCGAAAGAAGAAATGACATGACCATCATCTCCATATCTTTTTTTAGGTATTTTAGCATGTTTGTATAAGAAAAGACATGAATTTTTCAGATGAAAATGTCTGGTTTTCCATCAAGAAAAAGCACTAAGAGTTATATGAGTAAAGGTGAGACCAAAGGGCCCCACCTTTTTTATTGAAGTTTATTCGATTCAGCATGCCGTACAAACATGGTTTCATCTTCTACTAATCCGCAAGCTCCGCACTGAATGCGTTTTTGGGGTCCGTTATAAGCAGCGTGAAAGGCATCGAGCGTATCGTTTGTGTATTCTTCTACGACGTCTCCGCTTCTTGGGTCCATTTTTACAGGTTTTGCATTTTGTTCAATGATATTAAAGCGCGTTCGATTTGTTTTGCAGCTGGGGCAAAGATAAGGGCTTCCCATTTTTAACATCTCCTTGAAAAATTTACTGTATTAATACCATGTCCGATTCCACCAAAAACATACAAAAACTTATGGTTTTCTATCGAACGTTCATTCGTTAAAATAGAAGCAGGTGATGAAAATGAGAATACGAAAAAACTTACAAGAAGTAATAGATATCTTGCAAACGAATCCATCGTATCAGCAAAATATTGTTCATTGGCATACAATCGAAGAGAAAGAAGCTAAAACTGCGCCATTTCCAGCTTCTTTGCATACGAAACTGCGGGAAGCGCTTGAGAAACGAGGAATTGGTTCGCTTTATACGCATCAAAAAACAGCGTTTGATTTGGCGACAGCTAAGAAAAATGTTGTAGCCGTGACGCCAACAGCCTCTGGGAAAACACTGTGCTACAACTTGCCGGTACTGCAAAGTATTATGGAGAACGATCAAGCTAGAGCTCTTTATTTATTTCCAACAAAAGCGCTTGCCCAAGATCAAAAAAGTGAATTAAATGAAATCATTGAAGAAATGGAAGTACCAATCAATAGCTACACGTATGATGGAGATACTCCGGCAAATATCCGTCAAAAGGTGAGAAAAGCGGGGCATATTGTTATTACGAATCCAGATATGCTTCATTCAGCTATTTTACCCCATCATACTAAATGGGTATCACTGTTTGAAAACCTGAAGTACATTGTGATTGATGAACTTCATACGTACCGCGGTGTTTTTGGAAGCCACGTAGCCAACGTTATACGCCGGTTAAAGCGAATTTGCCGCTACTATGGAAGCAATCCTATCTTTATTTGTACATCAGCGACCATCGCTAACCCAAAAGAACTTGCTGAACATTTAACGGGAGCTCATGTTATGTTAGTAGATAACAACGGAGCGCCTAGCGGCCGCAAGCATTTTATTTTTTATAACCCGCCTATTGTTAATAAACCTTTAAACATTAGAAGAAGTGCTACGCTCGAAGTGCGAAATATCGCAGGAGAGTTTTTGAAAAATAAAATTCAAACGATTGTATTTGCACGAAGCCGAGTGCGAGTGGAAATTATTTTAACGTATCTGCAGGAGCTCGTAAAAAACCAGCTTCAAAATAAGTCTATTCAAGGGTACCGCGGAGGATATTTGCCGAAGCAGCGACGCGAAATAGAAAGAGGACTTCGAGAGGGAAGCATTTACGGAGTAGTCAGTACGAATGCTTTAGAGCTAGGAGTCGATATCGGGCAGCTGCAGGTGTGTGTGATGACAGGTTATCCAGGCACGGTTGCAAGCGCTTGGCAGCAAGCAGGACGAGCAGGGAGACGTCACGGAGAAGCTGTCATTGTGATGGTCGCAAGTTCAAGTCCGCTTGACCAGTATATGATTCAGCATCCGGATTACTTTTTTAGCAGAAATCCAGAAACAGCTCGAATTAATCCTGATAATCTTGTTATTTTAGTCGATCATTTAAAATGTGCGTCCTATGAGCTGCCGTTTAAGCAGGGAGAAACATTTGATGGGGTAGAAATTGAAGACGTTCTGGAGTTTTTGCAAGAAGAACGAGTGATTCATTTTAGCGGAGACAAATGGTACTGGATGAATGATTCGTTCCCAGCTCATAATATCAGTCTGCGCTCTGCATCCCAAGAAAATGTTGTCATCATTGATCAATCGGACGTTGCAAATGTGAAAGTAATTGGAGAAATGGATCGCTTTAGTGCCATGACGCTTCTTCATGATGAGGCGATTTACTTGCATCAAGGCATTCAGTATCAAGTAGAATACTTGGACTGGGATGAGAAAAAAGCGTATGTTCGTGAAGTCGATGTAGATTATTTTACCGATGCAAACTTGGCGGTTAACTTGAAGGTTCTAGAAGCTGATAAAGAACGACTGGAAGGAGCATATTCAATCGGTTATGGCGATGTAATGGTCAGCGCCATGGCGACGATATTCAAAAAAATAAAGTTTGAGACGCATGAAAACATAGGGTCAGGCCCCATTTCACTTCCGGAAGAAGAGCTTCATACAAATGCCGTGTGGCTAAGCTTTGAAAAAGAACAGTTTCACGAATCTGAAAAACGATTGGAACAAGCGCTCATTTCCGTGGCAAATGCCGTTCAGTCAATTGCACCGCTTATGGTGATGTGCGATCCTTCTGATTTACATGTAGTGCCTCAGATAAAGGCGGTGCACAACGAACAGCCGACTATCTTCTTATATGACCGATACCCGGGAGGCATTGGCCTAAGCGATAAAGTATACGAACAAATGAATGATGTGCTAAGTCAAACCAATCAATTGATTGTAAATTGTTCTTGCGAAAGCGGCTGTCCGTCTTGTATTGGTATGGAAGCACAGGGAGAACACGCAAAAAGCGATGCGCTCGTACTGCTACAACAACTTCAAAGTAGGTGAATTCGTGTCTTTTAAAAATAAATTAAACCGTATGAAAAAGCATCTTCATGTTACAGAAGCAAAGCCGCCGATTGAAAGTAACCCGCAGCGGCCTAAGAGTGCGTCTATTCCCTATGAGCAGGAATGGAAGGGAAATCATGCTGTGCCTTACTTTTCCGAAGATAGCTACTGTATGATCAGAGAAGTGGTTTACCCGCTCGACTACAAGCATGGACATTATGAATTTAATGAGCTGAAAAAAGTAGTGGAAGTATGGAATCAGTCTACAGTTGCTCATCCGCTTTCATCAAAAGGCCACACATATTCAGATTTATTTTTCTTTGATACGGAAACGACGGGGCTTAGTACAGGTACGGGAACGACTATCTTTTTGCTAGGATATGCAAGGGTGCTAAAAGATTCCGTCGTTTTTCGTCAGCATATATTAACCGAGCCAAGTGGAGAAGTAGCATTTTACGAAAGTTTTTTAAAAGAAGTAGACTACACGACGCTTGTGACTTATAATGGGAAATCTTTCGATTGGCCTCACGTGAAGACTCGCCATACGCTATTGAGAGATCATTTGCCCAAGCTGCCTAAGTTCGGTCACTTTGATTTACTGCATGCGTCAAGAAGGCTGTGGAAACACAAAATGAATTCGGTTAAGCTTGCGAATGTCGAAAAAGAAATACTCGGAATTGAACGAGTTGATGATATTCCAGGTTTTTTAGCTCCCATGATTTATTTTGATTTTATTGAAACGAAAAATCCAAGAGGCTTATTCGACATTATGAAACATAATGAACATGATATTTTATCACTTATTACCTTATACATTCATTTATCAAAACATCTCCTTACTAGCGAGGAGTTTACAGAAAAAGAAACATATGAAGTAGCAAGGTGGTATGAGCAGTTAGGGGAGAATAAGCACGCTTTCTCTCTTTATCAGGGCGTAGCGGAAAAAGAAAAAGAGGAGCATAAAAAAGCTCAGCTAGCGATGGCTTATCATTATAAAAAAGAGAAGCGTTGGAAAGAGGCAGTGGACATGTTTGAACCCTTGGTTCAAACATGTGAAGGTGACGTCGCTATAGAAGCATTGGTTGAGCTAGCAAAAATTTATGAGCACCGTCTCAAAGATGTTTATCAAGCACTTCTATATACTGAGCTAGCCTCAGAGAAGTGGAATCAACTCAAAGAAATGCCTAAAAAAACGTCAAAGGAAGCGCTTGAAAAAAGACTTCTTAGACTAAAAAATAAATCAGCTAAAGCATAGACTTCAGCTGATTTATTTTAAAATATTCAGAATTATTATTCTTTTGTTTTTGTGGATGTTTTATATTGTTCTATTTTTCAGTCATTGATAAAATTAGTCAATGTAAGACTGATTCTTACAGCTTAAAAACAGAACTTTGGTGAGATGGAGAGAGGCCTCATGAAAAATGTGATTTTAGTATCATTTTTCGCATTAATTTGTTTAACAGTAATTGTCTTAAGCAGTTTGAAAAATTCGTATAACTCCTTTATGTAGGTCAAAAATAGGTGTTTGTCTTAGTACATGTACATTGCCCTTCACATATTGTAATAGTGTAATAACTAAACAGTGAAAGGGGAAAAAGGATATGTATCCAAGACCAACAAAATGTATGCCACCAATTGTGCATCCAACAAAATGCTGCACGCAGTTTACTTCTCAGGAGGTAGTAGTACCTCACATTCATCCAAGTCATAATACATTGGTGAATCATACAAATGTGAAGCACGTACATTACTTCCCGCAAACGCAATCTGTTGTAAATGAAACTTCAAACCAACAGTTTTTTGGCGGCGCGCAGCAATATCCAACTCAAGTAGGAGGAGCAGGTTATCCAGGTCAAATGGGAGGCTATTCAGGCCAAGTGGCAGGTGCTGGTTATCCAGGTCAAATGGGAGGCTATCCAGGCCAAGTGGCAGGTGCTGGTTATCCAGGTCAAATGGGAGGCTACCCCGGTCAAGTAGCAGGTGCTAGTTATCCGGGACACAAAGGCTGCGGCCAAGGAAGCTGTCATACAAAAGGCGCGCATCAAGGACCAAATTCAGGGTATTTTAGATAATGTACGCTAATAGGAGCTGATTACATCAGTTCCTATTCTATTTTGTTATAAAGGAGTTATATAATGAAGGTGCTAACAGTTACCGGTTATAAGCCATTCGAACTTGGCATTTTTAATGAAAAACATCAAGGTATTACATATATAAAAAAAGCGCTCTATAAAAAATTACAGGAATTAGTAGAAGATGGATTAGAATGGGTATTGATTAGCGGCCAGCTAGGAGTAGAAATTTGGGCAGCAGAAGTGGTATTTGATCTTCAGCTCGATTATCCCGAGCTTCAGTTAGCTGTTTTAACACCATTTTTGGAGCAAGAAGAAAAATGGAATGAAGCCAATAAAGAATTGTATGAATTCGTCTTAAGTCAAGCAGATTATGTAGATAGCATCACAAAAAAGAAATATGAAAGTCCAGCACAGTTTCGGTTGAAAAATCAATTTTTAGTAGAAAAAAGTGAAGGTATTTGTTTAGTTTACGACGAAGAGCACGAAGGAAGTCCTAAATATATGTTAGAAACGGCTAAAAAACGTGCTGAACGAGAAGAATACCCTATTATAACGGTGACGTCTCACGACTTACAGGATATCGTGGATGAAGAAAAATTTTCGTCTTTTTAACGCCACTTGGCGAAACATTTTAAAAGATAAATTGACATTTGAAGCTATTTTTGAAAAAATGAATTATAATAAAGATAAGGTTTATCGTATTCGAGGTGATAGAGATGTTAGCTGATAAAATTCGTTTAACGGCCAAAGAAATTTTAGAAAAAGAATTTAAAACAGGCATGAGAGGCTATAATCAAGAGGAAGTAGATAAGTATCTAGATTCTGTTATTAAAGATTATGAAGCATTTCATGAAGAAATTGAAGCATTGCAAACTGAAAATTTACGCTTAAAAAAGCAAGTAGAAGAGTTATCTAAAAAGCCGCAACAACCTTCGTTTACCCCGCCGCCGGCTCAACAGCAGCAGCAAGCGGGTACGACAAACTTTGATATTTTAAAACGTTTGTCGAACTTAGAAAAACATGTGTTTGGAAGTAAATTATACGAATAACCTAAAAATAGGAGTTGCATTCAACTCCTATTTTTATTATACTAAGGAAAGTCGTTATCAATAACGTTTGGGTAATTGCTGCATCACACATGAGGATGTAGAGGAAAGTCCATGCTCGCACAGACTGCGATGTCTGTAGTGTTCGTGCCTAGCGAAGTCATAAGCTAGGGTAGCTGTTAAAAGCTAACGGCGGGGAAAAAGCCTAAGTCTTTTTAAGATATGGCTTGACTACTCTGAAAGTGCCACAGTGACGAAGTCTTATCAGAAATGATAAGAGTGGAACGAGGTAAACCCCTCGAGCGAGAAACCCAAATAATGGTAGGGGAACTTTCTGGAAGGAACTGAACGGAAGGAAGGACAAAATGGTTACATTTTGTAGATAGATAATTGCCACCGGAGTACGAGGTAGCTAGCCGCTTGCAGTACAATGGTACAAAACATGGCTTACAGAACGTTATTGAAAAGCAATCGACAATAGTTGTTATACACTATATTTTAATCCAACCCAGCTCTTCCTGTAATGGAAGAGCTTTTTTTATGTCGAAAAGAGGCTAAGACAAAAGTATTTGAGTTGAAGTAAAAACCGGACTGTTGATCAAAAATATTGATTAACAGTCTGGTTTTTTGTTGTCATGATGAACGTAGATTTTATCTATTTCGTTGTTTCTAGTAGTTGATTGGAGAGCAAGGCGAAGACTCCTGCGGGAAAAACGGAATGGGTGAGACCCCGCAGGAGCGTAGCGACGAGGAGGCTCAGCGGCCGCCCGTGGAAAGCGAAGCCTTGCACGGAAATCAGCAGCGATGCAATGAGTAATCCCTACTAGCTCATTTATCTCATTTGTTGGTCTATAGATGAAATCCATTTAGCTATGTCTCAATCTCTTTTTTATACAATCAGGCTGAGCTTGTTGTCAGCCTCAGGTCTTAGGAGAAAATAAAGCTCTAGCTCGTTTTGAAAAAACGTTATCATCCTTAAACTAAGTATATAGAGAAGCGAAAGGAGGAAACAAAATGAAAAAAATTGGTTTGTTTTTGATTGGAGCGGTAGCTGCTATCGTTCTTCTTGCAAATGCTGGTCCCCTGGTAGGACTTGCAATTGGCTTGGTTATTTTGTACGTAGCATTTAAAGGGTTTGTTAAAGCAGAGACCCCCTTTAAAAAATGGCTCTGGGGGTTTATTGGTGTCGTCGTACTCTTAACAACCGTTTCAAACCTTCCGGCCCTTGCTGGTATCATCGCAGCAGTCGTACTTTATATTGTATATAAAAAGTGGAACAGCAGCAGCTCTATAAAAACGGAAAAAGAAGATCCGTTTAAGCACTTTGAACGTCAGTGGGCTGACTTAAATCAAAAATAATAAAATTTCACTTTATTATCTAAGGAGATGAACAAAATGAGAAACTTATTTACTCGAATGAAAGAAACGATTTCTGCAGACCTTCATCAATTGCTTGACCACAAAGAACAAAAAAATCCAATTGCTGCGTTAAATCACTATTTGCGTCAATGCGAGCAGGAAACCGAAAAGGTAAGGCAGCTTGTTGAGCGACAGCACACGTTAAAAGAACAGTTTAATCGCGAGTACCATCTGGCCCTTGACATGATGAAAAAACGTCATGAGCAAGCACAAGTAGCACAAGCAGCTGAAGAAACGGAATTACATGAATTTATTTTAAAAGAACATGCTCACTACGAAGAGAGAGCAAAGCGTGTAAAAGAATCTTATGAAGACGCATCCAAGCAGTTAGAAGAGCTTGAACAAAAGTATGAAGAAATGAAGCATAAGGTAAAAGATATGCATATTCGCCGTATGGAACTAATGGGGCGCGAAAATATTGCCCGTGCGCATCACCGTATGAATTCAGTAATGAAAACGGAAGCATCATATGCGTCCTACAGTCAGTTTGACGAAATGGAAACCTATATTGACCAGCTTGAAAATCAAATTAATACAAATTATTATAGACAAACGGTAGACAGCAAGATTGCTGAATTAGAAAAAAGAGTAAAATCATCGTAAAAAATCAGTGTTTCTGCATAAAACATGGTATTCTAAAAAAGGCGTAGGTTTCTGCGTCTTTTTAAGGTGAGGGAATAGATATCTGCAGCATCCAAAGAACGCTATGTCATCTACGAGGAGAAAGGAGAGGGAGCTGTGCAAAACGTAAACAAAACAGAATCTCTTATGTTCATTTTTATTTGCAGTTTATTTGTCCTGTTTATTGAAATTATGTTTTTTCACAGCGGCTTGATCTTTTCTGTATTAATTGCCGGTGCGTTCATGTATATTGGACGAAAAAAAATGAGAAGAAAACTAGGGCGTATTTTATTTTGGATTGGCGTTATTGGGCTTGTGTTGAACATATTTAATACGGTTGCATTTAAGTTTTTAGTTATTGCTCTTTTCCTGTATTTTTTACTTAGATTTATTCAATCACGAAAGCACCCGGTTGAATTTAGACCAACTGACGAGTTTACACAGCAGCCAAACCAAAGTTTGGTGCAGGTCCGGCCGGTTTTGACAAACAAACTTCTTGGTAGTCAAAGAACAGAAGACTCCGTATACGAATGGGATGATATTAATATTCAAAGCGTATGGGGAGACATTGTGGTTGATTTAAGCAATACCGTTCTACCAAAAGGCGATGCGGTTATTTTTATTCGTCAAGTGTTTGGAAATATTAAAGTGCTCATTCCTTACGAAACGGAAGTATCTGTGAATCATTCTAAACTAGCAGGAAACATAACGGTTTTTGGACATCAGAGCGGCTTTTCGTTCAACGAAAATTTGTCTATTAAAACAGAGGAATTTGATCAATCTGCTCATAGGGTGAAGATTGTTACAACTGTTGTGATTGGAGATTTAGAGGTGCAAAGGATATGAGTATTCTTCAACGGCAGTTATTATGGGGGATTTTTTTAAGTTTTTTTGTATTTGTATCCGTGCTCCTTACCGTGTTTTTTGCATATCCTGTTTTTCAACTTAGCGACTTATGGAAAACAAGCGTATTTGGCATGCCTTTTGTGCTATTTTCCTTCAGTTTAAGCCTTACGATTGGAAGCGTGATTGGAGGAATCATGGGGTTTATGTGGAGACAGCAGTGGACATATGTTGAAAACCGATTATATGAAATAGAAAATGGCCACCGGCATATGTCGGCAAATGAACCGCTTATTCAAGAAACGTCTCGAATTATAAGCCGTTTAAACAAAGTAGATCATAAAATGATTCTTCAAGCACAGCAATCTCAAAAGATGGCAACGGAAAAAGTGGAAAATCAGCAAAAACAAGTACAAGAAATTGTTTCTCAGGAAAGAAATCGGCTTGCTAGAGAACTGCATGACTCCGTTAGTCAGCAGCTATTTGCCGCTTCTATGCTTATGTCTGCTATTACAGAATCCAATCTTACGCTACAAGACTCTGAAGCTAAGCAATTAAAGATGGTTGAAAAAATGATTAATCAATCACAGCTTGAAATGAGGGCTTTGCTTCTTCATCTTCGTCCTGCAGCATTAAAAGGGAAATCGCTACAGGCTGGAATGAAAGAACTGATGAATGAGCTTGCTCAAAAAGTACCGCTTGAATTAAATTGGAAAATAGAAGGATTTGAACTTGATAAAGGCATTGAAGACCACTTGTTTAGAATTTTGCAAGAATCCGTATCAAATACGCTGCGTCATGCAAATGCAACAGCTTTAGATGTGCTGCTGATCAAACGTGATTTTTCTATTATTTTACGTATTGTTGATAACGGAGTTGGTTTTGATGTAGAAAAGGAAAAAGTCGGATCGTACGGCCTGCAAAATATGTATGAACGCGCAGTTGAAATTGGAGGCACATTAAAAATTATTAGTTTGCCCGACAAAGGAACAAAGCTAGAAGTAAAAGTACCGTTAGTAGAAAGAGAGGAGAAGCAAAATGATTAATGTACTGTTAGTAGATGATCATGAAATGGTTCGTATTGGCGTCGGAGCGTATCTGTCGGCTCAAACAGACATTCATGTGATAGCTGAGGCATCCAATGGCCAACAGGCCGTTGAATTAGGGCTTCAGCTGCGCCCGGATATTATTTTAATGGATTTAGTTATGGAAGAAATGGACGGGATTGAAGCAACAAAACAGCTTATTAAGCAGTGGCCGGAAGCGAAAGTAATTATTGTCACTAGCTTTCTAGATGACGAAAAAGTATATCCCGCTCTAGAGGCAGGAGCAACAAGCTACTTATTAAAAACGTCTAAAGCAGGAGAAATTGCAGCTGCTATTCGCCGTACATATGAGGGGGAATCTGTACTAGAGCCCGAAGTAACCGGTAAAATGATGTCTAAAATGAGAAAACCGTCTTTACCTCATGAAGAACTGACAGCTCGTGAAATGGAAATTTTACTTTTAATGACACAAGGCAAAACAAATCAAGAGATTGCAGACGAATTATTTATTGCGCTAAAGACGGTAAAAACACATGTGAGCAATTTATTAAGTAAGCTGGATGTACAGGACAGGACTCAAGCAGTCATCTATGCCTTTAAACACAAATTAGCGCAGTGAGAATCGTTATTCAAAAGAGAATAACGATTTTTTTTGTGAAAAACCTATTTTTTTGCATGTATTCATTATAAAATAGCGATATGCGTAAAGGCGAACGCTTACGTAAAAGCACTATTTTGAGGGGTTGAGCACATGGAAAAGAAATGGTGGAAAGAAGCTGTTGCGTATCAAATCTACCCGCGAAGCTTCATGGATTCAAACGGCGACGGAATTGGTGACATCCAAGGGGTTATTTCAAAATTAGACTATTTATCTGATCTTGGAATTGATGTCATTTGGATTTGCCCGATTTATCAGTCTCCTAACGACGATAATGGCTACGATATCAGTGATTATAAAGATATTATGAAAGACTTTGGAACAATGGAAGACTTTGATGAGCTGCTAGATGAAGTTCACCATCGCGGAATGAAGCTGATTATGGATTTAGTTATTAATCATACTTCAGATGAACACCCTTGGTTTTTAGAATCCAGGTCTTCTAAAGAGAATCCTTATCGTGATTATTATATCTGGCATGAAGGTAAAGATGGAAAAGAGCCAAACAACTGGGAATCTATTTTTAGCGGATCAGCTTGGGAGTTCGACGAAAAGACAAAAGAATATTACATGCACGTATTTTCTAAAAAACAGCCCGATTTAAACTGGGAAAACGAAAAAGTACGTCATGAGCTTTATGAAATGGTTAACTGGTGGTTAGATAAAGGAATAGACGGCTTTCGTGTAGATGCTATTTCGCATATTAAGAAAGTGGCCGGCTTCCCAGATCTGCCGAACCCTGAAAAGCTAGATTATGTGCCATCGTTTGAAGGGCATATGAATCGGCCGGGAATTCAAGAGCATTTAAAAGAGCTAAAAGAAAACACGTTTGCCAAATACGATATTATGACGGTTGGAGAGGCAAATGGTGTAACATCGGATAGCGCAGATGAGTGGGTAGCTGAAGATGGCGGAAACTTCAATATGATTTTTCAGTTTGAGCATATGGGACTGTGGGATAAAGGAGAAGAAAAACCGCTTGATTTAATCGAGTTAAAAACAATTTTAACTAATTGGCAAAATGGTTTAGAAAAAATCAACGGCTGGAACGCTTTATATTTAGAAAATCATGACCAAATTCGTTCTGTAAATAAATTCGGCAGCACAGCTTACCGAGTGGAAAGTGCAAAGTGCTTAGCTGCACTATACTTTTTAATGAAAGGAACACCGTTTATTTATCAAGGACAAGAACTTGGAATGACCAATGTTAAGTTTGATTCTATTGATGATTATGATGATGTTGGTATGATTAACTACTACCGTATTCAGCGTGAAAAAGGCGATTCACATGACGAGATTATGAAAGTTATTTGGGAAACAGGCCGCGATAATTCAAGAACGCCAATGCAGTGGAACACAGAAAGAAATGCAGGATTTTCTACTGGGAACCCTTGGATGAAGGTAAATCCAAATTACGTAGATATTAACGTAGAAGAGCAGAAAAATGATAAGAATTCGGTACTGAATTTTTACAAACAGCTCATTAAAATTAGAAAACAGCATGATGTGCTGGTGTATGGAACTTATAATCTGTTGGCAGAAGAAGATTCCGCTATTTACGCGTATACGCGAACATTAGAAGGTAAAACCGCTGTTGTTATTTGTAATATGTCACCGAATAATCAAACGTTTGAGTTTCCTTCAGAGAGCTCATTTGCAAACAGAGAAGTGCTGATTCATAATTACCCGTTGGATAAAAACGAAACGCTTGGACAATGTACGCTGCATCCATATGAAACACGTGTATACTTACTTTCATAAACAAGTTGAGCAACCGATTGCGCAACTGTAAAGTGGAAAGCTTTTAAAAACAAATTTAGATGCGACATAGGTAAAGAAACTGCTGGCTCTACCAAGAGCGAGCAGTTTCTGCATTTTGATAAAAAGACGGAGAAAGCTTTGACTACGGCGCATGTATATGGTACTTTTACACTTAGTGTAGATAATTAGAAACAAAATGAGGTTGAAAAATGGCGAAATATAAAATTATTGCAACAGCAGCAATGGGAATTGAAGCACTAGTCGCTAAAGAAGTGCGTGCTTTAGGATATGAATGTGAAGTAGATAATGGCAAAGTTATCTTTGAAGGAGACGAGCTTGCAATTGCTCGCTGCAATTTATGGCTTCGTACAGCAGATCGAATTAAAGTGCAGGTCGGACAGTTCAAAGCTCGTACGTTTGATGAGCTTTTTGAACAAACAAAAGCATTAAATTGGGGAGATTATTTGCCCGTAGATGCACAGTTTCCTGTATCGGGAAAATCAGTTAAATCTAAATTGTTCAGCGTATCAGATTGTCAAAGCATTGTGAAAAAAGCAATTGTTGACAGCATGAAAAAACATTATAACAAAACAACAGGCTGGCTCGAAGAAACAGGGTCAACGTTTAAAATTGAAGTAGCGCTATTAAAAGACGTTGCTACATTAACAATTGACGCAAGCGGTGCAGGGCTTCATAAGCGCGGTTACCGCGTAGGACAAGGGGAAGCCCCTTTAAAAGAAACGTTGGCAGCAGCTTTAATTATGCTAACGCCGTGGAATGCGGATCGTCCGTTTGTCGACGTTTTTTGCGGTTCTGGTACAATTGCTATCGAAGCAGCGCTTATCGGTCAAAATATCGCACCAGGGTTTAACCGTGACTTTTTATCAGAAGAGTGGCCATGGATGTCAGCAAGTATTTGGGAGAAAGCGCGCGAAGAAGCAGAAGACTTAGCGAACTACGACCAAGTGCTAGATATTGCTGGTCATGATATCGACCATCGTATGGTAAAAGTAGCGGAGCAAAATGCATTTGAAGCTGGACTTGGAGATTTAATTCAATTTAAACAAATGCAAGTGCGCGATTTTACGACGCCAAAAGAATATGGAATCATTATTGGTAACCCTCCGTACGGCGAACGTTTAAGCGATCGTCCTTCTGTTGAAAAAATGTACGCTGAAATGGGCGAAGCGTTTTCTAAGCTTGATACGTGGTCGATTTATATGCTTACATCTCATGAACAGTTTGAACAGTACTACGGTAAAAAAGCGACGAAAAAACGCAAATTATTTAACGGATTTATTAAAACAGACTATTATCAGTACTGGGGACCTCGTCCTCCACGCAACGATTAATAATACAAAGCCAAGCGGTGTAAAAACCGCTTGGCTTTTTTACGTTATTTCTTTTTTAAACCGCGATAAGCTAGCATTCCAAACATGCCTATCCCGAGCACGACAATTAATAAAATAAACCAAAACGTGGCATTAAGCAGGTATTTATATAGTCCGTCATAATAATCATGCATGTACTCACCCCATTATGTTTTTTTATAGTATGGGCGAGTAACAGGGCAATATATGTATTCATTTCTTTTCAATAGCAGGATTAAAACGAGAAATGATTAGCTTATTTCTAACATATTTACGAAAGGGAAATCTTATACTACAACCTAAGAGTTAATAAAATGAGAAAAAATCAATCAGCACGGGTTTTTGGCGTGATGATACTTCTTTCATGGTTAACCATCCCTTTTATAGGACGACAGCATATTAAGCGCTATTTATCATCTACTATGTTTATTTCCTTTTTAATTATGGTTGAAAGCTATATTGCTGAAAAAAAGAAGTGGTGGATATTCCATAATCCTCCTCATCCATATTTAACAGGTGAAGCTGCTTTACTTTTAGGTCCATTTTTAGCAGGTTCTTTATGGATTAAACAGTTCACATATGGCCATTTTGGAAGGTATATGTTATTAAATGCAATCGTAGATACATTTTTTGTTTATCTTTTTCAACGAGCTATGAGCCGTGCCAAGCTTTTTAGGGTAGGCACATTTAAAGAGTACCATTTGCTAGGTATCTTCCTGTTAAAAGCTGCTTTAATGTACGTTTACCAACATCTAGTAGTAGAGAAACGGAAACCTCAGCGTGCTTTAAAAAATAATCCTATAGAATAAAGGAGCAGGCAGGGAAGCGTGATTTTCTTGCCTGCTATTTTAATGCCCCAGATGTCATTCCTGAAATGAAATGCTTTTGCAAAAACACGTACGCAATCAATAATGGAATAGAAGAAAGAACGACTGCTGAAAACAGCATAGGGTAATTGGTTAGAAATTCTCCTTGAAAGTCCAATAATGCAATAGGCAGCGTTTTTACTTCTTTAGATTTTAATAATAGCAAAGGGAACAACAGATCATTCCACACAATCACAAACGAAAAAATCCCTACTGTAGCCATTGATGGTATTGAGAGTCGAAGAGCGATTTTCGAATATATTTTCCACTCTGACGCTCCGTCCATGCGAGCGGCTTCGAATAGTTCCTTTGGCAAAGTTTTCATAAACCCCGTTATAATAAACACACCGATGGGAAGCAAAAAACTTATGGAGACGATAATGACGCCTGTTAGCGTATTGACCAGTCCAAGCATATTCATCAGCAAAAAGACAGGAATCATGTTGACTTGAGTAGGGACAATCATTCCGCAAACAAAAAAGCCGTATACAATCCATCCAAGCTTTTGAGGCAGCTGAATAATAGCGTAAGCAATCATGCTTGAAAACCATAGAATAAAAAACGTGCTAAAGACGGTAACAATCACGCTGTTTTTAATATAGCCAAAGATGGGTTCATTGACGAGCAGCTGTTTGTAATTTTCAATATTCCAGCCTGCTGGTAATCTAATTGGGTTGCTGTAAAGTTCAGGCGTTGTTTTAAAGGTTGTTAATAAAATCAGGCTTAAGGGCAATAGAATGATTAAACCGTATATCCCTAAAATCAGATGTCTGAATGGGTTTTGTTTCATAAAAGAATCTCCTTTTACATTTTGGTCAGGCGAAGTACGCGAAATTGAAGAAACGTTAAAAGAGCAATCACAATCATAAATACAGCGGAAATGGCAGAGGCATAGCCAAAACGAAAATTAATAAAAGCTTCGTGGTAAAGAAGTGTCGAAAGAATTTCAGTTGAGTTGGAGGGACCTCCATTTGTCATTGCAATGATTAAATCAAATGCTTTAAAACTTTGTATGGTCGTATAAGCTACAACCATTGTCGTAGCTGGAGCTAAAAGAGGCCACGTAATGCGCTTGAATTTTTGCCATCTTGTTGCTCCATCAATACTAGCAGCTTCATATAACTCACTGGGAATAGCTTGAATTCCAGCTACAAAAATAATAAGCATTTGACCAGTATGTGCCCAAAATTGTACAAAAGCCAAGCTGTAAATGGCGATATGTCCATTTCCAATCCAAGACTGGGTCCAATGCTCAAGGCCTATTTTACTTAAAAATAGGTTAACTCCTCCAATGTTGGGGTCATACATAAAGTTCCATGTGAACGCAATCGACACGGACGAAATAATCGTCGGTACAAAAAAGAGTGAGCGATAAAATGTATTCCATGCAGAATTTCTATAAAGTAAGAGTGCAAAGCCTAAGCTCAATAACGTTTGAAAGATCAGCACGCCAATTGTGAACTTTAAGTTGTTTGTAAGAGACTGTGTAAAAATAGCATCGTTTGTTAAAAGTTCTTTGAAATTTTTAAACCCTACAAATGAGAACTGAGAAGACAATCCATTCCAATCAGTTGTGCTTAAAAATAAAGCAGAAAGTGTTGGCAATGCAAAGAAAACAGTATATATGACAAAACCGGGAAGTAAAAACAACCATAGATGTCTTTTTTTAGAGATATTTTTAAATGAAAAGAGAGGAAAAGAGAACGAAGGGGTTCTCTTTTCTTCTTCTTGAATAGACGTATTAGTTTTTAGCGACACGTTCTACCTCTCCTTGTGCTTTTTCAGCAGCTTTTTTCGCTGACATACCGGATAGTACGTCCTGTACAGATGTTTCAACAGCTTTTGATACGCGCTCATTTAAAATGGTAAATCGAGGTTGGAAGACCGTTTTTTTGTCTTTCCACTTTGCGCTTTCTTTCAGTTCAGGTGAATCATATTTCACGTCTTTGACCGTTAATAACTGGCCAGTAGCATTTGCATACTCAGAAGAAATCTTTGGATCTGCAAGGAACGTTAAAAATTTCTTAGCAGCTTCTTTGTGTTTTGATTTTTCAGCAACGCCTAATAAGAATGTCGTGGTATGAACACCTTCGTATTTTGCTTTATCTTGATCGACTGTAATCGGCGCAAGCAAACCTTGATCAATCTTTGGATTTTGCTGTTTGACTGTAGCCATCATATAAGAACCTTGAGCAAGCATTGCGCCTTTTTCCTGAGCAAAAAGTGCTGCAGCACTTTCTTTTTTCGTACCAAGAGTATCTCTTTGGAAGTAGCCTTTGTCATTTAATTCTTTAATTTGAGATAGTGTTTTGATAAACCATTCATCAGTTAGCTTGCGCTTGCCCGTTTCTACTTCGTAAAGGGCGTTATTTGTAGGTTCGTTATTCATAATCATTGGATTAATAAATTGAGAAGGACTTACGTCTCCTGAAAATAAAATCGGCGTGTATCCATTTTTCTTTAATGTTTCAGATGTTTTTAAAAAGCTATTCCAGTCTTTAGGAACATCTAAATTTAGTTTTTCAAAAATTCCTTTGTTATAGACAGGGATGTTATAGACTAGCTGATAAGGAAGAGCATATTGCGTATTATCCGCTTTACCCGCTTGGATTAGCTTTTCGTCAAATTTGCTGAGTAAGTTTTGGTCGTCCAGCTTTGCAAAACCATTTGCTTTGCGAATCGTTTCAAATTGACTTCCTGGAAAACTAGCAAATACATCGATGCCTTCTCCAGATAGTAGAGATCCTTGAATTTGTGATTGATAGGAATCAGAAGGAAAGACGGTCATCTCTACATGAATATTTGGATTTTTCTTTTCAAATTGCTCAATGATAGAATCAAAGGCTTTCGTATCTTCTCCTCGCCAATGCGTAAAGTTAATGGTTACTTTTTTAGAAGAATCGCTGCTGTCGCCGCTTGTTGAACTGTTTTTACCGCAGCCCGCGATGATTACAGTGAGCATTGCTAACAAAATTAATAATTTTTTCATTTTAGTTCCCCCATTTATAGAATTCTTTTTAGATAGTTAATGGTCAATTTTGATACGGCTGGTAGATGCTTGGTCAAAGAAATGAGCATGATTCATATGAAAATGAAACGGAAAGTGCTTACGAACTTGGATATGTTCATCCCCAGGGATTTTAGCCACAAAGAGCTGGTCTCCTAAACTGCTGTATAGTATGTACTCTGCTCCTAATAACTCAGACACATCTACCAATAATGAAATATGAGGAGCATCAGAAGAGGCACGCGTAATATGTTCCGGTCGAATTCCTACAGTAACGAATTGATTATTGTAGCCTTTTTTATGCAACGAATGCATTTGATTTTCTGTCAGTTGAAACTCATGTCCGCTGATGTGCAGTTTGCTGTTCACTACTTTTCCTGTGAAAAAGTTCATTCCCGGTGATCCTATAAAACTGGCTACAAACGTATTCTCTGGAGTATTATACACTTGCATGGGTGAACCTATTTGCTGAATTTTACCGTCTTTCATAACTACGATTCTGCTTGCCATCGTCATAGCTTCTGTTTGATCGTGGGTTACATAAATGATGGTCGTCTGAAGCCTCTGATGAAGCTTACTGATTTCAGCACGCATTTGTACGCGAAGCTTCGCATCAAGATTAGATAAAGGCTCATCCATTAAAAAAATTTGGGCATTCCGTACAATGGCTCTTCCTAAAGCAACCCGCTGACGCTGACCTCCTGATAATGCTTTTGGCTTGCGTTTTAAATAGGGTTCTAAGTCTAAAATACGAGCGGCTTCACGAACGCGCTCATCAATTTCTTGTTTTGGGACTTTGCGGAGCTGCAAGCCAAATGCCATGTTGTCGTAAACCGTTAAATGAGGGTAAAGTGCATAGTTTTGAAACACCATTGCAATATCTCGGTCCTTAGAAGGTAAATCGTTTGCACGATCTCCATTAATAAGCAGTTCTCCTTCTGTTATCGATTCAAGGCCGGCGATCATTCGAAGGGTAGTGGATTTGCCGCACCCTGAAGGTCCTACAAATACAATAAATTCTTTGTCTTGAATATGAAGATTGAAATTATCAACTGCAAGACTATCTTTTCCGTATTTTTTATACACATGCTGTAACTGCAGTTCTGCCATTTTTTCTCCTTTCAGCAGGCTTTTAAAAAAATAAAAGCCTCTAATTGCACAGACGGATTGTACGTGTATCTGGCAATTAGAGGCTATCGGTTGACCGGTAAGCCTGGAGTATGTAGTTTTGAGTGATTGAATCTGTAAGTAATTTTAAAATATATTATTCCTATATGTCAAGTGAGAATTAAAACATTTTAATAAGTTCGATTATTTTCTTAAATGCAAGAATCCATTTATTAAGCTAGAGATGCTGGTTTTGAGAATAAAATAAACAGCTGGTGTATAGAATGATAGTATTCACTTTTATAGTAAGCACTACAGAGAGAGGATGTTTATAAATGGATAGAAACACGCAGTTCACTATGATTCGTCAAGCGTTGGAAAACAGCTATCATTTAATGCAGCAGGGAATAGAAGTTAGCGGAGAGACGCTTACTCAGCTGGAACAAGCAAAAGCCGAGTATGAAGCGGCCTTTTTATTGTCTCAGTCTACGGACTCAAAGTTCCGCTGTAATTAATTTTTTAATAGCACTTATTCCGTTTGCGTTCTATATACCCAGCTTTTATATAAAAAGGTTCTGTCCTTACAGGCAGAACTTTTTTATGTTCAACTCTTTTTATTGACATTTTAGGTAAAGTAGTCAATAATTAAGTTTTGCTTACGTGAGAAATTTACTAGATAAAAAGAAGTGAAACTAATTTTTATTGATAGATATTTACATAAATAAAGGAGTCAGTATCGATGATGAGAGAGCGGTTGCCTTTTACAATTGAGCGGGATGAAAACTTTTTTGACAAATTAAATGAATGGATAGGTGATGTTTTTTATGATCATCTTCCGGACGCAGGGTTAGAACTTCGGGATGAACAAATTTTTATGGCTTTTCAAATCGAACGAGCTTTTAAAGAAAAAAATGTAATATTTGCAGAAGCAGGTGTAGGAACAGGGAAAACCATTGTGTATTTACTGTACGCTATTTGTTATGCAAGATATATTGGCAAGCCAGCTATTATTGCCTGTGCGGATGAAACATTAATTGAACAGCTAGTAAAAGCCGAAGGAGACATTGCCAAGCTCTCTGGCATTTTAGATATTAACATGGATGTTCGCTTAGCAAAATCTCAAGATCAGTATCTGTGTTTAAAGAAATTAGATGCTGTGACAGCACGAACAGATAATGAAAACATTGAAGAAATTTACGATACGCTTCCTGATTTTGTTCATGATCATAGCGGTATGCAGTCGTTCTATCACTACGGAGACCGTAAAGAATATCCTCATTTAACGGATGAGGAATGGAATCAAATTAACTGGGATACGTTTCAAGACTGCTCTTCCTGTGAGCAGCGTCATAGATGCGGCTTAACGCTTTCACGTGAGCACTATAGAAAAGCACATGACTTAATTATTTGCTCTCACGATTTTTACATGGAACACATTTGGACATATGAAGCCCGTAAGCGTGAAGGGCAGCTTCCGCTTCTTCCTGAAAGCAGCTGTGTTGTATTTGATGAAGGTCACCTGCTGGAATTTGCTGCACAAAAGGCTTTAACATATCGCATTCAAGAAGATACGTTAGAGAACTTATTAACGCGTCTATTAGAGAATGACGTGCGAGAAGAATTTGCTGTGAAGATCGAGCACGCAATCGATGTATATGCAATGTTCTTTGACCGTTTAAGTGAAGCAAGCACAGAAATCGTTGGTTCTAGCCGTAAAGAAGTAGCCCGCACGAACGGATTACAAAGTGTAGGAAAAGAACTTTTATCGCTGCTTGAGCATATCGGAAACGAGCTTGTGTTTGAGAGTGAGACCTATACAGTAGACGAATATACGCTGCGAATTGTAGATGAGTACCTAGATCAAATTGATTATTCGCTGCGCTTATTTATGGACAACGAAAATGCCATCTACTGGGTGGAAGAAAACAACTGGCAGCTGACGTTGGTTATTATGCCGCAAGCAGTAAAAGACGTCTTAAAAGAACGAGTATTTGCGAAGAAAATACCGTATATTTTCACTTCTGCCACTCTTTCAGATAACCAATCGTTCGATTATTTAGCATATAGTTTAGGGATTGCAAAGCCGCTTTCTTTTTCGGTTGAATCGCCATTTGATTATGATGAGCAAATGAAAATTGCGGTAAAAAATGTTTCCGATGATCAAGAAGAAACGTTTGCTGAAAAATTCGCCTTTGCTGTTGCTCAGCTCGAAAAAACGAACGGACGAGCACTTTTATTATTTAACAGCAAAGAAGAACTAGAGATGTTCAAAGAAGTTTCCAAAGAGTTAAATCAGTACACATTTTTATTTGAAGGCGATCAAGAGATCAGTAAATTAGTATCTCAGTTCCAAAGAGAAGAAGAAACGATTTTATGCGCTGTTCATTTGTGGGAAGGGTTGGATATCCCTGGACCTTCGCTATCTAATGTAATTATTTGGTCTCTGCCGTATCCGCCAAATGATCCGGTCTTTGAAGCAAAGCGCAATCAAGTAGTCGATCCATTTTGGGATGCGGATATGCCATATATGCTTCTTCGCTTAAAGCAAGGAGTTGGAAGGCTGATTCGCTCTCATAACGATAAGGGTCTAATCACGATCTTTATGCCAAAAAGCACAGATTCAAAAGTGCGTTCAATCATTGAACAAAATGTTCCAACGAAAATAGAAAATGTATAAAAAAGCGCGGTGGTAGCCGCGCTTTTTTATATGTATAATAGATTGAATATTCAGTTATATACATGCCGTTACTATTATGATAAAATAATTTATGGTGAAATAAGGAAAGTAAGGAGGAAAAGCAATGAGAGAAGACATACAGAAAATTGAGAAACAGTTTTATGAATACATGAATAAAATCAAAAGTTATCATGAGGCAATCGGAGTGATGTACTGGGATTTGAGAACGGGTGCTCCAAAAAAAGGGGCAGATCAACGTTCTGAAGTTATTGGCATGATGTCATCAGAAGCGTTCAATCTTTCTGTTTCTGATGAAATGGCAGTTTTTATTGAGAAGTTAACGAACCCTGAGTCACAGCCTTACATAAACGATATTACGAAAAAAGCAGTGGAAGAATGTAAAAAAGAATATGACTTAAATAAAAAGATTCCTCCGCATGAATATAAAGAATACGTTACATTAACTTCAAAAGCGGAGTCGGTTTGGGAAGACGCAAAAGAAAAAGCAGATTTTGCTTTATTTCAACCGTACCTCGAAAAAATTGTAGCGTTCAATCAGAAGTTTGTGGAGTATTGGGGATATGAAGGAAACAAATATAACCGTTTATTGGACCTTTTTGAACCGGGGATGACAGTTGAAATCTTAGACGAGGTATTTGGAAAGCTACGGGAGCATATTGTACCTCTTGTTCAGCGAATCGCCGGGTCAAATACAAAGCCGGATACGGAATTTTTATTCCGTACTTTCCCAAAAGAAGCGCAAAAGCAATTTAGTCTAGACGTGTTAAAAACACTCGGCTATGATTTTGAAGCGGGGCGACTTGATGAAACGGTCCATCCTTTTGCTACTGGCTTAAACCCGGGAGATGTGCGCATCACAACTAAATATGCCGAAAACGATTTCCGAACGGCTATTTTTGGAACGATTCACGAATGCGGCCATGCTTTATATGAACAGAATATTTCAAAGGATCTTGTTGGTACGGTTCTATGTGAAGGTACTTCAATGGGAATTCATGAATCACAGTCGCTATTTTTTGAGCAGTTTGTCGGGAAAAATAAAGCATTTTGGCAGCATCATTACGACGTACTAAAAAAGCATGCGCCGGAACAATTTGATGCTGTAGGTTTAGATGATTTTTACCGAGGAGTAAATGAGGCAAAACCGTCGCTTATTCGTATTGAAGCAGATGAGTTAACGTATCCTCTTCACATTATGATTCGTTACGAAATTGAAAAAGGATTAATAAACGGGGAGTATAAAGTTGAGGATTTACCGGAAATTTGGAATGAGAAATACGAAGAATATTTAGGGGTTCGTCCAAGTCACGATGGAGAAGGCGTGCTTCAGGACGTACACTGGGCCGGAGGAAGCTTTGGGTACTTCCCATCCTATGCTCTAGGCTATATGTACGCAGCACAGTTTAAGCATACCATGTTAAAAGACTTGCCTAATTATGATGAACTATTGGAAAAAGGAGAAATTTCGCCGATCACAAATTGGTTAACAGAACATATTCACCAGTACGGAAAAATGAAAAAACCCCTTGAAATTTTAAATGATGTGACGGGCGAAGGGTTAAATGTAGATTATTTAATTCAGTATCTAGAAGAGAAATATGGAGAAATTTATCACGTATAAAAAGTGCCATAACCGAATATTATGTTTTGTATTGTAAGTGAATGTTCGAAAAAATATTTTTTGGATATTTTCAAATAAAAGATTTGCTGATATAATACAATTAACTCAATAACGCACTCATATAATGACGAGAATAAGGCTCGTAAGTATCTACCAAACTACCGTAAATAGTTTGACTATGGGTGAGCGATGAAGTTTGTTTTTCACTTTTGTGCGTAAAAGCTCAAAAACATTGCTCTACTCATATACGAGTGCAGCTATGTTTTTGAGCTTTTTTAATACAAACGTTGGAGGAACGAACTATGAAAGCTTTGCAAAACAAAATTTTAACAGATGGTATCGTATTATCGGACACGGTTTTAAAAGTAGACACATTTTTAAACCACCAAATGGATCCTGTACTGATGAAAGAAATTGGAGAAGAATTTGCTTCGCGCTTTGAAAATGCAGGAATTACGAAGATTTTAACGATCGAATCATCAGGAATTGCTCCAGCGATTATGACCGCATTGAAGCTAAACGTTGAGATGGTGTTTGCTAGAAAAAGAAAATCTTTAACACTTCAAGACGGACTCATTACATCAAAAGTATATTCATTTACAAAAAAAGAAGAAAATGAAATTTCAGTTGCTGATAAATTTATTCAAGAAGATGACGTGATTTTAATTATTGATGACTTTTTAGCAAACGGCCAGGCGGCATTCGGCTTGATGGATATCGTGCAAAAAGCAGGTGCTAAAGTAGGCGGCATTGGTATTGTTATTGAAAAAGCGTTCCAAGATGGAGGAAAACAAATTCGTAAATCAGGCGTTAAAGTAGAATCATTAGCGCGCATTCAGTCTTTATCAAATGGTAAAGTTACATTTGCTGAAGATAAACCAACAGTGGAGGTTTAATATGAATAAAGGAAAAGTCTTTTCACTTGGTTTACAGCATGTTTTAGCTATGTACGGAGGTGCGATTGTTGTTCCGCTTATTGTTGGAGGAGCCATTGGCTTGACGCAGCAGCAGCTTACGTATTTAGTGGCGATTGACTTATTTATGTGCGGTGTGGCAACGTTACTGCAAGTATGGAAAAATCGTTTTTTTGGAATTGGTCTTCCAGTTGTATTAGGGTGTACGTTTACTGCCGTAGGACCTATGATTTCAATTGGAGGTTCTTACGGCGTTTCCTCTATATATGGTTCTATTATTGTCGCTGGTTTACTTATTGTCCTTCTTTCTGCTTTTCTAGGTAAATTGGTTAAGTTTTTTCCTCCTTTAGTTACGGGTTCAGTTGTAACGATTATTGGAATTACGTTGATTCCTGTGGCGATTAAAGATTTAGCCGGAGGAGAAGGAAGTAAAGATTTTGGCAGCTTGAGCAATTTAGGTTTAGGCTTTGGCGTTTTGCTATTAATTATAGTTCTGTATCGATTTACAAAAGGATTTATGCGCTCCGTCTCTGTGTTATTAGGATTAGTTGTTGGAACAATTGCAGCGTCTTTTATGGGGAAAGTCGATTTTTCGGGCGTAAAAGAAGAAGCGTGGGTTCATATGCCGCACGTGCTGTACTTTGGGATGCCAACGTTTAATATTATGGCCATTCTGACAATGTTCCTTGTTTTACTTGTTGGCATTGTCGAGTCAACAGGCGTTTATTTTGCCGTTAGTGATATTTGTAAAAAAGAAGTGGATGAAAAAGATTTGTCTAAAGGCTATCGTGCAGAAGGATTGGCGATTTTATTAGGCGGATTTTTTAACGCATTTCCTTATACAGCGTATTCTCAAAATGTAGGACTTCTACAGTTGTCAGGTGTTCGCACAAGAAATGTTGTATTTGCAGCGAGTGGAATTTTAATCGTTTTGGGTTTTCTACCTAAAATCGCAGCCGTGACGACAGTTATCCCGAGCTCTGTCCTTGGAGGAGCAATGGTAGCCATGTTTGGAATGGTAATCTCTTCAGGTATAAAAATCCTTAGTCAAGTTGATTTAGCCAAACAAGAAAACCTTCTTGTAATTGCATGTTCGGTTGGCATGGGTCTAGGGGTGACAGTTGTACCTGAACTCTTCAAAAACTTACCAGAGAGTCTTCAAGTTCTTACTGGAAGCGGTATTGTAATGGGGAGTTTTACAGCAATCTTTTTAAATATTGTCTTTAATATGATGAAATCACCACGTACGCAGGTTGCAGAAACAAAGTTAGCAAACGAAGTAGTATCGAAATAAAAAGAGGCTAGAACAAAAGTATTGTAGTTGAAAAGATCCGAACGATTAATCGTTCGGATCTTTTCATTGTCCAAGGGAACATAGCTTTAACAAGCGATCCATAGCAGATCATTTGTCCAATTTGTTCGTCTTTCCTATTAAGATCGTGTTTTGAAAAAGAGTGTATAAAGCATTTTCCCCACGTCAGGGTTTTTTGCCACTAATGAAATTTCTCTTTTGAATTTGAAGTCTGTAATGGGTAAAGCTTTAATGTTTGAGCTTTGTAAATGGCGCATAAAAATTTCAGGGAGAATTGAAATACCTAAATTAGCTGAAATAAATCCCATAATACTTTGAGCAAATTCAATTTCATTGGCAATGGGGATTTTTAAGTTATGACGATTGTACGCTTTTTCTACTAGTGTCCGAACATCGCACCCAGGTGGAAGAACTACAATGGGTTCTTCTTTGAAATCTTCAAATGATACGTTTTCTTTTTCAGCTAACGGGTGCTGATCGTTCACAAATAAATAGAAGCCTTCTTTAAACAATAGTTTTGACCAGTAAGCATGTTGAACCTCTCGATCATCAAATAAAGCCCCGTCAATTTTATTGCTTTCTAACTGCTCTAACAAATCATAATAGTGATGCGAGGTTTTTATATCAATATGGCGATTGTGGTCTTTAGCAGAAGCCAGTTGATAAGGTAAGTAAAAAGCAGCCATACTTTGCCATGTTCCGATAGTTAAATCACAAGCTTTTTGCGTAGACACTAATTTTTTTTGAAGAGCATGAACACTTGAAAGTATGGATTCACCTTCTTGTAAAAGAATTTCACCTGCTGAGGTTAATTCTACTCCTGTAGCGGAGCGAATAAATAATGTTACTCCTAAATCTTCTTCTAGTTTTCTCATTTGCTTACTAAGTGCAGGCTGCGTCATATGCAGCTGTTCGCTTGCTTTGCTTAAGCTTTTTGTTTTGGCTGTTTCAATAAAAGACTCAAGCCATTCTGTTTTCATATTTATCACCTATAACCTTTTGTTATACCCATAGTATAGAGGGGAAGTTCTCATAAATCAACGAAGATGCTAGTGTATATAGTGTAGTTAACACAGCACAAAGAAATTCACACAACTAGGAGGATGAACGATGTATCCAAACAAACTTTATATTAACGGTGAATGGACAACAACAGAAGAGAAAATTGATGTGATTAATCCAGCAACAAAAGAAGTTATAGGACAAATTCCAAAGGCAGGCGCAAAGGAAGCAGCACTTGCCGCTGATGCAGCGGCGACAGCTTTTAAAACATGGTCGAAAAAAACCGCTCAAGAGCGCAGTGCTATTTTAATGAGATGGCATCAACTAATTGAAAATAATAAAGACGAACTAGCAGAAATTATGACCACGGAACAAGGCAAACCATTTGCAGAAGCAAAAGGTGAAGTGCAGTATGGCAATGATTATATTGCTTGGTTTGCTGAAGAGGGGAAGCGTGTATATGGTGAAACGATTCCAGCTCATCATACCCATAAACGTATTACGGTTAAAAAACAGCCTGTTGGTGTTGTAGCAGCTATTACACCATGGAACTTCCCTGCAGCAATGATTACGCGTAAAGTGGCCCCAGCTCTTGCAGCAGGATGTACAATTGTTTTAAAACCATCTGAAGAAACACCATTTACAGCATTTCGTTTAGTAGAGCTCGCAGAAGAAGCGGGCGTTCCAAAAGGTGTGATCAATGTTGTTACGGGAGATGCAGCAGCTATTGGTGACACATGGCAAAAAGACGGACGCATCCGAAAATTAACATTTACTGGTTCAACAGCGGTAGGTAAACATTTAATGCGCGGTGCTGCTGATACTGTAAAAAAATTATCGCTGGAATTAGGCGGTCACGCACCGTTTATCGTAACAGAAAATGCAGATTTAGATGCTGCTGTAAACGGCGTAATTGCTTCTAAGTTTGTCAATGCAGGTCAAACGTGCATCTGCACAAACCGCGTATATGTACAAGAATCCATTGCAGATGCTTTCGTTGAAAAATTTGCAGCAAAAGCGGCGGAATTAACAGTAGGAGATGGATTAGAAGAAGGTACACAAGTTGGACCGTTAATTAACGACAAAGCGGTTGAGAAAGTAAAAGCACAAATTGCGGATGCAAAAAGTAAAGGAGCTAAAGTTGTGGTTGGAGGACAAGCTATAACAACTAAAAGCGGTTTCTTTATGGAGCCAACAATTATCACAAATGTAACTGATGACATGAATTGCATGTTTGAAGAAACGTTTGGACCATTGGCACCTGTAGCAACATTCAAAACAGTAGAAGAAGCCGTAGGACGAGCAAACAATAGCCCTTATGGTTTAGCTGCTTACGTATTTACAGAAAACATTAAAGAAGCAACGTTTGTATCTGAAGAATTAGAATACGGCATTGTAGGAGTAAATGATGGCTCTCCATCTGCAGCTCAAGCTCCATTCGGCGGCTTTAAAGAAAGTGGTCTTGGACGTGAAGGAAGTCGTTACGGCATTGAAGATTATTTAGAAGTAAAGTATATCTCAATGGGACTTTAATAAAAAGTAGGACAAAAATATTTTAGTCGAAGTGAAATACGAACTAGCAACTAATAATCAAAATTATTGGTTGTTAGTTCGTATTTTTTTGTTGGTAAGATCGACGTCGCTTTCATGTGTTTCGTTGCTTCTAGCTCATTAATCTCGTTTGTTCGTCTTTAGGTTGGATTGATTGCGATGTGTCCTAGCGTCTTTTTGTGTACTTTTGTAAAGAAAATTTGAAATAATAGTTCTTTAACGCAATTAATTGCATTTCTAGGATGTCTGTGCAAGAATAAATATTTCAAAAATGGTTTAGCTGTGTTTAAAGCGTGGGTAATACAACAAATGCACATGGTTGCTTGTTAGATGAAATGAAAAGCAGAACTTTACCACTGATAAATTACGCAAGCTAGAACCAAAATAGTAGTACTGAATGGTGAAAAATATAGGAGTTGATATAGATGATTACAGTAGAGAAAAACATAGTAAAATTTAAAGCAAAAGACGGACGTGAAGTCACTATACGCCCTGCACAGGCAAGTGATGCAGAGCATATTACAACAGCGGTAAGAGAAATTATTGAGGCTGGAGAATTTATTCAAAAAGATGAGCCGCGCACAGTCCAAGAAGAGCAAGATTTTATTGCATCAGTAGAAAAGAACAATCACATGTACGTTGTAGCTGAAGTCGAAGGTGAAGTGCTTGGAATTGCACGTGTTCTTAGAGGCGAAATTAAAATGAAGCACCACACGGGGCTCTTCCGTACATGGCTTATTTCAAAAGCACAGGGAATGGGAATAGGAAAACAATTTATGAATTATACGCTAAACTGGTGCAAAGAAAATAATCTTCATAAACTTTCTTTAACTGTGTTTGCCTCTAATAAAGTGGCATACGAATTGTATAAAAAGGTAGGTTTTGAACAAGAAGGCGTTATGAAAGAACAAGCTTATTTCAACAATGAATATGTAGATGAAATCTACATGTCCATTTTCTTTTCATAAAAAATAAGCACTTATTTTCATCAATCCATAAATTGTATCTGTACATTCAGATTATTTGCGCTATAATAAAAGTGCACAACAAACATACACTTCTTCAAAACGTAGACTTTCCTGAGTTACAGGAAAGTTTTTTTTGTTTCCCCTCCATTCCACTAAAAAAAGAATTGAATAAATCCCCAGCTATTACAAATGTTAAATGTAACGCAATCAAAGAGGTGAAGTGTATGCCAAAGATTATCTCAGTTGGATTTGGAGTTCCCCCCTATGAATTAACTCAGCAAGACACGCTGCTATTTGCAAAAGAACTTTTTTCCGAATCGTTTAAAGATATTAATCGTCTGCTGACCGTTTTTCAAAATGGTCAAATCGAGAAACGTAATTTTGCCAAAGACTTATCTTGGTTTCAAGAAGACCATACATTCGAAGAAAAAAATGATGCTTTTATAGAATCTGCTGTTGAATTAGGTACAAAAGCAATTGAAGACTGCTTAACAAATAAGAACTATGTAAGTACTCCTTTGCCGTGTGGAGAAATTGAGGCAATTTTTTATGTTTCAACAAGCGGTTTAGCTACGCCTAGCATTGAAGCGCGAATTATGAATAAGCTTGCGTTCTCAGACCATACAAAAAGAATTCCTATTTGGGGATTAGGATGTGCTGGAGGAGCGTCTGGGCTTTCAAGAGCTTATGAGTATTGCAAAGCCTTTCCGCGTGCCAAAGTCCTTGTTTTATCCATTGAGCTTTGCAGTTTAACTTTTCAGCGAAATGATCGTTCAAAAAGCAACTTAATCGGTACGTCTTTATTTGCAGATGGAGTAGCGGCTGCTTTAGTCGCAGGTGACGAAGCTGATACCACTTTTGCCCTTGCAAAAAGCTATCCTAACATTTTACATACACAATCGACGCTCATGCCCAATTCAGATGATGTAATGGGGTGGGAGATTAAAAATGATGGACTATTTGTTGTCTTTTCAAAAGACATTCCCACGATTATCGATTCGTGGTTAGGCGGAGAAGTTGAGTCATTTTTACAAACTCAGCATTTGACCAGTCGCGATTTGAAGCATTTTGTTGCTCATCCTGGAGGGAAAAAAGTGCTTGAAGCATATGTATCAACGCTGTCGTTAAGCGAAAATATGATTGCTGATTCCCTAGATGTACTTAAAAACCATGGAAATATGTCTTCGGCAACCGTATTGTATGTGCTAGACCGCTTTATGAAGAAAGAAATTTCGAGTAAAGAATATGGTTTATTAACAGCTCTTGGCCCTGGATTTAGTTCTGAAATGCTTCTATTAGAGTGGAGGTAAAGCGATTGTTTTTTTATAGCTTTTTTGTATTTATTACCTTACAGCGTCTATGTGAATTGGTTATTGCCAAAAGAAATGAAGCTTGGATGAAGAAGCAGGGAGCATACGAAGCTGGTCAAAGTCACTACAAATGGATGGTAAGCATGCATGCCGCTTTTTTTGCTGCTCTTTTTACGGAAGTGTACGTGTTAAACGATGGAATGTATCACTTTTCTTTTTTGTTGTTTAGCTTTTTTGTGCTTGTGCAGCTTGCAAGAATATGGGCTATTTCTTCGTTAGGAAAGTATTGGAATACGAAAATTATCGTTTTGCCTAATGCGAAGGTTGTGCTAAGAGGTCCTTATCGTTTTATGAAGCACCCTAACTATACAGTAGTAGCGGCAGAATTGGTGTTAGTTCCGCTTATGTTTCAGGCATACTGGACGTTAGCTATTTTTTCTGTTTTCAATTTGTGTATATTAGCCGTCAGAATTCCCTTAGAAGAGCAAGCGTTAACGAATGAAACAAATTACGGCGAAGTGATGCAAAACAGGGGACGTTTCTTTCCTATAAAAAAATCTTAAAACTAATTGAAAATGATTATCTTTCATGATAAGATGAAACAAATGATAAAGATTATCAATTTCATCAAGTAGAAACGGTGGTGGACGTAATGGTTAGTCTTTTTGTGATCGGAGCACTTGCTACATATGTTGGCGTCACAACGTATGTAATGAAAAATATTGAAAAAGCCCAAAAGGCGTAACATACATGCGATGAATAAAAAAAGCTGTCAAATTATTGACAGCTTTTTTTATTGTTTTTGTAACTAAAAATTCAGTTTTTTATGGGAAAACGCATGCGAATCAAGTAAAATAGAGAAAGAATAAGCAGAAATGAAGATAGATAGAGCACATTTAAATACAGTCTTGAATGAGGCAAAAGGGGTAGAGTAATAATGGGTAAAGTGAGTGTGAAACATCAAGAAAATCTCCGATTGGAAGCATCTCTTTTTCATTTACATAAGCAATTTCAAGCAGCTGGAGATGAACAGCAGGCAGCAAAAGCAATACAGCTGTTAAAAAAGTGGGTGAACGGCGAATTTGTTATAGCATTTTGCGGACATTTTTCGGCTGGAAAATCGAGCATGATTAACGAATTAATGGGGCAAGCAATTTTGCCTGCAAGTCCTATTCCAACAAGCGCAAACTTAGTATCAGTAAAAGCAGGGGATGAGCATGCAACCGTTTATTATCGCAAACAGCCGCCGGTGCGTTATGAAGCACCTTATGAGTATGAGCAAATTAAGCAGTTTGCTGTGGATGGAGATGAAGTAGAGTCCATTCATTTATCGATAGATACAGATGCTATTCCTAAAAATGTTGTGGTGATGGACACACCGGGAATTGATTCAACAGATGATGCGCATCGTGTATCGACCGAGTCAGCTCTTCACTTAGCGGACGTTATTTTCTACGTGATGGATTATAATCATGTGCAGGCAGAATTAAATCTTCAATTTGCAAAACAGCTGCAAGAAGCTAATAAAACGCTTTATTTAATTGTAAATCAAATCGATAAACACCAAGAAGATCAGCTAACATTCCAAGCATTTAAAGAATCTGTAGAAACGTCATTTTTAAAGTGGAATGTGAGACCAGAAGGAATCTTCTATACATCGTTAAAAGAGCCAACCAACCGTCATAATGACCTTTCGTACGTAAAATCTCTATTACTTGCTATGATGACGGAAAAAGAAAACCGGCATCAGCATATTCAACATGCGATGCAAATGTTAATTGACGATCACCTTGCCTTTATTGAAGACCAAGAAGAAGAAAAGTTAACGATTCATGACGAGCTGCGCCATAAGCTGACGCTTGAGAATCATGAAATGAATAAGAAGCAAAAAGAGCAGCTTCTCGAAAAAGAAGCGGAAATAAGGCGTGCTGAAAAGCAGCTAGCAGAAACGTACCAACAAGAAACAGGTAAGATACTAAGCAACGCCAATTTAACACCATATGAAATGAGAGAAAAAGCTAGGCTGTTTTTAGAAACGACAAAGCCTGATTTTAAAGTAGGTCTTTTATTTGCTAAGAAAAAGACCGAGGAAGTAAAAAAAGAGCGGCTGACGTTATTTTTTGATGATATGAAAGAACGAGCAGCTTCTCAGCTGCAGTGGCACTTGCAGCAATATGTGCAAGAGCTGGTGAAAAATCAAAATCTTACCGATCCGGATCTTATACGCCAGGTTCAGCAGTTTGAAATTCCGTTAGAGCCGCATGATTTAATTGAAACGGTAAAGGCAGGAGCTACGATTAATGGTGATTATGTTTTAACGTACGCAAAAGATGTAGCCGATCATATTAAGAAAAAAGCGACGCGATTATTATACGAGCTTTATGCGCAAATTGAACAGAGCAAAATTGAGCAAGATGAAGTAAAGCGTAAAAAAATTTATCAACACTTGCAGGAATGTGAAGTATTTGAAGAAGCGTATACATCTCTTCAGGAAATGAAATCAAAATTGGCACGTACAAAAGCTTTGCTTCAATCTTTACAGCAAACTGATGACGATCTAACGGCAGAAGATAAAAACGAGTTGTCATATATGTTACAAGAAGAATATGAAACGGGCATCATGAAAGCTGAAGAAAAGCAAGAAGCTGTGAGTGAGCAGCAGTTAGTTACACAGCCTGAGGAAGCTGTGCATGAAACAGGAACGGAAAAGGTTCTTCAAGATGTATCAGCTGTTCTCGAACAGCTCCGTTCATTTGGAAAGTTAGACCGCTTTATTACAAGGCTTCAAGAAAAGCGTAAAAAGCTATCAAATCAAACGTTTACTGTAGCTTTATTCGGAGCATTCAGTGCCGGTAAGTCATCTTTTGCTAATGCGTTGATTGGAGAAAGATTACTTCCAGTATCTCCGAACCCAACAACAGCAACCATCAATAAAATTATGCCTCCAACAGAAAAACGGCCGCATAAAACAGCTGTTGTACAAATGAAAACAAACGAGCAGATGATCCAAGATTTAAATGGTGCACTTAAGCTGTTTCATCATGAAGTAGAATCAATTGACGAAGCGCTAACAATTATTCCAACTCTGCAGGCAACAGAAGAGCTGCAGCTGCATTTGTCGTTTTTACAGGCAGTAGAAAAAGGCTACGGCGAAGTCAAGCAGCATATCGGTTCAGAAGTAGTAGTGGATACAGAAGGATTTCATGATTATGTAGCCAAAGAAGAAAAAGCGTGTTTTGTTCAATTTATTAACCTGTATTATGACTGTGAATTTACTCGCTTAGGCATTACGCTTGTTGATACACCCGGAGCTGATTCAATCAATGCGAGACACACTGGAGTAGCGTTTGGGTATATCAAAAATGCAGATGCCATTTTATTTGTAACGTATTATAATCATGCGTTTTCAAAAGCTGACCGCGAATTTCTTATTCAGCTTGGCCGTGTAAAAGATGTATTTGCGCTTGATAAAATGTTTTTCTTAGTAAATGCAGCGGACCTAGCCAGCTCGGATACAGAGCTGCAGTTAGTTCAGACGTACGTAAAAGAGCAGCTTGAACAGTATGGTATACGCTTTCCGCGCTTATACCCGGTATCAAGCTTGCAGGCTTTGCAAAACCACGAGGATAAAATGTTTCTGCCATTCAAAAATGCGTTTTACCGCTTCATAAATTATGAATTACCAGAGCTTGCTATCCAAAGTGTCTATGCAGATTTCGAACAAATTTTAGCAGTTTCCAATGAAATGAAACAGGTGCAAACAAAATCAGAAGTGGATAAAAAGCGGTACATTCAATCTCTTCACATAAAAAATGAGCAGGTAGCAGCAAAACTGCATGAAATTCATTTTGAATATGAACAACAGCAGTTTGACCGAGAATTAGAAGAGCTCTTATTTTATGTAAAAAAACGTCTGTTTGTGAGGTACGATGACTTCTTTAAAGAAGCCTTCAGTCCGGCAAACTTAAGGGATGATCGAGGTGAAAAGCAAAAGCAGCTGCGCCTTTGTTTGCAGGAGTTGTTAACGTCTATTTCCTTCGACGCAACGCAAGAAGTGCGTGCGACCACTTTGCGAATCGAAAAATACATCGTAAAATTAATCGAAGACTGGCATCGAATGATCATTACAAAGCTACAGCGCTATGAACCGACGTTTACTCCAACGTTGAACTCGTTAGAGCCTCCAAATGGCAGTGAAGTTGTGACAAGTCATCAATTTGATGAGAATGAATCGTATCAAAAAGAGCTTTCACTGTATAAAAACAATAAAAGCTTTTTTGAAAAAAATGAGAAAGTAAAGCTTCACGCTGCTTTACTAGAACGTATTAAGCCGGATGTTAATCACTACATTGCGAAAGAAGAAGCCGCTCTTCATTCACACTATACCCATTTAGTGAATCAGTACGTTCTAGCGCATAAACAGTCTGTATCTGAAGAATGGTATGATTATTACAAACAGCTGCAAGCGGCCGTGTCTGAAGAATTTCCAATTCAAGAATTGGTAAGTACAATGACGGTGCTAGAACATGTATTGGAGGAAAGAAAGGGTCATTAATTTTTATGTCTACACACATAAATAAACGTTTACAGGAAATTGAAAAAGAATATAATGTGGAAATTTTGTTTGCATGTGAATCAGGCAGCCGTGCTTACGGACTCGACACGTTAGCGAGTGATTTTGACGTCCGCTTTATATACAAGTATAAAGCATCACGCTATCTTCATCTCAATAGACCTCAAGAGGTCATTAATGTAGCAGAAGGCAATTATGATATGCAAGGGTGGGATTTGTACAAAACCATTTATTTGTTTACAAAATCAAACCCTTCGCTTTATGAGTGGCTATGGTCACCTTTTGTTTATTATCAAAAGCCATCGTTTGCTGAGCCACTGCGGCAAATGATGGCTCAATCATATTCCTTAAAAGCATTGGGGTATCATTATTTTAAAATTTTAACGATAAATAGTAAAAGAAATCTGACATCTTCTGTTACAATAGAGGATATAAAAGTGATGCTTCAACTGATTCGTGCATTTTTATCACTGAAAGTAGTAGTAAAGCAGCGCAGTTTCCCTGTCATTTTATTTGCCGATTTATGTAAGCAGGCAAATCTCGACGATAGGCAGCAATCCATCATTGAGCAATTTGTACAGTGCAAGATAAGCGGGAAAGTTGCTTTTAATGAAAAGATGAAAAACTTTTTGGACAGCATTAAGAAAGAAGCTGCAGCGATAGAAAAAAGCTTAAAAGAATTACCGGAAAAGCAAATCAGTTACGAGGACATTAACTTATTTTTACTAACTCAGCATAATATAATGGAGGAACGAACATGAGTGTACATAAAGAAATTTCAGCCCATTCTAAAAAACAACACGAATTAGTACGTGCTTTTGCAAGCTTAGAAGCTCGACGCGAGCAAGCCATTGAAGCAGCTGTGCTTCTTTGCAAAGAAGGGAAACCCTTTTCTGTAGACGGTATTAATGCTGTAACAGCAGAAATTAATGAGCTGTCTCAAAAATATACCATCATTCCAGGCCGTAAAGTAGTGACAGAAGAAATGGTTAAAGAGTACGTAGCAAGAATATAAACGTGCTAAGCTCTGGTGTTTTTACCTTAATTTGAACAGGATATGACGTGCCGCTTGATCCATACTAATAGTGTACCAACGAGGTACAAATAGGAGGAGATAGCGATGGGTCGTCAAAAATTAGGTAATAAAAATGCGCAAGCGAATAACAATGCAAAGCATAATTATAACCAAGAGTTCTCTTCTGAGTTTAAAGCAAATCAGGCTCAAAAAGCAAAACGTGCAAAAAGTGCAAATGACACTTATGCTGGGGAGTTTGCTTCTGAGTTCAACGTGCAACAAAACCAAAACAATTCTGTTAACAAGAAGTTAGAAGCTAATAAAAGTGCAAATAATCAATATGGCCAAGAATTCGGCTCATATGCTGAAGTTGAATCTGCTAAAATGAATAATGCTGCACAAAAAAAGCGTAAAAAATAACAGAACTGTTTCCAAAAGCGCCGGGATTAGTCTGCTCTGTCAGCAGATTAGCCCGGCGTTTTTTGTTGGGCAATATTTGCTTGGGTACGAGATGTCAATCCATCGCAAACTATAGATGAGGTGAAGCAATATGAATAAAGGAATTGTCATTGCTCTTTCATCAATCGGTTTAGCCCAAGCCTTAAAAATCCCCATTAAAAAGTATCAAACAGGAAAATGGGATATGCGGATGATTGCTGCGTCGGGTGGAATGCCAAGCTCTCATTCAGCCGGCGTATCTTCTTTAGCGACCTATGTAGCGTTAAAAAGAGGTGTTTCTACGATTGATTTTGCGTTAGCATCTGTTTTTGGAATTATTGTGATGTACGATGCACAAGGAATTCGAAGGCAGACTGGCGAAATTACTATTAAAGTGAATACGTTAGATGAAGAAATTGAAAAGCTTGCGGGTCTTCCAGACGGAGGCTTTCACGATTTGACGGAACAGCGCTTGAAAGAAATGCTTGGGCATCAGCCCGAAGAAGTGATTGGCGGAGCCATTTTAGGAGTAGCACTTGGAGCAATTGGCTATTTTTTAGAAGGGAAATCATAGTCAAATAGCCAAAAGTAAGCTAAGATAAAGAAGAATCTCTGCAAAAGGATGGGACGAAAAAGTGATAAAAACAGCTCAAACCGTTGAAGAGTATCTTCTTTATCTTGAAGAAAAAGGCTTTTATTTAGCAGAAGATGCACGTGGATTTATTTCATTTGGTCAGCAGTATACGCGTGCAGCTGACGAGATGGTCATATTTACAATTGAATGGACACTAAAAGTACAAAAAGAATTTGACGGCAGTTTTTTTGTATCGCTCCTCGAGAATTTGACATCAAATCGTATTAGCAATCAAAAACAAGCCATTCAATATTTAAAGTCATCAGGTATGATTTAAGCAGGATTACATTCCTGCTTCTTTTTGATTAATGGCTTGTCTGGCCAGCTGATCAGCACCTGCATTTTGAGAGCTAGGGATCCACTTTATAAAAAATAACTCAAATTGACTGGACAATTTGAGGGCTTCTTCCAGTAAAGGAGCAAACGCTTTATTTTTAACGTATTCTTGGTTCATTGCGCGGTCTACTAGCTGAGAGTCCGTTCTAAAAGATACGCTCGTATACTTTTTTTCTAAACAAATTTTTAATGCATGAAGAAGTGCATGGTACTCTGCTTCATGATTCGTCATTGTCCCAAGAGCAATAGCGTAACGATGATGTTCACCATTTCCTTTAATTAAAATACCAGCTCCAGAAGGACCAGGGTTGCCAGCAGTGGCTCCGTCTATATAAACTTCAATCATCATACAGCCTCCTTGTTAAAACAATATAAGCTTAAACCATGTTTTTTCATCAATAGTATTGTATCATAAGTACTTCAGCTATTTTATATTAGCACGTATAAACGCTAAAATCCGCTTATTAGGTAAGAAAACTGTCATGAAAAGACATAATAGAAGATAAAATACAAAAAAGCAGAAAAAGTGTTGAATTCAAAATTGCTGATGAAAGGAATGCTCGTTATGAATTTCCAAATTGAATGGCATTATAAATCCTCGAAACATAAACAGTTAATTTTCACATCCGATTTCACAGATGCAAATGAGGCGCTAATGATTGTGGGTGATTTAGAAAAAACAGGTCGAACGAAGGAAATTTTTCTACTTGATGAGCAGCAGCAAAAATGGACTGTAAAAGAAGCGAAAAAGCTCTTACAGGAAGTACAGACAGAGCCTCACGATATTGTGGCATATTTTGACGGAGGCTATGAGCATGATACGCTGTTAGCGGGGCTTGGGGTTGTGATTTATTTTAAACAGAACAACAACTCTTACCGAATACGACGCAACTCAAGGCTTCAAGAGATTGAATCAAATAATGAGGCAGAGTATGCTGCTTTTTATTATTTAATACAAGAGCTTGAGGAACTTGGTGTTCATCATATACCGGTAACGTTTAGAGGTGACTCTCAGGTTGTATTAAATCAGCTGGCTGGGGAGTGGCCCTGTTTCGAAGAAGAGTTTAATCGGTACTTAGATCGAATAGAAGATAAAATGCAGGAACTTGGTATCCGACCGGTATATGAGCCTATTTCAAGGAAGGAAAATGAAGAGGCTGACCAGCTTGCGACTCAAGCTCTTCAAGGGATACCAATTGCTAGCAGGAAGCAAGTGTAACACACAGAACGAAATGGAGATGAACGAGAGTGGAACGTAAACAATTATTAGAAGAAGTAACGGAGTTATTGGATTACTACTGTAGTGATTGTTTTGTGAAAAAAACGTTTAACAAAGAAAAGGGCAAAACATACGCTCAGACGTTTTGTATTAAAGAGTGTACCGTAGGAGAAAAGATTAAGCAGTATGGAGATTTGCTGACTAAAAAGTAAGCGTGTATAATTTGCCGGCAGCAGCTTCATTCTATCCATATGGAGGTGTTCTTTCAATGGATAAGTTTTCAAATGAAGAAGTAACAACAGGATATAATGATTTAAAACAAGTAGAAGTGTCTATTCAATCTGCTCAAAAGATGATTGGGACAGCTACGATGAGTATGAGTCCTCAGCAGCTTGAAGAGGCAACGAATGCGCTTAATGATGCAAAAGCACAGCTTCAATCTGCCAAAGCTCATGGCACAGGAGTAGACGAGCAATTTCTTCAGCAGTGCATGCAGTCTATTCAAACATGTGAACAGCAGCTTACTGAGGCCAAACGCTAGGTATAACAAAAAAGAGACTCGGAAAAGAGTCTCTTTTACTATAAAATAAAAAGATCTATTTATGATAGCTTAGTGACATTAGCGGCTTGCGGGCCTCTATTGCCTTCTACAATTTCAAAAGATACCTCTTGTCCTTCTTCCAAGGATTTATAACCTTCGCTTTGGATGGCAGAAAAATGTACAAATACGTCGCTGCCGCCTTCAACTTCAATAAAGCCATAGCCTTTTTCATTGTTGAACCATTTTACTTTACCATTTTGCATAACTTGAATCCCCCTAGTACTGTGCAGCATCATGCTGCTGAAACTCGAATTATCATTTCCAATAGAGGTAAATGATTGTTTATATTATATAATAAGAAGAAATAAAATTTCAATATTAAAATTTAATTTTTCTGAAAATTAAATTTTATTTAACGTGAACGTAGTCTATTTTTAATAAAAAAATTTCTTGCTAGATGAAAAATAACTGAAAATTTAGTTTATAATAAAAGTATAGTCAGCATAATTTTAACGCGGTGATAAGGAGTGGGTCGTGTATGTATCGTACACAAATAAATGGAAAAGAAATCATTTTGTTATTTTCAACGCTCGAAGCAGCAAAGAGCCGCAGCAGCCTAGAGAAAGAACAAATTTATAAGCGAGTATTGCATTTAAATGAGCAGCTGTTAATGTTTCAAAATGGAACAAGCTTCACCATTGGTGATCCGTTAGGATTAATTGTAGCTCAAGTGAAAAAAAGCGATTTGACAACCATATATATCGAACATATTATTGATAAACAGTTTATGTATGATGGAGATGGTCATCGAGGTGAAGTAGTGTAATAAGAAGATGACGCCTATATATGAAGAAGCGTACGGAAATACTCGTACGCTTCTTCATATATAGGATTAAAAATATGTGTTTTTACAAGTATTAACAGGGATAAATAACAAAGTTCAATAAATTAAAGAAGAACAGTGAAACCATGAATAGCAATCACCTTTTTAGCTAAAAAATATAGATACACATCATCTTATGTAATGAGATAGTTAAGCTTTAAAATCAATGAACACGAGAAGTTTTATAAAGCTTAAATTGAAAAACGTGTGATTGTGACGTTAATTAGAAGTAAGGTTTGGAGGACGCTATGGAAAGTAGAAAAAAATTGGATTTACTTGCTCTTGCTTCTGTACCACTTATCATGACCCTCGGAAATTCAATGTTAATTCCGGTATTGCCGGTGATTGAAAAACGTCTACAGATAAGCTCGCTGCAGGTATCCATGATTATCACGGTCTACTCAATTTTTGCTATTTTTTTAATCCCGATTGCTGGTTATTTATCAGATCGATTTGGCCGCAAGAAAATTATTATTCCTAGTTTGCTGCTTGCTGCAGTAGGAGGGGCTTTAACAGGCTGGGCTTCATGGCAAATGGCCAATCCTTTCTGGGTTATTTTAATTGGGCGCGCGATTCAAGGAATAGGTTCAGCAGGAGCTATGCCTGTTGTGATGCCTTGTGTAGGAGATATGTTCAAAGACGAGCAGGAAATTACAAAAGGACTAGGTTTAATTGAAACAGCTAATACGTTTGGGAAAGTACTAAGCCCAATACTGGGAGCTTTTTTAGCCGCTATGATTTGGTTTCTTCCTTTTTGGTTCATTCCTATTCTTTGCCTTATTTCGATTCTTTTGGTTATCTTTTTAGTGAAAGTTCCGAAAAATGATAGCTCTTCTGAATCTGAACAAAAAAAGAAAAATATTACGCAGTTTTTGAAGGATTTAAAGAAAACGCTCAAAGAAAATATTGGATGGCTTATGGCTATTTTTATTTTAGGCGCCATTATTATGCTTGTATTATTCGGTGTTTTATTTTACCTATCCACCATACTAGAGGAGCGTTATCATATTGTGAATACGAAAAAAGGTTTAATAATGGCTATTCCTTTGCTAGCTTTATCTATTTCTTCTTTTGTGGCAGGAAAAAAAGTAGGAAATAATAAAATCGTTATGAAGTGGTCTGCTTTTTTTGGCTTTTTATTGTTAACATGTTCTTTCATCATTTTATTTTTTAATACGTCTCTTTTTAGTATTTTACTCACTTTAGTGCTTGGTGGAATTGGAATAGGAGCAGCTCTGCCCAGTCTTGATGCACTTATTACAGAAGGAATTGAAAAGGAAGAGAGAGGAACCATTACGTCTCTTTACAGTTCGATGCGCTTTGTCGGAGTAGCAGCTGGACCTCCTCTTTATACATTGCTTATGAAGTGGTCGGACATGGCTGTGTTCCAAACGTCTCTAGTAATTAGTGCAGTAGGGGCAATTTTAGTTTTAAAAGCTATCAAACCAAAACCTGAAGGCGGCGTAAAACTGAAGAAAGCTGAAGTATGATTTTACGGGGCTGTCTTATGATAAAAGACAGCTCTTTGCTATTTAAAGACCCGTCAATATGCTTAAATTTAGATTGTGTCTAGAAAAAATCCTTGAAATTTCTTATACTTCAATTTATAGACAGCGTATGCAATAGTTCTTATTTTATTGAATAAGGTGGTTTTGAATTGAGTATAAATTATCAGAAATTAAAAAGCATGGTGGATCATTATCAAATATTTGATCTTGTAGCGTATATAACAGAAGAAGTACAAAGCCTTCAACCAAAGAGCCTTGCGGGGGTTGTGAAAGAATGGTTAACACATTTACAAACGGAAGAAGAGCTGTACGAGCTTATCCGCTTTTGTGATGAGGCTTTATTAAATCGTTTAAGCCGAATGTTAACGACATATGGCTATCGTCGATTTGGCTCGATTCGAATGGTGACTCTTTATTGCGATGATCTCCTGCGCGAAGGCAAGATACTAGACGCTGATGATAGACTTTCTTTATTAATTTCTCAGCTGGATACGGAATCAGTTAACAAGGAACAGCTTGAGAAAATCTATTTTTTAAAGGTAAGAATTCTTTTAGAAATGAAACAAGTGGATGAAGCTTCTAAGTGGATGAAACAAGTAGCGTCACATAACCAAAAGGGTATGGCTGACAGATGGGGATATTTTTATTTGCAGCTCAACGACAGAATGAAAGCTGAAGCCTGCTTAAAAGAAGGAACAGCATATAAGGAGAATGGAGATTTTTGCTATGCAATGCTAGCGGACTTATATGCGTACGAAGGGAAGCATAAACAATCGCTTGAAACAATTAACGAGGCTATTGTTCGCTATCCACAGCTTCCGTCTTTATATATGGATAAAGTGATGCGATTAAAAGATTTAAAAGAGTATTCTCTCTTGCTTGAAACGATTGAATTTATCGACTCAAAGTTACCCTATCACGATTATCAAGATTTTTTTACGCTGCTGCGCGCCGACATTTATTTTGAACAGCAGCAGAAATCTCAGCTTACGCATCTGCTCTCGACCAAGCGATGTTTAAAAGATTCACCTTATCAAAAATTAATCGGAAAGCATACAGACGATAAATTTAGTACAATCAAGCTTCCGATTGTGCCCATCGTTCAAAAAGATAATTATTGCGTGCCAGCCAGTATGAGTATGATGTTAAGGCTTTTACATACCGAAAAAACACAGGATGAGATTGGAACGCTTATTTACGGAGGCTTAGGATCCAAATTATCAACTGCGGTGAGCTACTTTGAATCTCTTGGCTTTGCAGCGATGTTTTTCACAGGCACAGTGGAACAGTTTAAAGAACTATTAGACAAAGGGCTGCCTATTTTGGTCAGTCTGGAATTTGAACAAGCTTCCCACGTTCAAGTTGTATTTGGCTATGATGATGAACTTGAACTTTTCCATGTGCAAGATGCTAATTTTCTAAGTCCAACGTATGTAGAATATAAAAATTTTGATCAGCACTACGCTAATTCGGGGTTTTTATCAATTGTTGCTTCTCAAGAGGCAGCGGATCTCGCTTCACTTTCTAAAGAGCAAGATGAGTTTGTTCGTCAGCTGTATGACTTAATCGAACTAGTTGAAGCGGATGAAGAAGCGTACATTAACGATCTTGTTTCTTTATTAAAAGCAAATGAGCATGTGCCATTTGCCGCTATTTACAGTATGAAGCATTTGTACAGAAAAGAGCATGAAGCTTATATTCGTACATGTATTAATTATGTGTTAGAGAAATATAGCAATCATGATTATCTTAAGCTTCACGGCGCATATGCCTATTTTAAACTTGACGACAGTAAGGGAGCATCTTCTTTGTTACACCACATAGATAACAAAAAGCATAGCTCTTTTTATCACTATCTTAAAGGGAGAATTGCGCTGGATGAAGAGAAATATGATGAGGCTGTTGAAGCACTGCGCAGCTCGCTGCAATTAGACGTAGAGCAGCATTTGAACTGGAGCTATTTAGCACTTGCATACATGTACCAAGGAAACCTCGAAAAGGCTTTTGAATGCTCGACTATTTCCTTAAATATGTATGGCGATGAATCTTATACACAAATCAATCACGGACTTATTTTAATGGAGAAAGAAAGATACGCAGAAGCCAGAAATCTTTTCGACGCGTTATTAAAAGAAAACCCAAAAGATGCGCACAGCTGGTTTGAAAGAGCCCGTTGTGATGAACAGTTAAAAAAGTTTCGTAAAGCTTACCGGGGATTTCAAATAGCTAAACAGCTTTTGCCGACTGTTCCTTATCCATATCTTTCAATAGCTGATCTGCTACAATATCAACTAGAAAAAACGGACGAAGCTGAAAGCTATCTCAAAGAAGGCATGAAGCATCTCCCGAGCGACATGACAATTCGAGGAAGACTAGGCGATTTATACGTCGCGAATCAAAGGTACGAAGAAGCTATTGCTCTGTATAAAGAAGGCTTAAAAATAGAGGAAGATGCCCTTATGTATTTGGGCTTATCTTATGCGTATTTAGAAACAGGTGAACATTTAACGGCCGTTGATACGCTCACGCTTATTGCGCAGAAGTTTTCATCGAACAGCGACGTCATGTTGGATGCAGGCAGCATGCTTTTAGATGCAGCAAAACAAAAGGAGCTAGACAATCAAACGATAGAGTTTGGATTTGCTCTTTATGAAGAAGGAATTCATTTTGCTCAAACAGCGTTAGATGAAGTGTTAGAAGCATATACGGGTTATTTAGAAGAGACGGCTTTACTGACTCGTGGAATTAAGTTTTTAACCGCAGAACATCAAGAGCACCCTGATGAGATTTTGTACATGTGCTATTTAGGCATATTATACGAACAAGCCAAGCAGCTAACAAAAAGTGAGAAACTTTATCATCAAGCGCTTCGTATCAAGCAAGATGCTTTGCCATATTATCGATTAGGTGAAATATATCAATCAATGAATCGCATTACTGAAGCAAAAGAAGCCTTTCAAAAATGCTTAACTCTTGATAAAATATTTGAAGCCGCTTGTATGAAGCTTGCTGAAATGGCTTGTGAAGAACAAAATCGTACGGCTGAAAGAAATTGGCTGTTGCAATGGATACAGCTGAATCCTATGGAAGTAAACGTTGAGCACGCAGCTTCACTTTGTGAAACAGAGAAAGAGTATGAAGAGCTGTTAGAGGTATTAAAGAGCGTAGAGGAAATTGTGCTGCCTCAATGGCTCGCTGACAGCCAGGCTCATGTGTATCGCTTAAAAGGAGACGTTTCACAGGCTGAAACGTATCTAGAGAAGGCCCTTGAACTGGACTCACAGAATCCTGCTATTCGCCATCATCAGGCAAAATGGCTCATCATGGAGCAGAGATATGAAGAAGCTAGAAAAATTCTTACAGAGCTGCTAAGTGAGGATCCGGAAGATTACGCTCTATTTCAAACATTCGTGTCTAGCTTTCCAAATGGAAAAAAACTGTCCGGGCTTACGGCAGATTTAAAAAAGATAAAAATGGAAAAACAAGGCAAAAGCTCGTTATTTAAAAATGCAGCCGAGGCTTTAAATGAGTATGCTGATTCGATTGTAGAAGAGCAGCAAGGATCTATCTTCAAACGAAGCTTAGCCAAATTCAAAGCAAAAGCAAAAACGATTACGCTGCTTGGCTTAACGATTGAACTGTATGAACTTGCAATAAAAACGGATAGGAATAATAAAGAGGCTGTGCATGCATTTGCGGCTTTTTACGAAGAGAAAGGATTAATTGAAGATAGCATCACCGTGCTGAAAAAATCGCTGCATCAAAGCTGGGATTTTGATGTTGCCTATCATTTAGCCAATATACTCGTTAATATCCATGAAAATGAACAGGTTGCACATGAAGCGCTAAACTTAGTTCAAAAACTTCTCAAACAGCAGCCATATCATATAGATTTGCAGATATACCGAGCATTTATTTTGAGTAACCTTGAAGAGGTAGAAAAAGCCGAGGCAGCTTTTCAAGAATTACTTCAGCAGGAGATTTATCAGCCTGACATATATGCAGGACTAGCAAAACTGTATAATAAAACGGAACGTTATCATGAAACTGTTCAGCTTCTTCAAAAAGCAATTGAACAGCGTCAAGAGTATGAAGGGATGTATACTGATTTAGGTATCGCGTATCATTTAGAAGGTGAAACAGAAGCAGCAGCTTCGCTTATGATAACCAGAGTAGAAAGTGGAGACGAAGATCTTTTTATTCGCTATAACTTGGCATGCTATCTAGCTGTTCTTGGAAAAACTGCTTCTGCTCAGGAAGAGTTGGATTATGTTTTAGCGCACGATGAAACGGGAGAATTTTATGAAATGGCTATGGAAGACGATGAACTAAAAGGATTAACGGTAAAAAGATAAAAAAAGAAGCTGAGTTTCAGCTTCTTTTTTTTATCCTTCTTTTGCATCTTGTCTTTTCAAAGAAAGTGATTCGGAAATTTCCAGTACAAGAATGATAATGGTGCCAAGAACTAATCCGTTGCTTAAAAACGTAGTAACTAAAGGTGGCAGCGTTGAAAAAGCTTGGGAAGGCAAAAACATAACCCCTATCCCCGACAGCAACGCAATACCGGCTTTTTTCATTGCTTTTTCGGGCTGTTTGGCATGCTTGAATTCTCCAATTCCAAGAGCCATCATACCTGTAAAAACAGGAAAGATTGCCGCGTATCCGACGGCAGGAGGAAGAGCGGACATAATGGACGTTAAAGGAGTAAAGATACTCAGAAAAAGCAAAAAGCATGATGCTACAATAAAAGGAACTCGGCTATAAAGATTTGTAGCTGAAATAAATCCACCGGAACCTGAAATAGGAACGGCACCGACACCTGAAAACAATCCTCCAAGCAGCTGACTTATACCCGAAACCATCCCGGAACGCTTAATATTGTCTTTTTCAATTTTTTCTCCTTTGTGTTTATAGACAGACTCAACAACACGAATAGAAGCGAGCATGTTTGTAATTAAAATGAGCGTCACAAAAAAAGCAGTAACAACCATATTCCATTCAATGCGAGGAGCTCCAAATACGAACACTTTAGGTATGTAAAATAACTGCGCCTGAAACCCGATAGGTTTAGCTAACCCTAGCATTGCAAATACTCCCCATCCTACACCAATACTAATAATAATGCTGAGCTTATTTAACGTCCGGTGCGATAATAAATAAAAAGTCAGCAGCAAAATCGCAGCTGAAGTCAGCGCAATTGGAAGTTTAATAGCTGAATTCGTTTCTGTAATGCCAAACATTCCTTTTAAAAAGGAACCGCTGAGCTGCGTCACTAATAAGATTAAATATGTACCGGTAACTGTCGGGGTAAAGTATTTTGCTAGTTTATCAATGAGACCAAACAGGCTCATCAAAATAGCAATTATCCCGCTTATAAGGAGAGTGAACTGGAGCACGCGGAGCGTTTCGGAGTGAGAACCAAACAGAACGGTTCCAAGACTCGCATACAGAGAAAAGACGCCCCACCAAACGCCAGCCGGCCCTTCCATGATGGGGTATTTATGCCCTATAAATACCTGCAAGAGCCCAGATAAAGCCAAAATAAATAACGTTCGCTGTAAAAATTGAATAGAATCCGCTGCGTTTAAATGAAATTGAGAAGCAATTACAATAGGAACAATCATACTATTAGAAATCATAAATAAAAACCATTGTAGCGAAGCAATGGAAACTCGAAACATTCTTAACACCTCAATTAATGCCGGCGAGCGGCTGAATGAACCAACAGGTTGCTCTATTATTTTACCATGGGATTTCCAATTTGTAAGCGATATCTTGTTAAAAGGGCGGTGAGTAAAGTGTCAAAAAATTCAATATATTGTTGTAAAAAGAAGAAAGATAATTTATAATTTTCTTACAATTATAAATTATAAACATAAGAATAATTTATAATGAACTGACTAACAGTCAAGGAAGGAGGAGGAATAAGACAATTGAAACTATATCTGTCGGTTGATATGGAAGGGATTACGGGACTCGTCGATCACACAAATGTTCTGCGAGAGAAAGAGAATTATGAAAGAAGCCGCAAAATAATGACGGATGAAGCAAATGCAGTCATTTATGCAGGGTTTAGAGAAAAGTGCTCAGAAGTTGTGGTAAATGACAGTCATTCGAGTATGAATAATCTCCTTGTTGAACGGCTTCATCCAGAAACTCAGCTTATTTCAGGAAGCGTAAAACCATATTCAATGGTACAGGGATTAGATCAGACTTTTGATGGTGCTATGTTTCTAGGGTATCATGCTAAAGCATCCATGCCCGGTGTCATGTCTCATTCAATGATATTTGGTGCTCGCAATATGTACATAGACGATATGAATATTGGAGAGTTAGGCTTCAACGCATACGTCGCAGGCTATTACGGCGTGCCAGTTTTAATGGTAGCCGGTGATGACCAAACGGCGCTGGAAGCACATCAGCTTATTCCAAACGTGACGACTGCTATCGTCAAACAAGCCATTTCACGTTCTGCAGCCAAAACATTAACCCCTAAGAAAGCAGAACAATTACTTCAAGAAAAAACAGCCGCAGCTATTCAGCACAAACACCTTATTAAACCTTTAATTCCACCTAAACATCCAACCTTACGAATAGAATTTGCAAATTACGGTCAAGCAGAGTGGGCACATTTAATGCCGGGCACAGAAATTGAACCTGGAACGACGACCGTTCGGTTTCAAGCAAAAGATATTTTAGAAGCTTATCAGGCCATGCTTGTTATGACTGAATTAGCTACGCGCACAACATTCTGTTAGAAGGTGGGATAAAGGTGAAAAGTTATATTTTGAAACGATTTTTATCCATGCTTGTTACGCTGTGGGTAATTGTGACCTTAACCTTCTTTTTAATGCATTCGATTCCTGGGTCTCCATTTAATGAAGAACGAGCGACAAGCGATGCAGTTCAAAAAAACCTGGAATCATTTTATCACTTAGATGAGCCGCTAGCTGTGCAATATATTCTTTATTTGAAATCCATTGTTACCTTTGACTTTGGTCCTTCTATTAAACAGCCGTCTCAAACGGTTAACGACCTTTTAGGAAGAGGGTTTCCAGTGTCATTTGAACTTGGAATGGTGACGTTAATTCTTGCGGTGATTTCGGGTATTACACTAGGCATTATCGCTGCTCTTAAAAGGAATGGAATAATTGATTACATTGCGATGAGCATAGCAGTTATCGGATTATCGGTTCCAAATTTTGTTATGGCCACGTTGTTAATTCAACAGCTTTCTGTTAATTTTAAAATTTTCCCTGCCGCTACGTGGACGAGCCCTTTACATATGATTCTTCCGACTCTAGCTCTTGCCACAGGTCCTATGGCTATTATTGCACGCTTGACTCGCTCAAGCATGATAGAAGTATTAACTCAAGATTATATTCGAACAGCGCGTGCAAAAGGGCTTTCGCCAGTGAAAATTGTCTTTAAGCATGCGCTTAGAAATGCTTTAATGCCTGTTATAACAGTTCTTGGAACGATTGCAGCCAGCGTATTAACCGGCACATTTGTTATTGAACAAGTCTTTGCTATTCCTGGGATGGGAAAATATTTTGTGGACAGTATTAATACGAGAGACTACCCCGTAATTATGGGGACTACGGTCTTTTGCAGTTCGATTCTCATCATTATGCTTTTTTTAGTAGACATTGCTTACGGAATACTTGATCCACGAATCAAACTGTATAAGAAGGAGGGATAATGTGCTGGAAAAACAGGAGTATAAGCAAATTCCTGATGAGTGGTTTACGCCAAAGAAAAAAAAGAAATCTGAAGCCGAAGCAGTTGTAAGGCCGAGTCTTTCTTATTGGCATGATGCATGGCGCAGGCTTGTAAAAAACAAGTTGGCTATGCTGGGACTCTTTTTTTTAGTCATCCTTGTTGTGATGGCTATATTCGGCCCTATGTTTTCACCGCACAGCGTAACAAAAGCTTCTTTTACAGAGCAAAACCTTCCTCCTTCAGCTAGTCATTGGTTTGGAACGGATGACTTAGGCAGAGATATGTACACTCGGACATGGTACGGAGCTAGAATCTCTTTATTTGTAGGATTGATGGCAGCGCTTATTGATTTTATCATCGGTGTCATTTACGGAGGGTTCTCAGGCTATAAAGGCGGAAAAACAGATAATGTCATGATGCGCGTCATTGAAATTTTATACGGTCTTCCTTATTTATTAGTGGTGATTTTACTGATGGTAGTCATGGGCCCTGGGCTTTCTACGATCATTGTGGCACTTTCCGTTACAGGTTGGATCGGGATGGCGAGAATTGTACGGGGGCAAGTGTTGCAAATAAAAAACTATGAATACGTGCTTGCATCCAAAACGTTTGGAACAAAAACTAGCCGTATCATTAAACGGAACCTGCTTCCAAATACGATGGGACCGATTATCGTTCAAATGACACTAACCGTACCCACTGCCATTTTTGCTGAAGCTTTTTTAAGCTTTTTAGGACTGGGTGTACAGGCTCCTTATGCCAGCTGGGGAGTAATGGCAAACGATGGTTTATCAACGATTCTATCAGGCTATTGGTGGCGTTTGTTTTTTCCTGCTTTTTTTATTTCTCTTACCATGTTTGCTTTTAATGTCCTTGGGGACGGACTGCAAGATGCACTTGATCCGAAATTAAGGAGGTAAGAAAATGGAAAAAATGATCGAAATCAAAAACTTACACGTACAGTTTTCAACTTACGGAGGGCAAGTTCAAGCTGTAAGAGGCGTTAGTTTTGATTTACATAAAGGAGAAACACTAGCGATTGTAGGAGAGTCAGGGTGCGGAAAAAGCGTAACATCTCAAAGTATTATGAGGTTAATCCCGACACCTCCGGGCAGGATCACAAGCGGCTCTATTTTATTTAAAGGCCAGGATTTAACGAAACTATCAGAAAAAAAAATGCGAGATATTCGAGGCGCTGATATTTCGATGATTTTTCAGGATCCAATGACTGCGCTTAACCCAACTCTTCGCGTAGGTGAGCAAATTGCAGAAAATATTATGCAACATGAAAACATCTCAAAAGAAAAAGCTAAAGAAAAAGCATTTGAAATGCTGGAGCTAGTCGGAATTCCAAATCCTAAAGAACGCCTAAAGCAATATCCTCATGAATTTAGCGGGGGAATGAGACAGCGTATTGTCATTGCAATGGCCCTTATATGCAATCCCGAAGTGCTAATTGCTGATGAACCTACCACAGCTCTGGACGTCACGATACAAGCGCAGATTTTAGAATTGTTTAAGGATATTCAGCAGAAAACGGATGTATCCATTGTCTTAATTACCCATGATTTAGGTGTAGTTGCTCAGGTAGCTGATCGTGTTGCCGTAATGTATGCAGGAAAGATTGTAGAAATTGGAACAAGAAGAGACATTTTTTATACGCCGCAGCACCCGTATACAAAAGGGTTGCTGCGTTCAGTTCCTCGGTTAGATTTATACGAAAGTGAGCTTGTGCCTATTGCAGGATCACCTCCTGATTTATTTGCACCTCCATCCGGATGTTCGTTCGCGCCTCGCTGTCCTTACGTAATGGAAGTGTGCGATCGCATGTATCCTGTATCTACAAAGCTGAAAGAAAGTCACCAAGTGCACTGCTGGCTTCAAGATGAGAGGGCCCAAAAATTTGTAACAACTATAAGCTAGATTTATAGATAAATAGAGAACTTATGAAAGAGGGGGAAATGATGAAAAAAATAGGGTCTTTACTAATGATGTGTGTACTTATATTTACACTTGCTGCCTGTACGGCCACAAAAGATTCAGGCGCGGAGCCAGAAAAGAAGAGCGGTACAGCAAAAGAAGACGGTAAGGTCCTTTATATGAATAATGGCGCAGAACCTACGTCTTTTGATCCGCCTATCGGGTTTGATTCATATTCATGGAATATGCTTAATAACTTAATGGAAGGGCTGACTCGTTTAGGAAAAAGCGATGAGCCTGAAGGAGCAATGGCCGAGAAATGGGATATCTCTGAGGACAAAAAGATCTATACGTTTCATTTACGAAAAGATGCTAAATGGTCAAATGGAGATGACGTCAAAGCAAGTGATTTTGTATTTGCTTGGAAGAGACTGTTAGATCCTAAGACTGGTTCTCCAGCGGCGTTTTTAGGTTATTTTATTCAAGGTGGAGAAGAATTTAATACGGGTAAAGGCAGTGCTGATCAAGTAGGGGTAAAAGCGCTAGATGACAAAACTTTTGAAGTTACGCTTAAAAGTCCTCAAGCTTACTTCTTAAGCGTAGTTTCCAATCCAGCATTTTTCCCGATTAATGAAAAAGTAGCAACAAAAAATCCGAAATGGTTTGCAGAAGCAGATTCGTTTGTTGCTAATGGTCCTTTCAAATTAACTCAATGGAAGCATAACAGTAATCTAGTAATGGAAAGAAACGATCAGTACTGGGATGCTGAAAATGTAAAGCTTGACAAGGTAAAATGGGCAATTGTTGAAAATACAAACACAGAATATCAAATGTATCAAAATGGAGAGCTAGATGTTTCTGAAATTCCATCGGATTTAAGTGAAAAGCTGTTGAAAGATGGAGATGTTCATATCGAAGACCAAGCGGGAACTTACTTCTACCGCTTTAACTTAAATAAAGAGCCCTTTCAAAACAAAAATATCCGTAAAGCATTTGCAATGGCTGTAGATCAAGATCAAATTGTTAATTTTGTTACAAAAAATAAAGAAAAACCAGCTCGCGGTTTCGTATCATACGGATTTAAAGATGCAGATGGAAAGGATTTCCGTAAAACGGGCGGCGACTTATTAAAAACAGACGGCAAAGAAGCAAAAGCACTTCTGAAAAAAGGAATGAAAGAAGAAGGATATAAAAAGCTGCCAGCTGTTACGCTAACATACAGTACAGACGATACGCATAAAAAAATAGCAGAAGCACTGCAGCAAATGTTCAAAGAAAATCTAGGTGTAGATGTAAAGCTTGCCAATATGGAATGGAATGTTTTCCAAGAAGAACAAAAAGCGTTAAAGTTTCAGCTGTCACGAAGTTCATTTTTAGCTGATTATGCAGATCCAATTAACTTTTTAGAGAGCTTCCAGACGGGTCATTCAATGAATCGTACAGCTTGGAGCAATAAAGAATATGATGAGTTAATTAAACAAGCTATGAACGAAACGGATAATAAAAAACGTTTTGAGCTTATGTATAAAGCAGAAGGTATTTTATTTGATGAGATGCCGATCATCCCTATCCATTTCTACAACTATGTGTTTTTAATAAAAGATAACGTATCTGGGATTGTTCGTCATCCTGTTGGCTATTTAGATTTGAAGTGGGCAGATAAACAGTAAAGTGGAACTTTTCGTCAGAGGGGATTTCAATTCCCTTCTGACCCAAGTTTCACTTTCTTCATTTCTTTACACAAAAGGAGTGTAACAAATGATCAAACCAAAACGATTACAAAAAGGTGATACAGTAGCTGTTATTGCACCTGCTAGTCCGCCTAATCAGCACAATCTAAAAAAAGGACTAGAATATTTAAAGGAAATAGGATTAAACGTCGTAACGGGTGCGCATTTATATAAAAAAAACGGGTACTTGGCAGGGACTGATGAACAGCGAGCAGCCGATATACATGCGATGTTTGCCAATAAGGAAGTAAAGGCAATTATCTGTGCATGCGGAGGGTACGGGACTGCTAGGCTTGCCTCGCAATTAAACTACGATTTAATCAAGCGAAACCCAAAGATTTTTTGGGGATATAGCGATATTACGTTTTTACATACGGCTATTCATCAGCGCACAGGTTTGGTTACCTTTCACGGGCCAATGCTTTCGTCGGATATCGGAAAAGAAGATGTTCATATAGAGACGAAGCAATCTTTTTATCAATTATTTTCTCACCGTTCTTTTTGCTATACGGATCAAATTAGTTCGCTCGACACTATTTGTGAAGGAGAAGCAACTGGTCAGCTGATAGGAGGAAATCTTACTTTGCTGGTAAGCACGCTTGGCACACCATTTGAACTAGATACGAAAAATAAAATTTTATTTATTGAAGATATTGATGAAGAGCCGTATGAAATTGACCGCATGATGACACAGCTGTATATGGCCAATAAACTGCAGGATGCAGCGGGAATTATTATCGGAGATTTTCATAACTGCTATCCTAAAAAACGTACCGAGTCGCTTTCATTGGAAGAGGCATTAACAAGTTACCTAACTTCTTTAAAAAAGCCTGTTATGAGAGGGCTTCGCATCGGACATTGTTCTCCTCAAACAGCTGTGGCGATTGGAAGTTATGCCACGATGTCGACGTATGAACGAATGGTGGAATTTGAATCCGGTATTACATTACCAAAAGATAAAGTCGAACGCTGAAGGTTAAACCTGCGGGGAGGAGAAATAAGTGGTGGATAAAAAAACGTATTACGTTTGTGTGGCTGTGGCGACTGTGTGGACTTTCTATGACTCTTGCAGAGAAATAGATGACAATGCAACAAGTGTCCCAGTAAAACTAGATAAATGGCTAGAGCAATTAACGTATGCACGTCGGTTGGAGCTTTGTGAGAAAAATTTAGTTCAAACGCAGCTGTTACTAGGAGAAGAAGTATATGTAACGGAACTGAAAGGTAAATGGGCAAAAATCGTTATTCCTTCTCAGTTTTCTTCTAAAGATGAAAGGGGATATCCCGGGTGGGTTCCTTTCCACCAACTGATTTCCCAAGCTGAATATTCTCCATTAAATAAACCAACGGCAGTGGTAACAGCAGCAATTGCGACACTGCAGCTAGCGGAAGAAACCTTGCAAATTAGTTATCAAACGCAGCTGCCTCTTTTAAAAGAAGATAAAGAATGGCTAGAGGTTCAAACGCCGGTTGGCAGTGGGAAAATAAAACGTCAAGATGCTGTTGTAATAGAGGATAGAAACCGTAAAGCAACAAAAGGAACTGGAGATATGATTATTGCAGCAGGAGAACAGTTTTTGAATCTTCCATATTTATGGGGTGGCATGAGTGCTTGGGGATATGATTGTTCCGGGTTTGCCTATGCTACTCATAAAGCAAACGGCTATCTTATTCCAAGAGATGCCACCGATCAAGCAAGGCAAGGCAAAGAAGTAGGATTAGACTCTATTCAACCTGGAGATTTATTGTTTTTCGCTTATGAAAAAGGGAAGGGGTCTATCCACCATGTTGGTATTTGTTATGGTAACGGAAAAATGCTTCATTCACCTAAAACGGGTAAAACCATCGAACTGATTGAATTAAAAGGAACGCTTTATGAAGAAGAGCTGTGCGCAGCCCGGCGCTATTATTAGGAGGTGGCAGTTATGACAACAAAGCATTTGTTAGAAGTAAAGCAGCTGAGCAAGTATTTTTCGATTACGGATAAGCAGGTTTTGAAAGCAGTAGACGGCGTGTCTTTTCATATTTCAAAAGGAGAAACCTTTGGACTTGTTGGTGAATCCGGCTGCGGAAAATCAACTGCCGGGCGAACAATCATTGGGTTGTATAACCGTACATCGGGAGAGGTGCTTTATAAAGGGAAAAACGTGCATGAGCTATCAGAGAAAGAGAAATTTGCTTTTCATCGTAATATGCAAATGATTTTTCAAGATCCATATGCTTCACTAAATCCTCGTTCTACCGTAAAGGAAATTATCTCGGAACCAATGGAGGTTCACGGACTTTATTCGAATAAAAAAGAAATGCTGAACCGGGTGTATGAGCTGCTAGAAGATGTGGGGTTAAATCGTGATCATGCCAACCGCTATCCTCATGAGTTCAGCGGCGGGCAGCGCCAGCGCATAGGGATTGCGAGAGCTTTAGCGTTAAATCCAGAATGCATTATTGCAGACGAACCTATTTCTGCTTTAGATGTATCTGTACAGGCGCAAGTAGTTAATTTATTAAAAAAACTCCAAAAAGAAAAAGGGTTAACTTATTTATTTATTGCACATGACTTGTCGATGGTAAAGCATATAAGCAGTCGGATTGGAGTTATGTATTTAGGGCATTTAGTAGAATTAACAACAAGTTCGGAGCTGTATCAAAAACCGCTTCACCCTTACACTCAGGCTCTGCTGTCAGCTATTCCTATTCCTGATCCTGACGTTGAGGATAATCGCAAGCGAATTGTTCTTAAAGGAGAATTGCCAAGCCCAATGAACCCGCCCTCGGGCTGCGTGTTTAATACGCGCTGTCCTCTTGCAGTAGCAGCCTGTAAGACTCAAAAACCAGAGTGGCAGGAAGTTGAAGACAATCATTTTGTGGCCTGTCACTTATACAATCAAAAGATAATGAGCAACAACTATATTGAAACAGCTGCGACAAAATGATGGAAAAAGCAAGGATGAAAATACAAGATACCATTACTAAATGGAAGCAGAGTAATAACGGGCTTATACGCATTCATATTGAAGGAAAAGAATCCATACGGATTAATTCTTTTATCCAACAACGAGCAGCAAGTACAATCAAGCTGCTGCTTGCAATAGAAGCGTTTCGTCAAATTGATGAAGGCATCTTGACTTTAACATCTGTCATTCAAAGAACGGAAAAAAACACGGTTGGCGGAGCAGGCGTACTTGGAGCTCTTCCGCGGTTAACACATATTAAAGTGGAAGAACTGCTTACCCTTATGATAATTGTTTCTGACAACACAGCTACAAATGAGCTCATTTCTTTAGTAGGATTTGAAAAAATTAACGAATGTGCTAGAAATATGGGATTAAAGAAAACGGTTTTAAACCGCTATATGATGGACGAGACCGCTGTTAAACAAGGGCTTGATAATTATACGTGCGCCTCTGATGTAGTAGAATGTCTAAGGGAAATATATGAAGGAAACCTTTTGAAAAAATCTAGCCGCGAAAAAATAATGAGAATGCTAGAAATGCAGCAGTTTCAGCATAAGCTTCCAGCACGTATAGGATCAGTGTTTCAAGCTGCGAATAAGACTGGAGAACTACAGGGGGCAGAACATGATAGTGCCATTCTCATGCGAGGTAACGAAACGTATTATGCCGTTGTTTTGATAGATGGACTAAGTGAGAATGAACAGGGAAGGAGATTGATTGCTGATATTGGATACCTTCTTTCATCTAACATCTAAAAATCTTTTGACCATCTACTTCAATAAGCCGGATTGGTTTGGTCTCTTTTTATTTAATGCCTTCTATCAAAGAGAAACTCACATTTACTAATAATAAATGCTTGTCTTCTTAAATTTTGGTGAGACTATTGTTTGCTGTGCTGGATTTGTGCTAGTAATAAATAAACATGTTCTGTTTCATAAAATTTTATGAAAAAATAATGATAAATCATTCATCCTATACCAACTTATTCATATTTTTTATATAATAGAATAATAGTATATATTTTAAACGAATAGTGAATGTCTATGCCGATCAGCAAGGAGCATGAAATTATTCGATTCATAAATGGTGGTGTATGTATGGCAAACGAACATGTAATGATAGATATTATAAAAGCATTTAAACGCAACTCAACTGAATCCATTGCCATGGATTTAATTAAGGAAGTGAGAGGGACATTTAGTCCATTACCTAAATATATAGCGGACTTAATTGATGAGCTGAGAAAATTAAATTTAAAAGACGAAGTGATCAGTGTAATCTTGTATCAATCTGTATATGTGGCAGATCATCAATTTAATATTAAAGATACCATTACCAATCGTCAGTTTGTAAAAGATACGATTGAAATGGGCAGAAGATGGGTGCATCAGTACGGCCGAATTGAAACGGTAGAAGAAGCAATTCATATTGCAGAGCAAGTATCTACAAAAGAGGACTTGCCCCATCATTTGCAAACAGCAACAATTGACGAAAAAATTACGCTTGAGGTGCAGCTTGATCATCAAACGTATGAAATGTTAAAAAATATAGCGGTTTATTATGATCATCATTCCTATGAACAGTCAATGACTGTAGCAATTAATCGTTTATATACCCAGTTGCGCGATGCACAATCAAAAAATAGTTAAATGTCAAATCTCACATGTTCCGTGCACCATGTGAGATTTTTTAAGAGGTGAAAGAGGCGCAGATGAAAATGTCTTGCTCCATCATTCATCAAAAGGAGGGAGAACATTGATGAGGGTATATTTATCTCCTCTTCAAAAAAAAGATGCTTCTAAAGTTTTTGCATATTGGTCGGATGAAGAGGTTACTAGATATATGAATATTGAGCCCTTTACGACGCTTTATCAGGCGGAAAGCATGATTGCGCTTCTACAAAGTTTGATGAAAGAAGGGAAAGCAACACGCTATGCTATTCGATTAAAGACTTCCGATGAGATTATTGGAACCTGCGGTCTAAACCGTATTGACTATGGTAAAAAGCAAGCAGAAATAGGGTATGATTTAGGCAGACCTTTTTGGAAAAAAGGCCTCATGACAGAAGCGCTCTGCCTTTTACTAGAAAAAGCTTTTGAAGAGTTTCATATACGGGAGATTGAAGCAAAAGTTGATCCTAATAATAAAGATTCAATTACTCTTTTAAAAAAATTCTCGTTTCAACTAGAAGAGGCGTATGAGTCAGATGATTGTACGTGTTTATACACCGTCAACAAGGAAAAAGTGAGTGCCATATTGTCAGGACGTTCAAAAGACAAGAAGTAAATCAAACAGAAGTTCTTTTGAAATAGTAAATATTTTTAGGCCTTAACCGATAACAAAGAAAAGAACGAATTGAAGGAAGGTCATGAATGAATCATCATACACATTTACTAGAAGGGACGTACAATGAGTTACTCGTTACACTCTCTTTCCTTATCGCTATTACTGCGGCGTACGCTTCTTTTGGGTTAGCTAATCGTGTGAAAATTTCCCGGGCAAAATTTATTCAGTTTTGGTTAATCAGCGGGGCATTTACATTGGGAGTAGGCATTTGGTCAATGCATTTTATCGCGATGCTTGCTTTTCACTTGCCCGTAGATGTTTCATACAATTTATGGTTTGTTCTTCTCTCAATATTAGGAGCGATAACAGGATGTTATATAGGCCTTTACCTCATTCACAAACAAAAGAAAAGCATGAAGGCACTCACCATTGCGGGGAGCTTTATGGGAGCTGGAATTGTTTTTATGCACTACTTGGGCATGATGGCAATGGAGCCAATTATGATTTCATATGATCCATTTATCGTTTTTCTCTCTATTCTTATTGCTGTTGCTGCTTCTAATACAGCTTTATGGCTTGGTTTTTACTCAAAGCTAAATGAAGGGAAGCTTACCGTTTTTGCTAAGCTTATTTGTTCTACTATCATGGGTATTGCTATTGCTGGTATGCACTATACGGGCATGCAGGCAGCTTCTTTTTCAGGAATGTCAATGTCTGAACAATCAAACGGTTTTGCTTTAAATCCAATATACTTATCCGCCGTTATTATTTTTTTTATTGCCTGCCTATTTACGGCTGTGTTTTTAACCATTTTTATGGATCGCCGCGTACAAAAACAAGAAGTGTTAAAATGGGCTTTTTTTGAATCGGCCCTGGATGCTATTTTGGTGATTGATGAAAAAAGACATGTTTTATCGCTCAATTATGCGGCAGAAACGCTTTTCTCTCTTAAAGCATCAGATGTAATCGGGAGTGATGTTGTTAAGCTGTTGCCATTCTATAAATTTTCTTCTCTACAAGACGGACGAACTGAGCACTCCCTTTTGATAAGTAATAGAGAAGTTACGGTTGAGATAACGGTGATGGCGGTAGCGATTGAAGAGACGGTTGAGTATATGCTGTATATCCGCAATATGACGCAAGAGCGTGAAGCGGAAAAAACGTTGATTGAAGCAAAAAATCGCTATGAAAACTTGTTTTACTCCTCTCCATTGGCAATTATGGTCCATCGAGAAAAAGAGATCGTGTCCGTTAATGATGCTATGATTCAGCTTTTAGGAGTAAGTGAAGACCAGCTCGTTGGTAAATCGTTATATGATTTCTTTTCATCTGAACAAATTCCTGATATTAAAAAAGGATTGAAGGCAGTAAAAGATAGAAAAGATGAGCCAAGACCTCCATTAGCTCAGTTGAAAATGTTTAATGCGTTAGGTAAGGAACTCTTTTTAGAAGTAAAATCTACGCTCATTCAAATTAATGGAGAGACGCTTTTTCAGACAGTAACTAGAGATGTAACGGAGCAGAAAACAGCTCAAGAATCGCTTCAATATATGGCTTTTCACGATATGCTAACAGATTTACCAAATAGAAGTATGTTTTCAAACATTGTAGAGAAATCCATTGATTCAGCAGCTGCTTCAGGAAAAAAGCTTCATTTCTTATTTTTAGACCTCGATCGTTTCAAACAGGTAAATGACACGCTTGGTCATCATGCTGGAGATCAGCTTATGCTTCAGGTTGTCGATCGAATGAAGAGCTGCCTAAGAAACCAAGATGTGCTTTCGCGTTTTGGAGGAGATGAGTTTTTAGTTTTACTGCATGATAGGGCAAATGAAGAAGTGAAAAAAATCTGTCAATCATTAAATGACTGCTTATCCACTCCTTTTGTAGTGCTATCGAGAGATGTTTATTTAGGGGTAAGCATCGGAGTTAGTTTGTTTCCTAAAGATGGAAGTTCGCTTGAAGTGCTAGTTCGCCATGCTGATTTAGCGATGTACGAAGTCAAAAAACAAGGGCGTAATCATTATCTGTTTTATCAAAAACAAATGCAGGTTCATACTACGCGACGAATGAGAATTGAAGATGGTTTACGCAAGGCTTTTGAGCTGGGCGAAATGGAGCTTCACTATCAGCCCAAAGTCAATATTCAAAGTGGCCATATTGTTGGAGTGGAGGCTTTGATCCGGTGGACTCATGCCGAGATGGGCGTCATTTCTCCTGCAGAATTTATTCCGATTGCTGAAGAAACAGGCGTTATTGTTACACTGACGAAATGGGTATTAAAAAAAGCGTGCCATCAAAATAAGTATTGGCAGCTTCAAGGACTACCTCCCTTAAAAATGAGTGTGAACATATCAAGCGTGGATTTTGGTACAACGGATTTTGTTGATTATGTGTTAGATGTCTTGCGTGAAGTAGAGTTAGAACCACGATATTTGGAACTTGAAATTACGGAAAGTGTAACGATGAAGCATGTTGAGCAAACAATCGAAAAGCTACAAATTTTAAAAGATGCAGGAGTATTTATTTCGATTGATGATTTTGGCTCAGGATATTCCTCATTCAGCTATATTCAGAAGCTGCCTATTCATACGCTGAAAATTGACCGGTCTTTTATTAAAGATTTAGATCCTAATACAACGGAAGTATCGATTGTCAGAGCCATTATCACACTAGCCAAAAGTTTGCAGCTGTCCGTCGTAGCAGAAGGTGTAGAAGAAGTTGAACAAGTAGAACTTCTTCATAAAGAAAAATGTGATGAAGTGCAGGGATACTATTTCTCCAAACCGATTTCAGCGGAAGAATTTTATGAGGAATTTCACAAAATCGAAGAAAAAATGGAATTTGTTCATTAATGTAAAAAGCCGTTCTTATTTAAAAGAACGGCTTTTAATTATTGGTTATTTCGATATACATAAGGATCCTTTGGAGTCTGCTCACGCTTCATTTTTGTTACTTTCAAAACAGGAATGGTTTTTTTGAACGGCTGATAGTACATTGTACTAACTTCGCCTGTAACAGTTGCCCAGTCATCATTTTTAAAAGCAGCGTCATCTGGAAACTCAATGAGCATTCCAAATACCCCTGAATCTGCAATACAATGAATAATACCAAAACGAAAAAGAAAATACTGATTCTTTTTTAGCTCCTTTGTTTGATACATAAATCCTTTAAAAGAAATGGTTTTGCCACTGAATTCACCAGGATATCGGTAAATAGTTTCCATTGCATTTAAAAATTCCTCATCTTCTAAGTTGATATTATCTTCTTTAGAAAATTTTTTAAGGTCACGATGAATCATTTGGTCATAGGCTTCTTCGCCGTAAAAAGAACTTGTGTCCGGCTGTAAAAATTGATGAGAAGAATAAGGATCTTTTTTATCATAAATTGGAAAATGAAATCCTTTAGCTTCAACAATGTTAGAATCCAGGGTTGCGACAGGTAAAAATAAGACAGTGAGTACAGGTAAAATATAAATTGGGTACCATGCTCCTCGTTTCCATTTGCTTTCTTGATGGTTATGGGCACATCCACAGCTACAATCATCATCATGTTTTTTAGGACCTATCATGTAAAAGATTAATTCTGCGATAGTTAAAAACCAAAGTACAAAGATAGTACAAAATGAAATCCAAGAATATTTCATATTAATATATTTTGAGATATCCCCAGTTGCATGAAGGTGCATGAAGATGAACGTAAACCCTATTAAAATTAAAATACGAATCATGCTAAATCCCTCCTTATTAATGAACAATTAAAATCGAAACAATAAGTACTAAAATAAAAACATAAGCTAAAAGTGTAAAGACAAATTTAGTCTTAAACTGGCTTAGCATCATCAGCGTATTCTTAATGTCAAACATTGGACCAAATACCAAGAATGAAACAATAGCACTGTCTGTAAACGTACTGCGAAACGAGGAAGCGATAAACGCATCTGCAGAAGAACAAAGCGATAATACGTATGCAAGTCCCATCATTACCGCGTTTGATGAAACATCGCCTTGTCCTAATGAAAATAGGGTAGATGTCTTAACAAACGTCTGCATCCCGGCTGCAATTAATCCTCCGATAATCAGAAATTTCCCAACAGAAAAAAACTCATCAATCGTATGACGGGTAGCTTCTGAAAGCTTCGCACTCATTTTTTTGGGGGAAGTACGCAGATGAACCTCACGTTTCGTCTGAGGTGTTTTAAACTGAAAACTTAAAATGAGACCTACAAGTAAGGAAACAATAAAAGCTACTCCTGCACGATACAATACTATCTTCCAATCATTCCCGAAGGCTACAAAGGTAGAAAATAAAACAACTGGATTAATAATAGGACCTGTTAGCATAAAAGGAATAGCAGCGTAAAGAGGAACTCCTTTTGCCATTAAACGTCTAGTAATAGGAACGATTCCACATTCGCAGGCTGGAAAAAGAGCTCCAATCAAACTAGCTAATAGGACAGCGCCTATTTTATTTTTAGGAATAACTCGAGCCATCATTTCATCAGTTACAAAAATTTGAATAATTCCTGAAATGATTACGCCTAGTAATACAAAAGGAAGGGCTTCGATGAGAATACTAATAAATATAGTATTCATTTGTAATAGAGACGAATTCACTATCTTCACTCCAAATTAAGATTATTTAAAAGTGCATTAGTGCAATAAAGTTGAATGTGGTCAACTTATAGATAGTGTATCGTAAAAAAGGAAGGGAATAAAGCTTTTTCAAGAAAGGGATTAAAAGGATTTTTCTGTTATTTATTCAAAAAATGTCCCATATTACGAGAAAACTATTGACGCAACTTTAATTAACAGATAACATTGATGATAATGATTATCAGCGTCAAAAAGAGTATATACATAGGAGGAAGCGTTAAAATGAAGCAAGTTAAAAAGTTTAGACTTGCCAGTATAGCTGCTATTGTTTCTATTTTATTTGTTCTAGCAGGATGCGGGTCAACTCAAAATTCATCAAAAGAAAATTCAGATAATAGTCAAAAGGTATCTGTTCAGCATGAGCTTGGGAAAACAAAAGTTCCTAAAAATCCAAAAAAAGTCGTTGTCCTTGAACTATCTTTTGTAGATGCTTTGCAAGGTTTAGGAATGAAGCCAGTAGGAATTGCAGACGACAACAAAAAAGATATGATTGAAAAACTCGTAGGTGGGAAAATCAATTATACTTCAGTAGGAACACGTCAACAGCCAAATTTAGAAGTAATTAGTTCCCTGCAGCCGGACTTAATTATTGCCGATGTGCAGCGCCATAAAGCAATTTATAAAGAATTAAACAAAATTGCACCTACAATTGAATTGAAAAGCCGTGAATCTACATATGAAGAAAATATAGATTCATTTAAAACAATTGCGAAAGCAGTAGGAAAAGAAAAAAAAGCAGAACAGCGCTTAAATGAGCATGAAGAAACAATTTCAAAATTAAAAAATGAGTTAAAAGAAGAAAGTGGTCAGACAGTCTTACCAGCAGTTGTCAGAGATACTTCTTTCCAAGCGCATACGTCTTCTTCTTATGACGGAGAGTTCCTTGAAAAGCTAGGGTTGAAGAACGCTGTGAAAAACAAAGAAGCATATGCTGAGATGAATTTAGAACAGTTGTCAGACATTAATCCAGATATTTTAATCCTAGCAAATAACGAAGGTAAACTTGTAACGGATGAATGGAAAACAAATCCTCTTTGGAAAAATTTAAAAGCTGTTAAAAATGATAAAGTTTTTGTAGTAGACCGTGATTTATGGACAAGATTCCGAGGAGTGATTTCAGCTGAGGCAATTGGAAAAGATACGGTTAAGTTACTAAACAATAAGCAGCAGTAACATAACAGAGTCTGACAAAGAGGCGAGAATAGTTATTCTATTCTTGCTTCTATTTGTTTAGAAAAGAAAACTGTAGAAAGTGTGTTGGAAATGACAAATCTTGTCCAAAAGCAAAAAATGAATAAATATATTGTGCTGCTAGCTAGCGTTTGTTTGTTAATCATCGGAATGATTTTGCATGTGGCTGTCGGATCTTCTGCTGTCAGCTTTACAGAAGTAATTAAGGCAATTTTTGCGCCTGATGACTCTAAGCAGACAACAATCGTACAGACGCTTAGACTGCCAAGAGCTGTGCTGGCAGCTCTTATTGGAGCCAGCTTGGCAGCTGCTGGAGCATTGATGCAAGCCATTACACGAAATTCGCTTGCCTCACCCCAAGTGTTTGGGGTAAATGCTGGTGCTTCATTAGCGATTGTAATAGCTTTTATTTTATTTCCTGACCTTACCTCTCAATCAACTGTGTATATTGCCTTTTTAGGAGCAGCTTTAGGAGGAATGACTGTTTATTTGTTCGCATCGGGAGGAAAGACAACTCATGTGAAACTAGCACTTGCCGGAATGGCTGTGCATTTATTTTTATCGTCACTTACTCAAGGAGTAATTGTGCTAAATGAACAAGCTACGGACGTTTTGTATTGGCTTGTAGGTTCTATTAACGGGAAAGACTGGACTCATGTAAAAATTCTTTTACCTTGGTCGTTTCTAGGTCTTCTCCTAGCTTTTGGATCCTCTCGCTCTATATCGATTCTAGTACTAGGAGAAAATATGGCAACAGGGTTAGGAGAAAAGGTAAAATGGATTCGCTTTTTTGCAGGTATACTAGTCATTATGCTCGCCGGTGCATCTGTTGCTGTTGCGGGGCCAATTGGGTTTGTAGGTCTCATTGTACCTCATATAGCTAGAAAATTAGTAGGGGGAGACTACCAGCGAATTCTGCCATTTTCAGCACTACTAGGAGCCATTTTGCTTGTTTATGCTGATGTACTGTCTCGTTTCATTGCATATCCCTTTGAGTCACCAGTAGGGATTGTAACAGCTCTTATTGGAGCGCCTTTCTTTTTATACCTTGCTAGAAAAGGGAGGAATATTAAGCAATGAAAAGAAAGCACCCTTATCAAATGTTAAGTATCTTATTTTTATGTTTAATAATCACGATTGTAATTAGCTTAGGGGTAGGAGCCGTTTATATTTCCCCTGGAGAAATCTTTCAGCAAATAATTGGAAGTTCTCCAGGAAGTTCATTTATTTTAACGAATTATCGTATTCCACGCACTCTCATTGCTATTGTTGTAGGTGCGGCTTTAGCAGTAGCAGGAGCTATTTTACAAGGGATATTAAAAAATCCACTGGCTTCTCCCGATGTTATCGGTGTAACAAAAGGAGCGGGGCTATTCGCCGTTTTCATCTTAATTGTATGTCCAACTGCTTCTATGCTTCTGCTGCCGCTTTCAGCTTTTTTAGGAGCAGCAGCCATAGCCGTTATACTTATGGTGTTTTCCTACTCTCAAGGAGCTAAACCTCATACGCTGGCTTTAGTTGGCGTAGCGTTAGGAGCTATTTGCCAGGCTGGAATTCAGTATTTTATGATTAAGTTTCCAGATGACGTGAATACAACTCTTCTTTGGCTCACAGGAAGTTTATGGGGAAGAGGCTGGAGTGAGCTTTGGATGTTAATTCCTTGTGTTGCACTCGTGCCTTTTATTATTATATTTGCATCTAAGCTCGACATTTTAAACTTAGGAGATGAGATTGCAGTTGGCTTAGGAGAGCGAACGAAATACGTTCGTTATACACTATTGAGTATGGCTGTGATATTGACAGGGTTATCTGTAGCAGTGGTTGGGTCAATTGGTTTTATTGGTTTAATTGCTCCTCATATTGGCAGGAGGTTAGTAGGAAGCCGTTCGAAATTCTTGTTACCAGTTTCAGCAGCAGTAGGTGCTTTATTCCTGCTAATTGCTGATAGTTTAGGAAGAGGGGTTATGCCGCCCGTTGAGATTCCGGCTGGAATCGTAACAGCTGTTATTGGCGCCCCTTATTTTCTATATTTACTGCGCCGTGAGCAGAAAAAATAGAGGAAAGGAGGAACACAGTAATGACAAAATTAACTGCTGAAAAACTTTCACTATCATATGATTCAACTTCTGTTATTCGTAATATTGACCTTCACATTCCAGAAGGAAAGGTAAGCATAATCATTGGATCAAATGGCTGTGGAAAATCAACAATCCTTCGTTCATTGGCCCGTTTATTAAAGCCTGCAGAAGGAAGTATATATTTAAATGGAAAAGATATTCATCGTCATTCATCAAAAGAAGTAGCAAAAAAACTAGCTATTTTGCCTCAAGCTCCTGAAGCTCCTGAAGATTTAACAGTAAAAGAGCTGTGCTATTACGGTCGTCACCCTCATAAGGGCTTATTTGCTCGCTATTCTGCTGAAGATCATCAAGTTGTAGAGGAGGCTTTACAGGCAACCAAACTGTCTAATTTAAGTCATCGTACACTGGATGCTCTCTCTGGAGGACAGCGTCAGAGAGCATGGATTGCAATGGCATTGGCACAGGGTACGGAGCTTCTGCTTTTGGATGAGCCTACCACATATTTAGATTTAGCTCATCAGATTGAAGTGCTTGAACTTCTTCGTTCCTTAAACCAAAAGAGAAATTGTACAATTGTGATGGTCTTACACGATTTAAACCAAGCAGCTCGCTATGCAGACCATTTAATCAGTATTTCAAACGGTCAGATTTACAAAGAAGGTTCTTCTGCTCAAGTATTTACAGAAGAAATGATAAGAGATGTGTTTAATTTATCCTCAACTATTATTCAAAATCCGGTTGATGGTTCACCTTTATGCATACCAACTGGAATTATAAAATAAACTGCGTTTTAAAACAGCGTACTATTTTTACATAGTACGCTGTTTTACATTTAAGGTCAGAGTTAACAGTTTATACAATACATAGATTCCAAGGTATGCACCGGTTAATAAAAAAGCTGAATTTAAAAAGATTGCATGAATGCTTGTCATAAAAACAGTATGGTTTTTTAAGATACGGTAGATAGAAGCAGCAGCTATATTTCCAAATACTAGCGCCGAAAGAAGGGCTAGCGTATTAAAAACTAGCTCTGCTCCTTTCCATTTGAGTGAGAAAAAAAGCATGATAACAGGAACAATAATACTTCCAGAAACAAACAGGAAAATCAATAGACCATCTCCAGTACGTTATCTTATTACAGTTACATAAGATAAAGTTTTTACTTATTTTTAGATAGTCTTCCCTTTTTATGGTCTGTTAAGCTTTTTTTTCCATTTTTTACTTATATAAAAAAGTGAAATAATGGATAAAACCACTAAGATGATTTTGCCTTGCATAGATCCTTGTGAAATATGATAAATCGAATAAACTTCAATAAAAAGCGCTGGAATTTTTCCAAGTGCGCTAGCAGAAATGAATACCGCAAAGGAGCCTTGTCCTACAGCGCTGAAGAATGTAATGAGGCCTGATGGAACAAAGGGAAGCAATCGCAAAGAAAGAATAAATATAAAACTCTCTTTCCCTTGTACGCGCAGCGGCTTTAGCCACTTGGAGTGAGAAGGTGTTTTTGTATGAACAAGTGTACGGAAACCTTTTCGGTACAGCCAAAAAGAGAGAGCTACACCTAAAACTTCTCCAATAAAAGAAAGCAAAAATCCGTTCCAAAAACCAAATAATTTTACATTTACAAACGTAAGGGGGGCGCTAGGAAATACGCCCGTAATGCTAATAAGGATGTTCAAGAGAACATTAATAAGCTCTGCTGCTTCTAAGTGTTCAAGCAGAAATGTTTGAAGGTAGTCAGCCATGTTATACTCCCGTTTATGTTTTATATGTAGGGCTAATGTAAGCTCATTTTCTACTATTATATAATTTTTGGCATGAAATAAGCAGTATGCAGTTTATAAAAAACGAAACAGGGTAACTACTTACTAATGAAAGATGATTTACTGATTTGAAGGGATGGACAACTCATGTTGAAATTTTTGCTTGTTATTGTGGTTGTATTATTAATTATTATGATTTTTAAACGCATTATCCGAAAATAAAAAAGCTAACTAAGCAGCTCGTGAGACCTTTCTCACGAGCTCTTTTGCGGAGCTATTCAGCAGCTCAACAATATACTTTTTACTGTGATGAATATCACTGCAGCTAGGGGAATGAAGAGGTATGATAGAAATGGGAGGGAGGTATATGGAGCTATTATTCTATCTCAGCACTTATTTATCAGGGGGAGCTATCGCATTATGGCTAATTAATGCAGCGTTTAATGGATTATTAAAATAACAGAGGGAGAGAAAATGAACGATTCTAAAGGTATATTTAACAATAAAGAAAGAAAGCTTGCTCGTTATTTGGAGACGTACACAACCGAGCAGATTTTAAACGAAGCAGGCATGTCTTCGTCTGCTGCGTTATATGAGTTGAAAAAAATAAGCTTACCGCGGGCAGTTGCTAATACGATTGTTTATTACGTACTGGCTACAAATAATCAAAAGCTGGTTATGTACAAACTGCTAATGTTAGCTGGCGTTTGTAAAAAGCTTGGCATTCAAGATGCACACGCAGCCCTCACTTTTATCAAAAAATATTACGTTTGTCATCAGCATTTACACTAAAAAGTACATCTTTCTGAGGGGGAAAAGAGATGAATATTGTCCCGTTTAAGCAGCGTTCATCTGTGGGGATTTATCAAGGTAGAGAAGAGCCGTTTCAGTGTTTCATTGAGGGGAATCGATTTCAGTTAGATTTGTATATGACATATTTATTTCATCGCTGCCATTCTACTAGCAGGTATAGATATAGCCGTGCTAACAGAAAGGGTAGGATGTAATGATAAGATACCAGTGGTAAGCGGCTTCATTTTTCCTCATGGAATAATGAAGCCGTTTGTTGTGTTAGAAAGAATGATTTACTATGATGTAGTTAATGATAAAAGAAAAAGGAAGGGAAGGAACGTAATGGATTTACATAAGTGGGAATATTGGATTTCAAAGCTTGAGCTGCAGCCTCATCCAGAAGGAGGGTTTTATAAACAAACCTATCGCTCCAATGATGAAATTTCTGATAAAGAAGTGTCATCGCAGTTTGATGATAAACGATTTCTATATACGAGTATTTACTTTTTACTAAGGTCTCAAGATGTATCGCATTTCCACCGACTGCAATCAGATGAATTATGGTACTATCATGGGGGAAGTCCTTTAACAATTCATATTATCTACCGCGATGGAACCTATCAAGAAGTAAAACTAGGTACAAACTTAGAAAATGGAGAAGTTCCTCAATTTTTAGTTCCAAGAGATACGATTTTTGGTTCCTCTGTGGCAAATGAGAATACGTTTTCTCTCGTTGGATGCATGGTCGCACCAGGTTTTGATTTCCGTGACTTTGAATTATTCACAAAACAGCAGCTGCTTGATGAATTCCCCGAGCATGTCGTGATCATCGACAAATTAGGGTACGATAAATTGCCAAATGATTAAAAAGCATGCATCGCGGTTTGATGCATGCTTTTTTCATTTAAACCAGCCTTTTTCCTTAAAGCGAGTAATGGCTTCAATGCGGTTCTTTACTTCGAGTTTGTCCAGAATGGTAGAAATATAGTTGCGCACTGTTCCAGTCTTAATAGATAGTTCATCAGCAATTTCTTTTGTGTTTTTTCCATCAGCTACTAGAGCTAATACTTCTTTCTCTCTTGCTGTAAGAGGACTGGTAGATTCACTATATAAGTCATCCACTAATTCTGGAGCATAGAGGCGCCTGCCTGCCATCACGCTTCGAATTGAATTTGCGAGTTCTTCACTTGGACTATCCTTTAGCAAGTATCCACTCACGCCTGCTTTCAAAGCTCTTTGAAAATAGCCGGAGCGAGCGAACGTTGTCAAAATGATGACTTTGCAGTTTAAATCTTTCAGTTCCTCTGCAGCTTCAAGTCCAGTTTTAAGAGGCATCTCGATATCCATTACGCATATATCTGGCTCATGCTGCTTAGCAAGTGATACCGCTTGTTCCCCATTGGAAGCTTTTCCGACAACTTCCATGTCATCTTCTAAATTTAACAAAGAGCCTAAAGCCCCTAACATCATTTGCTGATCTTCGGCAATGACAATTCGAATCATAATTGTTCCTCCTTAATATGTTTGACGATGTTTGGAACTGTAATATGAATAATCGTCCCCCCTTGACTGGAGATATCAAGATGGCCGTTTACAAACTCCAGCCGCTCTTTCATTCCTAAAAGACCGTTTCCTTCCCAGCAGGTTTTTTTCGTATTAATACCCACCCCATTGTCTTCTACCGTTATGCCTACTTCTTTTGCAGACTGATGTAAAGTAATCGTGCAAACGGTGGCTTGACTATGTTTGACCACATTGGTTACTGCTTCTTTTAAGCACATGCTAAGAATATTTTCAATTAGCAAAGACACATTCTCTAATGAAATGTCCTCTTCTCCTACAAACGTAATTTCGGCAGCTTCTAAAAGCTCTTGAACGCGTTTTAGTTCTTCACTAAGGCGGATTCCACGCATTTGAGAAACCATTTTTCTCACTTCATTAAGAGCCGTGCGCGCTGTTTGCTGGACATCTTTTAATTCTGATTTTGCTTTTTCAGGATCTTTTGCAATAAGTTTTCTTGCTAAATCACTTTTTAGACCGATAAGAGACAGCTTTTGTCCTAACGTATCGTGCAGGTCGCGAGCTATACGCTGGCGCTCTTCCTGTTTTACAAACTCAGAAATACGTTTATTTGCATCTTCCAGCTGTTCTTCCAGCCGGTCTCGCTTCTTCCGGTTATAAATGCTAAATGGCAGTACAATCACACTGATGGAAATTACAAAAATGAAAGGCAGCTGTTTTAAAAAGATCTCTTCTTGCATAACAACGTTAAAGTTTACCGAAATAACGGTGCTGATCAAATGAACAGCATACAAAGTGAAGAAAGCGAGCCGTTTTTGAATATTTCCAATAAAATAAGCGATAAAAAAAGCGAAGTAAAAGGCAAAGTAAATATAATTAAAAATGGTTGTTAGGGCTAAGGAAATGACGATTAATAAAGCCGTCCATACGTAAACGGACTTGTCTGTTGAAACAAATGCAAAACGATAGAAAATAAAAAATAAGATGGTGAGTAAAGAGCCAAGAATAATGTGATTCATGGATGAAGACTGTAAGATAAAATAAAATGGTAAAATGGCAAATACCGTCCATATGTAAGGAGATAGCCCAGTGATTTTTTGGAAAAACGTATATTTTTTCATAAAGAACCTCATTTGCTTGTTAAAATACACTATTAGTTTACCACAAAGTAGAATGAAATAAGTTTAGGCGGATAGATAAAACAGTCAAGCTTTTGAAAGCTTGACTGTTTTATTAAAGTTCTGCTTTTGTTTGAGATGAAATTCTGCTTGCTTTTGGTGCAGCTGAACGTTTTTTAATTTCTTTAAAGCTCACAAACATTTTGTTTTCTTCATCCCATAAACGGAATCGAAGAGAGCGAAGGCTTGTTGCGAGTGTAATGGTTGGTACATTTTGAAGAGGCTGTGTGTGTTGATGAACAGCTTCAAGCTTATAGTTGGGCACTCTTGGGCTTAAATGATGTACGTGGTGAAACCCGATATTGCCTGTTAGCCATTGCAATAGTTTTGGAAGCTTGTAAAATGAACTTCCTTCAACGGCTGCTTTTACATAATCCCAGTGCTCATCTTCTTCAAAATAAGAATCTTCAAATTGATGCTGTACATAAAACAGCCAAATTCCAATTGAACCTGAAATGAAGAAAATCGGTCCTTGAATTAATACAAACGCCTGCCAACCTACCAACCAGCAGGTCGCTGCTGCTAATGCAACAATCAATACATTTGTAAGATACGTGTTCATTCTCTCTTTTTTCTTCGCATTTTTTCGATTGAATCGGTTTGTAATCAAAAATACATATATAGGTCCCACACCGAACATAACGAACGGGTTGCGATAGATACGGTAAGCGATTTTTTTCCAAATAGAAGCTTCTTTATATTCTGTTACGGTTAACACCCAAATGTCACCCGTACCTCTTTTATCTAAGTTGCTGCTTGTTGCATGGTGAATTGCATGGCTATGTCCCCATTGACTGTAAGGAAACATCGTTAAGACACCGGTAATTGTTCCGAGAATTTTATTGTGTTGTCTACTCTTAAAGAAAGAGTAGTGACAACAGTCATGAAAAATAATGAATATTCTTACTAAAAACCCTGCTGCGATAACAGTTAGCGGAAATGCTAAAAAATAAGAAATTGAAAGGCTCTCATAAGCGAGAAACCATAGTGTGAAAAAAGGTAAAAAAGTATTAATCAATTGTCTTATGCTGTCTTTCATTACTGCTTTTTCAAAAGGTGCAACTTGTTTTCGTAAATTCTTTTGTTTTTGTATAGTCATATGAAATTCCTTTCATCACCGTATATTATCCTCAGTATAAAGGGATTTTTCTGACTATTTAAGACATACGTGTCATATAGAAACTATGACACTTGTCATATATACGTAGGGGGAAGCTGTAAAAAATGAAAAAAAGCGGTATTTAACAGTCTGCGGTTCTGATAAAATTATACAGTGAAGGCTTATTGTTACGGAGCATTTAAGGAGAAAAAGGAGTTTGAAATGAATAAAAGAAATAGATGGGTATATTTGCTTCTAGCTATTATTATCATAGGAGCAGGCCTTTTATCAAGAAAGCTTACTGCGTATCTTCCTCACATCGTAAATATATATGCGGGAGATTCGTTATGGGCCTTAATGATTTTTGTCAGCGCGGGTTTTTTGTTTCCTACATGGAGAACAAAAATAATTGGTATGTTTGCTATAGTGTTCTGTTACTTCATTGAATTTACACAGCTGTATCACGCTCCGTGGATTGATGACATAAGAAAGACTGCGTTAGGAGGGCTCATTCTGGGGTATGGCTTCTTATGGAGCGATATACTAGCCTATTCGATTGGAGTCGCGGCAGGAATGAGCTGGGAGTATTATAGATATCGATTTAAAAGATCCGCCTAGCAAATACGGTTCAATGAATGTTAGAACTCAGCTGAGGATGGAATAAGCCTTAGGGTTATGAAGCAGGATGTATATACATAAAAATAAACTTATGCATAAAATTTTTTATTTAAAACCTATTGTCTATTCGTTGAACGAGAGGAAGAGAGGGGATTATTTGAATTTAATAGCCTGGATGATTATTGCATGTGAAATCGCTTTTTGGATAGTCATCATTTTAGGATTAGCAACAAGGTATATGTTTAAGAAACAAAAGCTCAGTTTTTTTATTTTAGCTCTAACACCCGTTGTTGATTTTTTTCTTCTGATTGTGACGAGCGTAGACCTTTACGGAGGTGCTAAAGCGACTTATGCTCACGCTATTGCAGCCGTGTATATTGGAATTTCGATTGCTTTTGGAAAAAGTATGATTCAATGGGCAGACGAACGCTTTCAATATTATGTGATGAAAAGCGGTGAAAAACCTCGTAGGCGCTACGGAAAAGAATATGCAAAGCATTATTTTAAGTCATGGATACAGCATGTTGTTGCTTACGCTATTGGAGCAGCTCTTTTAGCGGCGATGATGTATATAGTACCAAACGAAAAAACCGGCGTATTACAAAATATAGTGGAATTGTGGACAGTTATTGTAGGAATTGATTTCTTATTATCTCTTTCTAATTTCATTTGGCCTAAAAAAGACAAAGAGTCCAGTTACACAAGATAACAAACAGGTTATGTGTGAAAAATTATTGAAAAACCTCCGTTATAGGGAGGTTTTTTGTTTTACCATCCAGGGTATAGGTATATAAATGATGCTTGTCTGAGGTAGTTCAGTTTAGTTGCTTAAGCGGCTAAACTGCTTTTTGTGCAAATATATGTACATTTTATGTGGCGTGCATGATAAGAATTCTGTGTATTCCATATACTACCTCATATGAAAGATAGACAAGTGATACAATACAGTTTGTTTTTAGGAGAGCTTTTATGAAAAAACGCCGGTTGGACTTTATTTTTTTATTTATTATTTTACTTTCAATCTATGCTTTCTTTTTTACCTCTATTGATGTTCATTGGAAGTATGCCTTAGTTGGATTATATGGGGTCATCATTTTCATTTGTATGTATTCACTTATGCTTGAAAATCGAACGCCTGAAAGTACGTTGGTTTGGATGTATGTCCTCTTTTTCTTCCCTGTTGCAGGTTTTTTCTTTTATTTGTATTCAGGACAGCTCTATTTAAAGGGGCATATGTTCAAAAAAAAGCGTATGCATAACCGAGAGATGCTTAGAAAGATGGCAGATAAAGAAACGACGCCTGATTTATCGACGCTTCAATCTCATCAGCGTTACTTTGCTCAGTATCTTCAATGTGTATCTTTGACGAAGATGAATGTTCATACAAAAACCTACGTCCTTAAGAACGGGCAAGAAACGTTTAATGAAATCAAAAAGCATTTGCAATCAGCAAAACAGTTTATTCATATGGAATACTATATGTTTCACTCAGATTCTCTAGGAAAAGAAATCATTGATATTTTAATAAAAAAAGCAAGCGAAGGTATAGAAGTGCGCTTTACATTCGATACAATGGGAAGTTTTACACTATCGGGTTCAGATATTAAACGAATGAAAAAAGCGAATATTAAAGTGCATCCTTTCTTACCTATTAAGTATGGATTTTTCAATCAAAAATTTAACTTTCGAAACCACCGTAAAATAGTCGTAATTGACGGGGAAGTAGGTTTTGTAGGGGGATTGAATGTTGGGGATGAGTATTTAGGAAAAAACAAAAAAATTGGTTTTTGGAGAGATACTCATCTGATGCTAAAAGGAGAATCCGTTCAAACCTTGCATTCGATCTTTATGTTCGATTGGGAATACGTTTCTGGAGAATGCTTAATTAACAATGAAGCGTATACAAAGCCTCATCCTGTTGAAGGAGAAGGCTTTGTGCAAGTGGTGGCGACAGGGCCGGATACGCAGGAAAATATGAGTGATTATTACTATACTATGATTACAAGCGCGACGAAATCAATCTGGATTTCAACTCCTTATTTCGTTCCAAATGAAGCCATAAGAACCGCCCTTCGTATTGCGGCTAGAAAAGGTGTAGAGGTACGGATTATGGTACCAGAAATTAATGATGGCTTTCTGACTCAATATGGAACGAGGTCATATTTTGCTGAACTTCTTCGATGTGGAATTGAAGTATATTCGTATAGAAAAGGGTTTTTGCATCAAAAAATTGTGATTATAGACGGAGATATGGCTTCGGTCGGTACTGCAAATATGGATATGAGAAGTTTTCATCTGAACTTTGAAGTTAATGCATTTTTAATTGAAGGAGAGACGATTCAAACGCTCATCAAAAATTACGAAGAAGATATTGAAGACAGTCATTTGATCAAACCAGTAGCATTTTACAAGCGAAGCTTAGTAGAACGTTCGAAAGAGTCATTTGCACGCTTATTTTCAGGTGTTTTATAAAATAAAGTTTGTTTTCAAAAAGCAGGAGGAAACGTATGGGTAAATCTCCATTTGTTAAAAAAGATACGTTTGGTCGAAAGTTACATCGCTTAAAAGAACGTACTAAGCCATTTGTCGTGCGTTTTTCACGGTTTGGTCATGTGGCTCAAGGTGTGGTCTATTTTATCATCGGTATATTAGCGATTCAAACAGCTTTCGGATTAAAAGGCGATTTAGTTACTTCTCAAGGAGCCCTACACACAATTGCAAAGCAGCCGTTTGGATTTTTAATTTTAATTGTTTTGGCAGTAGGTTTAAGTGGATATGCGTTTTGGCAAATCATTTCTGCTATTTTTGATCCTCACCACGTTGGGCATGGGGTAAAAGGCGTTTTCACTCGTTTGGGCTATTTAGTTGTAGCGACGTTTTATATTAGTCTTTGTGTGAGTTCGGTAAAAATTTTGCTTCATGCTCACGTTCATACGTCAGGTAAGCATTATCAAACGGTATCAGCCAAGTTGTTATCTTATCCCTTTGGGCAAACCATCATTGCGCTTACAGGTATCGGCGTTATTATCTTTGGGATTGGACAAGTATATTGGGCTCTTTCAGGACGCTTCCTAAAAAAACTAAAGAAAAACGAAATGTCAAAGGAAGAGTGGCGATGGAGCGGGCATGTTGGAAAAGCAGGTATTATTGCTCGAAGTATCGTCTTTGGCATTATTGGTTTCTTTCTTATTCGCACGGCTCTTCAAGCGGATCCAGACGAAACGAAAGGGTTAGATGGAGCCCTTGCTGAAGTAGCACAGCGTCCTTTTGGGTCTGTACTGCTGGCTATCGTATCAATCGGGCTTATGGCATACGGAGTATATATGTTTGCAGAATCAAGGTATAAACGAATTGATCCTTAATAAAATTAAAAAGCTACTTTTTGGCCTTCTGCTCATATCATATAGCAGATAGATAATGAACAGGAGGAGAGGCAGATGCCATCGGTAGTAGGAGCCGTAAATATCTCAAATGTATTGGTTTCATCTTCAGTGGAGTTTGGTGATTGTCTGGCTATTAAGCCAAAGAGTACAGCTTTTACAACAGTCGGTTCTGGCAGCGGGAACACAGGGAATTTTATGAATATTACAAGCAGTGCCAGTACCGCTAATACAATTGATATGGATATTAAGGATCAAAATGTAGTGGGAAATGCATAAGAAACGAAAGCTTATCGTCATCGGACGGTAAGCTTTTTTATTTGAATTTCACGTATACCCAGACGTTTCTTTACCACAATGTACCTCTAGGATTCTATCTTATAGGAGTAGTAAACTAGACAGGTGATGTCAAAAAGTGGGGAGACGAAATTATAAAATGAAGAAAATATGTATGAGCCTGATCGTTCTCTGTCTTTTCAGTGGAGGATTAGCCCCGATGAGTAAAGGAGCCGCTGCTTCTTCAGTGGGCACTGTCAAAGGTGACAACGTAAACGTATATCGTTCTCCTTCCTTACATTCTTCTGTTATGCAAACAGTGAAAAAAGGAGAAGAATTTCCTGTCATTTCATCTGAAGCTGGAGATGCAGCTCAAGTTACTACTCATACGGTAGTGCCGGGAAATACACTATGGCTACTAGCTAAGCAATACGGTGTAACAGTCAGTGATCTAATAAAACAAAATCAGCTAAAAAAGACGGAGCTGATTCCAGGGCAAACGCTGAAAATACCACCAAAAGGCTTGTTACATAAAGTAGTATCAGGAGATACGCTTTGGAAAGTCTCCGTAAAGTACGGTGTAAAAGCAAATGAATTAACAAAGTTAAATCAGCTATCCTCAACAAATATTAAGCCCGGACAAACGCTTATTATTCCTGATTACTATGTACAAGTACAGCTTTTGGAAGGGAAAAAGGGCTGGATCAAAAAATCTGATTTAGCGCAAAAGAAGCATCAGCCCGTAGTTATGGGTTGGAGCTTTAATGAGAAAACAGCAGGCTATACAGAATCGATGAAGCAAAAGAATTTAGACGTTGTTTCACCTCGTTGGTTTACGCTAACGTCGAATGACAAAGTTGTTTCATCTTCTATAAATGAATCATATGTTCAAACGGCTCATAAAAACGGCAAAAAAGTCTGGCCGCTTATTGGTAACAATTTTGATGATGTACTTACAAGTGATGTGCTAAGCAATAAAGCAAAGCGGAAAAAGCTTGTATCATCAATAGAAAGTTCGCTAGTAAAAACAAACAGCGATGGGATCAATGTTGACTTTGAAAACATTAATATCAAAAACAAACAGGATTTTGTTTTATTTATTAAAGAATTAAAAGCAGCGTTAAAACCTCATGGTATGACTATTTCAGTAGACGTAACAAGAGAAAATAATGATCCTTTTTGGTCGAGAAGCTTTGATAGAAAACAGATTGGTCAAGTGGCAGACTATGTCATTATGATGGGATATGAAGAACACTGGGGAGGAAGTCAGGTTCCAGGATCTGTTGCTTCACTGCCTTGGGTAAAAGAAGGCATACAACTTCTTATGAAAGATGTACCTGCACACAAAATCCTTCTGGGAGTTCCTTTTTATACGCGAGAATGGAAAACGGACCTATCGACCAAAAAAGTTGTCACAAAAGACTTAACGATGAAAGAAGCCGAAGCTGTTATCTCTTCTAAAAAGTTAGCTAAAAAATGGGATAGCCAAGCCTTACAGTACTATGTAGAATACACGGAAAATGGTACGAAGCATCAAATATGGCTCGAAGACAAAGCATCTATGCAGCGCCGGGTTAAATTAATTAATGACTATCATTTAGGTGGGGCGGCAGCTTGGTATATTGGTTCAGAAACCTCAGATATATGGGAGTTATACAACTTTTAAATAAAAAACACACCTCTTGCTTGATTTAGTGAGGTGTGTTTTTTATTTGCATCATAATGAAGCGCATACATCTATTTACAAACAAGATAAATTTTACAATATTTGTTTTTCTTGAGTTAATTTATAACCATATTCCAAAATGAGCCTATTTAACCTTTTTTTAGTTGAAAACGCTTAATGACTTTACGATAAAGATAATTTATAGTAAATTCAGTTTCTATACAATAAATTTACTAAATGAACAATTAAGTAATTTAATTATTAACAAAGTGAAAGGAATGGATGTTATGGGAAATGTATTAGTGATAGGCTTTCCAGGTGAAGGACATGTGAACCCTTCGTTAGGAATTGTAAAAGAATTGATGGCTCAAGGGGTGAAGGTTGTCTATTATGGCATTGAAGACTATGCTGAAAAAATTAAAAAATCAGGAGCGACATTTCGTGAATACGAAGATTTTCGTCCAAGTCTTGATATGAGTAACCGAATGACTAAAGAAGAGTCTTATGACCGCTATGAAATAATGAACTTATTTTTAAATGAATCTGAAAATATTATTACTAAAATTATGAGTGAAACGAAACATGAAACATATGATTATGTACTTTACGATTATCACCTTTTAGCAGGTTCCGCTGTGGCCGACCTTCTTCAGCTTCCAAAGGTTTCTCTTTGTACGACGTTTGCGTTAAATAAGGAGTTAGCAACTTGTATGATGCCAAGTGGTCAAACAGAACCTGACCAATCTTCCTTTTATCCTCAATTCGAAAAATCATTAAATAAGTTCAACAATCGATATAATACTGAGTTAAAAGATTCCATGGACATTATGTCAAATCCAGGGGATATTACGTTAGTATTTACGTCAGAATTCTTTCAGCCACACGTATCTGAATTTACGAATGAGTACAAGTTTATTGGTCCTTCAATTGTTAAACGACTAGATATTGAAGATCCTTCTTACTTACAAAATGAAAATGAAAAGCTTATTTTTGTTTCTATGGGAACTATTTTTAATCAGCAGCTAGAAATCTATAACTTATGTATAGAAGCATTAAAAGATTTTAAGGGTAAAGTTATTTTATCTATTGGTAAAAATACAAAACCTGAAGAATTAGCACACATTCCAGAAAACTTCATTGTGAAACAATACGTACCGCAGCTAGAAATTTTAAAACGTGCGGATTTATTTATTACTCACGGCGGAATGAACAGCAGTAGTGAAGGTTTATACTACGATACGCCGCTTGTCGTTATTCCAATGGCAGTGGATCAATTTATGGTTGGCGATCGCGTGCAGGAGTTAGGAGCAGGTGTAAAATTAGATAAAAATAATGTATCTGCTCAGCTAATCAAAAATACAGTTAACGACGTTTTAACTACTCCCACATATAAACAGCATGCACAACAAATTGGAGAATCACTTCGCTCAGCGGGAGGATACAAGCAAGGAGTGAAAGAAATTCTCAATGTGGTGCCTGTCAAAGCGTAGTAGATGTAAGGCAGCTAGATAACTAACAGAGAGGAGTAAATAATATGAAGACTATAAAAAAAGCAGTTATACCAGCAGCAGGGTTAGGTACTCGTTTTTTACCCGTTACAAAATCTATTCCAAAAGAAATGCTTCCAATTGTAAATAAGCCCGTAATTCAATTTATTGTAGAAGAAGCCTTAAAATCAGGAATCGAAGATATTTTAATTGTTACAGGAAACGGGAAGCAAGCAATTGAAAATCATTTTGATCACAATATTCAACTAGAACACTTGCTTGATCAAAAAGGAAAGACCGAACTATTAGAAGAAATGGAGCATATCTCTGAACTAGCGAATATTCATTACGTTCGTCAAAAAGAAATGAAGGGCCTTGGCCACGCGATTAACTGCGCTCGACAGTTTATTGGAAACGAACCGTTTGCAGTTTTATTGGGAGATGACTTAACAGATCCAGACCAGCCTTGTTTAAAACAGCTGATTGACCAGTATAACCAAACGGGATCGTCGGTTATCGGCGTACAGCGCGTAGAGGAAGAATCCGTTCACCGTTACGGGATTATAGATCCAAAAGTAAATAAAAACCGATTATACGAAGTGAAAGGTTTTGTAGAAAAACCATCAGTCGAAGAAGCTCCTTCTAATTTAGGGATTATTGGACGCTATGTCTTTACACCTGACATTTTTGATTATCTTGAAACGCAGGAAGTTGGAAAAGGCGGGGAAATTCAGCTAACGGATGCTATTCAGCGTATGAATATAGACCGTTCTATTTATGCTTACGAATTCGAAGGCGAACGTTATGATGCAGGGGAAAAATTAGATTTTATTTTTACGACCCTTGCTTTTGCGTTAAAAGATGAAGAATTAAAAGCACCTCTTTTAACTAAATTCAAAGAGCTGATCAACAAGGAAGAACAAAAAGAAAAAATTGCTGTACAAATTGGAAAATAATCTTCATTTACACACCTTTCTTCTGCAGTTTCTTGAAGAAAGGTGCATTTTTTTGCGGAAATTGAACATTTGACAGCTAAATAGAAAGGGTTGAAATAAGTTCATGTCGAAAGCAGAAAATTCATTTGGATCGGGCATAAAGATTGTATTTACAGACCGGGATTTTCGAACAATTTTTATTTCATTATTTATTATCGGATTGTCTGTTGGCGGCTTTATGCCTTATTTAACGGTTTGGGCAACAAATACATTGCATGCCACTTCGTTTCAAGCAGGGTTTTTGTTTGTGCCAATGAGCATTATTGGTTTAGTCGTATCGTTTTATTTAGCTTCATTATCAGACAAATGGGGAAAACGAAAGCCATTTATTATTTGGGCGTTACTGATTGGAACCATTTCAAGAGTTCCCCTAGCGTTTACGCATTCTTATACAGTAGCACTCATTTTACTTGCTATAGGAGGATTTAATGCGTTTTCTTTTTTCTTTGCCCTGCTGAACGACTTTATTGTTAAAAAGGAAGACAGTAAATCGCAGGCAGGTACGATTACTGGTACTGTCCGAATGGCGTTTTCACAAGGCTATATTTTTGGACCTATGCTTGGAGCTTTAATCATTGACCACGGAGGGTATACTCTTTTGTTTTTACTATCAGGGTTGTTATCGCTAGCAACTTTAGTATGGGTTCTTTTTGCGCTTAAAGAAGACAGTATGTCTCAAACTTCAGCTCATGCATCTTTAAAAGCGCCAGTTGGTATACCTTCTGTATTAATAGCTGTATTCGTAGCAGCTCTTTTTATTTTTGCCGGTGATTCCGGGCGTTCTATGTATTTGCCGCTCTACATAACGGATACGTTAAAGCAATCCGTTTCGACTGTAGGGATTCTCTTTACCGTTACGTCTATCTTCGAGCTAGTATTTATGCCGTTAGGGGGCTATTTTTCTGATAAGGTCGGAGTTAAACGATTCTTTATAATTGGAATTTGTTGCCAAGTGCTTTATTTTGTTTTAACAAGCCTTCATTTACCGCTTAGTGGATTAATTGCGCTTCAAGTATTTTATGCTTTTATTCTATCCGCTACGATGGGAGTTGGAATGGTGTATGCTCAGTCAATGGCCCCGCGTCAAATTGGACTAGCCACGACGGCATATATGACAGCTATACAAACTTCAGCAGTTGTCAGCAGCTTAGCTATGGGATCACTAGTTAGCGTGATTCCGTTGCCTTCTACTTTTTACATTTTAGCTGTTTTTGCGGTTATTTCAGGTGTGATGTTTCTATTTATGAAGCAAAAATCAGCTGAGGAAATGAGTTGAAAAGTTAAGAAGAGATTGAGGCATTACTAGATTAATCCAATCTAAAGACGAAGAAATAGTATACATGAGCTGGACTGCTTGTGACACTGCAGTTGATTTCCGTGCAAGTCTTCGCCTTGCTCTCCAATCAACTGCTAAAAGGACCTAAACAAATGACACATACGTTCACCATAACAAAAAAACGAACCATTGATTAATGGTTCGTTTTTTTATTATCTCTAAACTACTTTTGCCCCAGCCTCTTTTTTATGAGGCTGTTTCTTGAATTTGTTCGCTGCGATTTTTATTTAAAATTTTTCGGTAGCGGTAATTAACAAAAGCTGCCGCCGCCATACCTACTACTGAAAGCATGGCATCAAAGATAAAGATAATTGAAATATGTCCCGTTTTAGACATGAGCCCTGTTGCTAAAGGCAATAAAATAGCAGCTAATCCAGCAGCCGTCGCGACAATTCCAGTAACCGTTCCTTTTTTATTCCAGAAAAGCTCAGTCATAACAGTAATCGCTAATTGAAAGACCCCAGCCGTAGAAAACCCCATGAAAAAAGCAGCTGCAATTGCAATAGCAGGTACTTTAACAAATAGAAGCGTAAGTACGGCTATAAGGGTAATCATTGGGTAAACGAGAATAACCGTTACAGGACGAAGCACTTTACTTAATAATACAGCTAATACTAAAACAGAGATTAACGCTCCGATGCTGTAGTAGCTTAAAAGACGAACCGAGCTGCTTTCAGCCATACCTAATACTTGTTGGCCATAAGTAGGAAGCCAAATTTGAGCTACCGTAAAAAGCGCTGTAGAAGTAAATCCAATCACAATAAGAGCAATTCCTTCTTGCTTCATATTAGGAGGAGAGAGGAATTTATTTTCTGCCGCACTTTCATGTTGAACTGTACTCTGTTCGCGTTTATGATTGGGAAAAGGCAGTTTGAACATAAAGATCATATTTAGTAAATAAATAAGAGCCGGAAGAAAAAAAGCATATCCATAAAACAAATCACGATCTGCAAAAAAGGCAATCATAAACGGAAGAAGTGCCGCTCCAGCTGAAATAAATGCTTTTACAAGAACACTGGCTGAGCCTGAAGATTTAGGAAAGACCTCAATCAAAGCAGGGTACGTTCCAGCATCCATAGCAGAGTTTGCAATACCAGCGATAATAGCAAAAATGAAAGCTGTTTGATAATTTGGTGATAATGGAATACCAATTAAGAAAATAGCCATCGTCAGAGACGAAATAATAATCAAAGGCTTTCGGCCGACTTTATCAGACAAGATGCCTGATAGAGAATATGAAAGCAATTTTCCAATTCCGATAGCAGAAATAATATAGCTGATTCCAGCACCGTCGGTATTTAATTGTTTTGTCAAAAATGACATATTTGATGCAAGCATGATATTGACCATGCCAAGTAAAAAGTAGTTAATATACATACCTGAAGCTGACAGCATGTACTTATTTTTCATCGTTTACACATCCTTACGTAAAAAAGCCTATATGAAATGGATAAAAGTAATCACCTGTTCCTCCTTTTTTCTTCGTTATTTATAAACCTACTTCCATGATAAGTTTATGAAGACATTACCTTTACCTTTTATCATTGGATTTATTTAGTTCTTTTTAGTATGCGACTAAATGCGAGCATCTAGTGCTTCAAATCAATATGAAATCTATTCTAACATGTTTTTAGCGCTTTAAACCAAAAAAGTAATATTTTATAAAAAATTCTGTCTTCTTTCACGGTTTCATTAAAGAAATCCTACAAAAAATGTTCGCTTTAAAGCCAGGCTACACAAGAAGTGCCTCTTAATAGTGGTTATTAAAAAGGAGAAAAGGGTATTTATAAACTAAGGAAAAAGAAATAAAGGAAGAAAGGTGGAAACAATGAAGCACAAAGTGTTTTTTGATGCGGAATGTCCTTTATGTTACAACGTGAAAAAAATAATTAAAGCGTTGGACTGGACGAACCAAATTCAGTGGATTCCAGTTCAATACATTGAACGAACTGAGTATAGCTACTTAAAAGAAGAAGGAAGAGACTTATATGACCAAATTCATATGGTGACCAAAAATGGGGAAGTTCTAGCAGGATTTGAAACGGTCAGACGGCTTTTAGCTGTTTTGCCTCTTACATTTCCAATCGGTGTGCTTCTGTATTTACCATTGATGAAAAAAGCGTTTAGTCCGTTATACAAATGGATATCCACAAACAGGTACGATTGGTTTGGGCGCTACGATTTCCCGCGAATCACATAAACATATAAAAGGGACAAGCTTTGAAAAAGCTTGTCCCTTTTGTTTTGAAGACATTATACTTTATACATACTTTAATTTTTTGAAAGCGTAAATTTAGTGTGACTGAGACGCGTAAATTCTAGAAAACAGCTGTAGCTGAAAGGGAGAACTTTATATGAAAACAAAATGGACAGCTGAACGAATGTCCGATGTAACGGGGAAAACTGCCCTTATAACGGGAGGAAACAGCGGTATTGGGTTTGAAGCTGCAAAGGCTCTAGCAGTTCGCGGAGCAGAAATCATTCTTGCTGTGCGTAATGAAGCAAGAGGGAAAGAAGCTAAACAGAGAATTAAAGCGGATAACGAAAATGCTAAAGTGACTATTATGTCATTAGATCTCAGCGACTTGAGCTCTATTCGGCATTTTGCCAATCAATTTCTTCAACAATACTCGTCTTTGGATCTTCTCATTAATAATGCAGGCGTGATGGTGCCGCCTCACAGCAAAACGAAAGACGGATTTGAACTGCAGTTTGGCTGTAATCATTTAGGGCATTTTGCACTTAGCGGTTTGCTGCTTCCTTTACTAATGGCAACTCCACATTCACGTGTTGTAACGGTAAGCAGTATAGCCGCTAATTCTGGAGAAATCTATTTTGATAATCTCGACGGGGAAAAAGGCTACAGTCCAATGAAGTTTTATAGACAAAGCAAACTCGCCAACCTATTGTTTGCTAAAGAACTGCAAAACCGCTTAGAAGCAGCCGGATCAACGACAATTAGTGCCGCTGTACATCCAGGTATTTCAAATACCAACCTATTATCACGCGGTTCAGGTAAAGAACCAAACGGCTTGTTAAAATTTTTAGTCAAGCTATTTAGTCAATCTGCAGAAATGGGCGCGCTGCCTACTCTTTATGCAGCCACTGAATCAATAGAAGGAGGTACATATATTGGGCCAGACGGAAAAAATGCTAAAAAAGGATATCCTGTAAAAGATATGATGGGAGACGTTTTATTTAAACCGGACGTAGCGGAAAAACTATGGAGCGTATCTGAGGACTTAACAGGTGTTGAGTACTCGTTTCGTGCTTAAGATAAAAAACAGTTCTGTAAGTGCGGAGCTGTTTTTTTGTTACCCAAAAGCTATAGGTCAGCGGTTTAAATAAAAAAAAGAATCTTGGATAGCATAATGATAAGTAAACGTACAATGAGTATGTTCTCTTTTGAGAGATAAAAGCACTCAACAAAGCTGAAGAAGCGGAGGGAAGTAACAGTGCCTGACAAACCTAGTATTACCTCAAGTGAAATTGGAACGCTGTGGATGACATATCAGCAGAAAACATTAATTATTTGCTTGTTAGATTATATGATTGAACATGCGGATGATGAAGATGCTAAAACAATTATGACGGACTTGCGTGAGCAGCTTATTATATACATACGAAAAATAAAAACAATATTTGAAAAAGAAGGGGCGGTAGTGCCAACGGGGCTTTCATCTCAAGACGTAAATATACAGGCTCCAAAACTATTTACTAACGGATTTGATATTATGGTTCTTCGTGTTATTAAAGAAATTAGTATGGGGATGTATACATTAAGTTTGGGCAAGGCCTACAGAGAAGATGTGGTGAAATTTTATCAAGATTTAACGAAAATTACGCAAGAGTGCTACGATTCCTGTACGCAGTACTTATTGAGAAATGGAATTTTATCACGTCCACCCTATATTCCAATGCCAACTACCGTTGAGTTTGTTTCGGATAGAAAATATCTAAGCGGCTTAAATGTATTTGCAGACAAAAGAGTATTAAATACGATGGAGCTAGCGCAGATTTATCATGGAGTCGAAACAAACATTGTCGGGATGAAGTTAATGAAGGCTTTTTCTCAAACGGCGAAAGATGCCGAAGTGAAAAAGCATTTTTTGAAAGGAAAAGAGATCAGTAAAAAGATTATTACGCGCCTAGAAGAAATAATTATACAAGACGATATTTCACCTTCTGTTGCCTCAACAGGAAGCATAACGACTTCTGAAACACCTGCTTTTTCTGATCGTTTGATGCTGACATGCGATATTTTACTGAGTAATTTTAGTATTGGAAGTCAGGCATTTGGAGCAGCATTTAGTTTTCGAAGAGATATTGTGGCTAAAATGATGCTGATAGGAGAAGAGGCGTTTCAATATGCAAGCGAAGCGACGGAAATTATGATCAAAAAAGGCTGGCTTGAAGTTCCACCAAGTATTGATTAGCTAAAAGGAAAGTTTCTTATATGCATTGTAAATGGAAGTTTATATATATTTACACACCTTTAACTTTTTATTTAAGTGGATTTAACAGACTGCGTGTACAGTTAAGTTATGTCAATAATAAACAGTAAAGGGTGTAAAAAATGAAAAAACGTGCAATTGGAGCGGCAGTATTATCAGCGGTAACTGTAGCAGCGCTGGCATTTGGAACAAATTCACCAACAGATGCTAAAGCAGCTAAAGGCGTAAATAACCAAAAAGCTAAAAATGTTATTCTTTTTGTTGGAGACGGTATGGGTACTGATCACCGTGACGCAATTCGATTAGCATCTGTAGGAGCAAACGGGAAATTAGCAATGGATGATATGCCGGCAGTAGGGAGAGTCCATACATCTTCAGGAAATTCATTTGTTACGGATTCCGCTGCAGCGGCTACAGCTATGGCTTCAGGAGTTAAAAGCTATAACGGTGCGATCAGCGTAAATATGAAAGGAAAGCCTGTTCAAACAGTTTTAGAAAAAGCAAAATTAGCTGGGAAGACGACAGGGCTTGTGACAACAAGTCAAGTAACAGACGCAACTCCAGCTGCTTTTGGCGCACATGTTAAAGATCGAAGTGCTCAAAGTGACATCGCGAAGCAGTATCTTGAAAATGGTAAAGTAGATGTGATTCTAGGTGGCGGAGAAGATTATTGGTACCCAAAAGGAAATGAAGGTGCACATTCAGATGCCCCGCCAGAAGATAAAACTGAAGGAAGCAAAGGAACGCAAGGGAACTTAGTAAACAAAGCACAAAAACTTGGGTATACGTACGTTAATAACGAAAATGAATTAAAATATGCTAAAGGGACAAAATTGCTTGGTCTGTTTGCTAATGAAGAAATGTTTCAACAAGCTCCTGAAGGCCAAGGTGATGTGTACAAGCCTCGAGTATCTCTAAAAAACATGACAAAAAAAGCAATCGATACACTATCACAAAATAAAAAAGGGTTCTTTCTTGTAGTAGAAGAGGAAGGCATTGATGAAATGGCTCATAATAATAATGCTGAACTTATGATTAAAGCAGGTAAGCAGCTTGATGATACGGTGAAGATGGCAAAAGCGTATGCTAAAACACACCCAGACACTCTCGTATTAGTAACAGCTGACCATGCAACCGGAGGTTTAGCACTTGAAAAAGTAGACAATAAAGATCACGGTGGAGATGAAGCATCAAAAGAAGACGGGCCATTTGCAATCGCTCATTCAAAAGAGCAGTTCGTTGCGGATTGGACAACTGAAGAGCATACGTCATCAGACGTTCCTTTAAATGCAATGGGTGCCGGCTCAGAAAGATTTACTGGAGTGTATGAAAATACGTATTTACATGATGCTCTTCTAAAAGCAATGAATTTAAAATAAGTGAGATAAAAACATGATGTTGATTTAATACACTTAGTATGTAAATCAACACCGTGTTTTTGCTTTGTTTGAGCAAGTTATGATGGAAATTCTTCAAAGGTATGCTACGATAAGAATTATCTTGAATTGAAGAGGTGTCACGATGAAAATAGAAGTTTGGTCAGATTTTGTCTGTCCTTTTTGTTATATTGGAAAGCGTCGATTAGAGCAAGCGCTTCAGCAATTTGCACACAAAGATGATGTGCAGGTTGAATTTAAAAGCTTCGAGCTAGATCCAAATGCCCCAGTTAATACTGGTAAAACGATTAATGAAGCTCTTGCTGCTAAATATGGAATGACGATTGAACAAGCAAAACAAGCAAATGAAGGTATTGGACAGCAGGCAGCTGGTGTGGGATTATCCTTTAATTTTGACGATATGAAGCCAACTAATACGTTTGACGCTCACCGCTTAGCTAAATTTGCAAAAGCTCAAGGAAAAGAAGCAGCCATGACAGAAAAACTCTTATATGCATACTTTACTGAATCAAAACATTTGGGTGAAGAAGAGACGCTGGTTGCTCTTGCAGAAGATGCGGGTCTTGATAGAGAAGAAGCACGTCAAATTCTCGCGGATAAAACCGCATATGCAAATGAAGTGCGCAGTGATGAAGCAATGGCTCAGCAATATGGCATTAGCGGTGTTCCATATTTTGTTGTTAATCAAAAATATGCGATTTCAGGTGCACAGCCAGTCGAAACATTTGTAGGAGCTCTCCAACAAGTATGGGAAGAAGAACATCCGACTCCGGCTTTGAAGAACCTGTCTCCAGAAGGCGCAGATGATGCCTTTTGTGCAGATGGTCAATGTGCCGTGCCTGATTCCTCTAAAAAACCACAATAAATAAAAAGCAGAGGCGGAAAATTCCACTTCTGCTTTATTTATTTATAAAAAATTTAGCAATAACACAAACAAGTGTTCTGTTTTTGTGTTATAATAAGTTTAGAAGCAACAAACCTCGATGAGTGAACTCCAAAAATAAGCGATTAAAAGTGATCCCACCACGAACTAGCTTCCATTTAATCCTGCAGGGGGAATCTAAATGAAGAACAAAGTGCACATTATCCCATTTCAAGTAGTTGAACAATTGAATCAATTTAATGAAGTTCCACAAGGAGTGGCTCTAATTGGAGCAGAGGAAGTATGGAAGCAAACAAAAGGACAAGGAATAACCGTAGCGGTTTTGGATACTGGCTGTGAGATTACACACCCAGATTTGCAGGAGCGAATTATTGGAGGAAGAAATTTTACGCACGATGATCAACAAAATCCTGATGTTTATCAAGACTATAATGGTCACGGCACTCACGTAGCAGGCACAATTGCAGCAGCGCATAATGGAACGGGTGTTGTAGGAGTGGCTCCTGAAGTGGGCTTACTTATCCTAAAAGTACTTGATGGAAATGGTTCAGGTCAATACGAGTGGATTATTCAAGGTATTAACTACGCTATCGAGCAAAAAGTAGATATCATTTCGATGTCGCTTGGAGGTCCGTCGGATGTGCCTGAGCTACATGAAGCGATTCAAGATGCTGTTGATCAGAATATTTTAGTTGTCTGCGCAGCCGGAAATGAAGGAGATGGAGAAGGCTCCACAGATGAGTTTGCGTACCCGGGCTCATATAATGAAGTGATTAGCGTAGGAGCTGTTGATTTAGAGAAACGATCTTCGGTATTTTCTAACTCAAACAACGAAGTAGATGTAGTAGCTCCGGGAGAGAAGATCGTATCAACTTACTTGAATGGAAAGTATGCCGCACTGAGCGGAACCTCTATGGCAACACCTCACGTAGCAGGGGCCTTAGGATTGATAAAAGTTCTTTCAAATGAAATGTTTGGAAGAGAACTTACAGAACCAGAGCTTTATGCACAGTTAATCAGAAGAACCCTTCCATTAAATGAATCACCAAGAGAAGTAGGAAACGGATTTGTGCACTTGACCGTTGTTGAAAAGCTGTTGCGTGAAATTCAACGTCAAATGACTTCAGAGGTGATCGGATGAGAAGCAGTTTAGATATGCTAATGATGGAAAAGCAGCAGGCAAAAGCTCTTTATCACGAATACGCAAACAATCGAAGTTATTATGATGAAAAGACAGATGAAGAAAATAAAAATCTTTATTATCAAGACACGCTCTTTGAAAGAGAAGCCATGCAAACGTTGTTAAAGGAAACGCATCAGCATTTGCTAAGTTATTCCCCGCATAAATATGTATATCCCTGGGTGGATCTACAGGAGAATGGGGAGCTGAAAAGTCTATACTCAGGGAAAGGGATGGATCCGTTAGAAACTATACAGCAAGATATTGATCAACTTCAGTCGCTTAGTAACTCCTCTCTTTCAAGCAATGATATACTGCTAAATTGTGAGCACGTTGTCCCGCAATCTTGGTTTGAGAAACAAGAGCCTATGAGAGGCGATTTGCATCATTTATTTGCATGTGAGCCTTCTTGTAACAGTCGAAGAGGTAATTCTTCTTATAATGACTTCGCGGATTATACGCCGGAAGTAAAGCAATCAGATGTGAAAGAAGGATGCGGCAAAGCAGAAAAAGGTAAGTTTGAACCTGAATATGGAAAAGGAATTGTGGCTCGATCAACTCTTTATTTTTTAATTCGCTATCATAATAAAATTGACTCTTCGCGAGTAGATCTTCCTCTTTTACTAAAATGGCATGAAGAATTTACTGTTTCACTTTATGAAAAACATCGCAATGCAGCAATCTTTGAGTTGCAAGGCAACCGAAATCCTTTTATCGATTTTCCTGACAAAGCAGGTGCGTTAATGAGTTCTGCTTTCTAAAATATCGAAGAGCTCCGCATCAATTCGAAGCGGAGCTCTTTTGGATAATCTAATATGAAAATCCATATTTATCACTTAAAAGGGCGTCCATTTTATTTAATAAGCGAAAATATTCTTCTTGTTCTTCTACACTTAGAGCTGCTAGCATATCTTTTAAAAATCCATTTCGCTTCTCTGTAATCATTGAAACAAGTTTCTTTGATTCATCGGTCAGTGAAACCCACACGACTCTCCGGTCTTTTTCGTCTCGCACGCGCTGAATGAGAGATTCTTCTTCCAATTGATTTAATAAGCTAGTTGTAGCGCCCGAGGTTAAGTGAAGTTTATTTGAAATATCTGCTACCATATACTTTGTGCCGCTGGCAATGTAGTTTAAGATATAAAATTTAGTGGGTGTTAAGTGATAAGGCTGTGTTTTTAATGTTTCTTCGACTAAATGTCGCATATATTGAAAAAAAGATGTGTTAATTTGATAAAGGTGTTCAATTTTTGAATCTAAATTGTTATCCATGCTAGCTTCCATCTCCTTGTACACTACGGACGTATATAAACTAAATCTAAAATAAAATGAAACAATTGTAAAGGATGGCAATGATTATCTTTAACCACCATTATTATTTTTAAATTAATATCTTTACGAAAAAATATCTTTATGATAAAGTTATTTAGGTGGTTAACCAAATAGATGATTGTAAAGAAACATATCTCATAATAGATAGAGATAATATCTTTATGAAAAAGCTATATCGAAAAGTAATTTCATTAGTGAAGTATTAAGGAGGAGTAATGAATGTCTAGAAGTCGCTTAATGGTAACAAATTTTATTGGAATTATCGTTATTTTAGCTTTATTAATTGGAGGAGGATATTATTACGTTCAAAAATCGAACTATATTACAACGGATAACGCTAAAGTATCCGGAGATGTATACAATGTAGTTGCACCTGCAGCAGGTAAAGTAGCAAGCTGGACAGTAGAAGAAGGAAATGATGTATCAAAAGATGCTGAAATTGCTAAAATTCAAGCTGAAAAAGGGTCTGTAGCTGCTAAAGTGCCAGCAGATGGAAAAATTATTCAAACAAACGTAAAAGAAAATCAAATGGTTCAAGCTGGACAGCAAATTGCAACGGAAGTAGATATGAAAGACCTATTTATCGTAGCGAATATTAAAGAAGATCAGCTTAAGGATATTAAAGAAGGCGACGATGTAGATGTAACGGTAGACGGAGACAGCAGTGCAAAAATCGACGGCAAAGTCGAAGAAATTGGATATGCAACCAACTCACTTTCATCTTTAACATCGAACTCAAGCTCAGATGGAAACTACACAAAAGTGTCTCAAACAGTTCCTGTGAAAATTTCTATTTCTAATTATTCAGAGCATGTACTGCCAGGTATGAACGCCGAAGTAAAAATTTCGAAAGACTAATTCTTACTACAACAGTTCAAGAAGGGAGGAAATATGATGACAGCCAGTATAGAAAACACAAGTGATGGATCCATCAAAAAGCATATTCCGCTATTGATTGTTTTAATGCTTGGTTTGTTTCTTGCGATATTAAACCAAACGTTACTGAACGTAGCCATCCCGCATTTGATTACTGAGTTTGGCGTAACGGCAAATACAGCTCAGTGGTTGTTAACTGGATATATGCTTGTGAACGGGGCATTGATTCCGCTTTCAGCTTTTTTAATTGAACGATTTGGTGTGCGTCGCTTGTTCTTATTTGCAATGTTTTGTTTTACAGTAGGGTCATTGATTTGCGGAATTGCACCTACGTTTTCGATTATGCTTACCGGCCGTTTAATTCAAGCTATTGGCGGAGGTGTCTTATCGCCTCTTGTTATGACCATTATTGTGTTTATTTTCCCTCCTCACATGCGAGGAAAAGGGATGGGGATTTTTGGTTTAGCCATGATGTTCGCACCGGCTATTGGACCAACGTTATCTGGATGGGTTATTCAAAACTATGATTGGCACATCCTTTTTAACGGCATGGTGCCATTAGGTGCCATTGTATTAATTATTGCTTTCTTTCAATTAAAAGACATTCAGCCTCCAAAGGATGTAAAAGTTCACATGCCTTCTGTTGTGACATCACTTGCAGGTATGGGATTATTGCTTTATGGATTCAGTGAAGCTGGAAATGACGGCTGGACGGATTCAGTTGTTCTTTCTACAATCATTGGCGGGGCAGTTCTTTTAATTATATTTGTTCTTCAACAAATTAAATCTGAAAAGCCGCTATTGGATATGCGTGTGTTTAAATATAATATTTTTTCACTATCAAATATTATTAGTATTGCGATTACAATCAGTATGTACGCAGGTATGTTCTTGCTTCCAATTTACTTGCAAAATATCCGCGGGTATTCTGCTTTTGATTCAGGACTGCTGTTGCTTCCTGGCGCACTTGTTATGCTGGTTATGTCGCCAATTTCAGGTACATTGTTTGATAAAGTGGGACCTCGTCCGCTAGCAATCGTTGGTATGCTCATTACATCTATTTCAACGTTTGAATTTACGAAGCTGACGATGGATACACCGTTTAATCATATTTTAGCGATTTATATTATCCGCTCGTTCGGTATGTCACTCTTAATGATGCCGATTATGACAGCCGGTTTGAATCAGCTTCCGCAGCGACTAAGCAGTCACGGAACGTCAATGTCTAATACGCTTCGTCAAGTAAGTGGTTCAATTGGTATTAGTTTAATGACGACCATTTTTACGAATCGTACAACATATCATGTAAATGAAATCAGCAGTTCCATGAATACATCTGATCCATTCTTTATGAATAGCTTTCATTTATTTGTACAAAAAGTAGCTGCTACTTTGCATTTATCACAAGATCAGGCCCAACAGCAAGCGCTGACGATTTTATCTGGAAAAATGACGCAGCAAGGTACGATCCAAGGTATTAACGATGCCTTTTACTGGGCAACAGCAATTTCTGTTATTGGTTTAATTTTAAGTTTCTTCCTTCGTGACGTACGTAAAGATAAAGTAGTCGAAGAAAAGAAATCAAAAGCTCAAGAGGAAGATATTCGTATGCTTCCAGCTCCCAAAAGTATAAATTCATAAGGAGCTATAGAAATCTAAAGTTCATCATAAAAATGTTGGAGAGAAAGGGGGCAGTGAGGTGGATGGATCCATTGATATTTAGTAAAGAAATTCAAAGAATTTCAATATCTTTAAACAAAAAAGTAATGACAAATGTAAAAAGCCTTTTACATCATTACGGAATTACCCCTTTTCAATATCATATTTTACTGATTGTTGAACGTGCACGTACAATGCCTGTCACCAAAGTGGCAGACGAGATAAAGGCGAGCCCAAGCGTTATTACAGCATCGATTACACGTTTGTATGAACTGAATCTTGTAGAGCGCTACCATTCAAAAAGAGATCGGCGTAAAGTTATGGTCGAGCTTACAAACAAAGGGAAACAAGTGATTCAAGCTGCTGAGAAAGACATGCAGCAAGGGGTTGAAAAACTGTTTGCTTGCTATAAAGAAGAAGAACAGCAGCAATTTCTCACGCTCTGTCGACAGCTAGATGAACATGTGACTTGAACTTGAGTAAAAAAAGTATATTGAGTTAAGTGGAGTGAGTGTAAATGAATAAAGAAATGGTAAAAAACATTCGGAAAAACTACAATATGAATCAGCGAAACTTCGCTCAAGCAGTAAACTGCAGTTTTTCTTTAATTGCACTGGTTGAAGTGGGGAAGCGAAGAGTAACAAAAAACTTGGAAGACAAAATTAAGCAAGCATTTCAATTGAACGATCATGATTTAAAAACACTGCAAGGGTAATACAAAAAGTAGGTGTGAAACGAGTGCACCTACTTTTTGTCGTCTTGTTTTTTTGTAAGAGGATCTACCGTATGTTTGTAATCATAAGCTTTGGAAGTAGTAACTATGCACAGCAGTAAAATAACAAATACAATGATAATAGAGAGCGTAATAATGATGGTCATATAAAACGTCCTTTCTTTTTCTTATTACGTATGCTTTCGGTCTTATTGGTAAAATTCCTTCTTTCTCCACATAGTGCAGAAACGACAAACGCATACTAGTAACAGTCTAGAATAAAGGAGTGTTTATAATGAATGAAAAAGAGTTAAAAAAACAATTAAAAAAACAATTAAAAAAGGTAGCGGATTATCCTGCATCTAAAGCAGATGGAGTAGACGAAGAGTTTTCTCGTGAATTAGCAGACCAAGATGATTTAGAAGCTCAGGCTAGAGCGAACGCTGCAGATGAGAGACAAAAAGAGTAAAAATAAAGCTGAGATAAAAGTATTTTAGCCCAAATGAAAAACGAACCACTAATTGAAATGTTTGATTAGTGGTTCGTTATTTCTCAGCCTCGTTTATTATTTTTTCAAAAGTAAATAAAGAAAGTAAGGAGCACCGATTACGGCGGCAATAATTCCTGCTGGTACACCGTTAGGATCGGCAATGTTATGTCCTATTGTATCTGCAATCAGCAAGAGCCAGCCGCCAAGTAAAATGGCAACGGGAATAAAAAGCTGGTTTCTCGGTCCGACTAAGCCTTTGGCAATATGAGGAGCAAGAAGCCCAATAAAGGCCACGCCGCCTGTAACTGAAACTGCGGCTGCCGCTAATGCAACCGCGGCTAGAAGCAATGTGATACGCTCTTTCTCCATAGCGATACCGACTCCAATAGCTGCAGCTTCATTTAAGTTAAAAATGTTTAATGAATTTGCTTTGTACAATATAAAAGGAATCAAGACAAGCAGCCAAGGTAGAAGTGCCCATATAAAAGGCCAGTCTGTCCCCCAAATGTTTCCTGCAATCCATTTAGCAATAAAATCAACTTTAGCACGATCAGCTGATGACATAATCACCACCATCATTCCAGAAAGAGCCATCGAAAAACCTACGCCTGTTAAAATAAGTTTTACAGGCTGCAGCCCTTGGCTTTTACTATATGCACAAAGGTAGATAAGACCAGCTGTAAACAAGGCACCGATGAACCCTACTAACGGAAGAGCATACACGAAAGAGCCAGATTCAATCGGAAAAAATAAAAAGAATACGGCAATTGCGACGCCTGCTCCCGAATTAATTCCTATAATTCCAGGTTCCGCTAAGTCATTGCGCGTAACACCTTGTAAGATAGCGCCTGATAAAGCTAGAGCCATTCCTGCTAAAAGAGTAATGGTAATTCGCGGAAGTCGAATTGAAAAAAGAACAAACTCATCTGCAAAATTCCCTTTGGCAAAAAGAGTAGGAAACACTTTATTATAAGGAAGGGAGGCATCCCCAAGCCCCATTCCTATCACAATCGTTCCAAGAATCAAAACAGTGAGCAGCATCATAATTATTCGTTGTTTTCTAATAAGCGCTGGGTGGATCATGAGAATGCTTTTCCTCCTTTACGAACAATGACTAAAAAGAAAGGTAAACCAATCATGGATACAACTGCTGCTATCGGTGTTTCATAAGGCGCACTTACGGTTCGGCCCAATGTATCAGCGAGCAGCATAAACGCTGCGCCAGTGACAGCGGACATAGGAATAATATAACGATAGTCGGTTCCTACAATTCCTCGTACAATATGAGGAATCATCAAGCCGATAAACACCATGTTTCCGACTAGCGCAACAGAAGCACCTGCAAGAAGAATCATGACAACAAATAAAATGGTTTTGACCTTTGTTGTTTGCTGACCTAACCCCACAGCGACTTCTTCGTTTAAGCTTAAAATAGTAAGCTGCCGAGAAAGCAAAAGGGCAATGAATATACCTCCCACAATAAAAGGAACAATGATTTGAAGCTGTCCCCAAGAAGTGCCTACTATTCCGCCAGCAGTCCACATCGATACATCTTTTGAAATTTTAAAATAAATACCGAAGCCTTCTCCGATCGCATAAAGAAACGCTGAAACGGCAGCCCCGGCTAGTACAATTCGAAGCGGAGAAAAACCGCCTCTTTTTATAGCAGCAATTCCAAACACCAAAATTGCGCCAACCGCTGCTCCGATAAAGCAAGCAATCGTAATACCTAAATAATTTACAGAAGGGATAAAGGCAATGGTTACAGCTAAAGCTGCATTTGCGCCAGAAGTTAAGCCTAAAAGTCCTGGATCTGCAAGAGGATTTCTTGTCATACCTTGCATAATCGCCCCTGATACTGATAAAGCAGCGCCGACAAAAACAGCGGCGATTTCACGAGGTAAACGAATATCTCGGATGATCGAAATCTGTTCGTTTACACTGCTTGATGAAAGTGCTAGCCACACATCTTTTATCGATATATCAGCAGCGCCAAAAATCATCGAATAACCAAACATTATGATGAATACGAGCAAGGCACCTATTAGTTTATATAAAAAAGGAATGAAACGCTGATTGTCTATTTTCATAAAACACCCATCTTTTCATGTAAGAATAAATTTAGTAAAACAAAGCAAGAGGAATTCTAAAAAGAATTCCTCTTGAATGAATTATTTGCCAAGAAATTTTTGAGTAAAGAAATCTAGTTGATAATCTAATGTGATTGGATCATTAAAATAAAATTCTTTTGCATTTGCTTCAAATACGTGATTATTCTTTACAGCAGGAATATTTTTGAACGTATCTGTTTTCTCAAATGATGTATCTCCATCTTGGTTTTTGCTGAAGATTAAATAATCTCCGGCATATTCAGGAAGAACTTCTGGTGAAATTGCATAGTAACCATCTTTCAAAGCCATGTCTTTTACTTTCCCTGGCATTTTTAATTTCATTTCTTGATAAAGAATCTCCGTGCCGCGTCCCCAGTTATCGCCAAATACATAAAGCTGCTTGTCAAAGTTCTCAATAACTGAAACCGTGGTATCGTCGCCAATTTTAGCTTTGATGTCAGAACCAGCTTTTGCCGCACGCTTTTTAAAATCGTTTACCCATGACTGTGCTTCTTTTTCTTTATTTAATAGTTTTCCGATTTCTACATGCTGAGTAAGGTAGTCTACTTTATCGTATGTATACGTGACGGTAGGAGCAATTTTTTTCAATTTATCAACGTTTTTTGTAGTAGATAAGCCAATAATTAGGTCAGGCTTTAATTTAATGATCTTTTCTAAATTTTCATCTGATACTTCTTCAACGCCTTTTAATTTCTTTTCAAAGCGGGGATTCATTTTAGACCATGAATCAACTCCGACAATATTGACACCTAACGACATGACGTTACCTGCGTAGGAGCCTAACACTACAACACGTTTCGGGTTAGCCGGAACTTTTACAGGGCCGTCTTCAGATTGATATGTGATTGTCTCCGATCCGCTGTTTCCTTTACTAGAATCGTTTTTGCTTTCAGTTGAACCGCTGCTGCAGGCACTAATAAGTAGTACGAATATGAGCATGAATGGAAGCAGTAATTTTTTCATTTAGTTATCTCCTCTTAATAAGTTATATGTGATGCACATTGGTTTGTTGGTTCTCGGGTCTCGTCCGATTTCAGCGTCGATATGAAACACTTTTTTTAGAACGTCATGCGTAATGACTTCGTCACACGTTCCGGCTTTAACAATCTCTCCATCTTTTAAAGCGATAATATAATCTGCAAAACGAGCGGCTTGATTTAAATCGTGAAGCACCATTACGACGGTACGTTCTTGCTCTTTGTTTAGCTTTTGAAGCAGCTCAAGCACTTCTAACTGATGAGCCATATCCAAGTAGGTAGTCGGCTCATCGAGGAATATAATATCTGTTTCTTGAGCTAAAGCCATTGCAATCCACACTCGCTGACGCTGACCGCCTGAAAGAGAGTCAACGAGACGAAATTTGTAATCTTTTGTTCCGGTTACTTCAAGCGCCCAGTCAATCGTTTGATAGTCTTGTTTCGACAGACGCCCAAACCCTTTTTGATAGGGAAATCGCCCATAAGATACGAGTTCTCCAACAGTTAAGCCGCTGGCACTTTCGGGGGTTTGAGGGAGAATGGCCATTTTTTTAGCGAGTGCTTTTGTATGTTCTGTTGAAATATTTTCACCATCTAAAATAACGGAACCGGATTGATGAGAAATAATGCGGGTGATGGCTTTTAAAAGCGTTGATTTGCCGCATCCGTTTGAACCAATAATCGTGGTAATCTTTTTGTCTGGAATGTTAACGCTTAAATCTTTTACTATTAGACGTTCACCATAACTAATATGTAATTCTTCTGTATATAGGCGAACCATATCTGAACCTCCGTTTATGTTTAATACAACAAATATATGATAATGATTATCAATATCGTTTTCTTTACATACTATAATTCGAACGTTTTCGTATGTCAATAGTTATTTTTATTGTCAAAACGTTGAAGAAGATGTATATTTAAATGAGAATGATAATCAATAACGGTTGATTGTAAGGAGTGAACGTGCATGACACAACATAAACTTTTTGATGTGACAATTATCGGTGGGGGACCAGCTGGCCTTTACTCGGCCTTTTACAGTGGACTAAGGGAAATGAAAACAAAGCTGATTGAATACCAGCCAAAGCTAGGCGGGAAGCTTCACGTTTATCCAGAAAAAATGATTTGGGATGTGGGCGGACAAACTCCTGTTGCTGGTGCAAAGCTTATTGAACAGCTTGTCGAACAAGGGCTGACGTTTGATCCAGCTGTTGTTTTAAATGAGAAGATTGAATCGATTTCTCGCTTAGAAGATGGTATTTTCCAGCTAACGAGTTCTTCAGGTGAACATCATTATTCTAAAACCATTATCCTTGCTGTCGGAGGAGGTATTTTAAATCCGCAAAAGCTCAAAATTGAAGGGGCAGAACGATTTGAAATATCAAACTTAAACTATACGGTTAAATCTTTGCAGCATTTTAAAAATAAAACGGTGATTGTTTCCGGGGGAGGAAATTCAGCCATTGATTGGGCAAATGAGCTAGAGTCCGTTGCTAAAAAAGTATATATTACGTACCGAAACAGTGAACTAAACGCTCATGAAGCACAAGTGAGACAATTAATAAACAGTTCAGCTCGGTGTCTGCTTAACACATCTATTACAAAATTAGTGGCTGATGCGACGCATGAATTTATTGAAAAAGTTGAGCTGACTAATCATCAAACCGGTGAAATTTCTTATTTACCGATTGACGAAGTCATTATTAATCACGGTTATGAAAGAGATACAGAGCTGTTAAAAAACAGTGAATTACATATTAAAACCATTGATGACTGCTATGTTGCAGGTAACGCAGCAAGCGAAACGTCGGTAGAAGGCGTGTATGCAGCGGGAGACATTCTCATGCACGAGGGAAAAGTCCATTTGATTACAGGTGCTTTTCAAGACGCTGCTAATGCCGTAAACAAAGCAAAAAAATTCGTTCAGCCCTCTGCTGCTAAGGCGGCTATGGTTTCTTCTCATAATGAAGTATTCAAAAAACGTAATTCAGCACTAATTAAACAAATGATGAAGTAAAGCGAGGTGCAGGGTGCATGTCGCTTCTTTCTCTACGGTGGAATTATCTCCATGGAGAGGCAGGGAACGAAAAAAGAAAAGAGAAATATAATAAAAGAAAACGCTTACATTTTTTTAAAAAAATGACATAGTGCTTGTGTGCATAAGGGGGAAGCCGTATGAACGAAAAAGAGAAATATCAGTTTGAAACAAAAGCCATTCACGCAGGGTATGAATCAAAACATCATTTTGATAGCTTAGCTCCGCCTATCTATCAAACGTCTACATTTACATTTTCATCTATAGAACAAGGTGCAAACCGGTTTAGCGGAGCAGAAGATGGTTATGTATATTCCCGGTTATCAAATCCAACGGTCACCATTTTAGAAGAGCGTATGGCACAGCTTGAAGAAGGAGAAGCCGCTTTGGCATTTGGATCAGGAATGGCTGCAGTATCGGCTGTATTGATTGGACTTACAAAAGCAGGCGATCATATTTTATGTTCTAAAGGAGTGTATGGATGCACGTTTGGTCTCTTAGAAATGCTTGAGGAAAAATATCAAATCCATCATTCTTTCTCCAACTTGGAAACTGAGGAAGAAATTCTTGCTGCTATCAGAAAAGATACAGCATGTATTTATATTGAAACACCGATTAACCCGACTATGACTTTAGTAGATTTAGAGTTAGTTGCTTCTATCGCCAAACAAAAAGGAATTCCTGTGGTAGTAGACAATACCTTCTCAACTCCTTATTTGCAACAGCCGCTGAAGCTTGGGTGCGACTTAGTCATTCATAGCGCAACAAAATTTATTGGTGGACACGGAGATGTTGTCGCAGGAATTGTAGTAGGGAACAAAGAGGTTATTTCCGTACTGCGCAAAACGACGCAAAAAGATATCGGAGGCATTCTTTCACCGTTTGATGCGTGGCTGTTACTCCGAGGCTTAAAAACGCTGGCCGTTCGAATGGATCGTCACTGTGAAAATGCTGAACACATAGCAAAACAATTAAGTCTCCACCCCAAGGTGAAAGCCGTTTATTATCCAGGTGATAAAAAAAGCACTGCTTATTCTCTCATGCAAAAGCAAATGAGAAAAGGAGGGGGGCTTCTCTCCTTTGAAGTGAAAGGAGGTTATGAAGAAACCGTAAAAGTGGTTAATCAGCTTAAGCTCATTTCTATTGCGGTGAGTCTTGGAGATGCTGAAACACTTATTCAGCATCCTGCCTCGATGACGCATGCAGTTGTGCCGGAAGAAGCTCGAAAAGAAATGGGAATTTCAAACGAACTCCTTCGCTTATCGGTTGGACTGGAAGCATGGGAAGATATTATGAGAGATTTACAGCAGGCATTAGATAGTATATAACAAACGCTTAAACAACGCTTGAAGTATCTTAAGGATATTTCAAGCGTTGTTTTTTGAATATCAACCGTATGTCATCAGTCATACATCCTTTTTGGCGAATGGAACTTTACCTACATCTTTAGACAAATGTCCTAGACAGAAGAGATGCCTTTCAATAGACTAAAGGTTATCTGTGAAAATACAATATTTAGGTAAGGAAGGTGCTCTGCTATTATGCTTCATAACCCAACTGGAAAAAAACGTCTAGGATTGGCGTTTCTTCTCAGCACGCTTGCGATATTAGGTCCGCTTAATATCGATATGTATTTGCCAAGTTTCCCTGCTATTGCTGATCATTTAGATGCGCGAGCTTCACTTGTTCAGCTTAGTTTAACATCGTGTTTACTAGGCCTTGCCATCGGTCAAATCGTCATCGGTCCAATCAGTGATGCGAAGGGACGAAAACGACCTTTACTCATCTCCATCTCTTTATTTATGATATCGTCCTTGCTCTGTGCTTTGGCTCCTACTATTACAGCTTTAGTCATCGCACGCTTTTTACAAGGGTTTACGGCTTCGGCAGGAGTTGTTCTTTCTCGAGCCATTGTCAGAGACGTTTTTAGTGGAAGAGAGCTTACGAAATTTTTTGCTCTGTTAATGGTTATTAATGCCTTTGCACCAATGATAGCACCAATGGCCGGAGGTGCTATTTTACTTCTTCCTTTTGCAAGCTGGCATACTATTTTCTTGTTTTTAAGTTTAATAGGTCTTTTAATTGTTTTAACAATCTCAATGCGTTTAAAAGAAACTTTGCCAATTGAAAATAGAACGTCAAGTTCAATTGGTCATTCCGTTCGCACGATGGGCAGTTTATTACAAGACCGCTCTTTTATTGGGTATGCCTTAATTGTCGGACTGGTCCACGGAGGAAGCTTTGCTTATGTATCAGGCACTCCATTTGTCTATCAAGGGATCTATCATGTTTCTCCGCAAATTTTCAGCATTTTGTTTGGGATTAACGGCTTGGCCATTGTGACTGGAAGCTTTATTATAGGGCGCTTTAGCGGAATTCTTCATGAAAGAAGCCTGCTTCGCATTGCCGTGATTACGGCTGTAAGTGCTACTAGCGTACTTCTTATCATGACCATGCTTAAAGGGCCGCTGGCTACGATTGTTATTCCCATTTTTATTTACATGATCTCTATAGGAATGACGATCACAGGCTCGGTGACATTGGCAATGAAAAATCAAGGACATAGAGCAGGAAGTGCGAGTGCCGTGTTAGGCATGCTTCCACTAACTTTAGGATCTATTGTTTCTCCTTTAGTGGGTATTAACGAAACCACAGCGATTCCGATGGCTGCTATTTTATTTAGTACGGCGCTTTTAGGTTTTGTAGCTTTCTTTACGTTAACTAAAAACAAGAAAGAAACAGAAAAGTGCGAAGTTAATGAGTTTAAAACGGAGGTTTCTCCGTAATTACTTTTTTGATTGTTTGAAAGCACCACTCCTTTATGAAAATGAGTGGTGCAAATTTATTCAAGTATTGGATAATATATGCTAACCTTAGGGCATGATCGAAAGGAGTGGATAATAATGAGTAAAGTAATTCCTGAAATAACCCTTAATGACGGGGCAACCTTGCCTGCTATAGGTTTTGGTACATATAAGCTTAACGGAAATGAAGGAGTCAACGCTATAACGAGTGCGATTGATGTAGGGTATCGTCTAATTGATACGGCTTATAATTACGAAAATGAAGGCACTGTGGGCCAAGCTCTTCGAAGAACATCGGTTTCTAGACAAGAACTATTCGTTACGTCTAAACTCCCAGGGCGCTACCATACGTATGACAAAGCAATTCCTACTATCCAAGAATCTTTATATCGCGCGAATTTAGACTATTACGATTTGTATCTTATTCATTGGCCTAATCCTAAACAAAATCATTATGTAGAAGCTTGGCAAGCATTGATTGATGCGAAGCGCTGGGGCTTAATTCGTTCAATTGGTGTTTGTAATTTTCTTCCCGAGCATGTTGAGCGCTTGGAAAAAGAGACCGGCATTTTACCAAGTATCAATCAAATAGAACTGCATCCTTTTTTTAATCAACATCAATATCGAAATTGGTATCAGGAGAAAAACATTCAAATTGAATCTTGGAGTCCGCTAGGGCGAGCAAGTGCTGTTTTAGAAAATGAAACAATTAAACAAATTGCCGATCGTCATAATAAAACAGTTTCACAAGTAATTTTGCGATGGCATTATCAGCTAGGGGCGATTTCAATTCCAAAATCGTCATCTCGCAAGCGGCAGCTTGAAAATATATCCATTTTTTCATTTTCTTTAGATGAAACTGAGATGAATATGATTTCAGAATTAAATCGCGAGGATGGAAGACTTAATAATCAAGACCCCGCTGCTTATGAAGAATTTTAACTATAAAGCCTCACTTATTTTTTAAGTGAGGCTTTTCTTCTATTATGATTTTTAGTTATTTAAGCTTGAAAATAGTCCTTTTAGTTCTAACGATTGTAGGAGGAAATGTGTTAAAATATTCCGAAAAAGGAGTGGTGAACCATGGAAAAAGTAGTAAAAGCGATTCAAGACGAATATCCGGATGATTTTGCATGGTGTTACGGCTGCGGCCGATTAAATCAGGACGGCTATCATTTTCGGACAGGATGGCTAGGAGAAAAAACCATTACCCTTTATACACCTAAGCCTGAACATACAGCCATACCAGGATTTGTTTATGGCGGACTTCTTGCCTCACTGATTGATTGCCATGGAACAGGCTCTGCATCTCTTGCTCTATACCGTAAAAATGGCTACGAAATAGGAGATTCAGCAGAGCCGCCGCGATTTGTTACCGGTTCTCTCCACGTGGATTTTAAAAAGCCAACGCCGCAGGGTGAAGTACTAAAAGCAATAGGAACAGTTGAAGAAATTCACCCGAAGAAATGGAGAGTTAAAACAGAAGTATACGCGAGTGACATCATTGTTGCGACCGGAGAAGTTGTAGCAGTTGTTATGCCAAGTACGTTTAAACGAAAAGAAGACTAAAAAATGCAAAACAGTTACATAAAAAGGGAGGAAAAGGTATGGGGAAATGTAATTTAGACCACTCGGTAGAAGATGTACAGCAGAAGTTTAACTCGCAGTCACAGTGGCTGCCAGAAGATATTCGCTCGTTATTTCATGAGTTTCTCGTACGAAATCCTTCGCAAACAACATTAAACGAGATGTTTCACTTGCTGAAGAAATATGATTTGGTTGATGAACAAGAAAGAAAAGAGCGAGATCGAAAAATCAAATGGCTGATATTAAATAAAGAAAATACGAACAACTAGAAGCAACTACATACAGTAAACCTACGTTTACGACTACAATGAAAAAATCCGAACGAGTTGGATTCTTCATCAAGAATCTCGCTTCATCGTTCGGATTTTTCTTCAAATAAAATGCTTTTACCCCAGCCTCTTTTTAACGAGATTAAAAGTAATCACCACCACTTAAAACCGTCCTCTTCTAACAAATGATTTGAAGCCGCTGGTCCCATCGTACCCGCAGAATAAAAATGAAGAGGAAAGCGTTCATCATTAAAAACTTCTAAAATAGGTTGCACCCATTTCCAAGATAATTCAACTTCTTCCCAATGAGCAAAAAATGTGGAGTCTCCCTGTAAAGCATCAAATAACAGCAGTTCATAAGCCTCGGGTACTTCTTGTTGATTTGTTGAGAAATTAATAAAAATAGGTTCGATTTTATTATCATTCAAAGGGTTTTTGCTGTTTAATTGCAGTGATATACCTTCATTTGGGCTGATTTCGACAACCAAAAGGTTGGGAATAACCTCTTCGTCTGTATAAATATCCTTTAAAGGATGTTTAAATTCAATGACGATACGCGTGCATTTTTTACTCATTCTTTTTCCTGTGCGAAGATAGAAAGGTACTCCTTTCCAAAGCTCATGATCAATCCATACCCGCACTGCTATAAATGTATCATTAACGGAAGCAGCATTGATGCCGAGCTCATCTTTATATCCTATAACGGAACCATTTTGGATTTTTCCCGCTTCGTATTGACCTCTTATGACGTTCGAATGGATAAACTCTTTTTGTAGAGGGCGAAGGCTTTTCATAATTTTTATCTTTTGTTGGCGAGTCTTTGCGATGTTAAGTGTCTTTGGCAGCTGCATGGCAGTCATCATAAGCATTTGAAGCATATGGTTTTGGAACATATCCCTAATTGCACCGGACTGATCATAGTAAGGCGCTCTTTCTTCTACACCAACTGTTTCACTAGCTGTAATTTGGACATTTGCAACGTAGTGATGATTCCATAGTGCTTGTAAAATAGGGTTCGCAGATGCTAAAGCCTCCAAATTTTGAATCATTGGTTTTCCCAGATAGTGGTCGATACGATAAATCTCTTCTTCATTGAACGTTTCAGTAAGCTTTTGATTTAACACTTGAGCAGATTGTAAATCGTGCCCGAAAGGCTTTTCAATAATAAGACGTTTCCAGCCTTTTGTAGATCCCAATCCGCCGCTATTTATATTTGAAGCAATAACGTCTACAAATTCAGGAGCCACTGATAAATAGAAAAGACGATTTTCAGGAATATTTAATTCTGCTTCGCCTTTTTGAATAGCATGCAGCAACTGGTCATATCCATCACTATTGGTAACATCCATTTTATGATAGCCAACTGTCTTAAGAAATTCTTTTATCTTGGATTCACCTTGGCTAAAGCGCCTTGAAAAAGTCTTTACTGATTCTTCTACATATATTTGAAAGGCATCATTAGACCAGTTGCTTCTACCCGTACCAACAATAGAAAAGGAAGAAGGCAGCTTTTTATCTAAAAATAAATTATATAACGCAGGAAAAATTTTTCTTTTAGCTAAATCTCCTGTTGCTCCAAATAAGATAAAGGTCATGGAATCCACTTCTAGCGCTTGTGGTGAATGAGACTTGAGACAATTATCACGTGAACGAGCTACACTGCCCAATTAATCTCCTCCTTTATTTTAACGGTCTATTACAGTGAATATAGTCTTTTACCACCTTTACATATTACAGTATAGCAGGTACAATTTTCCTTTATAAGTAGACACTTTATTTTCATATAGTGTCTAAAACTATACTATTACGCATAAAAAGGGAGGAAAAAGGATTGAGCAGACTTTTTAGCAAAACGTTTAACTGTGAAAAGGAATTAACGTTAACGATTATTGGAGGCAAGTGGAAAATGTTGATTATGTGGCACCTAGGAAAAGAAGGGACGAAACGATTTGGGGAGTTAAAGTCCATGATGCCGGGAATTACTCAGCGAATGTTAGTAAGTCAGCTACGAGAATTAGAAGAAGATCAAATCGTTCACCGCAAAGTCTATCCGGTTGTCCCTCCAAAAGTTGAATATTCCTTGACCGAACACGGGAGAAGCTTGATGCCCATCCTTGAGAGCCTGGATGAGTGGGGAAAAAATTATATGGAAACCGTTATAGAGCCTGAAATGAATAATTCCAGCCATATGGGTTAAAATCTTTTGTTGAAAAGAATAAAAACACCCTTATTATTCAGAATTTTCTAAAAAACAAGAATAATACGCTGCATTGAAGCGTCCATAGTATATTTTTAGTGACTATATGTTTTAAAAGTGCCTACTTTTTTTTTGAAAGTAACGGTTTTACAATGAATTCATGCTAGACAACCCCATTTAACGAAGGAGTGAAGTAAGTATGGAACTTCAATTAGCATTGGATCTTGTAAATATTTCAGAGGCAAAAGAAGTAGTGCAGGAGGTTCAAGAGTATATCGATATTGTAGAAATTGGAACTCCAGTTGTAATTAACGAAGGGCTAAAAGCAGTCAAAGAAATCAAGGAAGCCTTTCCGTCTTTAAAGGTATTAGCTGATTTGAAAATTATGGATGCAGGTGCTTACGAAGTAATGAAAGCTTCTGAAGCGGGTGCTAGTATTATTACGATTCTTGGCGCTACTGATGATTCGACTATAAAAGGCGCTGTAGAAGAGGCTAAAAAACAAGGAACACAAATTCTTGTTGATATGATTAATGTAAAAAACCTTGAGCAACGTGCAAAAGAAGTCGATGCACTCGGTGTTGACTATATTTGTGTACACACAGGGTATGATCTTCAAGCTGAAGGAGAAACCCCGTTCGAGCAGCTTCAAACGATTAAACGAGTTGTGAAAAATGCAAAAACAGCGGTGGCAGGAGGCATTAAACTGAATACACTTCCTGAAGTCGTGCAGTCACAGCCAGATCTTGTGATTGTAGGCGGGGGGATTACAAGTGAAAAAGACAAAAGAAACGTTGCAGAAGAAATGAAAAAAGTAGTCAAACAAGCAACTTTGGTCTAAAAATAAGCAAAAGTATTTAAGCTTTCAAAATTAATTAATCGGTAAATGGTTTAAAAAGAAGATAGCTAAGTTATTTTAGCTATCTTCTTTCCGTCATTTTTGGTATAACCATTCATTGATAAGTGTCATTTTGACAGATAGATAGTTTCTTTAAAATTCGTTATTCGAAAGAAAAAGACGGCAGTTTTTCTGATATTTTAAAGTTAAGAAAGCGTTATCCGAACATTAGCGGAAGAAAGTCTGAAAAAATCTATGTCACACTTTTTGACAAAATACTTTGAAAATTATGAATCTTAAAAATATAATTAACTATCGACAATATTTAACATCTTCAAACCAAAAAAGGAGGGAGATATAAAGTGATGGAACATAAGAGGATAGTAGTGATAGGAGCTGGAATTGTCGGGTGCAGCATTGCCTACTATTTAAGTAAAATGGGGCAAAGAAACATAACAGTGATTGAGCAAGGCCCTTTGTTCGAAACGGGAGGATCTACTTCTCACGCTCCGGGGCTTGTATTTCAGCTTAGCTTTTCAAAAGTTCTGACAACACTAGCTTCTCAAACAGTCGAGACCTTTAAAGAGTTGAGTACAGATGAACAGCGCTCGTTTTATCCTGTCGGCAGTTTAGAAGTTGCCCGTACACCAGAGCGATTAGAAGACCTAAAGAGAAAGGCTGGTGTTGCCAGCTCATGGGGAATCGAAGCTTTTCTTCTTTCACCGCAGGAATGCGCGGAAAAAAATTCGCTGATTTGTCCTGATCGTATTTGCGGAGGTCTCTATGTTCCTTCAGACGGTATTGCCAAACCTTTGCATGCCGTTGATAAAATGACTCGTTTTTCTAAAGAGTGCGGAGTAGAATTTTACGGTCATACAGAAGTGACAAATATCGAAGTGACAAATGATCAAGTAAAAGCAGTGTATACGAGCGCTGGAAAATTTGAAGCAGATGTAATCGTGTGCTGTGCCGGATTTTGGGGACCTCGCATCGGAGAAATGGTCGGTGTAACGATTCCTCTTCAGCCCATGGCTCATCAATATGTGTTTACAAATGATTTACTTGAATTAAACGGAGAAACGGAAGAAGTCGCGACTCCTCTTATTCGAGATCAAGATAATGCAATTTATTTTCGTCAGGTAGACAAAGGGCTTGGGATTGGATCATATCAGCATGAGCCGTTTCCAATCGAACTCAGTGACGTTACAAAATACGGAGAAACAAAAGAAATGCCTTCTGTTAAACCTTTTACACCAAAAGATTTTGAAAAACCGTGGGAAGATGCATTGGAACTAATTCCGGCATTAAAACAGCCAGGAATAAAAAAAGGAATGAACGGCATTTTTTCCTTCACACCTGATGGAATGCCGCTGCTTGGCGAATCACAAGCAGTAGGGGGATTTTGGGTAGCCGAAGCCATATGGGTAACGCACTCTGCAGGTGTCGCTAGGCAAATGGCTGAATGGCTGATGAATGGTGCACCGACTGTTGATTTGGAGCTATGCGATATTAATCGTTTCGATACGTATGCATGCAGCCCTGTTTATTACAAACAGCGGTCTATTGAAGAATATGAAGAGGTTTATAGCATTCATCATCCATTTATGCAGCGAAAAGTATCGCGAAACATGCGCGTGAGTCCATTTTATATGCGTCAGCAAGAACTAAAAGCGTATTTTAACGAAAAAGCAGGGTGGGAGCAGCCGCAGTGGTATGAAGCTAACCATCCGCTTATATCCACATATGAAAAGAGGATGGTTATAAGAAAGGGGTGGTCGGCTGAATATTGGTCACCGATTATCGAGGCTGAACAGTTGCATACTCGTCAGTACGCGGCGATTTACGATACAACGGCAGCAAAGAAAAGGTTGGAAATTAAAGGGGAAGGAGCTCTCCAGTTTTTACAGAAGCTAACGACAGGAAATATAGACATTAAAGTAGGGCAAAGCATACGTACATGTATGTTGCATGAGGGAGGCGGCATAAAAGATCAAATAACGGTTATTCGCAAAAATATATCCACTTTCTTGATTGTTTGTACGGGAGCTGTAGAAGCAAGCTGGATTCAAAAACACGTGCCTCAAAACGGTCAAGTTATTTTTCAAGATGTAACGTCAGGGACATGCAGTATAGCATTAATTGGTCCTAAAGCTACAGGAGTAATGAAGTCCGTGGTTCAATGCTCAGAACTTAGCAGCACTTGGATTGAAGGGCAAGCGAAAACCCTGTTTATTGAAAAGAGTTCAGTTCTTGCTCTGCGTGATTCCTACGGGGGAATGGAGAGCTGGGAGTTGATTACGACTTCTGATCAAGGTCTGAATTTATGGGATGTATTAATTGAACAAGGACAGCCTTATCAGCTGATTGCCGCGGGAGACCGAGCTCTTGAAAATCTTCGAATTGAATCTTTTTCGTTAAAAAGCGGGAAAGACTTTTGGAGCGAGCATCATCCATATGAAGTTAACCTTCATGAAATGGTTGATTTAACAAAACCAGTTTTTATTGGAAAAGAGGCATTGCTTGATCGTCAGCGAAAAGATTCTGAAACAGTATTAGCGACGCTCATATTAGATGATCCTTCAGCGATAGTAATGGGATATGAACCGGTCTTTTATGGAGAAACAGCCCTCGGATTTGTGACAAGTGCCGGCTATTCATACAGCTTAGGAAAAGGAATTGTACACACTTTATTATCTCAAGCTGTACATGAAGAAATGGTTTTAGAAGTTGAATACTTCGGTCAGCGTTATAAAGCAACAATGATGACACACTCCCCAGCGGTAGTTTAATTGATCAATCGAAAGACAGGAGGAATGCAGATGTCAACACATTATGATGTCATTATTATCGGATTAGGAGCTATGGGGAGTACGGCTGCTTATCAGCTCGCCAAAAAAGGTCAGCGGGTATTGGGGTTAGAACAATACGGTCCCGCTCATGACCTAGGATCGAGTCACGGCGGTTCTAGAATCATTCGACAGTCGTATTTTGAAGACCCTGCTTACGTTCCATTATTGCTTCGCGCCTACGAATTATGGAATGAAATTGAAAGAGAAAGCGGTCAAGAAATTCTTACGGTTACCGGTGGACTTATGATGGGACCTCCTGATAGCTTGACGGTTTCTGGAAGCATCGAAAGCTCTAAACAGTGGAATCTTGCGTATGAGATTCTAGAAGCAAAGGATATTTACAAACGGTTTCCGGCGTTTACACCTTCACCTGCTACGGTTGCTCTATATGAAGAAAGAGCTGGATTCGTTAGGCCGGAAGCGAGCGTATATACTCACCTTCTTCAAGCAGAAAAGTACGGAGCTGAGCTTCATTTTTTTGAGGAAGTGGTGTCGTGGGAAGCTCATCCTTCTGGTGAAGGCGTGCGCGTTGTAACAGCTAATGGAATATATGAAGCTGGAAAAATCATTATTTCTACAGGCGCTTGGGCACCTGATTTATTACGGGATTTGGGTGTTAGCTTACAAGTAGAGCGTCATGTGCAAATGTTTTTTGAACCAACACAAGGAATGGATATTTTTTCAGTGGGAAAACAGCCGATTTATATTTGGGAAGCAGATGATTATGTACAGTTGTATGGTTTCCCTTCTTTTGGATTAAAGGCTGAAGGAGCAAAAGTAGCGTTTTTCCGAAAAGGAACAGCGTGTACGCCAGAAACGATTGATCGAAATATATATGAAGACGAAGTGAACATGATGCGGCACTATCTAGCTCAAGGTATTCCGCAGCTTAACGGTCGATTTTTACAAGGGAAAACGTGCATGTATACCAATACACCAGATGAACATTTTGTCATTTCACTGCATCCTGAATATCCTCAAGTAGCGATTGCAGCGGGATTTTCTGGACATGGTTTTAAGTTTGCAAGCGTAGTAGGAGAAATTTTAGCAGATTTAGTGATAGAGGGAAAAACTAATCACCCAATTGATTTGTTTACTCCGCAGCGATTTGCGGCGAATAAAATAGTATAAATGGTCGTCAGCTCTTGCGAATAGTTCTATTTAAATGTTTCTAAAAAAGCGAAGGAGGAATAGTGGATGGTTATGGAACATGGTTTAGTGAATGATAATGGGAGACTTGAGCCCACGTTGAAAGGGGAGTTGTATACATCTTCGGACATTTTTAAGTTAGAAAAAGATCATATATTTTCTAAATCATGGAGTTTAGTTGCATTTGAATACGAAATAGCGGAACCAGGACAATATATTACGACGAGAGTTGAAGGCGAAAATATTTTAATTACTAGAGGAAAAGATCACGTGCTGCGTGGATTCTTGAACGTATGTCGGCATCGAGGAGCTAAGCTGTGCAGCCAAGCATCCGGTAAAGCAGGTGTTATTCGCTGTCCATATCATTCGTGGAGCTATAGCTTAGATGGTGATTTAGTAGGTGTTCCTAACACAAGCCACTGTCGAGAAGAACTCGTGCATAATGAAAATTACGGACTAACATCCGTTCACGTTGAAGTGTGGCACGGTATGGTTTGGGTTAATTTATCTGACAATCCTATGTCTGTTGAATATCAGCTAGACGCACAAATTTTTGATCGTTTTGGAGAACTTTATACGTTTGCTAGATATGAAATTCAAAACTTGAAATCCGCTCATCGTGAAGAATATGAAGTCGAGGCAAACTGGAAGCTTATTGTAGAAAACTTTCAAGAGTGCTATCACTGTTCCTCTATTCATCCTGAACTTACGGCAACGCTGCCTGAATTTCGTTCGGGAGTCGGCACTCAAAGTTCCGTGGGGGGCGGAGCTAAGTTTGGGAATGAATTAGAAGCTTTTTCAATCAGCGGGAAAGGAAGCCGTCCTATGCTAAAAGGATTGCTTCCTGAAGATGACCGCACGTATTTTGGCATTACCGTTCTGCCGCTTGTATTTATCAATTTAACACCGGATCACGTTATTATTCATCGTATTATTCCAATTAGTGCGGAAAAGTCTAAAGTGATTTGTGAATGGTTATTCGACCCGGAAGAAATGGCTAAGCCTGATTTTGATCCAAAAGATGCCGTGGAATTATTTCACCGCGTTAATTTACAAGACTTTGAAGCGTGTGAGTGGTGTCAAGAAAATATGAGCTCAAAATCTTATAAAGAAGGAGGTATTTTAGTACCTATCGAACAGCACGTTTCTCATTTTTACAATTATGTATTGGAAGCAATCGGTATGAAGGTCAAATAGTAAGTAGAAGTGGTCTGACACGTTACCTTGAGGTGTCAGACCACCTCTAACAATCTACTTTAAAATAAGGGGGAAATAAATTGAGTACAAGCTCTAAACTAACAGAACCCATTATCCGCGTTACCGATGTTTCAAAAGTATTTGGTCGCCAAAAAGAACAGGCTCTTAAGCTACGAGAAGCTGGAGAAAGTAAATATGAAGTCGAACAAGCTACTAAGACAACCGTTGCTATTTACAATGCTCATTTCGAAGTGAAAAAGGGAGAAACCTTTGTGCTAATTGGATTATCAGGAAGCGGGAAATCTACTTTACTTCGATGCCTGAACGGGCTTGTAGAACCGACAGAAGGGACGGTATATCTAGAAAACACAGATATTTCTCATATGCCAAAAAGACAGCTTCAGGAAGTCCGGAGAAATAAAATTGGGATGGTCTTTCAAAATGTGGGCCTCCTTCCAAACCGCAACGTGATTGACAACATTACGTTCGGTCTAGAGATACAAGGTGTATCAGCAAACGAAAGAGAAAAGCGAGGGAAAAAGGCGCTTGAAATGGTGGGCTTAAATGGACAAGCTTATAAAAGAATTTATGAATTATCAGGAGGTATGCAGCAACGGGTTGGATTAGCGAGAGCTCTTGCTTCTGAACAGGAGATTTTGCTGATGGATGAGCCTTTTTCAGCTTTAGATCCTCTTATTCGAAGAGATATGCAAAAGCTATTTCTTGATATTCAGGGAGAAGTACAAAAAACAGTTATTTTTGTGACGCATGATTTAGATGAAGCATTAACTTTAGGCCACCGGGCTGCCGTGATGAAAGACGGGGAAATTGTACAGCTTGGAACCGCTGAAGATATTTTAAGCCAACCGGCAACCGATTATGTAAAGCTGCTTGTTCAAGACGTTAATTACGGCAAAATTCGCCTTGCTAAAGACGCGGTGGTTCCGGTAGAAACGGCTGCCTATGAGTATGAATCACCGCAAGTCGTATTAAGAAGAATGAGAACCAATCATTTATCTACTATTTTTGTTCTTGATAGTGCTGACCGCTTATTGGGCTTAATGAGCGTTTATACGGTGATGGAGCTGATAGAAGCTCATAAGCATGATTTAAAAGGAAAAGAAATGAAACAGCCGCATTGTGTTAATCCGGATATGTCTTTACAAGAAATGATTCCTTTATTTACAGACAGTCATTCGCCTGTAGTCATTGTTGATAATCATCATCGCCTACAAGGTATGATTTCCCCACACACTCTTATTGCAAATTTCACTGAACGTACTGCAGTGACCGAGCAACAAGAAGTTAAGTCATATCAAATGGAGGTCCGATAAATATGATGGTAAATTCTGCGACGATTCCTCGTATCCCTTTAGATAAATGGGCAAACTCATTTGTTGATTACATGATTGATAGTTTTTCAGGTGTATTTACTGGAATCAACCAGATAATGACCAGCTTAATAAGCAGTCTCGAATGGGTATTGACCGCTTCTCCTCCGCTAGTAACGGTCGTTGTTTTTGTTCTATTAGCGCTATGGTTAACAGATTGGAAGATAGCTGTATTTACGTGTTTTGGTTTACTTCTTATTATTAGCTTGAATTTATGGGAAGCATCGATGCTGACCTTATCTCTCGTTTTAGCTTCTACTATTATCTCACTTCTATTTGGCGTTCCTTTAGGCATATTATCACACCGCTTTAACAAAGTTGGAGCAGTGATAAAGCCCATTCTTGATATTATGCAAACAATGCCTGCTTTTGTTTACTTAATTCCGTCCGTACTTTTATTTGGATTAGGGAATGTTACAGCTCTTATTGCTACTTTTATTTTCGCAATGCCGCCTGCCGTTCGTCTGACGCTGCTTGGACTTCAGCAAGTTCCCCAAACCACTTTAGAAGCAGCAGAAGCTTTTGGAGCGACGGAATGGCAAAAATTAATTAAAGTCCAGCTGCCGCTCGCTTTGCCTATGATTATGTCGGGTGTAAACCAGGTTATTATGCTATCTCTTTCGATGGTTGTTATTTCTTCAATGGTCGGTGCAGGGGGCTTGGGTGCTGAGGTATTAAGAAGCATCAGTATGTTGGATGTAGGCTTAGGATTTATCGGTGGGATTGCGGTTGTCATTATTGCCGTTATTTTAGATCGTCTGACGCACCTTTCTACTCAAAAAAGAAAAGATATTCAATCAAGTAAATAAAATGAATAAAGGTGGGAGTATATGAAACAATCAAAAAAATTTTCTATTATTATGCTAGCAATCGTCATTATGCTGCTTGCCTCCGCATGTGGCAATAGTCATACAGCAAGCGGAACGACGACTAAAAAAGAAATTACAATTGGATACATACCATGGGACGAAGCCGTAGCTGTTACGTTTCTATGGAAGGAATTATTAGAGAAAAAAGGCTATAATGTTAAAGCGGTTCAAAGCGACGTAGCTCCGCTTTTCTCAGGAGTTGCTCAAGGGAACATTGATTTATTTTTGGATGTATGGATGCCGACCACCCATAGTTCTTATATGGAAAGATTTGGAAAACGAGTTGACGTGCTCGGTACTTGGTATGATCAAGCAGATAGTGGATTGGCCGTTCCCGACTACGTAGACGCGCAGTCACTGGCTGATTTAAAAAATAAGAAAGATGAGTTTAACGGAAAGATTATTAGTATTGAATCAGGATCTGGAATAAACGGTCTTACTAAAGATCATGCGATGCCAAGCTATGGGTTAACAGATTGGAATTTAGTAGAAAGCAGCACAGCCGCCATGTTATCGGAATTAGATAAAGCCATTGCTAATAAAGAACCCATTGTTGTTACGTTATGGCGCCCGCACTGGGCTTTTGAAAAGTATAATCTCAGATACTTAAAAGATCCGAAAAATACGATGAATCCAACTGGACCTGAAAAAATACAGTCGATTAGCAAAAAGGCATTTAAAGAAGATTATCCAGAAGCAGCAAAGTGGCTGAAAGATTTTTCTATTAGTGCCGATCAACTAGCATCTTTAGAATCAGAAATTAACAGTGCAAAAGACGAAACAAAAGGCGTGAAAAACTGGATTTCTAAAAATAAGAAAGTGACGGAAAGCTGGGTAAAGTAATAAAAGGGCTGTCTCTTAGGCAAGTTATTGACTAAGAGGCATTTTTTTGTGTTGGTATACCTATTTTTGTATAAAGCTTATCTCTTTTATGAAAATGGGCATCCTACATTAAAAGGATGGTGAAAGGCAGTGGCAATCGATAGAATCTGTACAATTGGACCTGCTAGTAATAAAAAAGATGTACTAGAGAGACTGTTGGGAAAAGGAATGACAATTGCTCGACTGAATTTATCTCACGGGTCGCATGAAAGTCATAAAACAATTATAGATACGTTAAGGTCTTTAAATTCCTCTGTTCAAATTTTAGGAGATTTACAAGGTCCTAAAATTAGACTTGGAGTGATAAAGTCAAAAGAAGTAGTGTTAAAAGAAGGCGCATCGTTTATTTTATATACAGAGCAGGTGTCAGGAAATGAAAAAGGAGCCAGCGTTGACTATAAGAGTATCGTAAAGGATGTTCAAACAGGAAGCAAAATCTTAATGAATGACGGTCAAGTAGAACTGGTTGTTGAAAGAGTAGAAGAAGATACCCTTGTCACAAAGGTAAAAAAGGGCGGATCTATTTCTTCTCATAAAGGAGTAAATTTGCCAGGTGCTCGCGTTCGTTTGCCAGCCATTACTGAAAAAGATAAAAAAGACATCGTATTCTTATTAAAAGAAAAAGTAGATTTTCTTGCTTGTTCGTTCGTAAGAACTCCTGAACATTTAAAAGACATCAAAAATTTTATCTATTTAAAACATCTAAATGCACCAAAGCTGATTGCAAAAGTGGAAACAATGGAAGCTATAGAAAATTTCAAGAAAATATGTGAAGAAGGCGATGGAATTATGATTGCACGGGGAGATTTAGGAGTAGAGCTGCCTTATGAATGGATTCCTTTGCTCCAAAAAATATTAATTCATGAATGCCGGATGCAAAACAAGTATGTGATCACAGCGACACAAATGCTTCAATCAATGGTGCGCAGCGCAATTCCTACAAGGGCTGAGGTGACAGATGTATTTCAGGCAGTACTTGATGGTACCAATGCAGTGATGCTTTCTGGTGAAACTGCCGCTGGAAAATATCCGATTGAAAGTATGGAAACGCTTTATAAAATATCACATTTTGCTGAAACTCTTCAAAATAAGAACCTAGCGAGTCTCTCAAAGATTTTGGCAATGTTAAAGAGCTCGAGATAAAAAGTACAGCAAGTAGATATGTAAGTTTAAAAAATATATTTAAATTAAAAAAAGTGGCAAGGCCTTCTATTCTCCAAGTACAATTTAAATAATGAATGCTTTACGTTTCGCAAGTAAGTATTTATTTATACCTATGTTGTCATAATTTATGTGATTCCCCAGAGCATAAATTACTTTTCATTACCTTATTGTGTACAAAAATATTGTAAGATAGGCTCATGCTTTTAACAGCATGGGCCTATTTTTATAGAGAGCTTGAAAATAGATATTTGCAAACTGGAAAATTAATCTTTCCCTCTTGTACAATAAATATTTTTCTGTACAAAAATAGAGTGTATAATAGGAATGTTGACTAGATAGGAAAAAGAGAGAGGCCCTATCAAGCAAAGAAAGATGGAGTGGAGAGTGTGTACTGAAAGTGAAATTGTCCAGCGGCAAAAATAAACATGTTTTTCGAATGCTTCTAGAAGAATATCTAGAATGAAAGTAGGAACATTATGGAAAAGAAAATGAGGTTTGGCATCAAATCCAAAATTATTATTGGATATTTAATTGTTATTATCTGTTTATTTATTGCATTTATTGTTTTAAACAGTCAAATTTCATCTTTGCAAAAAGAGCGAAATTTCATCATTGATCATGATATTGAAGTCCATGATCTGACCAATCGAATTGAAAAACACCTGCTCGATATGGAAACCGGACAAAGAGGCTATATTATTACAGGAGAAGCGAGTTACTTAGAACCTTATAACAGCGCAGCATCAAGTTGGGAAAAAGATTATAATGCGTTGTATCAGCTTCTAAATAATAATCCAAATCAGCAGGAGAAACTGGAGAAGATTAAAGGAAGCATTCAAGACTGGATTGAAGCTGCTGGTGAACCGACCATTGCATTAAAAAAAGAAAATAATACAAAAGAGCTTCAGCAATTTTTTGAGAAAGATCCTGGGCGCCAGTATATGGACGATATACGCAGCCAGTTTACTTCTTTTCGAAATGTAGAGAAGAAATCCACTGAAACAAGAGCAACAGAGTTAGACGAGAAAAATCAAAAAATTAAAATCGGTCTTTACGGTTTGCTGTTTTTTGTTACGCTTATTTCACTTGTTATTGCTGTTGTTTTGTCCAATTCTATTGTGAATACGATTAAAGAAGTTACGCAAACGATCAAACGAATTACGGCTTCAAAAGGCGAGTTAAAAGGAAGAATTAAAGTTAGATCTAATGATGAAATTAAAGATTTAGGGCTAGCTACGAACGCGCTGTTAAAAAATATCGAAGAGCGAAACTGGCTTCAAACGAACCTTGCACATGCTGTAACAATGTACCAAGGCATAGCATCCGTAGACAAGCTCGCGGAAAAATTTCTCTTTACGATTTCAGAAATGACAGGAGCTTCTTTCGGGGCATTTTATGTTCGAGAGGAAAATGATAAAGGAAACCTATTCGTCAAACAAGCTGCTTTTGCAGATCAAAAAAGTGAAGCGGGAAGAGCGAGCTTTTTGATAGGCGAAGGGCTTATCGGACAAGCTGCTTTAGAAAAAAGAACCTTTGTCATAAATGATGTACCTGACACGTACCAGCTCATTGCTTCAGGATTAGGAGACGTAAAACCTAAGAGTATTTTTATTGTACCCGTCTTGTTTGAAGATGAAGTAATTGCTGTTATTGAGCTTGCATCGCTGCACGAATTTACAGCTTTAGAGCAAGAACTTATTAGTCAAGTGATTGAAACGTTTGGTCTGACTATCAATGGTGTAATCAGACGGATGGAAATTGCTCGTCTATTAAAGGAATCTCAGGCGATGACAGAAGAGCTCCAGGCTCAGTCTGAAGAACTTCAAACACAATCAGAGGAACTGCAAATGCAGTCTGAAGAGCTTCGTATGATTAATGAACAGCTAGAAGAAAGAACAAAAGATGCAGAAGAAAAATCGTTTGAATTAGAGGCTGCAAAGGAAGATTTAGAAGAAAAAGCGCATCAGCTGGAATTGAATTCTCAATACAAATCCGAATTCCTTGCTAATATGTCGCACGAGCTTCGAACACCGCTTAACAGCATTCTTATTCTGTCTGAAATGCTTGAAGAAAACGCGGCTAAAACGCTATCTGAAGATGAAGAAGAATATGCTCGTATTATTCATTCTTCAGGAAAAGACTTGTTGGCATTAATCAACGACATCTTGGATTTATCAAAAGTAGAGTCTGGAAAACTAGATGTTTTGCTTGCCGAGATGAATATGAGTGAGCTTCCAGATCAAATTGAACGTAATTTCAGCCATGTTGCTGAACAGAAAAAAGTACAATTGAAAATTAATAAAGCACAAGATGTACCGGACATCATTCACACAGATGAAAAGAGATTCCAACAAATTGTGAAAAATCTTTTATCAAATGCATTTAAATTTACGGAATCGGGATCTGTCACAGTATCCATTCAACGAGTAGCTGACCATCGTCTTACAACAGCTATGCGTACAATTGATACGGATTGCTGGCTAGAAATAGCTGTAGCTGATACAGGGATTGGTATACCAAAAGAGAAGCATCAGCTTATCTTTGAAGCGTTTCAGCAGGCAGATGGAGCTACGGTTCGCAAATACGGAGGAACGGGACTTGGCTTATCTATTTGCAGTGAGTTTGCAAAATTGTTGGGCGGCTGGATTTCACTGAGCAGTGAAGTAGGAAAAGGAAGTACGTTTACACTCTATCTCCCTAGCCTTTCTAACGGTCTTATTGACTATGAAAAAGTGAATTTTGCATACGAAGAAGTAGCGGTATCTGTAGAAGAAGCTGAACCTGAAGCAGAAATAACTGAAATTGACCATCCTGTACAACCAGTTGAACCTTCATTGCAAGATGATGAAAATGTGTTTCAGGATAAGCGAGTGCTCATCGTAGATGATGACCAGCGCAACATTTTTGCCTTAAAGACTGCGCTAGCTAAACAAGGTATGACCATTATGACAGCTCATAACGGAATAGAGTGTCTTGAAATGATGAAGAATAGTGAACCATTTGATCTCATTTTAATGGATATTATGATGCCGCAAATGGACGGATATGAAGCGATGCAGAAAATTAGAGGAGAGCTCAAGCTTGTTGATTTGCCTATTATTGCACTAACCGCTAAAGCAATGAAAAACGATCGTGAAAAATGCTTGGAAGCTGGAGCATCAGATTATATCAGCAAACCTTTAGATTTAAATCAGCTGTTCTCCGTTATGCGTGTATGGCTAGTAAATTAAGCGGGGTATGAAACATAAATGGATATGAAGCACCTAGATTTAAGTGAAGACTTAGTTATGAATAAAAAAACAGATTTAGAGATTGATTTACTGCTGACGGCTATTTATCGATTAACAGGATTCGATTTCAGACAGTACGCTAAATCTTCTATCTGTCGCCGAGTCTATAATCGAATGAAAATTGAACGTATTCCAACCGTGTCTCGATTGTTAGAAAAAGCGATTCACGAAGAAGAATTTATGAATCAGCTTTTAAATGATTTTTCGATAAATGTAACAGAGATGTTTCGCGATCCAAGCTTTTTTAAAGCATTTCGCACAAAAGTGATTCCCGTATTGAAGGATTATCCGGAAATTCGCATTTGGCATGCTGGCTGTGCAACGGGCGAAGAGGTATTTTCTATGGCGATTCTTTTAGAAGAAGAAGGGTTAATGGATAAAACGGTCATTTACGCAACCGATATGAACGAGGATGTATTAGAAAAAGCAAAACAAGGTGCCTTTTCTTTACGTAAAATGAAGTCATATACAAAAAATTATATTCAAGCCGGTGGAAAGAACGCCTTCTCGGAATATTATCAGACGGATCATCACTATGCATATTTTCATCCGTCGCTGCTAAAAAATATTATCTTTGCTCAGCATAATTTAGTCACGGATCAGTCATTTAATGAATTTCACGTCATCATTTGCCGAAACGTCCTTATTTATTTTACAGCTCAGCTGCAAAATCAAGTGTATAATTTATTTTCAGAAAGCCTGTGTTCAAAAGGATTTCTTGGACTTGGTGATAAAGAAACGCTTCGCTTTTCTGAAGGGTCCGCTTCTTATATAGAGTTTGCAGGTAACGAACGAATCTATCAAAAGCAATAAGAAAAGGACCTCATGGTGAGGTCCTTTTCTTACTGTGCTTGCGCTTGAATCATGAGTACACACATATCATCAGGCTGATTTAACTTTTGTTCTTCTGAAAAAATTTCATTCATGAATGTTTTTGGATTGGTCCACTTTTGTTCGGTCAATTTCTGCAGACGAAGAGCGGATTCAATTTCGCAAGGACCCATTGATTCGAGAGCTCCGTCAGTAAATAGTAAAATTTGCACATCGTTTTCAAAGCTGACAACAGATTTCTGCACGTCCATTTCTTCAAAAAAACCTACGGGGCAGCTGCCGCGCTGAAGAGGAACAAGCGTATGTTCATCTACTAACATATAACCTTCCGGGTGCCCGGCATTCACGTATTCTACCGTTTTAGCTTCCGTATCAATAACTAAATAAATAGCAGTGAAATAGTATGGAATTTCATCTTTTTCACTGTGCAATAGTTCCATGTAGCGATTTAATTCTGTAATAACCTGCTCAGGGTCTACAATCGATTTAATGGCTTCTCTAAGCACAGAAGAAATGAACATACAAACGAGCGAGGCAGAGATGCCGTGCCCCATCATATCAAAAAGAATAATTCCGTACCGGTGCTCGTCAATTTTGTGCCAATAGTACATATCACCCGCTAATTTAAAAGAAGGATAGTATGAAACTTCCATTTGAATATCTTTTTCTCGTAAAGGGGGACTGAGTAAGTTTTGCTGTACGTGTGTAGCTAAATCCAACTCATTTTGAATTTTCTTTTCATGTTCCGTGTGCCAGTCAAGTTCTGCTTTAAGGCGTAAAGCTACCCGCATACGAGCCAGTAGTTCCACTTTATTAATCGGCTTTGTTACATAATCTGTTCCGCCGGCGTCTAGAGCTTCTACTAATTTGCTGCTGTCTTCTAGAGCTGTGACAAAGATAATTGGAATATGTTTCAAGCGTTCTACCTGCTGAATTCGCCTGCACGCTTCAATTCCATCAATTTCGGGCATCATAATGTCAAGTAAAATCAAATCGACCGAATTTGTTTTTAAGTTCTCATCGTTCAGGTTAAGATAGTCGAAAAGGGCATGGGCAGATGTAAGAGATACGCAGTTATCATAGCCAGCGCCTTTTAAAATTTTTTCAATCACAAATAGATTGACTTGATTGTCATCTACTAGAAGAATGGTCATGCTTTATTTCCCCTTATTATGTTTGAAGACTAATGATTGAGTATGTAGTTTTCAAGCATTTTTATACTTTTCTGTTTTTCTATTTATCTATTATACAGAAAAGACAGCGTTTAGGGTATTTTTTAAGATTATTCTTTTCTATTAAACAAATCACTTGTCCCAGAAAAGGAGACAAATGACTTCTTATAGCAATTTGTATAACGCAAATATCCCGAAAGTCAGTACAACCGCTCCCGAAATACGATTTACCCAGACCAAGCTGTTATTCGTAAACTTCGACCGAGCAAGACTAATAGCAAAACTGAGCGAAAGCCACCAGCAGGCCGATCCTAAAAATACGCCTGTAACCATTGTCAACGCAGAAGCAACATCAAATGCCGATTTACTAATGCCTACACCAGAAAACACGCCGATAAAAAATAAGATGGTCATTGGATTCGTCACGGTTAAAAAAAGAACGGATGTATAAGAATGAAGCAAACCCCCTCCTTTAGCAGCGGCAGCGTGCTCTGCAGGTTGAGAACGGAATGTTTGAACACCTAAATAACATAAAAATAATCCCCCAATCAGCTGAAGCCAAATCTTTTGGGTTAATAAAAAAGTTGTAATGAACGTTAAGCCAAACGCAGCGATGCATCCATAAAGAGCATCTGCTGTAGCTGCTCCCAGCCCGGATACAAATCCGTGTAATCGCCCTTTAGATAACGTGCGATTGATACATAAAATACCAATGGGACCGACGGGAGCAGCAACGGAAAAACCGATCACTAACCCCTTTAGAAAATAAAATAAGTTCATCTTTTACGTTGCTCCTATGAAGTTTTTCTTTAGTATAGTACAAAAGCAACTGTGAATGAAGCCAATTTTGAGAAAGTTGTTAACACATATTTTTAGTCTGTTCGGGTACATTGTAATGGTGTTATAAAAAACATCGCTAGTAAATTTATTTTAGTCATTAAAAAGTTCAAAAACTAAATTATTTTACACAGAAAATTAAATGTAGTAAAATAATTCACTGTTACATATATAGAAAGATCTACCACTAAAAAGTAGCCATTCGTAATGAGATGAAGAGAGGTTAGTCATCATGAGTAATCTGTTTGCAAAAAAAGATGTTAACAAGCTGCTAGAGGAAAATGCAGCAAAAGAATCAACCAAGACACTAGGGTTATTTGATGTTATTTTGATGGGAGTAGGAGCAACTATTGGGACAGGAGTTCTGGTAATAGCTGGGCTAGTTGCTGCGAGGGATGCAGGGCCCTCGGTCTCCATTTCCTTTGTTATTTCTGCAGTAGCCTGTATTCTTGTAGCGCTGTGTTATGCAGAATTTGGTTCAGCTATTCCAAGTTCGGGAGGCGCATATACATACATATATGTTTCACTAGGGAAATTTGTAGCGCATTTAATAGGGTGGTCCATCGTAGGCTGCTATACGGTATCTTTAGCTTCAGTAGCGGGCGGATGGTCATCTTATGTGAATAATGTGCTTACTGAATTTGGTATTAGACTTCCTGAATCGTTCACGGCCATACCAAGCGGTGGAGGTATTATTAATCTTCCTGCGGTATTTATTGTCCTGTGCATGTCGTTTTTATTAACAAGAGGGGTAAAAGAAAGTAAAAAAATAAATAACTTAATGGTTTTAATCAAGATAGGTATTGTTCTTTTATTTGTAGCCGTCGGCGTTTTTTTTATTCATACAAATAACTGGCATCCATTTACGCCTTTTGGTGTGAAAGGAATCTTTGCAGGCGCAGCTTCCGTCTTTTTTGCTTATAACGGATTTGATGCCATTTCTACTTCGGCAGAAGAAGTGAAAAATCCGCAAAGAAACTTGCCGCTAGGCATTTTGATTGCACTGAGTGTTTGTGCAGTCATTTACGTAGTAATTGCATTAGTATTAACAGGAATGGTTTCTTATAAAGAGCTAAACGTAGGCGATGCGTTGTCATATGCGCTCAATAGTGTAGGACAAGAATGGGCAGCGCTCATTGTATCTATAGGAGCGGTTATTGGTATTATGGCCGTCGTATTTGCTTATTTGTTTGTCGTGCCTCGCATACTGATGTCAATGAGCCATGATGGATTATTGCCGTCTCTTTTTGCGAAAGTAAACCGAAAAAACAGCGAACCTGTCATATCCACATGGCTTGTGGGCGCGTTAGGCGCTGTTGTAGCTGGTTTTGTTGATTTAAAACAGCTGGCAGATTTAGCGAATATGCTAGCGATTGTCACGTTTGCTGCCGTTTCATTTTCGATTTTGGTTCTGCGAAAAACTCAGCCTAACTTAAAGCGCGGTTTCAAAGTACCTTTTGTACCGTTCATTCCAATTATTGCTATTCTGTGCTGTATCTTTCTGATGTTTAACTTATCAATGAAAACGTGGATGTATTCAATCGGCTGGATGCTGATTGGCGTCTTTATTTACGTTGGATACGGTAGAAATAAAAAGAGCGTTTAGCAAAAAAAGACTCTAAGCGAACAAGCTAGAGTCTTTTTATGTATATATTTATCTTGAAAGTGAGCTATGAATATAACGTAAAAATTTATTTGAGACATATGTCCTTTTTATTTTAGGAAATGTTATTGTTTAATAAAAGAAACCGTTATGATGGAGAGGAAAACATGAGGGAAATTACGAGTGAGAAACAGCTGATGGAGTATATAAATACTTATAAATTAGAGTCGGTTTTCAAAAAAGAGTTACTACCGCATTTGTCACTGTATGATGTTGAGGCAGGAGAACGTCTTTGTTCTCAAGGAGACGCGTCTCACTGTTTGTACATATTGGTGAAAGGCAAGGTTAAAGTTTATACCATATCGCCCGAAGGCAAGACGCTTGTTCTTTCCTTTAAACAGCCCCTTGAAGTAATAGGCGATATTGAGTATGTACAAGATGTTGATATTATGAATACGGTTGAAGCCGTTTCACCTTTAGTTGTGATTGGTATACCATACAAACGATTAAAACAGCATGCGAGCAATGACCCACAGCTGCTGACGTTTTTACTGGAAATGCTCACAAAAAAGTTTTGCGCAAAATCGAACTCGCTCAGTTTTAATTTAATGTATCCAGTTGAAGTGCGGCTGGCTAGCTATTTACTTTCTATTTTTTGTGAAGAATCACATTTGGTTATGAACCAAAAAACAGAAAGCTTAAAAGATATAGCTAATTTAATCGGAACGACTTACCGGCATTTAAATCGTGTTCTTCAGAAATTCGTAGCGCAAGGAGTTATTGAAAAAAAGAAAGGCTCCATTATTCTTAAAGATAAAGAAAAACTGAGCTGTCTAGCAAACGACAATATATACGAGTAGACAAAGTAATAGATTAGTTGAAGGAGAGAGAAGAATGAAAACATACCGAACGCTTCTATTTGACATTGATAATACGCTTTTAGATTTTAACACAGCCGAAGAGCAGGCTTTACAGCTTCTTTTTGCTAACCACGATATTCCGTTGACTGAGGAAAGTAAAAAACGTTATAGCTTGATCAACCAGGGGTTATGGACAGCTTTTGAAGAAAATAAAATAAGCCGTGAGCAAGTTGTAAATACTCGCTTTTCTACTCTATGTAAAGAATATGGAATAGAGAAGGACGGACAGCTGCTTGAAGCAGAGTACCGAATGTATTTGAACAATGGTCATCAGCTAATTGACGGAGCAGTTGAAGTAATTAAAAACTTGAGCAGTCACTATGAGTTATATGTTGTTACAAATGGCGTATCGGCTACACAATATAAGCGCCTTCAAGATTCAGGTCTATATCCTTATTTTAAAGAAATATTTGTTTCAGAAGATACAGGTTTTCAAAAACCTATGAAGGAATATTTTGATTATGTTTTTTCACGTATAAAAGAGCTGTCCGTACATGAAACATTGATTGTTGGAGATTCTTTGAGTGCAGACATTCAAGGCGGGCAGCTAGCCGGTATTGATACGTGCTGGTTTAATCCTCAGAAAAAAAAGAATGATACAAATTGGAATTCTACCTATGAAATAGGAAGGCTTCAAGAGCTTTATAACTTGCTGAACGTAAATAATAAAGTAGCTTCGGGACAAGTGTAAAAGTGTATAAACGTTAGAAAACGCAAAAAGTGCTAACCTTTTCTTTAAACAAAAAGGGTTGGCACTTTTTCTATTTTACGGCTTTCAAAGGCTTAAAATCTGCTAGGGATATTGGTCTATAAATAGGGTGGTTAAAGTAATCAATACAAATTTAAACAGTTTTATCTCAAAAGCAATAGGGTATTTTACCAATATCCCAGATAAAGTAAGTAACTAGGAGGTCGTAAAAGATGATTAATGGCAAAAGTTTATCTCGTTCAAGAAAGAGTTCATATAGAAGAGAAACAGCGGTTGGAAAAACAGGAATGGTAGCCAGTGCTCATCCAATTGCAACCGACGCCGGAGAACAGGTACTAAGAGCTGGAGGCAATGCAATTGATGCAGCAATTGCCGTTCAGTTTGGGCTCAATGTTGGAGAACCGATGATGACCGGTATTGGAGGCAGCGGCTTTTTTATGGTATACCACAATGAAAGCAAAACAACTAAAATTTTTGACGGGCATTCTCAGGCTCCTAAAGCAGCTTATCCTGAAATGTTTCTTGATGAAAATAAAGAAGTTATTCCGTTTAGAAAGCGTTCTACTCATGCAACGGCAATTGGAATTCCAGGGATTTTAAAGGCGATGGAAGCAGCTCGTAAAGAATATGGAACAAAACCCCTTGCTGAATTAATTGAACCGGCTGCCCAAGCAGCAGAAGCAGGTGTGGAAACAAACTGGGTGCTTGGAGATATTTTAAAAACATATGCCTACCGACTAGGAGAACATGCTAAGCAGCTATATTCCCCAAACGGCAAGCCTATGCAAGAAGGAGATATGATTAATAAAAAAGATCTTGCTAAAACATTCCGCATTCTTCAAGAAAAAGGTATCGAGGCTTTTTATGAAGGTGAAATTGCAGAAGCCATTATTTCAACGATAAAAGAGCACGGCGGTTTTATGGAACTGTCGGATTTGAAAGAATACGAGATTAAGATCGATGAGCCCGTGTGGGGAGATTATAAAGGATACCGAATTGCTTCTTCTAACATGCCTAGTGCAGGAGGAGCCACCGTGCTGCAAATCTTAAAGCTATTAGAGGACTTTGATGTGTCTCAGTACGACGTGAAATCTTGGGAAAAGTATTATTTGTTTGCAGAAGCTATGCGCATTGCATTTTCAGATAAAATTGCATTCTCTGGAGATCCAGCCTACAGTGACATTCCATTAAAAGGACTTTTAAATGACGAATATATAAAGGAACGTCAAAAATTAATTAATTGGAAGCATAAAAATGAGAAAGTTGATTTTGGCAACCCGTGGGATTATGAGAAAGGCCAAAAAGTGAACGTTGTGCGTCAGCCTTATGAACCTGAACGTGAGCTTAGTGAAACAACTCACTTCACGGTAGTTGACCGCTGGGGCAATATTGTCGCTTGTACATCAACTGTGGAACATCCTTTTGGTACAGGAATTATGGTTAAAGACCATGGATTTTTACTCAACAACGAGCTTACTGATTTTGATGCTATTCCTGGAGGGTTAAATCAAGCGGATGCAGGAAAGCGTCCGGTTAGCTGTAAAAGCCCAACCATCGTTTTTAAAGACAGTGAACCTGTACTCACTTTAGGGTCTCCAGGCGGACCAACGATTGTAGGGTCTGTATTTCAAACGCTTATTAATGTCTTAGACTATGGAATGGATATAAAAGAAGCCATTGAAGAACCAAGAATTTTTAATAGTACAGGATCACTTATCGGTTGGGAAGCCGGAGTGGATATGAATGCAAAAGGAGAGCTAGAAGCCATGGGGTTTAATTTTGGAGATGAGCCATTCCCAATCGGAAATGTTCAAGGTATTCAAATTGATAAAGAAACCGGCCGTTTATTTGGAGCAGCTGATTCCAGCCGTGAAGGAAAAGCAACTGGTTTAGACTCTTAATATTCAAAAAATGCATTATACGCTCTCTCTTTTTACAAAAGGGAGAGCGTATAATGCATTAAAAAAGATAAAAATGAGTAGGTAAAAAGAAGGAATATTTTTTTCTGAAAACATACTTTAGACCTTTATTATTATCATCCTAATCTTTAGAAAGGAAAAAGAATAGAACGTTTTCATGTCCGGCTAATAAAAAAAAGGTACTGATTTTTCAAGAGATTGATAAAAACAGAATGGTCGGAAAGTATAAAAAACGGAATAGCGTTTTCAATGCTGGAAAGATAAAGTGTTTAATCATGTAGAAAGTATCAAACGCAACGTCTGGAAATCGTGGTTTGAAATGTAAAAAAGCCGTACACTTTTGTTGGAAAAACGGTTACATAAAAAAGGCTCTTACACGTAAACTTTGGTCCTAGTTACAGCTCGATGAAAAAGATAAAAATGAGAAATAGCTACATTTGGCATGTTTGACTTTCGTCATTTATCCAAGTAATCTTTTGGTTGAACGGAACCGGTTCTGTTTTCGGATTTTTGATAGCTAATTGAATTAATAAATTTATATTCTTTACTAACACAAAAGGAGAAAACATATGAAAATGAAACGAGTTGCTAAGCATACAACTGCTGCTACATTGGCTGCAGCCCTACTAGTAGGCGGGGGATATCAAACATTTGCTAAAGGAAACGACAGCAAAGACTTTAATAATAGCTACGGAATTTCGCATATTACTCGCGATAATATGGTGAAAATTCCACAGCAGCAAAACAGTGATCAGTTTAAAGTTCCTGCTTTTGATGAATCAACTATTAAAAACATTGCTTCTGCTAAAGGAAAAAATGCATCAGGAAATACAATTGACTTAGATGTATGGGACAGCTGGCCATTACAAAATGCTGATGGAACAGTAGCGACTTATCATGGATATCAAATTGTGTTTGCCCTAGCAGGTGATCCAAAAGATTCGAATGACACGTCTGTTTATCTTTTCTATAAAAAAGCTGGAGACAAATCAATTGACAGCTGGAAAAACGCTGGAAGAGTGTTTAAAGACAGCGATAAATTCGTTCCGAATGACCCGCATCTTAAAAATCAAACACAAGAATGGTCTGGTTCTGCCACGTTAACAAAAGATGGTAAAGTTCGTTTGTTCTACACGGATTATTCAGGTAAACAATACGGAAAACAAACGTTAACGACAGCTCAAGTGAACATGTCTCAGCCAAACGATAATACGTTAAAAGTTGATGGAGTAGAAGATTACAAGTCAATCTTTGACGGTGACGGAAAGATTTATCAAACGGTTCAGCAGTTTATTGATGAAGGCGGTTATGACACAGGGGATAACCATACGCTAAGAGATCCTCACTACATAGAAGACAACGGACATAAGTACCTTGTTTTCGAAGCTAACACAGGAACAGAAGATGGCTATCAAGGTGAAGACTCTCTATATAACAGAGCATACTACGGAGGAAACAATCCTTTCTTCCAATCTGAAAAGAAAAAGCTTCTTGAAGGATCTAATAAAGAAAAAGCTTCTTTAGCAAACGGGGCTTTGGGCATTATTGAGTTAAATGATGACTATACGCTCAAAAAAGTAATGAAGCCGCTTATTACATCAAACACAGTTACAGACGAAATTGAACGTGCAAACATTTTCAAAAAAGATGGAAAATGGTACTTGTTCACCGATTCTCGCGGATCTAAAATGACGATTGATGGAATCGGACAAGATGATGTGTATATGCTAGGCTATGTTTCAAATACGTTAACAGGAAAATATAAGCCTTTAAATGATACAGGATTAGTTCTTCATATGGATTTAGATCCTAATGATAAAACATTTACGTATTCTCACTTTGCTGTACCTCAAACAAAAGGCGATAATGTCGTTATTACAAGCTACATGACAAATAGAGGCTTTTATGAAGACAACCACTCTACATTTGCACCAAGCTTCTTAGTGAACATTGACGGTTCAAAAACATCTGTTGTAAAAGATCGTGTTCTTGAGCAAGGTCAGTTAACAGTAGACGAAGACTGAGCGCTTTGCAATAGCAATAAAAGAAAATGGTGATTGTAATCACCATTTTCTTTTGTTTTATTCGATATAGACAAAAAAGAGAAAGGTTGGGGTTTGTTTGAAGAAAAAAGGTGCTTATAAATGGATAACGCTTGCCGTTCTTTTAGTTATAATAGCCGGACTTATTATAACAGCCGTATCCAAAAAAGAGGATACAAAAGACCCAGGAAAAGAAAAAGAGAATAAAAGTGAATCCACTTATCGCCCGGTGTATCACTTTAGTACGCCTGATAAATGGAAAAATGATCCTCAAAAGCCCATTTATTTTGACGGGAAATATCATTACTATTACTTATACAATCATGATTATCCTAAAGGCAACGGGACGGAATGGCGACATGCAACGTCTAAAGATTTGGTTCATTGGAAAGATGAAGGAGTAGCTATTCCAAAGTATACAAATAAAAATGGCGATATATGGTCCGGATCCGTTGTAGAGGATAAAGATAACACAGCAGGCTTTGGTAAAGACGCAATTGTAGCGATTATGACCCAGCCTTCTGCCGATGGACAAAAGCAAGAACAGTATCTATGGTATAGTACCGATAGAGGAAAAACCTTTAAATCGTATAGCAAAAATCCTATCATGCCTAATCCAGGCACCAAAGATTTTAGAGATCCCAAAGTCATATGGGATAATGAACATGACAAGTGGGTTCTCGTCATGTCAGAAGGTGAAAAAATCGGATTTTATGAATCTTCTAATCTAAAGGATTGGACGTATACGGGAGGATTTGTAACTAAAGATATTGGCATTACCGAATGTCCAGATCTTTTTCAAATGAAGGCCGATGACGGGACAATCAAGTGGGTTCTCGGGACAAGTGCGAATGGAAAAGAAAGCGGAAAACCAAACACCTATGCTTATTGGACGGGAAATTACGATGGAACAACATTCACTCCTGATATAGACGAGCCACAATGGCTAGATCATGGCTTTGATTGGTACGGAGGAGTCACGTTTAAGGACGGTAAAAATGAGGATTCTTTAGAAAAACGCTATGCTTTTGCATGGATGAACAACTGGGATTATCCTGATAAGACACCAACGATGAAAGATGGATTTAACGGATTTGATTCAGTAACCCGTGAAATTACGCTTTCGAAACAAGACGACGATCAGTACAGTCTGTTATCAAAGCCTGTGGAAGAATTAAATCAGCTAACTGATTCAACAAATTCTCTCAAGCAAGTAGAAGTGAACGGGGAGAAAAAGTTAAAGATAAAAGGCGAAGCTTATCAGCTTGATACGGATATTTCGTGGTCGGACGCAGAGAATGTAGGCTTACGACTTCGAGAGTCCGCCGATCAAAAGCGGCACATTGATGTGGGCATTTTTGCAAAAGATAACGTCTCATATGTAAACAGAAGCTATAGCAATCAGCCTGATCAAAGCAAAAAGTATGTGGAAAGCCGTGATTACTTTGATGCAGGCAAGAAGAATGTTCATTTGAAGATATTGGTAGATAAAACAAGCATTGAAGTCTTTGTTGATGATGGAAAAACCGTGCATTCTAGCGAAGTGTTTCCGCGTCACAACGACCAAGGAATTACGCTTTTCTCTCAAGGAGGAACGTCTCTCTTTAAAAATATAGAAATCAAACATCTTCGCTCTCTTCAGTAATTTCCCTACTTTAAAAAGAAGGAGCAGAATATCGCCTTATTGTGGTTTAGGACTAGATAGAAAGGGTACATGTCTACTAACAGCAAATGAAAGGGTGTTTATTCAAATGGAAGAGAAAATGAGACAACTAATAGAAGGACTTAATACCGATTTAGCGGGTGAATATTCGGCGGTTATTCAGTACACTTACTATGCGTCTACAGTAACCGGCCTAGAATATCAAATTTTAAAACCTTTCTTTGAAGGAGAAATTCCTGATGAGCAAGGACATGCCCTTTATTTATCAGAAAAAATCAAAAACCTTGGCGGTGAGCCAACAACTAAGCCGGCTGAGGTGAAGCACGTCTCAAACGTGACGGAAATGCTTAAAGAAGCGAGCAAGGCTGAAAAAGAAACTATCCAGCGCTACGAAGAGCGAAAAAAGCAAGCAGAAGAGTTAGGATTAACAGAGCTTGTTGTAAAGCTTGAAGATATGATTGCAGATGAAACAAATCATATGGAAGAAATGGAACGTTTATTAAAAGATCCCCGATTAAGTTGATCATACAAAATACGTAAAAGCATTCCGTACCAGGTGTTACGGGGTGCTTTTTTGCAATTTAAAAAGGAAATAAAACATTATGTACGCATGTTTCTATTAATGAGAGGAAAGTCATATTTTTGAAATTATCTATCGCTTTGAAAAAATTTATAGTAAAATAATTATTTGGCTGCATATGGCAGCAACTATATGCGGGGCATCACATACATATAAAAGCTAAAAGGGTATCCGTATATTGAAACCGCTTTTATCTTCTATAAGAAAAACCATGGTATGCCCGCAGTTGCAAGGAGAGAGAAAGATGAGGAAACGAATCATGACAGCGCTGCTGCTTGTCACTGTTTTAGCTGCAATGGAAGGAACCATTGTCAGTACGGCTGTTCCAAGAATTACAAGTGATCTGTCGGGCATTGAGCTAGTTAGCTGGGTATATGCCATTTATATGCTGACAACTGCTGTATCTACACCTATATACGGAAAGTTAGCGGATCTATTCGGCCGCAAAAAAGTTATGCTTGTTGGAATCATTATTTTCTTAATCGGATCGATACTTTGCGGACTTAGCTTTTCGATGCAACAATTAATTGTCTATAGAGCTATCCAAGGGCTGGGCGCCGGGGTCGTTATGCCGCTTACAATGATTATTATTGGGGACTTGTATGAAGAAGCAAAAGAAAGAGCCAAAGCGCAAGGGTGGATTAGCGCAGTTTGGGGAGTTGCGGGAGTTCTCGGGCCTCTTCTTGGGGGATTCTTAGTGGATACGCTGTCTTGGCGCTATATTTTCTTTTTAAATATACCGTTTGGACTAATGGCTTTTTTTGTTCTTTTAGTAAACTATAAAGAAGAAGTGGTAAAAGAAAAACGCTATATCGATTATATTGGAGCGGTGACGTTTTCAGTGGGAACAATTGGGTTTTTATACGCGCTTTTAACCGGAAGTCAGCATCAAAACTGGGGAGATCCGACCATTATAGGGTTATTTGTTCTAGCTGTTCTAACATTCATTGGCTTTATTTATATAGAAAAGAAATCTCCCGAACCTCTTATCCCGCTTGAACTGTTTTCCATTCGAAGTGTATCTGTTATAAACTTATTAACACTTCTTGTGGGATCAGTAGTTATTAGTATTACGGTCTACCTTCCAATTTGGAGTCAAGGAGTGCTGGGGAAAAGTGCAACCGCTGCTGGTTTTGTATTAATGCCTATGCCAGTATGCTGGACGATTGGTTCACTGCTTTCAGGGAATTTAGTAGGGCGTCTTAAAACGCACTCTATCCTTACGCTGGGCACGGCAATTGTAAGTACAGCTTGTTTTATGCTGTTTTTAGTTTCCACCCACTCACCCGTATTTTTAATTTATGTAGCCGTTGGGGTTCTTGGGTTAGGAATGGGGATTATTACGCCTATCTTTATGTTGGTTATTCAATCAGCAGTCCCAGCTAGCAAAAGAGGAGTAGCGGTGGCTCTTAATACGTTTACAAATACATTTAGTCAAACGCTAGGTTCCGCAGTGTTTGGTACAATTTTTAACTTAGTGACGCTTTCACAGGCAAAGAAATTAGGGCAAGAAAATTTAAATGCTTCGTTTGAGACAGGCGGAGTACCAGCAGAAGAACTGTCAAAGCTGCATGAAATTCTTGCATCAGGTGTTCACATTATTTACAGTGGAACGTTTTTAGCTGCTTTACTAAGCTTTGCTGTCTCATGCTTATTAGTAAAAAACGGACATAAAAAAATAAAGAACATCTCTATGCAAAAGTAACGGAAGAGACTGCTACAAAAGTAGTTTAATTGAAGGAAAATCCGAACGAGTTCGATTAAGGACCAAACTCGTTCGGATTTTTTTATTAGTATGGTGAATGTAGTTTCGTGTATGGAGGTGCTTTTAGCTGTTGATTCAGTTATGTATCAGTCTCTTTTTTAAAAGAATTATCAAAGAGAGAAAAGAAAAAAGATATTGTCTAATAACGTTCTGGCAAAATCGTTAACAGAAGGAGGAATTTTTATTATTGCCGAAAATTTCTTATTTTTTTGTATTTTTAGTATGGACATTTACTGGGTTGTTGATTATTATAAATTCTATAAGTATTGAATTTTAAGCGCTTACAAAAGGAACATTTGTCTTTCTCAGGAATACACTTGATTTTTAATTCATATACTATAAGTGCTTGGATTAATCTTTTAATGGGGAAAAGAGAAGTTTATAAGACGTGTTGAACAACAATGAGGGGGTATGGAAGATGACAAGCAGACGTTTAAAAGAATTTTTGAATAATAATTTAAAAGATTTAAAAGATAAAGGGCTATACAACGTCATTAATCCAGTAGAGGGACCAAACGGACCTGTTATTCAAATTGATGGAAAACAATTAATTAATTTATCATCCAACAACTATTTGGGGCTTGCTACAGACGAAAGGCTTATTAACGCGTGCAACGAAGCTACTGAAAAATACGGAGTGGGGGCTGGAGCTGTCCGAACGATTAATGGAACTCTAGATATTCATATTAAGCTAGAGGAAAAGCTGGCAGAGTTTAAGCATACAGAAGCAGCTATAGCTTATCAGTCTGGCTTTAACTGTAATATGGCAGCCATCTCCGCGGTTATGGATAAACATGATGCGATTTTATCAGATGAGCTGAATCACGCTTCAATTATTGACGGATGCCGGCTATCAAAAGCAAAAATTATTCCTTTTAAGCATTCAGATATGGAAGATCTTCGTGCAAAAGCAGGTGAAGCACAAAAATCCGGTTTATATAATAAAATAATGGTAATTACCGATGGTGTATTCTCAATGGATGGAGACATTGCTAAGCTTCCGGAAATTGTAGAAATCGCAGAGGAATTTGACTTAATCACATACGTAGATGATGCTCACGGGTCGGGCGTATTAGGGAACGGCATGGGCACAGTCAAACATTTTGGCTTATCTGAAAAAGTAGACTTCCAGATTGGAACATTATCAAAAGCGATTGGAGCTGTAGGTGGGTACGTAGCCGGAAAAAAAGACTTAATCGACTGGTTAAAAGTAAGAAGCCGTCCGTTTTTGTTTTCGACTGCTATTACACCAGGCACGGCTGCTGCCTGTATGAAAGCAATTGAAATCCTAAGCACAAGTACAGAGCTGCAGCAGCAAATGTGGGAAAACAGTCGATATTTAAAGCAAGGATTAAAAGAACTAGGCTTTAACATTGGAGAAAGTGAAACACCTATCACTCCGTGCATCATAGGAGATGAAAACCAAACGCAGATTTTTAGTGAGAGATTAATAGAAGAAGGGGTATACGCTAAATCAATTGTTTTCCCAACCGTTCCAAGAGGGACAGGACGCGTTCGCAATATGCCGACGGCTGCTCATACAAAAGAAATGTTAGATGAAGCACTTCGTATCTACAAAAAAGTAGGCAAGGAAATGAAATTAATCTAAACGTTGAATCTAAGCAGTACATGAGGAGGATATTGAGATGAAAAAAGTATTAATAACGGGGTCTCTAGGACAAATCGGTTCTGAATTAACAATGAAAATGAGAGAGATGTACGGTTCAAAAAATATTATTGCCACTGATATTCGCAAGACGGAGAGCGATGTTGTGACTTCAGGTCCATTCGAGATTTTAGACGTAACGGATCAGACTGCTTTATTTACGATCGCCCAAAAGCATAAAGTCGATACGATTATTCACTTGGCTGCGCTGTTATCAGCGACAGCCGAGCAAAAGCCGCTTCTGGCGTGGAATCTCAATATGGGCGGATTAGTAAACGCGCTCGAAGTAGCGCGTGAGCTGAAGTGCCAATTTTTCACTCCAAGTTCAATTGGTGCATTTGGTCCAACGACTCCAAAAGACTGGACGCCGCAGGATACGATTCAACGTCCTACCACGATGTATGGTGTTAATAAAGTAGCGGGTGAGTTACTTTGCGATTACTATCACCATAAATTCGGAGTCGATACACGAGGGCTTCGTTTTCCAGGCTTAATTTCATACGTAACGCCTCCAGGTGGAGGGACAACGGACTACGCTGTTGAAATTTATTATGAAGCCGTTAAACATAAGCGCTATACGTCTTATATCGACAAAGGAACATATATGGATATGATGTATATGCCTGATGCACTAAACGCTGTTATCCAACTAATGGAAGCAGATGGTTCTAAGCTGAAGCACCGAAATTCATTTAACGTTTCTGCCATGAGCTTTGATCCAGAACAAATGGCAGCGGAAATTCGAAAAACGATTCCGGAATTTGTGCTGAATTACCAAGTAGATCCTGTTCGACAAGCAATTGCTGAAAGCTGGCCTAACCATATAGATTCCAGCTGTGCGATAGAAGAGTGGGGATTTAAAACAGAATATAACCTAGAAAAAATGACGAGAGAGATGCTGGGAAAGTTAAAAGTTGAATCACAGCTTGTCTTAACGTAAGTAGAGAAAAATGATTTCTTCCTTGAAAATAAAGTAAGCGCTTACTAAAAGGCGGGTTGTTTGTTTATGCAAGTTCTACTTCGTAACGGTGGTGGAGAGTACACATAGATTTTCTGACCCTTTAAGTGAGCGCTCGTTCGTCGAATAATCAGCACCTTTTTAGGTGCCGTCTGTTAAAATAATAAGGGGATAGAAGGGAGGGAATGACAGTTGAGCAATAAATTTCAACAAGTTAATGATTTTTCAATGGGAAGATTAACATCTTTACTTGTTCTTTTACATAATACGGAACTAGCTGAAGGTATTGAAAAGGAAATCAATGAGAGAGGATACAGCTACACAGTAGGAAAAGTCGGAGCGATGGAACTGTCTAAAGTCGTGGCGGCAATTGAAACGAGCGCCAAGACAAACAAAATTATTAATGCCCAGTCGTACCGGGAAGTCCATGCTCTTTATCATGCTATACTTGAAGCCATTCAAGGAGTTAGTCGAGGAACGCTGCAGCTAGGTGATATTTTACGGACAGTAGGACTCACATTTTCAATTGTGCGCGGAAAAATTGAGTTCTCAGGATCAAGCGAGGAATGGATTAGTGTTTGTGTGTATGGAACAATAGGTGCGCCTAAAAAAGGCTTTGAACATGATACATTAGGCTTTGGTTTTAACCATATCTAAAGAGTAATTGATGAAATAGTATGATAATAAAAAGCGAGTAGTAGATGTACATAGCCGCTTTAAAGAAGATATTTTTCTTATTGAAAGGTTCTGTGCGGCGTGTTAACATAGTGATTAATATAATAACTGCCTTTAAGACGGTCCAGAGAGGCCGAAAAGGACGGATAACTTGTTTATTGCTTCTATGCCTATCTGTGCCCTTTTGCCCTCTGCGACAAAAGGGCTTTTATGCGTTACTTACCTCTTTTAAACGAAGTCCAGAGAGGCTTCAAAAGAGAATGGACATATGTTATTTATCCATTCCTTCAAAAAAGAAAGAGCGTTGATACAGAAAGAATACAGTGGAGGGTGGAGCAACATGAATTATCGTAACAAGACAGTTGTAGCATCAGTAGCAGGTTTGACATTAGAAGGGATGGACATTATGTTTATCTCGTTTGCTATGTCAATGATTATTGCTGAATTTCACATTGATTTAGCAACAGGTGGACTTATTTCTTCTATTACAAATATAGGAATGCTCATAGGCGGCGTAATCTTCGGAATTTTAGCAGATAAATTTGGAAGAGTGCGGGTTTTTACCTACACGGTTCTTCTATTTGCAGTCGGAACGGCATTGACAGGTTTTGCAGCAAATGTTGAACAAGTGTATGCTTCGCGATTTATTGCTGGAATTGGGGCTGGAGGAGAGTACGGAATCGGTATGGCTCTTGTTGCAGAAGCGTGGCCGAAACATAAGCAAGGACGAGCTTCATCTTATGTTAGTGTTGGCGCACAATTTGGAGTTATTCTTGCGGCGCTTTTAAGTTCTCTGATCCTGCCGATTTTCGGATGGAGAGCGCTGTTTTTTGTCGGAATCATCCCCGTCATTTTTACTTTTATCGTACGAAAAAATTTAAACGAATCTCCTGAGTGGCTACAAGCTCAAAAAGAGAAAACAGCGGTTGTTAAAAATAATGGTAAGCTTCGTCAATTATTCGCTACGCCTAGGACGGCGATGACGACTATTTCGCTGGCAGTGATGGCTACAGTCCAAATTGCAGGCTATAACGGCCTTATGATATGGCTTCCGTCTATGCTTCAGCAATCACAAGGCCTCTCTGTTTCAAGTTCAGCTCTTTGGACAATCAGTACAGCCGTTGGAATGATTATAGGCATGCTAACATTTGGTCAATTTATGGACCGTTTTGGATCGAAACGTACTTTTGGAATCTTTCTTCTTGCTTCAGCTTGTGCGGTATTTTTATACTCGTATGCCGAAGGAAGTGCAGGGCTGCTTATAGGAGGAGCTGTGGTCGGATTTTTCTCAAACGGAATGTTCGCGGGATACGGAGCATTGATAAGCAGCCACTATTCAGTAGAAGTTCGCAGTACTGCAACGAACACTATTTTTAACTTTGGGCGAGCGCTCGGAGGGTTATCACCCATTCTTGTCGGCTATCTTTTGCAAAGCTATGATATGACGGTGGCGATGACGTACTTGGCTGGGCTGTACTGTATTTCGTTTGTTTTTATGGTGAGTCTTAAAAAAACGGGTGAAAAGAAAGTAAAACAAATGAACGCTCAGTCTGCTCTTTAAAATAAAAAATAGATGCTATGCTTTTCTGGAAAAACCGCTCTTACTCAAAAGGGCGGTTTTTTTGAGTGTATAAAAAAATAAGTTCAGGTGTTGTGGTGTTGTATGGTTGTTTTTTTCGCAAATGCCTTATTAACAAAGACTTCTACATTATCTATAAAAATATTTATGGATAAGCAGATATTTTCTAATTTGTATTATAGTAATTCCTCTCTTACAATTTGGTATGTAAGGCGGAAACAGAAAATACTATACTGGACAGATAATATACAAGCAGATGGAAACTTGATAACAGGTCAAAATCCTCAGTCCACAATCAGTGTAGCAAAAGCAGTCGTGAAACAATTATTGAAATAAGATGTAAAAAAGCCTGTAGGCTTTTTTATCACCAGCATGAAGAAAGACCGCTGTAGATAACATGTACGTTTTACTGTCTTAGACTAGAGAAATCAAACATCATACAAAAAATATGATGGTTAGTGTAATAAATACAAAAAGAGGGAAGCTTTTCATGGAGAATATTTTTTAAAGAAATGAGGAAAAACGATGTCAGAAGTTATTATTAACGCCATTTTGCAAGCCAAGCCAGGAAAAGAAGAAGAGCTTCGATCAGAGTTAGTAAAAGTTATTGAACCATCAAGAGAAGAAAAAGGATGTATTCAATACACTCTCCACCAGGATACAGACAAAGCAGGCACATTTGTTTTTTATGAGAAATGGGAAAGCAAAGAAGATGTTGAAGCTCACATTGAAACACCTCACTATCAACAATACAGACAGCAAACAGAACCGTTAATTGAAAGCAGAGCGGTACATCGTTTACAAGAAGTGCGTTAATACAAAAGAGGCTGGAGCAAAAGTGTTTTAGTTGAAGGAAGATCCGAACGAGGAATCAAGATTCTTGATGGAGAATCAAACTCGTTCGGATCTTTTTGTGGTTATGGTGAATCTCAGTTTTATTTAGTGAGACCAAGCAGTAGAGTAAGCGAGGAAGCTCATCGACCTCCAGCAGAAAGCGAAGGCTTGCACAGAAATTCACAGCGGTATCACAAGTAATCCATACTAGCTCCTTTATCCAATTTGTTCATCTTTAGATGGGATTGATTTCGCTATGACTTCATCTCTGCTTGTTATAAAGAACTAAAAAGCTTCAGGGGAAAAACAATTTCAGCTGCGAAAAGCCGATTGGAAAAGGGATAAGGCAGTCAAAGAAACAAAAAATAATACCAGTGGTGTTTGAGAAGCAGACAGGCGGGTAGATAAAAACTAGATGACATAGTTCAACAATTAACAAACTAAAAGGAGAGATCAAATCAATGCGTACAAATTTAAAACATTTTATTAACGGAGAATGGGTTGAATCAACAGGAAACGAAACGTCAGATGTGATCAATCCTGCTACTGAAAAATCAATTGGTAAAATTAGCTTAGGTACAAAAGAAGATTTAGATAAAGCCGTGGCAGCAGCTAAAGCAGCCCTTCCCACATTTTCAAGAACAACAAAAGAAGAGCGAATTAAAATGCTTCGCAATATTGCAAAAGGATACGAAAAGCGTAAACAGGAGATTATTGAAGTTATGACTGAAGAGCTTGGCGCTCCTTTAAAGATTTCAGAAGAAGTTCACTATGAAATGGGACTTAGCCACTTTAAAGAAGCAGCTAATGCACTTGAAGATTACACATTTGAAAAAGATCATGGAAGCTACAAGGTCGTAAAAGAGTCTATTGGAGTAAGCGGACTTATTACACCATGGAACTTCCCAACAAATCAGACCTCTACTAAAATTGCAGGAGCTATTGCAGCAGGAAGTCCAATGGTATTAAAACCATCAGAACTTACACCGTATGCAGCGATGATATTAGCAGAAATCATTGATGAAGCTGGTGTACCAAAAGGTGCCTTTAACCTTGTAAACGGAACGGGAAGTACAATCGGTGACGGTATTAGTTCTCACCCGGACATTGATTTTGTATCATTTACAGGATCAGGTGCTGTAGGCGAGAAAATTATGCAAAACGCGGCTAAAACAATCAAAAAAGTAGCCCTTGAGCTAGGCGGGAAATCACCGCTAGTTGTATTAGAGGATGCGGATGTAGAAGAAGCGGCTAAAATAGCAGTTTCACACATTGCAATGAATACAGGGCAAGTATGTACGGCAGCAACGCGCATTATCATTCCTGCCTCTATGAAAGAAAAATTTGAAGAAGCAGTGAAGAAGGTTCTACCATCATTCCCAGTTGGTGATCCATTAAATAAAGACAACGTAACTGGACCGCTCGTAGCGGAAAAACAGTGGGATCGCGTACAGGATTATATTAAAAAAGGAATGGACGAAGGTGCAACACTTCTTACTGGAGGAACGGGCAAACCAGATGGCTTAGAAACAGGATACTTTGTTAAACCGACAGTCTTTACTGACGTTTCAAATGATATGGTTATTGCACAAGAAGAAATCTTTGGACCTGTAACCACTATTATTACGTATGATGATCTAGAGCAAGCTCTTGAAATTGCAAACGATACAATTTATGGACTTGCAGGCTATGCGGTCGGAAAAGACCAAGAAACGCTTGACTATGTTGCTAAAAATATTAGAGCTGGTCAAATTATCGTCAACGATGCCGAGCAAGACAGAGCTGCACCATTCGGTGGATTTAAGCAATCTGGTATTGGACGCGAGTGGGGAGCATTTGGTATTGAAGAATATCTAGAACCAAAGGCGATCATGGGCGTTAAAGTTCCAGCAAAAGTATAATTGATGTAAAAAAGAAAGGAGTTTTTCTCCTTTCTTTTTTTATGGATACATAAAAGAGAGCCAGTTAAAGAAAGAATAACGAAAGCAAAGGTGGATAGCATAAACGTGTATCACATATATGAAGTGACACGTTAAAGGAGGGAATTATAAATTGAATAGAGAGATGCACGGAAGTTCATCAACGGAAAGTTTCATTCCCATGAGCTCTATAGCCAGTGGAAAAGGAGTCGAAGTGGCACCGGATATCTACAGCTACACTACACAGATTGTTAACGTATGTTTTATAGGAAATCCAGACAAAGAAAATAGTTTTGTACTTGTGGATGCGGGAATGCCTAATTCGGCTTCTATGATTATCAAAGAGGCAGAAGAAAGGTTTGGAAAAGAAAAAAAACCGAAAGCAATTATTCTTACACATGCACATTTTGATCATATTGGATCTATTATTGAACTAGTGGAGAAGTGGAACATACCGGTATATGCACATCCACTTGAACTTCCATATGTGACGGGTAAAAAAAATTATCCTACACCAGATGGCACAGTGGAAGGCGGGCTCGTGGCAAAGCTTTCTCCACTATTTCCAACGGAAGCCATTGATTTAGGCTCTCACGTGCAAGCTTTACCAGCCGACGGCTCTATACCTCATATGCCGGAATGGGAATGGATTCACACCCCTGGTCATTCTCCAGGACATATTTCTCTTTTTAGAAAGCAGGATCTGGCGCTTATCGCAGGAGATGCTTTTGTTACCACTAAGCAAGAATATTTACTGGATGTACTAGAGCAAGAATTGGAAATTAGCGGTCCTCCTCGTTATTTAACTACGGACTGGGCATCTGCCAAAAAATCAGTTGAAGTGCTTCAGTCACTTCATCCATCTGTGGCGGTGACAGGACATGGAAAACCAGTTTCCGGCGAATGGCTTTCAACTAATTTATTGAAGCTTACGAAGAATTTTGATGAGATTGCTCGTCCTGATTACGGAAAGTATGTATAAGAATAAAGAAAAAAGTTTACTCTTTACGCAGCTCTTAAAAGCTGCAGGTGAAGATCAAAAGCTCTACGAACTCAGTGAGTTCGTAGAGCTTTTTTAGTTTTTCGTATAAAAGTAAAAAAAGTTACAACTACCCTTATTAAAAATTTTGCTGAATAGCCTGCTGCGCTTCGCGTAAATGTCTTAAGTGCTCTTCCATTCGTCTTAATTCTTTATCACCAGACGTCGCTTCTTTTTGCTCATTAATTTGCTGCTGAACGATATTCAAATGCATTTGAGCATTTTGAAAATTGGCTCCATTCAAATTCATTTGTCCTTGATAAACAGCCTGCTCCGCTAATTGTAGTGCTTCTTTAATATGAGTGTATGAATTCATGTCTCTCATCCTTCTGTATAGTATTTACAGTTAACATGCGCTGCTTTTTCGCAGGTATACAAAAGGATTTAGAAATAAAATAAAAATTACGTAGTACAAGCTAAGCAGGCTGCATACATTTATCATAGTTCAATTTATAAAACCTCAGAAGCAGGGAGGGATGCATGTGGGAGCTTTTTTCAGCTATATGTTACTAGGGCTATCGTTAGCCGCACCAATCGGTCCTATCAACGCCGCTCAGCTTGATAAAGGAATCAAAAATGGTTTTTTACATGCTTGGTTCTTAGGAATAGGAGCAACATCGGTTGACGCTCTTTATATGCTTGTAGTTTATTTTGGGTCCGTTCATTTTTTAAACAGCGATTTTATGAAAACGTTTCTTTTTTCGTTTGGGTGCTTCGTATTAATTTATACCGGTATTGAAGGATTAATGAGCGCAGGGAAAATTACACAGCATCGGAACGCAAAAGGAGATTCGGTCGTAAAGTGTTTTTTTTCAGGTTTTTTCATTTCATTAACAAACCCGCTTACTATTCTTTTTTGGCTTGGTATTTATGGCTCTGTTTTAGCCAAAACAGCTAATACATACGAAACAGGACAGCTTATTTTATACAGCTGTGCTATTTTTACAGGGATTTTATGCTGGGATATTGCTATGGCAGCTTTAGCAAGCACTTTTCGTAGGTATTTAGCGGCGACGTTTTTGACTGCAGTCTCCGTTATATCCGGCCTTTCTCTAATAGGATTTGGTATATATTTCGGCTGGCAAGCTGTACAGCAATTCATTATTTAAAAGGGGAGAAAGCAGAACTGAATTTAAAGCGTTTTTTATCTGCTGAAAAATAGTAGAAAGCTGTCTCTTTTTGCGCATAAATTTTTCAAACTATCACACACTACATCGAGGTGTAAGGAGTGATAGTATGAAAAAGAAAATAGGCTGCGGAAGTCAGGTTGAAGGGAAATTAAAATGGTGGCAGCTGTCTTTAATCGGAGTAGGGTGCATCATCGGTACAGGCTATTTTTTAGGATCAAGTATTGCAATAAAAGCCACGGGTCCCTCTGTATTAATTGCTTTTTTACTAGCAGCAGTATGTACATTTATTGTATTTGACGCTCTTGCTAAAATGAGTGCCCAAGATCCTCAAAAAGGTTCGTTTCGCTCCTATGCTAAAAAAGCTTATGGAAGATGGGCAGGCTTTAGCAGCGGATGGGTGTACTGGAGTTCAGAGATGCTGATCATGGGGAGTCAGCTCACGGCTTTATCTCTTTTTACACGTTTTTGGTTTGACGGTATTCCACTGTGGGTCTTTGCCTCTATTTATGCTGTTTTAGGCATTGCTGTTGTATTAATCGGAACAAAAGGCTTTGAACGAATGGAAAATGTATTTGCTGTCACAAAAGTGGCTGCCATTTTAATGTTTATTGTATTAGCTAGTCTCGCTTTATTTGGATGTCTAGACGAAGGTGCCAAACAAGGGATGCCACGAACGATGAGTGAAGTATTTCCCCACGGGTTTTTAGGTTTATGGGGCGCTTTGCTTTATGCCTTTTATGCTTTCGGCGGAATCGAAGTCATGGGAATCATGACGGTTCGTTTAGAAAACAAAGAAGACGCCCCGAAAGCGGGAAGAAGTATGCTTATTCTCCTTGGAGTTATTTATATTGTTTCACTGAGTTTAGCTATTTTAATTGTCCCATTTCATGATTTTCATGGAAATCAAAGCCCTTTTATAACGGCTTTGGAAACATATCATCTTCCATTTTTTCCTCATGTGTTTAATGGAGCAATGATTATCGCTGGATTTTCAACAATGTCGGCTTCTTTCTTTTCTGTAACAACGATGATTGTCACTCTTTCAGAAGATGGAGATGCTCCTGCATTGTTTTCAAAGCAAAAAAAGAAAAAGCTGCAGTTTCCTTTACCGGCCTTGCTTTTAACAACGGCAGGATTAATTGTTTCTATTGTTCTTTCCTTGCTATTGCCCGGGAAAATTTATGAGTACATTACAACAGCAGCGGGACTGATGCTGATTTATAACTGGTTCTTTATTTTAATTTCTTTTCATCGCTTAATCAAACAAACCGTTTGGGATAAAGTAAAACAAGCTGTTGGCCTCTTATTAATCCTGCTAGCAGTAAGCGGTACGCTGTTAGAATCTGCAAGCAGGCCAGGTTTCTTTGCAAGCTTAGGCTTTCTAATTGTTATAAGCCTTGTTATTTTAAAACTGCGCCATAAGTGGAAAGAAGAAGAAGCCGCTAGCTAACATATATTTAATCTTTATGAGGGACACTATGCACGTTGTACAATTACAAAAATAAAAGGTGGTTATGAACATGCCAAAAAACAAGCAGACTCCTTCTTCACAAGTAGATCAAAAACAAGTAGTAGATGACAAAGCGAAAGCGCTGCGAGAAAATAATTATGAAGATGGTCATATTCGCAAGATAACTCAAAGCGGAGCAGACGGCCAATAACAAAAAAAGACGCGTTCGCGTCTTTTTTTGTTGAAGTGTATCATCCTTACCAACGATGAGCTTTTGCATTACTTCGCAAGATGATGTTCGTTTGAGACATCTCTGTATGTCCATTTACTTGGGACTTTGAACGCTTCGGTCTCGTCCAGTTGTGGCGGAATAGTTCTGAATGCTGATCTACTTGATTTTTATCATTCATCATAATCACCTCAAGGATAGGATACTTTCACAAGATATTTACGGTGAAATATCTCTCTTATAGAATGGGATAAAAAAGAAGAAATACACCTAACACTTTTAACCATACATATAAAGGGAGTGCCTATTCATAAACTATAAAGGGCAACTTCTAACTTTGGGTTAAGCTTCGGATTTATAAAGTAAAACTGCCTTAGTGGGGACTAAGGCAGTTTTTTAGTGGAATAATCAAACTTCAATAATGACAGGAAGGATCATAGGTCTTCTTTTGGTTTGGTTATATAGAAATTGGCCAAGCGCTGTCTTGATTTCTTTTTTCATAATGCTCCATTGGTGAACATGAGCTTTTTGTAATTGATTTACAATTTTAGTCACTTGTCGGTTAACATCTTTTAATAACTGCTCTGAATCTCTGGTATAAACAAAGCCTCGTGAAATGGTATCTGGACCAGACACAATTTTCCCTTCCGCTTTATTTAAAGTAATCACAATAACCAGCATACCATCTTCTGAAAGCTGTTTGCGGTCACGTAAAATCGCGTTGCCAACATCCCCAATGCCAAACCCGTCTACATATACATTACCTGCAGGGATTTTTCTTGTTTGAACAGCTGCTCCGCCCTTGATATCAACAATATCACCGTTATTTATAATAAAAATGTTCTCTTTTTCCACCCCCACGGATGCTGCTAATAAGCTGTGGTGATGAAGCATTCGAAACTCACCGTGAATGGGGATAAAATACTTTGGCTTCATCAATGTAGCCATTAATTTTAGCTCTTCTTGATAGCCATGTCCTGATACGTGCATACCTGTTGCGCTTCCTGAACCGTAAATCACATGAGCACCGAGTGTGAAAAGACTGTCGACAATACGAGAAATATTACGTTCATTGCCAGGAATAGGCCCTGCCGATAAAATGACCGTGTCTTCAGGAAGAATCTCTACTTGTCGGTGATTTCCGCTGGCTAATCTAGATAGAGCGGCCATCGGCTCGCCTTGGCTTCCAGTACAGAGAATAGCGACTTGTTCAGGCGCAAGTGAATGTACTTCATAAGGTTCAATTAGCATTCCTTCAGGAATGGTTAAATACCCTTTCTCTAACGCAACTGATACAACGTTAACCATGCTTCTTCCTAGCAGCGCAAGTTTTCTGTTCGTTTTAATCGCTGCATCTACAATTTGCTGTACGCGGTTAACATTCGAGGCGAAAGTAGAAATAATCACTTTTCGCTTTGCTTTACGAAAAGCTTCTTCTACATGTTTGCCAACTAGCTTTTCTGAAGGCGTAAATCCAGGGCGTTCAGCATTTGTGCTTTCTGATATTAAAGCCAGTACACCTTCACTTCCAATTTTAGCCATTTTATGAAGATCTGGATATTGGTCGTTAACAGGAGTTAAATCAAACTTAAAATCCCCGGTATGCACAACAGCTCCTTCAGGCGTATGAAAGACAATGCCAAGACAATCTGGAATGCTGTGATTCGTTTTAAAAAAAGAAAGCGGAATATTACCTAACGTAATTTCTGACTCTTCGTTGATTTCAATAAGCTCCGTCTCTGCAGATAATTGATGTTCCTGCAGTTTAATGTCAATTAATCCAAGGGTAAGGCTTGTTGCATAAATGGGAAGGTTCAACTGTTTTAAAAGATAAGGAATGCCTCCAATATGATCTTCATGACCATGCGTAACAACCACTGCTCGAACTTTTTCTCGATTCTCTTGCAAGTATGTAATATCAGGTATAATCAAATCAATTCCTAATAAACTTTCGTCAGGAAATTTAGAGCCGCAGTCAATTACAATGATGTCATCATCATATTGAACGGCATACATATTTTTTCCTATTTCATTAATGCCGCCTAAAGCAAAAATGGATAGTGTGTTTCTATTTGTACTCACACTTATTTCCTCCTATATTTTCAAAATGAATATGCAGAATTTCTACTCTTAGTATGAACATTTATTTCTGGTGCATTCTGTTAAATATGGAGATTTTATTTTTATTTAATAAGAGGGATGCAAGCAAAAAGAAAAGAAGGTCATTTTCCTAATACTACCTCTTATTTTCTTTTTATAACTCCATAAAATATAGACGTTACACATGGAGGTGGATGGAATGAGTAAACAAAATAAAAGCAAAAACCAAGGAGTCAGCAGCAGTGCAGCTGCTGTCGATAATGTGAATGAAAATATTTTATCAAACGATATTCATACAGATGAGCTTCAAAAATCAAAAGTAAGCCGTCACAACAAATAAAAGAATGACAACCAAAAGAGCAGCTTTGAGCTGCTCTTGATAAAATAGAGATAGGGAAGTGAAAAAACGTGTCAGAAAACAAAAGTTCTCAATATAAAGAAGAAAATAAGTCAACTCCTAGTCGTTCTCTTGAATATAAAGAACGCACAAATGAATCACAGAGTACACGTCAAATGCTGCGCAGCATTCTCGAATATTCGAGTCGATATCGTTAATAAAATTCTACATATAAAATTATAAGGATAAGCGGGCAATATAAAAGTTGAAGCCCCGCTTTAATACAAAAAAAAGCAAGCAGCTATGCTTGTTTTTTTGTATGTATAGCCTTGTACATATTGAAAAAAAAACATACATACGTTATTTTAGATAAACGTATGTATAATGGTAAACCTGTACATGTATTTTTTGAGAAAAATTAAAGTTTGGAGAAAAGAAGTAGGGGGATTTTATGAATTTACATGATTTTGTTCATGGAGTAGATCCAACAATAGAGCTAGTTATTGAAGATGAATTTCCTGGAACGCGGTGTGTAGGCGGAAAGTACGTTCCTAGCACGCATTCTATTTTTTTATATGAAAAAGATATTAAAATACAGTGTCAGCACTTGTTTGGTTCAAATGAATGTTTAGAATCTTATCAATGGATTATTTTAGCTCATGAATTAGGCCATGCGCTAGATGAAGACCTTTTGTCTTTGAGTAAAAAGTTTGATGAAACAGAAGATATATGGCTTCTGTATCAAATTGAATGTAATGCTTGGGAGATAGGAGAGAAATTGATTCCTTTTATTGATTCAGAGCTATTCTCATCCATAAAAGATCAATCGTTAGCCCATTATCATAAAGAGATGGAAAAGATTAGTTAGAAGAAGAAAAGTTCCAGTGGCTTGTACTATAAGGAACTTTTCTTCTTCGAGTTGTTTATATACTTCAAATACTAGTTAATTATTACGCTGGCTGCTGCTGGATCTGCCGCCTTTTTTTCCAATTTCCTCGTAAAATTCTTTACCTTGATTTTTGGAAGTAGCTTCTCCGCCTTTTTCACCAATTTCTTGATAAAACTCTTTGTCATGATTTTTGGAAGTAGCTTTTCCACCTTTTCTTCCTGCTTCTTCACGACTCATTTTTTCATTCTTTTTATTAGTTGCCATCTTGCATCCCTCCTAATAAATTTGAATTCATAGTCTGTCTTCCCGGTCAAAAAAGGATTAAACTGGTTATTTTTTATTTTTTCTAAAAATTAGATTTTTCTCAAAACTAGCAGATCGCAAAGCGCTGTATAGCAGTATTTATTAAGCTGAAAATAATCTTAAAAAAAATTATATGAAATATGATATGGTTAATAGAAATAAGAAAAAGGAGCTTAGAAACATGTCAAAATATGTAGAAATGGATAACGCTTCGCTGCGACGGAAAATACAAGAATACAAAGAATTAATTTGGAGAGTAGGGCCAGGAAGTGAAAGAACTATAGAAGCTGTTCAAGAGATTCAAGGAATGGAAAAAGAGTTAAAAGCACGCAACGCAGAATTTGAAGCTACGGATTGGAAAGCTTTTACTCGGGAAATAAAAGAAAACTACGATTTTACTTACTAAGAAGACACATTCATAATAATGTGATTGAAATAAATGTCTCCAAGTAGAAGGCTTTCTCTTTTCTACTTGGAAACGATAGAAGTAGTATGAAGACGATTAAGAAAAATGATCCAGTATCAGTGAAGCAAGTAATCCAAGTGCAGCAATCAATCCTGTAATAGAACCTCCTTCTTCATAGGCCTCTGGCATCATTGTAGAACCTACCATAGCAATAATGCCGCCGCCGGCAAAAGCAGCAATAGCAGCCATAAGTGTCTCAGATGCGTGATCTAAAAAAACAAAGCCTGTCCATGAACTAAAAGCTGAAATGAACAAAACAGCTGCCCATAGTAAAAAAATTTTCTTTTTAGAGAATCCGCTTTTTACTAGACCGGTCGTGCTGGACAGTCCTTCAGGAATATTACTTATAAAAATAGCGATAACAAGAAGCCAGCTAACGGTTGCATTTTCAATTAAGCTAGCTCCAATCATAATGGACTCTGGGATTGCATCCATTACGGTTCCTATAAATATAGCAATTCCAGAACTATTCGCGGCTATTTGTTTTGTAGACCTCTTTCTTTTATTCGCTCCTTGACGTGAAATTAGATAGTCTAAAAAAGTAAAAACGACAGCCCCCGCAAGGAACCCAAGAGAAGTAGCTTTTAACCCGCCGCTATGAACCGAGTCTCCAAGCAGCTCATAGGTAGCTGCTCCAATTAATACACCCGTCCCAAAAGCCATAATATAACCAATTATCTTTTTGCCGATAGGCAAAAAAACTGCTGCCAAAGCACCAAGAAGGACAGCTGATCCTGAAATTCCGCCCCACATCGCAGCTTGCCACATGAAAAATCCCTCCTCATCTCTCTTTTCTATGGATACTTTCCCTAAGAAGAGAAAGTGAAAACGTAAAAGGAGAAGAAAGGAATTTGGTCGATTGAGCAGCGGTTTCATTTTGTTATCCTTGAGAACGAGAGTGTTCCAGCATCCAAGCTGAGACTATATTTTATTTTTAATATTCATAAAATTTTAATTATACTGAAATAAAAAACTATTTTACGAAGATGACTGATATGACAGAGGTAAATGGTTTATTTAAGTGTTTTTCTGAAAAAAACAATTGTATTTCTGAGGAAAATTCATTATTATAAAATAAGTAATTATACAGTCGAATAGCTAAAAATAGAAAAAATAGTTTAGTTGTAAAGGTACTAGGTAAAAATGGAATGATTTAAAAACGACAGCTGTTCCATCAGAAACAGAAAGTATCTTTCCTAACAGAGCTATAACAAGTTTAGGAGGAGGAAATGGAATGGCAGACAAAGAGCTAAAAAGAGGCTTAGAATCTCGTCACATTCAAATGATCGCGCTTGGTGGAACAATTGGCGTTGGATTATTTATGGGATCAGCAAGCACTATTCAATGGACAGGTCCATCGGTATTACTTGCTTACGCAATTTGCGGAATGTTTATTTTCTTTATTATGCGTGCTATGGGCGAAATGCTGTACATGGAACCAAGCACAGGTTCATTCGCTACATTTGGCCACAAATATATTCATCCATTAGCAGGTTATATGGGTGCGTGGAGCAACTGGTTTCAATTTGTAATCGTAGGGATGTCCGAAATTATAGCGGTAGGAGCATATATGCATTACTGGTTCCCTCATTTACCAGCTTGGGTGCCTGGTATGATAGCCATGTTGATTTTAGGAGCAGCAAACTTAATTTCAGTCAAATCATTTGGAGAGTTTGAATTTTGGTTTGCGATGATTAAAATTGTGACGATTATTTTAATGATTATCGCAGGACTTGGATTAATTTTCTTTGGATTTGGAAATGGTGGAGACGCAATCGGATTATCAAACCTTTGGGCACACGGCGGCTTCTTTGCAGGCGGATGGTCAGGCTTTTTCTTTGCGCTATCTCTTGTTATTGCAGCTTATCAAGGAGTCGAGCTAATTGGGATTACAGCTGGTGAAGCAAAGGATCCTAAAAAAACGTTAACAAGCGCGATTCAAAGTATCATTTGGCGCATTTTAATTTTTTATATTGGAGCTATTTTCGTTATCGTGACGGTATATCCTTGGAATGAGTTAGATTCTTTAGGAAGTCCATTTGTATCTACATTTGCTAAAGTTGGTGTTACGGCAGCTGCAGGTATCATTAACTTTGTAGTCATTACGGCAGCGATGTCAGGCTGTAATAGCGGGATTTTCAGTGCAGGACGCATGCTTTATACGCTCGGTGTAAACGGTCAAGCACCTAATTTCTTTACAAAAATTTCTCGCAACGGCGTCCCAATTTACAGTACACTCGCTGTTATGATTGGATTAGTAATCGGTGTTATTTTAAACTACATTGCTCCGCCTAATGTATTTGTTTATGTATACAGTGCTAGCGTGCTTCCTGGAATGATTCCTTGGTTCATTATTCTTATCAGCCAAATTCGTTTCCGTAAAGCTAAAGGCGCTGAAATGGATAGTCACCCTTTCAAAATGCCCTTTGCGCCTGTAACGAACTATGTAACCATTGCTTTTCTACTAATGGTGCTCGTAGGTATGTGGTTTAATGATGAAACGCGTATTTCACTTATTGTAGGAGTTATTTTCCTCGCTCTTGTTGTCATTAGTTTTTACGCATTCGGAATAAATAAACGTATGATACCTGATACAGAGAACGGTCAAATAAAGAAATAAATATGCTTTTTCATAATCAAAAAACAAAACAACGGCTGATAAAAGCCGTTGTTTTGTTTTGTTTAAATAAAAGACATAAGAAAAAATGTCATTGTGTACTGATAGTTTGGATAAACTATATTCGTTCATATAACGTAAAGGAGCGAATGTCATGAGAAGTCACAGATATATTATCAAAGATTCACTAAAAGCTGATGAAGTTGCCAAGGATTTGGAACTGCAGCTGGATATAAACCGAATGTCGGATGTCAGAATTCTTTCGGTAAATGCACAAAACGAAATACTCGTTCAAATGCAGGAGGAGAACGAGGAAGCAGGAGATGTTATTGATGTATTTATGAAAGAGTATAAAACAGGAGAAATTATTGAATAGCACGTAATTGAGAAGAATATTGAGTGGTTTTGTTGAATAAATAAAAAGAAAACACCTTTATTTTTTATTCAAAAAGAAACGGACGTAAGAAAACTTCTTGTTTATCAAGAAGTTTCTTTTGTATCTGAACAGTAGTTTGTATACGTAGGGGAGAGGTGATGAAGGTGAAAAAAAATGGTGAAGGCCACGTCCTTTTTATTATTCTCGGAGGCCTGTTTATTTTAATAGGTACACTTTTTGCAAATACTTCCGTTTATTTTCTCATCTCCGGATGGATAGCAGCTGTCTGTTGTTTAGGAATCAGTGCTGTACTAAAGAAAGGAAAAACAAAATCAGTCAGCAAAGAGGATGAGCAATAATAATTTTTATATAAAGATGGAAATTAAATATATGAAAAGGAAGAATGGATATCCATTCTTCCTTAAGTCATGGTGTGTATGAAATTGTCTTAGAAACGTCCGCCGCCAAGTTGTTGCTCAGCTAATTGCACAAGACGTTTTGTAATTTCGCCGCCTACTGATCCGTTTGCACGTGCAGTAGTGTCAGCTCCTAAATTTACTCCGAACTCGCTAGCGATTTCATATTTCATTTGATCGATTGCTTGTTCAGCTCCGTATACTAATAATTCATTATTATTGCTGCTTTTATTGTTTGCCATTGTATTCAACTCCTTTCTGTAACGTTAAGGTGTGAATAAAGGAAGAAGAATATGCAACAAACTGATATTTATTTTATAAAAAACGTATTTTTACGTTGTTTGCCCTTCTAGAAGCTTAACTGGAAGACAGATTTCACGGGGGGCATTACTAAATTCTCCTTCAATTTCTTTAAGTAAAATATCAATGGCTGTTTGAGCAATCGATTCAATGGGCTGTTGAATTGTAGTTAGACCAGGTAACAAAGTCTGACTAGCTTCCGTTCCGTCATAGCCCACGATTTTTAAATCTTTTGGGATGCTTTTTCCTCTTTTTTGTGCTTCAGCAACTACTAAAGCTGCAAGTAAATCATCGCTTGCAAAAATACCATCTACTTCCGGATGTTCTTCAAAAACCTTAGAAATAGTTTCTCGCTGAATGTTGCGGTCAAAGGTATTTGAAATTTCATACGTGATAGGCTGTTTTCCATACTGTTTCATCACGTTTTCATAAGCTTTCCTTCTTAAGTTAGCTGGCGTTTCAAGTTTAAGGGGACCGTTAATATGAATAATATGCTTACAATCTTTTGAAATAAGCAATTCCGTGGCTTGTTCTCCTCCAGAATAGTTATCAGAAGATACGGTAGGAATACCTTTTGATAAATAATGATCCACTGCTACTACAGGAAGGCTTTGACTTTCGGAATCAAAAATACCTCTATTATAAGTAACGGCAATAACACCGTCTACCTGATTTCTGATAAGCATTTCTACATATTTTTTTTCTTTATCAATGCGATTCAGACTGTTACAAAGAAGTACTTTGTAGTTGAGGGAAGCACATATACTTTCAATATGAAAGGCTAACTCTCCGAAAAAAGGGTTGCTTGTTTGCGGGACAATCATACCGATTAAATTTGTTCGCTTATTAAATAATGAACGCGCAATATCATTTGGGAAATAATTAATTTCTTTCATTGCTTTATAAACATTTTCTCGCGTTTCATTGCTTATGTAACCACGGTTATTTAATACACGAGAAACTGTAGTCGGTGAAACACCTGCAATTTTTGCTACATCACTAATTTTGGCTTTCATCTAGTTTCCTCCTAATTTCTCCAAAACCTTGCTTTATCAGACATGTAAAAGTCTTAAAATAAATGCAATCAAGCAAGCAGCTTTCCAGTCGCTACGTTTTATTTTGATACATAAAAATCTATGTAAGGATTGTAAACGGTTTATTGAACAATTTAAACATACCATAAAGCTCACTTTTACGCCTAATACAATCTTTTTGCCATATAAAGTGTGAAACCGGTTGACATAAAATCAAATTGAAAGTGCTTTCATTTTGTTAGATAAAAGATTTTATATCTTAAGCTAAAGGGGTAACTAAAATGAAAAGTTCAAAAAGTTTATATTGGAAGCTGAGTGCATATTTTTTCTTCTTCTTTTTTACGTGGTCGTCGAGCTACTCTTTATTTTCTATCTGGCTAGGGCAAGAGATTAAGTTGAACGGATCAGCTACAGGCTTAATCTTTTCTGTAAACGCTATCTTTGCTTTGTGTATGCAGCCTTTGTACGGATATATATCTGACAGGATAGGTTTAAAGAAACACATTTTATTTTTTATTAGCTGTCTTTTAGTGTTTGTAGGACCATTTTATATTTTTGTTTATGGGCCTTTGCTTCAATACAATGTGTTGATAGGAGCTATTATTGGAGGCTTATATTTAGGAGTAGCGTTTTTGGCGGGCATCGGAGCGATTGAAACATACATAGAGAAAGTCAGCCGGAAATATAAATTTGAGTACGGGAAATCTAGAATGTGGGGGTCATTAGGCTGGGCTGCAGCTACGTTCTTTGCAGGACAATTATTTAATATTAATCCTCATATTAATTTTTGGGTGGCATCCGTTTCAGCGGTTATCCTAGTGGCTATTATTCTTTCTGTGAAGGTAGAAATGAGCAGCTATGAAATGGAAAAAGCAGAATCCGTCACGTTGAGAGATGTAGGTAATTTATTCTTATTGAAGGAATTTTGGTTTTTTATGATTTATGTTGTTGGCGTTACGTGCGTGTATAGGGTATACGATCAGCAATTTCCTATCTATTATGCATCTTTGTTTCCTACTGAATCGATAGGTAACCAAGTATTTGGCTACTTAAATTCGTTTCAAGTATTTTTAGAAGCTGGAATGATGTTCGCAGCACCGTTTATTGTAAATAAGATTGGTGCAAAAAATAGTTTGATTTTAGCAGGATTTCTAATGGGATTTCGTATTATTGGGTCAGGACTTGTGGTTGGTCCAATTGGAATATCTTCAATGAAGCTTATTCATGCATTAGAACTTCCTATTATGCTCATTGCCATCTTTAAATATTTGGCAGCTAACTTTGACACGCGCCTATCTTCTATACTTTATTTGGTTGGATTCCAATTCGCTTCACAAATAGGTGCTTCAGTCCTTTCACCCATAGCGGGAGGATTATATGATAGCGTAGGTTTTTCCCGTACCTATTTAATTATGGGAGGCATGGTTTTGGTATTTAACGTTATTTCCATGTTTACACTACTAAACTCTAAAAAACATAAGTTTATAAGAAAAGATGTATAAGAAAACACGCAGATTATATAGGGGGATATGATGATGTTAACGATAAATAAAATCGAGCAAGCTCAAAATTCATTAAATGAAGCAGAGAAAAAGGTAAATCATCAATATCGGTTGGGGTATCATATTATGGCGCCAGCGAACTGGATTAATGATCCGAATGGATTGGTTCAGTATAAAGGGGAATATCATGTTTTTTATCAACATCATCCTTATGACGAGAGTTGGGGGCCGATGCATTGGGGACATGTAAAAAGCAAAGATCTTGTTCATTGGCAGCATTTACCGATTGCTTTAGCTCCTGGAGATGCATTTGATAAAGATGGATGTTTTTCTGGAAGTGCCGTGGATAACGAAGGAGAGCTTACGCTAATTTATACAGGACATAATTATATAGACAAAGAACTGGATACTTTTTTTCAAAACCAAAATATAGCTGTTAGTAAAGACGGCATTACCTTTGAAAAAGCAGAGGTCAACCCAGTTATTGCTGAGCCGCCGGAAGATAGCTCTCATCATTTTCGAGATCCTAAAGTATGGAAGCACGAGGATTTCTGGTATATGATTCTAGGAAACTCAACAAAGAAACATGAGGGATGTGTTATCTTATACAGGTCTTCAAATTTACGACAGTGGGAATATGTTGGCGTCCTTGCTAAAAGCGATGGAGATCTAGGATACATGTGGGAGTGTCCGGACTTCTTTGAGTTAGACGGAAAGCATGTGTTAATGATTTCTCCTCAAGGGATAGAAGCAAAAGGTGATTCCTATCACAACCTTTTCCAAACGGGATATTTAGTTGGAGAATATAGTTATGAAACCAATACATTTCATCATGGGTCATTTACTGAATTAGATCACGGCCACGATTTTTATGCTGTTTAAACGCTTTTAGATGATAAAGGAAGACGAATTGCAATTGGATGGATGGACATGTGGGAAGCTAATATGCCAACGAAAGAGGATGGATGGTGCGGTGCGCTAACGCTTCCGAGAGAACTAACTTTAAGAGAGGATAAAGTGTTAATGAACCCCGTCCAAGAGCTTACATCACTTCGGAAAACTCAGTATAATATGCTAACCAATAAAGCTCTTTCTAACAGCTATGTAGTAGAAGTAAATGAAGACTTGCTAGAGATACAAGCTGTATTTGATTTAGCGGACTGCCAAGCTTCATCGGTAGGAATAAAAATTCGTGGAATAAACAACGAAGAAACGCTTATGTGTTACAACCTTAATGAGCAAATGTTATTACTTGACTGTACTCACTCGGGAAAAGAAGATGGAGCTAGGAAAGTAGCGTTACAAGCAGGTGAGACACTAGCTTTACGGATATTTGTGGACCGTTCTTCCATTGAAGTATTTGCAAACGAAGGACAAGCGACCATGACGAGCCGTATTTATCCAAAAGAAAGCAGGCTCGGAATTGAATTATTTACTGAAGGAGGAAACGTAATCGTAAAAGAGTTAACGTATTGGAATTTAAAAGATATTTGGGGGTAAAATACAGAGGAAGAAGTATATTAATACTTCTTCCTTTTTTGAGCATTTAATAGCTCGTCAACAAAGTGGAGGTATACAAATGGATAAGGCACTTTAGATTAAAAGTACGAGCAAATACGATATAATAGTAAAAGAGAAAATAAATGAAAGAGAAGCTGTCCTGCTCTAAGATGCCCAAAAGAGAGCAGGGTAGAGCAAGGCTTACTACGCTTATAAAACAACGATCAGTAAAGAAAGAATTATGTTTTAAGACACAAAAAGAAAAGGAGATACGATGACTAATCAAAAAGAAACAGGATGGAATTTACGTAATAGCTATGCGGAGTTACCAAACATCTTTTTTACCCCTCTTGATCCTAATCCAGTGAGTTCACCTAAAATAGTTAAATTTAACGACTCTTTAGCCGCATCTCTAGGGTTACAAAAAGAACAGCTGCAAAGCCAAGAAGGAGTTAGTATTTTGGCTGGAAACAGTTTTCCAAAAGGTGCTTTCCCGCTTGCACAAGCTTATGCAGGGCATCAATTTGGCCACTTTAACATGCTAGGTGACGGCCGGGCTTTGCTGATAGGGGAGCAAGTTACGCCTTCGGGTGAACGAGTGGATCTTCAGCTTAAAGGCTCAGGCCGAACTCCGTATTCCCGAGGAGGAGACGGTCGTGCAGCTCTAGGACCTATGCTGCGTGAGTATATTATTAGTGAGGCCATGCATGCTCTTGGTATTCCGACTACTCGGAGCCTGGCAGTCGTAACAACAGGCGAATCCATTGTTCGTGAAAAAGAACTGCCGGGGGCGATTTTGACGCGTGTAGCTTCCAGTCACCTTCGTTTTGGTACATTTCAATTCGCTGCAAAATGGGGAACTGTCGAAAACCTTCAAGCGCTAGCTGACTATGCATTAGAACGACACTTTTCCCACATAGAAAAGAATGAAAAAAAATATTTATCATTGCTTCAAGAAGTGATTAAGCGGCACGCTACCCTAGTTGCTAAATGGCAGCTTATTGGTTTTATTCACGGCGTCATGAATACGGATAATATGACAATTAGTGGAGAAACAATTGACTATGGACCATGTGCGTTTATGGATACCTATGATCCAGAAACTGTATTTAGTTCAATTGATGTACAAGGGCGCTACGCTTATCAAAATCAACCAGGCATTACAGGGTGGAATCTTGCGAGGTTTGCTGAGGCTTTATTACCGCTGTTCGATCAAGATATAGAGAAAGCAGTTGAAATAGCTCAAAGCGCCGTGACGGAATTCCCAAAATTCTATCGAGAAAACTGGCTGGCAGGTATGCAGGCTAAACTTGGACTTTTTAACGAAGAAAAAGAAGATGAAGCATTATTCCAAGAGCTTCTTACCATGATGAAAACCTATAAAGCTGACTATACAAATACGTTTCGTGCATTAACTTTCGATAAGCTAGGAAATAATGACCTGTTTGAAAGCGAAGAATTTGCACAGTGGCAGGAGTTATGGCAGAAAAGACTAGGTAGGCAAAAACAATCTAAAGCGGAGTCGGAAGAGCTTATGAAAAATAACAATCCTGCTGTCATTCCTCGAAATCACCGGGTAGAAGCAGCACTAGACGCAGCACAAAAAGGAGACTACAGTGTTATGGAAGATCTTCTGAAAGTGCTTTCTAGCCCATATGAATCGCCTGATCAGTCAGAGTACTGTACACCGTCTGCTCCGTCTAATCAGCCTTATCAAACGTACTGCGGGACTTGATTTGTTTAGATAAGAACAGCTATTTAAAGACAGCATAAATGATATCAAAAAGAGCTCTTTATAAAGAGCTCTTTTTGATTTTCTGAAAAATGTATTATTGATTCATTAAAATGATAGCGATTTCTTGTAAAAAGCTACATAAAATTTAACAGGACAAAAGAATCAAATCGAAAAACAATTATATAATTCTTTTGTCTCTCATTATTGCCAATAGGAACTATTATATAATAAATTATTCCACTAATTCACAAAAAATACATTAACAATATTTTTTTGGAAATGGCTCACTTTAACAATTGTAGAAGAGCTTATAAAAAATAGCAGGTTAAATATGACGGTGAATTTGCTTATTTAATCAAAAAGTTGAAGGTTTAAGACTTTATAACCAAATGAAAGATATAAGAGGAGAAAAATGAGATAATTACTCCATTTTACCTATTTGACTTTTTAATATTATGCAAGTAATCTTGGAAAGGTAATGGAACCGGTTCTGTTATTTCGCCAGATTGATATGACTTCTCGATACATAGAAAATGAATTGCTTGTGAGTGACACAAGAAAAGGTATTATACAAAAGGGAGAAAAACAGATGAATATTAAGAAAATCGCAAAGCAAACTACAGCTTTATCTTTTGCTACAGCTCTGTTAGTAGGTGCTGGATCTCAAACATGGGCTGCTGAAAGCAATCATAAAGATACCAACAATAATTATGGAGTTTCCCATATTACGCGTGATAACATGCTGAAAATTCCTCAGCAGCAAAAAAGCGAACAGTTTAAAGTTCCAGCTTTTGATAAAGCAACAATCAAAAATATTGCCTCTGCAAAAGGGTATGATAAATCAGGTAATTTAATTGACTTAGACGTATGGGACAGCTGGCCTCTGCTAAATGCTGATGGAACAGTAGCTAACTATCATGGTTACCAAGTTGTATTTGCGCTAGCAGGCGATCCTAAAGATGCGGATGATACCTCTATTTATGTGTTTTATAAAAAAATTGGTGAAGAGTCGATTGACAGTTGGAAAAATGCAGGAAGAGTGTTCAAAGACAGTGACAAATTTGTACCGAATGACCCTCATTTGAAAAAACAAACACAAGAATGGTCAGGATCTGCTACGTTAACATCAGACGGAAAAGTGCGCTTATTCTATACTAATTTTTCAGGTACAAACTATGGAAAACAAACCTTAACAACAGCTCAAGTAAATGTATCTCAGCCAAGTGCAGATACGTTAAAAATTGAAGGTGTTGAAGATCATAAATCCATTTTTGATGGTGATGGTAAAAAATATCAAAATATTCAGCAGTTTATCGACGAAGGCGCATATGGTTCAGAAGATAATCATACGTTGAGAGATCCTCACTATGTAGAAGATAAAGGACATAAATACCTTGTGTTTGAAGCAAACACAGGAACTGAAGATGGTTATCAAGGTGAAGATTCCCTTTATAATCGAGCTTACTACGGTGGAAACAATCCATTTTTCCAATCAGAAAAAGAGAAATTACTGCAGAGTTCTAATAAAAAGAAAGCCTCTTTAGCAAACGGTGCATTAGGCATTGTTGAATTAAATAACGACTATACCTTGAAAAAAGTAATGGATCCACTGATTACTTCAAACACGGTGACAGATGAAATTGAACGCGCAAATGTATTTAAAAAAGATGGGAAATGGTACTTATTCACAGATTCTCGCGGATCTAAAATGACTATTGATGGTATCGGCCAAGATGACGTATATATGCTAGGATACGTATCAAATACGCTGACAGGAAAATACAAGCCGCTAAATGATACAGGACTTGTTTTACATATGGACCTCGATCCTAATGACAAAACGTTTACGTATTCACATTTTGCAGTTCCACAAGTGAAAGGTGACAATGTCGTAATCACAAGTTACATGACAAACAGAGGCTTCTATTCAGAGGAACATTCTACTTTTGCTCCTAGTTTCTTGTTAAATATTAAAGGATCGAAAACAGCTGTTGTGAAAAATAGTATTTTACCACAAGGACAATTAAGTACGGATAGATAACTTTTTAAAACCGAAAGAAAATGGCGATAACTGCTGCTGTTTTCTTTCGGTTTATTATGTAATCACAAATATGCTGTAACTGCAGTGCTGATTAAAATAAAAAAGTAGTATATACAGATTCATAGTTATTTTATTTAAAGAAAATGAAACACTCAGACAGGCTATAACTTTAAGAATGAAACCGGTTGACATGCAAGGTTGACTAACTTAATATATTTACATATAATGGCTTGAAACGCTTTCATAGATTAGTATGACATGATGATACTTGTATATGAAAAGACTTGTAGTAGTAGGGAATGTTTCATATCTTTGAAAGAGAAAATCCCGTTCGTTAACTGAAAATAAAGAAGGTGCTTCTTAATGAAACGAATTGATAAGGTATATAATCAGCTGTTGAGTAATTTTCAGGAGTTTACAGAAGTAGAACTTTTACATAAACAAGGAAGCTCAGCGATTGAAATTGCTGAACAGTTAGATTTAGAGAGGTCTAATGTAAGTCTTGAACTGAACAAACTTGTCCGCATGCAAAAAGTAATTAAAATTAAAATGTTCCCCGTTCGCTACGTTCCGCTAGAGGTTGTCGAAATAATTTTTCGTCAAAAGTGGGATACGAATAAGATGGAAGTGGAAAAACTAGAGCAGCTATCTAATGGGGGAAAAGAAGAAGCACTTCCTGCTAATCCTTTTGAATTAATGATTGGAGCCACAGGTAGTTTAAAAAAATCGATTTCTCAAGCAAAAGCTGCTATCCTTTACCCGCCCAATGGGTTACATATGCTGCTATTAGGTCCCACGGGATCAGGCAAATCTCTTTTTGCAAAACGAATCTATCAATTTGCTTTATATTCAGAGAGGTTAAAAACAGGGGCCCCGTTCATTACCTTTAACTGCGCTGATTATTATCACAATCCTCAATTACTTCTTTCTCAGTTATTTGGTCATAAGCAAGGGAGTTTCACTGGAGCAACTGAAAGTAAAGTAGGTTTAGTAGAACAAGCAAATGAAGGCATTCTCTTTATGGATGAAATACACCGGCTTCCTCCTGAAGGTCAAGAAATGCTCTTTTACCTCATTGACCAAGGTACGTACAATCGCCTAGGGGAAACAGATCATAAGCGAACGTCTAAAGTATTAATTATTTGTGCTACAACTGAAAATCCCGGTTCAGCCTTACTGCAAACTTTCTTAAGAAGAATTCCGATGACTATCCATATTCCCTCATTAGAAGAGCGATCTCTAAAAGAAAAGCTTCGTCTTACAACGTTTCTTTTAGAACAAGAAGCTAAACGAATTAATAAAAAGCTAAGTGTCCACATTGATGTATTAAATGCTTTAATCCACACTGAAAAATTCGGGAATGTAGGGCAGTTAAAGTCCAATGTACAGCTCGTTTGCGCACACGGATTTTTAAATAACCTTGATAGTAAACATATGGTGGAACTTACAGTGAGAGATTTGCCTGATGATATTAAACGAGATTGGATTTCGAATAGTAAAAATATGGAGCGCAGCAGAAAAATTTCTGAATATGTAAACCTCAAAACCATCATTTCTCCGGCTATGGAGAGCCAAGAAATAAAAATGGAAGAAGACGTATCATTTAATTTATATCAGTTAATAGAAGAAAAAGTAGATGTTTTAACAAAAGAAGGTTTATCTCAGGAAGACATCAATCAATATATTCTTACCGACATTCATTTGAATGTTCGGAGCTTTTTTAATCAAAAAAATGGCCAAAGTTCTAATTTAATGAAATTCGTAGAAGACGACGTGATTCAGCTTACAAAAGAATTAAAACATTTAGCTGAAAAAGAATTGAACTGTAAATTTGATCGCAGGTTTATTCATTTTTTAAGTATGCATATGGAATCCTTTTTAAAGCGAAAAAAACAAGTAGACGTATTAAATACAAAGGAGATAGATGAAATTCGCGAAACATATCCAAAAGAATATGCGGTAGCCCTGCTTTTTAAAAATCGAATTGAAAAGTGGTTTAACATTGTCGTGCCGGAAATAGAAGTCATTTATCTCACAATGGTTATTCAATCGATTCGAACGTTAGAAGAAAATAAACGAGTAGGGATTGTAGTTGCTGCGCATGGAAACAGCACGGCCACTTCTATGGTTGAAGTTGCTAAAGAGCTTTTAGGAAGCACTCCTATTATAGCTATTGATGTGCCTTTGACGGTATCTCCGGTTGAAATTGTAGATAGGTTAGTCCAGGGAATTAAGAAAGTAGATGAAGGAGAAGGCGTATTAATGCTTGTGGACATGGGCTCGCTTGCCATGTTAGAAAGCAAGTTGGAACAAAAAACAGGGACTAAAATTAAAACAATCAGCAATGTGACGACGTCTATGGTGTTAGACACCGTTAGAAAAGTAAATTATTTAGATTTAAATTTATATGCCATATTTGATTCGGTGCAAAAAGACTTTATGGAATTTATAGATAAGCAGCAGCACGCGTTTGGAAAAAAGAAAGCACTTGTTTCTATTTGTACAACAGGAAGCGGTACAGCAAAACAATTAGAAAAAATCTTAACGATTATTTCACGCAAAGTATCTCAAGAGCCTATTAAAATTCTAACCGTTTCTTCTATTAAATTAGCAGCCAACATTCGAGAAATTCAAAAAGAATATGAAATTGTTGCAACAGCAGGTACTAAAAATCCAAGGATTGATGCGCCTCATGTATCATTAGAAGTCCTCATTGAAGGGCAGGGAGAGCGAATACTTCAACAGGCAATTACAAAAGAAACGATACGCTATGATGACGAGAAAACCGAAGCGAATATTGTAGTGCGTGAACTTTGCGAAGAAAACTTGCGAAAGTATCTTCTATTTATTAATCCGTATCTCATAAGTGAAATTCTGTTAGAGTGGTTACGTCACGTACAAGATGAGTTAGAAATGGAATTAAGCAACACCGTTATGATTCGGATTGTGATGCATACAGCCTTTGCTTTAGAAAGAATGATAAAAAACGAACCTCTTGCTTTTCCGAAGGATGAAGAAATCACTCATCAATTGGAAAATATTTATCAAAAAACGGAAAAAACATTACAAGCCGTCGAAAAAAAGCTGAAACTTACCTTAACAAGAGATGAAAAATTATTTATTTCCACTATTTTTGCGGATGAAATGTAAAAATCATATTATAATCCTAAGAAACTAGTTTGATTTGTATGCCACTAGTTTCTTTTTTTTGTCTCACTTTTTAAATAACAGAAAAACCTGTATTAAAACGCATTGAGTTTTGATACAGGTTTATTTATTTTAAGAAACCTGTATCAATAACGAAGAAAAAGGTATTGAAAAATAAATGAAAGCGCTTAATACTCTTTGTTGGCACGATACTTGCAATAAATAAGTGTAGAACGCAAAAGAGAGGAGCAAGTGTACATGATTTCAGTCATTATTAGTGGACATGGTGATTTCGCGCCAGCATTAGAAGGTTCTTCCAAAATGATATTTGGTGAAGAGAATCACGTAGTAGCCGTACCTTTTCTAAAAGGAGAGGGTATCCAAACCCTTGAAGAAAAATATAAGCAGGCACTAGAGGAAATGCCTTTAGAAAATGAAGTGCTTTTTCTAGTCGATATTTTCGGAGGTACGCCCTACAATGCAGCTACTCCCTATATCCTTAAAAATAAAACAGCGGATATGGTATCCGGAGTTAACTTGCCTATGTTACTAGAAGTGTTAGCCATGCGAGAACACGTTACATTAAAAGAGATGCTAGGAAGATTAAAGCAAGTGAATGAAGAAAGTTTTCAAGTGTGCAGTGAACATCTGGAGAAAATCCAGCAAGCAAACCAAATCGGAGAGGATGGATTATTATGAAAATCGTTTTAGCAAGAATTGATGACCGCTTTATTCACGGGCAGGTATTAACAAGATGGATCAAAACAAATGCAGCAGATCGAATTATCATTGTTTCAGATGAGGTGGCAGCGGATGAAATGAGAAAAACGCTTATTCTTTCTGTAGCTCCTTCGAATGTAAAAGCAAGTGCTGTCTCGATTTCTAAAATGACAAAAGCTTTTCATAGTCCGCGTTATCAGGATACAACAGCCATGCTGCTGTTTGAAAGTCCTTCAGATATTGTTGCTCTTGTTCAAGCTGGAGTGCCTATTGAGACAGTAAACGTAGGCGGCATGCGTTTTGCTAATGACCGAAGACAAATCACCAAATCTGTAAGCGTTACCGAAAAAGATATCGCTGCTTTTGAGAAACTGCAGGAACTAGGCGTAAAGCTTGAGCTGCGCCAATTACCTTCAGATTCTAGCGAAAATTTTATTCAACTACTGAGAAATGAAACAAAAATCAAATAAGGAGATGAGTTTATGTCTTCCATACAAATTATTTTATTATTAGTCGTTGCAGCGGTAACTGGCATCGCAAGCGTGTTGGACGAAGGGCAATCCCATCGTCCTCTCATTGCCTGCACGTTAGTAGGCTTGGTGCTTGGAGATTTAAAAACGGGCATTATTTTAGGTGGAACGCTGGAATTAATGGCTCTTGGGTGGATGAATGTTGGATTGGCGATGGCACCAGATACGGCTATTGCTTCTGTTATTTCAACTATTTTAGTTATCACAGCTGGTCAGGGTATTGGTGAAGGCATTGCGGTAGCTATAGCTTTAGCAGCCGCAGGGCAAGTACTCACCATTTTTGTTCGTACCATCACAGTATTTTTAATTCATCGAGCTGATAAGTACGCGGAAGAAGGAAACTTTAAAGGAATTGAAATTATGCATATTACTGCTATGGGTTTTCAGGCTCTCCGCGTTATGATTCCAACTTTAATTGTTACATTAATCAGCGTAAGCGCCGTGCAAACTTTCCTCGGAAATATTCCGGAAGTTATTACAAAAGGTCTGCAAATTGGGGGAGGCATTATCGTGGTCGTAGGATATGCCATGGTTATCAATATGATGAACATTCCTCATTTAAAACCTTTTTTCTATATCGGGTTCTTATTAGCGGCATTTACAGGGTTTAACTTGGTAGGATTTGGGGCGTTAGGCCTTTGTTTAGCCCTTCTTTATCAGCAAGTAATGCAGCAGCGGAATCAAATGCAGCCGGCAGGCGTTCCCGCAGCTACAGGGAGCGAACAAGTATATGATGATGACGATGATGATTTAGATGCCTAAACGGCGAATTTAAGGGAGGGATAGAGATGGAAAATGAAAAAAGATTAACGAAAAAAGACATCTTTAGCATGTTTATTCGCTCGAATTTTTTACTCGGTTCATTTAACTTTGAGCGTGTTCAGGCAATGGGCTACTGTTATGTTATGATTCCAGCAATCAAACGTTTATACGGACCAGGGGCACAGCGAAATGCAGCACTGAAGCGGCATTTAGAATGGTTCAATACACATCCATGGATTTCTGCACCTATATTCGGCGTCACGGCAGCAATGGAAGAAGAAATGGCAAACAAAAAGGATTTCGATGAAAAAGCCATCAGCGGAATGAAAATTGGATTAATGGGACCGCTTGCTGGCGTAGGAGACCCTATTTTCTGGGGAACGCTGCGACCAGTCCTCGCAGCACTAGGCGCATCTCTTGCGTTAGGCGGGAATATTGCCGGACCACTGCTGTTTTTCATCTTAATTAATGCAATTCGATTAAGTACAAAATATTATGGATTAAAATATGGCTATTTAAAAGGAACAGAAATTTTAAAAGATTTAGTAGGCAATCGAATTCAAAAACTGACGGAAGGTGCGTCCATTTTGGGACTCTTTGTAATGGGAGCATTGGTTTCGAAATGGACCACTATTAATATACCAGTGGTTGTTTCTAGGATCAAAGATGATTCCGGTAAAGTTGTCGTAAAAACCGTGCAAGACGTACTCGATAGTATTTTACCGGGACTGCTGCCTTTAGCACTAACTCTATTAGTAGCATGGATGCTTCGAAAAGGTACAAATCCGCTGCTTATTATTTTCGGTATTTTCTTAATCGGTATAGGAGGTTATTGGATCGGCTTTTTAGGCTGATAAATAAGGGAGTCATCTATTCTTCTAGCATATGCTGGTGAAAATATTTTACATAGCCAGTATGCCAATAAAGGAGGAAAGGAAGATGAAAAGAACCGTCAAAAAGTTATTGATGATTGGAGTCGCTTGTTCCATAAGCTTGTTTTCTGTATCCCCTGTATTAGCTGATAATACAGGGTATTATCAAGAAAAATACCGGAATCAATTTCATTTTTCTCCAGAAGCGAACTGGATGAACGATCCAAATGGAATGGTCTACTATAACGGGGAGTACCACCTTTTTTATCAGTATTATCCTTACGGTACCACCTGGGGACCTATGCACTGGGGGCATGCAGTTAGTACAGACTTAGTGAAATGGAAACACTTGCCGGTTGCTCTTTCCCCAGATGAGAACGGAGAGATCTTTTCAGGAAGTGCCGTTATCGATTGGAATAATACCGCAGGGTTTGGAAAAGAAGCGATGGTAGCTATCTTTACGCACTCGGGCAGTAAAGGGCAAGTTCAAAGTCTAGCATACAGCACGGACAGCGGAAGAACATGGACCAAATATGAAGGAAATCCTGTTATGCCAAATCCCCCAGTTCCGGACTGGCGCGATCCAAAAGTATTTTGGCACGAGCAAACCAAGCAGTGGGTGATGTCTTTAGCTGCTAAAGATAAAATCATGTTTTATACATCACCTGACTTAAAAAAGTGGGAATACGCAAGTGAGTTTGGATCTGACGGAGGGATTCAAGCAAACGGTCAAAGCGGTGCCTATTCATATACCTTGTCTGAACAAAAAGGTCAATCCTTTACTCTAGAGGGAGAAATTACGCTTGTAGAAAAGAATGGACGCGAAGGTGCAGGAGGCCTTGTTTTTCGTTCTAATAAAGATGCAACAAACGCATATACCGTCAATTTAGATGCTGAAAAGAACCTCTTAACACTTAACAAAGTAGAGAAAGGAAGCGTAACGACTGTTGTTTCAAAGCCAATGAGGCTTGATACGTCACAAGCGTATCGTGTAAAAGTAGAAGCAAACAGTCACCACTTTAAGATACTGCTAAATGGGAAACAGGTTTTAGAAGGCAGTGATGCATCTTTTGAAAACGGTCAGTTTGGACTAACAGCATGGAATTCCACAGCTGTCTTTCGTCATGTTAAATTTACGAATCAATCTAATTTCATAACCAATCTATCTAACTGGAAACCTGTTACGGGAACATGGAATGATACTACTGATGGAAAAACCGGTAAATCTGACAGCGACGGATATATTATGAGTGAAGAACAGGGAGATCAGTTTATTTACGAGTCAAATATGACATTTTTAGATGAAAACCATGGTTCAGGTGCACTACTTTTTCGAGCAGACGCGGAAGCCAAAAACGGATATATAGCTAGCGTGGATGCTTCTAAGGATACAATCAAACTAGTAAAGCTTCAAAATGGCATTCCAACTGTCCTTGCCGAAACAAATGAAAAAATTGATACGAGCAAATCACATCAAGTAAAAGTAACTGCATCGGGAAATGAACTTGATTTGCATATAGACGATAACTTCACCCTTACTGCAAAAGATGAAACTTTTTCAAAAGGATTGTTTGGACTGCACGTTAATCAATCTTCAGTCCGGTTTCAAGACGTTAACATGACCAAGTTTATTGATACAGATGAAAAAGAAATTAAAAATAAAAGTTTTGAAACAGGGGATCTCACCGGCTGGAAAACGATAAAGGGAAATGCATTCACAAACGATCATGTGACGGATGCAACCGCAAATTGGAGCGGTCTTTTTGAACAAAAAGGAAAGTATCATTTATGGGGTTTTTCTGATAAGCAAGATGGCGATAGTGCCACTGGAGAATTACATTCGTCTTATTTTAAATTGAGCGGATCAGGTGAAATCAATTTGTTAATGGGAGGCGGAAACGACCCCACAAACCGCTATGTAGCCTTAGTCCGGGCATCCGACGACAAAGAATTGATTCGTCAAGCGAATACAAAGTTTGCAGATGAAAAGTATCAGCGCTACGTATGGGATGCTTCTAAGTATATAGGAGAAGTACTGTACATTAAAGCCGTTGATCAAGCTGTAGGCGGATGGGGGCATATTAATCTAGATGATGTGAATGTATTTAATACAGAAAAAATGCCGGATAAAGTGGACAGTGTAGCAAAAGAACCGGAGGAAGTTAAACAAAGGGAAAGCGGAGAGCTTTCAGATTGGAATACTGTGTCAGGAGAATGGGTGAAATCAACTCATGGAAGCAACGGAGGGATTTGGGAGTGTCCTACTTTACTCGAACTGCCGGTTGATGGAGACAGTACAAAGAAAAAATGGGTGCTGGAGGTCAGCATCAATGATGGAGCGGCAGCTGGAGGTTCAGGGATGCAGTACTTTGTTGGGGATTTTGACGGGAAAACATTTAAAAATGAAAACCCGCCAGAGGAAGTGCTTTGGACAGATTATGGTGCCGACTTTTATGCCGCTGTAGATTGGAGCGGAGTTGAAGGAGATAACGGAGAAAAGTATTGGCTAGGCTGGATGAGCAACTGGCAATATGCAAATAATACCCCAACTACTACTTGGAGAAGCTCTATGTCAATCCCAAGAAAAATAGAACTCACCAACACAGCAAAAGGGCTTCGTTTAAAACAAACACCTGTTTCAATTGATTCAATCCGCAATAAGCAAGAAAAAAAGATATTGAAGAATCTCATGGTTACTGAAAATGGAAATCTTCTTTCAGGCATACAGGAAGACAAATATGAAATCATGGCAGAATTCGATGTTTCTACTACAGATGCACAAGAATTTGGTTTTCAAATTCAAAAAGAAGGCAGTGAAAATACGAAAGTCAGCTATAACATAAACAAACAGCGATTATCTGTTGATCGAACAAACTCTGGAAGTTTTGATTTTGGTGAAAATGTGAAAGGCAAACACTCTGCTTCCATGCTTCCAAAAGACGGAAAGGTTAAGCTTCATATGTTTGTAGACCAGTCGTCTGTAGAAGTATTTGGTAATGACGGCACGGAAGTAATAACAGACCAGCTCTTTCCAACGCTTTCAAGCAATAAAATAAAGCTTTATAGTAAAGGAGGCGCTGTAAAATTAAATTCTCTTAAGATGTATCCGTTAAAATCTATTTGGAATAAAAGTCCTGTTGAGACAAACTTATCAGGGTGGAAAAGCATTAGCGGACTATGGGCCGATACGATTAATGGAAAACAAGGACGAAGCAAAGAAGATGCCTTTGCTTTATCATCAGAAAATGCAAAGAATTTTATATATGAGGCAAAGATAAAGGTATTAGACGATCCTGTTTCAAATTCTACAGGAGCAGGAGCGCTAGTATTCCGTTCGGATGAACAGGCAAATAACGCTTATGCTGCGAATGTAGATGTGCTTAATAATCAGGTCAAACTCATTGCGTTTAGAGATGGAATAGGAAAGGATCTCATGATTTACGACGATGGGGGAAAGCTGGATTTAAAGCCAAATACGGATTACCATCTAAAAGTGATGGCTGAAGGGGAACACATTCAAATTTATCTCGATGGCAAGCTGGTGATCGATACAATGGACCCTACCTTTTCAGAAGGTTATGCTGGGCTGAATGTGTGGAATTCTACTAGTTTGTTTAATGAAGTGAAGTTTGAAACAGCGGATTAAGGGATTGTGGAAGCTTCTGCTTGTTTGAGGGAGCTTTTATATAACATAAAAAAGCATGCTGCAGTGAAGTAGCATGCTTTTTTGAATTTCATAGGTTAATGAAGAGGATTTTTACATATGATAAATATCTTATTAATCTAATTAATCGTACATTTTAGTTCTTAAAAGGTCTTCTGAAAAATCCTCATAAAAATATGATAAAATCGGATAGGATATATATTTCGAGGAAGGAAAGTGTTTTTTTATGATTATTGGTAACGAACAAGATTTAGAAAGTTTACGCAAAATTGGGCGCATCGTGGCACTTGCGCGCGAAGAGATGAAAAGCCAAGCAAAAGCAGGTATGACAACAAAAGAGCTTGATATGATCGGTAAAAAAATATTGGATGAACACGGTGCTACTTCTGCACCTGAAAAAGAATATGATTTCCCAGGTGTAACGTGCATTAGTGTTAACGAAGAAGTGGCTCACGGCATTCCGGGAGACCGCGTATTAAAAGATGGCGATTTAGTAAATGTGGATGTATCTGCCGTACTTGATGGCTATTATTCAGATACTGGTATTTCATTTGTTATTGGGCAAGACAAAGAAAAAGAAAAGCTGTGTCAAGCTGCAGTAGATGCATTTTGGGCAGCTATGAAAAAAGTAAAAGCTGGTTCAAAACAAAACCAAATTGGTCGTGCTGTTTCTAACTTTGCACATCAAAACGGATATGCTGTTATTGAAAACTTAACGGGTCATGGTGTTGGCCGCAGCTTGCATGACGCTCCTAACCACATTTTAAACTATTATGATCCAATGGATAAAGCCCTTTTGAAAAAAGGTCTTGTTATTGCTGTCGAGCCATTTATTTCTATGAAAGCTGATCATATCATTGAACGCGGAGACGACGGCTGGACGTTTGTTACACCTGATAATAGTCTTGTAGCACAATGTGAACATACAATTGTTGTAACGAAAGGTGAACCGATTATTTTAACTGAACTATAATCAAGTTTCTCTATAGATATCGATAACAAAAAAGCTACTTCACTTAGCAAAGTTTTTTCATTGTATTAATAGTGAGGTAGCTTTTTATTATTGTGTAATGAATGAATTTCATATTGAGTCGCTTTGTTTATACAACGTTTGAAAGATAGTGTAATTGAATATGCTCAAGGGAATGCTAAGTATAAATCAAAATGAAAAGGGGTATGAAATGTGGAATATGTAGGAAGAGAAGCAATTGTAAGTGAACTGACGCATCATATGGATGACATTTTAAACAAATATAACCTTCAAGGCGTTTCTGTATATGAAGAAGAAGGAGAAGGGAATCACTATTATCTTGGCTATACAGTAAAAAAGAATGATCATGTGTTTATGGTTAACAGACCTTATCTAAAAGATAAAGACGGGAAACTAGCAGTAGAAAAGCAAGAATGGACTCTTCAAGGTAACGAAGGAGAAACAAATGGATATACTTCACTTGAAGATGCATTTCAACAAATTGATCAAATGGTAAACTAAAGAAATTTGATTAATTTCACTGCGGATGCTTTTCTTTGCCTGCGTGAGGATAAGCAAAAGAGGCACTAATAGCTGGCGTGCTTCTTTTGCTTATAGTATCTAAATTTTCTTTGCTATAAATTCTAAAAAATTGTTTTTTAGGTTTTACTATATAAATACGGGGTACACATATAGTACAGCAGCTATCATGCAAATGGTTGTTGTGAAAGGTTAAATACTTAGCGTTTGAAGGGACTGATTAGTTTTGAAAGGCTTAACAGCGACTTCAGCAAATGTATTACCGCAAATTGAAAGCAGATACTCGTATCTGACACAAGGCACTTTGGTTATGAACCGATATACGTAACGAAAGGGCCTGACTAGGCAAACAAAGGAAAGACTGAATCAACGAGAAGAAGCCTGCATCTAAACATGTAGGCTTCTTCTTTTTTACAGATAAAAATAAGACGATGAATGAGTACATAACAGGTATAAATTAGGAAGATTCACATTCAGTCCATTTTCCGTGCACGTTTTTCTTGAAAAAAGGTCATAAGTTGAAGATACTGTATATAACTATGTAAAAGAATTTTTGAATACAAAATAGTAAATCTGCTTGAGGTGAAAATGATGAGAAAAGCAAATAAAAGTGAATTTCTGTGGAATACGTTAGACGGCTGGCTTTTTATCCCTAGGAACATTCCTTTACTATTTCTTTTTGTATTTCTCTTAGGGGTTTCTTACCTAGGTTGGGTTAAGCTGTTTCATAAATTCGTTTAGATACACCAACAAGCTGAAACAAAAAATTGTTTCAGCTTGTTGGTGTTCTGATTAATTATATCTGTACCGTCATTCACATAGATTATTCATTCCATCCTTTGCACACATCAACCCATTTTAAGCATTTCGAAAATTCTTCTAGTTCGGGTATTGTTAATTCGATTGCGCTATTTCCACTTCCGCAGGCAGGGAAAACGGTAACAAACCGTTTCAGAGATTCATCTAAATATACGTTAACACCTTCATTAACAGCAAACGGGCATACTCCGCCTACAGCATGACCAATCAGCGTTTCTACTTCACTTGCTCCAAGCATTTTTGCTTTGGTTCCAAACTCTTCTTTGTATTTTCGATTATCAATTTTTGCATCTCCTGCTGCCACAATCAATAAAACGGTTCCTTCTGCGTTAAAAGAAAGACTTTTTGCGATCCGTTGCGGCTCACATTTTAAAGCTTGCGCTGCCAGTTCTACAGTAGCACTGGACTCATCCATTTCAATAATTCGATTCTCCATGCCATATTGTTTAAAATATGCTTTTACTCTTTCAATCGCCATTTTTTATATCCATTCCTTTCGTTAACTTTTGCAAATATGTATGATTACCTTACAGAAAATGTACAGTTTTTCTTTAAAATAAAAAATTCTTATTATTTTGTATATACGGAAATTATACACAACTTCGCAGTTAAAAGCACATATTCGTTTTAATTAAAAAAGTTACGTAGGTAAAGTATTTTTAGCTGATTGAAGCAGGATTACGGAACCCTTTGACGAATGTAACTATGTCGGCTGCGAAAACACAGGCATTAGAACAAAAGATAAATGATGAAATTGAAAAGGCGCAAACGTTCTAGTGAAATGAGGAGAAGGCATGCCAAATTTACACACTATCGTCAGTTTCTTTAGCAGTACATGTATGGCAACGATGAGTATGATTTATTTGTTTTCCCTTGTACCGCGGGCATGGTCTTTTAAATTTCGATTTGGAGCCATGGTTATAGGAATCCCAGTCGGCGTTATAATGGGCCAGGTTGCTATGCTGATTGGCTGGCACCATCATTAAAACTTTGAACTTTTTAACAAAAAAGGAGACATGTAAAATGAATATTGTTACATTAAACAACGGCTTAAAAATGCCTCAGCTTGGATTTGGCGTATGGCAAGTAGAAGACAACAAAGCAGCAGCTGCAGTGTCAAAAGCAATTGAAGTTGGATATACCTCTATTGACACAGCTATGATTTATAAAAATGAGGAAGGAGTAGGTCAAGCGATTAAAGAATCTTCTGTTCCTCGAGAAGAGCTTTTTATTACAACAAAAGTTTGGAACAGCGACCAAGGCTATGAAAATGCACTACGTGCGTTTGATGAAAGTTTAGAACGATTAGGGCTTGATTATGTTGATTTATATTTGATTCACTGGCCTACTCCTCAATATGATGAGTATGTTGAGACGTATAAAGCATTAGAAAAGCTTTATCGCGATGGAAAAGTAAAAGCAATTGGCGTCTGCAACTTTGAAATTGAGCATTTGGAGCGCTTGTTAAATGAATGTGACGTAACGCCTGTTTTAAACCAAATTGAATGTCATCCGTATCTTGCTCAAAATGAATTAAAAGAGTTTTGCGCCAAACATAATATTTTCGTGGAAGCATGGAGCCCTCTTGATCAAGGAGGAGAAGTGTTACAAGACGAAGTCATTCAAAAAATTGCTGAAGTACATAGCAAAACTCCGGCTCAAGTTGTATTGCGCTGGCACTTACAGAACAACACAATTGTCATCCCTAAATCAGTTACACCGTCTAGAATAGAAGAAAACTTTAACGTGTTTGATTTTGAACTCACTGCCGATGATATGGCAGAGATTAATGGGTTAAACAGCAATCGCCGTAAAGGTCCGCACCCAAGTGACATGAACGTCCGATAACGTTTAAAAAAATAAAATTGTGCAGCCGTGAGTCACCGCTGCTATAAGAAATAACATTTTTTCAGATTATTTTAAATTTTATAAAATAAAAATTGACAAATGATTAATTCAGCGCAATACTTAGTGTAGGTACCCTAGTTGCTTTAAGTTGTACAGCTTAAAGTGTATAGTAATTTAGTTATTTAGCGATTGTATGTATAAGTGAAATACTGATTATTAATAAAAGCCCATAGTGTAAGTAGGTTAGTTTATAGGGGGCTATATCAAAAGGAGCTTGTTTCCTCTTTGATATAGCCCCTTTTTGTGTTCAAAAAGAAAAGACAGTCTACAGTTTAACAAGGGAGCGGGTATGATGTTTATTCAAATTGATGGAAATTCACTGACGTTCGACCAAATTTACAAAGTTATTTACCAAGGATACTCTGTGAAAATTAGCGATCACGCAGTTGAACATATACAAAAAAGCAGAACGTTAGTTGAAGAGAGCATTACGAACAACCACGTCATTTACGGAGTCAACACGGGATTTGGAAAGTTTAGCGATACGGTTATTTCAAAAACAGACTTAGCTGATCTGCAGATTAACCTAATTCGCAGTCATGCCTGCGGACTAGGAGAACCATTCTCGTTAGAAGTAAGCAGAGTCATGCTGCTTTTACGAGCGAACGCATTAGCTAAAGGATATTCCGGAATACGACTGGAAACCTTGCAGCTTCTTATCGATTGCTTAAATCAAAACCTAGTACCGGTTATCCCGAGTCAAGGTTCGCTTGGAGCTAGCGGTGACCTAGCCCCGTTATCACATCTAGCGCTGCTGCTAGTTGGAGAAGGAGAAGCTGTATATAATGGTCAGCGAATGCAAGGAGAAGAAGCTTTAAAGCTAGCGGGGCTTGAACCTATCCAATTACAGGCAAAAGAAGGGCTAGCTCTAATTAACGGCACTCAGGCAATGACGGCTGTAGGCGTAGTTTCGTACCTTGAAGCTCAAAAGCTCGCTGATCTTGCTGACGGGATTGCAGCACTAACATTAGAAGGTCTGCAAGGTATTGTAGAAGCATTCATGCCCGAGTCTCATGCAGTAAGACCTTATCGCGAACAACAGCAGGTAGCTGCCCGAATTCTTTCGTACTTAGAAGGCAGTCAATTAACTACTTCTCAAGGTCAAATAAGAGTGCAAGATGCTTATTCACTACGCTGCATTCCTCAAGTTCATGGTGCTATTTATCAAGTTTTAAATTATGTAAAAGAAAAGCTGTTAATTGAAATTAATTCAGCAACCGATAACCCGCTCATCTTTGCTGACAGCGGCAAAGTAATTTCTGGAGGGAATTTTCACGGGCAGCCTATTGCGTTTGCTATGGATTTTCTAGGAATTGCAATGGCGGAGCTTGGGAATATTTCTGAACGGCGCATTGAACGAATAGTAAACCCTCAGCTTAGTGGGCTGCCCGCATTTTTAAGTGCAGATCCAGGTCTAGAGTCCGGGCTCATGATTACTCAATACGCTGCAGCTTCATTAGTTTCCGAAAATAAAGTATTAGCGCATCCATCAAGTGTTGATTCTATCCCATCTTCAGCAAATCAAGAAGATCATGTCAGTATGGGAACGACTGCTGCACGTCATGCTTATCAAATTATCCAAAATACACGAAGAGTTCTATCGATTGAAGCAATTTGTGCGGCTCAAGCAGCCGATATTCAAGGAGTGGATAAACTTGCTTCAGAAACAAGAAAAATTTATTCAAGAATTAGAAAAAACGTACCAACCATTATTAAAGATCGAATTTTCTCGCGTGATATTGAGGCGTTAGCAGCTGATTTCAAAACTTTTGTGCAAGATACTAATTATGAACTAGCGCTGTAATAAAAAGTTAGTTTAACAGTTTTTCATTTTTATAGAGGAGGAAAACAAAATGGAGACAAAACAAAGTGGGATAAAAGCATCTCGTGGAACAGAACTAATGACAAAAGGCTGGGTACAAGAAGCTGCTCTTCGCATGCTTCTAAACAATTTAGATTCCGAAGTAGCCGAGCATCCGGAAAAGTTAGTTGTATACGGAGGGATCGGAAAAGCAGCCCGTAACTGGGAGGAGTTCGATCGTATTATAGATACGTTAAAAGAATTAGAAGAAGATGAAACGCTTCTCATACAGTCGGGCAAGCCGGTTGCGGTTTTTAAAACACACAGTGATGCGCCGCGTGTTTTATTAGCAAATTCAAATCTTGTTCCTGCTTTTGCGAATTGGGAGACGTTCCATGAGCTTGATAAAAAAGGACTCATGATGTACGGGCAAATGACTGCAGGAAGCTGGATTTATATCGGAAGCCAAGGCATTGTTCAAGGAACGTATGAAACATTTGCTGAGTGTGCCAACCAGCATTTTAATGGAAGTTTGAAAGGAACGATTACGGTAACAGCTGGATTAGGAGGAATGGGAGGTGCACAGCCACTAGCCGTTACGATGGCAGGAGGCGTTGTAATTGGAATTGATGTTGATCGCACGCGTATTGAAAAACGTATCGAAACAAAGTATTGCGATACGGTAGTCGAAAGCGTAGCTGAAGCCATCACGTTAGCTGAAGATGCAAAAAGATTGGGCAAAGCGCTTTCCATTGGATTAGTTGGAAATGCAGCCGAGATTCTTCCTGAGATGATAAAGCGAGGATTTATCCCAGATATTGTGACAGATCAAACATCGGCACATGATCCGCTTAACGGATATTTGCCGATTGGAGTCAGCTTAGCAGAAGGAGAAAGATTGCGGAATACAAATCCAAATGAATATATAAAACAATCAAAATCAAGTATGGCTATTCATGTTCAAGCCATGTTAGAGATGCAAAGAAAAGGTGCAGTTGCTTTTGACTATGGCAATAATATTCGCCAAGTGGCGCTCGATGAAGGTGTCACGAATGCATTTGATTTCCCGGGATTTGTCCCAGCGTACATCCGTCCACAGTTCTGTGAAGGAAAAGGACCGTTTCGATGGGTCGCTTTGTCAGGAAACCCAGAGGATATTTATAAAACAGATGAAGTCATTTTACGTGAGTTTTCGGATAATACGCATCTTTGCAACTGGATTAAAATGGCGAGAGAAAAAATTGAGTTTCAAGGATTGCCAGCTCGTATCTGCTGGCTAGGCTACGGAGAAAGAGCGCGCTTTGGAAAAATTATTAATGACATGGTAGCAAACGGAGAGCTGTCAGCGCCTATCGTTATTGGCCGAGATCATCTAGATGCCGGTTCTGTGGCTTCGCCAAATCGTGAGACTGAAGCAATGAAAGATGGCAGTGATGCAGTAGCAGACTGGCCTATTTTGAATGCATTAGTCAATACGGCAGCAGGTGCAAGCTGGGTATCTGTGCACCACGGAGGAGGAGTCGGTATGGGGTATTCCCTTCACGCTGGAATGGTTGTAGTAGCAGACGGGACGGAAGATGCTGCCAAACGTCTAGAACGTGTTTTAACAACAGACCCAGGCATGGGTGTTGTTCGTCATGTAGACGCTGGCTATGATAAGGCCATTCAAACTGCAAAAGAAAAAGGAATACAAATTCCCGCGTTAAATGAATAAAAAAGGAGGAATACGTATGACTATTACGTATATCAAATGCGCTGAACAAGTCATTACGATTAAAGGAGGAAGTCAGCCTAGACGAGCGGAAGAGATGTCAGAGCTAGGCATCATTGAAAACGGCAGCGTACTCGTGAAAGATGGAAGAATTGTATTTGTTGGTCCTGACGTCAAAGCTAAGGAATATCTTGAACAGATTCAGGAACAGGTTCATGTAATTGATGCCTCAGGAAAAATTGTAACGCCTGGGTTGATTGATCCCCACACTCACCTTGTGTTTGGCGGCAGTCGTGAAAAAGAATTAGAAATGCGCTTAAACGGAGCAAAGTATATTGATATTTTAAAAGCAGGAGGAGGAATTTTACAAACAACCGTTAGTACACGACAAGCAACGGAAGAGGAGCTAATCAAGCAATCTACAAAACGTTTAAATAGATTTCTGCAGTACGGAGTTACAACTGTCGAAGCCAAAAGCGGGTACGGTTTAAATCTTAAAGATGAAATCAAACAATTAAAAGTAGCGAAGAAACTGAATGAACAGCATCCAGTAGATGTGGTTTCAACCTTTATGGGAGCTCATGCGGTGCCAGTTGAGTACAAAGGCAATGAAGATGAGTTTGTTCGTTTCGTTATCGAAGAAATGATACCCATCGTTGCAAAAGAAGAGCTAGCGGAGTTTTGTGATGTATTTTGTGAAGAAGGTGTGTTTACAGTTGAACAGTCAGATCGTATTTTACAAGCTGGAAAAGCATACGGACTAAAACCTAAAATCCACGCTGATGAAATTGTGTCTTTTGGCGGGGCAGAATTAGCGGCTAAAGTGGGAGCTGTGTCAGCGGATCATTTACTAAAAGCATCGGATCAAGGAATTAAACAAATGGCTGAAAGCGGAGTTATAGCCGTCCTATTGCCGGGTACTGCATTCTTTTTAATGGAAGAGCCGGCTCGTGCTAGAAAAATGATCGAAGCAGGAGTGCCTGTTGCTTTGTCTACAGATCGAAACCCAGGGTCTTCTCCTACGGAATCGCTGCCGTTTATTATGAATTTAGCTTGTTTAACGATGAAGATGACGCCAGCAGAAGTTTTAACGGCCTGTACACTTAATGCAGCTCATGCCATTTGCAAAGGCGATCAAATCGGAAGTGTTGAAGTAGGGAAAAAAGCGGATTTAGTGCTATTTGACGCTCCCAATTACCAAACGCTGCAGTATAACTATGCGGTAAATCTTGTAGATACGGTATTAAAAGATGGAAAAGTAGTGGTTGAAGGCGGTGTGTTACATGAGCTATCCGTACCCACAGCTTGATCGACCGCCTTTTTGCTGGCAGCGTCAAAGTACTCATGACCCAAAAGTAAGCGACTGGATTCAAACAGTTGAAGATGGGAGCGACTTTGATTTTACACCAATAGATATTACGATCTTAGGGGTGCCTCTTTCAAGGTCTTCCATTAGCGCTTCTGGAGCCAGTGAGACGCCAATGGCCATGAGAAAGATCTGGAAATCCTTCAACCCGTATCATATTGAGTATGATACGGATTTGACTTCCCTGTCAGTTTTAGATTTAGGGGACGTTAAACAGCATGTAACGGATATAAAGAAATCCCATCAGCATATAAAAGAAGCGATGATGTCTATGCGGAAATATCATCCGCATGCGCTGCCTGTTATGCTTGGAGGAGACCACTCTATTACAGCTATGTTAGTAAAAGGGTGGAAAGCGTCACATCCCGAACAGAAGATAGGGATTTTACAGTTTGATACGCACTTTGACTTACACAGCTTAGAAGATAACGGTCCTTCTAACGGAACCCCTATACGAAATTTAATCGAAAGCAACACGATTGATGCAGCTCATGTATGGAATATCGGACTTCACGGGTTTTATAATTCAAAATCGTTAAAGGAATATGCAGATAGCAAAGGCGTTCATTATGCAACGTTACTGCAAGCAAGAAAAGCAGGAATAAATCATACCGTGAAAGAAGCATTAAAACAGCTGAGCAAAGAGGTAGATATGATCTATTTAACCGTTGATATGGATGTGTTAGATATCGCTTACGCACCGGGAGTTGCAGCAGGAACGACAGGCGGAATGAGGACAGATGAGTTATTTGAAGCAGTATACACCGCCGGGAGTCATCCGCTTGTTCAAGCAATGGATATTGTATGTCTAGATCCGCTGCGTGATGTAGGAGAAATTACCGTGAAAGCAGGCGTACACGTGTTTTTGAATTTTTTAACAGGCGTTGCAAACAGAAAGTAAGGAAGTGTTATTATCGCTTTAATCATTACTGTAATGCTCAATCAAAAAGCGAAAAGAACAGCTAGATAGCATGAATAAAAGTGAGACAGCACCAGCAAGTGGCAAACTCTGCTATGGTGCTGTCTCACTTTTATAAAGTCATGAACATTACGAAGCTGAATATGTTTTAAGAGCCTTAATCATTAAATCCCAAAATCCGTCTACGTCAAGGGTTAAACCAAATTTCGTATTGGGTTTCCTTCCTGTTACTCCCAGGAAATCAACTGAAGTCGTTCCAGCCGTGTATTCTCCGCGTGTTTCTACTACAATATTAACTTCTTTGAGCGTAAATAGTTCTGGAGCTACGCAATAAGCAACGGTCAATACATCGTGAACGGGAGGGCCGTCAAAGCCAAAGGTTTCTTTATAGGCAGATTTAAAAAATGCTAATAATTCCCCGACCTTTTTTGCTACGTTATTATCGATGTTCATGACTTGGTTAATAACGTCATCTGTTGCAACGGCTTGATGCGTAATATCTAACCCCATTACTATGAGTGGAATGCCGCTATCAAACACTTTTTTAGCTGCTTCCGGATCTGCCCAAATATTAAACTCAGCCGTCGGCGTCCAGTTCCCAAATGTTCCACCGCCCATAAGGATAATCTCTTCAATGTTTTCTTTCATTTCTGGAGCTTTTATTAAAGCTAAGGCAATGTTCGTCAAAGGACCGGTAGGCAAAAGCGTAACGGGATTCTCTGACTCTTTGACCATTCGTATAATAGTATCTACTCCGTGTTCTTCGCTCCAACTGCGAGAGAGAGCCGGGAACTCAGGGCCGTCTAATCCTGAATCCCCGTGTATACTAGGCGCATTTTCACGTCTGCGCATCATTGGTTCGCTTGCTCCTTTTGAAACAATCACGTTATGTAATGATACCAAATCACACACTTTCAAAGCATTCATCGTCGTTTTTTCAATTTCTGCGTTTCCTGAAACAGTTGTAATCGCCAAAATATCTAATTCCGGTCGTGCGGCAGCCAAAATAATAGCAATAGCATCATCATGACCTGGATCACAGTCCATAATAATCTTTCGTTTTTTCATTATGATCACCTCTATAGAATGGATAAATTGCTGCTAATGTTACATGGATTTTATTTTTTCTAAAATAGCTTCTGTAAACTCTGACGTAGAGGCATGTCCGCCTAAATCTTTCGTTTTCACTTCATCTTGGAGCGTTTGATAAAGAGCGTGTTCTACTGTAGCAGCCACTTCTGTAAGTTTGTGATCCGCATGTTTTTCAGCCAACCATTTCAGTAGCATGGCTGCTGAAGAAATAATACCCGTTGGGTTTGCTATGTTCAAACCTGCGATATCTGGCGCAGAACCATGAGCTGCTTGTGCCATAGCGATATGTTCATTTGCATTAAGAGAAGGGGCTAATCCTAAGCTTCCTACAAGCTCGCCGGCTAAATCTGAAAGAATATCACCGTACATATTTTCTGTCACAATGACATCAAAATCGGCTGCACGACGTACGAGATGAGCAGCCATGGCATCGATATGGTAGTCGTCCACTTTTACTTCAGGATATTGCTCAGCTACTTCTCGACAAACGTTTAGAAATAGTCCGGTACTTAATCTTAAAACATTTGCTTTATGTACGATTGTTACTTTTTTACGACGCTGCATAGCCAATGCAAAAGCTTCACGCGCAATCCTTTCTACGGCTTTTCGCGTAAATACGCCCGATGTCACCACAACGTCTTTTGTAATCTGCCATTCGCCGTGTCCAGAATACATATTACGATCGGCATAAAATCCTTCTGTATTTTCTCGGACGATCACTAAATCAGCTTCTTTCACGACGCTTTTAATACCTGGCGTTGTTTTAGCAGGGCGAATATTTGCGTAAAGATCTAAACTGTGACGAAGCTCTCCGCTAGGATTACGCTTTTCTTTGTGTTCAAGAGGGTAAGCCGCAGAATCATGCGGGCCAAGTATCCATCCATGCGTATGTTTTAAAGCATCTATCGTTACTTCTGGAAGAGGATCGTTATATTGTTTAATTCCTTCCCATCCCATCGGCAGATAAATCCACTCCATTTTTACTCCTGCTTTGCAAGAAGCATTTTTAACTATCTTAACTGCGGCATCGACAATCTCCGGGCCGATGCCATCACCCCCCAATACCCCGATACGATAAACAGTCATTGTTTTGAACACCCTTTCATTATGCGCAATGCTTTTATAAATAGATTGAAGGTTTATAGTATTAATCTACTTAAAGAAAAGACAATAATAAAATAGTATTTTTTTATGTTTATAGATTAAATTCTTTTATCTTTCTTTTCGTGGCTTTTTAAAAAAAGAACTAGCTAATGCTTCGTGCTCCAGATTTTCTATCAACCAACATCTTAATTGGCGCTGTTAATTTTTTAAAAACACCCAATTAACACCTAAAACGCGATTTAATTATATCATAATTCAGAAAATTAAACGGTTCTACGTTGGCACGAAAATTGCTTGTACTGTATATGAGGAATACAAAAGAAAGGAGCAATATGTAGTCGCAGATAAGGAATCTGCTTTTAAAGAAAGAGATGTTTATCTAAAGCTATTATTTCACAATGAAGGGGAGAAGAAGAATGAGTGAACCGCAAAAGGAAATGAGTTCATTAAATCAGGTACGGAAAAAAGAGAGGAAAATAAACGTTTTTGCTTTATTGTTAGGCTTTCTTGTGATTGCTACCATTTTAACGTATATCTTGCCAGCTGGAGAATATGCGCGTGTAGAAGTAGACGGGAGAACAACGGTAGATCCTCAATCGTTTAAATGGATTGATTCTACACCTGTTGGATTCTTTGATATGGTCAAAGCAATACATACAGGAATGGTAGAAGGAGCCGACATTATCTTTTTTGTATTAATTATCGGCGGTTTCTTTGGTGTACTAAGCGCTACGGGGACAGTAGATGTATTAATTACAACGATGGCTAAAAAACTTGCTACCCGAGAAAAATTGTTAATTCCCGTTATGATGTTATTTTTTGCAGTAGGCGGTTCTTTAATGGGGATGGCGGAAGAAACGCTAGCCTATATTCCTCTTTTAATTCCCCTGGCACTTGCTCTTGGATTCGACGCATTAACAGGGACTGCTATTGTTTTAATTGGCGCATCGGCTGGTTTTACTACGGCTGTTATGAATCCATTTACAGTTGGTGTTGCGCAGGGGGTAGCAGAGCTTCCTATGTTTTCTGGAATGGGCTTTCGACTCATCTTGTTTGTAGTTGTTTATGCTGTTTCAGTATGGTTTGTCTACCGATATGCGATGAAAGTGAAAAAAAGTCCTTCGATTGGAACGTACGGGAAATACAGCATAACTAATGCAAATAAACTTTTAAACTCTGATGCGAAGTTAACTAGAAAGCATAAATGGATTATGGCAGCATTTCTTGTTAACTATGTAATTCTTGCTTTTGGCGTTATTAAGTATAAGTGGTACATTACTGAAATTGCCTCTTTATTTGTCATTTTGACAGTTGTAATTGGGATTATTGGAAGGCTCTCTGTTGAAAATACAGTTAAGTCGTTTACAAACGGGGCAGCAGCACTAGTTGGAGGAGCGCTCGTTATCGGAGTTTCTCGCGCAGTTCTTGTTGTTTTGAATGAAGGTCATATTGTAGACCCTATGCTTCATCAAGTATCTGGAGCTATTCAACATATTCCGGGATATTTAAGCGTCATCGGAATCTACAACTTCCAAGCGCTGATTCATCTTATTTTAGCATCTGGAACGGGTCATGCGATGCTGACGATGCCAATCATGACGCCTCTTGCAGATTTGCTTGATATTACGCGACAAACGGCTGTATTATCTTTTTCTTTTGCAGACGGCATTGGAAATATTATCTTCCCGACAGCTGGAACATTAATGGCTGGCTTAGCGATTGCGGGAATTTCATGGACAAAGTGGGCAAAATGGGTGCTGCCGTTAGTCCTTATTCAATATGTGATTGGTTTAATTGCCGTTGTGATTGCTTATTTTATCAATTACGGACCATTTTAAGCATTAAAATTATATAGAAAAATATTATTCGCAAGTCGAGCTTACTAATAGGAGGAATAGAAGTTGTTAACCTTAATCAAAAACGCAGAAGTATATGCACCACAGCACTTAGGAAAAAAAGACGTATTGCTTGCAGACAGCAAAATCATCCTTATAGAAGATTGTATTGATCATGTAAATACGTCCATTCCTATTCATGTTGTAGACGCTGCTAATGATATTATAGCTCCAGGATTTATTGACTCACATGTTCATATTATTGGCGGAGGAGGAGAAGGCGGATATAAAACACGCACGCCTGAACTAATGTTAACCGATGCAACGACTGCCGGTGTTACAACTATTGTAGGTGTACTTGGAACAGACGGTACAACAAGAAGAATGGAAAGTCTTCTTGCTAAAGCAAGAGGATTAGAAGAAGAAGGGATTAGCTGCTTCATTCATACAGGTTCCTATCAAATACCAGTAAAAACCTTAACTACCAGCATCGAAGAAGACCTTATTTTAATTGATAAAATTATTGGAGTAGGTGAAATTGCCATTTCTGACCACCGTTCTTCTGAACCCACATTTGAAGAACTGGTAAAAGTGGCTGCTGCTGCCCGCAATGGAGGAATTTTATCAGGAAAAGCTGGGATATTAGAGATTCACGTAGGAGATGGAAAACGGAAATTATCTTTATTAAATCAAATCGCAGATGAAACAGACCTGCCAATTCGTCAGTTTCACCCTACACATATTAACCGAAATGAAGAGCTGTTTAAAGAAGGAATTCAATTTGCAAAACGAGGCGGCTATGTAGATTTTACGACTAGCACCATTCCCTATTTTTTAGAAGAAGGCGAAGTTAAGTGCAGCAAAGGGTTACGCATCATGCTTGAAGAAGAAGTTCCGATTTCGAATATTACGTTTTCATCTGACGGACAAGCAAGCCTGCCGTTTTTTGATAATAACGGAGATTATAAAGGTCTTCAAGTTGGAAAAGTGTCTTCTTTATTTCAAGAAGTGCGAGATGCAGTACTAGAAGAATCAGTGCCGTTAGAAACAGCACTTCAAGTCATTACATCTAACCCTGCTAAAGTATTAGAACTGTCCAATAAAGGGCATATTCAACCTGGAAAAGATGCAGATTTAGTTCTTTTAGATAAAGAGACGCTAACAATTAAAACGGTTTTTGCTCAAGGTAAAGTAATGGTAAAGGACGGTGTTCCTGTTGTGAAAGGAACGTTTGAATAAAAGGTTTTAGACATCATTTAACGAAAGTATCGAGGAAAGATACGAGCTAGTCAGAGAAAGGTATTAAAATTTGCGTGGAAAGGATCTTTCAAATGAAAAAGAAACTTGTTTCATGTCTTATCAGCTTTACATTACTTTCTTCTTTAAATACACCCCTGCTTGCAAAAGCACAAGAAAATACTGGAGACATTAAAGGCAGCCTTGTTATTGCAGGCGGAGGTGTAGGAAAGTCAAATCATGATGTATATGAAAAATTTCTCTCGCTTGCTGGAGGAAAAGAAAAAGCAAAAGTAGGGATTATCCCAGCTGCCAGCACAACGCTGCAGGCCTCTGAAAAGTTTAAGGATGACCTCGTGAAATATGGAGTGAACTCAGATTCTATTAAAATTCTTCCCGTTTCAACTCACGATTTTTCTGACACAGAAACAGATGAATCAACTTGGAAGAGTCAAGTAAACGATAAGAAGTTATCCAGTACAATTAAAGGACTAACGGCAGTCTGGTTTGTTGGAGGAGACCAAACAAAAATTGTAGATTCCCTTCGGCAAAATAATGGAAGCGATTCCGAAGCGTTAAAAGCTATTTGGGATATATACCGTAAAGGTGCAGTAATCGGAGGTACAAGTGCAGGAGCTGCAATTATGAGTGACGTCATGATTACGGGGGGAGACAGTCTAGGAGCTTTAAAAGAAAGTATAGGAAACAAGGCAAATAAGCATGTAAATGAAGGGGAAGATGGTAAAAAAGAGTACGAGCCTTTATCAGTTCAAAAGGGGCTGGGTTTTTTCCAACACGGCATAATCGATCAGCATATGGATGAACGAGCACGACTTGGGAGACTTGCAGTAGCTGCATATACTTCTGAACGTGAGAAAGAAAAAAACTTTGCATACGGTGTGGACGAAGATACAGCTATGGTTGTTAATAATAAAGATCAAAAAATTGAAGTTGTTGGACGAAGCGGAGTAGCTGTCTTGGATATGAGCGAAACTAAGCTAAAATCAGCTTCAAGCTATACATCTAAGCAAAAAGCGCGTTCAGGCTTAGCGAACATAAAAGTTAGTTACTTATCTCCTGGAGATCAAATTGACTATCATTTAAAATCATTTGAATTTCCAAAAGATAAAGTAGAAACGAAGGGATTTGAATATAATTCCTTTAACGCGCTGCCTGCTACGGGTGTTTTTACACCCTATGGAAGATTAAAGGCTTATTTATCATATTCTTTTGTTGACAATAAATCGATGAAATCTGCTAGCAGCTATGTTTATGACAGTAGAGGGTCTGGTTACGAAATTGCTTTTCAAAAGGATAATGACACAAACGGCTACTGGAGATATACTGACGGACAAAAAGATGACTATTCCATTGTAAATGTAAGAATGGATATTACGCCCAAAACCGTCAAATTCCAATCGGATAGAAAAACTAGTTTAACGTATAAAAAATCTACTTTTTCTTCATCTGAAAGTCCTGCATACGATTCGATTAAAGGTAATCTCTTAATTGCAGGAGGAGCGCTTGGCAGCAGCAATTCAAGCGTGTATAACAAGCTTATTAATCTTGCAGGAGGAAAACAAGCCAAAATAGGAATTGTGCCTGCAGCGAGTACTAAGTTCGACTCTTCTAATCAGTTTAAAAGTGATTTAATTAAATACGGAGTGAAAGCAGAAAATATAGAAATTTTACCTATTTCGAACCATGACTTTAAAGGAACTTCTGAAAATGAGTCGACTTGGAAAACAAATATGAACAGTGATAAACTAGCGCAAAAAGTTAAAGGGCTAACGGGCATTTGGTTTGTAGGAGGAGATCAAACCTTGATTACGGGCTCGTTGCGTAATGAAAATGGTTCGGACTCAAAAGTTTTACAAGCTATATGGGATACGTATAAAAAGGGAGCAGTACTTGGCGGTACGAGCGCCGGAGCTGCAATTATGAGTAATACTATGCTCGCTGGCGGGGATAGCTACGGAGCTCTTTCGTACGGGTTTACAGACACATATGATGATATGACTCAGCAAGAACAAGGGCCTGCTTATTTAGAAAAAGGCCTTGGCTTCTTCCAATACGGTCTTGTAGATCAGCATTTTGACAACAAAGCAAGACTCGGACGTCTTATTGCAACAGCATATGAAAAAGGAAATAAAAATCAGCTTTCATACGGAATTGATGAAGATACTGCTATGGTGGTAAATAATAAAGAAAAACAAATAGAAGTTGCGGGAAGAGGCGGTATTACGCTAGTTGACTTAGCGAAGGTACAGACAAATGACAAATTTCCGAGTGATTACAAAAATATTGTTATCTCTTGTATTACTCCAGGCGATAAAGTAAATATCACAACAAAAGAAATCGTCATAAACCCAGCTAAAACGTCTACTAGAAAAAATGAATACTACAGTGAAAAGGTTGGACCAAATACAGGTCTTTTCTCTCCACACGGTGTATTAAGAAAGTTTTTAGCTTACGATCTTATTGATAACGCTCAGAGCAAAGAAATAAAGAGCTATGCGTTTAACCAAAACAAAGGATTTGAGCTTACCTTCCGAAAAAGCCCCGAAAGCAATGGGTATTGGGCTTATACCGACGGTCAAAAAGACGATTATTCCATTGTAAAGGTAGCCTTAGATATCAAATCAATAAACGTAGACATTAAATAAAAGAAAAGTAATCCAATGTATCTAGCACTTTAGCACATCGTGCCTCCACCTATTAAAGTGGAGGCGCTTTTTTTAACACGGATTCTTGAAGAACCACCCCCATTTTGCCTGTTTATATTCTTAATAGGGACAAACGTCCGCTAGATGAAATGGAGAGCAACGTATAAAATGATAGGTACAGTATTCCAAGACTAATCTCTGAAGGCAAGCAAATTTAAAGGCCTGTAGAAAGGTGTTCATACGATGAAAAAGAAATTAGTTTTAATAACAGGAAGTAAGCAAACTAGAATCATTTTGCACAATCAATTAAAAGAGCTGCTAGACGATTACATTTTTATTGAATGCTTTGCGATTGACGAAGAATTACCGGGTGAAATTGATGGCGATGTTGTACTCTACTCATCAGAAAGTATAAAGCATGAAATGAAGGACAGATTAGACGTTCAGCATGCACATGAAATTGTAGGAAATAGAACAATTCACCATAAACATATAAATGAATTGCTGCAAATCCCTGCCCATACAAGAGTATTAATTGTAAACGATGACGATAAAGAAACCCTTAAATTAATAGAATCTCTCTATCAAGTAGGTATTAATCATGTTCAGTTTATTCCTTTTAAAAAGCAAAAGACCTATTACGAAGGTGTGGAAGTTGCTGTTTCTCCAGGTGAGATTCACTTATGTCCGCCATATGTAAAACATGTAATTGATATAGGCGTTAGGCTTTTTGATATGGCGACCATTTTTGAACTTATAAAATCATTTGGTTTTAATCAGTCTAATCATTCAATTATTTGGGATCGCTATTTACGAAATATTATTGAGCTGCAAAAAAAGCTAATAGAAGCAGAAGGGCAAATGAAAGAACTTCACCTCCATGTAAAGAGTGTTGTAAATGTAGTAGAAGATGGGATCCTGGCCGTGGATTTCAATAAAAGAATTACGTTATTTAATAAAAGGTTAGAATCATTGTTTCAGCTATCTTCTTCTGATGTTGTAGATCGTGAAATTCAACATGTCATTTCTAACGAAGGCCTTGTGGAGTTTATTACATCGTCCGAAGAGAAAAGTCAGTACTTTAACGTAAACGGGTACGAAATGGTCATCTATAAGTCTATAATTCAGGAAAGCAATACTACGGTAGCAACGTTTAAAAGTGTGAATCAAGCTGTTGAAATAGAAGGAAAAGCGCAGTCAGAACTTAGAAAAAACGGCTTTTCTGCTAAGTATGATTATCAAGATATTATTGGAGAACACCCAGCTTTGCTTAAAACGATTGAAATTTCCCGGAAAATGGCGGTTACTGAGTATCCTATTTTAATTCAAGGAGAAACCGGTACAGGAAAAGAGCTGTTTGCTCAGGCTATCCATAATCATTCTACACGTAAAAATGGACCGTTTCTTGCCGTGAATTGCAGTGCTATGACCGATACATTGCTAGAAAGTGAGCTGTTTGGGTATGAAGAAGCCAGTTTTACAGGAGCGCAAAAAGGCGGCAAAAAAGGGCTGTTTGAAAGCGCTGATAAAGGTACAATCTTTTTAGATGAAATTGGTGATATCAGCCCGCGCTTACAAACCCAGCTTCTAAGGGTGCTTCAAGAAAAAGAAATTAGACGGGTAGGAGGTACAAGAGTCATTCCGATCAATGTAAGGATCATAGCAGCTACTCACAACAATTTACTACATAAAATGAAAGAAGGTTTGTTTCGAGAAGATTTGTACTATCGTTTACATGTATTATCTTTAACGATTCCTCCTTTAAGATATAGAAGAACCGATATTCCTTTACTGATTCATCATTTTGTTTCCAAATCAAAAACGTGGACGCATATCCATCCAGAAGCGATGAAGCTGCTTATCGAATATGAATGGTTAGGAAATATAAGAGAATTAAAAGGAGTCATCGAGTATTTGCTTACCGTCTGCGATGAAAACGAAATGAAAGCAAAAGACGTAGAGTATAGGCTTAGTAGTCAAAAAGAGGAACATTCTTTGTATGAAGTTGAAAATGAATCGGTTGACTTAATCGAACTTCAAGAAAATCATGCCCTGTTAGAAACGATAAAACAGTGTAATGATACCGGAAAAGCAGCAAGCAGAAAGTGGATCACACAGCATTTAAAAGGCTTTACACTTACAGAACAGCAGGTGAGAAATCGTTTGGATGTACTAGAAGAAAAAGAGTATATTATAAAGCGCAGAGGCAGAGCAGGAACGAAAATAACAGAAAAAGGACTGCATTATCTGTATCATTTAAAAACAAAACAACACTTAATCAATCCTTGATGTAAGGAAGAAAGGGAACCTTTACTAATCAAGTTTCCCTTTTCTATAAAATAGGGTATTCATTTACCGTTTACGGCTGATTTTCGCCGTAAACTTTTCCTGTAGAAGAAGTAATAACACCGCCGTTTACGTTTAAAGTATAAGCTAACCCTCCAGAACCCGTCCAAGTGGAAAGATTAAAAGTGCTGCCATTGAATAGTTTATAGATAGAAATGTTATTAAACGTCAGCGGCTGACCGCTTATACAAGTAGCAGGCGCCTTATTCGTTTTAGCTAGATAAACAGCTGCGTTTGTAGAGCCTGGCTGTGTTACTACTTTAGCTGAACCATCTTTTTCTACCAGAAGCGCTGACTGTTCATTAACAGCAATTCCTTTGGCGCTTGTTCCAGTTTCTTCTCCGTCTTGAATATTACGTGCAAGAAATGTTAAAAAGCGTCCCATTCTATCTCGTTGTTCAAAATGAGTGTCTGTTTGAATGTTATTATTATGCGGGGTTTGAATCAAATAATCTGTAAAAGAAATAAGAAAACTATAGGGATTGTTTAGCGCTGTTTTCGAATCTAAAGTTGTAGAGCCTGCTGAGATAGAGTCATAAACGTGATCACCTTGAATCATGGTGCCGGCACTTGTTCCTCCAAAAGGAATGCCTTGATTAATACGATTATTTAAGGCTGTAAGAGCTGGGGATCCTTCTAAGAAATCTACGTAATCAGCTTGATTGCCTCCAGCAAAAAAGATACCTTCTGCCTTGTTAATTTTGTCAATTAAAGAAGAGTCTGAACCTGCTTTTATTAAATCATCAACAACAATTGTGCTAACAGAGTTAAGGGGCTTACCTATGCTTTTGGCGAGGTCATAGATATATGAATTATAGGCGTCAGTACCCGTCGCTCTTATAACCAAGAAATCTCCGCCGCTTGCCTTTTGAATCATCCATTTGAATGCTTCATCTACATCGATGCTTCCGCCCATATAGACTTGTCCGAAGCTTGTACTAGTAGCTTTGTCTGCAGTATTTCCGACTTGATAAAGCGTATAAGGTGCAGAAGCAGCGGAAGTGGAGATTGGAAGTAAAAGAGATGCCGCGAGAACAGCACAAGTAATGACCTGCTTTTTAATACTTTTCTTACGTTCAGCTTTTTTCATAAAGTTCTCCTCCTTTAATAAGTGTTCATAAATGAACATGCAAGTTTTATACCAACTTATTGAACACCGGCAAAATAGTGAAAGAAGGCTTTATTTAAAAGCTCTATGTGTAATATAGGTTATTTATGGGTCATTATTAAGGTTTTTACACCCGAAAAATGGCGAGAACGACTCTAACTTGGATATCTAATAGTGAAAAGAAATTGCAAAAGGTATATTACAAGATTACATCCCTCATTGAAAAATCACCTTTAAAAACTTAAAATTATAATAGAAAGGAAAAACAAGGATAAAAAGAAGAGCTGTCTGCAATAGCGACTTATTTATCAAACAGACCTTCGTTCTATCAATATCTTCATCTCTTAAACGTTTTCCACCAGCATTTCTACGCAGAAAAATTATACATGAGAGGATCTGTCAAAATGAACAAACAGGAAAGTAGCTACAGATGGGTTGTTTTTGGGACCGCTTTACTAGCATATTATTTGATTGTCAGTCAACGAACAGCCCCTGGACTTATTACAGAACAGTTAATGAAAGATTTTCACGTTTCAGCGTCTGTTATAGGATTAATGACTAGTATACAATTTTTAGCCTATGCAGGTCTTCAGATTCCTATTGGTTTACTTTCTGACCGATACGGTCCCAATCGATTTTTGATTATAGGGTCGCTTTTAACTGGAATAGGAAGTCTTATCTACAGCACGGCTCCTAACGAATATGTGTTAATTTTCTCTCGTTTACTAGTAGGTACGGGAGACTCCATGATTTTTGTCAATTTAGTGTTAATTTTAAGTCAGTGGTTCAAAGGAAATGAGTTTGTAAAGCTATTAGGTTTAATTGGGCTGGTAGGAAGTGTAGGTTCATTATCAGCTACGGTGCCTTTGTCTATGTGGATTTCATTTTCAGGCTGGAGGGTTCCTTTTCTTAGCATAGGTCTAGTTTTAATGGCGGTGTCCTACCTGCTTTATGTCGTTTTAGTCATAAAACCTAAACGGTTATTTCAAGATGATGCTAAAGCAAATAAATCCTCTGTCAAGACTCAAGAAAGCGTATGGGCAATTTTAAGAAGGGTAATGACGACTCGTCAAGCATGGGCAACATTTCTTTGTCATTTTGGTGTAGTGGGTACATACATTGGTTTTATTGGTTCTTGGGGAGTTCCTTATGGAATGAATGTGTTTCATTTATCTCGCGCTGATGCAAGTCAGCTTATTATGTACGGTTTGTTTGGCGCTATGATTGGCGGACCTTTAATCAGCTGGATATCAAGCAGGTTAAACTCCATTAAAAAAATCTATTCACTTATTCATCTTATTGTGGTGCTTAGCTGGACAGGATTATTATTAACCGGAGTGAAACCTTCATTCATGCTAGTCGTTATTTTACTGTTTATCATCGGCTTTGGAAACGGCGCAAGCGCTTTGACATTTGCCGTAGTACGTCAATCCTTCTCAGTAAAAGAAGTAGGAGTTGTATCAGGTTTTGCTAATATGGGAGGCTTTTTAAGCGCCGTATTATTACCTAGTATTTTCGGAAATGTCCTGGATTTATTCCCTGAGCGTTCGTTGCATGTTGGTTATCATTATGCTTTTATGATTCCCATTTTGTTTTCAATGATGGGGTTGTTAGGTGTCTTACTAATTAAAGAGAAGGGAAAAAAGGAGCAGAAAATGCTGAATGCTTCTTAATGTCTTATACAATGAGAGTGAGAGACACGCAAAAAAATGGGGCTGTCTGCGCCCACTCTGCGATACTACGAAAAGGAAGGTATTTTACCGTTTATCGAACGAAATGAACATAATCAGCTTCTATACAATGACCATAATATCGAGTGGGTCAAGTTTGTTTTAGCTTTACGTGCAACAGGGATGCCGCTTGCTGAGATTAAGTAGTATGTAGAGTCATATAAAAAAGGCGAAAGTACAATCAGCGAACGTAGAAACATGATGCTTCACCATAAAAAGAAAGTGGAAGCAGACATGGCACAAACCTATCTGCATTTAGAACGAACCAATTATAAATTAGCTCTGTGTGATACGTTGGAAGCCGGTTTAAACAATAAATAAATAAATAAAAATCTAAATGCTGATAACAAAGAGGATCCTCTTTATACACAAGCTATAGACCTCAGATGTGAAAAGCTAGGAAACAAAGAAAACAAGATAACTGGGCAGTTATCTTGTTTTCTTTGTACTATTTTAATATGTACTGCTTAAATAAAGAGCTACATCGCGAATTGCTTTATCAGTTTCACTTTCCATTAACTCTCTGTCCTTTGTATACGAATAAAGAGTGTCGCCGTGAAGAAGGTGGTCTGATAAATTTAATAAGCCGACAGCGCGCTTATTAAATTTATGAGCAATGGCCAAAGTAGTAGCTGTCTCCATATCCACACCGAGAAAACCTGCAAGCGACCATTCCTTTACCATGTCATGCGTCTCAATCAGCATGGCACCCATACTGACCGTCTGTCCTTTTATATAGCTGTAGCCTTTTTGTTCACAATATCTACAGGCGGCTTCCACTAGCTCTTTGTCAGCTTCCACAAGCGTTTGTTCTGGTAAATACCAGTGTGATACGCCATCTTGCATTTTTGCTGCAGATACAATTAAGATATCTCCATATTGTACAGTGGAAGATAAGCCTCCAAAATATCCCGTTTGAATAAATAAGTCGGTTCCGCTGCCGGCAAATTGATGTACGATGTTTGACGCCATCGGACTGCCATACACATTCGCAAATCCTATATTTCTGTTATTTAACTTACCTATTACCGTGTTCCATTTAGGCATATGCACATCAGTGGATAAGATCTCTTTCCATAAATTTATATTATCTTGAAATGCCCACTCACCATGAATAATAAATGCATTAGGCAGCTCTTTTTCTGATAGCTTTAATACATTTAGCCAATCTTCTTTTTTAAAATCACCATACAGCTTCATCTTTTTCTCCTTATTATCTCATTTAGACTAGTTAGAAAAGAGTTCTTCATTACTAGCTTTCATTCCTTTAATTTTTATAACTAACAAATATAAAAGAAATGAAGGTTCTGATTTTAAAATGAAGTTATACGTGCTTTTTTTACTCATTTCTCGACAAATATTTAGTATTAAAAAGGAATTCAGTAATAATAAAAGAAATTTCTTACTAGCGGTTATTTAAATTAGATAAAGCTGTGAGAAAAGATCCGTTTAGTTAATGAATGGATAAGAGGAGGGAAGGTACAGGTGTCAAATTATTTTCCCGTCATTAAAACAAAAAGGCTTACCCTAAGGGAATTTGAAACAGAAGACGCAAGCACTATTTTAAAATACTTATCTGATAAAGAAGTAATGAAACACTACGGACTAGAGCCTTTTAAAACGGTTGAAGATGCTTTAAATGAGATTGCGTGGTATAAATCAATCTTAAACGAAAAATCTGGAATAAGATGGGGTATTACTCTTAAAGAACAGGATGACATTATTGGCAGCTGCGGGTTTCTTAATAGAATTCATAACCATTACCGTGCAGAAATTGGATATGAGCTAAGCAAAGATTACTGGGGGAATGGGATTGCTAATGAGGCATTGGGCGCCGTTATAAAATATGGTTTTACACATTTTAATTTGCGGAGAATTGAAGCATTAATAGAGCCCGCTAATGCTGCTTCACAAAAATTAATAAAAAAGCATGGCTTTATAAAAGAAGGCCTATTAAGAAGCTACGAATTTACGTGTGGGAAATTTGATGATTTGTATATGTATTCTTTATTAAAGCAAGACTTTGAGAAGCTTCAAGCTTAGATAACGACATTAAAAATACAAATAGCACTATGACAGGGGAGGGAGAAAATGTATGGCCCATTTTAATGTTGATATTGTTCACTATCATCCTCAATTTGCTGAGGCAACGGTAAAAATGTGGAGAGATAGTAAAGAAAAAGCGATTGAACAAATGGAAATGTACAGTTTTGACCGTCATGTCTATTTTTTAAATCATATACTGTCAGCACACTATAAAATTGAATTAGTGTTAATGGATGAACAAATAGTAGGAATGATTGCTTATCATGCTGATGAAATTAGCCAGCTGTACGTTCATGTAGATTATCAAGGAAGAGGAATCGGACAGCTTTTACTCGAAAGAGCCAAGATAGAATCAAATGGAAAATTAATATTACGTACATTCGAACGAAATAAAAATGCCCAGAGGTTTTACGAGAAACACGGCTTCAGTATTATAAAAAGAGGATGTGAAAACGAAGAGCAATTACCCGATATTACATATGAATGGACAAGCAAATGAAGCATACGTAATTTTAATAAAGGAGCGGTTAGTGTGAATACGTTAGCACATGAAACATAACAATGCTGTCTATATGTCCGTGGTCCGCCTTTTACTAGTTTAGGATAGATGATTAATGCTAGCTATAAAAAGGAGGAGTTTAATATGATAACGGACAAACATTTTTTAAACGCTGTAAACAATACAAATGTTGATTTTACTGGATGGGATTTTTCTATTATTACTCGTACTGGTCGTATGGATAGCAACATGCTTTCGTGGTCATACGGAAGTGAAGCTTTTCGTCTTATTCAAGAATCCAATTCTGCTTTAGATATGGGAACAGGAGGAGGGGAATTTTTATCTTTGTTACAGCCTTTTCCTCGCGTTATGTATGCTACAGAAGGATACAAACCTAACGTTCCAATTGCTAAAAAACGTTTAGAACCGCTTGGTGTCAAAGTTGTTGAACGAACTGAAGACGAAAACTTACCGTTTAAAGATGATACATTTGATTTGATTTTGAACCAGCACGAATCTTTTTGTGCTTCAGAAGTAAGAAGGATTTTGTCAAAGGAAGGCACGTTTTTCACGCAGCAAGTGGGAGGATTAGACTGTTCACGAATCAATGAATGTATAGGGGTTCCAATAAATAAAGAGTTTTGTAATTGGAATTTAAAGAAAGCAATAGAAGAGCTTAAACAAAGTTCTTTTAACATTATCTCTTGCAAAGAAGAGTTTCCTGTACAGAGATTTTATGATATTGGAGCGCTTGTCTTTTATTTAAAAGCAATTCCTTGGCAAGTTCCTAATTTTGATGTAGAAACATATATTGAAGGGTTGCATAACATACATGGAATTATACAGTCTAAAGGTTTCTTTGACGCAAAACAACATCGTTTTATTATTAAAGCTGAGGCAAAATAAATAGTGTAAACTAGTCACATATAAAAATCGGATCTCTAACTGGAGATCCGATTTTTATATGTGAATGATGATTGTACATAAACGTTCTATTTCAGTTATGTAATGGAGCGTTTATGATCTTTAGTATGATTTTGTGATATACGAGAGTTTGTTAAAATGCAGTCTAATGCTCTTTTAGTAATGGGCATAAAAAAATTAAGCAGCACGCCGCCTAAAAACACGGTTAATAACGTTCCAACACCAATTGGTCCGTTTAAAAGCATCGCAGCTAGTAGGAATGTGAGGTAAATAAATGTTCTTGAAAGAAATAAATTGGTTTTAACTAGTTTTTGTATGATTAATGTCAAGCGGTCAATTGGAATAGGTGCAAAATTTGTATGTAAATAGGCTGAGGTTCCTACACCTATAATGATTAAACCAATTCCAAAACAACATAATTTGCTGTACCACATTTCAAAGGGAGCCCAACTCTCTAATAAAAAAAGCCATACATCAATACCAAGACCCGTAATGAATGCGGTCAACAGTCCCAGTACTTCCGGCTTTTGTTTGCTTAAAAGAGCATTGACGCAAATTAAAACACTGGCAAGTATCATTTCCCAGCTTCCAATGCTAAGACCTACGTTTAGGGATAGTCCAACTAAAAGTGCATCAAAAGGTGAAGCTCCTAGGTTGGATTGAATGGTCAAAGCAATTCCCAGAGTTAATAGTAAAATTCCTCCCACATACACAACATATTTCACTGTAATCAGATCCTTTATTCATTATTTTTTTATTGCAAATGCAACTATTTTAAGGTACATTAAACGTATATTATTTTTATTGTATTTGCAACAAAAATATGTGCAAAGGAGATATTTATGAGTGAAATTCTGCGTGAAATTGGAATGATAGCAAGAGCGTTGGATTCAATTAGTAATATAGAATTTAAAGAATATGACCTGACTAAGGGGCAGTATTTGTATTTAGTGCGAATATGTGAAAATCCGGGAATCATTCAAGAAAAGTTAGCTGAAATGATAAAAGTAGATCGGACAACAGCGGCTCGGGCTATAAAAAAGCTTGAAATGAATGGTTTTATTGAGAAGAAAGACGATCTCCACAATAAAAAAAATAAAAACCTTTTTCCCACTGAAAAAGGGAAGAACGTATATCCGTTCATAAAAAGAGAAAATGATCATTCGGATAAAGTGGCATTAGAAGGTTTTACCCAAGAAGAAGCAGATACCATTCTTAAGCTGGTTCAAAGAGTAAGAAAAAATATAGAAACAGACTGGGAGTTTGTCAAAAAAGGAAATAAGAGAAATTATTGAGGATATAAAGGAGAGGCGTATGTCAGTGATGATGAATGTAAAAAAGTGTACTCTTGAAGATGTAAATCACCTTCAAAGTATTAGTTACAAAACATTTAATGAGACATTTAAAGATCAGAATTCACAAGAAAATATGACAGCTTATTTAGAAAAAGCATTTACAGTCGAACAGCTAGAAAAAGAACTATCCAATGCATCCTCGCAATTCTTTTTTATGTATGTTAATCATGAAATTGCAGGTTATTTAAAAATTAATATGAACGACGCTCAGTCTGAAGACATGGGGGAAGAAACCCTTGAAATTGAAAGAATTTATATAGGTAACAGCTTTCAAAAACAAGGGCTTGGTAAACATTTATTTAATAAAGCCGTAGAAATAGCAACGACACTTAATAAAAAGAAAATTTGGTTAGGCGTATGGGAAAAAAATAAAAATGCGATTGATTTTTATAAGAAACAGGGATTTGTTCAAGCCGGATCTCACTCGTTTTATATGGGAGGCGAAGAACAAATAGACTTTATTATGGTTAAAACACTTTTATAGTTTTTTAAAAGGTAAATAAAGTACGATAAGGATTATTCACTAATTTAGCTGGTAGAGGATAATCCTTATTGCATACAGAGGTTTTATGATTTTTTTCAAAGCAGATGCTTTTAGGGTAAGCAGTAAGGAAACTAATATAGTTGCTGTGCCAGCACATAGGAGAATGAAATTAATGTCACATGCTTACCAAAACGTTGGCTTTTTTCATTTTGAAAATTCCATTTTACTTTAATTCTATTTGAAATAACATAGACTAACTAGATATATATCGAATTAGAAAGCTTAAAAAAGAACGTTTTTACGTCCATTTTAAAAGATAACGGGCCACATCTCTTTCGGATTTAACTCGTATTCTCCATTTTGCCTATACATAAAATGCTGCATAATTAACTCTCGGCGAATCGTTGCATAATCTTCATGATACTTTTTTATATGTTCATTTAATTCTTTTTCTTGATACGTTTTTCCGTGCTGTAAATCGCGTATTAAATAGGCTAATATTACGTTCTTTTTCTTTCTTTGACTTGGAATGATCTTTAAACTTCCATCACTATTTAGAAAGTTTTTAACAATCGATAATTTGTCTTTATCCTGTAAATGGTTTTCTTGATTTTCCATCGAATCCTCTCCAATACTCAAAATAGCCTTCGAGTTATATTCAAGTCTTTCAAGGTCTAGATAAAAATAAATAATGTTCCCTTGTCTTCTTTGATAAATAATTCCTGCATTTCTTAGTTTTGAAATGTGATGAGTAATAGTTGAAGGCTGCAACCCCAGCTTATAAGCAATTGCTTGCCCGTGAAGAGGTCCTTTTTTTAATAGTGAAATAATTCTAATCCTGGTAGGATCACCAACGGCTTTATGATAATTTACCAACTTATCTAATTGCATAGCTTACTACCTTCTTTCCCTAATTCGATATACATCTAATTTGATATTAATCGAATTGGATGTATATGTCAAAAAAATATTTAAAGTGAAGACTTTTCACACTGTATATAAAAAATCGGCTCCGTCTAATCTTTAAAGTGTAAAAAAGAGCCTGCTTCTTCGTATAATTTAACCATTGTTTTTACCTGTTCTTTTTATTATTAAGAAAAAGTTACCATGTTTTCGACAAATAATACCGGGGAACATATTCAGAGATAAATGAATTATTAAAGATACATGTATGTAAATAATAAATGAAAATGGAATGAGTAAATCATGACAGGAAATTCAAAAATTTTAATGGTTGTTACAAATGGACATACAATGAAAAACGGAGAACTTGCTGGAATTTGGCTTACAGAATTTTCTGAAGCATATTTAGAATTTAAGAAAGAAGGATACGAAGTAGTCGTAGCAAGTCCAAAAGGCGGAAAATCACCTGTGGATCCTAACAGCTTAACAGATGATGTGACGGACGAAGACAAAGAAGCAGGAAAACTTTTAGAGAATACAAAATCATTAGCTGAAGTAAGTTCACAAGACTTTGCAGGCATGTTTGTACCTGGAGGGCACGGAACAATGTTTGATTTTCCAGACGATACGCACTTACACCGTTTGCTAACAGAATTTTCTGAAGACAACAAGCTGATTGCAGCAGTATGCCACGGACCGGCAGCTCTTGTAGGTGGAAAGCTTAAAAACGGTGAGCCGATTGTAAAGAATAAACGTATTACAGCGTTTACTGATTCAGAAGAGAAAGATACAACGTTGGATAAATACATGCCGTTTCTTCTTGAAACAAAACTTCGTGAGCTAGGCGCTGAGTTTATTGCAAAAGATAATTGGAGCGATCATATTGAAGTAGACGGAAAGCTTTTAACCGGGCAAAATCCACAGTCTACAATCAGCCTCGCAAAAGAATTTGTGCGTGTTTTAAACGCGTAAAAGTATGTATGACCTTAATAAGGATGTCTCATGATTGTTTGAGACATCCTTATTTTCTTTAGTGTGAAATAAAATAGGAATTAAGGAAAATAAAAAGGGCAGCTATCTAAATAGCGGCCCTTTTATTTGTTAGAAGATTTGTTTCTGAAAATATATGTAGTAATTCCTGTCACAATGATAACAGCTACAACACAAATGATCAGACGAACAATCTGTGTCACAAAGATATTATCTGCAATGCTCATGTTTTTGGTTAAAATCAACGTTCCATAAGCAGCTAAGACAGATAAAAACATATTGACGATTCGTTGAGCCATGTTGTCGTTACTCCTTTCCTTCACTACTTTACACTTTAACATATGTGCTCATTGTAAAAAATATCGAATTAAAAGTATGTCAGAAAATCAACACTCTAGTAAAAGAATCTTCTTATAAGAGAGTATTTGATATCATATTAGTTATGACGATTAGAGCTCAGAAAAGGAAATAAGGTTTCTTTAGTCGAATTTAACATGCTTATATTATTTTTTCAGATAGGTGGGAAAAGCTTGTTTGATAAATTAAAAAATCTATTTATGGATAAACAGGATCAGGAAACAGATGACAAATATATTTTAGTCCCTGAGAGTGAAATAAATGAGAATTTAAAAAGAGATATAGTAAATTTGGAAGAAGTAGGAGAGGCATACTGCAAAAGTCTTCAGCACAAATATAGAAGTAAATTTGAACGTGAGGATAAGCAGAACTTAAAAATATGGGTGTGTCGGGATATTGATGGCGACCAACTACCAAATCTAAGTTCGGAGCAGTGTTTAGAAAAAGAATATCGTTCCCAGATTGCAATAAACTTTGATGGCTTTACAGATGAAGAAGATGCATACGTCCATTACATCCAGTTGTGGTATTACTTTGGCGGGTATTTTAAAGGGACAGGCACTTTGTATGATTTGTCAAAAAATCATTTAGAAGCTGATATTGAAGAAAAGTTAGAAGAATTACTGAACCAATTATAGATTTCTACTTAGCACTGAGATTATTTGTTAATACATAGGGGGAAGGAATATGAGGAGGAGGCCAGAGCTAGAAATAGAAAGGGAAAAAGTTTATAAAACGAAAAAAAATCCTAACGGAACATTTATAGCGCGAATTATTCAAGTACCTAAGGAAGAAAATATGTTAGATTTCATGCTGGAAATTAAACACTTAAGGAAAAAGGAACTTACTTATAGAAATCTATTAATAACGACTGAAAACTGGTACTATTCTTTTCGGCTTGCTAGAGGAGGATACCGGAGCAACAATAATAGGGTATTTTGATAAAAATCATAAACTCAATATTGAGTTTTCTTTAGATGACAAGGATGAAGTTGGAGGCATTTTGGTTCAAAAAATAAATAATTAAGATGAATAATAATCATTTTTGCTGCAGCTTTTAATATGTACTCATTTATGTAAATTGGGTATGTTTGAGCTATAAATCTAAAACAAATAAACAGAAAGGGTCTTTTTCTATTGAGTACGTTTACTAAAGTAGTACCGTCAACTTTTATACTGCTCTATATAGTATTTTTCTTTTTAGATATTTCTTATCATTATGGTGTTCCTTATTCATATAGCTTTTTTCTTTTTTTATTTTTGTCGTTAATATCTCTAGTTTTATGTTTAATAATATGGTTTAAGGAAAGGGAACGTCTTTTTCTATTTTTGGCTGTAGTTTCAATCCTCCAACTTACGTTTACTGTCTTTATTTATCTTTTGCCAGAAGCAGGAACTAAGCCATTAATTTATGAAAAAGTAATCACAAAAGAAGATGTTTTACATAAATAAGCTTACACAAAAAATGTTTTAAAAAAGATAGTATCATCTTACTTTTTTTATTTTGGACTATAATGAGTCTTATATAGCTTTAACGTTTCATAAATAGAACTAAGAAAGTGAGAAGAACATGGAAAATAGTGTTTTTGAAAAGATTGCAAAAAGATATGATTCAGAAGAACGAATTGAATTGGCTAAAATTATCGTGAAGGAAGTCAGGAAAGAATTATCCAAAAATGAATCAAAATCTTTAATAGACTATGGGAGCGGTACAGGCTTAGTTAGCTTAGAATTATCGGATGTAGTTGACTCTATTTTGTTGGTTGATTCATCTGAACAAATGTTGGAAGTGGCGAAAGCTAAGATTTCTCACAAAGGACTTACGAATTCCAAAATACTTTGTTCAGATTTCACTCAAGAAACTCCTGAACTTAAGGCAGATATAATTTTAATGTCATTAGTCCTTCTTCATGTCCCAGATACTAAAAAAATCTTACAAGAATTATTTAATATTTTAAATGATAACGGAAAGCTGATTATTGTTGATTTTGATAAAAACCATAGTGTCAATCATCCGAAAGTTCACAACGGCTTTGCACATAACGAACTGACAAAAATACTAGATGAAATTGGGTTTAAATCAATAAAAATAAAGACCTTCCATCATGGTCATAAGATTTTTATGAATCAAGATGCCTCTATGTTTATGTCTAGCAGTATAAAGTGAGTCTTCAATATAGGCGTCTGTAGTTTTAGAAAATTTACGATTGGATGAAGGGTTTAACAATTTAAAGAATAAAAGCATTTCTGGGATTACGTTGTTTATAATCAAAGTTCCGTTAAAACTAATGTATGTGCTAGTTCAATAAACCGTAAAAAGGATCTTCCACTGAAGGTTCTTTTTTACTTTTATTTAACACTCAGTATGTTAAATAAAAGCTTATATCATATATAAGAATAAAATTATTATGGTTTTTATTACCATTAAAACCATAATATGTTATACTATTTTAAAAATGGTGGTGTGAAAATGAGCGGAAATAACGAAGCGCCTGAAAGAAGAAGAGAGAGGCTAAAACAAGAAGAAATAAAAAGAAATCCAGCGGGAAATGTTAATGATGCATTTAATAGAAGTGAAACCGGAAACCTATCTGGTTTAGCAGGTAGCTTAAGTTGGAAGGGTCTAGGTGTACTTATTGCTGTAATAATTATAGGTTTTATTGTTGCGTCCCTATTCTTAAAATAATATGAGGTTTATAAATTAAGAGTAATGGAGGAGTCATTTTGAAAAAATATATAGTGTTTACTGGCAGTTTTATAGTATTACTGTTTGCTTTTCAAATTGTTTCTGGACTATTTCTTACATTTACATATGTACCTGATCTTTCACAGCCTTTTAGTAACTCAACGGTCAGTGTTTTTTCTTTTAATTATCCATTTTTAAGTTCGATTATAGCGGCTACCTTTTCATTTATTATTTCAAACAAAGTATGTAAAGTTAAAAAGAGCACCTATAAATGATTAGGTGCTTTTTTGTGCTAAGAACATGCATTATGGTTTTTAATAACTGTAGTTTCCTTTTTATGGTATTATATATAAATACATATTTAATACTGCCGAAAGAGGGAGATACTTAATGTTGCAATCACTAATCTTTGATATGGATGGAACGCTGTTTCAAACAGATAAAATTTTAGAGTTATCACTTGATGATACCTTTAACCATTTGCGTACACTTAACCAATGGGACGCTAGTACTCCTATTGATAAGTATCGTGAAATCATGGGTGTACCTTTACCCAAAGTATGGGAAGCTTTATTACCTACTCATTCGTATGAAATCAGAAAGTATACGGATGACTATTTTTTGAAAAGCTTAGTTGCAAACATAAAAAAAGGGAAAGGTGCTTTATATCCCAATGTAAAAGAGGTCTTTAGCTATTTAAAAGAAAATAATTGTTCCATTTACATAGCAAGTAACGGTTTAAAAGAGTATTTAGAAGCAATTGTAGATCATTACGATTTGAATAATTGGGTGACAGAAACATTTAGTATTCAACAAATCCAAACCCTCGATAAAAGAGAGTTAGTCAAAACGATTATAAAAAAATATGATATCAAATACGCTGCAGTAGTAGGAGACCGCCTATCTGATATCAATGCTGCAAAGGATAATGGTTTAATGGCAGTGGGGTGTAATTTTGATTTTGCTCAAGAAGCTGAGCTTGCACAGGCGGATATGGTAATAGATGATTTGAAGGAGTTAAAAACTATTGTATCTAACATAAATAGTAGCTTGTCAATCTAATAGACCGATCTTTGGACATAACTATTATAGATGGTTAATGTCTCAATTTTATTAAGAAAATCAATTTTTTATATGCTATGTAAAAGGATAAGTCTTTAAAGGCCTATCCTTTTAATTTACCTTACAGTATTAGAATCCACTTGATTTTGAATATTCACTGCAATTTTTGCTTCGTCAATGAATTCACATATATAAAGATCTCAATCTATTGAAGCTGAAACATAACTAATGAGTGGCTCCCCTACAACTCTCCAATGTTTACATAATCTTTTCTTGTCATTAATAAAGAATTTACAATACTGAGCTATGCTTAGGTTAAGATTTCCAAAATAGTTTTATATTAAAAATAATTCTATGAGAAAGGAGATTTTTAATCATGACTTCGCATATGACTCGTAAATCTGATAGTGCTCACTTATATATTAGAGGATATAAAATAAAATTGACACTCAGCCAGTGGAAGCTTGTAAGCACTCCGAGATAATGGTTAACACAACTATAAAAAGAGAAAAACCTCCATCTTAATTTAGATGGGGTTTTTTGCATTTCTTTTATTAACCTTTTAATTAGTTAGCTATTTAGACTTTATAATAAAAAAGACTAATAAAAGTTAAAAAATGGAATAAAAAAGAGGAATATTATTTAAGTGAAATTAAAATAAAGCACAACTAAATATGCATTTTTTAAATGTTTTACCACTTTTTATTGACCATAAAAATTTAAAAGAATTAAAATAAATATAAAGTAAGTAGTTACTTACATTTTAAAATAGTTTTGTGGGAGGATGAATATTTTTAATGTATAGTTTAAGTTTTCAGAAGGTCGACGAGGCGAATGAACGAGTTGGAGCAAAAGCTTTAAACCTTATAAAAATGAAAAAAGAAAATTTACCAATTCCAGATGGCTTTGTTATTCAAACCGAAGCTTTAAAGCGATATATCGAATGGAATGGGATTGATCGTCACACGGATAATATACACGAGAGAATTTTGCACGGGGAAATTCCTATTGAAATTGAATCGGATCTTATAGAGGCATTTATAAATCTAAAAAACTCTTATATGTCAGTAGCTGTTCGGTCATCATCCAGTGCTGAAGATTTAGAAGGTGCATCTTTTGCTGGCCAGTATGAAACCTATCTTAATGTGAAAAGTATCGAGGTTTTTTTGAGTAAAGTGAAAGCGTGCTGGGCCTCATTTTTCACTGAAAGAGTCGAACAATATACTCAAAATATGTATGCCGATTTTGATGAAATTTCAATGGCAGTTGTTGTTCAAGGATTAATTGAGTCCGAAGTATCGGGAGTCATCTTCAGCCAAAACCCCGTTACTCATAATACAAAAGAAATGATGATTAATGCCAGCTATGGACTAGGAGAAGCAATCGTATCAGGCTTAGTAACACCTGATGTTTACCTGATTAATAAACAAACCTTTGAGATAGAGAAAGAAAAAGGGCTAAAGGAAGTAAAAATACTTCCACTTGATGAAGGTGTTGAAGAAATCGAAACAACGGAAGATGAGCAGCAAAAATTTTGTTTAACAGACGAAAAAATCATTGAGCTAGCGGAAATAACAAAAGAAGTAGAAGCTCTTTACCAACATTCCGTAGACATAGAGTTTGGTATTCAAGACAATCAAGTATATCTATTACAGGCAAGAGCAATTACAACATTAGCAGAAGATAATAAATTAACTCCTTTCCAAAAAGATATATCTTTAAGTTTCGAGGATATGGAAGAGTTTTGGATTTTAAATGACACAAGTTTTTCTCATGCTGTTAGTCCTTTGTACGCTTCATTTATTATTCCGGCATTTTCTGAAGGAACAGCTGCTAGTTTTCAAAAGTTAAAGTTTATGTTTAATAGACTTAATTTAAAGCTTTATAAAGGTCATATCTATACAAAAACGGAGCTTTTTAAAGGAGATTCTCATAAAAGATTCCAAGAAAATAAAGAATTGATGGAAAGTATTTATCCAATCTTAACAAAAAGAATGAATCAAATTATCGATGAACACTTCCTACCTTACTATAGCAAGTTAGATAGCTTTACCGGGGAGAGTCTCAGCCTTCAGAGAGGAAAGGAGATTCTTCAAAGTTTGACTGATTTTTATAAAACGGCATATGATCTGCATTTTGATATTGTTATGCCTCAAATGTCTTTAAATACTACAGTTGAAGAATCCTATAAAAACCTTACAAATAAAAAATCAGGACATGATGTTTATGAGCTATTGACCGGGAAAATGAACAAATCGTTAGAAACGGATCAACAGCTTTCTAGACTTGCTTTAACAGTTAAAAGCGATAGGGAACTTACTGAAATCTTTCAAGAAGAATGCACAGAAACTTTATTAAAGAAATTAGAGGGAAATAAAGCAGCAAAAAGCTTTATGGCTGAAGTAGATACTTTTCTAAAACAGTATGGATACCGAAACGTTGTAAGTCACGATTTTGTAGGAGAAACTTGGCTAGAGAACCCTCTTCACGCATTGTCTATTATTCAAGGATATGTTAATGACGGTTACAACTTTGATGAGAATTTTAAACAGACGGTCAAGAAACGTGAACAGAACTATAATGAATTGCTGGAACAGATAGCGGATAGCAAATACAAAGAAGAGTTTAAAAAATACTATCAGTGGGCATTAGATGCATCCGTTATAAGAGATGACCATCATTTTTATATCGATGCAATGTTGGATGCAAAAGCTCGTTTATTCCTACTCAAGCTAGGTGATTTACTAGTTAATCATCATGCTCTTCTAGTGAAAGAAGATATTTTCTTTTTATATCTTGATGAGCTAGAGTCTCTTTTAGAAAATCCAGTAGATGTGACAGAACTAGTTGAGAAACGTAAAAAAGAACACGCAGAACATGAGCAAATGCCTAATTTACCTAGATACTTCGGCGTCCCTGAACCAGCTCAGCTGAAAGAAGCTGAGAAATATATGGGAGCTATTGAGGAAAATGACGCTAACAGCGAACATTCTATTAAAGGATTAGCCTCTTCCTCGGGAACATATACCGGAAAAGTAAAAGTCATTTCAAATACGAAGGAATTTTCCAAGCTGGAAAAAGGTGATGTTTTAGTATGTAAAACCACTACTCCACTTTGGACTACTTTATTTCCGACTGCAGGGGCTGTTATTACTGACGCTGGAGGTATTCTTTCTCATTCGGCAATAATTGCACGTGAATATGAAATTCCTGCAGTGGTTGGTACGAAAATAAGTACAGATAAGCTAAAGGATGGCGATATGGTTATGGTCGATGGTACGAATGGAATTGTCACGCTTTTAAATGAATAAATAATTCTCTTCGCTTCCATTTGACAACAGCTCTTTTTCCTTTATATACTGCCTAATGGAAAGTAAATACTTACATTCAGGAAGCATAAAGGATGATTAACATGAAAAAAGATGAAACAAAAAAGAAGATAACAAAAGCTACAATAGAACTGCTTAAAGAAAAAGGCTACAAAGGTACTACCACTAGAGAAATTGCAGAACAAGCTGGCGTGAATGAATTAACTGTTTTTCGCCACTTTGGCAATAAAGAAGGCATTATTCAAGCTATTGTCAAAACAACAAGCTTTTCGCTTGAAATTTTCGATAAATCAATTGAATGGGAGCTTGAAAAAGATTTGACGAATTTCGGTTACCTGTTACTAAAAGACTTTGATAATAACCGAGACATGATTTCCATTGCTTTAAAAGATCCTTTAATTTTCTCACAGGCGCACGAAGAAATTTTGAAAAAAATTAATGATACGAAAGAAATACTAAAAGAATACTTTGAAGAAATGCAAAAGAAAGGATATATCAAAGAATTAGATTGCTGCACACAAGCAGAGATTTTCCTAAGTACGTACTGGGGATATTTTATGTATAAACTGAATTTTGGAGACAAAGCCTTACATGCAGATTATCAAGGTATGATAACAAACAGTATAAACACGTTTATAAAAGGAATTTCTCTTCACTAAAAGGAGGCAATAATGTTTGGGTAAACATAAAGAGCTTATCTTGGTTATTTCATTACTAATTGGGACATTTCTTGTACCAATTAATTCGACCATGATTGCCGTTGCTCTATCAACCATATCAGCTCATTTTAATGAACCACTTGCAAATATTTCGTGGGTAGTAACGATTTATTTAATTGTAATGGCTGTTACTCAGCCTATCGCTGGAAAGCTAGGAGATTTGTACGGAAACAGAAATATCTATTTATGGGGCGTAGTGTTCTTTCTTATAGCATCTTTAGGCTGTATATTTTCAACTAATCTCATTTCCCTTATTATCTTTCGATCACTGCAGGCAGTAGGAGGAGCTTTACTTACTCCAAACACGATAGCAATCATCAGGTATGTGGTACCAAAAGAACGGCTCCCTAAAGTTTTAGGTATATTTGGAATGGGGATGGGCTTGGGTGCTGCAATTGGACCTTTATTAGGGTCTTTCCTGCTGGAAAACTTCAATTTAGAAGCTATATTCTGGGTCAACGTTCCTTTTCTTTTCTTAGCTTTAATCAGTGGAATAGTTATGATTCCTAAATTTAATGTTAAAAAGCAAACAAGTACTTTAGATATTCAAGGTTCTATCTATTTAGCAATTAGCATTTCTTTATTGATCTTATTAACACACGGTATGGAATTTACTAAGGCTTTAATAATGGGAATAATATTTATTCTATCTATAATCTTGTTTATTAAAAGAGAAAATACGGCAGAAAACCCGATTATCGATTTTTCTTTATTTAAAAATTCCACTTTTACAAGCGCTAATTTATCTATTATGCTTAGCAATTTTGTTATGTATGTGATTTTGTTAATTATGCCTCTGTTAATGAAGTCTCAATTTCATTTATCTACAGCGCAAACAGGGCTTGTTTTATCAGTTTTTTCGATTTCAATGTCTTTAAGCGGCTGGATAGGAGGATTATTAAACAATAAGTTTAGTTCTAAAAAAGTGATTGGATTTTCTTTTGCTATGATTATTGTCTCTAATATTCTTTTTTTATCTTTAGAGAACGTTGGATCTATTTTTTTTCTTATAGCGGCTTTAATTATTGGAGGTTTTTCTACAGGAATAGGTTTAACAAGCATGCAGGTTGCCTCGCTGGACTCCGTAAGTAAAGAGCAATCTGGTACAGCCTCTGGCATTTATTCAACGTTTCGTTATTTCGGAAGTATTATTTCGTCCACGCTTATTGCTCTCGTTACAAGCTATAACTACATCTTTATTATTTTAGGATTATCAGGGATAGTAGGTTCACTAGTAGCTAGAAGCATTAAATCTAGTAGCCAAGATGTAATAAGCAGCAATAATTCCAGTGCAAAAGCATAGTTGTTTTTTGATAAAGCTGTTGGTTATATCTACAATTTACCAATCAATCAATAAAAAAAGTACTGCTTCTAAAATAGGAGCAGTACTTTTTTTGCTTAAAAACCTTAGTAAAAACAACACACGAATTTACAAAGTGACGTGTTTTAAATAAAAAAATTCTAATAATTCAATCTTGTTATTGACGAACTCTCATTTCAGATGTACACTTAAGTCATAAAGCTACTTAGTATACAAGTTACCTAAGTGTACTAAATTATATGTTAATGGATATATCATTTAGAAAACAGCAAGTCATAAATTAATGAGGTGACTAAAATGAAAGAAATTAGTATTGAAGAATTAAAAGAAAAAGCCATTCAATTAAGAAAAACAGCACTTACAATGATTTATGGAGCACAATCTGGCCATCCAGGTGGTTCACTTTCTGCAGCTGATATTATGGCAGCGCTTTATTTCAAAGAAATGAATGTTGATCCGCACAACCCTAACTGGGAAGATCGTGATAGATTTGTACTTTCTAAAGGTCACGTTTGTCCCATTCAATATTCCGCTTTAGCTTTACGAGGATTCGTTCCCTATGAAACGATATACACGTTAAGAGAATACGGTTCTCCTTTTCAAGGACATCCAGATATGAAAAAGTGTAAAGGTATTGATATTTCAACAGGCTCACTAGGACAAGGACTTTCTTGTGGCGTAGGTATGGCAATCGCAGGGAAACGAGATTTTAAAGATTATAGAGTTTTTTCTTTAGTAGGAGACGGAGAATGTCAAGAAGGACAAATTTGGGAAGCTGCTCAAACGGCAGTTAAGTACCAATTAGATAATTTAATTGTATTTGTAGATAATAACAGACTTCAAATCGATGGATTTTGTGATGAAATTATGCCATTACAAGATTTAGAGAAAAAATTTGATGCGTTTGGTTTTGAAACAAAGCGAATTAATGGACACTCAATGGAAGAGATCGTAGAAACATTGGATGAAGTAAGAGTAGCGAAGAATGGAAGACCAAAATGTATCATCTGTGACACGGTAAAAGGTAAAGGCGTTTCGTTCATGGAGGATGTGGCTGATTGGCACGGGGTTGCTCCTAATGAAGAACAATATCATCAAGCAATGGAAGAAGTAGCAGGAGGTTTAAGATAATGAGCATACTAGAAAAAGATCTTACAGTAAAAAAAGCTACGAGAGAAGCCTTTGGAGATGAAATCGTAAAATTAGGGAAAGAAAATAAAAATATTTATGTCATTGATGTAGATATTGCAAAGTCTTGTAAAACTGTAAACTTTATCAAACAATTACCCGACCAGCATATTAATGTCGGTATTGCAGAGCAAAATGCAGCTGGGTTAGCAGCTGGACTTGCTACGACTGGTAAAATTCCTTTTGTAAGCACTTACGCGGTTTTTGGTTCATTAAGAATGCTTGAACAAATTAGACAAGAAGTCTGCTATCCTAACTTAAATGTAAAGATTGCTTGTTCACACGGCGGTTTAACGCCAGCTAATGATGGCGGAAGTCATCAAGCTATAGAAGATATGGGTGTATTAAGATCGGTTCCAAATATGACCGTCATTATGGGAGCTGACTATTACTCTACTAGAAAGCTAGTAGAACAAGCTGCTAAAGTGTACGGACCTGTATATCTTCGTTTTACTCGCGATACGGTTCCAATGATTTACGATGAAAATGAAGAGTTTACAATTGGAAAAGCGAAGAAAATTAAAAATGGAAGCGATATCGCTATTATTGCCAACGGTGATACAGTACGACTCGCTTTAGAAGCAACGAAAGAATTAGAGAAACAAGGTATATCTGTGAAATTACTAGACATGCATACGATTAAGCCTTTAGATCGAGAAGCAGTGGTTGACTGCTTAAATATTGGAAAAATCATTACGGTTGAAGATCACAATATTCTAAATGGCCTTGGCAGTGCCGTATGTGAAGTAGTTGCGGAAGAAGGAAAAGGTACAGTTCGAAGAATTGGTGTACAGGATCAATTTGGACAATCTGCGCCTTATGAAAAACTATTAGAGTTAAATGGAATTACCGTAGAAAATATTATCAAAACAGCTAAAGAACTGATTTTAGACTAACTATATTAAATAGAAGAAGCTAACAAGATGGGGGAAATATAATATGTTTGATTTAAAAGAGAGAGTAGCAATAATTACTGGTAGCGGTTCTAAAAAAGGAATTGGACGTACAATCGCCCTGACACTTGCAGAGCAAGGAGCAGCTGTTGTTATAGCAGATATCAATTTTGATGGCGTGCAGGATACCGTAAATGAAATAAAAGAAGCGGGCGGCAAAGCCCTAGGAATAGAGTTAAATGTAACAAGTAAAGATTCTTGCGATGCGATGGTTAGAAAAACACTTGAAGAATTCGGCAGAATTGATATTTTAATTAATAATGCAGGAATTTCTCAAAAAGTTACAGTTCAAGATATGACGCTCGAAGACATTACAAAAGTGTTTAACGTCAATATGTTTGGATTGTTTCTATGTACGCAAGCAGTATTAGAAACAATGAAAGATCAAAAGTATGGTCGAATTATAAGCCTGTCTTCTGTTTCGGCTAAAAGAGGTGGAGGAGTTTTTGGAGGACCGCACTACTCGGCATCTAAGGCCGCAGTACTAGGTTTTTCAAAGAACTTAGCGCGCGAGGTAGCCTTAGATGGCATTACGGTTAACTGTGTAGCTCCTGGACTCGTTAATACAGAAATTTGGAAGTCTCTTCCTGAAGAAGATGCAAAGTCTGTGATTAATAGTATTCCTATGGGTAGACCGGGTGAAGTGAAAGAAATCGCAGCTACAATTGCCTTTTTAGCTTCAAAAGAAGCTTCTTATATTACAGGAGAAGAAATTGATATAAACGGTGGCTCACATATGGATTAATATTCAGGTTCGTTATACAGGCATGCCATTATGGTATGCCTGTATAGCTGTTTATTAATAAAATCAATAGTAAAATGGGAAACTGACTACATAAATAAGGATTTTTTTGCTAGAAGATGCTAGGCTTGTTGCCCCTAAAAATAGAACAGTATATAATAATTATGTCTACTTAATTATGAATAAAATGAGCTAATAATTATAGAGAGAAGTGATTTCCATTAGTTTTAATCCAGTTTCCAATAATAAATTATATATTCAAATTTATAATCAAATTCTTTCTGAAATTCAATCTGGAGCGTTTCAAGTAGGAGATAAACTCCCTGCTGAAAGGGAGCTGTGTGAACAATTTGGTGTAAGCCGAGTGCCTGTTAGACAAGCCCTTAGCGCCCTAGAATTGAACGGTTTTATTTATTCTCGTCAAGGAGAAGGTGTATATGTTAAAGAGTTTCAAACAGAAGCTGAAAATTCTCAATCAACACTTTTAACGGAATCTACCTCCCCTGAAGACATTGTGGAAGCAAGAATGAACATAGAGCCTCTTATTGTACGTTTTGCAGCTTTGAGAGCTACAGAAGAAGATATTAAGGACCTGCGTGCAACAATTGACAAGATGGAGGAAGAAACGAACGCAGGCGTGTATGTACCAGAAACAGATGAAGCCCTACATAATGGTATAGCAAAGGCTTCTCATAATGATTTATTTATTAGTATTATGGCAGCTATTAGCAATGCGATGAAACAGCAGGAAATGTGGAAATTTATAAGAGATCGAACCGTCACGAGACCTGACTACCGAGAAGTTAATTTTAATGAGCATAAATTACTTATTAATGCAATTGAACAACATAACGAAGAAGAAGCTGTGAGAATTATGAATTTCCACATGCGAAACTTGTATGATCGCTATTGGAAAGCTTAATTCCAACTGATTTTCTATTAAAAGCATATCAAATATTAAGTTAAAAGGCAGCTGAAGTGTAGCTGCCTTTTTGGCGTTTAAAAAACGGCATAAAGCAAGCACTTTTCTATAATCCCAAATTACGCATTTTTCTCTTCATTCATAAAAATTCAGAAAATATTTAATCTAATAATTATATTGACAATTGGTAGGTATGTAAGTACACTGTTTATATAAGGTAACTTAGTATACAAGTAGCTAAATCTATAAAACGGAGGTAATGTGAATCTTAAAATTCATTATTCTTTACAGCTCGATATTTTTTTAGAGAGATTAAGAGAAGGGTTCGAAAATGTAAGCGTTTTTTACCGTCAATGTGGAGTACAAATACAAATGCTTTGGATTATTAGGATAGAAAGTAGAAAGTAGAAAGTAGATTTATAGTGTTTTCATATCGCTAGTAAGGTTTTGGTGTATGACATTTTCTAATAGTTCTTACTTTTTTAAATGATAAATAATACACGGGATACTTCGCTTTTTCATTTTTTATATTTCCATATGAAAGGGATTACAGAAGTAGGGACTAGATTTACTTAGACTTAGAAATAGATCAATCATCTTTTATGTAAACTTTTAATTCTTTCTGTCAATTAGCCTAGAGCAAACACTCAGGTCAAAGACCGAAGAGTATGAAGAGTAGAAGGATGGTAACCCAGGGAGGAATTATTTTGGATCCAATTAACTTAGAACGTTCAACTACTAAAAAAGTAACGTTAAGGCTCATTCCATTTCTATTTTTATGTTTTACCATATCGATACTTGATCGAGTAAATATTGGGTTTGCTGCATTACAAATGAATGAAGATTTAGGTTTTTCTAATGCTGTTTTTGGATTAGGGGCAGGGATTTTCTTCCTTGGCTATTTCCTCTTAGAAGTACCTGGAAGTGCTATGATGACGAAAGTCGGAGCTAGAAGATGGATTAGTAGAATCATGATTACATGGGCAGTAATTGCTATTTTAATGGCTTTTATCCAAACACCATGGCAGTTTTATACAGCAAGATTTCTTTTAGGAGTTGCCGAAGCTAGCTTTTATCCTTGTATGGTCTTTTATCTAAGTGGTTTTTATCAAACAAAACATCATGCAAAAGCAATTGCTGGATTTATGATTGCAATCCCTGGTGCTAATGCAATAGGATCTCCTCTTTCTACTTATTTATTAGGTATTGACTGGTTAAACATGGCTGGATGGCAATGGCTTTTCATTTTGGAAGCGATTCCAGCTTTAATCTTAGGTGTGATATGTTTCTTCTATCTTGACGATAAGCTTGAGGATGTAAAATGGCTGACTAACGAGGAGAAGAAATGGCTAATCGACGTTACGACAAAAGAAAAGTTAGAAAAACAGGAAGCCAAACACTATACATTCGCTCAGGCCTTAAAAGATCGTGACGTATTAACCTTATCTTTAGGATACTTTTTCTGGATGGTTGGCTACTATGGCATCGTCATGTTTTTACCGACAATTTCAGAAGGGTTATCTAAAACGACTTCTCTTAGTACGCATGCGATGGGGTGGATTTTAGGGTTAATGTATGTTTGCGCAATGGCAACCATGATGTTGGTTAGTAACCACTCTGACAAGAAAAATGAAAGACGCTTTCACGTCGTTGCTTGTTTAGTAACAAGTGGCGTGGCATTAATTATCAGTAGCTACGTTGCAAATATGAACATTGTTTTATCATTTGTATTCTTAACGATCAGTCTTTGCGGAGCGTTCGGAGCATATTCTCCGTTTTGGGCAATTCCACCGTCTTTCTTAACGGAAGCTGCTGCTGCAGGTGCGATTGCTCTTATCAATAGTATTGGTAACCTGGGTGGGTTCTTTGGACCTTACATCGTGGGATACATTAAAGATCTAACAGGATCTTTTAATTCTAGTATGACATTTCTAGGTATTAGCATGTTCGTAGCGTCCTTTATCGTAGCTTTTTTATTAAAACAATCAGGAAGAGCTATTAAAAAAAATACAGTCGATCGATTAGAAAAAACTAGTTGATTCTTGTTGGAAAGAAAAATTGTGCTACTGGGAGAGGCTGACAACTGGTTTTTAGCAGCTGTCAGCCAACTTTCTTAGATGGACAAGAATAAGCAGGGGTGTATGGCAATGATGAAGCTAGGAGTTTTAACAAGTGGCGGAGACGCTCCAGGAATGAATGCTGCTATTAGAGCAGTAGTAAAAACAGCTAACTATCATAACATAGAGGTAATGGGAATTGAGGGTGGTTACCAAGGTTTAATAGAAGGTAAACTTCATAGATTAACCTGTACGGATGTAGACTACATTGCGGATAAAGGCGGGACATTTTTAAAAACCTCCCGCTGCGCAGAATTTATGAAAGAGTCGGGCAGAATAAAAGCCTTAAGTGTATTAAAGAATTATGGAATTAATCATTTAGTGGTAATCGGCGGTGAAGGCTCTTTTAAAGGAACACAAAAATTACATCAATTAGGTGTAAATGTCATTGGTATACCGGCAACAATTGATAATGATTTATCTTACACAGATTATTCAATTGGATTTGATACTACATTAAATACGATATTAGAATGCCTCGGTAAAATTAAGGATACAGATTTATCTCATGACAAGACTACTATTGTAGAAGTTATGGGAAGATATTGCGGAGATTTAGCCCTGTACTCTGCTTTAGCAGGCGCAGGGGAAATTATCTCCACACCTGAGAGAAAATTAAGTTTTGAAGAGATATGTTCCAAACTGAACGAGAAAATGAAAAGCGGCAAAAAAGATAACCTAATCCTGATTACTGAAAAAATGTACGATATTCAAGACCTGCAAAAATATGTCGAGGATCAATTAGATATTAGCGTCAGGACAAGTATATTGGGTTTCATTCAAAGAGGAGGACAGCCGTCCGCATTTGATCGCATATTAGCAAGTAAAATGGGAATCACAGCAGTAGAATTATTACTCAAAGGGTATTCTGGCAGAGCTGTAGGAATCAAAGAAAATGACTTAATCAATGTAGATATTGAAAAAGTTCATTCGAAGTTATCTAGTAACGATGATAAATACAGCTTACTGGATACCATTCTAGCTTAAGGATATCTTTTCTAACATACAATGAGTGATCTCTAAAAAAATGTATTTGAATACAAACGAATTTTTCTAATAAAAAGGAGGAAATAAACATGAATAAGCAGGTTAATGTAAAGCAGGGAACTATCGTTTGTCAAGTATGTGGGAAAGTTATTGAAAATGTAGACAACTCTGAAGGAGTTAAAACATGGTACGGGAAGTGTTCTGAGGATTGTTCTAGGAAATAACGTATCGGGAAAAATAGACTTCAAAAATCATTAGAATTTTAATTAAGACTATAGCTAAACAAGGAGAGTATTCTTATGAAAGTCATAATTGCTTCAGATCATGGTGGGATAAACATTCGTAAAGAGATTATAAATCTATTAGATGAAATGTCCATAATATATGAAGATCTAGGCTGTGAATGCAGTAGCTCAGTCGATTATCCGGACTATGCGATTCCAGTTGCCCAAAGAGTAGCAAATGGAGAAGCCGATTTTGGAATTTTAATCTGCGGTACGGGAATTGGCATGAGTATTGCTGCGAACAAAGTAAAAGGAATTCGTTGCGCACTCGTTCATGATGTTTTTTCAGCTAAAATGACGCGTGAACACAACGACACGAACATTTTAGCTATGGGGGAACGAGTAATTGGGCCAGGTTTAGCCCGCGAAATTGTGAAGACTTGGTTAACAACCCAGTTTGTTGGGGGCCGTCATGAATATCGCATTGGTAAAATTACGGAATACGAAAATGTATCAGAACCTTCTCTTGAAAGAAAATAAAACCAGAAAAGGCAAGAATCAATTTGATTCTTGCCTTTTCCTATTATTTCACTTACTGATATGATGATTATAGGTCCTATCAGAATAGCAAAACTAACCGTTCCAATTCCCATACCAGTTAACCTTCCGTAAAAGCAGCTTATTATGACAAGACTGAGACTAATTATTTTTGTAAATAAAATAGATGCAATAAAATATGCCTGATTTATTCTTGGGAGTTAAAGAAGTTTGTTTGCTGATGAAGAAATCTGTACGGTTAGTATCTATATATAGGAATATAGGAGGAAGCGAATATGCAGGAGAAAACGATGATAACAAAAGTTATGGCTTACATAACTAGATTCAATGAGCCCTATACAGAGTTACTAGTTTGCGAACACAAAGATTATCCAGAAGCAGGAGTTCAAGTTCCAGCCGGTACTGTAGAAGAAGGAGAAACAATTGAAGAAGCTTTATATAGAGAGGTCAAAGAAGAGTCTGGGTTAATGGATTTTTTATCGGTGAACAAAATAAAAACATACGTCTATCATCATGAAAGTAAAAGTCAGTATCATGAACGACATATTTTTCATTTAGAAGTTCAAGAAGAAACGGCAGAACAGTGGGAATATAAGGTGAATTCTGAAGGGAAAGATGCAGGATTAATCTTTTTCTATTATTGGGTTCCTGTTGGAGCTGTTCCTAAACTAGCTGCAAATCAAGATGACTGCATTAATCAGTTATTCGTATAGTTTTGAATTTACTCATAAAAGAAACATGCAGTTAAACAAAAAATAAAACCGATTTTCACATTATATTAAACCGTCCATAAGGAGAATAGGAAACATGCTTAATCAATTAAAGCTGTGGGCTAAAAAGTTAAAAAAGCAGCTATTTATCTTATACTTAGCTTATAAAGATGAACGAGTATCTTGGTATACCAAATTATTTACTGCTTGTGTTGTTGCATATGCCTTCAGTCCAATCGACTTAATTCCTGATTTTATACCGGTTTTAGGCTATATTGACGATATAATCATTGTTCCTTTAGGGATTATGATTGCTTTGAAGATGCTGCCTAAAAATGTAATAGAGGACTGCACAATAAAAGCAGAAGAGCTCATTCAAAATGAAAAACCTAAAAACTGGGTTGCAGGTTCAATTATTATCATAGTATGGCTACTTATTTTTATGTGGAGCTGTTTTATTGTTTTTAAGTTTTTAAACTGAATGTACTCTTACAAAGAAAAAAATATATTAGGTTTACTATGGATCGTTATGATACAAAATGGTAAATGATATATATAATTGAAAGGAGTTCATTAGAACACATGCAGCAAATTGATATTCAAGAAAAAAAGATATATATAAGGAAGCTAAACAATCTCTAGAGAGTTTATTTAGATACCAGGAAAACGTGAATGCGAAAAAAGACAGCCTGTTATTGCTGATTTTGACTCTTTATTCCGTAGTAGGTCAAATGCTTGGAATGGGGCTTGTAGTAAATGATTTTATCGGAAGAATCAAATGGAGAAATATAGTTGCGTACAATCCTGTAGAATACTTTGCATTAATACTAGCAGTTAGCGGGGTCATCATCTCTCTGATACTAGGTATACAAAGTTTGTACCGATGGATAATTGATCAAAGAAATCGAAAAAAATGGGTGAAACAGACTGTATTATCTTCAACAAAGGAGTGAGAGCAGATCCTTATTTCCTCTATATGCATCTTAAAGCAGAAACAAAGGTTGTATCTTAGCCCATAGTTGGTAACCACAGGTATCAATTATGGGCTAATTTATCTCTATGCCTTTTTAAAAAATGTTCAGCTATATCGTTTTACAATTAAAAATAAATGTTGAAATTGAGCTAATAATCCGTTTTTTTAGTGTGTTTTTTTACTGTCTATTTCTTATAGATGTAGTGTAAGAGGAAGCCTCTGTACTGATTTATAATATAGTAGCTAGCAATATAGAGTATACTTCCAAACAAAAAGCTATTAAGAAACATTCCCGTTAAAAAATTCTTTCCTACTTTCGCTCCTAGTTCTAGTCGATTATCCAAATTTTCATCTGCACTTTGAAGTAAAGTTTGATCAAAATCAAGTGGAAATATATATCCTCCAACTACTGTATTCAAATAAAACATCAACGGAAAAGCCCACATAAAAAACATTCCACCAACCAGTCCTGCTATGCTGTTTCCTTTACATAATTTAGCTAAACCTACGGATATTATAAGGCCAAATCCAAAGGTAGGAACAAAGTTCACAACAGAACCTAGACTAAAACCTAGCGCAACTTTATGTGAATGATCTTTTAATCGTAATAGTTTAATAAGTAAGTATTTAAACCGGCGTTTCAAAACCACTATTTTGTTCACATTATTCCTCCTATCTCTTTACGCTTGTATCCTATTTTTTCTTTTTATGGTTACAACCATAAAAAGGTGTTTTATTGTATGAAAGATTTAGGGGTATATACGTAAAAAGAAGAGTAAGATTAAAGAAGAGTAACTTTAACCATTATAAGTATATTTATACTTTATATAACAAAACAAATAATTACCTCCTAATAAATCAAGTGTTTTTTTAAAATATCACAAAAAATTCACAAATAGGTTGTTTCTTTTCTATTTCTCCCTGCTAAAATTTTATAGTCAAGAACAAGAAAAATATAACATCGGGGGATATACTTAGTGAAAAAGATAATTTCTTCATTAGCTTTATGCTCATCATTGATTGTTTTACCAACAATAAGCCATGCAGCTTTAGGAGACAAGCTATTAAAAGAAGGTATGACAGATCCAGACGTAAAAGAATTACAGGATGTTTTAAGACAGAAGGGCATATTTTCAGCTACTTCGACTGGCTATTTTGGTTCAATTACAAAAGATTCAGTTCTAAGCTTTCAGCGTTCTCATAGTTTAACCGCTGATGGAATTGTGGGGCCCAATACATATCAATCGTTAATAGCTAATTCAACAAGTGCGGTTACAAGCAGTACGCTTCTAAAATATGGAATGACTAGTAATGAAGTTGAAAAAGTACAGCAGCTGTTAAAGGAAAAAGATTACTTTAACGCCACACCAACAGGCTATTTTGGCACAATTACCCAAACTGCCGTTATGAATTTCCAGCGGGATCAGGGCTTAGCTGTGGATGGAATAGTAGGGCCGGCTACTTTAAATGCCTTAAATAACGCATCTACGAGCACCGCTGGTTCTTCAACTGTTAATAGTTCAACGCAAGCGACAGCTAGTGATATTGTTGCTTATTCTAAAAAATTTATAGGGGTGCCATATGTTTGGGGAGGCACGTCTCCAAACGGTTTTGATTGCAGTGGTTTCATTTATTACGTATTTAAAAATGGAGGTGGAGTAACTGTACCGCGAACAGTAGCTACCTTGTATCAGTCAGGAAAAAGTACATCTACTCCGAATATTGGAGATATCGTATTCTTCGATACTACTGGAGGTCCTTCACATGCTGGAATTTATATTGGAAACGGCCAGTTTATTCATGCTGGAAGTTCAACGGGTGTAACTATTGCATCGTTAAGCAATTCTTACTGGGCACCTCGTTATTTAGGAAGTAAATCTATCCTCTAATAGATTACTAGTAAAGAACACAGCAATTGAAACTAAGCAGCAGCTTTATTCTTATTTATGTAAATAAGGTAAAAAGTCCTGATATATAGTCAGGACTTTTTACTTTAGCAATGAGCAGCGGTCTTAAATGCATAACTAAAAATTACAACCCTAACTCAGAAATGAGTAGGGTTGTAATTTTTAGTTTTCTAGTTTCCATAAGTTTGATTATAGGAAGTAGACTTTTCAATCTATTACTTTGCTAAAATTGTTCATAAAACTATATACATTTTAAAGAACGTTCGTAAATTCTTTTTGGATTTAAACGAACGTCGAAAATAATAAATTTTTTATACAAACTCATCGTCCGCAAAAGTATACTTTTACGGACAAGGTATTTGATTGTGTTTCAAAATATTAAAGGAATATAGTCAAAAAAGGTGCGCTCTACCTGAGCGCACCTTTTGTTTTATAAATTATATATTTCTCTGTTTAGACTCACAACATCCTTATGTGAGAAGTCAACTTCCTTTTCTTCCGCAAATTTTTCTATTACTTTGTCGCGAAGTAATGGTGCTTTTTCTTTGTTTGCCTTTTTCAACGCTTTCGTGAGTTCATCTTTTGTTAGCTCTGTGCAGTAAGCAGGAGTTCCTGGCTGTTGTCTCCAGGAGTCACTTAAAGAACCACTGTCTATTGCTTCGAATCCTAGCTCGTATACTATGCCCATGACTACTTGTTTTTGAGCTGGATCATTACCAGCAACTGCCATTGCAATTCGTCCACTAGAATCTTCGCATGTTCCTTCATTTTCTAAAGTATAGGCTAATAAGTTGTTGAAAGCTTTAATGACAGGTCTACCTAATTGATTTGAAACCCAAACACTTTCAACCATTCCGTTCTCGATTTCTTCAATCTTACCGTCTCTAAAAGGATAGTAATTTGAAGTATCTACAATGATTACTTCCTCCCCGACTTGATTGATAATGTTCCGAATGCTTGGTATTGCTTTTGTAGGAAGAGATATTATAAGAACTTCAATATCTTTAATTGCATTTTCTACAGGCACTGGTGTTCCAGCAATATCATTTCCTTCTAAATGTTCCATTCCTCTTGCATCAGCAATTTTGACATCCTGGCCATTCTCAACTAATTTTTTAGAAATAATTGATCCAATTGATCCGGCACCTATAATTCCAAATCTCATTATGATTCCTCCTCAAGAATTTGTATATAAAAGAATTATTCTGCTTAAGGTTGCACAATTATATGTCTATCAAACCTTAAGCATATATTCATTAGAAATTAAAAGCTTATTGAGTATTTTGGTTACATATACTAGAATAAAATCATTTCTCACTTTTTTAAAGTAGGCAATAAAAATTGCCGTAGTACATTTTTTTGTACCTAACAGTAGAAAGCAGGTGAAAAGGTGTCAAGAATATGCAAGGATGGATTCGACAAAGAATGTATAAGAGACCAGAGAGAAGTATATGGTATTGCCTATACCCAAAATATACTTTCAGGACGTTGGAAGTATATTATCCTTTGGTTTTTAAAAGCCAAAGAACGTCGTTATAGTGAAATTAAAGCTTTTTTATGGGATATTTCGCAAGGTTCTCTGACAAAACAGTTAAGAGAACTAGAAACAGATGGACTAATTCAACGAGAGGTTTTTCCTGAGGTACCTCCACGTGTAGAATATTCCTTAACAATTAAAGGACGAGAATTTATTCCAATACTTGATATGATGGAGAACTTCGGCAAAAAATTCGGGGAGAAACCTGAGTGAAATAATAAGCAGAGAGCCTTATATATGTAAGCATGAATGCTAATTTATATAAAAAATGTTAGAACAAAGAGCGTAAATCCTTTGTCATTCATTGGGTTTACGCTCTTTCTTTTCCTTTAAATATGGTTTTATGGAAAACAATTTCTATTTGTACAAAAACCTATTACTTTAATTTGAGTTAGTTTTAATCTAGGTAACATTAAAAAGTGGTTAACATTCCGGAGCCTAGTGTGTTTTACGTGAATTGTAAAAGTTTATTTTTTAGCAAATCCTTGTTTGTTTAAATATTCAAGCATAAAAGGCAGTTTACTTCTTTCAAGATGATCCTCAATATGATCTTTCCATCCCTTTACTTTCTTTACTGTGAAAGGAGCTTTAACAGGACGATCCTGATAATACTCACGCATCTGTTGATCATACAGTGCTAATTTTTCTTCATCCAATGGTTGATACTGATTATCAAACATGACCATTGATTGAGGCAAGCGTGGTTTTAGTCCAGGTTTCTCTCCTGCAGGATGCCCAATGCATAGCCCTACTAGAGGAACCACATATTTTGGCAAATTTAATACTTCGGTTAATTTTGCAATATTAGCTCTTACTCCACCAATATAGACACCACCGAGCCCCATTGATTCAGCTGCTGTTAAGGCATTTTGAGCCATAAGCCCAGCATCAAATGAACCTATCAAAAGGTACTCAATGTAGTCCAGGTCTACTTTAGGAGCTATTTGATGATTTCGGTTAAAATCTGCACAAAAAATCCAAAACTCTGCTGCTGCTTCAATATAAGGTTGATTCACAGAGAGTTGCGTCACTTGTTTTCGAAGATCTGGGTCTGTAACCCTAATGATAGAAACGGCCTGTAAAAGACTGAAAGATGAAGTTTGATTAGCAGCCTTAAAGATTGCATCTCGTTGTTCCTCTGTCAAAGGTTGATCTGTAAAAGAACGAATAGAGGTATGATTAGAAAGTAATTCAATTGTATTATTCATATTAACATTCTTCCTTCCTTTCTTTCCTAAATATTAAATTCATAACTAATTTTGTAATGATTGCCGAATTCGATTGGAACTATTTGTAAAGGGTAATTTCACTTGCATAGACTATAATAAAATCATTACTCTTATTTATGAAGAGGGCAATTTTAATTGCTCTAGTACTATTTTTTGTACCTAACAGTAGAAAAAGGGTTTAAAGACGCTTAGATTATGTAATGTTGATTTTTCAAGAAATTTCATAAATGAATAAAACGACGTATGACCATACTCGCTAACTTCAAAAGAATTTTATTTGTCTGTATTATTGGAATAACGCAAGGAAATATAGGTTTATAGCGTTAAGAAATTCCTATTAAAAAGTCCGTAAAAGTGTACTTTTACGGACTTTTTCCAAGCTATTTATATCCTTTTGTTGATTATAATAACTAATGTAAATGAGATATGAAATTTATCTATAATTGACCATCAAGATAAATACTGGTAACATAAACTGACGAACGTTCGGAAGGAGACGAGATTGTGACATTTAATCAACTTAAAGAAGCATCCCTAAGACAGTTTGCACTAAATGGTTATGAAGGAACGTCATTATCATCCCTTGCTAATGAAGTTGGAATTAAAAAGCAATCTATATATACATATTTTAAAAGCAAAGAAGAGCTTTTTGTTTACTCTTTCAATGAATCTCTATCACGTGAACTACATTTTATAGAAGGCTTTTTTGACGGAACCAATCGTATGTTACCCCTAGAGAAGTTATTATATAAGTTCTTAATAGAGTATTTAAATCGATATGACAGAGATTTTAACACAAGCTTTTTTATCCGAACCTCATTTTTCCCTCCACAGCATCTCAGGGAGCTGATAGTACGTGACTCTTATCAATTAACAAATAATTTAGAGCATTTATTAGAAATATTATTTAAAGAAAAAGAGCCTTTATTACATTCCCAATTTAGCGCTGATACTGCTACAGCAGCGTATCTGACTATTCTAGACGGTTTATTTGTAGAAATGTTGTATGGAGGAAGATCAGAGCGTTTAGAGAAAAGAATCTCTTCAACTTGGGATGTCTTTTGGCAAGGAATTAATGGTGGTAAACGAGAATAGCCATCAAGCTTTCTTAACTTTCATTTACGTAAATCTTTATTCATAACAAATGAAAGGATGAAAATTCATGAAAAGTAGACAAGAAGCTGTTAATTACTGCATGAAATATAGGGATGTATTTGAAGACCAACCGTTTCGTGATAAAAATTGGACTACCATTAGGCATACAGAAAATCAAAAAGTCTTTGCATGGATTTTTGAGAGAGACAATCATATTTGGATAAATTTAAAAGGTGAACCAGAGGTAAATCGTCGTTTACGTCAAATTTATCATTCCGTAGTACCAGCATATCACCTTAATAAAGAACATTGGAATTCTATCATTCTAGATGGTACCGTACCAGAAAAAGAAATATATGAAATGGTTAAAACAAGCTATCATTTAACGAAGGAGAGGAGAACTTATGAAAACAAGAATAACTGAAATCTTAGGAATCCAATATCCAATCATTCAAGGAGGATTAGCCTACTTAGCTTATGCTGAATTAGCTTCAGCCGTCTCTAATGCTGGTGGACTTGGGCAAATTACAGCTGCGACTTTAGGAACTCCAGAAAAGCTTCGAGAGGAAATTCGTAAAGTACGTAAGCTCACTGATAAGCCCTTTGGTGTAAATTTTGCAATTGCGAGACATGATGGAAAGTATAAAGACTTGCTTGAAGTTGCTATCGAGGAGAAGGTACCGGCTATCTCTGTAACGGGAGGTAATCCTCAACCCGTTTTTGAACGAATAAAAGGAGAAAATATTAAAACCCTTGTTCTAGTTTCGGGAGTTAGACAAGCACAAAAGGCTGAGGAACTTGGGGCTGATGCCGTAATGGCAGTAGGACAAGAAGGTGGTGGTCACTTAGGACGAGATGATATTGGTACAATGGTCCTTATCCCTCGTGTAGTTGAATCTGTGTCAATTCCTGTACTAGCTAGTGGAGGGATTGGAGATGGAAGAGGCTTATTGGCAGCCTTCGCCCTTGGAGCCGAAGGAATAGAAATGGGAACAAGGTTTATCGCTACGCAAGAGTGTGTACATGCAAACCCTGTATACAAAGAAGCACTTGTGACTGGAAAAGAGACAGACACAGTTATTATCAAGAAAACTTTAGGGCATCCTGGGCGTGTTTTAGAATCAAAATATACTAACGATATTATTGAACGTGAGCACAAAGGAGCAACTTATGAAGATTTAAAAGATATGGTCAGTGGTAAGGCAAACTGCAAATATATTTACAATGGGAATGAAGGGAAAGGTTTTGGTTGGGCTGGACAAGTTATTGGACTAATTAATGATGTTCCTACAGTTCAAGAATTATTTGATGAGATGATTTCTACAGCTGAACAAGGGAAGCAGCGTTTGATAAACATTTTAGAAACAACAAAGAACTGTTAATAGTGTTCCAGCTTTAAGTAATATGTAATAACTAAAATCGGAAATTTTAAATTATATTTGGCTTATTAGCGATAACAAAATAAAACAGATGTGAAAACTTATTCGTTGTTGGCTAATTTACATTTTAATTTTATAAACAGCCATACTAATTGTATTCAATTTATTTAGTAATCAAAGGTGGAAGTCTAATAATGATGTATGTCTTTCTGTGCTTTTTAGTTTTTAATTTACTAGCATTTTTCGTACCTAAAAGGTTAGTTCCAATTGAAATATATGCTACATGTGTTTTTGCCTACGCTTATGGGGTAACAACAGATTTAGTGTTAGATCTACATTACAATCTATATGGTTATCTTCAAAAAGGATTTCAATAGTTATCGCTTTTAGCAGTTATTATGTATTTTCCTTCTATCAGTTTTTTATTTTTAAATTTTTATCCATTTAACAAAGGTTTAAGAAGAGTAGTACTTTATATTTTAGGATGGACACTTTTTTCTGTTGTATTTGAATGGTTCTTAGTTAACACGGACTTTTTTTATTATAATGGCTGGAAATTACTATATTCAGCTTTAGTATACCCAATCATTTTTCTTATTCTTGTAAGTAACTTGAAATTGGTAAGAAAAATAAGGGCTAGTAAATAATAATTGTCCCCTTGAAATTTGATGTGTTCCGAAAAATGGTTTTATGTCGACTAGCTCTGTATATCTTATACAGCTTAAAAAAACGAAAAACCAACCTCTGAGTCCTAAAGGTTGGTTTTTCTGCTCTTGGAGAAGAGATTCGTGTTGGATATTGGATGCCTCACGGCGTCATAAGTAGTTTGCTCAAGATAAAAAGAATTCATGTAAAGAAAAACAAAGAATTAGTGTTTTCTCATTATTAGTATTTTAACAACTTTGTTTATAGTTTTTTCTGATTCCTATAACCGTTTTTGGGTAGTTACTAAAGAACTTTGAACAGATAACGGTGTAAGTACTTTACTACTCTTTACTTCCGTACATACTAGATGACCTATCCCCTCTTTCCATTGAATCGTACATTTAAAATTCCCAAAGAACCCATTCCTTGTCTGTAAAATTAGATTTTTTGTTACAGGGTCGAAGTTAGTACTCAGTGATAGCATTACTATAGCTTTATTCCGGTCTTCTTTATGAATGATCGTCCATATATTAGATATAGGATGAAAATATGAATGTGTTATGTTTGAAGAATATAGAATTGCACCCTCTTGATTGATTTGAAAATAAGGAACAGGAATCCATTTAGTTGTAGAAGTATCCATATTCTAGCTCCTTTACATTAATTAATCTTTTTACTTACCATATCATATCCAAGTAAGTTTTAGATGTACCAATAAAGCACATTATGGTAACTAACCTTGTATATTCTATACAACATAAAAACGGAAAAAACTACTGCTCCTGTACAGTAGTTCTCCTAGTCGTTGAAATATAGATGTTATGTTGATAATGCTCTATTGCATCTTGAGTAGTTTGCTCATATTGCTATTTATTATTCTTTTTATAATCTTAAATAAAAAAAGAAACAGATCTAAAAAGACTGTCTCTTGTAAAATTTCAATCCATCGTAGTACTTTGCCCCTTTTATTGAAAATGAAACATGAAATATGATTATTTTTTATAAAACTTATTTTACTTCTGATAACTCACATTACGTTAACTAAAGATGTATACACACGCATGTAGCCAAACTTCATATTAATCCTCTCCTCTACCGAATATTGTTACAAATATTATTGTTGTTATAGCTACTATGCAAGTTTACTAAGTTAAAAGCATATCATTAATCACCCTAACAAAAACGCACATTTTTGTTAAGGCAGTTATAAAAAAGTCTACTTTATAAAAATTAGCGATTATTTATGGTGTCATTTGAATTAAAAATAAAGAAAGGGAGTGTAAACATATGCCAAATTATATTTGTACTACATGCGGTGTCCAATATCCTCAAAGACAAGAAGCTCCAGTAGATTGTCTGATTTGTAATGAGGAGAGACAATACGTAAATCCTTTAGGACAATCATGGACGACATTAGAAGCTATGCAACAAGGTAACTCTTTTAAAAATGAAATTCTTCCAGAAGAGGAAAATTTATATAGTATTACAACAAATCCTGAATTTGCAATTGGTCAAACAGCTTTTCTCATCCAAAATCAAGGCTTTAATATGTTATGGGACTGTATTACATATTTAGATGAGAAAACTATCGAGAAAATTGATAATTTGGGTGGAATCCAAGCAATTGCTCTTTCTCATCCACATTATTACTCTACACAAGTTGAATGGGCAGAGACATTTAATGCCCCTATCTATATCCATGAGGATGATAAGGAGTGGATAGTGCGACAAAGTGATAAAATTAAATTTTGGTCAGGCGAATCCCTTGAATTAACAAATGGTATAACCCTATACCGACTGGGCGGTCATTTTAAAGGAGGAGCTGTCTTACATTGGAAAAATGGAGACAATAATAAAGGAATTTTATTTACTGGTGATATTATGCAAGTAGCTGCCGACCGTCAGTGGGTAAGCTTTATGTACAGTTACCCAAATTTCATTCCACTTCCAGCAAGCAAAGTAAGAGAGATGGCAGATAAAGTTAAAGATTTATCGTTTAACTGTATTTATAATGCATTTAATCGAGTAGTAATGGAAAATGCAGAACAAGCTGTTCAGAAATCAGCAAATCGGTATATCAAAGCAATAGAGGGGACACTGTTTAATACATGAGATGTAAATGTTCTAGATTCTTTATCAGTAATTGGAGTTATTTACTTAATGATGATGAGTGGATCAGGGGCTGAAACAGCGAATTTAGTCGGTAGTGCATTTATGATCATATCTGCCATCACAAATGCTTTGTATAATGTTCTAGCAAGAAAGCTTACACAACGCTATTCCTTATTAACCATAACGTATATCATGACATTGTTTGGATTTATAGCGTTTAATGTTATAGCAATTAGAAACCATGTGATTGATTGAAGGAACAACAGGAGAGTTTTTTCAACCATTTTCAAACATAAAATTTTTATTAGCTATTTTATATCTAGGGATATTGTCATCACTTGGGACCTCATACCTTTCAAACTATGCTTTGTCTAAAATAGCAGCAGCTCAAATGAGTGTTTTCAGTAACGTTGCTACGCTAATTACCATTATTGCCGGTGTTTTATTCTTAAACGAGGTGTTTCATTTTTATCACTTAATTGGTGGAATTATGATTATCATTGGTGTAATTAGGACAAACTTCGCCGGTAAAAAAAGTAAAAAGGATTCAAAAGAATACCTATAAAAGTTGTACAAGTAATGATTGAAGAGATAAGCATCAATCATTTCAGTGGCGGTGAGACGCTACTTAACAACAAGTAAATTAATGCAAAAAAGCAATCAAATTAGACTATAATTATTTGATTGCTTTTTTCTTTTTTTATTATTAGTTAAATAAAAACAAAGATGTTGTTCTTTTATAAACTGTTCTTATATATAAAAAATTTAAAAATAAATATTGTAATTGATTCTACTCATAAAAAAATATAACTTAATCATAATTCCTATAATTTAATAGGTAAATGATAAAGTACTTTATATATTATTAAAGTTTTACTATTTACACTAAGTGACGACAAATTAGTTCTTATTCCACAAGTATTATAAAGAAGGTTCTTAAACAATCGGGCGCTATCCTGGAACAAGAATAAGCGCTCATTTTCATTTTGGGACCAGGTTTTTGAAGATCAGAAGGTTTTTAGACTTACAATGATGAATGAACTAAGAAGAATTAAAAAAACATGTTGATATTAATCTGTAAAAATATAATAAATTAGGAGGTGCTTAAATGGGAACTATCCAATATACATTAGAACCCCCTGAGGATTTTTCGCAATTACAAAACTTATATGATTTTTTAGGATGGAATTCACTCAAATTAACAGTCCATGAATTGGAACAAATGTGCAATCAAAGCTGGTATGCAATTTATGCTTTCAATGAAAAAAAATGGTGGGTATGGGGCGGGTTATATCAGATGGTGTGGTTATTGGAATTATTTGCGGAGTCAGTGTGCTGCCGAATTATCAAACCAAGGGTATCGGCAAAGAAATGTTAAATCGAATAATTCAACATTGTGAACAAAATCGAGTTATACCTCAACTTTTGTGTGTAGAAAATTTAGAATCATATTATGAATCTTTTGGATTTAAGAAATTTTCAATTGGAATGACAAGCAATATAAAACGATAAACGCTTAACACCAATAGACGACCTATTCCTTCTGTTCAGAAAGATAAAGTCACCTACACGATTTTTGCATTCATTATTATTTACCCTTTCACTTTTTCTTATTTATAAATTTATTGATTTACATGTCCCTGTTCTAACTGATCTACTACATCTTCCTGACATTCATTGATAAATAAATAGGTAAGGTATGAATGTAAATCAAATCTTCCTTCATTAATAAACGTAGAGAAAACCTGTTTATATTCGCTCAATAGTTTGGCCTCCTTTATGCAAGTTCCTATTTTTGATTATTGCCTCACTAGCAATCTCTTACACATACAAATTAACAAAATATTTTATATGATAAGCTATTTTCGTCTTGTACTGGCTCCGCCTACGCCATGTGCAATACTATCCAACCTAATATTCATTATATTTAAGAGGAGGGGGATCTCGTTGAAAAAAAGAGCTTTAATGGTATTTTCATTACCAGAATATAAAGAAGAAATTGGCCGATGGCTGGGGTGTTTAGAAGATGTTCGCCGTACGCTTCTAACACAATTAAATGGAATCAGCCAGCGTATGCTCGATACAAAAATTGATGAAAGACAAACGATTAGTACACTATTGTATCATATTGCATTGATTGAGGCAGATTGGTTATATGAAGAGGTCCTTGTTACCGAATGGGATCCCGAAATACGTTCTTTGTTTTCATTAGCAGTTCGTTCTGAAGATGGCTTTTTAGCCCACATTGAGGGACAAAGCTTAGAAGAGCATTTTTACCGCCTTCATAAGGTACGAGAAGCATTTCTTTCCCACTTTTGTTCAATGGACTTAACAGACTGGCGTAAACCAAGGATACTTGAACATTACGACGTTACACCTGAGTGGGTTGTTTACCATTTGATTGAACATGAATCTCATCATAGAGGTCAAATTTTCCAACTACTTAGAGAATTAAGAAACGATTAAGATGTTAAAGTAAAATAATGAAATAAAACAAAAGAGGTGCCAAAAATAACTATTTATATTGCTTTATTACGGGGCATTAACGTAGGTGGACACAAATTAATAAAGATGCAAGAATTAAAGGACGTATTAACAAACATGGGATTAGATAAAGTCAAAACCTACATTCAAAGTGGAAATGTAATATTTCATTCTGAAAGAAATGCAGAACAATTAGAAGAACAAATGGAGCAAGAGATTAGAAGGGCTTTCGGTTTTTCTGTCATTATTATCTTAAGAACAGCTTCAGAATGGGAACAAATTATTAACAATTGCCCTTATCCAGTTAACTCGTTATCGGAAGGGGAGAGTGTACATATATCGTTGTTAGCTGAAGAACCTTCTAAGGAATGCATAAATCATTTACTCGAATATAAAAGCGAGATGGAGCAATGTTGCATAAGGAGCAGAGAGATTTATTTATATTTGCAACAAAGTATTCGGCATTCTAAGATTTCTGCTCAACTTCAGAAGGTAGGTGTTCCAGGAACATCTCGCAATTGGAAAACCATTAACAAGCTCGGAACTATGTTAAATGAAATACAATAAGTAGTTTGAAAAAATCTATATAATTTCGTTGTTCAACTAATACGAAGAGGCTGTTAGTTATTTATTATGTATCTTGCGGAAAAATAGACAATTTTTCTACTTAACATAATGGATTTTATAAGAACCAAAAAAAAGCCGGAATCAGTTAGAAAAATGTTTTTTTTGTTCAAATATACATATGCTCTCTTTTGTTCGGAGTCATCGAAAAATGGTGGATGAGGAAAAGAGAGATTATTTTCTTTCAGTAAATGGCCTAACTATCAAAAGCAAATTCCTTATTTGTATAAAATTAGCTGCTTACTATGTGGGATATTTTATTGAATGCAAAGTATGGAAACATGTTGTTTAATACAATGTGAACGTAGCCAAACAGAAAATAAACCTTATAGAAGTTAGTAAAAAAAGGATCTTCGGTTGAAGGCCCTTTTTTTTATACTGCATGTTATAAAAAGCTAAATCCTATATAGTAAGAATTCGGCTTTATTTTTATTAAAAAATGATTAATATGTTTATTTGAAAACACGGATCCAGTTTAGTTAGTTAAATAAGAATATGTAAAAATTGATATCCTATTAGCAGGATATCATTAGAAGGGGAGAATTGAGATTATTTTCATTAGCTGATATCCATTTGGATAGTCTATCAAAAATAATCTGAGCTTGTTCTTTATTTAACGTGTCAACTTTTCCCCAAGCAGTGGAAATATAGCCCTCTACATAATCAGAATAGGAAATAGATTCGGCAGCAAGTGCCTTATAGAATAACGGATTACCACCTTTATCTACTTCACCCTTACATCTATAGTTTTCGAACTTCCAACCATTTTTTGTTTTCATAAACTGATAAATGTCATTTTGTCCCCATTTAGGGCTGTAAATTTGCATTTTAAATCTAGATGCACTAATCAATTTCAGATACCTCCTACCTCCCAAAAATATCATTTTTAAATAAGATTCTTTATATCTTTAACCTTAAAACATATATTTTATATATATATCTTTTTTACTATATATATACATAGTCCCTAACTATATTGCATTCGTCATACACAAGATAAATATAAAAACCCTCTACAATGAGGACAATAGAGGGCGAAAAACATATGCAACTAAATTTAAGTATCTAATTATACCACGTTTTTCAACTGCTAAAAACAAAAAATGATATTGGAATCAAAAAAGCCATGAATATGTAGATTCATAGCCATACTTTTAATTACCTATTATAAAGAGGAGAGATAAAAAACTTATCATCTGTCATAATGTATTGATGTAATTGCTGCAAAGTAGTATCCAAAGTAGAAGATAAAGACTCAGCAGCATAGGCACAAACTGAAATCATACCTTCCTCTTTAACAAAATTATCAGCAGTTGATTCAAATTCTTCTAACAAAAGAACATCTGGTTCCTCTGAAGCCCATTCTACGTGAGCCCATGTTCTTATTGGCGTATTTTTCATTTTCAACATAGACAAATCTTCTTGAAAATGAGTAAGAATGGTTTTGGTGTGAAAATCACCACTTGCCAAGTAATAATCAAAATTATTAACTAAACGAATAGCTTCTTGTTGTTGATGATTAAACTCTTTATCAATATTAGCTTTTAGTTGAGGAAGTGTCCTCATACTCTCAATTATCAATATACGTTGTTTACCCTCTAACCCATTCTTAATAAAACTCATTAAATTATTTATGTAAAATTGGTTGTTTTCATAACGGTAAAAGACATGGCCCTTATCAAATTGTTTGGAACTAGATATAGAATTAATTGTTTTCATAGTTCACCTCAGTATTATTTTAGCAAAAAATACCAAATGACTATAGAGTAATAAGGTGTATTTATTTGCGATAATTTTACATATTCTGACGTTAAATTTCCTTTAATATACTGAGTAAACCATCCAAATCGTAAGAGGGCATTAGCTTAACGTCTATATTCTTATGATGTTTATAATATGAAAAAGTTCTATTTACTGAATTGTTCATATTGTAGAAGGTTAATTAGACTTGGATATTTTTCCATTTTTAACATATTATATGATAAGTAATAAAGGCGAGAGTAGAGAACTTTATACTAATAAATTAACAAAAAAACAAGTATTTTGACATGTGGTGGTATAATTAATATAAAAAATTAGTTAATAGTCTCAACAGGCTTTTCGGAGGAAATTATGAAAGATGAAATAGGATTTTTAGGGGATAAAATTTTAGAATATAGATTTGAAATCGCTAATGAAGTACATGAAAATAGAATAATTGATCTTACGGAAGAAGAAAAAAAACAATTGGCTCCTTTTGAAGTGGAACTTATTAATATCCGAGCTCACTTTATAAGTCTATTTGGTGAAGTTCTTAAGGATCATCTTGATGAAGAGACGGCCCTCCAAAAATTTACACAATGGGGAAAAGAAACCGGGGAAATGTTTTGCAATCTGAAAGTGCCGTTGGATGAAGCGTTAAAAGATACAGGATATTATCGAACTTTCTTATGGAAGAAATTGAAGGAAGTAATAAAGAAAAACCATCTATCAATAGATACTGTATTTGAAGTAGGTGGAATTATTGATCCCCTGCTTGATCATGCTGCTTATTCTTTTAGTTTAAGTTATGTGCATTTCTATCAAATAACACTTGAACGTGCGCAAAGTGCATTTCTTGAATTATCGGTTCCAGTCGTTCCTTTAGCCAAAGGGATGGCTATTTTGCCTCTCATTGGAAATATAGATACAGAAAGAGCCAATTATCTAATGGAGGAAACGTTGAAGTCAGCGAATAGACTACAGCTTCACCGTTTAATAGTAGATTTATCGGGTGTTTATATTATAGATACCATGGTAGCAGATCGAATTTTTAAAGTGATAGACTCGTTAAAGCTTCTCGGTGTAGAAACAGTCTTAACAGGAATTCGTCCGGAAGTTGCACAGACCGTTATAAGTATTGGTATTGATTTTAGTAGTTTGACTATAAAATCCAGTTTACAAAAGGCGATACAAGATCTACTTATTAGTGTTTAAAACAATAAAACAGAGAAAGCACGAGATAAAATGACTACCTAAATGCATTCATGAATAAGAAGATGAGGGAGTGACAATTATTGAAAGGAATTATAGGCGTTGCTAAGTACTTAGATAATAACGCAGAAATGTTAGCAAATGAAATTGTTCAAGAAATTTCTCAGAGTCCTAACTTTAAGGCTCTAAAGGAGGAACTTGAACAAGCAATTATCGTCTATACTGAATTTATTCGGTTTTTAGGTGAAAGTCTCCTTAGCAGTGAAAACAACGTGCCTGAAGGGCTTGTTGAATGGAGTAGGACCAATGGTAAGTGTACAGCATCTCAAGGGGAGAGAATTTCTATTATTATTACACGCTATCCTCCTACCCGCCTGGTCTTTATCGATCGCCTTACTGAAATAAGTATAAAGCATGGACTTTCTTCAGAAGAAGTTGTATTTATTAATAAACGATTTAACTATTTGTTGGATATAAGTATCAACGAAACGCTTCTAGTGTTTGAACAAGTGAAAGATGAAATGGTTAAAAAGGCACAACAAGAGGTGTTGAAACTATCTGTTCCTGTAGTGCCCATTCAAGATAAAATTGCCGTTCTCCCACTAATTGGCTCTATTGATTCAGAAAGAGCTGAATATATCTTGGAGAATGTTATCTTAAAAATTCTTGAAATGAAGGTAGAGTATCTAATTGTTGATTTCTCAGGCATCTTAAATATAGACACTATAGCTGAACATTATCTCTTTGATATCTACAGTGTTCTTCGCTTGCAAGGTATTGAGGTCATGATGACTGGTATACGGCCTGAACTTGCCCAAGCTGTTGTTAAAAATGGAATTGATTTCTCATCTATTAGAACCTACGCAACGGTTAAACAAGCAATAGAAACTCTAAAAAGCTAGGAAATTAAATTTCCCCGATTTTTACAAACTGCAGGTTCAATCCAAAAAAGGAGGGGGCTGCAGAGGCGTCTCTTTTTTTGAAAACTTGTTTATACTCGACTAAACGCGGGTATATAGAAAACTAGCCGAGCTGTTTTTAGCAACCGAAGCTAAGTCGAAAACCTATAACCATAAATTTACGAAAGAGACCATCGGTTAAGATGGTTTTTTTCATGCGTTTACCTGTAGTTAAGACTTATACATACTGCAACTGTAGTCCAGAATGCTACGTTTGAGGATTATATTAGCCAGAGAGAAAGACAGAGTCATTATATAACAGAACCCCGATAATAACGTATGTATACTTCATACATACTTAGTTAAAATAATGTTGCTTATAGGAACTTTCAAATAAAAAGTATCTCTTATTCTTGCATTTATCTTATACTTAAAGATGATATGGATATATTTGGAGGTTGTTGCATGAAAGAAATTATTAAATCAAAAACTATGCAAGATATTGATGGTATTAAACTTTATTACGAATTCTTCGAAAAGCAAAATGAAAACTTAACTATTGTATTTGAATCTGGATATGGATGTACTTCTGATTACTGGGGACCAATAAAAGAGGGAATTTCAGAATTCGCACAGTTTTTTATCTACGATAGAGCAGGTTTAGGAGAAAGTGAACAAGATAATAGACCAAAAGACAGTAAACAGTCCATTGAAAATTTACATATGCTCTTACAAAAGGCCAACATCAAACCACCATATGTACTTGTAGGTCATTCACTTGGAGGAGCTAATGTAAGATTATATGCTAGTAAATATCCTGAAGAAATAGCAGGAATTATTCTTTTAGATTCCTGCCATGAAGATCAAAACAAAATTATGCCCCCATTATTCACTGAAGAAATGAGGTCTATTTATTTTAACCAGTTTTCAATCGAAGGTTCTATAGATGACATTGAAAAAAGCTTTGAACAAATAAGTGAAGTTAAATCATTAGGAGACGTACCTCTTACAGTTGTGAGCGCTGGCCTACAGTCTTATCACACAACGGAATCTTTTGCTGCATGGAATCTATTTCAACGTGATTTAACACGTTTATCAACGAAGAGTAAACATATTATTGTTAAAGAGGCAGGACATCTACTTCACGTTGATCAACCTCAGATTATCATCGAGATTATTAAAGAGGCATTACAGGAATAAAAAAAGTGGGAGAGAAGTATTATAATACTTCTCTCCCACTTTTTTAGAATAGATCAGAACCATGTATAATCTCCTTTGTAGAAAGAAGCGATGCTTCATAAATATTACTGTCAGTATTTTTCAAAAAGGCTTGGACAACTTCATAACCTACAGCATATCCAGCGCAAAAGGATAAGCCTACTGGTTGATATCCTTCCTGTTTAGCAATTTCATCACCAAACATATAACTGCTAACTTCAGCAAAACCTTTTGTGTTTAAAGCTTCTCCGATTACATAAATAGAGTACTCTAGGTCTTCCTTGTCCATACTCGTCACCCAAGGGCCTAGCTGCTCTACACCATATAATTCTTTTGCAAAAGATTCAGCTAAACCCTCTATTACTAAATAATCACCTACTGTGACGTTTCCATGATCCCAATCAAAATAAGAAAAACGAATATTATGATGAAACTCATGAGCAATAACAGCCGGAAGTCTAGGGATATTATAGCTATTTGGATAGACGGTTATCGTAATATACCCTGGTATTCCACCAAATCCAGAATATCCTTTATGAAGATGTAGCTTTATTGGATCTGCAACATATAAACCTACTATTGATTTTGAAAGAAATAAGATTGATTTTTATTTTAGAGATAGGGCTCGGAAAATACGGATTTACAATATAACGTTGAGACACTTTTTTTGAAATCAAACCCTGATTTATCTACACTAAGTAGAAGAATTAGGGTTTGACTTGCCTTATTATTTTCAAACTTTCTAATCCCCAAATATTCTTATCTTAAATTAACGCACCCTTTTGGCTATGTTAATCTTCCATTTTTACTTTTAATATGAATGAAAGACGTATCCTTTTTCAACACAAACTAGTACTAAATATATTTACGAACTTTTTTACAGTATGCTTCGTATTCTTCACCGTAAATCTTTTTCAAGGACTTTTCTTCAAGTTGAACCTGACGATTAAAAAGCCAAACTCCAGCAAATACGTACAATAATAATATCCAGTTTGGTAAAATTAAGAATGTTCCTATCAAAACAAACCCAAAAGCTGTGTAAATGGGATTACGGCTAATTGCAAAAACACCTGTTGTTATAAGTTCACCTGGTTTTTCTTCATCAATTCCAACTCTAAAACTTTTTCCAAATGAAATTATGCTCAACGAGAATAATACTAAACCCATCGTGCATAAAACTACACCTATCCAACTAAAGACTTCATTGCTAAATAGTTTAGTACCTAGTTTTGGCAAATCAAAAACACTAGAGAAAATAAGATAAAAAAACAGTACTGCAAATGGGATAATAAAGAAATCTTTTTTATCTAGCTCACCAAATTTAAAAACTTTAATTCCTTTCTTTTTCAACTGTTTAGCACGAATTATAACCATTATCATCATTAGAAATAAAGATACGATTGCAAAGTATCGTTGCATAATTCCCCCTCATTATTAACTATCCTACAATCTCTTTAATATTTATTACCTATTTATTACATATAAGAATTTTAACCTATTTTAAATCAGGCGTATTAGTTTATTTGCCATAGTATGCTGGTCATGACCTGTTTAAGTATTTGATAATGATTTGATACTCTCTCTTTTGTACGCCATGCTACAAAACCGTCTGATCTTATCAATACAGCTCCTTGAGAGGTAACATCGTACAATGCTTCCCAGCTATCCTCAGACTCGACACAGTCCCCTTGTGAACCGATACTATAAACATTAATAGGGACACCTAAGTGAGAAGATATATTTCGGGCAGCAGTGCGCCAAAGGCTATTATCTTCTCCCGTAAATAAGACGAAATTTTCACCTATTAAATCTAAGGTAGATATACGCTTATCTTGATACTTCAACCACATATGCGGAGCACGTGTACCCGGTCTTCCGTTTAGTTCTAATTGATCCATTCTATGTGGTGTATCGAAGTTTTCCTTGATAATGGCTGTTGAGTTATATTTATATCCTACAGTAACTGCAAGATGGTCCATACTATTGAGGGTGCTTACACCTTTCTCTATAACACTAAATAACAAATCACTGGCATATTTCGTTGTTACTTCTGCAGCATAGTGTCTCTCATCATGATAAGTTTGGAGCAATCGTGGATGGGCTTGTTTGTGTATCACTGCAGCCAACTTCCAAGCTAAATTATGAGCATCTTGAATACCTGTATTCGAACCAAACCCTCCGGCAGGTGGCATGAGATGCGCTGCGTCTCCAATTAGAAAGACTCGATTATCTTGAAAACGAGTAGCTGTCTGTTCTGCAGCTGCCCAAGGTAAAATACTGAAGATAACAATATCAAGATTTGAAACTCCTATAGCTTTTTTTATAATCTCACAGCATCGCTCTTTAGAAAAATCCTCCGGACTTTCTCCATTTGAGGGATTATAGGCCACGTGGTAAATCCATTCATCGCAATTGTTAACGGTGATGAGCGCACCAAATACTTCTGGATTTAGAATTTGAATCCAGCCAAACTGGCTAGCTTTTAGAAAGCGACTTAGATCAGCCTGAAAATAGATGTTAATGTAATGTCCGCCGATGACTCCTCTTCCTGTAGTTGGAATTTTTGTATGTTGACGAATTGTGCTTTTAGCACCATCTGCCGCAACTAAATAATCACTTCGAATCTTTTCTTTCTTTCCTGTCTCTCGATTTATTATAGTGGCTGTTACTCCTAAATCGTCTTGGTGATACTCTATAAGTTCGGTATTATAGCGTATATGCCCTTTTCCCTCTTTAGTAGCTTGCAGAAGGATAGGTTCTAGTTCGATTTGATAGCATGATGCTGGCTTTGAAGGGCTCACCTTTTCAAAATTTTCTATTCTCTCTTTCTCAAGAGCTTTTTGGGAGTTCTCCGCCGTTTCTAATTTCTCAGGGTCTATGCTTTTGATTGTCTCTACAGCAATCCTTCCGCGAATATTATCTAATGGTTCGCTAGCAGTACGGATAGCTGCCTCCAATCCAAGTTGTCGAAATAGTTCCATCGTACGAAACGTAATCCCTCCGGCTTTTGGATGGATAGCTGTACCAGTGTGTTTTTCAATGAGTAAATAATCAACGTTATGACGTGCCAAAAAGAGAGCAGAGGTAAGTCCACTAAGACCGCCACCTACTATTAAAACAGGAACATGTTTGTGTATCATAGAAATTTTCCTTTCAATTTTAAATGTACCCATGGGCCTTACTGAATTCAATAATCAAACTATAATATAAAAAAAAATGAAATTGTAGACTGTTTTTAGGTTATGTTTTATAATGATAATAGAGTACGCACCAAATAAGGGGCGTTTTTTTTTGCTATAACTTCTTAAAAGAACACTTACCAACATTAATGGAAATAAGAGATACTTCCTCACTTTATACATGTATTCCATTCTGTATTATCTTACTGTCTGTGTTCGTATATTTTATACATGTTAAGTTCTCATAACGAATTTTATCGGTATGAAATAGAAAAGACACCTTTTAGTTTCAATATCTAGTAACCGTTTTCATTTTCTGCTTTCTCAAAATGATTTGATAGGTTATAATAAATATCTACAAAAATATTAAATGATATGTAAGTAACAAGCAATTACACCCTTAATATTTAGCTAAAAGAAAAACCCACCTCTGACAAATCAGGTGGGTTTTTCTTTTTTAGATGTATATGATACACATCCTCAGTCAACATAAAACCAATTACCGTAATCAAAAAAAGACGTTCAATTAAGACGTCTTTTTTGTTGGATATAAGAAATTATCCAACTAGTAACAAAAGTAACAGGAAAGATAAGGAGAATACGAATAGTACTTCCTTGAAGCCATTCTATATCAAACAAATCTGCAATAATAAAGATTATTAAAATAACAATTAAACTGGAAATTACTCTGGTTATATAGGTTTTCAAATTAAATTCTCCTAATAAAGTTTGTCTTAATAATTATATCACCGTTTCTTTACTGATTTACATAAAATTAGATATGAGTATCGTATACAAAGTTAGTTAACGTAATCCACATTCTCGGAAAAAATATAAGGATAAATAATATGACAATATGAGTTTTTTTTAACTCTCAGTTGGAGCCATTTTGCAAAAGTACAATGAGTTTTTTTACACTTGTTGACTTTTTCTCTTAAAAACGGAGAGAAACAAAAAGTAAATAACAAGGCCCGCAGTAAAGGCTGACAATGCACCAAACACTGTTCCTTCTGAAACAAAATGATTTCCCTCTACTTGAATATTAAATAATTCCTGGCCGAAGACTATTGGTTTTGAAGTCACTTGAGTGTAATCAAAGATTACGAAAATAATGGATAACAAGAAAAGTGTACAAAAGTAAAAAAGTAAAAAACGAATACCATTTGAAAAATACTTTAAAAGTATTTGCATAAAACCACGCTCCTTTTTCCTTATAATTACATTTTACCATATTAGAAAGTGAGAGAAATCAATGAATACCATATACAAAGCCAGTTAACATAATGCTTTTTACTGGAAAATAAGTGTCAGTATGTGTCGAACGGGTAATATAAAAGAAATAACATCAGGAGGGGAGGACATGCTGGATAATTATGAACGGTATCTATTCTATAGAGAGATGAAAGGTTTAATTGCAGATTACAATAGGTGTAAAGATTTAGCTATTAAAAATGAATTATATCATCAGATAGTACTTCTCAAAAAAGCACTTAAATATAAACGAAATAAGATCTTGAGATAAAATAGGCTATCTATTTATTAGGGAAAACGGTTTATCTCTCAAATTAAATTGTTTTTCTCTTTTTTTATGTAAATAGACTTTTAATCTTTAAAATGAAATAAAGAAATAATAAATATGGGAATAAAAAACTCTACCTAAGGTACCTAGCCAGATGGCAATTGACTTCTTTTTAGTTTATATAAAAGATATTGGGAAATTGATCACATGAATGTTAGTATTAGAGGAAACATTCATGTGATCATTTATTTAACCTCATCACTACGTGGTGAAATTTTATTAAAAGTTTCTCCTAACCGAGGGGAACACTCTTACATAAGAAAAGGCAGACTTAGTTTCTTTCCTTAGAGCCGTAAAGCCAAGTAAATCTTTTAATAAAGAAATGATTTTTCATATAAATATTGTGAATGTTAATTTTTTGCAGAATTGATCGGTAGATTGCTGAGTTGATTATAGGGAATGATGTTCCCTTTTTAGTTTGTTATAATAAAGTTATATATAATACGGAGGGACAGAGGATTTAAATATGATACTTATTAAAAATAGGGAAGAAGTAATAAGAGAAGCAAAGTATCAACTTCACCTGACTATGGATGATTATCAAACTAAAATTATCTCTATTTTTGATAAACAACGTATTCTTGTGAATCAACGAATTAGATTGATGATTCTATTATCGGATATAAAAGAACAGGCTGTATTAATTGGAAAACACTCTGCAGCCAAAGGGAGATTAGAATATGAAGGACAGGATCAACTAATTACAGAAGTTGTAGATGAAGTTCCTTTCCAATACAGTAGAGAGACAGTAACCGATTTGGAAAATAACATACAAATTAGTAAAGGCGAAATTGAAGGGCTAGCAAAAGAGTGCGGATTAGATACTGAAGAAACAATCAACCTCAAGGCTCTTTTACTTAATTTAAAAGTATCTAGTTACATAAACGGGCATTATGAAATGTATGTAAAAGATAACACTTTATCTTGCAAAAGAACCTAGAATGTTAGGATAAAAAGGGGCTCTAGATTCATGTATATCCTATACAATTCTAGTTACCATAATGGATTTTCTAGGAAACGAAATATATTTTATAAAAAATATTTATATTTCATGTTTCATTTTTGATCAAAAGGGTAAAGTATAATGATGGATTGGAATTTTACAAGAGACAGTCTTTTTAGATCTGTTTCTTTTTTTTATATAAGATTATAAAACGAATAATAAATAGCAACATGAGCAAACTACTCCAGAAGTCTTTTAAGACTTCACTCACACCTTATTTTCATCTATCAGTAGAAAAAACCTACCTCTTTTGACTGGGAAGAGGTAGGTTTTTTCTGCTTTTTTAGATGACTACGATATATACACCCTTAGTTAACATAATGTAGTTTGCCGGTAGCAAAAAGCACATTATAATCGTGTAGATACCTTACTATTTTCATCTCTATGCTGGGCCATGCTAAGTAGCCTAAATCCTTTAAGGCAAACGATTACTCCAGTTACCCATAATATTAAAGCTGATCCAAAACCTACCGATACCCACCATGCCATAATTTGATAATCATTTATTATTATTTTCACAGGAAAGGTTAGCATTACAATAGTTGCAAGTAAGCACAGAAGTGTCCCCGTAACATAATAAATTGGAACCTGAAACAGGGATGCTAGAGGAAAAAAATGAGCACCGACAATAAGAGCCATAACAGGAACAAACAAATTTAAGTGATTAGTAGATACGCAAATAAAAGCAGCAATAGCAATCAAGAGACCTTCTAAACTAAAAAAAATACCGAACCATCTATTCTTTTTTCTCCAACGATCTCTATCCTCTTTAATTACTTCATTAGATAATTGACTAGAACTCTTTATTAATGCAAATGCACTGATAAATAATACGACTCCAATCAATAAAGATAGGGTGATAAATACAGGGAATTCCCACCCTTGCATTCCTCTAATTCCAATTCCTGCCCAAAGAGTACCGAAAAATGCCATGAAGATAACTCCAGAAGCTGTACCACGCACAGCAGCTCTAGGAATAGTAGCTTGAGACAAATATTATAACCTCCTTTTTTATTTCCATCTAAGTCGTCCTATACTTATAATTTATAAACCAATTGTATAACTTATTCTATTGAAACTATCTATAATGAATAAAAATTTGTTTATTGAGCAAACTACTCAGGATGCAATAGAGCATCAGCGTAACATCTATATTTCAACGACTAGGGAAACTACTGTGCAGGAGCAGTAGTTTTTCCCTTTTTTATGTTGTATAGAATATACAAAGTTAGTTAACGTAATTACTCTTGCAGGAACTAAAAAGCCCTTTTATCAAGGGCTCTTTGCATCTTATAAATTACGATTTCCTGAATAGTCATAAAATAACGGATTTGTAGAGAAAAATTTGTTTATTAAAAAATGAAATGACAAATATCTTTTTAAATTCATGCAGAAAAATTCTTTTTGCTTGTAAGATTTATTTTAATATCGAATGAATATATCTATTGTTTAAAATAAGTAAAGGATACAGCCTTTAAGTGGTCAATTTCTTTTTTCGCAATCGGTTTAACCTTCGTTGAACCCCATACCTTGATCGTCCTATAAGTTGACCGATTTCTTGTTGAGTACGACCTTCCTCGTAGAACATATACCATAGACGAGCATCTTCTTCTTCCGTCCACTGTTTTTTTTCATATTTTGGACGATTATAATAATCATATTTCCGTTGTTTCCTTACCCAATCCGGCTCTGGCAAAAGAGTATTTGTAGGTATTTTAGAAAAATTAAGGAGCTTTTTATTCTGCTCAGCCCATTTCCAAAAGGCTGATACTTCAATTCCTACAAATTTTCGTGTTTTTGCCCTCGTGATTTTATGAGGCAATTCCTTTTTTTGAATCCATTTATAGATAGTATGAACATCAATTTGAAGACAACTTGCTAGTTCATATACTGTCATATTTCCGGTATGGGCTTTTGCTCCATATAAACCTAAGCGATTTAATCTAGACTCTAACGCTGGTATACTTCGCTGCAGTTGTATAGATATGTGTTTAAGAGATTTGGATCCATAATGCTTTAGTAGGTATTTATCCTCTTGTTCCGTCCATCTACGCAGTGTTTCTCGTCGTGTTAGTTTTAATATTTTAATACGAGTAGCAATAGAAGAAGGACTCCTACCTAAATGATTTCCTATTTCCCTATTATTCATGATAGCAATGTTTTCATTTAAGAAAGTATCTTGCTCTGTTGTCCATTTTTTATGTAAGCAATTCTCCTCATTACGAAGGTTTAATCGTATAATCCGTTTATTAACGGATTCTTTGCTACGGTTTAAGTATTCACCCATTCCTTGGAACGTCATCTGTCCATAATGTTTTTTAAGGAATGAATCCTCCTCTATGGTCCATAGCTTTTGATTTTTACTCAATGTTATCTGCCTCCAGTGCGTGCAGAAATCTTAAAGTGAAGAAGACAGTAAAAAGGACGTTAGTAATCTGTACTAACGCCTTTAAGGATATTTATATTTATGGATTAGTAGTGCTTTTATTTGTGGTTACCTAGATTAGTTATAGAATACCGTATTATAGGTATGTATATAATATATCATATTTTCACATGGACAAATAAATATAAATTTCTATTTATAAAGCTATAAAGTACTTAGGTATTACTTTTCAAGAATACATCATATGTTTAAGTAGAAATGAAAGTGTATTGAAGGGAGTTATAACGTTATGCATCGGATAAAATTTATGATTAAACAATTCCTAAAAGAGCCTTTGTGGTTTAAAATACTAATTTCTGCAACATTACTTATTTCAATTGTTTTTAGCAGTTCATTTTTTTCTAATAATGCTTATTTTCAAAGCTGCTCTAAAATAGCTGCGGCAATCTTTTTTTGTGCATATGCTATTAAATTTAGGAGGAATCTTGTAACCTCTGTCATCTTATTTACTTCAACAGTTATATGTATTTTCCTATCCATTCAGGCAATATATAAGTAATTAACGTAAGGTTAGTTCAATAATCTAATATATAATAAACGCTCTGAGCTTTTATACCTAGAACTTTCATTAAGCCAATTAAAATTCACTTGATATACATCTGAAAAATATGAAAATATGTAATGGGTTAAAGGATGTTAGCTTTTATCTAAAAACTAGAGTCTATAAAAACGCTAATTTAAGGCTAGGAGAGGAAAATGTTAGCTAACTTAAATGACTACTTAAAAGATTTAATGGTGTATACCCCTGAAGGAGAAGTCCGTCTACGAGATTTTCGAAACGAGCAAAAATGGATTAGTTCAAATTATAAATTTGGAATGCCAGGTGTTAGAAAAAATCTAAAAGAAGTTATTTGGAACGTTGAAATCAAGCCATTTTATCTTGCAAAATACACCGTAACAGAAGAACTTTATACAACTATTACAGGGGGAAAATTTTCAACAACGACTGAGGCTAGAAAACCGGTTATTAATGTTTCATGGCTAGATGCTGTGAATTTTTGTGATTTACTGTCTGTTACGCTGGGTTATGACAAGTTTTATGATTTTGATAATAAAAGTAAATCCGTTATATGCAAGTATAATACGAATGGTTTTCGTTTACCGACAGATGCAGAATGGCAATATGCATGTAAAGCAAACTCAAAAGGGTATCGGTATGGTGAAATAGATGAAATTGCTTGGTATAAAGATAATTCTAACGAACGATTGCATGAGGTTGGTGAGAAAAAGCCTAATGAATGGGGATTGTATGATATGATCGGGAATACTTGGGAGTGGTGTTGGGACTTATACGATGAAGAGGTATTTAGTAATTATAGAATAATTCGGGGAGGAAGTTGGGCGGAAGAAGAACGTGGATGCGGAGCTACTTGTCGTCGCAAAAGTATGCCGGATTTTTATATAGATGATATCGGATTTAGAATTGCCAGATCAATCGTTCAATAAATCATAAAATTTGAATTGGTATCCATTATTCGCATTAAGGAATCCATTTTCATGGTTCATTAGTTAACATAATGGACGTTCTAGACACCAAGAAGAGCATCTAATTATAGATGATAGATGCTCTTCTGTTTTCTTTTTATCCATTGGTTTTATAACCAAGCTTATAATTATTGCTAATAATCCTAAAACCCCAAAGATAAAATGGAGAATATAAAAGTCATTATCTCTAATATATCTGATAACAAATTGACCACCAAATATCAGAAAAAACAACAGTCCAAAGTGTAATGCTGGATTCTTCATAATCCAACTTTTATTACTAACATCCATTTCCAACCCTCACTCTCCTTATATGCACATAAGCACTTTTCATGATTTTTTCATTCTTCTTTTAAGAGATTTAAGAGAAAATCGCAAACTTCATTTTGGATAGACTGTTTCCTTAGACTAGACAATAAATACTCTAATTCGAATTCCTGATAAAAAACCTTTGTAATATACAATTTAAATTCCTCTAGAGTGGGTTGTTCTGAGTTGTATACTTTATCTAAAGGGAGGTTAAATTGAGAGAGCAAATGATCATCCTGATTTAATATTGAAATTTCCTCATCCTTTAATCGGTGGTTAAATGCATGGAGTACTTTTAATAAGACGTTTACTTGGTCCTCTTCAAATTCATGGTCAATAGCGAAAATAAAAAAGAGATGTTCATCAGCATTAATCATGTGCTTCATAAGGTTCATTTGATATTTTAGTAACTTTACCTCTTTCACTATATCCAATGTGGTCACATCTTGCTTCAAAAAATCATTGCGGTACATAATGTAAATTTTACCATAAATCGAGGTTTCGTGGTATGGATACGATATACACCCTTAGTTACCATAATCAATATTTCCGGAACCACGTACAAAAAGAAACCTTGTCGCAGAACAGAGCCTGACCCCTGTTTTGACACAAGGTTCAGGCCAAATGATGATGCTTTTTATTTTATTAAGAGTGTTAAGACTAAATGGAATTTGTAAAAAAATTATTAAAAGTATAACATATTTTTTTACAAAATAAGGTACCTTTAAGATGTATCTTTCTTTGCAGTATGATGTGTAATATCTTTCCTCTAAAGAAATAAATGAAGAGAAATCCTCGAATTTATTTAAGGACTTTTTAGTAAACAGGTTAGGGTTCTTATGTTGTATGCAAATTTGGACTTGCCATAAATTTATTTTAACAAATAAAATAAATATTAATCCGGTAAAATATATAATAATTAAACATTTTTAATTAAATGTTATTGTTGAATATTAGCTTTAGAATGCTAAATCAAAGGATTCAAGAATAAATATTTGAATGTTGAAATGTTAAAATAGCTTATGAATCAAGGATTAAAAGATTTTGTCACAGACTTGACACATTTTATTTTCAGGAGTATATTTGTCTCGTCGGTATATTGTTATACTAAATTGAATCGCTTACAAATTACCAGACTGATAATAATTAAGTGTTATTAAAAATATATTATTATACTGAAGTTATTCATTTATAAAACGTCAAATTTATAATTCTTAATAATTCCTAAAATTAGATCGATCTAAAAACGTTAAAAATATCATTTTCTTTACATTTAAAATTAGATCGATCTAATAATTTATTTAATATTTATATATTTGTCTGAGAGAATAAGTTCTAATAAATTTTTAGTATAACAATACACTCTCGTTTAAATATTAACTTGTGTCATGCAACCTACAGTGTAAATGAATTTTAAAAATTTGTTAAAAAGAAAGCGTTTCAATTAATGGTAAACTGCTTAAAAAAATTCAGTTAGAAAACTATGTGTTTTTTAATCAATCTAATCTCTGCAGCAAAAACTCCATATAAAAGATATTAGCCAGGAGTGATGTCTTTGGTTTGAGATATTCTAATTATTAATTTTATTATCTTAAGATTTTTAGAATGTAAAATAATATTGGTTTTGAAAGAGGTGTTGCTTAAAAAAGTACTGATACTAGAGTAATTTGAAATATTTGAAAAACCAAAAATTAAAGCTTTTGTTTAAAAAGGTTTTGTATATAGGAGTGAAAACATGAAAAATTCTTACATCAAATCATCTTTCGGGATGTATATGAACTACTTAATGCTCGGTATGATTAACATTATTATTGCATCAAATATGGACAACTTATCAGAACGCTATGGTGTAACTATTGCAAAAATTAGTTTACTTGTATCAGCTATAGGAATTGGTAAATTAATTGCTCTATTCTTTGTCGGTCGTCTTTCAGATGGTTGGGGTCGTAAACCAGTAATCATTACTGCCAATTTTCTTTATTTATTATTTCTAGTAGGAATACCGACAACAACAAGTTATGTACTTGCTTTTGTCTTTGCGATTTCAGCAGGTATTGCTAACTCATTACTTGATTCAGGAACATATCCAGCATTAACAGAATCGTTTCCGACAAAAGCGAGTTCTGCTTCTGTGTTAGTAAAAGCATCCGTATCGATTGGGGCAACATTACTACCATTTATAATGGCAATCTTAGTCGCAAACCATATCTTCTGGGGCTGGACATTCTTTGGAATGGGCGCATTATATCTATTAACTGGAATTTATTTGATTTTTATGCCATTTCCAAACCACAAATTAGTTTCAACGAAAGGAGGCGATGTAAGCCAAGCAGACTTTAAAGAACAGCCAAAGTTTCTTGGCGAAGGCTTAGCCATTATCCTAATGGGCTTTACTTCAACAGCATTATTCGTTGTGTGGCAAACATGGTTACCCCAATTAGGAACAAAACTTATAGGACTCGAATCTAATCAAGCAATACAATTGCTATCTTATTTCAGTATAGGTGCTCTTGTATCTGTACTTTTACTGGCAATTATGTTGGATAAATTTATTTCACCTATTATGATCGCAATCATCTATCCAATTGGTGCCTTCTTATCCATGCTGACATTATTCATGGTGGAATCGTACAGTTTTGTAATAGTAAGCACATTCTTAATGGGATTATTCACATCAGGTATTTTCCAACTAGCTCTAAGTATTATGATGAAGCTTTTCCCTGCAAGTAAAGCGACAGCATCTTCGTATGTAAATATCGCTGCGAGTTCAGCTTTTATTCTTGTACCCATTATTACGAGTGGTTTAGTAAGCTCACTTGGAATTTCAATGACATTAATCTTCGACATGATTATCGCAGTAATTAGTGTCATACTTGCCGTATTTGTATTGACTAGACTAAAAAAGATTTTTGGCTAACGAAAAACAAATTTATCAAGTGAATATTTAATTTAAAGGAGATTTTTAACATGACACACACAGTACATGAAAAAAACATTGATGGAAAAACAAAATTAGTAGGACTGCTTGCAACACCCATTGGACACAGTCTTTCACCACGAATGCACAATCTTGGTTATACATTAGCAGGGTTAAACTATGCATACCTTGCATTTGAGGTAGGGAATAATGAATTAGAAAAAGCAGTTAATGGTTTTAAAGCTGCAGGGGTAGCAGGATTTAATGTATCCATGCCAAATAAAATGAAGGTATTAGAATACCTTGATGAGCTAGATGATTCAGCTAAATACACACGAGCAAGCAACACAGTAGTTAATCAAAATGGTGAATTAATTGGTTATAATACAGATGGCCTCGGATACGTAAAAAATTTAATCGACCACGATGTGAAACTTGAAGGTCAAAAAGTAACACTGGTTGGCTCAGGTGGTGCTGCAACACCAATCGCTATTCAGTTAACGCAATCTGGAATTCGAGAAATCAGTATTTTCGCTCGTAATGATGAGTACTTTGCTCAAGCAGAAGAAAACGTCAATTATATTAATAATGAAATGAAGGAATTCGGTGTTAAAGCCAACATTTTTCCGTTAGAAGATAAAGAAGCTTTCCGACGTGAGGTAGCAGAAAGTGCTATCTTGGCTAATGGGACAAGTCTTGGAATGAAACCATTAGATCACTTAAGTATTATAGATGACACTTTAGATGTATTACGTAAAGATTTAGTTGTAACAGATGTAGTGTACAATCCTCAAAAGACAAAATTATTAGCTCAAGCAGAAGAAGCAGGTGCTAAAACAATTAATGGTTTAGGAATGATGTTATGGCAAGGTGCTTTAGCATTTAAATTATTCACAGGCGTTGATATGCCAATGAAGCAAGTTAAAGAAATTTTATTTGCAGACAACAAATAATAAAAGAAAAAAATTTATAATATTTAAATATAAAAAAACTGATTGGAGAGGCAGTCATGACTAAAATTTTAATGTTACATGGTGTAAATCATAATATGTTCGGTAAACGTGACCCTAAACAATACGGTACGATTACCTTAGACGAAATCAATAATAATATTGCGCAGTTAGCAGAAGAGTTAAAGGTTGAGGTAGAAACATTCCAAACAAATCATGAAGGTGAAATGGTTGAAAAAATTCATGAAGCTTTCTTATCAAAAGTAGATGGTGTTGTACTCAATGCAGGAGCTTGGACACATTATAGTTATGCAATTCGTGATGCCTTAGCGATTTTAACAGTACCAGTTATAGAAATTCATATGTCCAATATTCATTCACGTGAGGCTTTCCGTCATAAATCTGTGTTCGCAGAAATTGCGACTGGGCAAATTTCGGGATTCGGCGAGGAAAGTTACTTACTAGGTATTCGAGCAGCAGTAGCAGCAAGTTCTAATAAATAATTCTAATCAATATAAAATGAGAACGCCTGATAGTTACATTATGGTGTAAAAAATTATCTAATGGACACATAGAAATTTCATTTTGAAGTAAGATGTAATTTTAAGTGAATTATTAGAGATTCCATTTTATTTTTGACAACTTCATCTAATGGTGAAGTTGTCATTTTTAGTATGTCTATAGCTTTCTACAAAACATTGGAGTTCATCAATAATTTTGTGTAAATAGAAACCTTCTCTTCTTATAGACCTTATTAGTTATTCTGCTTTAAGCACCATTAGAAAGTTTTTTATGCAGGAGTGAGAAAAAATGAAGAATCCTTATATAAAAACAACATTAGGAATGTATGTGAATTACTTTTTGTTAGGAATGGTTAATATCATTTTATCTGCGAATATGCCTTTCTTAACCAAACAATTAGATACAGATAGTACAGGTATTAGTTATATTATCTCAGCGTTAGGTATTGGAAGGGTCTTCACCTATGCTATTTGCGGATTTTTATCAGATAAATTTGGAAGAAAACCTCCGGTAGTAATTTCGACTGTTATGATGGCAATATTCTTAATAGGGATACCGTTGTCTCCCAACTTCCAAATTGCCTTTGCTTTTGCCATCCTTGCAGGAATGGCTAATTCAGCTATGGATGAGGGTACGTATCCTGCTCTTATGGAGATATTCCCCAAAAGTTCAGGTTCCAAAAATGTTTTGGTTAAAGCTTTCCTATCTTTAGGTTCATTCATTCTACCTTTAATTATTTTCTTTTGTTTAGAACATGGAATATCTTATGGATTTTCATTTTTCATTCCTGCTGCCCTATATCTTGTCAACATGCTCTTTCTATTTACAGCGCCATTTCCTAATCATCGGGATATAAGTATGATTCAAGAAACAGAAAAAGATAATAAATCTCCAATTATCCCTAAGTTTTGGAAAGAAGGGATAGCTCTTATTATTATAGGGTTTACATCAAACGGATTATATTCTCTTCCGCAAATATGGCTACCTACTTATGGTCAAGAGATTTTAAACATGACTGATGCTAATTCAGTAAAATTGCTTAGTTACTATAGTATTGGTGGGCTGGTTTCAGTTTTATTATTGGCAGGATTATTAAAGAAATTTATAAGACCGGTGACTATCCTTTTGTTGTATCCAATTATTACATTATTTTCACTTTTAGTGTTATTAACTGTAAATTCTCAAGCAATTGGTATAGTAAATTCGTTTTTATTAGGTTTCTCAACTGCAGGAGTATACCAATTAACTTTGACCGTGATGGCAGAATTATTTTGGAAAAATAAAGGTACTATAACAGGAGTCGTATCTACCGCGGGTGGTTTGTCAGCTATCTTTATTCCTACTTTTACGGGTTTAATTAAAAGTCACACTACTATTTTGCACATATTTGTATTTGATCTAATAATTACTTTAATCGGTATAATATCGGCAGTTGTCGTATGCTACAGATATGGAAAGTTAATGAAAAATAAAGCTGTGAAATAGGGGAGCTTAAGAAAACAAACTATGACAACCTAAAATCTGTACTGATAAGGAGTCAAGATGCATAGTACTTTTATCAATATCAATTTGACAGTCATCATTCCAATATTTTATCTTTTTAAAAGAAATCAAAAAGAGAGAGATTATCATGAAAAATTGAGTAGGTGGCTAGTGACAAATTTTTATAGGTTCTGCATGAGATATGATGAACAGCTATTTTTCTACTTAACGGAATGATTTTTATGACAAAATAATGCAACCCGTGATAAACGCATCTAAATCCGCAAATTATTCAAAAGATCTTTTTATGCGAAGTATACAAATTTACAACATTTCATGAAATGGCTGGCTCTACGTCAGTAAGCAAATTCCCTTGATTTTTATCCAAGGAATCAAGAAGAAACAAGTTGCCAAGTGCTTTTAGAATAAAGCCTTGGCTTTTTCGCACGTTTCTACACCTCGTGCGATTACAGTAGATAAAAATCCTGCCTATCCCATTGCTATTCAAGAGCTAAGAGGAGAAAAAAGGATGCCTCAAGGCACCAAAGTAAGACAAAGTAAATATCTAAATAACATTGTGGAGCAGGATCATAGGTTTATTAAGAAGCGCCTGTCTACAATGTTAGGCCTAAAATCGTTTCGTACAGCAAAAGTCATTATTTCTGGAATAGAGGTCATGCATATGATAAAAAAGAAACAGGTTTATCAGGAGGTGAAGTCTGTCCCAAATCAAGTCAGGTTCATTCACCAACTATTTGGAATAGCTTCATAAAATTGAATACCAATAGGACACTATACACCCCTTTCAAGCAAATACAATCTTTGCACCAGAACCCTTTTTAGACCTTTCATGGGATTCATGGAAAGAGCGCATCAGCCTAATTATTGATAGTCGCCCTGTTTTACAAGGACGAAGTCTAGAGGGTATTGAAGAATTATTTTATACGCGCCAAGCAATTTATTCCAACCACCACTCCAAAGTAGAAACTGACAATTTGGATATTGAAGAAGTAGCAAATTACATTGTTAATTCCTTAAAGATGGCTTGGGATATCTATGAACCGTCTAAATCGTCTACAAAAAAAGAAGCAGTTAATTAACTGCTTCTTTTTTTTGTAGACGATTCTCGAACAACTAACTGAGGCGTTAAAATAATTCGCTGATGATGTTCTTTTTTATCAACAATTTGGTTATGAAGACATCTTGCAGCATCTTTTCCTATTTGTCTTGCAAAAGAAGAGACGGTTGTTAGAGTAGGGTGGCACACAGATGATTCCATGACATTGTCAAACCCCACTACCGCTATATCTTCTCCCGGAACTATCCCTTTCTCTTTTAAGCCTTGCATAACACCAAACGCCACTAGGTCGCTAAAACAAAAAACTGCTGTTGGAGGCTCAGAAATGTCCAATACTTGATGAGCAGCTTCTACACCTCCGCTTCTTGTAGGACCGCTAGGAATAATAAGGTCTTCATCTATAGAAATCCCTGCGTTCTTTAGCGCCAAACGGTAACCTTCCATTCTGTCTTTCCACGTTGTAGAACCAGTTGTTCCTCCTAAAAATGCGATTCTTTTGTGTCCCTGTTCTAGTAAGTGTTGGACCGCTTTTTGAACACCTAAGTTATAATCTACCCCCACATAATCTGACTCCACTTCAGGCAATTCCCGTACTGCTAGCACTGAAGGAACATCTAAATGCTGAATTTTTCTTATCGTATCTTCCGATGTACCCGCTACAGGACATAAAATAATGCCTCCTACCCGATGCTCTAGCATTGTAGAAAGCAACTGATCCTGTCGATTATCCGAATCAAACGTCGTACCTAAAAACACCGTATATCCGTCTTTCTCAAGCTCCTCGTGCACTCCAATTAACAATTCTGTAAAAAACGTATTAGATATGTCCGTAATAATAACTCCGATTGTTGATGAAGTTTGAGACCTTAAATTTGCAGCAATACGATCATATACATATCCTAGCTCTTTCATCGAAGCTAGAACCTTTTTCCTTGTTTTTCCAGAAACACTTGGACTATTTCGTACAATAAGCGAAGCGGTAGCTCGAGATACTCCCGCGTGTTCCGCCACTTCTTGTAAGGTTACACGTTTACGTTTACTTTGTTTCAATTTATTCCACCAACCCTTTATAACGCACGTTTTATAATTATTTTACAATTATCTAAAATAAAAGAAAAGCTTCATTCTTTCACGATGTTTCCTGACAAGGCCCAGTAATAAAAAAGACGCAGCCTCACGCTACGTTTGAAGATTATATTGACCAATGGGAATGTTGAAGTAAATATATATATTATAAAGAGAAAAATATACGTTAACTCTATAATGTTAAGTAAATGGTAAAATACTTTTGTTATAATAGGTTTTAAATTTACATAACTTGTAGAAAAAGCCCATATTTTATACCTAAACTAGCATTGGAAATATTCGTTAATCAAGTTTAATTTTAGTTCACAAAGATATTCATTTGTCTATTTTGCATATTTATTCTAACACTATCATCCCACATAAGCAGAATCTGTTTTAGCTCAGCCGTTTCAATTAAACAATATGCCTTTTGATTTTCTTCCGCATACTCATTCACAATTTTTGTTACATCATATTTAATTTCTATAGTACAGGCATTTCCAGTTAATTCTTCATAAGAAGATTGCATTGAAAGTACTTTATCAATTAAACCTAACCATAATTTCGATCCATCTTCTTGAACATCACTTAGTAATAAATCCATAACTAAAAAAATTTCATCGGGCACATTTATCATAAGTATTCCTTGGTTATCTTCATAGATTTGGACATTATATTTCATTGCTGCTTCCTTTCTTTTGATATTACTGGAGAAGCATATAAACTATTCTTGTGTATCATAACTTAATATCCGCCACTTTCTTTAGAATTCAGCTTATGTATTACTATAAACCCCCTCAATTAGTTTTTCTATAGTTCACATTTATAGGTCCTCTAGAGAAGGTTAAAAGAGAATTATAAATATGCAGAATGCTAGAGTTTCCAACATTTTTTTTAAGATTGAAATGAATTTTTTCATTTTCTTTTAGAAAAGGCATATGTTAGTTAATAGAAGATACCTTTATTGTTGAAAGGAAAATTGAGCCTATGATTGCGTCAAAGGTTAAATTTGCTGCCTCGTTATATGCACTAATGTCTATTAGTTTTTGGGGGATCTCCTTTGTCTCTACCAAAGCTGTCTTAGATAAGCTCGATCCATATACACTCCTTGTTCTTCGTTTTGGAATTGGGGCACTTTTTTTATTGGTGTTATTAGCGCTAAAGCGATATCCATTAAGAATTTCACTTAAGTATATTCCTCATCTGATTGTGTTAGGTATACTTGGGGTGTTCGTTCACCAAGTGATTCAGGCAACAGCACTTCTCACAATAAATGCTTCTGCAGCAGGGTGGATTATTTCGTTTTCTCCTGTATTTACAGTCATTCTCTCAGTATTCTTTTTGCATGAAAAGATGACCGTATTAAAAGCATCAGGGATGATTGTAGCCATCATTGGAGTTCTACTGGTGACTACTTCTAACAATCAACAGTCCTTCAGCTCCCAATCAGTGTTGGTTACCTGTTAATGATTCTAAGTACGTTAAATTGGGCCATCTATTCTGTCCTATTAAAAAGGTTACATATTCAACTTCCCTCTCTTGTTATTACATTTTATATGTGTTTAATAGGATTTACTCTAACGACTCCCTTTCTCATAAGAAATAGAGGGTGGGAGAAGATGCCCTTTTTAACAAGCGTAGAGTGGGCTCATTTATTATTTCTAGGTGTATTCGTTTCAGGTGTTGCCTATTGGTACTGGGCAAAGGCGTTAGAGGTTTTAGAGGCGTCTCAAGTATCTGTGTTTCTTTATTTGGAACCAGTAGCAACATTGGTAACAGCTATTCTATTGTTACAGGAAAAGATTATTCCCGTAAGCATATTAGGAGGTATCATAATTATAATGGGAGTTATTTTAGTTAATGGGAGACTACTAACTTTTTTAGAGTCCTTGCCATGGAGGAACAAAAATTTGTAACTATATTAAAACTACCAAATTTGCTCTACTCCCGAGGAGGTAATGTTCGTATGAGCTTAAGTGAACAGGTAAAGCTTATTTTAGATAAATTAAATTCTCCCACCAAATTGGAAATGAGAGAAGCCCTTTTGGCGTTAGATATAAATCTTGATGAGTTAAGGCCACTATTGCAGTCGGCAGAAGATAAGCCATATTACAGAAAGCTTCTCTACCAAAATGACGAAGTAGAATTACTTGTTATGAATTGGTCGGGAATAGAGTGTGCTCCTCACGATCACGGTCATTCATATGGATGGATCCAAGTGGTGAATGGCACAGCTATAAATACCGTTTATGAAGTGAAAGAAAGGCAAATGCCGGAAGAGCTGTTTTCCCAGTACCAGGGGGAAGGAAGAGTTTTTTTTGCTCCTAAGAAAGGGGTGCATAAGATGAATAGTGCAGAAGGTACGAGTCTCGTCACTCTTCACCTCTACTCTCCACCAATTAAAGAGATGATGGTTTATGATTTAAAGACATGCGCTGCTTGCATTGTATCGGATGATTGTGGAGCATGGTGGCCAGAACATCTTCATCAAAAGGTAAGAGAGATTCAATTAAAGAAGAGAGAATGATGTCTGTTGACACTTTATCAGAATACCTTGATAAAGTGTACTAAAAATAAGAGTGATTTCACCTTAAAATACCATATTAAAAAGCAGAAAACCAACCTGTGAGTCCTAAAGGTTGGTTTTTCCGTTCCAAAAATTTCGGGTAGAAAGCTAATGAGCTTCTTAAGTAGTTTGTTCAAAGAACACATTAGCTATGCAATCTTTAGATAACAAATTTGTAACTTTCTATTCTAATTTATCAATGTTTTTCCAAAACTCTTTCGCCACTACTTGGTAACCTTTAAGGTTAATGTACTAGTAATTAACAAACCAAATATTTTCTTCTTTATTGATTTCATTATTAAATTCCCCCTTTTCATAAAAGACATTATACCTATTTTAAGAAGTTATTATTGTCGGAATATGTCTTAAAAAAGAAATAAATAACATAATAATAGTATTATATACTCTATTTAACTTTGAAATATAGAGAATAAAGTAAAATAAACTAAAAAAAGTCTTATTTAATTCAAGAATATGGATATAAATACTAAAATATACTCTAATAACGATAGTTTAAACCTATATTTGTAACTTTTTTTAGTAATTCACTAGGTTATAATACACCTTTTGTGTAAACTAGTTAAAAAGACCAAGGAAAGAAAAATGTGGGAATCAATAATGGAATACAAGTGGCTTATTCTTATTCTTTCAGAAACAATTTCGTGGATTGGAACTTTTTATGCAGCATATGCAAGGTATTGGATAAATTCATCCATACATTTTAAGATTGCAGGATCGATTATTTTGATAGTAGATTACATACCGCAAACTATTTTAGCTGTGTTTAATTATCTTGAAAAATCTAAGATAGATATATTCACCTTTTCAACAATATTATTGCTTATCCTCGTACTTATATTCGGGAAAAAAATAGACAATAAGTTAAAAGAATACGTGACAAAACAAAAAGAAAAAGGCATAAAAAATTTGTATCAGTTAATCTATAAAAAGTAATACAATACTCATGGCGATAGCAAGTTATTAAATTTACATAGTGTAAGTTATAGAAGGACTCTACTCCATTTTATATATGAAAAAGAGCTTTGATACAGTTAGTTGAAGTTTTTGTATCAGAACCTCAAAATTCGATAAATTTTTCACAAGTTTACTCACCTTTTTCTACCATAAATATTTAACATCTATACATTATACTTTTCATGCTATATGATTCAAAAGTATACACTTGTGGAGGTTTATATTTAATTAATAATCGAAATATAAATTATCAGTTTAACAAGAAAAAATGTCATATGAATGTAAAAGAAAGGAGCAACCTATGAAACTAAGAGTCTCGGCAGTTCAATATCATCTTCATACAATACAATCTTTTGAGGAATTTGCTTATCAAGTAGAACATTATGTGAAAACAGCAGAGGAATTTGGGACAGAATTTATTATGTTTCCTGAATTTTTCACTACACAACTTATGTCTATTGGAGATTATCAAGGAAATGCTTTAACAATTCACGATTTACCTGATTTTACTGAGCAGTATCGCTCATTGTTCATAAATCTAGCTATCAAATCAAACACGCACATTATTGCAGGTACTCATGTTGTTCGGAAAGGCAGCAAATTATATAATGTAGCCCACTTATTTTATCCAGATGGAAGAGTGGCGGAACAGGCAAAGCTTCATATGACTCCAACGGAGTTAGAGGAATGGAATATGACCCCTGGTGAAAATCTACAGGTGTTTGAGACAAGCAAAGGTACTATTGCAATGTTAACGTGTTATGACATTGAATTCCCTGAGATTGTTCGCATGGCAAAGGCGAAAGGTGCAGATGTTATTTTCTGTCCTTCCTGTACCGATGACCGACACGGATTTCATCGCGTTCGATATACAAGCCATGCAAGAGCTATCGAAAATCAAGTATACGTAGTAAACTCCGGTACAGTTGGTTCCCTACCTACTGTTGATTTCATGCGAGCTAATTTTGGTCAAGCTGCAGTTATAACACCTAACGATATACCGTTTCCTCCTCAAGGTCTCTTGGTAGAAGGAGAAATTAATCAAGATATGATTGTGACTACTGATTTGAATTTAGAACTGTTACACCAGGTTCGTGAAAGTGGATCTGTTACTACATGGAGAGACCGCAGAACAGATCTTTATCCAGATTGGGAAACTAAAGAAGAGATTCCTACACGTGTATGAGGAGGCATGACTGTGTATCGTAAAGAGTTTTTTGTTTTTGAACAAGGCCGCCCTGTTTCGGCATTAATCAGAAATTATGAACGAAAGGACTTTCCCGAGTTAATCCGTATCCAGCAAGAGTGTTTCCCTCCACCATTTCCCTCTGAATTATGGTGGAATAGAGAACAACTAGATAATCATGTTTCTCTCTTTCCTGAAGGAGCTTTATGTGTGGAAGTAAATGGAGAAATTGCTGGATCAATGACTGGACTGCTTATTGATTTCCATCTAGATAGTCCTGATCATACATGGGAAGAAGTTACGAGTAACGGATATATTACAAATCATAATCCTAATGGAAATACATTGTATGTTGTAGATATTAGCATAAGCCCTTCTTTTCGAAAACTAGGCTTAGGTAAGTGGTTAATGTCTGCTATGTATGATCTAGTTATTTACAAAGGGCTTAAACGTTTATTAGGTGGCGGAAGAATGCCTGGTTACTATAAATATGCGCATAAGATGACACCTGAAGAATATATAGCATCCCTTTTAGACTGCCAGTTAAAAGACCCAGTTATTACATTTCTACTTCATTGCGGTCGAACGCCAGTTAGAGCAGTAGCAAACTATTTAGAAGATAAAGAATCCTGTAATTACGGTACACTGATGCAATGGAAAAATCCATTTCATCAGTAATATTCCAAAAACTAGCTAGTTTAATATGTAATATAATCTCATCTAATAACTAGCGTAGAAGTTTTTTCTTTAAAATTTATCAATTAATACAACTAATGTTTCCTTTAGAAGGAATCTCGAGATTTAATCTTCGAAAAGAGCTTTTAGAAGATACCAAAAATAAGAATCCCTTAATGATAAGGGCTTTTTATTTTTGTCTTCCTATAATATGAATTATGGTAACTAGATTTGTAGATTATAAATATGAGATAATACAGTAGATTTTATAGATAAAGGAGATAAATTTAGATGACAAAAGCGATAAACCTTTGGTCATTCGTTTTCTTATTGCTAAGTGTCTGTCTAACTTTCATAACTTTTGCTCATCCATCATTATTAAGATTAAATTTTTATGTAGCAATTGTTGTATTTTTAGTTGGTATTATAGGCTTCTTTGGAGTTCATAATTTCAAATCAGCTGTGAGAAGTGTTTTAACCACTATACTTAGTGCCGTATTAATTGTACTTACTGGATGGATTATCTTTGTTGAAAATCTTTTCTCATAATTAGTATGTGACTTAGAAATATAAAGAATAGCAAAAAAGCCTTTATTATCAGTATAAAGGCTTTTTTGCTACCTAGAAATACGTTTTATGTTAACTAAGTTTATTCTTATATACAAAACTCAAATTTTTAAAATTAACGCTTGAACCTCCAGTTACGTTAGGTATTATGATGAAATTAATTAGATTAATAATAGATTGTAAGGAGGTTATATAAGTTGTGTAATGATTTTAGTTTCTCAATTGGTAAATTTTCTAAAAAAACCGGCGTTTCAATAAGAACACTGCATTATTACGACGAAATAGGGCTACTTAAAGCTCAAAAAGACCTTAATTCCGGTCATCGACTATATGGAGAGGAACATATAGTAAAATTTCAAAAAATCGTAGCATTAAAATTCTTAGGTTATAACCTAGAAGAAATAGGATTAATGCTGACGAATACAAGTCTCAACTTAAACTTACAGGATACTTTAATTCAACAGCAAAAAGCATTTGAGAAGAAAAAGGAGCATTTAGATAAGGTACTGAAGGCAATTAATCAGACGGTTTCATTGTTAGATAGTCAAGAGGATGCTCCAAGTGAAATATTAATTAGTTTGATTAACAACATTCAAAATGAACAAGATCAACGTACATGGCTTGAACATTTCACGTCTAAAGAAATTGCAGATAAGATTTACAATAAATCTGATGAGAAGAATTTATCCTTAAGTAAAGAATTCATTAATTTAGCGAGAGAAGTGAAAAGGTTGGTTGGAAGGCCAGTTCATGATCCAGAAGTACGAGAGTTGGCCAATAAACATCTGCAGGCATCTCTTAAATATGTTGGTGAAGAAGCTATGCATGCTTTTGGAAAATTAGAGGACGAGGAAATAGAAGATTTTCAAAGTATGATGGCATCACCTTATACAGAGAAAGAAGAAAAATGGTTAGACCAAGTGATAGAATATTATATGGTTCAAAACGGAATGTATAATCCCAATCAACATCATAATGGTAAATGATTTCTTTTAAGCTAACTTAATAGCCAAGATAGTTAAAGAAACCTATAGAAAATTCTATAAGTTTCTTCTGTTACCTAGAAGGCACATTATATGGACTATCTTTCCATATAATATACATTCAAAAAATAGAAAAAACTACCAGTTCATCCGGCACCAGTAGTTTTTTTCGTGACATAATTAGAAGTTAGTTGTGATGATTTTATACATCTTGAGTAGTTTGTTCAAAAGAGCAAAAAATATTCATTTCTAAAAACAGAAAAATCACTGGCTTTTCTGTCCTCGTAAGGAATAGAGAATGATCTTATGAAGCCTCATGGCGTCTCATGTAGTTTGCTCAAAACTTTTCTTTATTATTGCCCAGAGTTTTGATTTTTTTAAGCTTCTGCCTGAGCGTTTTGTTGCTTTACTGCTTGTACATCTGTTTCACTAGCGAATTCTGTTCCAAATTTGTTAGATGCAGATGCAGCATTTTGTTGTTTTACTTTTGCAGCGTTTGTTCCTGCAGAAGTTTTGTTTGATTGTTGGTTATTAGTCATTACAATCACCTCCATAAAAATTAATGTTCGCGAAGGGAGCATAACTATTTTAAAAAGCTTTTAAGGAGTAATTGATCACTAATAATTTTCATTATGTAGCGTCGTTAGTTTATATAAAGAGAAGAAAATTATTCATATATCTAATATATGATGATGAAGCTCCAACAAAAAAAGCCCTTGAAATAGATTTCAAGGACCTAATATATGAGGTGAGAAATCTCATATAAGATAATTATCTTATATGGAATAAGGTATTTACACATAAAAAAATGTATATAATCTTTATTACTGTAATATGGTTTATATAATTTACAGTTTTATAAGGTTGAGGAATAATTTACCCCTTTAAGATATATATGAAATATATGTTTTTTGAGGTAAAATAAAAAAGAATCTTACTGAGAAGAGAACAGTGTCAAGGAGGATAAGAAATATTTACAACTAAGTAGTAAAGCGTGATATAAAATGCGATTTTACAATCCTAGATCAGGGGTGAATCCTTTACTCTATAAAGGATTCACTCCTCATTAATCATTTATAAAGTTATATCCTTATTGCTTAAGAGAAAGTTGACGTGTTGAAGGAAAAATAAACTCAGACTATCTTTGATGGGCTATCTGAACAGCTATCGTCTAGTTAAAATAACCTTAATTAAACTTTTCTCATGTAAAAAAAGCTCATAATTATAGATATATCGAGGTTTAAAGATTTATTATAAAAAATTTGTTGGTTTTTACCTAAAAATATATCTATAGGGGATAGTACAAAGAATGAGGACCTTTCTTTATATACAAAAAATGAAAACAAAAGTAGACAAAAATTCATTTAAAGAAACTATAACCTAGAACCGAATAAGGGGTGTATTTAAAATGGATATTATTTACAACAAAAGAGAAAAAATGACCGATTTTATTAAAGACAACAAACAGAACTTCCAGGATAAGCTCTTATCAGAGGCGGTTAATGTGGCTTCTAAGATTAATGACATTTTAGAAACTGGAAATATTGATCTTTTGAAAAATGCTCAAAAGCTATCTCTATATGTCGTAGAGCAAAAAGAGGAAGAGCTCATTGCTTTCGCTCAACAAGAAGGGATAGCTTGGGCAGAGCACGCCTTAACTCTTGCCTTCAAATTAGAATGGGTACAGGCCATTAGGCGAACAGTATGGCATTTTCTCTATCAATATGATCAAATAAATAACCAATTTAATAGCCGTGAAGAATTCTATGCCTTAGAGAAGCGAATTAATGATAGGATTGATCAATTTCTTAACACTTTTCTCATTAGTTATTCCAAGTATAAAGATGAATTAATTGCCTCCCAAAGGGACTTAGTCGAAAATCTATCGGTGCCCATTATACCACTTAGCCAATCTGTAGCTGTATTACCGTTGATCGGCATGATTGACCTCAATCGTATTCAAACGATTGAGGAGAAAGTATTGATAGGCATCTCAGATTTAAAGATTCAAACATTAATTATGGACCTGTCTGGAATTGCCAACATGGAGATGCATGTCATTGACCATTTTCAAAAAATATTAACCGGCATTTCGATGATGGGAAGTAAAGCTATTCTCACAGGTTTACGTGCTGACTTGGTGCGAACAATGATTCACTCAGGAATCTCTTTTGAGGATAAGGCAGAAGCAAAAGGAACGTTACAGCAAACTTTAAAAGAATACTTAGAACAGAACCGATTATAGAAAGAATAGAGAATTTTTTTCTACACGTGGAAATGCAGATAAGTTTGTAAAAATAAATTCGTACTCAAAAATTAAATAAGGTCTATTCTATCTTAGCAACGATTACTTAGATAACCCTAGAGTTATTTTGCTGTATTACTGATAAAATTTATGTTAATTACGAGTGGATATTTATATATAAATTAAAAGAGAAGAAACCTACTGCTCCTGTACAGTAGGTTTCTTCTCTTTAGAATAGAAAATTTGGTGTGATGCCTCACGGCGTCTTTAATAGTTTGTTCATTATTTAAGGAGATATTTACATTAAAGATTCTATAAATGAATTCGTATATTGAACAGCTTGATGTAAGCTAGAAAAACTTTTGATTTCCTCAATCTTTATTCCTAAGCTCACCATGGTTTGAGCAATTTCTGGACGTATCCCACTGATTACGACTTCAATTCCTAATAACTGTAGCCTAGCTATCACTTTAAAAAGTTGATTTGCTACCATGGTATCAATAATGGGCACAGCTGATAGGTCAATAATAAGCCATTTTAGCTTGTACTGACTTCCTTTTTCTAAAGCACTCTCCATCAAATATTGTGCCCGTTTGGTATCTAAATCACCAACTAAAGGGAGGATGCCTATTTCTTCTGTCATACGAACCACAGGAACAGATAGTTCATCAATCGCATATTGCGCATAATTTATTTTCTCGGTGTAATCCTTTACGTAGGATTTACTTACAAATTGGATAGCATTATCTACAATAGTATTAAAGTGAGAAATGACTCGATAAAAAGCATCAAGAGAAAAATCATTGTTCTTTGCTTCTTCTTTTATTATTTCCCCGATTACATCTCGATAATAGCTAATCTCCTGTAAAGCTAGGTTTAATGGAAGTCCGCGACTAACTAATAAATTAGCCATATTGTTCCCCCAATGTTGTATGACTTCATTTGCTGCCTCTTTTTCCATCAAAAGAGAATCGGCATAAGTGGTAAGGAGTTCAATACGAAAAGTTGTTAATTCGGTATAGATATTATGAGACTCTGCAAGATCTTCTCTTTTATTCTCAGCTAGCTCTTCTTTTCGTTGTAAAACGATTTCTCTGATAGCATGTAATTCTTCTTGTTGTATATATTGCAAAGGTTTTCCTCCTTTTATCTAAAAAAGTAAAAGTCCTCTAATAGATGAGGATTAGAGGACTAAACATGGTAAAAAGTATATTGATATTGATGAAATGGTAAGTTACTTATATTCTTTATTTAGTTGTATAGTACATCTAAATTATATCATAAATTCTCTATAACATCTTTCTTTTCGATAAACCACAATATAGTAACTAAAAATATATGGGGTATAAAGCATAAACATAGAAAAGGTACTGCTTCTGTACAGTATTTTTTCTGTTACATATATATCTTATATTTGAGCACTCATATCTCACCACACCTCAATCAGTTTCACTTATATACAAAGCTTTATTCTTTTTATCCTGACATTCTAGGTTCTTTTTCCAGATAATGTATTATCTTTTACATACATTTCATAGTGCCCATTTATGTAACTAGATACTTTTAAATTAAGTAAAAGAGCTTTAAGGTTAATGGTTTCTTCAATATCTAATTCGCACTCTTTTGCTAGCTCTTCGATTTCTCTCTTACTAATTTGGATGTTATTTTCTAGATCGGTTACTGTCTCTTTGCTGTACTGAAAAGGAACTTCATCTATAACTTCTGCAATTAATTGATCCTGTTCGTCATATTCTAATTTCCCTTTGGCTGCAGAATGCTTTCCAATCAATACAGCCTGCTCTTTTATATCCGACAGGAGAATCATTAATCTAATTCGTTGATTCATTAGAATACGTTGATTATCAAAAATAGAGATAATTTTGGTTTGATAATCATCCATAGTTAGGTGAAGTTGATATTTTGCTTCTCTTATTACCTCTTCACTGTTTTTAATAAGTATCATATTAAATCCTCTGCCCCTCATATTATATATACCTTCATTATAACAAACTAAAAAGGGGACCATCATTTCCTATAATCAAACCAGCGATCCATCCATTAATTTCATGAATAATTAACATTCACAATATTTTCATTAAAAATCCTTTCTTTCTTAAAAGAATAAGTTGGATTTATACCTTTACGAAAATACGAAAAGAAACTAAGTCTACCTATTCTTATACAAAGATTTTCCCCTCAGTTAGGAGAAACTCTGGAGAAAACTTCTATATGTAGTAACAAGGTACTATAGTATTCAAAAAATAGTGACTGAATCAAAATGTTTCCTCTATTAAAAACTTGTATACAATTAATTCCCCATACACCTTTTATATAAACTAGAAACAAGTTAAATATCATCTTGACGACTAGGCATATTATAGAAGATAGTTTATCCATATTTATTATTTTCTTATTTCGTTTGAAAGGTTAAAAGTCTATTTATATAAAAAAGAGAAAAACAATTTGATTTGAGAGATAAATCGTTTTTCTCAATAATAGATAGCCTATATCATCTCGAGACTTTATTTCGTTTATATTTAAGCGCTTTTTTTAGAAGGATTATCTGATGATATAATTCATTTTTAATGTCTAAATCTTTACACTTATTATAATCTGCGATGAGAACTTTAACCTCCCTATGGAATAGGGAACTTTCATAGTTATCCAGCATGTCCTCCTCTCCTGATGTTATTTCTTTTATATTACCCATTCGACACATACTGACACTTATTTTTCAATAAATCTCATTATGTGAACTCTACATTTTTAACTACTGTTATGACATTGCCTATTTCATTTATAACTTCGAAAATGTTATTTAATGTTATAAACAATTAATAAATTAACAATTCCTCCCTTATATTAGAGAAGGATTTTTATTTATCTTATACATCATTGTAAAGGACAAAAGATTAGATTTTTAAAAGAATCACCAAGGTTCGACAACATTTTTATCTCTAGCTTCTTATACTTTAGAGGGATGGAGAAATAATAACCAAAAATCAAAGGAATATAGAAAAGCGCCAGGCTATAATAGGCGTTTTTTGTCTTACAAAACTTTTTTACTGACTAAGATATTCTTAAAAGAATTAGGCTTGCTATTCCAAGAATACTTTTAAAATTCACCTAAGATTAGCGGAGGGATATAAGTGAGTACAATTATCGAAACTGAATTAATAGAAAATTACGATAGATATAACGATGAAGATCTGATCAACCTAATTCATTATGGGAACGAAGAGGCATTAAACTTTTTAATTAAAAAATATCGGGGGAACGTTCAAGCGAAGACATCAACCTATTTTTTAAGAGGGGCCGATAAAGAAGATCTTGTTCAAGAAGGAATGGTTGGTCTATATAAGGCCATTCGTAATTTTAAAGGTGATAAAATGTCATCTTTTAAAACATTTGCCGAGCTCTGTATTAAGAGACAGATGTTCACCGCGGTTAAAGCAGCTGCTCGTCAAAAACATGGACCTCTAAATGCCTATGTTTCCCTATACAAGCCTTTATCTAATCAAGAATCAGCTTATATGATTCTAGATATGATAGCCGAAAAAAATACAACAAATCCAGAATTATTACTTATCAATCAAGAAGAATTCGAAGAAAAGAAACAAAAAATAGCCGAATTACTTAGTAAATTAGAGCAAAGAGTATGGGCTTTATATACAAACGACTATTCATATATAGAAATTTCCAAAGCATTAAGTATGTCTGAAAAGTCTATTGATAATGCTATTCAACGAATAAAAAGAAAAGTGGGACGGTATCTAAAGGTAGAAAAAGTAATCTAAACTACTTTCCTTAATGAAAGAACTAAGTTTATCGTATACAAAAAGAATCCTTTGCCCATGTAGGCAGAGGATTTTCAAATTTACTGGAATAGGGGGAATACGTTATTAGTCTGGCCAGGTTTGTAGATTCATATACAGATAACTTTAAAATTAACTATCTATAATTTCTATTAGGTTAACTAAAAACGGGCAGAGTACAAGGATGAGAAAACACGAAGGTCTTTTGATAAATAAAGAGAACTATATCATGGGGAGGGGATTGAATTGAAGCTGCTACAAATCAGACTATTAGTTAAGGATTTTAAAAAGAGCGTTGAATTCTATAAAGATTTATTAGGAATTCCAATAAGTTGGTGTGAGGAAGAAATGGAGTATGCACTTTTCAATAACGGGGAAACGAAAATCGAGCTTTTATCTCAAAAGGCCATGTCAGAAGTAATTGGAAAGGAAAATAAGTCTTTAGATGGAGAATCCCCATCAAATTTTTTACTTCAATTTGAAGTAGAAGACGTTGATAAGACCTATGCTCATTTAAGAGGAAATGGGATTGAATTTGTTACTGAACCACATGATCGTAAAGAGTGGCGATCCCGTATTGCACATTTTCGGGATCCAGATAAGAATCTTATTGAAATATATAAAATGCTGTAATTAATCAGGAAATTTTCATACCTATAATAGCTCTGTTCCGATTTATTCGAACGGAGTTATTTGGGCTATTACCGATAAACTACATTATGTTGACTATCTTTCCATATAATATACAGTAAAAAAATAGAAAAAAACTACTGCTCTTGTACAGTAGTTCTCCTAGTCGTTGAAATATAGATGTTATGTTGATAATGCACTATTGCATCTTAAGTAGTTTGCTCAAAATACTGGACTTCATCCATAAACTATATAAATGAAAAATCTCGACATTTTACCATGTCGAGATTTTTATTAGGCGACGATTTCTATATAGTCTCTTTTTACATCATCCCATTGGAACCTTCCTTCTTCTACAACAAGATGAGCCTCAGGATCCCAAGGGAAATATTGTTTAGCCATATCTAAACGTAAATGTTCAATACTCGCTGGAGGAAGCTCCCTGTCTCGTTTATTTAGTCCGATAAAATAAATACCACCTTGCGCTAATACATCTGGATGTAAGTAAACAAAAACCGGCTGTAGTTCTGTTTTTTCCATTCTTACCACTCCTTTCAAGTACTTTTTAATAACTTAGTGTAATAATCAATTAAAATATCTACTTTTTCATGCTATTAATTTCTCTTATATTTATTTTGAGTGGAGGATTCATTTTTAGTTTTCTTCTTATTTCTTTCATCTTGCTTTTCTATCTTTAACTCTTCAGTTGGTATTGGATCAACTGTCTCTTCAGTTTTAAATTGATCAAATAGAGTTTTATTCTCCGTAGGATATTGCTCAGCATGATCCCTTCTTTTGGTCTCTTGAGGATGGGGGGATTTCTTTCTGGACTCTGTCATTTTAATACCTCCCTGTTCCGACCATATAAATCCATATACATCTCCTCCTATAGGTGAAATAGTTTATTTACTTTTATCCTAACGAGGATGATCTCAAACCTATGCTTATGGAATTTTCGATTCGATTATAAAGATAAATAAAATGAGAGAGGAGACCTTAAACAAAAAAAAATACCATGATTAATTGGTTTTTGCAAAAAAACATTTGAGTTTGAATTAGATATAATTACGAGATAATCTACAAGTTAAATTGAACGATCTGCTAAGATTCTTTAGACACTATGTAGCTACTTCGGTAAGTTTGCCTGTCTAATCGAAAAATAACAAAGAACCCTTACTGCAGTAAGAGATCGGTAGATGATTACGTAATATGTTTTCCTTTTTGACTTCTGGTATGAATATGAATAAGCCTCCTATTTAAGAGGCTTATTATCAAAAGAACGAATTCAACTCAGTGTTACATCGTTATTCTCTCAATTTTGTTAATTTATTTAACAATGCCATACCGGACAATCTCTACCTCTACTTTGGATTTAAACTTTACGTTTTTAAAATAGCTTGCTTTATCCTTTTTCAACCAGGATCCATGATGAAAAGCAATTAGTCGCCTTCCGATGCCAAACGCATCACAATTAGCTACTTGCAATTTGTGGATTACTTCTCCTGCTTCACTAGTGAAGCTTTTTGAGAGTTCTTCATTTAGTTGATTAAGTTTCTTAGGTACGTTTCCTATAGGGAATTCTTCTACTGCTAAATCTAAGCGTAGGTTTAGATTTACAGAAACGTCTCCATCATTATTTACTGAAACATCTAGTTTACGTCTCATATTATCAACATTCAGAGAAATAAAATTTGTCATCTTGGACTTATTATCGTTTATGTTTTTTGTAAAACGCGCATATTTTCCTCTCTTATTATTTAGTAAAAGAAAAAGTGTGGATTCTTCTCGAGATAGAGTTCCTGCTAATTTTCTGTCATTAAATAATGCTAGGCCTTCCACATCAATAGCCGTACCATTATGGCCTATTTTTAATAAAGGAAGAACAATGTCTTCACCTGGATCAAGTATCTCTGAACAACTGGTTTTTTCTATGATATTATTTAAGTGTTAATTTAGATTAGATTTATATTGGGAGGTCTTTTACATGTATAATACCATTTCAGATTTTATCAAAGAATGGAACAGCGAAGCCATGCTAACTCAAAAAGTTTTGGATAGCTTAACAGATGATTCGTTGAAACAACAAGTTTACCCTGAAGGACGTACGTTAGGAAGGATTGCTTGGCATTTTACAACAAATATTCCAGATTATCTAACTGAATTTGGACTGAGCATAGATAGAATAGAAAGTACAGCAAGCGTTCCATCTTCAGCACAGGAAATCGCTATAACCTTTAAAAATGTAAGTTCTCATGCTGCTAAAATTATCGAACAGCAATGGACAGATGAATCTTTAGAACATACGCAAGAAGCGTTCGGAAGAACCCAATCAAATGCCACAATCTTAATGGGACTAATCAAGCATATTGTTCATCACCGAGGTCAGATTACCATTCTTATGCGTCAAGCAGGTCTAAAACCTGCTGGAGTTTATGGACCTCCAAAAGAAGATTGGGTTCATTTAGGTGTGAAAAACCCACCGCTTTAATAATATCAGGCAAATAAAAAAAGGCTGTCCGTAGAAAATACTATAAAATTATTTTCCAGGCAGCCTTTACGTAAAATCTAATTAATCAGTTAGTGCTTACTCTGAAAAAGCTTTTGAGTAATGTACAACACCTTGCACATTTTTTAGAGATCCTTCTGTTAACTCTATGGCCATAAAAAATTCTTCAGGCACGTCAAATGGAGCACATATATTCCATGAGCTAGCTGGTTTAAATCCAAACTTAGGATAGTAATCTTTGTGCCCTAAAACAATTACTGAATGATAACCAAGCTCTTTTGCGCGTTTTAACGCAGCGTGTATTAGTTGGCTCCCAGATCCTTGTTTTTGATACTGAGGCGCAACTGAAACTGGAGCAAGTGCTAGAGAAACGGTAGCGTTATCACCATCTATAATTGTTATTTTAGATAGAAGAATATGGCCTATAATATCTGCTGCATTCTGATTTAATGCGACTAGTGAAAGTTCGGGAATAAATTCATCTGACTTTCTAATTCGTTTCACAAGTAAATGTTCTTTCTTATCGCTGTATTCTTCATTTAAAAAGGCGCTTTTCACAACTTTTTCAGTTTTATTATATTCTTCAGTGAGTTCTTGTTTAATTAAGATATCCATTTATAGTCTCCTATCAACTTGCTAAATTACCGCGTTTTATACTCCATAAATGGGGCTTCCTTTATGCACACATTCATTAAGGCAGCTTACTCACCCATCTCTAAGCATAAGCTTAACAAACAAAAATCTCCAAAATTATTATGTATATATTTTACATTGTTGTATTTTGTGAATCCACCTTTAATACATAATATTCGTTTGTTGTTTATGGTAAAATGTACTTCATATGTTAAATTAAAGTATAAAAAGAAGGTGTAATGTCTGATGTTGAAATTATTATTTATAAGTCTAGTAAGCTGTTTAATCATTTACATTGGGCAACTTGTATGGAAAAAAGGTAATACTAATTTTATCGCTGGATATGGAAAGATATTTACACCTAAGGATGAAAAGCAGCTCGCTAAAGGAATTGGACTTATTATTATGTTGTTTGGCTTTGAAACTATAATATTTCCCATTCTTTCTTTATTTTTTGAAGGGCTTGGCTTTTATTATGGATTGCTGGTTGTATTAAACTTCTTCGCTGTATTTGGACTTATGATAAAGGATCAGGTGCAGGGAAAACCTTAAGGAGGAGAAAAAGATTAATATAAATATTCGGCCTATGATTGGTTTAATCAGCACTATTGTCCTGTGTTTTCATGGAATAAGAGGTTTATTCATACATGAAACAATACCGTTTTCTTCTTATCTCTTTGCCGTAGGTGGAGCTATTTCTACTATTGCTCTTATCTGGGAATTAAAAAAGAAAGATGCAGCTTAAATTGGAAGGAGTGACGATGTGAAAAGGCGATGGATTTCCTGGTGGATAGCTAATATAATTCGGATCATACTTTTCGTCGTAGGCACAGTTGTTGTCTGGACAAGAGAAGTGGATGGAGCGGGTGTTACCCAAACACCTGAGCTAAAATTGTTCGCATTTATAGTGTTGCTAATCGCATTTATTTTCCCTTTGATTATTCAAGTTATATGGCTAATTATTAATTTTAAAGCAAGTAAGCATGTACTATAGAAAATAGGAATGATGTTATGAAATAGAAAGGGTGATATGTATGCAAAGAAAAAAGTGCTCTAAATGTGATTCAGCTCTAACCAAAGCCCGTATTCAATCATCACCTGGTACAGTAGGTGTAAATAAAACACCGAGCAGCGTATTAAATAATAATTACGATTACAGTGAATTAATACCTTATGTTTGTTCAAGCTGCGGTTATGTGGATTTTTATGTGGAGGAGCCTGGAAAGTTTGTTTAATAGAACTTTTAGGATTTTTCATTTTCGAATACATTACGATACGTCACTGAACTTGGTATATAACCTAATGTCAATTTTAGTTATGTGATCTAATACTACCAAACAATATTTTAAGTCTCTTGACGAATATAAGTATTATCTTGACACATTCCGCTTTCCCACCAGGAGTATTTGTCTTACCCTTCAATCAACTGCTAGAAAGACCTAAACAAATGAAGTCCGCGTTTACCTTAATAAAAAAACAAACTACTAATCGAAAATCTTGATCAATAGTTCGTTTTTCACTTCATCTAAAATACTTTTGTCTCAACCTCTTTTTTCACCAGAATCTCTACTTCCGACTTTCTTATTCCCGAAAAAAACTTTCCTGACACTGTTTTTTCTGACCTCGAAATAAGTTCAACTAGATAAAAAAATGTTGATATGTGTAAGTTTTTGATGATAAATCAGTTGAACTGAAGGATTGAAAATCTACCTTTTCTTTTGTATAATAAGTTCAACAGAAGTTCAACTAAAAAAGAGGTGTATAGAGATGAAAATTTCACGTTTTAATAAAGACTGTGGGAACTCAGTCGATATGAATATCATAGATGGATATCTATTTGATTTCCAAACCAACGTAGTAGAACTCCAAAAAGAAGCTGCTGATTCATTCTTTACAGATGCTGTTACAGCACCAGAGGAATTTAAAAAGCGTATCTTACTATCTACAATCATTGGAGAAGAAGAAAAAGAACGTTATTTCTTAGTGGGTGACAGTGCCGCCAGCCAACAATTAGCAAACAATCACATCAATCGTTTACATAATAAAATTACAAGTCATATTCCATACGTAACATTTTTAGCTGCCGTTGCATATTACCATGCGTTACATACAAAAGATCAAAAGGACAACATCATTGAGATCGACTATTTTTCTACAATGTTACCAATCTGGTTACTAAAAAAAGAAAGTACTTTCGGAGAAGCGCAAAAGGCTATGGCAGATCGCTTTGTAGGTGATCACACGTTTTATATCCATACCCCAGGATTTGAAAAAGAATTAAAAGTATCTGTGAAAGAAAGTGTTTGTTTAAAAGAAGGTGAAATTGCACGTTTTGCGTTAAAGAAAGACCTAACCCTTCAAAACCGTGAAGATGCTAATGAATATGTGGAATGTGAAACCGTAATGATCGATATCGGTGGAGGATCCATTGATGTTGTAATCTTACCTGAAGGGCTGAAGGCTGCGAACAGTCGTGAATCGTTCCAAAGTATCGAGGGTATTCCCTATTTAGCACATATCGATAAGTTACGAAAAGAGAAATTCCCAGAGTTGTTTACCGATTTACGCGCTTTCGATCAATTTATTTTAGATAACTACAGTAAACAAAAGTTTGAACTGAAAAATGAAAACACAGGCCAATCCATTGATTTAACAGCTCAAATCAAATCTTCTCTAAGAGATTATGTAGAGATCTTACTAGCTAAGTTAAATGATGTGGCTCCGCCGCCAGCGAATAAATTACGTAAATACGTATATTGTGGGGGTGTCGCTCCTACACTAGAAATAGCTATTATGAATAGCATGCGTGAAAAAATTGGCGAAGAACGCACAGAGAAATATCATAAAGTGCCTGAGGATAGTCGTCACTTGAATTTATTCGGCTTAGAAATCCGAAGCATGGGGTACCTTCAAAAGAAACAAGCCGAGAAGAAAGCCGTTAAATCCTAACAGCGTAGGTGATAACCATGTCAGAGCGTCAGAACGCCTTTACAATTAAAACTAATCAGTTGAGTGATGAAGTCTATGATATACTTGCAAAATATGCAAAGTCTCGAAAATTAGGGGATTATATTTCATCTTTAATTGTTCGTGACCTTCATCGTTCATCTTCTAATCAAGTAGAACTAGGACACAGAACAGAAGAACTTCTTGAACATATCAATTCCGAACTACGGGAATTAAAGAAATTAGCTCAGTCCAACGGGTTTGTGAGTAAACAAGGGGAGATAGAAGAGAAACCTTCAGAAAGCCACCAAACCTTCAAAGAAGGTAAGATTGCAGATCTAGAGCAATTATCTGGGTCACTAGATGATGATGATTTAGAGGAATATAGTGATTTTTAATTAAAAAACTACTAGTATGTGGGACGAGACTGTCCCACATACTAGTAGTTTTTTTTGTTTTCAATATGTCTATTAGTTTTTGATGCATTATCATATGTACAAAAAACATGTTCAAACTAAAAAAATAATGAGAAGGAACAGTTTATTTATGGACAATAAATCAGTACAAGTACTTTTATTTATTCTAAATCTTCTTTGTCTCAAGAACGTTAAGAATTAGGTATTCTAAATACTATATTGAAGCGTAATCACACCATGAAGTGATAGATAGAAGGAATCAGCACAGTCATGGGATACTAATAACAAACATGACGTGGGAATAGGTATGGGGATATTGTTTGAGCTAAGGCATAGTTATGAACATAAAAACACCAAGCGAGCGTAAAACATCTTGGTGTTTTTATTTGTACCCTAAATAAAAGTTTATAAATATAAAATATAGAAAATTAGTTAACATATGTTTATTGTTGTGGGATAAAAAATGTTTGGAGGAGAAATATGAAAAAGTTCTATCTTGGTTTGTTTGTTATTTGTTTGGTGTTTATCATTTCCGCTTGTTCAAAAACGGAATATGTAAACAATGTTGAGTACTTAAAATTACAAAAAGCAGAGGTAACGTTAACAGATGATAAAAAAATCGTTGGGGAAATGATAGTACCTGATAAAAAGAATAAAAGTAAAAGTATCGTTCCAACGGAGTTACACTATACATTCACGATGGAAAATAAGTCTAATAATATTATGGCTCTCTCTGATTTTGCTAAAACAAACATTCGCATAGAACCAGATAAGGAGTTAGTATCAGCTGTAAAAGAAGCAATTGGTTCAAATATTTATAATATGGATGACAATAAGTTAGGTATCGGTATGAGTATAGGAGAAATTCCATCTAAAGGAACAAGTAAATTTACTCTTAGTTATACCTTAGGAGCAAAGGAAAAAAATAATGAACTACCTCTTTTACCAACTGAAGAAAAACTAAAAAGGCTACAAGCTAATGCGTTAAAGGGTATACTCATTATCTCCCAAGATGAAAAGGATATTGCAAAGTTTAGGTTAGATTCAAGCCAATAAACATAATTATAAGTTTAAATAGGTTAATAGCTCGCTAACTCTGTATATCGTCAGCGTTAGCGAGCTATTGTTTTTATATTTATACGCTTGTATGTGGATTTGCTTTTCCCAAAAATAAAATTGATTAGCCTTACTTATTTGGTTACGATAAGCGCTCGAATAATTTCATTCCAATAGTATTTGAAGTTTTTGTCACTTGTATTTTTTTGCAATAGAACGGTTGGTTCCTTTGTATCCTCTTTTTTGATAGACATTATGATTTCCCCTTATCTCTTTATATTTAGTATGTTGTGGTTTGATTTACCATATTTTATAATGAAATTAGCAATCATTAAAGATGAACATTACGATTGAATCAATCGAAATATCCGATTATACAGAGGTGAGGAAAATCGAAATAAAACAACTGATTACATTTAAAACAGCTGCAGAAAATTTAAATTTTACATATACAGCTAAAATTTTGAACTTTGCTCAATCAAGCGTTACCGCTCAAATAAAAGCTCTTGAGAATGAACTTGAAACTCCTTTATTTGAACGTCTCGGAAAGCGCTTGGTTTTAACAGAGGCAGGTCGAGAATTTAAAAGGTACGCCGATAAAATGATTCAATTGACTAAGGAAGCAAAAAACGCTGTAAGTGGAGTGGAAGAGCCTGCGGGTACACTCATTATTGGATCTTCTGAAAGCCAGTGTACATATAGGTTACCTCCAATATTAAAAGAGTTTAAGGATCAATTTCCAAAGGTGAAAACGATTTTTAAGCCCACTTACTCTCAAGCACAAACAAGAGCGCAGCTACTAGACGGCACTCTTGATATCGCCTTTACAATGGAGCCTATCCAGCATCATGATGCAAATCTACATACACAATGTCTTGTTGCAGAAGACTTAAAAATTATTGCTTCTCCTCAGCATCCTTTAGCTGATAAAACGGATATCTACTTAGAAGAGCTTGAAAATGAGACTCTTTTGTATACTGAGTCGGGGTGTTCATACCGGGTAGTATTGGAAAACTTGTTTCGCGAGGCGGGTATTTGTACATCAACTAAATTTGAATTTGCAAGCGTGGAAGCTATTAAGCAATGCGTCATGCTAGATTTAGGTATTGCGATATTGCCCGAAGTAGTAGTAAAAGGAGAGCTTGAGAAAGGCATGTTAAAAGAATTGGCTTGTACTAAAATTGATACGACTCTTTATACACAAATGTTTTGGCATAAAGATAAATTTATGTCTCTTCCTTTACAATCTTTTATTCAATTGGCTTGCAGTACTTTTGGTTTAAATTATATAGGTATCGAAAGTAAAAAACTCTAGGTGCATTATGCTGACTAAAGAATCACACAGGATACATAAAATAATCTAATATCTTTCCTAATAAGATAAGAAGTGAAGGAAATCTTCATTCCTTCGCTAATATATAGATGAACCTTAATAAACTAGATTTTAATTGGTGAAATCTGAGTTAGGAGTTGATCTAATTTGAAAATGCGAGTAAATCAAATTGAACTAAATGGTTTAACATTTCAATATCGAGAGGCAGGCGAAGCTTCGGCACCCGCTATTATTGCACTTCACGCTTTGGGAATGAGTGCAGAGTCTTGGGATGAAGTAGCAGCTGTATTAGGAGAGGAATATCGATTTTTAGCTTTAGATCAGCGAGGACACGGTGGAAGTGAAAGAACCAGTACTTATACGTTTGAACTTATGTGTGATGACTTACTTCAGTTCGTAAATGCGATGAATTTGGAGCGCTTTACGTTGATTGGGCATTCTATGGGCGGTACGGTGTCCTATCTTTTTTCGGAAACATTTCCAGAAAGGGTAGATCAATTGATTGTTGAAGACACTCCTCCACCTTTTACAGGAGAAAAGTTCGAAACTCCTGCCAAACCGCCTGGTCCTTTACCGTTTGACTGGGAGGTTGTACCTTCAATTCTTCAACAGTTAAACAATCCCAATCCTAAATGGTGGGAAAGTCTTACAGAGATAATTGCACCTACTCTCATCATAGGAGGAGGCTCCAGCCATATTCCTCAAGATAAATTGCAAGAAGTTTCTAAGCGCATTCCAAATTGTAAATTAGTAACGATAGAAGGGGCTGGACATGAGGTGCATACAGGAAACTTATCCGCTTTTTTAACTGCTGTGAAAAGCTTCCTTGCTTTGTGACTTTCTGGAGCTTTTATTTAATTTGAAAGATTGGTTAAGTAAATAACATGGTTAAAATTATTAAACTTTTACAGAAAGGGAGACTATACGTTAGTCTCCCTTTTAATCTATGGATATGTTAATATATAGATTATATGTAATAAAATATCTTTTATGAAAGATAAATAAATGCCTTTTAATAGTAGTAGTGAATGCTATAAATCATTAAATGAGCATGTTTGAAAGGAAGAGATTTTCTTGTTGAAATTTATAGAAAAAGGTTTTTTCTACGGCCTTATTTTAGGAGGATCATTAGGTTTCTTTGTGATTCCATATAAAGAAGTTGAATCAGTCGGTGATGGTGTAACAGAAACAACCTATTTAAACCTTATTGATTTTATTATTCATCTAATTCGCTTTAGTGTAGCTATGGCTGTAGTGGGAGCGGTAATAGGTTTCTTTCTTTATAGAAAAAAGAGTTTGGAGTGATTCACCCAAGTTTTTTCCGGCTGGTGATTGGAGGGCAAGGCAAAGACTCCCGCGGAAAGCGAAGCCTTGCACGGAAATCAACTGCGGTGTCACAAGCGGTTCACCTCACGTATACTAGTTGTTCACCTTTAGATTGGATTCATTTCGTTATGTCTCAACACCTTTTATTCTTTTACTATAGGAACATTCTTAAAAAATTGTTCTCGAATAGCTGCCGATTTAACTGTTTTATTTATCTTTTCTTTATTATGATCTATAAATTGCTGTGCTTTTTCTTTATCAAATAATTTATTACTATCCGGTAAAGTTTTAATGTTGTCGGAAATAAACTGTTCCATTTCTTTTCTAGATACTGAGAATTTTTGATTGTCTACTTTAAAACTGTAACCTTGAGCATTAGGCACTAATATTGTTAAATAAATAGCATTGTAAAGAAAGTTTTTCTCCAATGTATTCTTATTGTCAAACCAATACTTTAACATTTCGTCTTCTGATAAAGAGCCCTCTTTAGTACCATAAATTATTTTTGGTGTTTTATTATGTAAATTAATTTCTTTAAACGTTTCTCCTCCGGGCAATGCTCTTACGATAGCTACTACGTTAGAATTATCTCCAACATAAGTTCCGCTGTGGTCTTTAAGCTCTTTTACATCAACAGTGTTAATACTCGTGACTTCTTCTTGTGAAGAACAGCCGGTTATACCTACAAGGATTAATAAGATTAAACAAAAAAGCACCTTAAAATAGTTCATAAAAACCTCCATTTTATTACTTAAATACCCTTATGTGGATTTTTTTCAGGAATTATCAGTGTATCGTAAATATGATGTTTTGAAAAGATGCAGGTACTTTTGTACAAAACACCCTTTGCTATAGGAGACATTTTGTATACTGTAAGTAGAAGGAAGGAACTTTGAAACATAAAAAGACCCCAAAGCGATTTCTTAAAAAATCGCTTTGAAGTCTTCATATCTCATGTTTTACTTTTAGGAGCTAATCTCTACAATTGATTCGATAATTTGTTCCCAGTCTTCACTATGGACTTCATGTCCTGTACCCTCAAGAGCTATTAATTTAGCATGAGCAATAGCTTTTGCAAGAGCAAGTCCATGTTCGTATGGGAGTGCTGGATCTTCTGTCCCATGAATGATCAGTGTAGGTATACTAATTTCACTTGATCTGTCATAATATTGGCCTCCTCCTTGAAGCAAAGCATGGTTAAATCGACTCGGCAGCTGTTTGGCACGGGCGGCTTCTCTTTCTGCTAGCTTATACATTCTTTCCTCTTCATAAGGTTTTGTTCCACTTAAAGTTTCCCATCCACCTGCAAGGTAGTGAACGATTGCCTCTTGATTTGACCAGTCTATGGAAGTGCTTTTTGTATGATAATCAAGTATACGCTGGTCCATTGGAGGCAATTTTTCCGCCTCCGTTCCAAATACACTTGATGCAATTAAAGTAAGAGAATCTATGCGATCCGGATATCTAAGAGCAAGAATCTGACCTATCATCCCGCCCAATGACATTCCAACAATATGAGCTTTTTCTATAGAATAAGCATCTAAAACGCCAATTGCGTCATCAGCCATATCCGTTATCGTATAGTTAGAGGTACCGGGTGGATAAGTGGTAGATCGCCCTAAATCACGATGGTCGTAACGAATAACAAATCTCTCCCTTTCGGCAAGACGAAGACAGAAGTTTTCATCCCACCAATCTAACGAAGACATTGCTCCCATTATTAGTAGTACAGCCGGGTTGTTAGGGTTTCCAAAACTTTCTGTACAAATTTCCACTTTGTTAATTTTCAGTATCTGTTCATTCATTCGTATACCTCCTTTTAAATGTTAGAGAAATGAAAAGCAGCCCCTTATTCAGTTCTCTAAAATGAGGTTATTTCCTTTTGAAATTTTATTTAGGGAATCGATTATTCTGCCTATCTCTTTATCAAAGAGTGAAATATACCTAAAACTAAGGGGAGGGGACGAGCATAAACTTGTTAGAGACCGAGAGTTTACTACCTGTAATAAGTTCTATATTGACTAGAATAGAGCAGGAAAGTTGAAGGCACGTATGGAAGACTAATCATGTGAGGTAAAACGAGAATGAATGATTAATATGGAGAAAATACCTTTTAAACTTTACTTACATTTTTTCATTTATTACAACTTAATAGATTAATATACATATACAGGATTGCTGAATACATGTGCTATTGGTGAGCATACCTTTGTTCAGCGTTCCCATGAGGAGATGCTTTATGAAGCGGTTAATAAATAAAATTGCGATTGTTACTGGTGCTAGCCGGGCAAAAGGTATTGGTACTGAAATATGCAGGGAGTTAGCTAAAGAAGGAGCGGATATTTTTTTCACTCATTGGTCAAATTATGATCGTTTAATGAATTATTGTAATGAGGATGATTTTAATTGGTCAAAGCACCTGATTGAGGAGATTCGCAGTCTAGGCGTACGATGTGAATCGATGGAATTGGATTTATCACAGCCCGGTGCACCAAGAAAACTGCTTAATACAGTTCAAACCAAACTGGGTTCTCCATCAATCCTTGTAAATAATGCAACACATTCTATGGACGTGGATTTTCGTTCAATAGATGCTGATGTTCTCGACGCTCATTATAGCGTGAATGTTAGAGGAACATGCCTTTTAACTGTTGAGTTTGCACGTCTAATCGAAGGCAAGCATGGCGGGCGAATTATTAATATGGTATCAGGTCAAGATAAGTCACCTGAGCCTGGAAATTTGGCTTATGTTACAACAAAAGGGGCTGTTTCTACATTTACTAAATCAGTTGCTATTGAATTAGCACCTCTTAAAATTACTGTTAACGCTGTGGATCCTGGACCGACTAATACTGGATGGATGAGCAGTAAGTTGAAGGAAGATTTACTGCCGAAATTCCCAATGGGCCGGCTTGGTGAGCCCCGGGATGCCGCAAAATTAGTTATCTTTTTAGCAAGTGAAGAAGCAGAATGGATTACCGGGCAAATTATCCACTCTGATGGAGGATTTTGGTGATTTAACATAGTAGTAGTCTTCCATTTTTTTAGAGGATTTTTGTATGAAACAAGCAGTTAAAAGGATCTTCGAATGAAGATTCTTTTTTATAATGTAACGTAACATGACTATAACCGATTTTCTACACCTTATCAGTCAGTCCCCAGATTGTTGCTAGGCTATAAAAGAAAAAGTACGAGCTTTTCTAAATCAGTAGTAAAATAAGGTATTTCATTTATGATGAATGCTTTATCATTTTCACTTATTGCCGACAAATAGGATATGTTCAGGGGGAATGTTTATATGCCAAGCTTTGAGGACGAAGAAGTGCTAACAGGAGGGAATGTCTCTAACGTTTATCGCTCGGGAGATACTGTACGACGAGAATTGAAATCAGATAGCCATAAATTTCATATATGTAAATGATGGTTGTTATTCTTGATAGGGGAGCACTTGTTATGCGAATTATTAATATTAGAGAACAGGTAGAGTACAAAGATCAAGCTATTGAATATATTCAGAGTAAGTGGGCGAGTAAAGAGAATTTAAGACTTTATGAAGACTGTATTATACATAGCTTAAAGACAAATAATTGTATTTAATAGATTAACTATTAATTTTTATTTGAAATGTTTTTAACTGTTTGAACTAGTGAATAGCGGGTATAAGTTGATTATACAAGCGTAGTGCCCCCCAGGAACATGCATGTATATTTCTTTTTCTTACTTACCCTGTTTGAATCCTCTTTTTATGGAGGGTTCTTTTTTGCGTCTAAAAGATATAACTTTTTAAATTATATATCAAGCACTTTAATCATGTATGTATTTTATACTCAACAAATCAATGCAACAACAGCATTATAAGATGAAAGAGATTCAGTGTTTATGTAAGTTGCAGCAACAAAAAAATCGTTATGGCACTAAGAGCCAGCTTTTATATGTGCTCTAGAAAGAGGCATTATGTTGAGTAGAAATGAATGTAAGAGAAATTGCAGAAATGCTAAGGGCAAGTATGTCTAAATTTTCATTTATAAAATATTTTTTGTGCTTTTACGCGCTTTGTTTATGCCAATTTTCGTTTTTTCATAGTATGTACTATAAATGTGTATAGGGAGGTGAAGTTATGCCAGGACGTCGTAGTGGAGAGCGTCGTACATCTCAATCTCGCTCTATAGTAGATAATTTTCGAAGAGGAGATAAAATTCAAGTTTTTTCTGCTGGAAGACAGCTTGATGGAAATGGTACGTTTATTCGAGCAGAAGGCGGATTTTTAGTATGGGAAGATAATTCAGGTAATAGAAATATGACTAGTTTAGAAAGTATCAGCGTTCACAGATTAAGAAAACGCAACTGCTAATAAGTTGGACAGGCTCTGATTTTATATAAATGAAAAAACACCTTCAAGCTGATAACTAGGTATGGAGGACCGAGCAATCACTTGGAGGTGTTTTTTTTTCATGAAAAATTGGTGATTTCGTTTCGAATGTACGCATTAGGTAGCATTTTTAGAGATAAAATATTTATAATTGCTGCCTCGCTAGTGGTACATGAGCCAATTTATATAAAAGCGACTTACTCAGTTCGTAAGGGGAAAAGTAACTTTAATCTCTGTTCCAATATGTTCTTTACTTTCTATCTCAATTTCTCCTTTATGGAGGTTCACAATATTTTTAGCAATAGCTAATCCTAGTCCGCTTCCTCCCGAATCCCGTTTGCGGGCTTTGTCTACTCGATAAAACCTTTCAAAAACATGAGATTGTTCTTCTTGCGGTATGCCGATGCCATAATCTTTTATTCGAAGAATTCCCATATGCTGATTACTTTCTAAAAAGACCTCAATGACATCGGTACTATACTTTATGGCATTATCTAAAAAGATAATGATTACTTGTTTTAGCTTCAATTCATCTCCCTTGATGAAAATGGAGTGGGAATTTTTATGCAGGATAATAGGTCGGTCATAAACTTGCATGAACTGAGTTACAAGGGCTGTACTGAGAGAGACAAGATCAACTGATTTTATGTCAACAGGTTTGGAATCCTCTAATTCAGCTAAACTTAACAGTGTTTTGGTCAAATTTTTCATTCTATTTGTTTCTAAATAAATAGCCTCAATTGCTTCTTTTGCTATTTTTTCATCTTGTGTTCCATGCCTTCTAAGAATTGTAATAAAGCTGCTAATAACAGTCACAGGCGTTTTTAACTCATGCGAAGCATCGGAAACAAACTGCCTTTGTTTATCTGAGTTTTCCTTCAGTTTACTAATCATCCGGTTAAATGTAGCGGCCATTTTATACACTTCATCTTTTGTTTCAGTTTGTATACTAATCTTTTTTAACGTTCCACTTTGTTCAATATCCTCCATTGTGGAAATCATTGATACAATAGGCTTCATAATAATAGTCGATAACCATCTGCCGGCTAGAAAAGAAAGAAGAACAGAAATAACGGTAACAGTCCCCATTATGGATAAAATAATGTCTTTACGACTTTCTAGTCCAGGTAATCTCTCACTTATTTCTAACGTACCTATGACTTTTTGATTTTGACGAATCGGTACGTGAACGACTAAATTTTGATGTTCTTGAAAAGATCTAAGTTCAAAGTTCTTTTCTGAACAAGAACTTTGTCGTTAGTGACTTGATTAATAGTTGTAGAGTTCGGCCCCACGATTCGAATAAAAGAGTGACTAGGCATGTAAGAGTTTAAAAGGTTTTTGTCGAGTGTTAAGGATTCGGAAATGTGGTGTTTTTTCAACATTTCATTCGCATTTTTGAAGACTAAATGTGCTTCCATATTAACGGTCGTTTTCATAAATAAAAAAAATACAATCGTATTTACAATGAGCAAGCTGACTAACAGAGAAACTGTAATAAACAAGTTAACCTTGGTAGTAATTTTCATATGGTTCCTTTCTTATCACATATCCTACTCCTCTGACGGTGTGAATCAAGGAAGAGGTAATATCTTCTTCTATTTTCTTTCTCAAATGTCCAATATACACATCTACTACGTTTGTTTCTCCTTCATAATCATAGCCCCAAACGGTCAAAAGGATATTTTCTCTGCTTAATACGATATTTTGATTTTTTAGTAAATAAACAAGCAAATCATATTCTTTCGGCGTTAATATAATCGTTTTGTTTTTTCTTATTACTTCTCTGCTCTCTAGATTTACAGATAAATCTTCTATTGATAAATGAACATCTTTTTTGTCAGTAACTTCTTGAATGATAGCTCTATGACGAAGACTATTGCGTACCCTAGCTAACACCTCTTCTATTTCAAAGGGCTTGGTGATGTAATCATTTGCTCCATGATCTAGTCCCATCACTTTATCTAGCGTAGTGTCACGGGCTGTCAAAAGAATAACAGGGAGGTAGACGTTCTTTTTTCTAATTCTTCGAAGGACTTCGATACCGCTAAGTTCTGGAAGCATGACGTCTAATAAAACTAAATCAATACTATTATGTAAAGCAGCTTCAAGGCCGCTTTTTCCTTCGTGCTCTACGAATACTTGGTATCCTTCATGCTCAAGCTCAATTTGAAGAGCTCTCGCAATCATTTCTTCATCTTCAACGATTAAAATACAGTTTTGCATGCAGGTTCTCCTTTCTCATCGTTCAAAATATAATAAACTTCATTTGGACAAGGGAAGTTCCTGTTTAGTTAGACCTTCCTTTTTAGTGAACCACTATAGATTAATACCTTTCATAAGACGGAAGGTTTCAAGAAGTAAAACGTTTAACCCTAGCCATACTCCTCCAAATACATATCCTGCTGCAATATCGCTGGGATATTGTATGCTGAGATACAAACGACTAATCGCAATAAGCAACAACATAAGAATGGCTGCTATTGGTGCTAATGTAGGAACCCATAATCTTTTAGAGTGTCGAACCAGCATAAACACAGCAAACCCATAAATAACAAAAGCCATTAAAGACTGCTCGCTTGGAAAGGTGTATGAAAGGTGTTCTATTAACGACTTTCTAATAGGGGAGAAATGATGGAAAATTCGTCTCAGACTTTCTTCGTACAGCTCTCCGCCGCCTGCAACAACTATCAGAGATAATAATTCAATTTTTTTATCTCTGCCTTTCCATAAAATCCATACAAGTGTAAAGAAAATCAATGCTATCAGAACTTGCCTAGATCCCAGCATGAAAAATACCCACATTGGTACATTCCAATCTTTATTAAAAAGGGCTGTTATTAATAAACTCGTTATTTTGTTAAAATCTCCAAACTCGTTTGCGATAAAGTCTTGCGTCATTCCAACCATAAGCAGAATAAACCCTAATGTAACCAATGCTGTAAATATGAAAACAAGACCTGCCCGTTTCCGCGTATGAAATACGTTTACTATCCACTTGAGGGAATTAATTGCTATCTTTTTAATCGTTACTTTGAACTTTTTATAAATGTAAATAGCTGCGAACAAACTTACAGCTACAATCATCCCAATGACAAAATACTTCTTAATAGAATGGTGAAACTGTTCCCACTGAGGCCCTAATAACTTTCCTAAAGTAATAAATGTGGTGACCCAAAGAAATGATCCACTATAGGCATACAGTGCATACGTACGAAAGGGAAGGCGAGTAATTCCTGAAAAATATCCTGTAATATGTCTAATAACTGGGAGGAAATAAGCAATAATCAACAGCTTGTTTCCATGTACACTAAACCATTTTGACATTCTTTCAATTCGGTCTGGCCCCATATGAAGGGTTTTTCCGTATTTATCAAAAAAAGGAGTCCCTAACTTATAGCCTACCCCGTAGGCTATGGTCATTCCAACCATACTCCCCGTACCAGCTACCAAGATACTTCCCACCCAGCTTAAATGTCCTTGAAAAGCAAGAACCCCAGCGTAGCCCATAAGCAGTTCGCCTGGAAGAGGGAGCGCAAGAAGTTCCAGCATTAATGCTAGAAACAGTACGACATATCCGTATTGATTTATATAAGATGTGATAAAATCCATGGTTTGTCCTTCTTTCATAGTATGTATTTACCTAAAGCACAGTTAGTGACTTAAATTTTATTGAAAATAGGAGAAGTGAAAAGATTAATTTCACCTTTGTTTTTTTAATGTAGCACTATTTATAAAAAAAACTGGATTTTTCATTGATTTTTAATGTTATTTTTAGCCTATTTTTAATTACAAAACGTAGACTGAAAATGTGCTATTTGAAAGCTCAACTTAAGACTGTATATTATTTCTAATAAATAGTGTAAGAAATTCCTAAACAATCTATGTAACGAAAAAGAAGAAAAGATGCACCACAAAAATTGATTAAAAAGGCTAAATACCCGATATTAATTTTTTTATCATGTTTACTCTTTTATCAGTAGAGTAATTCTTTACTTGCATAAACAAAAGAACAAAAAGATGTGGTGAATAGTTCAAATTTCATCATATGACAGAAGAATAAAAACTATAAGGAGGGAAAAGTCATGAACAATCGTGAAAAAGATAAATACCTCATTCTTTCCGCTACGTTTGGAGAGGGGCATAAACAAGTGGCAAATGCGATAAGCGAGGCAGTAAATGAGATGGTTGCTGATGCCGAGCCTATTACCATGGATATCATGGAGTGGATTCATCCCAACCTCTATCCAATCAGCCACTATATTTATAAAAAAAGCATTAAGAAGTTTCCTCAAGTGTACAGCTTTTTGTATAAAAAAACTCGTGTAAAAAATTCGTTTTCCGTTAAGCTAAATTCGATCTTTTTGTCGGGCATGCAAACTGTGCTTAAAATCATACAGGAAATAAAGCCGAAAGTAGTGGTTAGTACCTATCCATTTGCCGCCGGGATTATATCGAGATTAAAAGAGCAAGGGTTAATTGATATTCCAGCCGTAACCATCATTACAGATTATACGGATCATTCTTATTGGATTCATCCCTCTACAGATCAATATGTAGTAGGATCTGCTCAATTACGCGACCAATTGATTAGGTTAGGTGTAGAAAAAGATAAAATTAAAAACACTGGAATACCTGTGCGGAAAAGATTTGTGGATGTTCTTCCAAAGGATCTTCTCTTAGATAAATATATGATTAATCCAAATATGTTCACCCTGCTCATCATGGGAGGGGGAGACGGATTTTTTGGGAAAGGACTTTCAACCTTTAAGGCCTTAGAGTCCATCTCTACACCGATTCAACTTTTTATAGTATGCGGTAAAAACAAGAAGTTAAAAACACAATTAGAATGGGAATTAAAAGACTCCAAGCATGACGTGAGAATTTTGGGATACTGTGAAAGTATTGAAGAATTAATGGTTATTTCAGATTTAATGATCAGCAAACCGGGGGGAGTAACAACCTCTGAGGCAATGGCGATGAGTTTGCCAATACTACTTTATCATTCATTACCAGGACAAGAAGAAGACAATGCAGAGTATTTATGTCGTTCGGGATTCGCACTGTCTGCACAGTCAGAAAAAGAGTTGATTGCGCAAATTGAAAATCTTGTCCGCGATTCAGCATCTTTAAGATGGATGAAACAAAGGATGAAAAAATATCAAACCAAAACATCATCCACGGAAGCTATCCATGTCATTGTCGAAGCAGCAAGATGCGGCTCATTACGTAACGTAACAGATAGTAGAACGATACAAAAGCAAAAGGAGATAGAGGTGAGTATATGATATGGAGTTCATGATTTTTGTTATTATTTTTTTAATTTTATTATACACTGTTATTCCGTATTTCCTATCACGTGGTCTAGGAGTGAACGTAGTTAAAACAGGAAGGGATTTATCCAAAATTGCTTTTACATTTGATGATGGTCCCAATCCTATTTATACCCCCATACTTCTTGATTTACTGAAGAAAAATGAGGTGAAGGCAACCTTTTTTGTGGTCGGTACTAAAGCAGAAAAGTACCCTGAACTGATTCAGCGAATGCATAATGAAGGTCACTTAATCGGAATTCATAATTACGTACATCAATCCAACTGGTTTATGCCGCCTTGGAAAGTTCGAAAAGGACTGAAGGATACAGCCAAGGTGATTGAAGCTATCACAGAAGTCGAACCTATTTATTATCGCCCACCTTGGGGAATGCTCAACCTTTTCGATTTTATGAGAAGAGGTAAATATAAGATTATTCTATGGTCAATCATGGCGGAAGATTGGCGAACCTCTGGCGGAAGCGAAAAGATTAAACAACGTCTAGCAAACATAAAAGGCGGAGACGTCATTTTGCTACACGACTGCGGAGATACGCTCGGGGCGGAATCTGACGCTCCAAGAAATACAATTAATGCGTTAAGAGATGTATTAAAAACAGTACAAACAAAAGGATTCACTTGTGTCCGTGTTGATGAATTGGTAGAGAAGCTATAGGTAGTAAGACAACTATCTTTATTAAATGAAAACTTGCGAATGACATTTTAATTCTCGTCATTACAATAACTAAACATCTTATCTGTTATAAGAAAAGAACCTCTATTTTAAAGAGGTTCTTTTTTATGGTCAGTAAAAATATATGGTAATATAATCATATATTGGTTATATTTATAATTTCGTGATTTTTAAAATCTATGTTGAATCAGCAGTCAATTTAAATGACATCTATGAAAGTAGGGTAGTTCTTGAAAAAAGTTATTTTGAAATTCTTAGTATATTTTTTCATTTTCTTTGGAGGAAACTTAATGATTAATATTCTGTTCACCTCTAATTTTGATCTTTTAACAGCATTTTCAACCGCTTTTGGAGTTTCCTTTGGGATTGCTTTCTTTGAGTATTATACATATAAAAAAGGCAAGGAAGCGTAAAATGCTGTGTTTTTGAGCCAATACATAAAAGATTTTATTAGAAACTTAAATATCATAGTATTAAATTATAAAAATTTTGAGGTTTAAGATGGGAAATATGTTGAATTACATTTATTTTTTTATTGCCATTTTAGTTGGCGTGTACTTTTTTATTACTAATAAACACTCTAGAAAGCCACTATTCATGTTGTTACTATCGATGCTTTTATTTTATAGCAGCGCGTATTTCTTTTACTATAAGACTTATCCAATTAACTTACTCAGTACATCATCCATACTTGTGTTTTGGTGGATCATTCTTTTATTACTAAGAGAGATTTATTCTAGAGAAGAAAATATTTTCTGGAATCTTTGTTTAATCTATGTAGCGCTATACCACTCTTTACATTATGTTTTTGATTCATTGGCTCAAAAGAACTTTTTGTATGGATTTATCTTTTATGTTTATACAAATGCAGGATTACTTCTGCTTGGCTTGTACTATTTCTTAAGAGTCTATAAAAACAGAACCGTGCATTAGAATGAACAAAGCTCCTTAAAGATCATTTTGCGTTAAATTTTTATAACAGAGTGCTTTGTAGAAGATTAATTATTTTTCATCATTTAATAAATATTATTAAATCTCATGGACGCCTTGTATATTTTTATATTATTTACCGCAATTTAAAAGAAAAAGGTGAGGCTGATATAATGGCTAAAATAATTCCATCCTTGAGGGACGCAAGGTTAAATAAAAAAGGGAATTTTAAAGAAAAAGTAAAGGTTGACGTTAGTAAAGATGTAATTAAATCTGAATATATGATTTTAACTGTTAAATGGAATGACCGATCAGAAGATATTATTTTAAAAGTTAAATAATTTGATAGAAAAAGCACCTCATACTCAGCTAAAATATTCCCTCAGTTCTTTATCCTTACTATTCGTTAAAATGTAATATTATATATCTGGAACTTTATTTTGTAGTTTAGATTAATATAGTAGCAGTTTTTTGAAAAAATCCTTGGCTCACATAATTTCTATTTAATTCCTTAAAAATTGAATGCCCCCCGCAATCCTTCTGAGTAGGGGGCACTATAAGAACATTTTTAAAAATCTGATAGAAGATTATTAATGCTCATTTTCGTCTATTTCGTCTTATTTTCACGTAAGTAGTCGGTGATGTACCAATTACGTTCTCACAGGAGTCTAATGCTTTCACTTGAAAATAGGGACCAACTGTCTCAGCATAAATATCTGTTTCAAATCCAGTACGAGGGGCAGTAAATACCACTACTGCTAATTTAAAAGGTGTTGGTCCCGCCAGTACCTGCCAAGCGACTGTTTCTGTTGAACCATTCCATGATGCGTAAACTATAGCTTGACCGTCACGCAATAAGTCTACCGTTATGCTAGGCGAGTAAAGTGGTAGACCTACCCACTTATTTTTAAATGCTCGATACGAAAGATTCTGATTTTAGCAGTTCGAGGGAAGTATAAAACGAAAAGTAGCAGTGACGACTTTATAAATGAAAATAAAACTGCAAATGGAAGGGAAGAGGAAAAGATAGAAAATTTTCTAGATGAAAAAATATTAATACGGAAGGATCTTGGACGAAAAAGTTAAAAACAATTTAATAAATAGAAGTGTTTAGTATACTTTAAATACTTCTATTTAGACAAAACACACGTAAAAAACGAGCTCTTGCTTATGAAGGGCTCGTTTATACATCATTGATGTAGCAAGACTTTGATTATGTTTAAAAACTTTCGCTTTGTTTCGATAGTAATTTTATAAAAGGTAAAAACTGAAGCCTATTGCAATGTAAGTCCCAACAAGTAAAACACCTTCGAACCAGTTGGAATCACCATCATTCACAACGGTCACCGTCATGAGAGCTGCAAGGATCATCGCAATCATTTCCGCTGTATTAAACACAAGAGGCAAGAAATCGTACAAGTATGAGAACAGAACGAGTATAGGAGCAACAAACATGGCCGTTTGGACGGTTGAACCAATGGAAATCTCCACCATTACGTCCATTCTATTATTGTAGGCCATTGCAATTGCTGACACGTACTCTGCAGCACTTCCCACTATGGCCACAACAATAATTCCAATAAAAACGTGACTCCAGCCTAAGGCATCACCTACTGGCTCAATGGTGCCAACAAGTTTTTCACTAATATAAGCTAGTACAATTGTGGCCAGTCCAAGCACAACGATTGCTTTCTTTTTTCCCCATTCTGGTTCCTCTCCATTTTCTTCTTCGTTTCCAGTGAAAATCCCTTTATGTGTGACAAGCTTAAAAAGAAGAGCAAGCAGGTAAATGGTCAGCATCACAATAGCAAAAGAAGTGGATAGAACCTGCATATCTTTATCATCCAAGCGTTTTGCAAAGATAAATGGCAATACAAAAGTTACGATAATAGCAAACATTAAGAGAGAGGTATTATGTCGTGTTTTAAACACACTAAATTTTTGCTTTTTAAACCGAATTCCTCCAACAATCATGGATATTCCACTGGCAAAAAGAAGATTAACAAGAACCGCTCCCGTAATTGAGGAAATGACGATTGTATTTAATCCTTTACTTAATGCAAAAAATGAAATAATAATTTCCGCAGCGTTGCCAAACGTAGCATTAAGTAATCCGCCTGCTGTTGGACCTACTACAACGCTAAGGCTTTCAGTAGAACGTCTGATGTAATTAGCCAAACTAATTAATGTCACACAATAAATAAAGAACATGAAAATATAATTCCAATTAAAAATGCTGCCAATAATTGAAAGAGGTACACCAATAATCATAAAAATGAAAAAGACTTTATTCATATTTTCCTCCATGGTCATTTATAGATCCTATAGCAAGAAGAGAAGCTCTATATTATCTTAGCGTTTTTATTAATATAACTCTTAAGACTTTTGTTATTCACGTGGAGAGTGCAACTAGCAATTAACTTCACGCATAGAAAGGGAACATATGTAATAGCTGATGCAAAGGGGGCTAAGTTAAAAAATAAAAGAGTCGTAAAAGATAAAGCGCTGTGAACCCCTCAACATAAGCTGTAAAGTATATTGAATTGCCTGCTCTGAATAACCAATATGTCTCTTTTACATGCTAAAAAGATATGAATTTTTCAAACTTCAATAATTAACGTTTGCGTTAACGTTAATTAAGGGTAATGTAGTTTATAGATTTAAAAATAATTAGAATAAAGCACCATTTAAATATGATTCAAACTGGTCATTATCATTAAAGGAGAGAGCTATCATGTATACACTTGGAGAACTATTAGAGCAAAGGGCTACACAATCTGCTGAAAAAGAGGCTTTAATTTGGAGTACATCTTTCTATACATTCAAAGAATATAATGAACGTGTCAATCAACTCGCCCATTACCTGTTAAGCCATAATGTTAAAAAAGGGGATCGAATTGCAATTCTTTGTCAAAACAATCATCCGTTTCCTACCATTCTGCTAGCTGCATTAAGAATTGGAGCCGTAGCGGTTCCTATTAGCTGGCAGCTGACGAAGTATGAAATTATCGATATTTTAGACAGTGCACAACCTAAAGTTATTTTCTACGACCAAAAATTTCATGAGGTTATTCCTTTTGATTCTGGACTATTAAATGACGTTATTACTTTACAAGTAGGAAGAAAAAATAGTGTGGAGACAACTGAAGAATATAATGAAATTTTTTCTGCGTATTCTATACTAAATCCAAATATAAAGGTCTCTCAAGATGACATAGCTATGCTTCTTTTTACTTCTGGAACAACTGGCAACGCAAAAGGCTGTATGATTGAGCATGGTCAGGTGTATTCTTATATACAACCATCGAGTCAACGAATAGACTATGAAGAAGATGGGCGATTTCTTGCCTCGCATCCTTTTTATCATATGAGTTCTATTAATAATATTTTGAAGTCTGTTTCCAACGGAATGGGGTTATTTCTGTTGTCAGATCCTACACCCGAAATCATTTGGGAAACGATTGAAACTCATGAGATTACGATGATGCTAGCGTTTCCTTCTATGTATATGCAAATGCTTGAAATAGTAAAAAATGCAGATTCAAAGAGCTCTTCACTAAAGGTTGCTATTGCAGGAGGAGCAAAAGTTCCTGCTTATCTTATTAAGGAGTATGAAAAGTTAGGCATTAGAATGATCCAAGGGTATGGAAGTACAGAAGCATGGACAGTGAGTGTATGGACACCGGATATGGGAAATGAAAAAATTGAATCGGCGGGTAAGCCTCTTTCCGGTGTAGAAGTAAAGATTATTGATCCTGAGTCAGGACAAGAAGTAAAAACAGGGGAAGTTGGAGAAATTATTATAAAAAGCCCCTATTGTTTTAAAGGCTATTGGCATAATCAAGAGGCGACTGACAAAGTGCTACGAGACGGTTGGTTCTATATGGGGGACGCTGGAAAGATAGATCAAGACGGCTTTTTATATATTATGGGACGCTATAAAGATGTTATCGTATATGGCGGTGATAATATCTATCCCGATCAAGTCGAAGAAATCATTGAGCAAATGGATACTGTTATAGAAGCTGCTGTAGTAGGAGTAGAAGACCCAGTTTATGGAGAAAAACCTAGAGCGTATGTGGTAAAAGATTCTCATTCTTCTTTAACAAAAGAAGATATCTTAAAATATTGCAGAGATCGTCTAGCAAGCTACAAAGTTCCAGAAGTTTATTTTATTGATAAACTTCCTAAAAATCAGCTCGGTAAAGTGTTAAAAAGAGAACTAAAATGAAGATAGTTAAAAGCGTGGGCTGAATGCAGCCCACGCTTTTAGGATGGAAAATTATATATTTAAAGCAAAATGTTAAATAGAAAGTCCTTTTATATCAGGATAACAAACACGAAGTGTATTCTCATACTCAGATTCGTAGCCTGTAAATATCACCTTTTTTTCTTTATTATCATATTGAAATCCGAAATTTTTTAAATCCTTTCTTAATACATCTTCACTAATTTTAATGGAAGAAGCAATATCTTCATAAGTATCACCATTATTTAGCTTTTGAATAATCTCACCAATCAACAAGTTACGACCTCCAGTAGTATATCTGTCTTAAGTAATACTTTATCCTGAATAGCTGCTTTTATGAGATACAGGTAAAGGTTAACACTTCAAATGAATTTTATATTAAAAAAAGTGGAGAAAGCTGTATGTTTTCTCTAGTGCATTATTCTTCTTGTCCTTTATCATAAAAATCAATTAGTCATGAATAGAAGCCATATAGTAAATCAACTATAAAACATCTTGATTTTAATAGTTACTGCTCTTTTTCTGGTACTATTTCAACTTTACCTGGCCAAAAAGCAAATCTTCCTAAAACCGTAGTAATCGCAGGTACAAGGAATGGTCGCACAATAAATGTATCTAACAGAACGCCTAAAGCCGTGATAATTCCGAACTGAACGAGAACTTGAATCGGCAGTGTTGCTAGAACCGCGAAGGTAGCAGCTAAAATGATTCCAGCTGATGTGATCACACCGCTTGTTTCGCTTACGCCTTCTTTAATTGCTTGCTTTAACGGCATATGCTTCTTTTTCTGCCAGATGCTTGAGATCATAAAGATATTATAATCCTCACCAAGCGCCACTAAGAATACAAACGCGTATAAAGGAATCGCTCCTTGAATAGCATCTGCCCCCATGCTGTTGTGAATGATGAGCCAGCCTAACCCTAAAGCTGCACTGTAAGACAAGATGACCGTTCCAACCAAGTAAAGCATAGCTACAATAGAACGTAGGTAAGCCAATAGCAGGAGCGATATAAAAATAATAATTAATGGGACAATGATAATGTCGTCTTTATCACTCGTGGTCATTGTGTCATACTGTGTTGCTGTTTGACCACCGATCCATACTTTGGATTTGACTGCGGAAACTCCGGACTGTGACAGTGCCTTTTCAGCTGCATCTCTCAAATCTGGAATAGCTTTCATTGCTTCTATACTATATGGATTCACATTAAACGTAACGTCATATACTTTTAGATCCTCATTATTTGTACCACTTTGAGGTGCAGAAACAGTACTAATAAGGTCATTTTTCTTTAATGCTTTTTCAAGGTCAACCGATTTTCCTTCCGTATCAATGACTACTTGTGCTGGTGCTAGTTCACCAGGAGAGTAAGCATCAGAAATAATCGTAAATCCTTCACGAGAAGGCATATCTTCAGGAAAAGAAGACAATAAATCATATGTGTACTTGATTTGGCTAGAGTAAATGGATAAAGCTCCAAAAAAGACTAGACAAGCTACAATGATTGTCCATGGTTTCGTCGTAACCACATTACCAATCCAATTCCCGAAACGGTTTTTCGCTTTTCGGTCACGCACCGGTTTTCCTTTCTCTTTCGCCAATTCTTCTTCCATTTCAGGAGTGCGAGGGACGAAAGGATAAAAAGAACCTCTTCCCATAACCGAAAGCAGGGCGGGAATAAGTGTTAAACTTGCTAATCCCATAATTAGAATAGATAAGCTAAAAGGGATTGCAAAACGGTGGTAAGCACCGTATTTTGCTACAATCAAGGACAGAAGAGAGATGACAACTGTAAATCCACTCATAGCTATAGCACCTGAAGCACCTTTAAAGGCATTGATAAGGGCTTGTCTCTTATCTTTTACTTTACGAAGCTCATCACGATAATGAGAAATTAAAAATAAACAATAGTCTGTTCCTGCTCCAAATAACAAGACCGTCATAATGGATATGGACTGCGAGTCAACCGTAATCCATTCTTTATCTGCCAAAATACCGAGAATCGGACTCAGAACCCCATAGGCAAAACCCACACCGATTAAAGGAATAATCGCTAAAATTGGGGAACGATAAATGACAAGAAGTAAAATTAAGACTAATAAAACTGTCGCGATTAGTAAGGAAACGTCTGCTCCTTCAAATAGGCTGGTTGCATCTACTTGAATTCCTACAGGTCCGGTAACGCGCGTGCTTAGCTTATCTTTTGCATCGATATCTGTAGCAAAAGAATCATATGAAACCTGTTCTTTTACTTGTTTTTTAATCGTGTCTAGATTTTTTTCTAGTACATCCGTTTCAACGTTTTCTTTAAAGAAAATGGGCTGTACAAGCGTTGTACCGTCCTTCGAAATCATATTTTGTAAAGTTGCTAACGGTAATTTATGCAAAGGCGGAGTAGACGTTTGTTCTTCTAATGGCTTCTTTTCTAAATCTGCCGCCAGTTGCTGTATAGATTTTAAGTCATCGGTATTCAAACCTGAATCTTTATGCCATGTAAGCAGGGCAGGAACCCCTGATGAGTTAGGAAATTCTTTCTTTATGAGATTCTCAGCTTCTACGGAAGGTGAATTCTCACTTAAGTTTGGTGCGTTGTTCACTTCCGTTTTATTAACGGCAGGCCAAGCAATCGTTAGAACTGCAGTTGCCAGAATCCATACGGCAATAACAACCCAACGACTCACTTTTCCAGTCATCAATCGACTGAATGTTGCTAAAGGTGATTCTTTCATTAATTCTCCCTCATTTCCAAATCTGTTTGTTTCTATTACAATATATATAGAACCTTCAATAATTATATATACCAGAAGGTTAATTAATCAACTAGTTTAAATGTGGCAATTTCTTGAACTAGAAGGAGGCCCTCTTATGAATACTGATAAGACACCCAAAAAAAAGCCTGGCAGACCCAAAATAACAACTGAAAATAATATAACAAGAGAGCAAATTTTAAAGACTGCTGCCCATTTATTTATGGCATATGGATATGAAAGAGTCTCAATGGAGCAAGTAGCTGAAGCAAGCGATGTGACCAAGGCCAGCGTTTACTACTATTTTAAAAATAAGGCAACTTTGTTTACCGTTTCGGTATCAAGTATGTTCCAACGTATTACAAAACAGACAGAGAAATTATTACAAAATTCCAATGGGTTAAAACACAGATTATATGAGGTAACATTGGATCATTTAAGGCGGCCGCATATTGATTTTGAAACATTATTGCAAGAAGCGACTTCTTCGCTTACAGAAGATCATATTCATGAAATTCGTGAAGCAGAGAAAGCCATACATCAGGCATTGGAGAACGTATTCAAACAAGCTGCAAACAGCGGTGAAATTGTCGTAACAAGCCCTCGCTTGCTTGCGCATGCATTTTCCACGGTAACAATGATTCGGAACAAGAAAGAATTAATTGCAGAATTAGGAGGCCCTGAAAAAACGGCTCAGGCTCTAGTGGATCTTTTTTGGGTAGGGATTAGTCCTAATTAATTTTCTTATTCCACTATAAAAACCAGCTGTAACATATTGGTTAATATGTTACAGCCGGTTTTTTTTGTTCACAGGTACTTCTTGAGAAGAGGGGAAGGGCATAACAATAATAGGGTGACTTTCCAACCTATGTAAGTATGTTGACATAAACTATTTACTGACATACTGGAATTCGTATTTATGTTTATTTCTATCTTAAGAGATGTTCAATTGTTGATTAGTGTTAAAAAAATGAAAATCTTATCTTTTAGAGTTTACTGTAGCATATATGGTTATTCTATTGTAAACAAAACCTTTAGCATAACAGCTTACATTTTGGAAAGGAGAAAAATGGATGGAATCTATTTGGCTCGAATACGTATGGGCATTATTGATTCTAATCGGGTTAGAAGGGTTATTATCAGCTGATAATGCTCTTGTACTAGCAGTTATAGCTAAACATTTACCCGAGGATCAGAAGAAAAGAGCGATTAATTACGGAATTCTTATGGCGTTTATTTTTCGATTTGGAGCTCTTTTTGCCATTTCATTTATCGCCAACGTCTGGTGGATACAGGCGATAGGAGCGGCTTATCTTCTTTATTTAGGTTTAAAGCATGTCATTAAGGCACGGTTTGGGAAACACAATGAGAATATTCATAACGATGATGAAAAGGAGTCTGCTGGAAAAGGGTTCTGGCCGACGGTGGGCAAAATTGCGTTAGCCGACCTAGCTTTTGCCATTGATTCTATTTTAGCTGCGGTCGCTATAGCTCTTGGGCTTCCGGATTCGCAGTTTGGAGAAATCGGTGGTATGGACGGAGGACAGTTTGCAGTTGTTGTTCTTGGAGGGATTGCAGGTCTTATCTTGATTAAGTTTGCAGCGACCTGGTTTGTAAAACTCCTTGAAAAGCGACCTGCCTTGGAAACGACAGCATACGCCATCGTTGCTTGGGTAGGGGTGAAACTTGCTGTTATTACTTTTGCGCATAAAGATATTGGTGTCTTAGATCCTCATTTTCCTCATAGCACTATCTGGACTCTAATTTTCTATGGAGTATTAGTTGGTATTGCTCTATTAGGTTGGTTTGCACCGGGCAATAAGTCATCAGAAAAATCATCGGCCTAAAAGATAATCAAGGGACATACGCAACCGTAAATTAGACTTCTATTAGACATTATCATTTTTTATTGTCCTATAAAAAGTACACATCCTAAATTATCAATCATTCTTACTCTTTCCATCCAAGCGGATCCTCATTTTTAACATTTAAAATATGTTTAGGTTATATAGAAAAAGTGAGTTTTGTTGAGTCATGCGTAACTATCAAGTGCGTTAACCCAAGCCGGGTTAACGCACGTTTTAATTGAAACTATTGCGCAAGCGAACCGGATTATTTTATTTATTATTTTTGTTAGTTTTAATATTTCTGTTTATTTTTCTAAAATTCCAAAAAAATAATCAATACTTGTTTAAATGGAAATGATTTGGGAATATAATTCACAAGTCAAAAAAATGACAAGGAGGATGCAAACATGGCAAAGGGACTAGCTATGCACGAAACGCTAGAAGTTCATGAAATCTTAACGCTTAAAACATCATGTGTAACAAAAGGAACAGCGATGTTGGAATTGGTAGAGGATGAGGAATTAAAAAAGATTCTTGAAGAAGATGTTCAAACATCTACTGAAGCGATTAAAGAATTGAAAAAAATCTTAAAGAAAGCTCAATAAATAGGAGGGGTAGAAAAATGGCCACTAAAAGTACTCTTACTAAAACGTTAGATGATCTTGCTATTGCGACTGATTTATTATTATCAGCTAAGAGTGGTGTACGAACATATGCTGTAGCGCTTACGGAAACAGCGACGCCGGAAGTTCGAAAGGTATTAAAAAAGCAATTAGATGAAACCATCGAGCTTCATGAAAAGATTGCTCAATATATGATTGATAATGAAATGTATCACGCCTATGATGTAGAAGAACAAGTAAATCACGATTTAAAAAAGGCAGATAAAGCGTTAGATTTAGCGAAAGGTTAACTAAAAATCCCCTTCTGACAATAGAGGGGGATTTTTTAAGGTTACATAAAAAGTTCTCTTTTGATATTTCTACAAAAGAAAAGAAGTCTATATTTTATTCTCTTATAAATAGATAATTTACCTCATTTTATACAATATTTAGATGATATTTTATAGTCTTTTATCCCATATCTAAATAAATTGGTTTTAATTGGCTGCTGAAGGATACACCTATTAGTAGAACGACATATTCTATGGGGATAGAGGAGGAGAAAATAGTGAAGGAAATTAAAGTAGCAGAAAATAGTGGTCAGGCAAATAAGTTTATTGAAGAGTTTTTTGTCAACGGGTTTAGTAAAAGTGAAATTTATTTATTGACCTATAATAAAGAGCGCTCGGAATATTTAACAAATACAACAAATACAAAAGAATATCGAGCTTCTGAACAAGGAGTTTTTGAATCTGCAGTTAATAAGATATTTTCTCGTGAAGATGAACTTCATTCTAAAATGGCCTCGTTAGGTTTAACCCAAGAAGAAGCTAAACAATGTGTCGGTGAAATGAAACAAGAACGTATAATCGTTGTTGCAAAAAAAGGTGTGTAATGGTTTTTCCTTTCAATAACTTTCGAAGAAACTAAGTGATCGAGAAGTATTAGTAAATCTTACTAGCATGCTGCTTTATATATAATATTTGTTCTTCTGTACAAAGGGTTTATGAATCGGAAAGATACTGAACGAAAAGTATATTACTAGAGTCGTTTATTAATCTCATATGGAGGTGAGAGGATAATGATTCAATTTTTTGGTATCCACATAGGGACGTTATACTTTCCTACAAGTATCCTTCTAATTACTTTATTAGTTTTAGTAGGTTTTATTATCTATTTTCTTAGTAGAAGAAAAAGAAATAGAGATCACACGATTCATTCAAATGAGAATAGGGTAAAGGGGAAGAGAGGAAAAAACAAAACTCTGTAAATGATCTAAAAGAAGAATTAATATATTTCGTCATCAAAAAGAATTCTCGTTTGAAGTGAAAAAATTAACCTAATCCTACAGTTCCTGATACAGCCTTACACCATGATTTAACTCGTGAGAAAGTATGATTTAAATAAATGCAGAGAGGGCCCTTGAATTCATTTCCAAGGGCTGTTTTTATTTTTGTTCTGTAAAGGACAGACGACCTTTTAATCTTCTATTTTCTTACTATTTCTTATTTACAACTTCAAAAGAAACTTTATTATCATTTTTTAAGATCTTAAACAAGCAATTGAACCCTTGATAAATTTGAAATAGTAGTCTAACCTTCATATTAAGGAGTGAAAATTATGAATGAAAACATTTCGGGTATTGATTATCAGGAAGTCATTGAATATGCGTTAGATCCACTCATTATTCATTCAAATCATAAGATTATATATGTTAACCACGCAGCTGAACATTTTTTTAGAGGGAAAAGGGAAGATATCATAGGTGCAAGTCCTTTAGATATATTTCAAGAAACATCTAAAGCCTAAAGCAGCAATAAGGAAAAGAATCCAATCTGCTTATGAACGTCCAGCAGAGCTCATTGAGGAAACCATATTTAGATTGGACGGGACAACTGTTAATGTTGAATTATATTGTCATCCCTTGCTGCTGGGAGATAAAAAAGTAATCCAAACCTATGTGAGAGATATTACGGTAAAAAAAGAGAGTGAAACAAGACAAAAAGAAATAATAAAGCAAATAAATGAACTGTCTACAACCCTTGTTCCTCTTTTAGAGGGAATCGCTGTACTTCCCTTAGTAGGATCCATAGATGAGGAAAGAGCAAACCAACTTCTAATGGCCGTTCCAGTAAAAGTGCAGACGCAAAATATAAATTGTTTAATTATAGATTTTTCAGGTATTTATACATTGAATTCAATTGTAAGGGAGCATCTTTTTAAAATTAATAGCGTTATGTCACTACTTGGAGTGCAATGTATCTTAACGGGATTAAGACCAGAATTATCTCGCGCTGCTGTACAGCTAGGTATTAACTTAGCTTCTACCCCGACAATGGCTACTGTAAAAAATGCATTTCATTTTTTAGGAATTACTTCTAGTAAATAACCTATAAAATGAAAATACCTAAAGCAATTTTTACGTTTTTAAAGATACATATGATATGAATCTTTAGATGGTGCTACTTTCAGAGAAAGTTTCTAATTAAAGAAATAGTGGCATCGTCTTTACGGTTTCGTTCTGTTTTAAATATTTTTAGATGTTTTTTTAAAATTAGATTTGTATCTTGTATACATTAGAAAAACAAAAGAAACCCCTGAACATATACCAGGAGTTTCTTTTGTTTAAAATAACATATTGTGCAATCGCACGTTTGTTAAATAAAAGAGAGAAAATCATTGAATTTCTTTCTTCAGTTTAAAATCTTGTATAAAGCTTCAGAAGCGTTATCTATATCATAATCGTTATAATTTAAGGTTTTTTGATCCGTAAGTGTAGTGATTTGAAAAATCTTAGATGTTTTACAATACGACAGTTCCAGTACTTGAGGAATGGTATGAGTAATAGCACTATCCTCATATTGAATAAGAGTATAAAGCGTTTTTTTTATTTCAAGTATATTCATAAAAGTACCTCTTTCCATTATAAGGAAACCCAGGGTACAAAGAGACCATATAATTTTAATTTATGTTCTTTCTCTATTGTAACATATGAACGTATAAAAAAATACCTGTCGAGAACATTAAAGTTATTACTTAGTAATACAATAAGAAACGTATGTAAAAATAGAAATTTATAGAATACAATTTAATTATATCAAAAGGAGGGATTTAATGGCTTTAGAAATGAGAAATACATGCGAAAAGTGCAATAAGAAACTCCATAATAGCTCTGTTGCTTACATCTGTACACATGAATGTACATTTTGTGATAAATGTAGTGAAAACGAGATGTATATTTGTTCTAACTGTGGAGGAGAACTAGTTAAAAGACCAAGGGGTAAAGAACATTCGTTAAGTTGCTCATTAAATTTCTCATAAATTTAGACACAACACTGTATAGATATTGCAGTCAGAACAGCTACAATCAATGGGATGGTTTGACATTAGTGGGTGATGGACATTCAACAACCGACAGTAATGGTTTAAGTGCTGAACAAATCATAAAGCATTATAATGAAACTTTACTTGGTCATTACAACGTTGAACACTTTTCGATTGTCAGAAATGCAGAGGAAGACTTGTTTCATCCCACACATTATTCATAAAGATAAGAGTACACAACTAAAATAAAGCTCTAAAAGTGTTTAATGGACGCTTTTTAGAGCTTTATTTCTGCATTATGTCTCAATCTAAGCAGGAAAGCCTCCCGTTGGCGGTGGCCATGCTCCGTTTAATCTTCTCATAATGACAATTTCACCTAGATGATAGCTGTTGTGAGAAGCAATATTACGCAGTAATCCCCCTGGGGTTTCACTTGGCCAAGCATCGAGAGGTTCTTCAATTGATATTGTCTCAGCTAAGTGACAAGCTTCGTCAATTCCATCACAAAAATGCTGGATTGTCTTTTTCCATTCTTCCTCATCAACCGGAGTAGGGTATTCAGGCCAGCTTTCACTTACACTTTTCGGTCTCTCAGGGTTTTCTCCTTTAGCAAGAGCAAGTAAAAAGTCTTGCCAATAGCTCATATGCTTCACTAATTGATAAATAGAATAAGGTAATTCCTTTTGTTTATGTGAAGCAAGTTCCATATTAATATCGGTTATTGCATTAATTGTTGGAAGATGACCTCTTTCACCTCGAAGTGATTTGATAAGTGCATCACGAAATGATGTATTCGTTTGTGTCATGTTTTTTCCGGCCTTTCTTTTTCGAAGTATTAAGCTTGTAACAGTCTAACACAAATTAGTTTAATATATGTACTTCTGTGATTAACGATTTACTATAACAAAGCCACTAAAATAAATAGTCTCAATCACAATTTTTTGTTTGTAAGTCCCCTTTATATTACTAAATATGGTTTAATGTAAAATATATGTAAAAAACGCAGCAAATCTTCGATTAAACACAGAACTTTTCCTCTTTTTACAATTCATTTAATCCTCAACGGTTATTTCAACTATATAGAAATTTCCTTGATATGAAATAGAGAACGAACGAGTAATGGTCGTGACAGTTGTGCCTTCTATCTCTTCTCCAGATAGACTGGTAAGCCAATAGCCAATATGCGCCTTGTCGTCTCCTACGTATACCGAAATACTCATAACACATAGGTCTGAAAACAGTATGGTGCGACTTTCAAGCAAAGAATCGTATTCAACTATGTAATAGTCGAGTGTCTCATTAAGTGTGTCGTAGTCTAAAGTATCTTGACTAAGGATTTTATCCAATTCAAGTGCAAGTGGTTTTTCAATACTAATATTTATTTGTTCTGTGTGCATATAAACCGCTCCTTAAAAAGAGTATCGACAAGTATAAGTGTATGTTTACATAATACCTACACCTTACTATTTGTAAGTAAAGAAAAAACATGAGGTGAAAGTATGAATTGGACTGAACAACAAAAAAACGTATTTAACATATGTACCGAATGGCGACTGGATAAGTTTTATGGCCCATTTGGGGATTTCACAAGAAGAAGTAATGTTAGTTATTCTAGATGAAGAAATGACAATTGAACAATACTGTCAACATGGACCACCAGAAGCAGCAAAAGAAGTGTTGACATACTACAAGGAAAACGGAGCTCTCGTGTCCTTCGACCAAGAAGGTTTGTCTATTAAAGGAGATAAAACCATTCCTCCATTTCGCTCAATGGAAAAGAAAATCACCCATTTTTCGTTAAAAGAACGAGGATTCATTTGTCAATTAGCGCAGCAATATTTGGAAACCCATGAGTTAACGGCAGAAGACATTAAACACATCTTAGAGGTTTAAATTTAATTAATCTATGTTCTAAATAAACTATTTAAAATAAAATCAGCAGCTAAATAACCACAAAGAGTTTACCTTATATTGTGTAAATTGTAAAATACAGTTATGTTTTGACGTAAGTGAGGTGTCCTATGATCTTTCTAAGTCTTACCTTCCCGTTGTTCCTGGGTTTGCTGTATATTGCATTTGCTACGTTTTTGAAGAAACTACATAATAAAGAAAATACAACGGGTGTTATTGTATACGGAACAATCATTTCCGTTATTTTAAGTAGTTATGTTATGATGATTTTTACCTGGAATTAAATAAAATATATGTGCGATATACGCAAAAAAGCCACTATCTCATGTGCAGAGTTAGTGGCTTTTTTAATTATTTATATGCCGATTTAATTGTATCTAAATAAAAATAATCAGCATCTGCCTCATCTTGAACAACCATTAATTGATAGAGATGGTCAGGCTTATCTGGAATATTAAAAACAATGTTTAAATCAAGTGGTTTATCTTCTAGTTTCATGTTTGGATAATTTGTTGTAAGAAGCGTATATCCCTCTTTTGTATAAGCCTCTCTAGTAGCTGGTTCATAGGTCTTACTGTCTGTTACGTCTTCTAATGTAAAGTGAAGGTCTTTTAGCGATACAGAATCTCCTTCTTCAAACGTATTTTCTAAACGTACAGATACATTCATAAATGTTGAAGTTCCGTTAATGCTATCGATATCATCCACGTAAGATGCGCTGTTGGTTGAAATATAGTATTTATGGTGTTTAGATTTTTCATGATAAGATAGGCTGCCTTCTGCCGGTTTAACATTTGTTGCGTGCTCAAGGCTAGCGGTATGTTTTGGGGTAGGTGCTTCTACGGTTACTTCGTTTTCTTTCTTTCCACTTTCGCAAGCAGCAAGGCCAGCGACTAAAACGGCACACATGATGCTTGTTTTTGTTAATTTATTCATTACACTCCTCCAAGATAGATGATAGGGTTTATGTTACATGGAATATATGTGGGAATCAAGGAAAAATGTGAAAGATAGTTACAGGGGTAAGGAGTTTAAATGTTCTAGGATGCTTCCAATTTGGAGAAAAAAGAAAAAATGGTGAAAAATAAAAAAGGAGAGTGCAGAAGTTGGGGTGAAGGTAAGAAAAGCTGATTCATCTTTACCGATGAACAGTCTTTTTTTGCAACCAGTCTGATGTTATGGGAGACGTCCCTTATAGTATGAAGTAAGACTCAACAGGTAACACATAATGTTTCAATTGGTTATAAAAAGGATGGTGTTCAGGATGAAAAAACGAATAAAGATGTTAATTTCTATTGGAATTGCAGCGTCTTTGATTATTATTTCGTCTCAATCGAAAGTGCATGCTAGTACTCCGATTGGTACGGTTCAGGTTAAAACTCATTCGTTATATCTTCGAGCAGGAAATAGTTTTAATGCAAAAATAGTTCGTACGTTACATAAAGGCGAGCATTATAATGTGTACGCGAAAAAAATGGCATGTACAACCTTGGTCAAAACCGATGAGTATCTGCTAGCGGAAGCTATGTTTCGTTTGTATCTAAAGGAAAAAACACTTCAACAACTACTTCTAAAGCTGTCGCTACATCAAGTGTATCAGCTGAAAAAGTACAAATAAAAGTATCTAAGTTGTATCTAAGTTGAATGTGCGTCAAAGTGCTAACTTTTCATCACGTGTTGTAGGAACCGCTTATAAAGAGCAAACCTACACTATTTATGAAAAGAAGAACGGTTTGTACCGAATTGGACAAAACCGCTGGGTAACGGCAAGTGCAACTTATGTTAGCTCAAATGGCAGCGTTTCAGCTCACAATACAGCCCCATCGCCAACATCAGTAAAAGAGCCGGCACCTTCGAAAAATGCAAATGGAATTATATCATATGCTAAACGTTTCTTAGGGATGCGATATATCTGGGCATCTGCAAATCCTCTTTATGGTGGATTTGATTGTTCAGAGGGAATAGTGAAATTCAGAAGTGACGGTACCTTTATATTTTTCGTAATAAACGAATCGAATGTCCATAAAACCAACCTTTCGTAGGGTAAAGCACAAATAAACTATCTGTAAGAAGTAAAACTATTATATAGTTGATGATAACAACAATAAACACCAAATGAGGTGATACGATGAAAAAAGAAGAAAAAGTGGAAGCAGAAGAAGCATTGTGCCGGTTGTTTAAAGGTGGAAAAGTTAAGCACGTTGGAGATGGAATACGTTCTGATTATTTTAGACTCAAAATACAAGCTGCTGATGGTCAACCACTTGTTATTACTGCGGAAAACAAGTGGACTGTTTCACCTATACGTTCCTTTTTTTCACTTATTGCCAAACAAGAGGAAATCACAGACATATTCTTAGGGGAACAAGAACCTCATTTAACGTTACAGTTTACAAGTGGTGTGCTCTTAACAATCTTTGGAGTAGATAACCTCTATGAAAGTTGGCAAGCCGGTACAGAGTCACAAGATTGGTTACTCGTTGCATGTCCAGGTGGAGATGTGGCAGTTTGGTCTCCAGAGAATGAAGAAAATGTATAACAGTAGTGCCGGCAATGAGCAATATATACGAACAATTAGATGAATTGCAGGAGCAGCTACAACATTATGCTCTTAATAGAATTGAAGAGTATTATTACACAAGATGTTGTGAAGTAGCCGGAACCGAGGTTACTTAAGGGCCTTATTTATCTTATTTTTATTAGAAAGCTTTCAGTATAATAACACCTGTAATAATAAGAGTAACCGAGATAATCTTTCTTTTGTTTTTTGATTCCTTAAATATATAAATACCTAACAGCGTTGTACTAACAATCGTCAGCCCTGCCCATATAGCAAAAACAATACCCATTTCGAAATAATGTGTTGTTAGAGAAATGAAATAAATACAAGCAATGAACAATAAGAATGCACCTATTGTGGGAAAAGTTTGTCTAAAGCCTTTAGATAGTTTTACACACATTTGTCCTGCAATGCCCAAAACTAAACCAATCGTTAAGAATACGTATCCCATTACGCCGTCATCCTTTCTTTAGAGCTTCCTTTAATGTTAAGAGAAACTACACCGATTATAATAAGAGAAACTCCTAAGATTTTAGACAAGGAAATAGTTTCATCAAAAAAGATAATACCTGTGACAACCACAAGTACGGTTGCTCCTCCAGCATACAACGCGCTTGCTACTCCTACTTCACCTTTGGCGTTAAGGAGCATATAAGCAGCAATCGAAGAACAATAAAATAGTATGGCAAAAACAGTCGGAACAAAGTTTGTGAATCCATTTGTAAGATTAAGAAAATATACTGCAATTACCTCTAAGATAATGGCAAGAGACAATAATAAATAAAACAAGCAGATTTCCTCCTTTCAGTCACCTCATTTTAAGAACTTTACGTAATTGCTCCTAAATAGTTGCAGTAGTACTCGGATGTCATTATTTTATCTAGAGCTTGATATCTTGTAAAATAATGATAAATGATTGTAGATATCACTATTATTAATACCTAAATGAATGTAAGTGGAAAGGAAGATGTTGATGGAAGTAGAAGATATACGTATATTTATGGCTGTGGCAGAATACGGCAGTGTAAGTCTTGCTGCTGATAAGCTAGGTTATGTCCAACCAAATGTAACAGCACGTATTCGATCTCTTGAACGGAAAATTGGCCACCCATTGTTTCATCGTCACAGACGTGGAATGACATTAAATGTAGAAGGCCGAAAACTTTTAACGTACGGAGAACAAATGATGAGGCTAATGGATGAAATACACAAAGCGTTTCAAGATGAGCGTAACCTTGTCGGGTCATTATGTATTGGATTAGTTGAAACTGTAGTAGGGTTTCCTGAAATTATTTCTTCCTATCATAATAAGTACAAAAATGTAGATATTTCTCTAGAATCAGGAGTAAGTACACAATTAATAGAGAAAGTTCTTAAGTTTCAGCTAGACGGGGCATTTGTAGCAGAACCAGTAAATGTGTCAATGCTTGACCAAATTCCAGCTTTTGATGAAGAAATTGTACTTGTATGCAGCGCAAACGCAAATGAGAACGGCAAGAAACAGATTCAGTCTGCTAGAGAGTTACTACACTTACCATTTATCTTATTTAATGAAGGCTGCCAATATAGAGAAAGGCTACAGCAGTGGTTAAAAGAAGAACAAATCGTATCGCCAAAAATTATGGAATTTGCTACACTCGAAACGATTATGGGAACAGTGGTTTCTGGACTTGGTGTGACACTTATAGCTCGGTCATTGGCGGAAAGATATGAGAGAGAAGGGTTAGTACAACTTTTTTCAATACCTGAGCCTTACAGAAACCTTAGGATTGTGTATATTAGACGCTCCGACTCCTATCTAGGAGTAACTGAGCGTGAATTTATAAAGACAATCAGCGAAGTGAGAGAAGGGAAAAATCAGAGAACGAATTAAATCGATTATAGAAGATATAAACGAACATACGATTGTAGAAAGAGTTGACTCGGACGAAGTAGGAGGGCTAAAGATCTTTTTATCTCAAGGTTATTTATTAGAGGTGTTTCCGGATACGTCAGAAGACGATGAATATAGTGAGTTCTGGAGACTTTTCAACCGAAAGGAAGACAGCGCTCACTTTATTGTCACAGGAAATGGTATTGAAAACGAGTAATCTTATAATTAAAGAAACGAAAAAAGCACAAACCTGTTGGAACCAAACGTTTTTGTGCTTTTTTCTTATTTTATAGTTGAGTTACATATAATCATAAGCGGAATCATCAAAATAGAGCCAGTGATAATATTCAACCTGCGGATCTGTCATTTTTAAAACTTCTTCTTCATTGAATTTTTTATACTCAACTAATTTCTGTACTTTAGAATTTCTTTCCACTTGGCTCATTTTAAATCCTCCTTATAGTTTGAGAAGTAACAATGTATTTAAAAATAGAAAGCGTTTTCTTTTGTTCTTGTTTTTATTATATATCTCAATATGAGATTAAAACAATATCAATTATAGATGATTTTCCAAAAAACAATATGGAAATGGTATTATGGCGTCGAATTGGGACAACAAGGCTTCTGCAATCGAAATTAAATCGTAGGTCATTGTCAAGGGCCGGGCTAAGGATTTTTTGTTAGTATCGTTGCTTAATTCCTAAAAAACCATTATGATAACTAGCTCTATAAACTAGAAATAAAGCTAGCTGTGTTAAGCTAGCTTCATATTTTTTATGCTGTTTTGCAGAGCGGGAAATTTTCAACTGTCGTTCACTTTGGTATAAAAACTCTTTATCAATTTCATCATGTTACGTCCCGAAGTTCTTGACATTTGATGATGATCTTCATCATCACGCGTACTCAGGTACCAGCTTCCCTTGTCATCTTCATTTAATCTATATACCTTATTGGTTCTACTATCTGTATAAAAGTTTCCATCCTTCAGTCTCAAACAATCCCCCCTCTACCAAGTATCTAACCTGTATTATGCCCAAGATATCAATTTTATGAAAAATTTTATATACACAAAAACGGCAGGTTTCTTAATACGCTTATTATTTTGTATCAAGTAAAAGGAGTTAAAACGCTACCTATTTATGGAGGGCAGGATATTAATCGTCAGATCAACGCTCTTAAAAACAGACCGCATATTATCTCGGCAACCCCAGGACGCCTTAAGGACCATATGAAAAGAAGAACCATTCGTTTAAATCATATTCGTACAGGTGTTCTGGATGAAGCAGATGAAATGTTAAATATGAGCTTTATTGAAGATATCCAAACGATCCTTGGCGGCATCTCTTCTCCCCATCAAACCTTACTATTTTCAGCAACCATGTCGAAGCAAGTACAAAGTCTAGCTCAGAAATTTATGAACGTTCCTGAACTCGTAAAAGTAAAATAATTATTAATGAATAAGTTTTGATATAAAAATCTTTTTAAGTAAAAACAGACTCTGAAAATAGAGTCTGTTTTTTAATATGGTTTTTTATGCTTTATTTACGTTTGTCGCTTGTGGTCCACGCTGCCCTTGTTCGATATCAAAAGTCACCTCTTGACCTTCATCCAAGGATTTAAAGCCTTCACCTTGAATAGCTGAGAAGTGAACAAATACATCTTCTCCACCTTCACGCTCAATAAATCCAAAACCTTTGTCAGCATTAAACCATTTCACTTTACCATGTTCCATTTTTTGTTGCCTCCTAGAATATAGAAAATAAACCAGATTATCATTAAATCTAGCTTATTTATTATATTATCCCAATTGAGACATCTTAAACTTAAATTAATGTGATCTTTCTAACTTTCTTTATCATTACTCACTTCAATAAAAAGGTGATTGGGGTATGACGATCTACATCATAATGGACATTCTATTCATAAATATGAACCTAAATTAGATGAGAAAGCACACGGGGACCGGTCTGTCCAAAAGAAAGGGAATTTCACTCAAAATTTTTAAAAATAGTGGTGTAAAAATAGATTCTATTGGTTAGGAATCTATATACCATTTTCATATAAATACAACCTTCGCGCCAGCATCCGTAAACTTGTTTACAAATAAAAAATGACGCCGTTGGAGGCGCCATTTTTTATAGAACAGAGAAGGACACACCCTATGCACGGGCGGTACTCTTAACACATCGTCTTGATTTGATAATACCCAGTGTTTAAATTTAATAAACCTTTTTTTGGTATGATGATTTATGCAGAATAGCTACATGTACCTTTTTAGTGAACATAAGATTTTCTGGAGGCATCAATCAAAAGAGTTCTTACAGGTACAGTTTTTCATGAAGAAATTTCAAATAATCTCAAGCGTTCTACTGGAGATTATTTATTGAATTTCTCTGGAAACTGCTCCTTCCAATTTATACGAGTATTCATCTTATTATTTGTATATGGGATTTTTTACATTCCTTAGAATGTTACTTTCTAATTAATCATTCTTTATAGAGTGTTGTCACGCTCCCAATCAGCTCACACGGATGAAAGGTTGACTCATCCAGTTATTTATACATTATCTAAAAAAATGTATTTAACACAAGAACCTAATGGTTACACTAGAAACAATAGTTAGTGAGTATGATTTCATTCCATATATTTACGATTTTGGTTAGTTAAAACTAGAAAAGATGAGATAAGAATTAATGAGCTATTTTTTTTACATAAGCTTGTCAGAATACTATCTAAAGAGAGGTCGAACAATATGAAAGTGACGGATACACTTGTTCAATGTTTAGAAAATGAGGGAGTTGAATATATTTTTGGAATACCCGGTAAAGAGACCTTGGATTTTATTGATTCTTTATCCAACTCTAAACAGATTCAATTCGTGAATGTGAGGCATGAGCAAGGAGCTGCTTTTATGGCAGATGTATACGGAAGGTTAACAAACAAAGTAGGGGTATGCTTATCAACATTAGGCCCTGGAGCTACTAATTTATTGACAGGTATATCTAGCGCAAAGCTAGACCACTCTCCTGTTGTAGCATTAACGGGACAGGCTGCTTTGGGGAGACAACATAAAGAATCCCATCAATATATGGACATTATTAAAATGGTAGAACCGGCAACGAAGTGGCGTGTTCAAATAAAAGATTCACAAACGCTTTCTGAGATTATTCGAAAAGCATTTAAAGTTGCACAAATGGAAAAGCCAGGACCCGTAGTAGTAGAATTGCCAGAAGACTTAGCAGCTCAAATCGTTCCCATTAAACCTATTTCACCTACATCTATACCCATAAGTATACCTATAATGGAGTCAATTCAGGCTGCCAATACTCTTATTAAGCAGTATGAGAGACCTTTTGTTATTATCGGTAACGGCGTTGTTAGACAGGAAGCCGTGGATGAGCTTCAACTATTTATTGAACGCCTTCAATCACCGGTTACCCATAGTTATATGGCTAAAGGTGTGTTATCTAAAGATCATCCAAAAAATTTCTTTACATTTGGATTTAATGAGAAAGATGAAGTGTTGGCAGGCTTAAAGGAAGCCGATCTACTTATTGTAATTGGATTTGATTTTGTCGAGAAATTACCCAAAGAATGGAACACGGAAAAAACACCAATTTTACATATAGATACTTTACCGGCAGAAATAGATGAATATTATCCTGTAGAAGTGGAATTGGTTGGAGATATAAAGCAGACTTTACGCGTATTCAATCAGCTGGATATCGCTTGTAAAGCGTGGATACCCTCTGGCAATCTCCAGAAACAAATTAAGCAATCCTATCATATTGAAAAGAAAGAGATAGATACCAATTTACTGCCTTTAACAATCGAGAATATCTTGCATAGTATTGAAAAGCTCTCTTCAGAGGAAACAATTGTGATTTCAGATGTGGGGGCTCATAAAGTATCTATAGCCCGAACTTATCAGCCCAAAAACGCTAACAAGTTCATTATATCAAATGGCCTAGCTTCCATGGGTATTGCTTTACCAGGTTCAATTGGAGCTAAACTAGCCTGCCCTAATGATTCAGTTATTTGTATTACTGGAGATGGAGGAATTTTAATGAATTTTGCAGAAGTAGAGACGGCAAAGCGCTTAGGGCTTTCATTCGTCATTATTGTTTTAAACGACTCTACATTAAAAATAGAGCAGGAAATGATGAACAAAAAGTTTGGTAAGAGCTATGGAGTAACTTTTACAAACCCAAATTTTGTCCAATTGGCAACTAGCTTTGGAATTAAAGGAGAACGGGCAAATAATTTAGTTGAATTTGAAAATATAATCAAAAGAGCCTTAAAAAATTCAGGTGAGATTGTCCTAATTGACGTTCTTCTAAAAAGCTAATTGCGATTTCTCCATTATTTTAAAAGAAAATAAACGTTTTTAATTTTTTAAAATACGCTAAGCTGAGCTCAACCCAAATCCAACTATAAAGGAAAGTAAATACAAAAATTAAACCAGTAGTAGAAAGAGAAAAATTATTGGAGATCACGGGACCTAGTACTGGGAATTTGAAAACGCACAATAAGGTAATAATCCCAAAAGTTAATAAGGTGGCACCACTTATAATAATGTACAATCTCTTTTTAAAAAAGTAAAAAGCAGCTCCTATGCCCATTCCCAATATTCCTGTTGTAAAAGGAAAAATAATAAGTTCACTTGGCTGGATAACCAGAAGAAGCAGATTTGTTAATATATAGATAATAAACCCTAGAGGAAGCGAAAGTATAAAACAAAAAAGAATGGGTGCGGTAGATAATGGACTAAGGAAAATGCCTATTCCTGGTAAGAAACCTCCTGCTGATTGAAAAAGGGCTGCTAAGCTGGCGAAAAGAGCGCCTGATACAAGCTGCTTCGTTTTAGATAGTCTATTAAAAAGAAACTGTGCAGATTTTACTTCATTTGAAAGAGACTTTAAAAAGTACATGAATTTCACCTCTGTTAACTGTTTTTACATTATAAGGGGTTAAAGACTGATTTAGATCACTGACCGATATATCAACTCTTACGTGTAATATATGAAGAAATTAAAAGGGAGGACTAATAAGTCGCATTCACTTTTACAGAAATAGGTCGTACTTTCTAAAGGTATGGTACTGTAGCCCATAAAATGAATCTTTTATGGGCTTTATTGATTAAAGGCTTTTTTATTTTCTAGAAATTTCATTTGCTCATTCCTATAAAATAGCTGGTAAAAAAATTAAGCTATAATTTTTTTAGGGAAACCAATGCTTAGTCGAATTTTATAAATGTAAATCATGGAACAATTTCAAAAACAGTACCTTGATTAAAGTCAGACACTTTCATAGAGCCATAAACTCCTAAATAAAGCCTAGTTTGATTCAGGTTCGTTCCCAAACTAACGTAGTAAGCCGATTGAGAACCAAAATTATAATCAATTTCCACAATATTAAAATCATTTAGCTTACAATCTGTACCTGCCTTGGTATAAGCTAAAACTCCTCTAACTGGGGATCGAGATTCTTTAATCTGGGCAATATCCGTAAACATAACGCTTCCTGTTAAGCTAGGGATTTTGTTTCCCATATATGGCTGAACTCCTGTAAGGGAGGTCCCTCCAAATTTATTAGGGCGGGGATCTTTGTGAAAATAACTAGTTAAAGGCTGAAGACGTCTCGCTGAAGTTTTTACTGCTTCATTGTAATAAGCAATTATTTTCTCATCCAAGGCCGGATTTTCAGAACACCTTTTTATAAATGAAGTTGGAAAATCTCCTTCCCATCCCCGCCATCCAAGGTTAATAAATCCTTCCTGGTTGGGTTTAGCTCTCATTAAAGAAGCTTGAACAAGTTGAGGAACAGGTATTGGCTTGTAATGAACAAATGAAAAAATAGACTCTACCACGTCTTGTCCCACGTTTCCCACATATTTGATGTACTGACTATAAAACTTTTGAAATGAAATGCCCGTTATATTGCGAACTCCTTTGGCAATGAGCGTAAGGGTTTCCTGAATAGGTGAAGGAAGTTCATTAAAGCGTGTGACTGCGGGTGGGTTATGGATGAATGTATTCTTACTTACATCAATTTCAATTATCTTTCCGTAAATCTCCATATCATCTTGACTTAAATTAAAGGGGTCATATCCTGATCCGCCATCTCCGATTGTTAAGATAAGTTTTCCAGTTTCAGGTGAAAAGTTTAAGCTGTTGACACCATTATGATTAAAAAATGGTCTTCTTAAGTTAAGTAACGTCCGGCTTTTTTGAGGTTGACCGTTTGGTTGGAAAATCCATTCTTCCACTGTATCAATATGATCATATTTAGTTTCTCTATTTATCCACTTTAGTTTTGAAGTTTTAGGATCACACGGGTTAGGCTTAAAATGTTCGGAAAGGGCACCTGGTCCTTGTGTTCCAGCTACTGAGTAATGAAGATAAAACAGACCGTTATAATAAAATTCTGGATGAAACGCTAGCCCTAGCAGCCCTCGTTCATCATATCCCCCACGAGAAACACCTGGTTCAGACGTACCCAGTTTTATGATTTGTGAGCGAATATCCAAAAAAGTCTGTATAGCTTCATCTCTTATGTAAAAGATTTCTCCTACTTGGGTTGCAATAAATAAGCTTTCAAATGAGTCACCCGGAAGTATAGCCGTTTTCAAAACGGTAGGTAAATTTATCTTACTAACAATAGGCCGTAAACTAACCTTAGCTTTTATCAACTAACTTGACACTCCTTTTTAATGGTTTCTTTTATAAGAATATGATCGTAACTGTTCTATTAGTATCAATACTATTTTATAAAGTTAGGCAATTTAATGGAATTTGTGCTTTCTATAAATAGAAATAAAGGAAAAACAATGATTAATTCAAAAAAAATAGTGATATTTTTTTATGAATTGGAAAAGAATATGGGTTATGAAGGGAGTGAATGCAAATGTCTGTGAAAAACTGGTTAATGGGATTAGTCGTTTTGTTTACGATGGTTATCAGTGTGATGACTTCAGGATCACTCGGTGTTTTGGCCGAATCCGACATGGTAAGACAAAAAACCATGGAGGTTCAGTTGAACGATGATTACTTTAATCCAGAAACCATCACTATCCCGAGTGGAAAAACGACAACATTGATATTGAAAAATGAAGGTCAGAAAGAGCATACCTTTACAGTAGAAAAACTCGGAATTGACGCTGAAGTACAGCCTGGAAAAGAAAAAACCATTACCTTGAAACCACAAAACCCAGGTACATATGAACTGATATGTAGGTATCATTTTAATAGTGGAATGGTAGGGAAAGTGATAGTCAAATAATAAGCAGGGCCAATCGGTCTCTGCTTTTTGAAGTGAATATAGCATACTTTCTTAGTTAACATAACGGATTTTAAAGGTGTGAATAAATCGTTCACAATTTCAAAAAAGTAATAAATATTAATTTGAAATATATACTAAATGAAGAAAAGGCACAGGAAAGCATAGAATAAAAACAGCATTTATATCCAGAATATTAAAAAACGTATTCTTAATGAGCATTGTTTAATTAAAAGGAGGAATTTTATATGGGGAATAACCAATCAAATGATTTAGAGCAGGTATCAGAGAACAATACAGATGAAACCGAATTAGGTGATCTTGAGAAAGAGTTTGTAACAAAGCCTTCTGATCCTTATCCGCATAAGTATTATACTGGAGATACTTCTATGGTTTCTAATGCTGTGCGAGGAAACGATAAAGAATAAAAGTTTTTTTATATTAATATATAAGGGGAAATTTAGAACATTTAAGCTTAAGCTCTGTATTTTTTCAGATCCAAGATACACCTCATAAAAATACAGTTATATTTCATTTATTATTTCAAATTATAAGTAATCGCTTTCATTTTTCACTTTCCCGAAATCATTTGATAGGTTATAATAAATATCTACAAAAATATTAAATGATATGTAAGTAACAAGCAATTACACCCTTAATATTTAACTAAAAGAAAAACTCCCTTAAGGCATTAGGGGAGTTTTTCTTTTTTTATGTATACTATATAAGGGGAAATTCACCATAATAATAGGGCGAACTCACTTTTCAATTCTAACTAATGTTTTTTCCGGCATGTCAATATCATCAATGTCAAAGTAATGGATGTTTAACGTTAATTTCCTCTCTTGTTCTTCAGTTTCTTCCCCTATCCAACAACTATACAATTCAAAAAAGTCTCCTGACTTAAGGTAGCGGTCCATCAATTTGCATAGTGCAATTAGTTTCTCTTTTGATTCTTTACGCCTGCTCTTATTCATATATTCCGTAATTTCAATTCCCCAGTCACTTGCAACTTCATAAACATAAAGGGTAGTAAATTGGTGTTTCTTTATGTTCAATCGATTTCTTTCATCTGAAAAGCAACTGCCAATAGTAACTAAATCATCTAATTCCTTATTAATAGGTAATTCTACGTTTGAACCTATATAAGTAGCTAAACTCATTTGTATTCACTCCATTCCTCATCTAAATAACTAATTAAGTTTTGTGAAACTAACCTAGGTTGTTAATCTCCTAAGAAATACATTCTGTTATCAAAAAGGTTTTTCACTAAACTCTATTACAAATACTCGAGTTTTATTCAAGGTTTACTATTATTCTACTTAATATAGGAGTCGGCTACGAAATGTTTATATACCTGTAAATAGGGGATTTATCATATAAGAACATTGATACTTAATTGGAAGGAGAATGAAAAATGAACAATAATACTGAAACCGTCGAAAATAAAGTAGAGGATAAACTAAATGAAATGAGTCAAGAGAAGAAAGACAACATCCTTTCTAGTTTTAACGAATTTAAAAGTTACTTAGGAGATAAAGTCACAAAAGGTGAGAAACTAGGGTTAAATGATAATCAATTAGCTCTAGCAGCTAAAAAAATAGCTGACTATCTCGCAATCCATGAAGAGCCACAAAATGAAGAACAATACTTGTTACATGAGTTATGGAAAGTTGGAAACGAGGAAGAACAACATCATCTTGCTCATATGCTTGTTAAATTAGTCAAAGAATAATCTACATCAATTATAGATTGCTTTTTGCCATTATTTATTTAGGGGTTCAAATGCATTCAATCAATATAGCAAAGAGCCACTTGCGTAAAACAAGTGGCTTTTTATAATCGTTATGTGTCAGGTAATATCGTTACAAAATTAAGAATAAGCCGAAATCGAAATATGCTATCTGAAAACCTTTCTATTGTTAACTTAATAAAAATGTATAACTACAGAAAAGAAATAAAGGTCGGTTATTTTCTTCTCTTTTTATTCATTTTCTTTAGAATCTTCTTGATAATGCTCATTTAAGTATGGGTTCTCTGTCGTAGCAAAATTAACGGATTGAAGGCTTGTTTCAGGGTCCATTCCATAATAGCCTTTTAGTTCCGCATTTTCTAGCTCGCCACTTCTGAATTGTGGTTCTTTTTTCTCTTTCATGCTGCACCTCTTTTTTCTTATAAATAAAGCTTAGAGAAATATGGTATCAGTTATTCGGTTCTATTTGGAGATGGAAGAAAAGAATGCGAAAATTCCACATTCTTCCTTTGTGGCTTTTTATTTTTCTTCTAAATCAAGGACTGGAACCATACGGTCTTCATCATGTGTTCCTCTCGCATGAACGGTAGCCATACTTGATGTTTCATCTACACTTTTAATCCAAATAGGAACTCCGTGGTAATGAACATCAATTTCCTTGGGTGAAGAAAGAATTTGCTTAGCTCGATTTATTTCCATATTATCACCTCATTTTTTAGTATGTCCTTAGATGTGTTAATTAAAAGATAAAGCTATATTTCCTCAACAAGAATTTGACTGCATGCTATGCTCCATCAAAAATTAATCTATTCTTTAGCTTTACATGAAGCAAACATCGATGGGTTTACTTATGAAAATTCAATTTGAGTTTAAAGTGCTAAATGCTATAGAAGAAAAAGGGGTAAAATGCTACACTGGTCAGTGCTTAATCGGAGAATTCAGACATATTATTAAAGCACGTTATGATGAAAGTGTGTGTGCATCTGATTACAATCAACAATTATGGAACATATCAGTTCTACATCAGACCTTTATTGAAATTGAATCGGCAAGCTTCATCATGAAAACGGAGAAAAGTATACCTAGTTTCCGCAAGGTTTACGTTGGGAAAACAGCATTTTTTCCAGTAGTGGGATTTTTTCTTTTTTAAGTATAAATCTAAGAAAATAACACATACTATAAGCAATCCACCGTTCCCTTTGTAGGTGAATGGTCTCTCCTTTCAGTACAGAATATTTTCGAAAAGCACCCTCTAGGGGTGTTTTTGTTTTTTAAAAATGTATAATTCTGGAGGTTTGACGCAATATTTATAGAGGGAGAGTGCTACTTTTCCTTTACTGATGTGTCATATTTTTGATCCATGTGTTACTTCAAAAATAGAAGGAGAGGGATAAATGTGGAAGAATTAAGACAGTATGTCGATGTTGTTAAGAAAAATATTGAAACGATAAAAGCTCCTGATTACGAAGGAAAAGGAAGAGATTTAGAAAATCAGCAGGAACAACTAGAGCAGTATGAGCGATACCTCAAAGCAGAAAGCATCTCATCTGAAAGTTTTGATCGAATTGTGGATGCTGCTGTAGGTTATGCCTCTGAAGACATTTCTTTTTCAGAGCTGGAAGACATGTATAATCAATTAACAAAATAGTACTTTCATAACCATAACGGATAACGGATAACTATAAAAAACGAGCACGTACTGTAACTAATCACTTTGTTCCTTTTGATGACGAATCGTTTCTTCTGTAATATGTTAAGTTTACAAAAAACATCTGTCTTCACAGGTGTTTTTTATTTTGAGAAAATATATTAATTTGTATACAAACTAAGTTTTATTTTACTTCCAGTAGGGAAATAAAATAGTAAATTAAAGCTGAGAGGATGAGGGATTCATGATGGAGATGGAGGTAAAGAACCTTCAAAGGTCAGAACCTAAATTTAGAAAGGCTGAATCAGAATACTTAAATAAGGCAATCGAAGAATATTTCGCTCGTCGTACATATCATAATGCACCAGTAGTTGATGCACTTCGATATGTACTAACGATTGATAATCAAAGGGAACGTTTAGAAAGTGCCGTTGAACTTTTTGGAGATAATATCAAAGAAGTAAATAACCAAGATATTATAAACTATTTAAATCAATGTAGATGTTATAAGGAAATAAGAGATATAGTCTAAATTTGATGCTATCTTATGAAAAAATTTATTGTTCATAAATAACCAAAAGGAGATTGGAGATATGAACTATAAACAAAAGGATTATTATATTAGCGCAAAAGAAAACGAATATTATAAAGTACTAAATGTAGTTGAGTATATGTTAGAGGAAGCAAAAAGCAACAATAAATATCCTATATGGGGTGAAAAGCTAAGAACTGAGTTAAAAGAAAGTGCTGGCAACAATCTTACTCCATGGCATTTTAATACAATAATATCCGTACTTTTAGATTACGTACCTGATGAATTAAAGAATAAACCTAATGCTAAGTCACTCTAAGCGGGTGGCTTTTTATTATATGTACACTCTATAAATTCAAATATATAGCGGATAGCAAAAAGAAAGGTAGACTGCTAACATGAATGATATTGAGGTTGTGAGCTTGAGTCAATAATTTGGACACATCCTAGTTTAGGGACTCAATTATATAATATCCGTGAAACTATACTTAAATGATTCTTGCGTGAAAGGAAATTTACTGTTATATTAAATTCAATTAAATATTTTCTTATTTCAATATTTTTTGAAGTGAGGATAGAGGTGCAAAGATCATAAGTATACAATTTGAGGAGAATGAGATCCAATGACAATTGTGGAAAGGGGTATTTGCCGAAGCCAAAAGAATCTCATGTTCTTGAAGCTGGTTCTGCTGTTGAATAAATACAGAACTGTCATATAGGAAACTATATGGAGGGCTATCTTACGCACGGAAACTATTTTTGATAAATATTGTTTCTACTGCAGCAACGAATCCCTCGTTGCTGCTTTTTGCGTTTCTTATGAATGGTCCTGACCCCTCTAATTTTAAAAATTTTATAAAGGGTGTGTAGTTATGAATTTTGGCCAAGTATTAACAGCAATGGTTACCCCATTTGATCAGAATGGCGAAATTGATTTTAACGCGACGAAAACGTTAGTTGAGCATTTAATTACAAATGGCACAGATGGCTTAGTTGTAGCTGGTACAACTGGAGAGTCTCCAACATTAACCACAGAAGAAAAAATTGAATTATTCAAATGTGTTGTAAAAGCTGCTGCTGGAAGAGTCCACGTCATCGCTGGAACTGGCTCAAACAACACGCAAGCTTCGATTAGCTTAACGAAACTTGCAGAGGAAACAGGAGTCGATGGTATTATGCTCGTTGCTCCATACTATAATAAGCCGTCTCAAGAAGGCTTGTACCAGCATTTTAAAACGATTGCGGAATCAACCTCTCTACCAGTTATGCTTTATAATATCCCAGGGCGAAGCATAGTTAACATTTCTGTTGAAACAATTGTTCGTCTATCAGAGATCCCTAATGTTGTGTCAATTAAGGAAGCAAGTGGCAATTTGGATGACATGGCAGAGATTATTAGCAAAACACCTAGCGACTTTACACTATACAGCGGCGATGATGGGTTAACAATACCAGTATTAGCAATTGGCGGGACAGGAGTTATTTCAGTTGCTTCCCACATCATTGGCAATGATATGCAAGAAATGATTAATGCCTTCAAAAATGGCGATGTCCAAAAAGCTGCTGCTATACATCGCAATCTGCTTCCAATTATGAGAACATTATTTATTGCGCCAAGTCCTTCGCCAGTAAAAGCTGCATTAAATTTAAATGGAATACAAGTTGGCGGTGTTCGTTTGCCAATGGTTCCTTTAAGCAATAAAGAGCAAAGTGCACTAGAAAAAGTTCTGCAAACTAGCGGCATTAACGTTACCTGTTGAAATAAATAAAAATAGATTAGAAGAGAGAGCATAGCTAAAACGACCGATTCAATCGATGCATTAAGGCAAGGTTGGTGCCCAAAGCTCAAGATGGATGAATTATCATTTAGCTAACTCCTAAAAATAGAAAAACTCCCTTAACGCATTGGGGGAGTTTTTCTGTTTTTTCTATGTATGTATACTATATACATCTTCAGTTGCCATACAGAGGGAGACCTATTTTACTATATGTTCGTTCTTCTGTCGGTATTAGTGCAAAAACTTATATCTTAGTCAACACGATTCCGCATAAAGTAAGAATAATTCCTATTAATTGATATTTTTTAAGTCTTTCTTTAAAGATAACTAAGCTCCCAATTAAAACAACAATACAATTTAAACTAATGATTGGATAAACCACACTGGATGGACCTTCCTTTAGGGCGAATAAATAACAGCTGTAACCAATCGTACTTAATATACCAACTAGTATACCTATCTTTATTTCAATTTTATGTGCAGTTAATTTTTTAAATTCTTTCCGAGCTAATAAACTTAAATAGACAGCTCCTCCGCCATACATTGAAACAAGCATTTCACCCATGCTAAAGTGCTGATACGTGCTGAATTTCATAATAATACCAACTGTTCCGATAGATAGAAGAGCTAAACAGCAGCTCAAAATCCATAATTTATACTCTATGTGTGCCGTTTTGTTTGGTTGATACTGAATAATACAAGCTGCCAATATAATAATGACGATACCAATCCAATTTGTTAAAGGAATGGATTGAGGAAATAATAAGGATGTAGCTATAACAACAATGACTGTATTCATCGCAATAATGGTAGATGTAATACTCGCAGGTCCTTTCTCAAAGGCTTTCGACATTTGGATATTGCCATTGGCATTTAAGATACCGATTAGTGCCCCCGTTAAAATAGGTAAAATGTGAAATTCAAAACTTCCTTTAATAAGAGTAACTAATAAGAGGATAAAAAAAGAAATCCAATAAAAGAAAAGTTGAATACACACTTTAGATAAATGTTGAAGAGCACCCCATTTAAATAAAGTATTGTTTACTCCGAAGCATACAGCTGTCCCTAAAGCAGATATAAACCATAACATAGTGTGTAATTCCTTCCTAGTAGTTTTTATACTACTAAATTATACAATTTATATAATAGTTTTAATATTTCAATTTAATGAAAATTAGCTTCGGATAACTCTTTTGTAAAAGTATAAAGATGAGAAGTATAAATTTATTACGAACCAACGGGTTGTGCTCTTTTATTAAAAACTCGTTTCCTGTCATTCTTACACCTTTTTACTGTCCAATAAAATGCGATGAATTTTTCAAATCCATTCACCATTTTCTTCTCATTAAAACCTAAAGCTTTGTATCCTAAAACTCAAATGGACGTTTTAGAAGATGAGGTGCGGGAATCAAGTGAAGTAAGACAATGATTAAATAAAGGAGGAGTTGCTATGAATATAACAGAAGTGATGACTTCTAATATTGAGACAGGTAACCTTAAAAGTTCATGTGGTGAGGTAGCTAATATGATGAAGAATGTAGATGTAGGAGTTATTCCAATTTGTGAAAATGATAAGCTGATAGGCCTAATAACGGATCGTGATTTAGTCGTCAAGGGATTAGCTAATAATTTTAATACGAATACCCAAATATCTGAAATGATTAATACTGATGTTATTACCGGTACAAAATACATGTCTGTAGAGCAGGCTTCAGATCTCATGTCTCAGCATCAAATACGCAGACTTCCTATTGTAGAAAACGGAAAACTCATTGGAATGGTTTCTCTGGGAGATTTAGCGATAAGTAATACTTCAAATAAAGAAACAGGAAAAGTTCTTGAGAATATTTCAGCTCCTGCTGAGCTTAATAAATAAAAAAAGCCCTTTTTGTACTTCATCTTATAGATAAGAGCAAGCTGATTTTTATTAGCTTGCTCTTCGTTTATACATAACAACACATGACTATTACAGCTTTTAAAGATCTTGTATTCAATAGCTCCAGCAGTTTGTGGCTTTCTATAGAATTAGCCAAGTTTAAACCCATTTTCGTCCTAGATTTTTTTATCATTCATTTTTTATATCCACAAAAAGCTGCCCATTTAAAAAACTACAATATAAAATACGTTTCACGTCTTTGTACCCTCTTTTTTTCAATTCGTTGAAAAGCCAAGAAGAATTTTTATTTATTAGATTTAAATGCTTTTCTTGAATGATCCCATCAATAACAAGGGGAAGTAAAAATACAGATCCTGATTTATCTTTGCTTTCTGATTTTTTAAATACAGATAATGTACCTGAAGGCTCTAATATCGCATAATCTACCTCACGGATATCTCCTATATTTTTATCCCGCAGTTGTAAAAGCAAGTCGTCCAAATTATAACGTGATTTTTTCATTTGTTTTTCATCAATTTTTCCTTGTCTTATTACAATAATAGGTTGCCCATCTAGTACTCTGCGTAACTTTTGACTTTTTAATTGGATATAGGTAAGCCCTATTTGGATAAGTGTTAATATAAGAATAGGTACAAGTTGATGTAGTAAGGACTCTCCCGTATCCTCAATTGCAACCACTCCAAGTTCACTTATCATAAGCACAACAACAAGATCAATGACATTTAGCTGATTTATGCCTCGTTGGCCAATAAAACGAAAAATAATAATAATCACAACATATAATAATACTGTACGCCAGCTTACTTGGATGATTTCCACTTTACGCTCTCCTTTCATTAGAATCTTCTTCTTTCTTGGAACAGGGGTGAATGTAATATATAGATTTATACACTTAGCTGATTCTCTAAGATGTTTATTTCTTTATGTTAGAAATTAAATGAATAACGTACAAAGTGTTTAAAGTGTTATTCATGGCACTAGATTTTAACAGGAGCCTTATAAAAACAGTTAACTTAAGAGAGTCGATTATATTAACTTTGTTTTGTATATTATGTGTATTGAAGAAGATGCCGTTTAGGCATCTTGAATAGTTTGCTCAAGGTATTAGTATTTATACATTTAGCTGTCTAATACCGCAGCCATATTTATACTCTCATCTATATGTGCTAAAATAACCAATGAACTAATCCCTCTAAAAATTAGAAGGATGTACAGTTGATATATTAAAGGCAAATCGTATGTCACTTGTAGAACAAGTTGTCTCTCAAATCGAATCCTTAAATGAATATAGAGTATATGGGAAAATGGAAGACAGATCCTTTCTGAAATGAAATTAATGCAACAATTTGAAATGAGCCGAAATACATTGAGAGAGGATATATAATCTGTCGTACATACTGGCCGACTACAAACAAAGCAGGGAAAAGCTTATGAAAAAGCTGACATCCAGCTGCATAAAACAATGTTAGAAGCATTACATAAATCATATGTTAATTGATTTATATAACCATATGATAGATTCTTTACATACATCTGGTCATCATATAGTTGAAGTAAGTTCTCATACTGATTTTAGTTGAACCTACTTTGTAAACTTGTGGATGCTATCATGGCAATCTGCACAGTAAATGAATATATTACTTAATTTTAAAAACTTTAAGATTATATACGGAGGGTCTATAGCTACCATGGGTATCCCACACACAACAAATCGACTAGAACAGCCAAAACTAAATATAAATCCTAAAATAGGATTACTGATTATAGGCATTATCCTAATTGGAGCTAATCTCAGAGCCCCTTTAACATCTGTGGGCCCACTGGTAGCTTCTATTCGTGACAGTTTAGGAATATCTAATACTTTAGCAGGAACAATAACTACAGTACCTTTACTAGCTTTTGCATTCCTATCTCCTTTTGCTCCCAAGTTAGCTCGGCGTTTCGGCATGGAGTTTACGCTATTTATTTCCTTAATCTTATTAACAATCGGAATTGGAATACGCTCTTTTGGTGGAATAGAAACATTATTTGCAGGAACGATCTTAATTGGTTTATCTATTGCTATTGGAAATGTATTGTTACCTAGTCTAATTAAACATAACTTTGCACAAAAGATAGGCATGATGACAGGAATTTATGCAGTTTCTATGAATTTATGCGGCGCTATTGGGTCTGGTATAAGTATTCCCATTTCTTCAGTATCAGGTTTAGGATGGACCGGAGCCCTTGGATGTTGGGGGATTTTATCTCTTCTTACCATCTTCATTTGGCTACCGCAATTGCGAAATCGACATAAGTCTACGAAGTCTCAACAAACAGTGCAAAAGGGTGAATCTATTAACTTATGGCGTTCTAGATTAGCATGGAATGTCACATTATTTATGGGATTTCAATCCTTTATCTTCTATACAGTTATTACATGGATGCCGGAAATTCTTGAACAAAAAGGATTGAATACTCATGACGCTGGCTGGATGTTATCGTTAATGCAGCTTGCTGTACTTCCTATTACGTTCCTCGTTCCTATTTTAGCCGGCCGTTTGCAAGATCAGCGTTTATTAGTAGTCATTCCAGCTGTTTTGCTTATTGGAGGATTATTAGGTATCTTGTACGGAAATACACTCCTTATCCCATTGTGGATTATTATGGTTGGAATTGGAGTCGGGTTTGTATTTAGTTTGGCAATGATGTTCTTTAGTTTACGCACACAAAGTACTAACGAGGCAGCAGAATTATCCGGTATGGCTCAATCATTCGGTTATCTTTTATCTGCTGTAGGGCCTGTGTTATTTGGAGGACTACACGACATTACACACAGCTGGACTATCCCTTTACTGATGCTAGTTTTAGTTTCAATCTTTATTTTTATCGCCGGTATGGGAGCAGGGAAGAATGAATATGTGACTTCTAAATAATAAAGAGGTATAAAAGCCCTTTAGAACTGAGGTTTTAAAGGGCTTTTATACTTGGTATTATTTGACGTCTTCTTTTTCTACCAATCATCCGCATTATATAAACTGACTTTGTATGTGCTATACATACTTTAGTGGTGAATGTTTTTACTGAATTTTCTTTTCACAGATTCAGCTATAGATATAATTAGTAGGGAGATAAGTGATGAGATAAAAGCAGTAAAGCTAATTGTTCCTATTCTCATACCAATCCATCCTCCGATAAGGAAGCTTACGATAACAACGCCAACACTAACCACTCCTACAATGAGAGGTGTTATATATTTAATAGTAGGTTTTTTTCTACTGAGTGCATATGAAAGTGCAATTAAACTAGCAATTATAATTGTAGAAACTATCTGTAAGTCACCCATTATTAACAGCCTTTAAATTCAAGATATCCATACTAGTATATTCTCCTAATGAAGTATCAAATAACACCTTGCTCAATCATAGCATCAGCAACTTTTATAAATCCAGCAATGTTTGCACCTGCGACAAGATTACCAGGAGCGTTGTATTCTTGAGCAGCTTTCTTGCTATTTTGGTATATGCTTTTCATAATCGCATGTAATTTGCTATCGACTTCTTCAAAAGTCCAAGAAAGCCTAGTGCTATTTTGAGCCATTTCTAATGCTGATACAGAAACACCACCAGCGTTTGCTGCTTTAGCAGGGGCAAATAAAATATTGTTCTCTAAGAAAATCTCGACAGCTTCTAATGTAGATGGCATATTTGCACCTTCACCAATTGCTTTTACTCCATTAGAAACTAATAATTCTGCAGAGTTTTGATCGATCTCATTTTGAGTAGCACATGGTAAAGCAATATCACATGGTACTGTCCAAATCCCATTACAACTTTCCACGTAAACCGCTTCGGGATGATCATTTACATAAGTACTTATGCGTTTTTTTTCTACTTCCTTAATACGTTTAACTGTCTCTAAGTTAAGACCATCTTTGTCATAGATATAACCATTCGAATCGCTGCACGCGATCACTTTAGCCCCTAGCTGCATCGCTTTTTCAATTGCATAAATTGAGACATTTCCTGACCCTGACACAACAACTGTACTGCCTTTAAAGCTGAGATTATTATCTTTTAACATTTCTTCAACAAAGTAAACTGTTCCATATCCAGTTGCTTCTTTACGAGCTAAACTTCCACCATAACTAAGGCCTTTTCCTGTTAGAACACCTGCTTCAAAGGTGCTACGCATTTTTTTATATTGCCCAAACAAAAAGCCAATTTCTTTACTTCCTACACCAATGTCACCTGCAGGAACATCCGTATCAGGTCCGATATATTTGCTAAGTTCTAGCATAAAGCTTTGACAAAAACGCATTATTTCTCCATCTGATTTTCCTTTAGGATCAAAATCAGCACCGCCTTTACCGCCGCCAATTGGTTGACCAGTTAAAGAGTTTTTAAAAATTTGCTCAAATCCTAAAAATTTAATAATACTTGCGTTGACAGATGGATGAAATCTTAATCCGCCTTTATATGGACCAATTGTGCTGCTATATTGGATGCGAAACCCTCGATTAACTCTAACATTTCCCATATCATCGATCCAAGGTACACGAAAAGAGATGACTCTCTCAGGTTCAACGATTCTCTCCAGAATAGCTTGGTTAATATACTGAGGGTTTTTTATAAGAACAGGTATTAAAGAATCGAATACTTCTTTGACTGCCTGATGAAACTCACTTTCACTTGGATTTCGTTTTTTTACTGTTTCAAATACTTGATTAACATAATTCTGCACGCTTTCTGTATTCGCCGATTGATTTTTTTCAACTGTTATCATACTTATCCGTCTCCTATTTATTGATTTATAATGAAAATTTAAAAAATTCGTCGTAATTTTTTAGGGTTGTTATTATAAAATATTTTATAATTGAAATAATGATCGAATCAATATAAAGAAACGATAATATCAATGCATTTTATGCATTAACTAATAAGGAGGATATAAAATGGACTTTAGACAAATCCGTTATTTTATGGAGGTTGCTACACGCGAACACGTAACTGAAGCCGCCCATTCTTTACATGTAGCACAATCCTCCGTAAGTCGACAAATAGTAAATTTAGAAAATGAATTAGAAGTTGATTTGTTTATCAGAGAAGGAAGGAGGGTACATTTAACGCCAATTGGAAAAATATTTTTTGAACGAATGAAACATGCCATGAATGTGATAGACGATGCGAGACGTGAGGTTAAGGAATATTTAGATCCTGAAAAAGGAACAATACGCATTACTTTTCCGATAAGTTTAGCAGCGTATACATTACCAACTGTAATCTATGCATTTAGATTGCGCTATCCGGAAGCAAAATTTCAGTTAAAACAAGCGCTTTACCAGGAATTAATTGAAGGTGTGATTAAAGGCGATTTTAATCTTGGTCTGATAGGTCCACTTCCTCTCAAAGAAAAAAAACTTCAACAAAAAGTTTTATTTACGGAAAATATTGTGGCTCTTTTGCCAATTCACCACCGCCTTGCAAAAGAATCCTCCGTAAAACTTCAAGAACTAGTAGATGAACCGTTTGTTTTATTACCTGAGGGGTTTGTCTTTCGAGATATTGTTGTGAATGCTTGTCAGAATCTTGGCTTCACACCAAATGTTGCCTTCGAGGGGGATGATATTGATGCGTTGAAAGGGTTAGTTTCTGCTGGTTTAGGTGTAACACTCATGCCAGAAGTCACGCTAGTCGATAGCTTGCCACGCTCAACAGTTAAAATACCATTGGTTGAACCAAGCGTAACAAGGACTGTAGGCGTTATTACCCCAAAGGAACGAGCACTACTTCCAACGGAAAAGTTATTTTATGATTTCCTTCAGGAATTTTTCACTAGATTAGATGATTTTAAGAGCTGATTTATACTCAAGAAAAAGTACGTGATTAGCAGAGAAAAGTAATATATTACATTTTTTGTTACCTAAATCCCTTTTTGGGAATATGAACAAAAAAGAATCCCTTGAAAACAGGGGATTTAAGAAAGGCTCCAATTACGAATTAGGCAGCTTTTATACATATGCTTATGCTTATCCTTATAATAAATCGCTTTTATGAAAAAATATGTTGTAATTTACTTACTAACACACATTTCATATCTAGTTTTATAAAAAGCTGCCTCTACTGACGCTCCGAGGCAGCTTTTTATCTCGTTAACATGTTAACAATAGTTGTTCAGTCAACGTTACTTTGGTTTGTAAAACAATTTTTAAATACTCAAGTCTTTTGATTTTTTCTTAAATCTCAAGGGCTTTTTCTTTAAAAAGGGCAAGCATTCCGTCCGGAAAAGTTACTTTCACAGATAGATAACAATATTGAAAATAAAGTTTTCAATATTACATTGACAAGAATGCGAATCCTGCTTACAATTGAAAACGATTATCAGCATCAAGTAGGAGGAGACACCGTTATGTCTAAGAGGGAAATTAGTCTGAAAATTAAGTTAACATTTGTGTTTATTTTAATTTTGTCAACATTATTAGTTGGTTGTTCAAATAATAATAATGGGGAATCAACATCGAAAGGCAGTCATGATAATATGCTTACGATTGCTTGGCCGAGAGATGTAGGGGAAATGAATCCACATGTCTACAACCCTTCACAATTATTTGCTCAATCTATGGTGTATGAACCATTAGTAAGCTATCAAGCCGGCGGTAAGATAAAACCAAATCTAGCTAAGTCATGGGAAATTTCTGAAGATGGTAAAGTATACACGTTTCATTTGCGCGAAGGTGTAAAATTTTCCGATAGAACAGATTTTAATGCAGAAATTGTTAAAAAGAATTTTGACACTATTTTGAATAATGAAGAATTACATAGTTGGTTGGGTTTCATTACAAAAATAGCTCAGACAGAAGTAGTGGATAAAAATACTTTTAAATTAACATTGACTGAACCATATTACCCAACAATTCAAGAGCTAGCTGTGGTTCGACCAGTTCGTTTCTTGGGGGAAGCTGGTTTTCCTAAAGATGGTGATACTTCAAAAGGTATCGTTAAACCGGTAGGTACAGGTCCATGGATTTTAGAAAAGTATAAAGCAGACGAATATGCTATTTATAAACGAAATGAAAATTATTGGGGAGAGATTCCAAAAGTAGAAAAAATCAAAGTGAAAGTTATTCCAGATGCAGAAACGAGAGTACTCGCATTTGAAAAAGGTGATTTAGACATGATTTATGGAGAAGGAGTTGTCAGTCTAGACACATTTAAGCAATTAAAGTCTACTGGGAAATATGAAACTAGGGTTTCTGAACCAATTGCCACAAGACAGCTTGTTATGAATACAAAAACAGAACAGCTTTCAGATGAACGTGTAAGGCAAGCCCTTCATTATGGTTTTAACAAAGAAGCGTTGGTTAAAGGAGTGACTTCAGGTTTAGAAGAAAAAGCAGACCATATCTTACCTACAAATTTACCTTACACGAAAGATATTGATGTGAAGTTGGTAAAATATAATGTAGAAAAAGCAAAGGCATTATTAGACAAAGCAGGATGGAAACTCCCTAAAGGAAAAACAGTTCGTGAAAAGGATGGAAAGTTACTTGAAATTGACCTAATGTATGATTCAGCAGAATCAATTCAAAAAGCAATGGCCGAAACCCTTCAATCTGAATGGGCAGCAATTGGTGTGAAATTAAACATTGAGGGAGTTGAACTACCAGACCAAGTTCAAAGATTTAAAGATAATAAATTTGATATTAATTTCTATAGTAATTTTGGTGCACCTTATGATCCTCATACATTTTTAAACATTGTCTCATCAAAAGGGTATGGGTTTAATGAAGCTATTTCAGCATACCCAAATAAAGATGAATTAATTAAACAAATGGCGAAGGTTCCTCAAACAACAGATGAAAAAGAGCGCCAACAGCTCTATTCGTCTATTTTAAAGTCAATACAAGACCAAGGAGCTATTATTCCTATTTCATATATGAAGAAAACAGCCATTTATCAAAAGAATGTAACGAATTTTAATTTCCCTGCTAATCGTGACGAGAATCCATTCACAGGAATTAGCATCAAACAGTAACTAGCAGGAGGTTTTCATGGGCAACTATATACTGAAACGAATTATGTCCATCATTCCAGTTTTTCTTTTGGCTGCACTTCTCACGACTGGAATGATTCATCTTTCACCGGTGGATCCAGCTGAAGCTTATTTAACAGCAGCACATATCCAACCGACTGATGAGATTTTAACTCAAAAAAGACATGAGTTTGGTTTAGACCAACCATTCTTTATTCAATATGCAAACTCTATTATGAAGGTATGCCAACTTGATTTTGGCATATCTTATGTTTCGAATAAGCCCGTTTGGGATGAAGTCATATATCGAATACCAGCGACCATCCAACTAGCCATAGCGAGTATATTAATAGCGGTGTTTGTCAGCGTGCCTCTTGGGTTTCTCGCAGGAGTAAAGAAAGGCAGCGTTATTGATCATTTTAGCCGTTTACTCTCCTTTTTTGGTGCGTCTATTCCAACTTTTTGGCTGGGCTATATATTGGTTTTTTTCTTTTCTGTTAAGCTTAACCTTTTTCCAGTTGAGGGAATTGGGACATGGCAGCATCTTGTACTGCCTTCGATTACGCTAGCTCTTCCTTTAATAGCAATGTATACAAGATTATTACGTGCCAGTGTTCTTGAAAACTTGCAACAACCATATGTGCTATTTGCTCGAACTAGAGGACTTAAAGAAAAAACGATTATGACAAAACATGTGCTGAGAATTGCTATTTCCCCAATGATAACTGGGCTTGGAATGAATCTTGGGAAATTGCTTACGGGCACAATTATCGTTGAATCGGTTTTTTCTTGGCCTGGATTTGGGCGTTATTTCATTGAAGCTATTTTTAATCGTGATATACCTGTTATACAATGCTACGTGCTAATAGCAGCCAGTTTGTTCATTTTGAGTAATTTAATTGTAGATATAGTTCAAATGTATATAGACCCGCGTATTTCCAGGAAAGAAGGACAGCATCGATGATAACAAGTATACGTACGATATTTAAAAGTCAAAAAGTAATTTCCATATGTTCAACAATATTAGGTATTCTTTTTATCATCGCCATATTGGCCCCTTGGATTACACCAAATAATCCCATTGCCGTCAATTTAGCTTATAAATTGCAGCCTCCAAGCTGGGATTTTCCATTGGGAACGGATCATTTAGGAAGATGTAACTTGTCACGTATTTTATACGGGGCACGCATCTCATTAGGTTTTGCGATACTTATTTTCATTTCATCGTTAGCAATTGGTTTAATTATTGGAACGTTTTCAGGTTATAAAGGCGGCTGGATTGATCATATTTTAATGAGATTTTGCGATGGTGTTATGGCTTTTCCAAGCCTTATTCTTGTACTAGGATTGGTTGGTATATTTGGACCTGGACTGTCACAAGTAATCTTAGCGCTGATGCTTGTACAATGGGTTTATTACGCTAGAATGTTCCGAGGAATGGTCCTTAGTTTGAAAGAACAGAACTTCATCTCCGCTGCGAAGATCAGCGGTTCTTCTCAATGGAAGATCATTAAAAATCATATTATCCCCAATGTGTTACCTCCGCTTGTTGTAATGGGTACGTTGGAAATGGGATGGGCTATCATGGATATATCTGCTATGTCTTTTCTGGGATTAGGAGTCCAGTCTCCTACACCTGAATGGGGAGCAATGATTCACGAAGGAAAATCATATATTCGGACGAATCCAGAACTGATGCTTTATCCAGGTTTGTCTATTATGCTTGTTATTGTTACATTCAATCTATTAGGCGAAGCGTTATCAGAACGTTACGGTGTCAAACGTCGATTTTAAAAAGGAATGAAGAAAGTTGGGAACAGAAGAGTCAAAAGTGTTACAAGTTAGAGATTTACGTGTTCAAATAAAAACAAAAAATGGTGTTGCAACTCTTGTTCAAGATATAAATTTTGAACTGAAGCCTGGGGAAATTCTTGGTCTTATTGGTGAAAGCGGTTGTGGTAAAACCGTTACAAGCATGTCTATTCTCCAGCTCCTCAATCGTAAGGAAACAACAATTGAAGGGAGTATAACGCTAAAAGGCCAAGAATTAAATGGTTTAGCTGAGAAAGAAATGCGTAAGATTCGTGGAAAGGATATAGCCTTTATTATGCAAAACCCGATGAATGCTTTTACGCCAGTTTTTACTATTGGACACCAATTTATTGAGACTATTCGCTCTCATACGCATTGGAATAAAAAACAGGCAACAGAGCTTGCCGTTGAGTCAATGAAACAAGTGAATTTACCTGACCCTGACAAGCTTTTGAAATACTATCCTTTTCAACTGAGTGGGGGTATGCTTCAACGATTAATGATTGCTATTGCCGCAAGCCTGCATCCAGCTATTATTATTGCAGATGAACCGACAACCGCGTTAGATGTAAACAATCAGAAGAATGTACTACATCATTTAGATAAAATTCGTTCTGAATATGGTTCAGCAATTTTATTAATCTCTCACGACCTAGGAGTTATCTCTGAAATGGCAGATGAAGTAGCCGTTATGCAACATGGGAAAATAGTAGAAAAAGCGGGTGTATTTCAGCTATTTGATTCACCAACGCATGAGTATACAAAAAAACTGCTAAATGCACGACCAGCATTATCTTTAGAAGAACCTGTGAACAACTTAATTTGATATGTAAAAAGCATTTTATAAGAGGTGAACAAGTGAGTTTATTACAAGTAAATGAAGTCACTCATAGCTACGGAAACCGAACGTTTTTCAAATGGCAAAATCGTTCTAAGAAAGTACTTTCTGATATCTCCTTCTCTATTGAAGAAGGGACATGCTTAGGAATGCTTGGTACGAGCGGTGCCGGTAAAAGTACTTTAGGAAAAGTAATTCTCGGCTTGGAAAAGCCACAGCATGGACAAGTTCTCTTTCAAGGACATGACATCTATACTGTAGATAAATATACTCGCCAAAAAATTCGGCGTGATCTTCAAGTTGTTTTTCAAGATTCGTACTCAGCAGTCAATCCCCGAATGACGGCTGAACGTATTATCGCAGAACCGTTAGAAAACTATGAAAAATTAACATTGGCTGAACAAAAACGAACCGTGATTGAGTTATTAGAAAGAGTAGGGCTTGATGAAAAAGACTTAAAAAAATATCCGCATCAATTTAGCGGCGGTCAGCTGCAAAGGATCAATATTGCAAGGGCAGTCTCTCTTAAGCCAAAGCTCATTGTCTTAGACGAATCTGTAAGCAGTCTAGACATGGTTACGCAAACTCTCATTTTAGAACTATTAAAGGAGTTAAAAGAAGACTTTGGTCTATCGTATTTTTTTATTACACATGATATCAAAGCTGCTTATATGATTAGCGATACATTAGGTGTATTAGAAAAAGGAGAATTAATCGAATACTATAATTCGAAAAATCAGTTCTTTACTTCAAAAAATCCTGTGGTAAAAGAGATGAGGGGTTCTATACTTGCAGAGCATCCGCGTTTTCGTTCAATTAGAGCAAGGAATAATCATATCTAATTTAAAGGTATACCCATGTATTTAAAGGCCTCGATTTCATCCACGTAATCGAGGCTATTGCTTTTGTGTTTAACTCAAAATGATAGAAGGAGGCCGGTTGGATGAATCATCGTACGTATCTTACTTTGGCGATTCCCCTGACAATCTCAACGATGACCACGCCTTTATTAGGTGCGGTTGATACTGCTGTTGTAGGGCAACTTCCAGCTCCAGCTTATATTGGAGGGGTTGCGGTAGGAACTCTTATTTTTAATACGTTATATTGGGTATTTGGCTTTTTAAGAGTTAGTACATCCGCCTTTGCCGCACAAGCAAATGGGGCAAGTGATCCAGATCAGGGAGTACTTGCTTTATCCCGGCCATTTTTATTAGCTGTAATAGTAGGGCTGCTTTTTATTCTTTTACAATGGCCGATTGAACATGCGGCTCTCTTAGTAATTTCTCCTGATGCTGATGTAAGTAGGTTTGCAATAGAATATTTTAGGATTAGAATATGGGGAGCACCTTTTACGCTGATGAACTATGTGATTCTTGGTTGGTTAATGGGAATGGCTAAGATTAAAGAATCTCTATGTTTACAGATACTTACAAATGTTTTGAATATGTTTTTAGCTATTCTTTTCGTTCATGTTTTTTCTTTTGATGTACAAGGAGTCGCTACAGCAACCTTGATTGCTGAAGTTACAGCCTTCATATTAGGAGTATTCATCATTTTGAAAGCATCTCCGTTTAAATGGAAAATGCCATCAATTCAGGTACTTATGGATACAAATTCTATGAAGAGGATGTTTAATGTTAACAAGGATTTGTTTATTCGTACTATTTGTTTACTGGTCGTTATTAATATGTTCACAGCAAAAGGTGCTTCGTTTGGCACAGAGTTTCTAGCTGCAAATGCTGTATTATTTCAAATCCACTACATAATGGCTTATTTCTTTGACGGATTTGCTAATGCTTCCAGTATTCTTGTTGGTAAAGCAGTAGGTTCAAATGATAAAGAGCTATATAAAAAAATACTTACTTTATCTAGACAGTGGTCGGTAATAACAGCAGTTACTATAGCCAGTTTATATGCACTTTTTCAAGAGCAGGTTATTGGGCTATTTACAAATTTGCCTGATGTGATCGAACTTTCACTTACGTATGGAGTATGGCTTATCATCTATCCCTTTGTTGCTTGTTTTGGCCTTGTCCTTTATGGGGTTTTTACAGGAGCAACTGAAATTGCTCCCGTTCGAAACTCTATGATTTACGCGATGATTGTCTATATCATTATACAGATTACCGCAACTCCTATCTGGCATAATCATGGCCTATGGCTGGCTTTTATCATCTATACTATCGGGCGATCAGGGTTCTTGGTTATGTACACTCCTCAATTAAATAAGAAATTGTTACAGCTAAAGGGAGAAGGCTGAAAAATTTATAACAAAATAGCTTCGGTTCATTCATGAGGGAATCCTTCAAAAGCGGATATACTAACGGTGCTGCTACTCTCTTAAATAGATAGGGTTATTAAGAAAGCAGCCAGGGAGGACGGCCTTCTTTCTTGATAAAGGTCTGTTAAATGATTAGTAGGTTTTTATTTAAGTAAAGCAAGAAATAAGTAAGCAGCCAAGTGCTTTTTTAAGAAAGCTTTGGCTTTTTTGCACGTTTCCAAAGTTTAATTCTCTTTTACAAACAATTGTCCTCGCTCTAAAAATATATAGATTTCTACTAAGAAATTAAAAAATTCGTTATCTGTCCCGCCTGAATAAAAAAATTTCATTCATCATCTTATAATAAATTTCTTTATTGAAAACAGCAATACGAATCTAACGGATTCGTATTTTCCAGTGACATTCAAAATACTTCCCAAGCAATAGAAAGAAGAGGTTTTGAACGTTTATAATTAGGTTAAACATAAGGTAACAAATTTTTTATTTATTCTGTATATTTAAATTATTCGTTCGTAGTGGTACAATAAAATGATGGAAAGAAGATATGATGCTTCTTTCTTAATAAAGGATGAAGAAATATGGATATTAAGGCTCAGCAAACAAAGCTGGCGAATAATGTGGGCAAATTGTTACGAGATAACTTTGGAAAAGGCCCTGAGGCTGTTCATGTTACGATATATGAACCTTATGTTGTTATTTATGTCAGTGGCTTCGTATCACCTATGGAGCAAGTACTATTAAACCAAAATGAAGAACTTCAGGTTATGACTACAAGAGAGCTGTTGGTAAAGACTCTTGAACCTCAAATCACCGGGCAAATTAAAGGGATTACAGACCTCGACATACAGCACTTATATTATGATTGGAACTTAGATCACCACTCCGGAATTTTTGTGGGAGTGTGTCTGGACGATTTGAAAGCCGATTTGACTGAGGGGGACCCTTACCCAGGAAAACAAGCAATTCATGATCGAATTATAAAGATGAGTGAGATTGCCCAAAAAGGACCTGAAAAAATTTCTTCATATAAATTAAGCGATCGTACATTGGTCATCGTACGCGAGGGAATACTGGTGGCTATTGAAAAGCAGCTAATTTCGTTAGGTTTTGATGACACCTTACGCATCTCTAAACGTCCTTTGGAAAAAGGAATCTTACGACAAAACGATGACTATGATGAGATATTAAATGCGGACATTCTTGATATTTTTGTAGATTGGGATTTTGAAAGGGATAATAGTATTATTACACTTATCTTAAAACCAAAAAATTAATGAGGCAGTAATGAATTGGACACACTGTGCCAAACATAAGCCGAGGAAGCAAAGGACATACCTTTTCTTTTTCGGCTTATTTTTGTTGTCTAAAAAGAGTAAGTCCTTTTGTAACGGAATAATCCCCTAAAACAGCACCTAAAAATAGGATGTGCCAACAGAAAGGATTTGGTCGGGATGGCTGATAATCATGAGATTGTATTGTTTATGAAAGAGCTTCATCAATTGTTACAGGATTACCAAAAGTATGACAATGAATTATACAAAGAAGAAATTAGCAAGGATATACTACTTTTAAGTACCATTATCTATGGAAGTAAAATTGGAATTTTAAATAAAAGAAGAATCTTTAAACACAGGAAATACAAAGCTAAACAGAAACCAATCTATTAAAGTTATACTAGTATGCCTCGTTTACACTTTATAAAAAGTGAATTCTTATTGCCGAAAATGATCTTATGAGGAAGAAGGATTTTTCATAAAACATCACGAATAGTATACCTTATGAAACTAGAAACTAGGTGCACCATCTATGGATAAAACGAAACTGGAAAAAGAATTAAGTAGCTATATGGGAAGGTTACTTCGTGAAAACTTTGGAAGAGGTCCTGGAGGTGTATTCACCGTCATTTCTCCTCCTTTTATAACCGTTTATTTTAAAGCCTTTTTATTACCTTTAGAAAAGACTTTGTTAGACAAGGGACAAGTTATCTATGTTCAAAAAACACGTGATTTGTTAATGGAGACTCTAATTGAAGAGATAAAAGGATATATACAATTAAATATACATTTAGATATTGAAGAATTTTATTATGATTGGAATTTAGAGCTGCAGTCTGGGATGTTTATCATGATCCATTCGGATAAAGAAAACATAGCTAATCATTCCTATAAAAATCAGAAATTGCTGCATAAAGAAGTTGAGGAAGTAACTCAAAAAGCAGAAAAGTTCCCTCACAATGTTTCTTCTTATCTATTAGATCAGAGAACACTTCTTATAATCAGGGAAGGTATTATGGTAACTATAGAGAAAGAACTAGTTCAATTAGGATTTGAAGAAAACCTTACTTTGGCTAAAAGAAATCTCGAAAAAAGGCTACTTCATGAACATAGTCAATCGTTAGAAGTAATTTTAGATTCAAAGGTAACAGATATACTAGTAGCATGGGACTTTCATAAAGATAAAAGTACAATTCTTCTGATTTTAAACCCAACTTCATAACGGCATTGATAAGCTAGGCACTGAACTAGATGTAGGCCAAAAAGAAAGGTTATATAACCTTTCTTTTTGGCCTATTGTTTTTTTACTACTATTAAAATAAAGAAAGTGGTGATAATTATGCTATTTCAATCGGATGAAGGAAAGGAACTTTTAACTGTTGAGATACACACGGAAGTGGATATAGTAGAAGCGCGTCAGAAAGGGCGAATGTTTTCTAACTGCTTAGGCTTCAGCGCACTTGATCAGGCCCGAATTATTACGGCTATTTCAGAATTATCCAGAAATATATATAAATATGCCACTACCGGAAAAATTACAATGGAAATAATAGAGAAAAAACCTGAAATAGGACTCAAAATAATAGCTATAGATAAAGGACCAGGCATTAAAAATATTCAAAAAGCGCTAGAAAGTGGCTATACAACGTCAGGAGGGTTAGGCGTTGGTTTATCAGGGGTGAAAAAATTAATGGACGAATTCACCATATCATCTCAAGAAGACCATGGCGTTAACATCCAGGTTATAAAATGGAAAAAAAGAAATAAATAAAAGGAACCCAAGTTAAAATGTAAACGTTTATCTAAAACAGTAGGTAAAAATTTGTATAGATTCATCAGTAGTTAGACTGAAAAATAGATTTTTATTAAGCCCTCTTAGGGTCAAAAAGTTTAAGAAAGAACGGACTTCCTCTTTACAAAAGACTCCTTTATTGAATAGGAGATAGCTTCTAAAAACATCATCCCCTGATGATCCTGCTCTAGGATAAGGTTAAGATATTTCACATGCGTGAGTTGGTACCTTCAGCATGTGTTTCTCCTCTATTAACTCTTAGCAGTAGGACAAAAATGTTTCTTCGTAGTAGTCACAAGAGGCTTAGAAACATGAAAAAAAGGTGTAGAAAAGTATGAGCAATTGTATTTAATGGTTAAAATAATTGATCATAATCAAGTCTCAAAAACCATAGATTCTTGAAAATTATTAATAATGATAATTGTGATATAAACAGTACAAGTATATAATTGTGTGAAAAAAGGATGGGTACTATGCCAATTAATTCGTTTGAAAATTATCCGATGAGCTGGAAACCATCTGTTGATAAAACAAGAAAGCCTATTTACCAAGCCATTGCAGGCCAATTGGAACAGGATATTATCAAGGGAGTTTTATTACCTGGAACGAAACTTCCTCCACAGAGAGAGCTAGCCGATTATTTAGATTTAAATTTGAGTACGATTTCAAAAGCATTTAAAGTGTGCGAGCTAAAGGGTTTATTAAGTGCTACTGTTGGAAGCGGTACATTCGTATCGTATGATGCGTTATCGAATGCGTATTTACTGGAAGATATAAAGCCTAGCCACTTAATTGAAATGGGTGCGACACTGCCAGACGATGATTCATACGAGCCGCTTCTCCTTCAGCTAAAAGATATGCTACAAGAGACTGATTACGAAAAGTGGTTTAGTTACGGGAGGCCAGGTGAAAGTCTTTGGCAAAAAGATGCAGCTGTAAAGTTGATGAGAAGAGGTGGATTCAAAACAACAGTTGATCATATTTTATTTGCCAATGGAGGACAAAATGCAATTGCTGCAATACTAGCGAGTCTTTGTCAGCCTGGAGATCGCATTGGTGTTGATCATCACACTTATCCAGGTTTAAAAACGGTTGCAGCTATGCTTAGTGTACAATTAGTACCGATAAAATCAAAGAATTATGAAATGAGTCCAACTGCTTTTGAATATGCATGTAAAAATGACAATATTAAAGGCATTTACTTGATACCCGACTATCATAATCCAACTGCTTGCTGTATGTCCGTTAAAAACCGAGAAAGGCTTGCCGTGATTGCAAAAAAATATAACCAATTTATTATTGAAGATGCAACGTATCATCTCCATCATGAGCGACCAATGCCAGCAGTGGCATCATATGCACCAGAACAAGTCATCTATATTGCAAGTTTATCAAAATCAATAGCACCAGGGTTACGACTAGCATATGTAGCAGCACCTAGTCGATTTAAAGAGCCTATTTCAAAGGCTCTTTATAATTTAAATATATCAGTTTCACCATTATTAGCAGAGCTAACAGCACGTAATATTGTGTCAAATCAATTTGAATCCTTAGTAGAGAATCATCGTGAACAAGCTATCCTCAGAAATCGAATTGTAAATCAACACTTGGAAAATTACACCTGTTTAGGTATGGAAACTGGTATATTTCGTTGGTTACTATTACCAGAAAAGACTACAGGTGCTGAATTTGAAACATTAGCTGCGCAGCAGGGCGTACAAGTGTATGCAGCAGAACGCTTTGTAGTGGGAAACAGTTGTCCAGAAAGAGCTGTAAGGATCGCTGTCTGTGCACCAAAAACGATTGGAGAGCTTGAGCAAGGATTGATTATCCTTAAACGTTTACTTAACGACTATTTATAATATTGTTTGCCATACAATTATAATATTGTATGGTTTTTTTATGCATGTTATGATAATCCAAATCTAGTGAGAATATTTTCAAAAATAGAATGAGTTTTCTGAAAGGAAGGTTATGATGGTACACGAGGATCATGTAAAAGCTCTAGACAACCAATCAACTTGTTTACAAGAATATGTTAATTCACCAGAGAAACAAAAAGCTTTATATAAACGCACCTTATTTGTTGTAAGTGTTTCTCAAATCTTTGGCGGTGCAGGATTGGCGGCAGGAGTCACTGTCGGTGCACTTATTGCACAACAAATGCTTGGTACAGATGCCTATGCAGGAGTACCGACGGCTCTATTTACTTTAGGATCTGCAGGAGCTGCTTGGTTAGTAGGAAAGCTTTCTCAAAAAAAAGGGCGTCGTGCAGGACTTACGACGGGTTTTATTTTAGGGGGAGTTGGAGCGATTGGTGTTATTTTTTCTGCCATTCTTAATAGTATTTTTCTTCTTTTTTTTTCGCTCCTCGTTTATGGATCAGGAACAGCTACTAATCTACAAGCGCGTTATGCAGGAACAGATTTAGCCAAAGCAAAACAACGGGGGACCGCTGTTAGTATGGCCATGGTTTTCACTACATTTGGAGCCGTTGCAGGCCCGAATTTAGTTGATGTGATGGGGAATTTTGCTCTTTCTATTGGTGTCCCAGCACTTGCAGGCCCTTTCATTTTAGCAGCAGCTGCATATATAGTAGCTGGTCTTGTATTTTATATTATGCTGCGTCCGGATCCGTTACTGATTGCAAGAGCAATAGAAGAGAATAAACAAGAACGTAACGCTCAAAAAAATTTAACAAATACTCAGCAATCAACGAACAAAAAAGGAGTGGCTGTTGGGGCCACAGTTATGGTCCTTACTCAAATTGTAATGGTTGCTATAATGACCATGACGCCTGTGCACATGAGACATCATGGCCACGGGCTAACTGAAGTAGGGGTTGTAATTGGCTTTCATATTGGTTCCATGTATCTTCCTTCACTATTTACAGGGTTCTTAATTGATAAAATTGGACGAACGGCGATGACAATTGCTTCAGGAATTACCCTTCTTTTAGCTGGTCTGGTAGCAGCTATAGCACCGAGTGATTCAATGGTTCTTCTAGTGGTTGCTCTATCGTTGCTTGGATTAGGATGGAACTTAGGGTTAATTAGCGGTACAGCTCAAATAGTGGATGCTACAGAACCATTAACACGTGCGAAAATACAAGGTACTATAGACGTTTTAATTGCTTTAGCAGGAGCTTCAGGAGGAGCTTTATCAGGAATAGTTGTGGCTCAATCAAGTTATGCCGTTTTATCATTAAGTGGAGGAATTCTATCTTTGATATTAATTCCGGTTATCATATGGGCTTATAGGAGTACAGGTGAAAATAAAGTTAAAGTAGGTCAAGGACTTTAATTTATCTGTGGTATGGAAGCCTGGCTCTCAAATAAATGATGTTACTCAAATTTACTTGTATTCTTCCACTTTCGTTTAAATAATAAACTTATTGGCAATCAATAAATTTGTTACCTTTCTTACAGACGATACACTAACATTTCAATCACACGAATGACCTTCTACCTAACAGAGTAGAAGGTTTTTCGGTTTCAATTATTCATTGAAAATAGGTGTTTTTTTAAGAGAGGTTTGGTGAATCCCCCCATGTAAAACTGTTTTAAGACTAAGTTTAATGTTCATTTTTACTCATGCAAACGTACACTCGCTATAATTGTGAAAAGCAAACTCCCATGCTAGAGAGCTTGCTCTTTTTACTTCCTAATATATAAATCCTGTTTGACAAAAAACGATCTTTTTCAAGTACACCAAAAACGCACATTTATGATACATAGATTTTGAGTAAGTTTTAAAACAGGAATAAGATATGATTATGAAGGAAAAGGATTGATTATAATCAATCCTCAAAAATCATGACTTGTAATATAGTCTTCTACATTTGAATAAAAAATTAGTTGACTTTTCAGAATAATTAGTATTATAGTTATATTATAAAATTGTTTGTAATAATAAAAACAAGTTTTATAATATAAAACAAAAGGGTGAACCTCCATGCCTATTATTCAATCAGTAGATCGCGCCCTTCGTATCCTTGACCTATTTGATGAACATACGACAGAATTGAAAATAACAGATATAAGTGATCAAATTGGTCTTCACAAAAGCACTGTTCATTCATTATTGAAAACGCTTCAACAACGTGGCTACATTCATCAGAACCTCGAGAATGGAAAGTATGGACTAGGGATGAAACTTTTTGAAAGAGGAAACTATGTTATTCAGTCTTTAGATATTAGACAATTAGCTAAAAAATATCTGATGGATTTATCAGCAAAAACAGGACAAACTACACATTTAGTCATCTTAGATGGTAAAGAAGGAACGTATATTGATAAAGTTGAAGGTCCTATGGCTGTTATTCTTTATTCTCGAATAGGAAAAAGAATTCCACTTCACTGTTCTGCAGTAGGAAAAGCTTTGATTGCTTTTAAAGAAAAGGATGAACTAGAGAAAATTTTATCTGGGTATGAGTATACTGAGCAAACCGAATTCACCATTACAAATGAAATTGAATTTTTGCAGGAACTTGAAAAAGTTCAAAGTCAGGGTTATGCCGTCGATAATCAAGAGAATGAACCTGGTGTCCGTTGCATTGCAGCACCTATTAGAAATCACGAAAATAAGGTTATTGCCGCTATAAGTCTTTCGACACTTATCGCAGGAGTAGATGACATTCAGTTAGGAATCTTTGTTCAACAACTGAAACAAGCAGCTTCCGAATTATCAGAGAAGATGGGGTATGGGATACCGATTTAATAAAGAGGTTCCCTTCTCTTTTGTCTATATTAAAAAACTGAGTTTTATATTATAAAACAAATGGAGGTTATTTATATGCGTATTATTCGATATTTAAGTGAAGATTCAAAACCTGTTTTGGCAGCCCTTACATCGGAAGAAACAGTTTACCCTCTTGAGCAGGAAGGGTTTATAGAACTAATTCATCAAGCGAACGCACAAAAGATCTCTCCTCTTTCTTTTGTTCAAAATATGATTTCTAAGTCTAAGTCTATCCCCCAATCTATTGAAGAACTTTCATTACTTGTACCTATTATTGCTCAAGAAGTATGGGCTTCCGGAGTTACTTACGAACGTAGCCGCGATGCTCGAAACTATGAAGCTACAGATGGAAAATTAGACGCTACCACATTTTACGACAAAGTATATGACGCAGAACGTCCAGAAATTTTCTTTAAATCTACAGCTGCTCGCACAGTTGGACCCAATCAGGAAGTTTATATTCGTAGTGACTCTAAATGGCAAATCCCTGAACCAGAACTAGGTTTGATTATTAGTCAGGAAGGTGAAATCCTTGGTTATACAATTGGAAATGATATGAGCTGCCGTGATATTGAGGGAGAAAATCCTCTTTATCTACCACAGGCAAAAATGTGGAAGCATTCTTGTTCCATTGGACCAGCCATTCTCCTCACCGAATCCGTAAAAGATCCATATGACTTTGATATCATATGCCGTATTTATCGTCATGGAAACCTTGCAGTAGAGGGAACAGCTAGTACACGTCAATTAAAAAGAAAATTTGAAGAATTGGTTTCGTTCTTAGTACGTGATAATGAAATTTTTGATGGCACCGTATTATTAACTGGCACATGTATTGTACCACCAAATGACTTTACATTATTAGAAGGTGATCAGATTGAAATTGAAATTCCTAGCATTGGTATATTAAAAAATAGTGTAAGGTTACCAAGCAAAATTTCGGTCTAATTAAATGCTTTCAAACTTAATTATTAAACTCAAATTATTTTTTTGATTTTAAATATCAGAAATTTATGAATTTATTAACTTTTGATTCAGATAATATGGAGGGAAATATGATGAATATAACAACAGAAGAGAAAATGTATTTAAACTATATTGATGGAGAATGGGTAACGGGTTCTGTGGAGCAAGTGGATAGCAGTACTAATCCTGCTAATCGACATGATGTAGTCGGTTATGTACAGCATTCTGAAAAAGAAGATTTAGATCGCGCTGTTGCTTCTGCTAAAAAAGCTCAGGTTTCCTGGAATAAACTGTCCGGGGCTGCTCGTGGTGAATATTTGTATAAAGTAGCAAATATGCTTGAGCAGCGCCTAGCTGAAATAGCAAAGACAATGACCCGCGAGATGGGAAAAACATTTCTAGAAGCAAAAGGTGAAACTGCAAGAGGGGTCGCAATTCTTCGCTACTATGCAGGAGAAGGTCTAAGAAAAGTGGGAGATGTCCTACCTTCAACAGACTCTGAAGCATTTATGTACACAACCCGTGCTCCTCTTGGGGTAGTGGGTGTTATTACACCTTGGAATTTCCCAGTAGCTATTCCTATTTGGAAGATTGCTCCTGCTCTCATTTATGGAAATACTGTTATTTTGAAGCCAGCTCGAGAAGCAGCAGTTACTGCTGCAAAAGTTATGGAATGTTTTGCGGAGGCAGGTTTGCCACGTGGTGTGATTAATATGGTAACGGGTTCTGGTTCTGTTATCGGACAAGGCATTATTGATCATCCAGATATTAATGGGATTACGTTTACAGGGTCTGATGCAGTCGGTAAACAAGTTGGTTTAGGCGCACTAAAACGTGGTGCAAAATATCAATTAGAGATGGGCGGGAAAAATCCAGTTATCGTTGCTAACGATGCCGATATTGAACAAGCAGTAGAGGCAACTATTAGTGGAGGATTACGTTCCACTGGACAAAAATGTACAGCTACAAGTCGTGTAATTGTACAAAGTAAAATTTATGATGAGTTTAAAGAAAAGCTGATTGAACAAGTGAAAGAAATAAAAGTTGGAAATGGCCTCGAAAAAGATGTTTGGATGGGGCCTTGTGCAAGTGAAGACCAGCTTAACACGGTACTTGCCTACGTAGAAAAAGGTATCCAAGAAGGGGCTTCATTAGTTTATGGTGGTAAGCGCCTAGATGAAGGGAATTTGGCTGATGGTTTCTATATGGAGCCTACTATATTCGAAAACGTGACTAGTGGTATGACTATCGCTCAAGAGGAAATCTTTGGTCCAGTACTTGCCCTTATGAAAGTTGAAACGTTAGAAGAAGCATTAAACGTTGCAAATGATGTAAAGTTTGGACTGAGTGCTTCCATTTTTACGAAATCAATTGGGCGTATGCTTTCATTCGTAAATGAGATGGATGCTGGTCTCGTGCGCATTAATGCAGAATCTGCCGGGGTAGAATTACAAGCACCGTTTGGTGGAATGAAACAATCTAGCTCTCACTCTCGTGAACAAGGCCAAGCTGCAATTGAATTCTTTACTTCTATTAAAACAGTATTTGTAAAACCGTAACTCCCTTCTTTAATCATTGTATGAAATCAAATAATGATAAGGAGGTGCATAACTACCACTTCGTTTGTTTTCATCTATTTTAATTGATTAGGAGATAAACAAATGCAAATTCAAACTAAAGAGCCTGTGCTTTCTACTGCACCAAAAAAAAATTGGAGATGGACGGTTGTAATCTGGTTAATTATAGGTGGGTTTATCAACTACCTAGATAGGGCAAATCTATCCATTGCTGCTCCGCAAATGATGAAAGAGTTACATTTAACAAAAACAGATATAGGACTTTTAGGTACAGTTTTTTCATGGTCTTATGCTTTAATGCAACTTCCTGCTGGTTGGCTAATTGATCGTTTTGGTACAAAAAAGATATATTCAATTGCAGTTTTGTGGTGGAGTGGAGCTACATTTATGATGGGACTTTTTAATAAGCTACCTTCGTTTATTATTGTAAGGTTACTTCTAGGGGCTGGTGAAGCACCTTGCTGGCCAACAGGTGCAAAAATAACATCTTATTGGTTTCCAAAGAAAGAAAGAGGATTTGCAACAGGCCTCTGGGATTCGTCATCGAAATGGGGTCCTGCTATTGCTCCTCCTCTTTTAGTCGCAATCATGTTGGCTTTTGGATGGAGATCATTATTTTATATTACTGGTATTGCAGGAGTGTTATTTAGTATTGCTTTTTGGATTTTTTATAAAAACCCTGAACATAGCAGAAAACTTTCTAAAGAAGAATTTGAATATATTCAATCAGAAGGTGCTGGCTTTGAGGAAAACCTAGTAAATTCAAAAATTAAATGGAGATCGTTATTTAAATACAAAACTGTTTGGGGAATGATTTTAGGATTCTTCTGTACCATTTGGATTTGGAATATCTTCTTAGTCTTCCTTCCTCTATATCTCGTTGAAGTGCATGGGGTTACGCTTCAAGAGCTAGGCATTTATGCAAGTATCCCGTGGGTGGGTGGAATATTTGGTGCTATTTTTGGAGGGTATCTTACAAAAAAACTAGTAGATAAGGGCATAACGTCTCCAGTTAAGGCAAAACGTGCGCTAATTAGTATCTGTGCTATATTAGCTGCTATTGTGGTGATTTTTGTTCCTTTTGTGGATAGTCTTGCTATGAAAATAACTTTATTCACACTGGCACTTTGTTTTATTTCCGCAATTACAGGAAGTGCTTGGGCGCTTGCTGGTGATATTGCCCCTCCTTCTATGGTTGCATCTGTAGGCGCTATACAAAACTTTGGAGGTTATTTTGGAGGTGCACTCTCACCCTTTATAGCAGGTTTAATTGTAGATAAGACTGGATCTTACTCTCTTGCCTTCATATCAGGTGGTATTATTGCAGGGTGTGCAGCACTTTGTTATTGGTTTTTAGTGAAAAACCCTATTCAAGAGAGAGTAGAATAATAAAATGATTATAAATAATGTGATATTAAGGAGGCTAAGCAAGGATTTATAATAACATTGCTTAGCCAATAATAACTAAATTCTTGTTAATTAAAGCATTTAAAAAGAAACAATTCTAGCTACTATACGTATCTAAAGAGACCCTTTATTAGAAGAAAGTCAATTCTTAACAAATAGAAGATATAGTAATCTCTTATATCTTTTTGCCAAAATACAAAAAATTATATTTAAACAATTAAGTTAAGTTTTTATATGAGCTTAAAAAATTTGTTTTTATTAAATTTTAAAAGGATGGAAATATAATGAAAAAAACAACAAGGTTTCATGGGGTAATTCCGCCTGTCTCTACAATAGTAGATCAAAATGAATGCTTAGATGAAAAAGGAATGAAAAATTTAATTGACTTTCTAATTGATTCTAAAGTAAATGGGCTGTTTTTTTTAGGGTCGGGCGGAGAATTTAGTCAAATGTCAACTTCTTTAAGGAAGAAAGTAGCAGAATTTGCAGTTGAGTATGTAAATGGACGTCTGCCAGTTTTAATTGGCACTGGTACTCCAAGCACAAAAGAGACTATCTCACTAAGTATGCATGCAAAAGAAATAGGGGCAGATGGAATCGTAGTTATTAACCCATATTATTGGCCGTTATCCGAGGATAATCTCTTTCAGCATTTTGCTCAAATTGCTGAAAAAGTAGATATGCCCACCCTTTTATATAATTTCCCAGCATTAACAGGCCAAGATTTATCGCCGCAATTTGTTCTTAAATTAGTCGAATCTTATCCTAATATTGTAGGCATTAAAGAAACCGTTGATGCAGTCTCTCATACAAGGGAAATGATTTTAACTGTAAAGGCTGCCCATCCTGATTTTGCTGTTTTCTCAGGATATGATGATCATTTTTTAAATACGTTATCTCTCGGTGGAGATGGCTCCATTCCCGGCACTGCAAATTTTGCACCAGAGCTTTCTATAAATATTTATCAATCTTTTATGGAAAAAGACTATGCTCGCGCAATTGAAGCACATCGTCTATTATCAGGTTTATTATCCTTATATCAAATAGATAAGCCTTTTGTAAGTGTAATTAAAGAAGCCCTTTCTTTAAGGGGTATAAAAATTTCTACAAACATGATCGCTCCAGCTCGCGTACTTAGTGCAGGAAAGAAAGAACAAGTAAAACAAATACTTGGTCAAGTATTAGGTACAGAAAAACTTTTCATAAATTATTAATGCAAGATGCTTTTTTCTAGGAACCTATATTCTCCAATTAATAGAAGATGGTATGAGCAACATAAAAATATATCTTTTTTAATAAAAAATCTTATTAACGGAGGAATACATATGTCATTGCAATCCATATTTGGCGAAGAGGATGTATCTCTTTATAAAATTCAAACTCATTCGAAGGGAGCAGATGGTTCACTCCCACTTACACCCGAAATGTTGCTAGATTCACCAAGTGGTGACCTTTTTGGATTATCACAAAATGTTGGTATGGGCTGGGCACCTTCAAATCTACTTGGAAAACAAGTTCTAATTCTTGGTACTCAAGGTGGGATCAGGAATCATGATGGTACTCCAATTGCATTAGGCTATCATACTGGGCATTGGGAAATAGGTTTATTAATGAAGGCATCAGCCCAAGAGATCAGTAGACAAGGTGGCGTGCCCTTCGCAGGGTTCGTAAGCGATCCATGTGATGGGCGTTCCCAAGGAACTGCTGGTATGTTTGATTCCCTTCCTTTTCGAAATGACGCGGCTATAGTTTATCGAAGATTAATTCGCTCATTGCCTACTCGCAGGGCAGTTATTGGAGTAGCTACATGTGATAAAGGTCTTCCAGCAATGATGGTAGCTCTGGCATCAATGCATGACTTGCCAACTATCATTGTCCCTGGAGGTGTTACTCTTCCACCTACAAATGGAGAAGATGCAGGAAAGATTCAAACAATTGGGGCAAGATACGCAAACAACGAAATTACTTTGCAAGAAGCTGCTGACCTTGGATGTCGTGCTTGTGCTACACCAGGAGGAGGATGCCAATTTCTTGGGACAGCTGGTACCTCTCAAGTTGTTGCAGAAGCAATTGGAATGGCTTTACCCCACTCAGCGCTAGCACCTTCAGGCCAGTCAGTATGGATGGAGATGGCTAAGCAATCAGCACGTGCGGCTTTAGAAATGGAGAAGAAAAAGATTTTCACCAAAGATATAATTACAGATAAAGCTATAGAGAATGCTATGGTCATTCATGCAGCTTTCGGGGGTTCAACAAATTTATTACTTCATATTCCAGCAATTGCTCATGCAGCTAATTGTAAGATACCTACCGTTGAAGATTGGACTAGAATCAATAAAAAAGTTCCTCGTTTGGTCGATGTACTACCAAATGGTCCTGTAGGCCATACAACTGTTAAAGTCTTCTTAGCTGGTGGAGTACCGGAAGTAATGCTTCATTTGAGAAAATTAGGTGTCTTGCATGAAGATGTACTAACAGTTACTGGAGAAACTCTTGGTTCAAACCTCGATTGGTGGGAAAAATCGGAAAGACGTGCAATGATGAAAAAACAATTGTTAGAAGCTGATGGAATCAATCCTCATGATATTATCATGGATCCAGCTAAAGCAAAAGAAAGAGGTCTAACTTCCACAGTTACATTTCCGAAAGGAAACATTGCCCCTGAAGGAGCAGTAATTAAATCAACTTCTATTGACCCATCTGTGGTAGGAGAAGACGGAGTATATCGACATACGGGAAAAGCAAAGGTCTTTACTTCAGAAAAAGCAGCCATAAAATCGATTAAAACAGGGGGTATAGAAGCAGGAGATATAATGGTGGTTATGGGCGGTGGTCCTTCAGGAACCGGAATGGAGGAAACCTATCAGCTAACATCGGCATTAAAACATTTGTCTTTTGGAAAACATGTCTCCTTACTTACAGACGCGCGTTTCTCTGGTGTTTCTACTGGTGCATGTATCGGACATATTGGACCTGAGGCATTAGCTGGGGGACCAATCGGAAAATTGCGTGATGGAGACATAATTGAAATCATTATCGACCGTAATCAATTAGTGGGTTCAGTTAATTTTGTTGGAACTGAGAATACAAGACTTTCTTTAGAAAAAGCAACTAAAGCCTTACAAGAACGTGACCTTCACCCAGAGCTAAAACCGGATTCAGGTCTTCCAGATGATACTCGTTTGTGGGCTGCGCTTCAATCAGTCAGTGGAGGAACCTGGCGTGGAAATATCTATGACACAGATCGAATTATTAAGGTTCTAAAAGCAGGCGTAGAAGCATTAGACAAAGAAAAAACATTAGTACAGAATTAACCTATTAATATTAATTTAAAAATATTTAGGGCTTTAATTGAAAGCGTTTACTAAAGGGCGTTTTTTTCGAATAATTGTACTTTATGACTAGTAAACAAAATAGCATAAGCGTCCTAGAGTTACTTACTAATTAAAATATAAAATTAGTGTTTCAATAAGTGGAGCAAGTAAAAATATTTTAATTATTTTTTGGAGGTATATCATGCCATTATTTATAGTAGCGATTGGGATTATTCTGTTGCTAATTTTGATTACTGGATTTAGATTAAATACATTTGTTTCATTGATAATTGTATCTTTTGTTGTATCTTTAGCACTTGGAATGCCTATGGAAAAGGTTGTCACATCCATTGAAGCTGGATTAGGAGGTACACTTGGTCATATAGCTTTAATATTTGGACTTGGTGCAATGCTTGGTAGATTAATTGCTGACGCAGGGGGAGCTCAGCGTATCGCCATGACTCTAATTAACAAATTTGGAGAAAAAAGAATTCAGTGGGCTGTTGTAGTTGCTTCGTTTATTGTAGGTATAGCTTTATTTTTTGAAGTAGGATTAGTTTTATTAATCCCAATTGTATTTTCGATTGCGAAAGAATTAAGAGCCTCTATCTTGCACTTAGGTATTCCTATGGCTGCAGCTTTATTAGCAACTCATAGTTTCCTTCCCCCACACCCAGGACCAACAGTCATAGCTGGTGAGTATGGTGCTGACATTGGATTAGTTTTACTCTACGGTATTATTGTTGCAATACCAACCGTCATTATAGCAGGTCCTCTATATACTAAGATGGCTAAAAAAATCGTACCTGATGCATTCAAGAAGACGGGTAATATAGCTTCTTTAGGTGAACAAAAAACGTTCAAACTTAACGAAACACCAGGTTTTGGTATAAGCGTATTAACTGCAATGTTTCCTGTTTTATTAATGTCTATATCTACAATTCTTGATATGATTCAAAAATCAGTAGGATTTGAAGATGATACAACGATTGAAATAATTCGTCTTATAGGAAACCCTTCATCTGCAATGTTGATATCTTTAATTCTTGCATTTTATACAATGGGAATAGCAAGAAATACTCCTATAAAAGAAGTTATGAACTCCTGTACATCATCAATTGCTGCAATTGGTATGATGCTATTAATTATTGGAGGCGGGGGTGCCTTCAAGCAAGTACTAATTGATGGTGGTGTAGGAGATTATGTAGCAGAATTGTTTAAAGGAACTTCAATGTCACCTATCATACTTGCTTGGGTAGTTGCTGCGTTATTACGTATCTCTTTAGGGTCAGCCACAGTTGCGGCTATATCCACTGCAGGATTAGTTATTCCAATGCTGTCTCAATACGATGCTAATTTAGCCCTAGTAACTCTTGCAACTGGAGCGGGAAGTGCAATTTGCTCACATGTTAATGATGCAGGATTTTGGATGATTAAAGAATATTTTGGGTTAAGTATGAAAGAAACATTTTCAACATGGACAATACTTTCTACTATTACTTCCATAGCCGGATTAGGGTTCATTTTGTTATTAGACGCATCCTTAATTATCTCAATGATATTAACAGTTTTTATTAGCATAGTAGCAATATATTTCAGTATTTTTTACCAACCTTTCAAGCAACCCAAAGATAAAAACGATGTTTTGGATGTATAAAGGCATAGAGTCTTCAAGAAAATAAAAGGCTAAAAAAGGCAGCCACATATGTGGCTGCCTTTTCAGCAGAATTGTACAACTAGACTATACTTTTAATTACCTTTACTTTATGATCCAACATCAGTTGTTATACTAGTTTTGCTCATATTCAATATTTCTCTGTGTAGAAGGAATAATCCATCGTTTTCATGTGGGTAAGAAAACCATTTGGCTTGTTTTATAAATGCCTCCTTTATGTTATATAAACAAACAATCCTCATATACATTTATTGAATGGCTTCTTTAAACTTATCACGAAATAAAACATAATTCGATAAAGAGTACATAGGAGGAGAAAACATGTTTGTTCATATAGTTCAACCTGGTGATACGCTGTCTTCAATAAGCAGCAGATATGATTATCCCATTGCACAGCTTAGAAGTGTAAATGGGTTAGAAGAAACGAATATTGTTCCAGGTCAGGCCTTACTTATAGCTTCTTATGTATACACAGTTCAACCTGGTGATACAATGAGCAGCATTGCTAAAAAAGCTTATGTATCTCTAGAAGAATTAAAAAGGGTTAATTCTTCAGTTCATTATAATTATTTGCAGGTGGGAATGAAAATAAAAATCCCTAACATATCCAACTACATTGCAGGTACACTGCAATACTATGCTGTTCGAAATCCAGAATTAGATCGCAATTTAATTACTGATTTTGCAACTTATTCCTCGTCCATTTCTATTTTTGAATATCATTTTGGCAGCAATGGAGATATTATGAATGATTTAAACGATTTAGTAGCGATTGAAACGACTTGGAAAAACCGAGTTACACCGTTAGTTACGATTACTAATCTAACTTCTGAAGGATTTAGTTCTGATCTTGCCTATCAAGTTTTAAATAATCCTCAGGCAAGAAACAATCTTGTTAATAATATTTTTTATTTAGTATCTAGAAAAGGATACGGAGGGGTGAATATTGATTTTGAACGTGTAAAGGCCGAGGATAGAGATCTTTTTACAGGATTTTTACGTCAGTTGGGTGAACGTTTAAAACCTGCAGGATACGTGTTGACCATAGCGGTTCCAGCCAAGACAAGCGAAGATATTCCTTGGTTAAAAGGGTATGATTACGGGGGAATAGGTGCAGTTGTTAACTATATGTTCATTATGGCATATGATTGGCATCATGCAGGCAGCGAACCAGGGCCTGTTGCACCTATTACTGAAGTACAAAGAACAATAGAATTCGCGATAAAAAGTATTCCTCGAAGAAAACTTATCATTGGAGTCCCGTTGTATGGATATAACTGGTCAATTCCTTACAGGCCTGGCACAGTAGCATCTGCTATATCGAATCAAAATGCGATTAAAACAGCGATGAGATATCAGTCGCCCATCCAATATTCTAAGGAGTATAAATCCCCATTTTTTCAGTATAGAGATCAAGCGGGGCAGATGCATGAAGTATGGTTTGAAGATGTAAGAAGCATGAGTGAAAAAATGGTGTTAGTTCGTAAATTTGGTTTGCAAGCAATAGGAGCTTGGCAATTAACACTTGGATTTACGCCAGGACCTTGGCTTTTAAAGAAATTTTTCACTATTAGAACGGTATAAATAGCACTAATTTTTCTGAATCAATTTAAATATTTTTTAGTTAATAGTTATTCGATATACGTTGTTAACAATAAAAAAATTCTATTTATAGTAACTTATAAGAAGTTGGAGGTACTACCATGGCAAAAAGGATAGATGTCTCAATAAAGCAGCATCAATTAAAACTATATGATGGAGCTAAATTAGTAAAGACATATCCTATTGCTGTAGGGAAAATGATTACTCCAACTCCAACTGGAAAATTTAAAATTATTAATAAAGATACTACCCCTCCAGCTGTATTTGGCCCCCTATGGATGGGACTGTCAAAACCTACATATGGAATACACGGGACTAATGATCCAGCTTCTATTGGCAGAGATATGTCACATGGATGTGTCAGAATGGACAATGAAGATATTCTAGAACTTTCCTCTGCAGTTCCCATTGGAACGCCGGTGTATATACATAAATAATAGTTTAAGAAGAGTACGACTGTTTATATTTAGCTAATTGTCGAGGTCGAGGGCATCAAAGTTTATGCATATACGATCCAATCATGGGGTTTTTGTATAATAATAAAAAAGTACCCCCATTAACAGAGGTACTTTTAGCATTTTAACTTATTTTAATGCTGGAGACGTAGTAACTTCTGGAGACGTTACTTTGTCATAAAAATCTACAAATTTGTCACGATCCTCGCTATCACGGTAAGCCATAGCAACACGTGGATGTTCATTCAGCACACCAGAAATCATGTAAGGAATAATATAGCCCCATTCCCACTTTTGACGCATTTCAAGCATATGCTTTTCAATTACTCCAAGAATCGGCTTCATTTCATAGCTTGGTTTTGGTATGTAGCTAACAAGCAGCTCTGTGTTACAGTTACCAGCTGCACGCCCCATACCATAAACAGATGAATCAAGGAATGTAACGCCATTACGCATCGCAGTTAATGTATTAGCAAAAGCTAGCTGCATGTTGTTATGCGTATGGATCCCAAGCTGTTTGCTAGGAATCATAGCTTGGAACTTTTTCACTTGATGCTCAATATCCGCAGGGTCTAGGCTTCCAAAGGAGTCAACAATATATACAACATCTACGGGGCTTTTCTTTACCATTTCAAATGCTTCAATAAGCTGATTTTCCGGTACGCTAGATAGTGCCATAATGTTAAGTGAAGTCTCATAGCCCAAATCGTGAAACATTTTTATAAGCTCTAAGCCTTTATCTACTTCGCGAATATAGCATGCCACTCGAATCATATCTAACATACTTTGTTCACGCGGCAGGATGTCATTCGGATCTACACGACCAATATCTACTAAGGCAGATAGCTTCGTGAACTTTTTCTCAGGGATAATTTCTTTGAGAAAGTTATCATCAAGAAATCTCCATGGATTGGGCTCAGTTGCTTGAAGAAGCTTAGGTGAATTTTTATAACCAATCTCCATATATTCAACGCCGGCTGCGCTTAGGCCGTTATATAAGTCTTGCACAAATTCAACGCTAAAATCCCAATTATTAATTAAACCTCCGTCACGAATGGTACAGTCTATAATTTTGCTATTATGTTCCATAATAGTGATTTCCTCCTATGTAGTCTATTTATGTATTATTTTAAACTTTATCGCTTTTATGCTTTTAAGCACTAAACTCTCCTACTGTGTTTATACCATGACTGATTCAAAGGCGTCAATGTATTTTCTACATGTGTCTCTGCTTTACTGTATTTTATGGGTAGGAGATGCTTCGGCTTTTTATCCGATTGATGCTCTTAAAACAACACCAAGTTCAGCAGTACAACCCCTAGTATATACAAAAACAACCTTTATTACATCACTACCTACTGCAAAAAAGGTTGTTTTTTAAGTGAAACTGTTTATTAAGGAGGGAACTGCCATTAGTATCTAAGTTATAGGTTTAGAGTGCTCTATAATTAATCGATAAATTTGGGAAGAGATTCAAAACATGAGAAATAAGAGACTTTTTCCACATTAACAGTTGTATAAGAAGTATTAGCTGTTGCTTAATCATTCTAATTTACTTGTCTTTACATCATCCAAAATGTAAGGAATGATAAGAGTATAGAGGTAATAAACATCGCAATCAACGGCTTTAATGCTTTTGTTCGAAGAGCCTTCATGCTTACATTTAACCCTAATCCGACCATAGCCATTGTTAAAAGAAAGGTAGTTAGAGTTGAAATATTATTCATGATCGTTTTAGGTATTATAAGGTGCTTACCAACGACATAACTCCCAAAAATACTCATAATTATAAAGCCTATTAAAAACCAAGGGAATTCAATCTTCGTATCCTTTTCAGTTTTTCCTGTTCGCTTCATCCAGTATATTAAGATAAAGCTTAATGGCACAAGCAAGAGCACTCTGCCTAACTTAGCCAACAGGCCAATAGCCAGGGCATCGCGTCCAGCCGGTGCTGCAGCTAGAGCTACATGCGCAATTTCATGGAGGCCCACGCCTGACCAAATTCCATATTGAATATTCGTTAAATGTATATAAGGTCTTAAAATGGTATACCCAATCGCAAATAGAGTTCCCACTAAAGCAATAACACCAGCTCCGATAGCTGTATCTTCTTCTTTTGCTTTTACAATTGGAGAAACAGCTGCAATAGCTGCAGCACCGCATATTCCTGTTCCTATCCCTAAAAGAAGGGATAAACCGCTATCAGCCTTCATCCATTTGGCTAGAAAAACCGTTAAAACAATCGCAAATACAGCCGTTCCCACATCGCGAAGCACCAATCCTAACCCGTGATGAATAACAACATCAATATTAAGCTTTAGTCCATATAAAACAATCGCATAGCGCAACAGCTTTTTAGAAGAAAACTCAATTCCACATCTTATTTTTTCAGGGTACCCCCAAATTTGACGATAAATGACTGCTATTATAATTGAACAGGCTAGTGGACCAATATGATCGAATCCCGGGACTTTCGCTAATCCATAAGCCAGTAAAGCAAAAAGAAAAGTAAAAGCAATTCCTCCGGCCCATAAAGAAATATTAGATGACGTCTGGGTATTTATTCGTGAGAATACAGTCCGCTTTTGGGCTTTATTTATATTTATCATATCTTTCATCTCCAATATAGATTCTTATCAAGCAAAGTTTCACACAAGAAATATGTACCTTAACTATAAAAGACAGTTTATCATTAGTAAAATACAGATAAATCATAATTATAATTAATAATAGTAATGATTGCATCAATAAAAGCAGCCACCTGATTTTCAATGACTCTGAAGATCAAGTGGCTGCTTTTATTGGTTTGTATTCTTTAATACCTGCTTTTATATTTAAAGCATTGTCCATAGACTACTAATTCTACAGACGAAGTGAAAATGTATATTCTTATGAGAGAGAGGCAGCCATGCTAATTGCTAGACCTTTTTTGCGTCTATACCATAGCAATATCAAACTGCCTAGCACGCAAAGGAAAGAAACTAACTGAGCTATTCTGATATGAGAAGTTAGCATTAAGCTATCCGTACGCAATCCCTCTATAAAAAATCTTCCTATCGAATACCATAGTAGGTAAGTAAGAAAGACTTCGCCTCTTTTTAATAAGGATTTTCTTAGTACAATTAGCACAAGAACACCTATAATGTTCCAAAGTGATTCATAGAGGAACGTAGGATGATAATAAGTTCCATGGATATGCATTTGGTTAATAATAAAATCAGGTAAATGTAAAGTTTCTAAAAACTGACGTGTAACAGGTCCGCCATGTGCTTCTTGATTCATAAAGTTTCCCCACCGGCCAATAGCTTGGCCTAATAATAAGCTAGGAGCTAAAACATCAGCCATTTTCCAAAAAGAAAGATTCTTTTTTTTGCAAAACCATATGGCTGTTAGTACAGATCCAATAATTCCACCGTGAATGGCTATGCCCCCATGCCAAATTGCGATAATTTCACTCGGGTGTTCTTTATAATAACTCCATTCAAAAAGCACGTAATAAATTCGAGCAGTAACGATAGCAATGGGTAGTGCTAGCAGAAGTAAATCAGAGATGGTTTCTGAAGAGATACCTCGTTTCTTTCCTTCTTTCGAGGCTAACAAAAAGCCTAAGAAAGCTCCTATCCCTATGATAATTCCATACCAATGAACTTCAAGTGGACCAAGGTGGAAGGCGATAGGGTTTAAAGGTTGTGTGTGCTGGTTCATGTCTTTTCTCCTTTACTTCATATCGGTTTTCTTACACTTTTTAGAGTAATATTAAATTAGAGTGCCTTTTTAGTATATCTAATTAAATAAAGAAAGGGCAACTTTTGCTTACGAACGTCCACTATTTATTTGCCCAGTTTAGTGTAACAGAATAGTCTCCTTAGAATTGTCAAAATTAAAATAAGATAACTACAAAAGTGATGAGAATTAATCCATAAAGTTATTAAGACGCCTTCTTAACTAGAAGATAATTTGAAAGACTATCGCCGAATATAACAGACCTTCAAGAAGCGTAGATACCGCTTCTTTTTTTGATGAAACCGTGCTATTATCATTAAGGTTTGTAAGGAACAGAAGATTTTTGTCTTTACGTACATTCTTTTGGTATAGTGTTAGAAATAAGGAGTGGGTAAGTTGGTTTTTACTGAATTTTTCCAGCAGTTTCCCGTAAAGGTTTTAACGGTAGGGCTGCTGATTGTACTTATCGTTTATTTTATTCGCAAATTCATTAAGCTTTTCTTTGATAAAACGAGCTTTTTAGATGAAAAACGAGAAGAGACGCTCATGCACTTTTCTAATCAGGTCACAAGAGTATTAGGGCTGGCTTTTTTCTTTATTTATGTGCTTAGCCATTTCTTTGACTTCGGAAAGATTCTCACTAGTTCGGTAGTGTTGGCCAGTGCCCTGGCAATAATCCTCCAGCATATCATCCGTGACTATATAATGGGACTGACTTACTTGTTTGAACGCCAGATCCACCACGGAGATTATGTTATTCTCAACGGAAACCGTCAAGGGAAAATAGAAGAAATTACTATGCGCTACCTAAAGATTCGCCAGTATGACGGCTACCTCTATACCGTCTCATATAGCAACATTACGGAACTTCAGAACGGAACCCGAGGAAGACGCCGGGTAAATGAAAGTCTTATTCTCAACTATAGACAAAACCCGGACGATGCCTTTAAAGTAATGGAGCAGGTAGCACAAACATGTAACGAGAAATATGGACAATATTTGCTGAAAGATGTGAATGGAATCCCTATAGAAAGTTTTCGATTCAATCAAATTACTGAACTGAACGTAGGTTTTAAAGGTCACCAATATTCATTATCGGGCCTTGTGAAGGAAGCTGATTTTGTTGAAGCGAGCCAAAAGGTGCGATATGAACTCGCAATGGCTGCCTACAAAAATGACCTTATGATGGCTGAAAGCTTCGAGACAAGCCATTAAAATAAAACTCGTACTTTATTTATATACAAGTTTTTATATTTAAGATAAAAACACCCTTTTGATTTTTCAAAAGGGTGTTTTTTATTTTTGAAAATATCTATTAAGTATCTCTCTAGTACAGGTTAATTATCTGAAACAGAACAAATTAATTAGTACATCTAAATTATTCTTCTGGTGACATGGTAAAATTAAACAAAGCACTTAAAAAGGTAAAGGGGGATTAACTATGGCGCAAAAATCTCATTATACAAAAATCAATTCCGAAATGTGGGATGAATGGGCTTCAGCTGGAGGAGAATGGTCATCAGCTATTAATCATCAAGAATTTGCAGATGCAACTCAAGGTCATTTTGATATCTACTTAACACCTTGTAAGCCTGTTCCACATAACTGGTTTATTCCATTTAAAAAAGCAAAAATATTGGGACTTGCTAGAGGAGGAGGACAGCAGTGCCCAGTCTTTGCAGCCCAACATGCGAAAGTTACGGTTTTTGACTACTCTGATAAGCATACAGAGCAACAAAAATACATCCCAATATTTGAAGGCCCGAGACCGGATGTTTATAAGCATGCAGAATAGAAATTTGTATATGATTTACAGCTTAAAAAGAGAAAAACTCCTGTTGCGTCTGAACAGGAGTTTTTCTCTTTTCATTAACAGAAGTCCAATCTCATTCTTTCTTCTTTTTTAATGAGCAGGAAGCTTATACTAATTCAACCTTAGTTTTTATTTTTTGTTTGTAAATATTCTTTTTGAAACATACACATTCTTATAGCGTTATGATAGCTTCCATCGACAAAAAATTCATCTTTTAACTCACCTTCAATAGAAAAACCGACCTTCTTATAGATATGAATTGCTTTTTCGTTTTCCTTGTCTACAATTAAGTAAAGTTTATGCATATTCAATACCGAAAAGGCATAATTCATTGCTAGGTTTGTGGCAACCATGGCGTAACCATGACCTTGATATGTAGGGTCAATGATAATTTGAAACTCTGCTCTACGATGAATATAATCAATTTCAACCAATTCCACTAATCCAAGCATATCCCCGTCCTTTTCTAGTATGAAACGACGCTCACCTTGATCGTGAATATGTTTATCATATAAGTCTTGTAGCTCTACAAAAGCTTCATAAGGCTCTTCAAACCAATAAGACATAATATTTGCATCATTATTGAGTTCATGGACAAATTTTAAATCTTCTCTTTCCAAAGGACGTAACTTAAGTTCCTTATTCATTTTTCAAACCTCCATATTCTAGCATTACTTTAGCACTTTCCGTTTTAAATGTAAAAGTTGCTGTAGTTTTAAAAAATAACAAGACATAATGCGATGTTTTACATACTTATTAAAAGAGCCATAGTATAATTTAAAGATCTTGTAAGTGAAATTCATTAACTTTAAGGAGTATCTTATGAAAAAAGCAGCTGGTATTTTTCTTATTTTACTGTGTTGTATAAACCAAAGGGCTGAGGCAGCTAATCAGCCTTCAGTAGAACCTATATATCATGAGATCTACGTTTCTCCTACAGGGGACGACAAAAACTTAGGTACTAAAAGCAAACCTTTTAGAACATTAAGAAAGGCAAGTGCAGCAGTTCAACCCGGAACTACGGTTTACATCAGAGGTGGTATTTATTACGAACAATTAATTATTAGCCGTTCAGGTACTAAACAAGAGCCTATTATTTTTAGGAACTATAAAAGTGAAAAGCCCCTTATTAGTGGAGAAAAAATAAAAAGCCGTTCTATAGATGGAGGGCTAGTTAGCATAAAAAATAAGAGCTACATAACAATTCAAGGTTTGAATATAGGTCATTTTTCTACTTCTAAGCAACAAAATACACCATGTGGTATTTTAGTAGAGGGAAGTGGAAAGAACCTTCGAATCATTAATAATCATATTTTCGATATTAAGACTGCACATAAAAATGGAAACGCTCATGGAATAGCTTTTTATGGTTCTAAAGCGCCGCGTTCATTAGAAAACATTGAAATATCGGAAAACCTACTTGAAAACCTAACCTTAGGTTTTAGTGAAGCGTTGACTCTAAATGGGAATGTTAAAGATTTTATGGTCAATGCTAATATAATTCGAAACGTTAATAATATTGGGATTGACGTAATTGGCTTTGAGAAAGTAGCTCCTATTGAGAAATATGACCAAGCCCGTGAAGGACTTATTAGTGAAAACCATATTTACAATGTCAGCAGTTATTCAAACCCTGCTTACAAACATGAATACTCCGCTGGCGGAATCTACGTAGACGGAGGAAAAGATGTTGTTATTGAGAATAACGTTTCAAGTCATAACGATCTAGGAATAGAAATCGCAAGTGAACACCATGGTAAACAAACTAGAAATGTTCAAGTCATACGGAATATGATTTATAAGAATCGTTTTACAGGAATTTCAATTGGAGGCTATGATAAAAAACGTGGAGGAACGATAAATACTCTTATTGAACATAATATTTTATATGGAAATGATACGATGAACATGGATGGTGGTCAATTACTGATGCAATATCATGCAACTCATAACACTATCAACAATAATATTATGGTTTCAGTAAAATCTAATTTGCTTCTCGCCAATCTTCATTACTCAAATAAATATAATCAGCTTAATAATAATATATATCTAAATAAAAGTAGAGATACAGCGAACCGATGGATATGGAAGGGGCAAGAAATAGAAAGTTCTACTATCATATTTCCTAGGCTTTTTTAATGACAGTTTCTTTTCAGAGGATATCCTTTAGCCAGTTGCTTGCTGGTATTCTGTTTGAGGCTGGAAAATTATTTACTGCACTATCTGCTAGTTATACTTTTTATTTTAATATAAATAATTACTTGTTAGGAAGAAATAAAGCAGTCTATACAAATAGACTGCTTCTTGATTAATTATTTACCTGTTTCGGCAAAACGCTGAATACGCTCACCAATTTCATCACGTACACGTTGAAAGAACGCCCATTTCTCTTCATCTGTTCCTTCTGCTTTTGCAGGATCATCAAATCCCCAGTGCTCTCGTTTCACATGAGAAGGTGTTACGGGGCAGTGATCTGCTGCATGACCGCATAATGTAACGACCAAATCCGCATTATTTAAAATTTCAGGGTCAATAATATCAGATGTTTGGTTTGAAATATCAACACCAGCTTCTTTCATTACTTTTACAGCGTTAGGATTTAATCCATGAGCTTCTAACCCTGCACTGTGTACATCCCATTCATCATTACTTAGATATTTTTTTGCCCATCCTTCAGCCATTTGACTGCGGCAAGAGTTACCTGTGCATAAGAAATAAAGTGTTTTTTAGACATGTGTAAAATCTCCTTTATGACGTGTTATGAAATAATTGATAACCAAATATATAAACCAACCATAATAAACAATGTTGGGATGGTTAAGATAATACCTGAATTATTGAGACTCGTTTATTCCTTCTTCCTGCTTGCTTATATAAGCATTCCCCCATTGTTCTAAAGATTTAAGTATCGGGACAAAGCTTTCTCCAAGATCTGTTAAATAATATAAAACCCTTTTAGGGTTATCGCTTGTTTCTTCTCTTTCAATCAATCCGTTTTTTTCCATATCTCTAAGCTGCAGTGTAAGGATGCGCTGAGTAATACCCGGTATTTCACGGCGCATTGCATTATAGTACATAGGTGATTTTGATAATAAAGATAAAATAATGCCTTTCCATTTACCGCCCATAATATGCATTGCTAATTCAATTGGACAGGCTTGCTTTACAGTTAACGTACAAGGACCGTATTGATCACTTTTAAAGTCTGCCATTTTCTCACCTCAATCGGTAGTAACAAATTTGTGCCTTCTTGTTACTCCTATTTTTTCTAACTACACTTATGATATCAAATAAATCAAAAGAAGGTGTATGAATTGGAATTCGTTCAAATCTCCGAGCATATTTATAGGCTCACTTATGAAACCGTCGTTGGTATTCCAGTTAAGATTAGCACATGGTACGTAGTGGATGGTGAGGATGTTTATATCATTGATACTGGAATGGAAGACTATGCGTATGCACAGTTGAATGCAGCAAAATCTTTAGGCATCCCTAACAGTATCTTACTGACACATGGCCATTTAGATCACATTAATGGTGCCAGGTATTTAAAAAACCATTTAAATATTCCTATTTACGCCCACGAAATTGAAATTCCGTTTATCAATGGTGAGAAGCCTTATCCAAACAAGGTAGAAAAAGAAACAACAGGCGTGGAACATCAAGTTGAAAGTCTAAGTGATAACATCATTAAAACGTTACCTTTAGATGTATATTTAACACCTGGTCATACGCCCGGACATGTGATATACCACCATAAAAGTGACAATGTGCTGCTAACTGGAGACTTATTTTTTTCTAATGCTGAATCTTTACATCCACCGATTCGAAAGTTCACAGTTGATATGGATGAAAACATTAATAGTGGACGAATTATAGACAAAATTAAACCTTCTACTATTTCTTCATCACATGGCGAAGATGTCAAATATAACTGTGATTTATATCCTATTTATAAATTTATATATGAATAAGAGGGAGAAAAATGAAAATACAATTATTTCAAATGGAGATTATAGAAGGAGAAATTAAGCAAAACGAAAACCGTATTGAGTGCTTATTTGAAGAAAAGCTGGATATAGATACTGAGGTTGTTGTAATACCGGAAATGTGGAATACGGGTTATGATTTAAAAAATGTAGCAGAAAAAGCAGATATCGATTTAAAGAGAGCTTTTCCTTTTATTCAAAGTTTAGCAATTAAACATCAAGTGAATATCATTGCAGGTTCAGTTTCGAATAAAAGGCATAACAACATCTATAATACAGCCTTTGCGGTATCAAAAACAGGGGAGCTAATCTATCAAAAAGATAAGGTACATCTTGTGCCGATGTTAGATGAACATTATTATTTAACGGGCGGAGATGAAGTTCCGGAAGTATTTGAGATTAACGCTATTAAAGCTAGCCAAATTATATGTTACGACTTACGTTTTCCAGAAATTACACGCTATCCAGCGTCTCAAGGCGCAAAAATCATATTCTACGTTGCACAATGGACTACCAGAAATATAGACCATTGGAGAACACTGTTGAAGGCAAGAGCTATAGAAAATGGTGTATACGTCATTGCATGTAACAGCGTGGGGAAGGTGAAGCATAAAAATCATGCTGGCAATACATACGCTGGACATTCAATGGTCATCGATCCAAATGGAAACATTATAGAAGAGGGGAGAGGCCAAGAAGAAATCATAACAGCAGAAATTCATCTACAGAAAGTTACAGAACAACAAAAAAACATCCCAATATTTAAAAACTTGAGACCGGACGTTTATAAGCATGCGGAATAGAGATTTATAGCGGAAAGACAAAAAAACCACTGTGTCTGATGAACTGAACCCTAAAAACAGATTTTCTCTTAAAAATATTGGAAGTGAATCTGTTAAGGAATTAGGATCTAGACCGATAAAAGAGATTTTTCTTTTCCATACTGAGAGCACCCTTTTTTAGAATACTAGTATCAGTATGGAAAAGTTATATGTTTCTTACGTCAGGACTGAAAATTCTACAGCTTTTCTTGATAATATTTCCGATAGACGTTAGGAGTTATATTTTCATATTTTTTAAATGTCTTGATGTAATACCCGGGATCGTTAAAACCCAATTCATCGCTAATCTGTGCAATAGACAAATCCGTTTTTTCTAATAATTGCTTGGACCATTCTATTTTTTTGAGCGAAATAAAAACAGAAAAATTCATACCCGTTTCTTTGGTAAATATACGGCTGAAATAACCTGTGCTAATGTGACATAAATCAGCCATCTTTTGCTGAGATATTTTTTCTCTTTTATGTTTATAAATGTAGTCAAAGGCTGGCTGTAATACTTTGTTTTTACATACTAAGTGATCGTTAATAGATGTTTTTACGTAAGCATTAGTAACTGTGTTGGCTAATTCCTTTTTTATATTTTGAATATTATCTAGAGAATAACCGTAAGAAATATCTTCAGTAGAAACGTCCTCTTTTACTGGAGCCATCTTTTCATATACTTCTAAAATTAAGTTTTTATTCATAGCTTCCTCTACAATGTAGTTACAAAGCCTATGTAACATTTGAGCAGCTTCGTTAATTTCTGTATAGGATAGAGTAGGAATAGAATCATATAAACGCTGTATTTCCTCATTATTATTTAACTTCTGTTCAAATCCCTTTGATGGAACAGTAAGCATTTGTTCCAAGGGAGGATGTTTGTCACCATCCTTAATTTTCACTTCTCCCGCCATGATAGCGCCTACATATTTATCATCAATTATAATGGGAATGGCAATATCGACAATATTCCAGTGGCATAAATAGATATAAGGAGCATTGGTTCTAACTGCTTCTAGTCCTCCCCGTGCATCGCACTTTTCACAAAGTTTTGCCGTATCAGGATTTTTACGCATAGTCTCACAAAATGGACGTACACCACTGTGTTGAGAAATGGGCATTCCTTTATAATTAACCGTGACAATCGCTAATTTTGTAACAAGCGCAAGCGAATCTTGAAGGTTTCGCCATTTCTTTAAATCTAGTATTTTATCTAAATTCATGTAAGTAGTTTTCAATGATGTTTTATCTCCCTTGCTTCTACTTCCCGTGTGGTAGTTTGGATTACCTATTTGAGAATACCTTTATTTTATTCCTGAGTTCGTAAAATAAAAGAGTGTTCAGCGATAAAGGTAAACTCTTTCCAACGTGAACTTAGCAGTATTTTCACTTGAAATAATGTCATAATAATACCATATTAAATGAAGATAGCAAAAAAATACGATAAAAGGTTGTAAAAACTCGTCATTTAAGACTAATGTAATCTTACAAAAAAGATAGTAAAATTCCGATTGTAAGGGATTACAAAGTTAATTAGGAGGTTTTATTGATGAGAAAAGCATTTATTAGTCCTTCAAAATACATTCAAGGTGAAGATGAGATTTTAAATTTAGGTTATTTCGTGAAAACGTTTGGTACCTCTGCACTTTTAATAGCACATCCTGAAGATATTAAACGTGTACAAGACAAATTAGATGCAACAGCAGAAAAATATGGTATTACATTTTTTGAAGGCGGATTCAATGGCGAATGTTCAAGGCCAGAAATTTCTAGATTGCAGGAAATAGCAAAAGAAAACAACTGTGATTGTACAATTGGTTTAGGTGGTGGTAAGGCAATTGATACAGCAAAATGTGTAGCAGAGGGAGAGGGATTAATTATCGTCCCAACAATCGCTGCTACGGATGCACCTACAAGTCATTCCGCAGTTATCTATACACCAGAGGGTGCTTTTGATGATTACGCATACTTTAAGCAAAGTCCAAGTGTTGTATTAATTGATACAACAGTCATCGCTAATGCACCTACTAGATTCTTAGTATCTGGTATGGGGGATGCATTATCCACTTATTTCGAAGCAAGAGCAACAGCACGTTCTTTCTCTAATGTAAATGCTGGATTACCTTGTGGAGTGCGTGAGGACTTATGTGCACCAGCAAAAGGTACAAATGCAGCGTTAGTTTTAGCAGAACATTGCTACAACACTCTGTTAGAGGACGGGGTTAAGGCAAAAGCTGCAAGCGATCATAATGTTGTTACTCCAGCCTTAGAAAACATTATTGAAGCCAATATCTTATTATCAGGATTAGGGTTTGAAAGTGGTGGATTAGCTGGAGCACATGCGATTCATGATGGGCTTACTCTTTTAGAAAGTGCGCACCACTACTTCCATGGTGAAAAAGTAGCTTTTGGTACATTAGCACAATTGGTATTGGAAAATGCGCCAACTGAGGAAATAGAAGAAGTGTTAGATTTCTGTTTAGCAGTAGGACTTCCAGTTTGTCTCGCTGATATTGGAGTGGAACAAATTACACAAGAAGAGTTAATGGAAGTAGCTAATAAAGCTTGTATTCCAGAGGAATCGATTTATTCTATGCCATTCCCTGTTAATCCAGAGTCAGTAGCTGCAGCTATTCTTGCAGCAGATCAAATTGGAAACGATTATAAAAAGAGGTTGATATAAAATGAAAAAAATTATTAATAAACCGGAAGATGTTGTACTTGAGATGTGTAAAGGGATGGTTCTAGCACATCCTGAACTGAATTTAATTGAAAAATATAAAGTCATTAAAAAAGACCAAATTAATAAAAGTAAAGTAAGTATAATTAGCGGGGGCGGAAGTGGGCATGAACCTGCTCACGCTGGATATGTTGGGAAGGGTATGTTAGCTGCAGCAGTTTGTGGTGATGTATTTGCTTCACCTTCTCAAATACAGATTTATCAAGCCATTAAAGAAACAGCTAGCGATAAGGGAACTTTACTAGTGATTAAGAACTACAGTGGTGACATGATGAATTTCAAGAATGCTGCTTATCTTGCAGAAGAAGATGGCATTCAAGTGGATTATGTAAAAGTAGATGATGATATTGCTGTACAGGACAGTTTATATACAGTTGGAAGACGCGGAGTAGCTGGTACTGTTCTTGTTCATAAAATAGCAGGTGCAGCAGCAGAACGCGGCTATGATCTACCAAAAGTGAAAGAGGCAGCAGAAAATGCTATTGCAAATGTTAAAAGCATTGGCTTTGGACTAACTTCTTGCACAGTGCCTGCTAAAGGAACTCCTACTTTCGAGATTGCAGAAGATGAAATGGAGTTTGGTGTTGGTATTCATGGAGAACCTGGTATTTGTCGTGAAAAAATTATTTCAGCAGACGAACTTGCAGAGCGCATGGTAACGGCATTATTAAAAGAAATAGGGATAGAAGATGGAAAAGGAGAAGTGGCTGTCCTAATTAATGGATTTGGAAGCACACCTCTTCAAGAACTGTATTTATTAAATCATTCTGTCATTCGTGAACTTTCACGTAGAAACGTAACGATTGCAAGAACGTTTGTCGGGAACTATATGACAGCCATCGATATGGCCGGTGCTTCTATTTCAATTATGAAATTAGATGAGAACTTAAAGAGTCTTCTATCTGAAGAATGCGATACTCCTGCGCTAAAAATCAAAGGTGAAGTACCAGCTGTTACTTATGATGAAATCATTGGTACCGCGGAGGCCCCGAAAGTGTCTTATGAGGTGCAAACCAACAAAGAATATTCCGTAGTAACGGAAAATCGACTGACGTTGAATAATATTATTTTTATGGTTGACCAAATGAGTGAATGTATTATTAGAAATGAAGTACCATTCTGTGAACTAGATTCCCATGCTGGTGACGGAGACTTTGGTATGAGTGTTGCTAAAGGGTTCAAACAGTTGAAAGCTGAATGGCACGAAATTCTAGAAAATAAATCACATGATATTGGCAACTTCTTAGAGGCTTGTTCTATCGTTATCATGGAGTACTGTGGTGGAGCATCGGGCCCTATTTGGGGATCAGCATTTCGTGCGGCTGGAAAGAGCACCGAATCTAAAACCGAACTGACTTTAACAGAATTTGCTGAAATGGTCCAAGCGTCTGTAAAAGGAATTCAAGCAACAGGAGAACGTTCTTTTGGACGTGGAGCTGTTGTGGGAGATAAGACTTTAATTGATGCCTTAGTACCTTATGCAGATACGTTAACATCAAGTGCTGTTGAAGGGGAAAATTTGAAAGATGCTCTTGTCAAAGCAGCAGAAGCTGCTGTTGAAGGAGCAAAATCAACCGAACAGATTGTTGCACGTATGGGGCGCGCCGGTACAGTTGGAGAAAGAAGTCTTGGTTATCCAGACGCGGGTGCACATGGTTTAGGCGTAATCTTTACTGAAGTGGCTCAAGTAATGCAAGAAAAACAGTAAAACTTGGTATTATCCCCATCAAATATAGTGTAAAGAAATTACTCTTTGAGAGTGAAGGCTACACTATATTTGGAGGGGGATTTTTTATGGTTTACTAAGGATGAGCTTTAACTGATTTAAACTGGAAGTGGTGAAAATATATAAACAAAGAAGTCAGGTCGCGGATATCTAGCTCTAGTCTGTTGAAAGCATAGTTAAGAAGTACAATAGCCATCATCCTTTAGCGTACATCAATACCCTTGGATTGATGTTTAAGAATACGGTATTGTTCTTCTAGAGCCATCCAAGATAGAATCTGTGGAACTCGCGTTACAGTTAAACTAACAATAAGATACTATAGAGGAAATAAATACAGTTTGATGACTAGTTACTTCCTTAGTTTCTCAACCACCTACTGAGAAAACGTTGACAGACAAACAGTGTATAAAAAGCTGCATACTCCGGAAAAGGGCCCTTGACAGAACCGCTCTGCATCAAGGTTTTTTTATGATGTTTTCCAGAAATGCGTTTTATGGTAACTGTTTAAGTATAGTTCAAACAGTAAAAGAACTACTGTATATTTCAGTAGTCCTACCAGTTCTATAAAGGCAAGCTAAATTAAATTTGATAAATTCTATTCAGGATTCCCAATTAGTTCTGTTATCGCATCATAACTCATATTATCATTCATTAATCGTTGAAAATTATTATCATAAAGGATATCTTCAGTAATTCTTTGTAATAATGTAGCAGTTGCTCTAAAAGGGGCGGATCCAGTACTTATTCTTTCAATAACAACTTGCGATAATGTATTAATAGAAGGCAAGTTTGGCCCAGACAAAAGATTAATGGGACAAGATAGTTCTTGTCGAACTTTTTTAATGGATTCCATGTCATATAGTCCAGGAATAAAAATACAATCTGCTCCAGCCTTTTGATATGCTTTTCCCCTATTGATGGCTTCTTGAAGTCTTAGATCCGGATCTCCTATATTTAACCAATACAAATCAGTGCGCGCATTAATAAATAATGGGGCTTTTAGCGATTTGGATAGTAATCTAATTTCAGATATTTTTTCTACTTGCAACGAAACATCTAAAATAGGACTATCTAAATCTCCCGTCCCATCTTCTAGGTTTATACCAATTCCTCCTGCTAAAATAATTTGTCTTGTATTATCTACCACTTCATTAGTAGACCTTCCATAGCCAGACTCTAGATCTACACTGACAGGAATATTGACGGAATTAATAATTCTCTTAACAGCTCCTAACATTTGTTCAAAAGGGATTTTTTCACCATCATTATATCCTAAAGACATTGCTATGCCAGCACTGGTTGTTGCAATAGCTGGAAACCCATTTTTCTCAAAAATTTTAGCACTAATAACATCCCAAGCATTAGGCAATACAAAAGTATAGGGTCTTTTGTGAAGTTGTTGAAACGTCTGAAATTTAAGTAAATGCTTTTCATTATTCACAATGGTTCTTCCCCCTTTAAGTAAACAACTTTATGGCTTTGTATGAGCGTTCTTTAGAGCAGAGAAAAATAAAACAACGGGAGATTAATCAGAAACTTAATCCCATATTATAGGACGTTTAACTTTTGCAGTTCTTAAATAATCTAAAAGTTGTCCTGTATGTACTGATTCATGATAAGCAACTCGTAACAACATGTCTCCTAACTCTCGAATATATCCCATCTCCGATCGATCTATTTTTATCTCTGTTAGCTGCTTTTCATGAAGGAGGCCTAAAAACTCTATAAATTTTTCCCTATATGGTTGAGCAAACTTTAACGCTTCTTCAACAGAACTAAATGTTACTTCCTTATAAGGATTATGCTTCTCTGTTAGAGAAAGGTTAAGGGGTTTTTCTAACATTTGATGATAGAGGTATTCTCCTTCAAGAACATGATGTATCATCTCCCTACATGACATTGCCTCTGGATCAGGGCGCCAGTCTAACCTATCTTGAGGTATTGACATCCATACTTTTATACTTCGACGTCTCACTTCTTCAAAGTTTAGTAAAATAATACTCATCGCATCCATTTTTGCTCACTCCTTTAGTTTTACTATAAATATAACATATCCAAAGTATTACAATGAAAAATATGGATGGTTTTATAAATATTATCTGTTTATTTAGATTAATCATTAATTTTTCAAGAAAGCCTGTTAATATAGATTTATTAAAAATTAGGAGGAACTTATGAGACAAAAAATAATTAGAATTAATAAACCAAGCATATATAATTTTAAATTAATTTTAAGGTATATAAAAAACTCGCCCTCCTTTGTAATCGAGAAGGTTATTGAAAACACATATTGTAGAGCTTTTGTAATAGGAGGAAGAACGTACCTAGTACTAGTTAGGGACGAAGGAATCGATAGTAAGTACTTGGAAGTTAAAGTTATTGGGGAAGAAGTTAAAAATAATCAGCTTCAACTAGTAAAGGAGAAAATCATCACAATATTTTGTCTGGAACAAGATATAATCAAAGCACAAAAGTTTATAGCTAATGAATCTAAGATCGGAAAATTAATAAAAATGTACGAAGGGTTTAGACCTGTTTTATTAGGAGGTGTCTACGAATCCACTATATGGGCAATCATCGGCCAACAAATTAGTGCAAAAGTTGCTCATAGGATTAAAAAGAGTTTGTTAGAAAAAACAGGAGCTAAAATAATAATCAATAACTGTGAATATTATACAGATTTATGCCCCCACAAGGTGGTGAAGTTAAATATAAACCAACTTCGTGACTTAAAGCTAAGTCAAAGGAAAGCTGAATATATTCATGAAATAACTAAAGCCATTATAGATGAGGAGCTAGACTTAAGTTGCTTATATTTATTAGATCGTGACGAGGGTTGTAGCTATTTAATGAAACATAGAGGTATAGGGAAATGGACGGCAGAGTCAATACTAATGAGAGGTATAGGACGTCAAGACATTATACCCGCAGGAGATTTAATTATACGTAAAGTAGTAGGAGAGATTTATGAGTATAATGAATTATTAACAGAATCACAAGTTAGAAAAATATCTACTCAATGGAAAACTGCGGAAACCTGGATTACTCATCTATGCTGGTTTTACATGCAAGAAAAAATATTATAAATGGAATATTTGTCGGTTTAAAATAAACGAAAAAAAGTATAATTTACCTGTTTTTGTTTGAATATTATAAAAATTGGATTTAATTGTTGAAAATACCTTTTTAATGCAATATTATGAATATATCTTTTAAGAAATGGAGGTGTTAGTTATGAAAGTAAAAGTTAAAAAAACAACTAATAAAGCTGCAGTATTAAACGGTATTCCAGGCTAAAACGTTATCATTATGTGAACTACTTACTTATTGTTTAAACTTCAAGTCTGTAAATATAGGGAACTATCATATGATAGTTCCCTATTTCAATAATTAAGAGAAATGGAGTGAAATGTAGAAAATGAAGCCTAAGTTCAAAGAGACAATCCCTGTATTTTTTATAAATGATGAAATCCATATTGGTGAAGAAGATGGAGTAGCAGGAGTTATTGAAGATCCCAGTGGAAGTATTAAGTATTTAATTTCTCTTATTAACGGAAAAAATTCTATAGAAGAAATAATACATTTAGTCCAAGAAAAGTATCCAAATATAAAAGAAAATGAGGTATTGGAAGGGGTAAAGGCATTAGATACAGAGAAATATTTAGAAGATAATTCTTTAAATCCTCAATCTATAGGAGATTATGAACTCGAAAGATACAAAGCAAACCTTAATTACTTTTCGCTTTTTACGTCTTTAGAGGACAATAAGTACAATGTGCAAGAAACTATCATAAATACTAAGGTTGCTTTGCTCGGAATCGGAGGTTTAGGTAGTCAAATACTATATCATCTATCTGCATTAGGTTTTCATAACATTAATGCATTGGATTTTGATACTTTGGAATTAAGCAATTTTAATAGACAGTTATTATATTCTGAAAAAGATATTAATAAGTTAAAAACGGAATTAGCAAAGGAAAGAATATCGCGTTTTAATCCTAATGTTAATTTAAACGTTACTAATAAGCGTATAGAATGTGCTGAAGATGTAATGGCACATATTGAAGGTAGTGATTATGTAATTTGTGTAGCCGATAAACCAACCCTTCATATACAGGATTGGGTAAATGAAGCAGTAGTGAAGTTAGGAAAGCCGTTGGTTTCAGGTGGAGTCCTAAACACAAGAGGCAGATTTTATTCTATGTTACCAGGAAAAACTGGGTGTGTAGAGTGTCATAAACAAACCATAATTGAAAGTGATGTTATAGTTAATAAGCAACTTGACAGTATGCATCAGATAAATTTTCAACGAAATAATGCTGCGATTAGTCCTAATGTAGCTATGTTGGCTGGTGCTATTGTAAATGAATTTTTAGGGTTGGTAACAGGTATTCAAACTCCAACATCATTAGGGAAGATGATGGAATTAAATTTCCTTACATATCAAACTTACCCTATTTCAGAGTGGAATAAGAAAGAGGATTGTCCAGTTTGCCATTCCGCACCTGTAACAGTAGGTAAATAATTATGATGGGGGGGTAAATGTTGAAATCTTATGAAGTACTAAAGAACAGAGATTTTTTATGCTTATTTTTAAGTGCCACAACAAGTAAGTTGGGCACGTCTTTTTTTCAAATTGCACTGCCTTTATTAGTATATGATTTGACTAAATCACCAAGTTTAATGGCATTAACATTTGTTTTAGAAATTACGCCTCAAGTATTGTTTAGTTTGTTAGGCGGAGCCTTAGCTGATCGTATAAGTAAGAAATACATTTTATTAATAGGTGATATTTTATCAGCCATTTTAATTATTATCATACCTCTTGCAGCTTCAATAAACGTGTTAGATATATGGATTGTATATGTGGTAGCTTTTTCAATATCAGCTGTCAGTGCATTTTATCATCCAAGTTTTGAATCAGTCATACCAGAAATTTTAGAAGGTGAAAATTTAATACAGGGTAACTCTTTATTCAAGTTATCAGAGACAATTACAACCTTTGCAGGCCCTTCAATAGCAGGCATTTTAATTGCTTTGGTTGGAACTCATAACTTATTATATTTTAATTTTTTCACGTATTTTCTTTCTGGAATATTCATTGGCTTAATAACTAAGAAATATAAAAGCCAGAATTCAGTTAATAGTTCTATAATGAATTCAATAGCTGAAGGAGTTAAATACGTTATAAATACTAAAAAGATTTTGATAGGGACTATTCTCATATTCTTAATCAATGTGGGTTATGGTGCTATGGAAGCTTTATTTATGTTTCATCTAAAGGATAATTTACATTTATCGGCACAGTATATTGGTTTAATATTTTCTCTACAAACCTTAGGGTCATTTGTAGCAATTTATGCTGCAAATAAACTAAATAAATTACCACGGGGAAATATAATTATCTATTGTGGTGTGATAATAGGTTTAGGGCAAACTATCCTTACTTTTTCAAACACTGCAGTTATTTTGTTAATAGCCTGTAGAATTGTAATTGTCGGTTCGGTAACATTATTAGCAATTAATTGGTTTACCCTTAGGCAAGAGATTGTGCCATCAGCCTTATTGGGAAGAGTAATTAGCTCAACTCGTATGTTAGCTTTTTTGGCTTTACCGATTAGTGGAATGTTAGCAGGTGTTGCAGCCGAATATATTAGCGTCTCTTTAATTTTTATTTCAGCAGGCATCCTAACGATTGTGGCGTCTTTAATCGGCATTAAGACCTCTCTATTTGAGACCCAACAATCTATAGACCAACCTATTAATAGTAGCAACAAGTAGATAATTACTTGGGTTGACTTGAAACATATTGATATTTAGTGTATTCTTCTATAAGAACTTCATACTTGGAGTTTAAACAATAAGTAAGAACCCCTTTAACATATGGTTAATAGGGGGTTTTTAATTTTTAATCCAAATATGTATCTGATATACAAGCAAAAATCTTTTTTATACCGAAAATATGAGTTATGTTAAGTAAAACGTAAAGTATTTGATAAAAATAATCAGTTTAACTATTTACTCTTAGTGATGACAAATGGATGGATGTCACCAAAAAGCTGGCTTACCGACCATAAACCAAAGCATAGTCATTAATAGGATGATATAAATCCAAATAGATCGCTCTAGTTTAGCTGCCAGTTCTTTTTTATTTTGTCCTTCCTCCTTGTACTTTCGAAGTGTTGGTGAAAAAGCACGGGCCAGAAAGAACAGGGAGCAAAAGAGGAAAATCAGTGTCATTATAATCCACGGCGTAGTCCACGTCCATGGGCCACACATAACGAGGAGTATCCCTGTGATAACAAGAACATGGCCCGTATGTTTTGCGAGCCTAACAACAGATTGAAATGTGATCAAATAGGCATTCACTTCTTGTTCTCTTGAACTATGTAGTTTTTTAACAATTGGTAAGAGAATAAAAAAAGGCCCAATCGATAAAATGACACTAGAAACATGAATATATACTAATATACGGTACAACAAATCCATTTCTTTTACCTATCAATCGTTAACTAATCTGAACTCATGCACCCATACCCTCATTTGCGGAAGCCAAGGCATCCCAGGATGATAAGACAAAATAGATTGTTTATATTCCTCTACTGTAGCATAGCCTTCCTGGCGAGCATTTTCATCTGTTAATTCACCTAGGGATTGAGAATAAACCCGTTCCACTATAAACTTTTTATCCCCTAGGACCATTATCTCTCCTACATCAGCATATCTTCCATTTCGGCGAGTTGCTGTTTTGCTGCCTTTGATTACTTTATTTACATCATCCGGCATTGTTACAAGTCGATCGATTGTACATGTTTTTGGTGGCAATTCATTTTGTGCTTCATGGTTACTCATTAAAAAAACTCCTTTCATTTCTTGTCTCTTATTTAATGTATCACATTTTTAATAAAGAATTTCATTTGAATTTATTAGGTTGAAATTTTCTCTAATAAATCTATTATAATTTATCCCTTTTGTTAGTCGATAGTCTAAGCACATAACATAATGTATATAAGAGGATGAATTATTTTTTGAGCGTATAATAAGGGTTATTTTATAGATTGAAGTTTCGATAACTATAAATATTAAAGGTATCAACTTGTTTTTTACAAAAATAAGATATTTCTTTAGCTAGTTCGTAGAAAACTTTCTTCTTTACAACTAGATGCGGTTATTGTATGATTAAACAACAAGAACATTTGTTCGATATTAAGGGTTTAGAGATAAATAAAGGAACAACAGAATAAACCAAGACAGTTAAACACAAAATTTTCTCGCACGGAGCAAAAAAATTTGAGCCAACTCTTATTATTTATCCAAATACATTGTCGTTTACTGTAAACGTAATAAAAATCGGAGGTTTCAAATCATGAATGATAAACAAGCAGCACTAGACATGGCTCTAAAACAAATTGAAAAACAATTCGGTGCAGGATCAATTATTAAGATGGGGGAAGGCACACATACAAAAGTTGAGGCATCTAGCTCAGGCTCATTAGCTTTAGATATAGCTCTTGGAATTAATGGTTATCCCAAAGGAAGAATTATGGAAGTGTATGGACCCGAAAGCTCAGGTAAAACAACAGTTTCCTTACATGCAATTGCAGAAGTACAAAAAAATGGAGGTCGAGCTGCCTTCATTGATGCTGAACACGCACTTGATCCAGTTTACGCAAGAAAACTAGGTGTAGATATTGATGAGTTACTTTTATCTCAACCAGATACTGGTGAACAGGCACTTGAAATTGCTGAAGCATTAGTTAGAAGTGGTGCTGTAGATATTATTGTTGTTGACTCAGTAGCAGCATTAGTTCCTCAAAAAGAAATTGAGGGCGAAATGGGAGATTCTCATGTAGGTCTACAAGCTCGTTTGATGTCTCAAGCACTTCGTAAACTATCTGGAGCAATTAATAAGTCTAAAACCATTGCTATCTTCATCAACCAAATCCGGGAGAAGGTAGGCGTTATGTTTGGAAATCCTGAAACAACGCCAGGTGGAAGAGCGCTAAAATTCTATTCTTCCGTTCGCCTTGAGGTTCGCCGCGCTGAACAACTTAAACTGGGAAATGACATAGTTGGTAACAAAACAAGAATTAAAGTAGTCAAAAATAAGATGGCACCTCCTTTTCGCATTGCTGAAGTAGATATTATGTATGGAGAAGGTATCTCAAGAGAAGGAGAAATCTTAGATATTGGTTCTGAAGTAGATATTGTTCAAAAGTCTGGATCTTGGTTTTCTTATAATGGGGAACGTTTAGGGCAGGGACGAGAAAACGCTAAGGTTTTCTTAAAAGAAAACCCTGAAATTAGAGAAGAAATTAGAAAAAACATTATTGATTTTAAATATGGTAATACTGACAACGATAACGATAATGATATTGATAACAATAGCGAAAACGAAAGCCAATAAAAGCATACAATTCCTTACACTCAGCCGTTCAGTTATATGAAGGAAAGCAAAAGGTACCCTTCATATATATGCTTAAAAACCATTTTATGAAGCTACCTAAGTTTCTGATTACGTGGTACGGAAACTACGAAAGAGTTGCTTTTTAAAAGTGATTATGAAAACTAATGATATTTTATGTATCAGAGTGCCGTCTAATATATCATTAAAAATTAGGTTGGATTAAAATAAAAAACCCTTGTCACATGAACGTGTGTGGCAAGGGTTTAATTTTTGTTCTTTTTCATAATTTTATAAAATTATATAGAAATGCCACCTTCTTTTGTTATTGTACTGTATTCCTTTCAAGCAAAGAAAATGTAAGTAAGGAAGTAAACAATTAAGCACATTGCTATGACTTTTAATAAGATATTTTATGAAAGTAGTGGATAACATTAAAGTTCTTCTTGTATACTTATTAAAGACATTTAATAAGTTGAGTTTAATAGGAGGTATTAGCAATGAAAAATATCCCAAATTTAACAGGTAGTACAACTTTGTTTAAAATTCGGAAAGGCTTTATAAAATTAGATAATGTTACAAAAGTAGAATTAAGCAAGAAAGTAGGAATAAGTTTTCCCACTGTAAGTAAGTTTCTTGATCAAATGGAGAGCAATGGAGAGATTGTATTAATTGGATTAGATAAGTCTAGTGGAGGGAGAAAAGCAAAAAGATATAGGTACAATTCCGACTACATGTTAGGCTTAGCAATATTTTTAGAAGAAAGAGAAACACAGTATACAGTTTTTAATTGTATGGGTGAAATAAAGAAAAAGGGACAGGTAGAGAGTGTCTTAAACAAAGATAGTTTAGATCAATTAACCAATTATATTCAAGAAATCTTAATAGAAAATCCGACAATTAGTTCGATAGCTATTGGTCTTCCTGCTTCTGTTGATAACGGTAATATATTTCACATACCCAAATATGATCATCTTCAGAACTTTAATTTAAAGGACTATTATGAAGAGTATTTTTCTATCCCCGTCACAGTAGAAAACGATATGAATGCAGCTGTTCTAGGCTATAAAAATAATAATAATATAAATGAAATAAACTCTCTTGTTTATTTATATTTGGGTCAAAATGGCCCTGGAGTGGGGCTATTGGTTAACGGATTGGTATTAAGAGGTACTACCAATTTCGCCGGGGAAGTTTCGTTTGTTCCTTTGTATAATAAATACAATTTTCAACAAGCATTCGAAAAAGGCCATAGAGAGAGAACACAGTATGATCTGCAAGAAGGAGAAATAGATGCGATTAGTAGGTTAGTGGTTACATTTACAGCGACTATAAATCCTCATACCATCATTTTTTCTGACCAAGAGTTTAATCAGATAATACTTGATCAAATTAGTGATCAAAGTTCCAATTATGTTTCACAAAAACATCTGCCTAAACTGATTATGAGTAATTGGAAACAAGATTATCTATACGGATTACAAAGTCTTGGGATTGATCTCATGATGAACGAAACAAGCAGAAACTAGAATCCTTAAATGAAATAGATGCAATGCTAAATAAGCTAACACTAGATGGAGGGAAATCAAATGAGGATTGAACATGTAGCTATTTGGGTCAGTAATTTAGAAAGCATGAAAGAGTTTTATGAAACCTATTTTAAAGGAAAAGCAAATCAAAAATATCACAATAAAGAAAAGGGGTTTGAATCGTATTTCCTTCGCTTTGAATCAGGTACAAGGTTAGAAATTATGCGTAGGATTGGAATTAATGAAAAAAATTCAGATGAGATGCTAGGATGGGCTCATATTGCTTTTTCTCTAGGCAGTAAGGAAGCAGTTGATGAATTAACAACGAAACTAAAAATGGATGGCTATAAACTTGTTAATGGTCCTCACACTACAGGAGACGGTTATTATGAAAGTGTTATAGAAGATTCTGAGGGGAATCTTATTGAGTTAACAGTATAGGAAAGGCTCAAGGTTTTAGAGCTATTTTCGAAACATACAATAACAGTTTAACTTACTTAGGGGAGAGCAAGTAGGTTATTTATCATCATAGGAGGGGAACAATGAATTATTCATTAGATCGTCAACAAATTAAATTATGGCATCTGTCTATTTATTTTATTTTTGCATTACCGGGATTTTCTATGGCCTCGTGGGTATCACGTACACCTACTATTAGAGATGCATTAGGCGCTTCAACAGCTCAGATGGGGTGGATTATCTTTGGGATGGCTGTAGGATCTATAGTAGGCCTTATGAGTGCTAGTCATCTTATTGCCCATAAAGGTGGACGTTTTGTCATGGTAACAGGCCTAGTCATTAGCTCCATAGGGCTTATAATTGTAGGCGTAGGCGGCTCATGGATTATCAATAGTATTATAGTATTTTTAGGGTTAGCTATTTTCGGATTTGGAAATGGAATATGTGATGTTGCGATGAATGTAGAAGGGACAGCCGTTGAAGGAGTTACTAAAAAGTCTCTTTTAACTGGTTTTCATGCGGCATTTAGCGTGGGAACACTTCTTGGTGCAATTGTCGGGTCAGTAGCTACCAAATCTGGAGTTTCAGTACCAGTCCATATAACATTTGCTGCAATAATTACTGTTCTATCTATTATATTTTTAGCTCGATTTGTCCCAATAGGTACTGGAAAGGAAAATAACGACGATTCTAATGAGCCACCTATGAGTGCTAGAGAAAGGATGGCTGTATGGAAGGAACCAAGAACAATTTTAATTAGTATTATTGTTCTTGGAATGGCATTTGCAGAAGGGTCTGCTAATGACTGGCTACCACTTATTATGGTTGATGGATATAGTGTTACACCTACCATGGGTTCATTCGCTTTTGGACTATTTGTAGCAGCAATGACTATAGGCCGAGCAATAGGAGGATTGTTGCTCGATCGATTAGGAAGAGTACTAGTTCTCCGTATATCTGCACTTCTTGCAATTGTAGGCCTACTTATCGTTATATTTGGAGGAAACTATAAATTTGCAACTATAGGAATCGTATTATGGGGACTCGGTGCAGCGTTTGGCTTTCCAGTAGGGTTGTCAGCTGCAGGAGACGATCCACGTGGAGTGGCCGCTAGGGTTAGTGCAGTAGCTACAGCAGGCTACCTTGCATTTCTTGTAGGGCCTCCTTTTTTAGGGTTCGTTGGAGAAATGATCGGATTGCTTCGTGCCTTAATCGTTGTACTAATTACCGTAACCATAGCTGGTTTGCTATCTCAAGCTGCTAAGCCTATCGGTAAGACAAATAACTAAAAAATTAGAAACAGGGAGAGCTTGTATAAGATACAGAAGGGACTTCTATCTTTCCTGTATTATTAAATAATATATTAGGCGAAAAATACCTGTTACTTTCTACTATTACCTTTTTAACAATTGTATAATATTTTGATATTAAAACTAAAGATATATAATTTTTTTGTGCTAACTAAGACTGTGTACGATACACATTCAGGTTTTTATGATTGAGAATTAAGTTATAAAATCAAAATTTGATAAGGGACTGACAAAGAGAGAATACAATGAATGAATCAATTGTGAATGAGTTAATAAATAGACTTTCTCCGTTATCATCTGAAAAAGAATATGTTGAATTAGCAGTAGATTTAAATGACATTTCTGAGAGTAGTAATAAGATTGAGCGATTAATTAAAAACTTTCTTAGCTCTTCATTAGATAAAGAAAAAGTTATAGAACAATTAATTGAAATAGAATTGGAGCTTGTCCATATTAATTGGCACTATAAAAATTAAAAAAATGGAGAAAAATACATGAGCACTAACACTCTGCCTTCATTTTTAGAAAACTATTTTGAAGGATTAACTTTAAGTCCAGCCTTGTTTTATTCGTGGAAATATAGCATTCGCTTTGAAATATCACATCCATTAATTTCATATTACGAAAAGGATTGTTTGAAACAAGCTTTTCATCGATCCATTACATTATTCCATAAGGTATTTGAAGAGGAGGATGAGATTCTTTTTGTTACGGATGTACATACTATGAACAAAGATCTTTTCCTTCAAAAAAGACCTTTAAACGTTTATTTAAAATACATAAAAGATAAAAAGCGGTTATATCAATTAAACCATCACCGTTTTCCAAGCGTATTCCAGGATGAAGACGAAGATGATCAATCTTTGACTCATCGCTTTGTACTTTCTTGTAAGAAAACAGAATTGAGATATGTGCAACTTTTACAGGCCATTAATTATGAAGACTTTGCTCATCCATCTACTATTATGAAAAGTAATCCCCAAAGTGGTTATGATATTTATTTTATTAATCTCTCTAAGAAAATGATTTTTCATTTGTATGATGATCGCGGATGTGATATCTTGGCCTCCAATAAAGAATCTATACGTTTTCTTTATGAAGAATATAATAATTGGATTTTGGATTATAATCGAGAAGAAATTGACCTTTTGTTTACTTGATAGAGTAAGCGATCCTGTCTTAGAAAAGGGTAATGATATTTGGTTTGAAGTTGATAGAAAGGCAAGAAGACGAAGAGAAAGAAGAGTTTTTACATGATAAACTATATCAGTCATATTGGGATTGGGAAAAAGCCTCTAATAAAAATAAATAGATAAATACAGCGCGCATAAAAGCCCTTTAGAAGGGGTTTTATGCGCGCTTTAAATTGTATCGGGGTGGAGGACCATAACCTTGTTTACGTAGATTTCTTTTATAATCGTGGTTAAGGCGATGCAGTGCCTTATCCCGTTTTTTAGGAGAAAAAAGTTCAAACATGACTCTTTCTTGAATTCTCCTCTCAAAAAAGGTTCTTACAACAATTTCTTCTATATCTTTATTCATTTAATGCCCTCCTTTATACACCCTTATTATACAAATATTTCATTCGCGACTGAAATCATGCCAACCTTTTGATAAAATGTAACGATAAGGAAGGAGAAAGAAGTACATGGATACTAATCAACTACCGACAAGAAGTGAAAGACATAAAACGAAAGAGAACTCATCTCAGCTTAGTGCTGCATTTGTATTAGGGACGTGCTGGATACTCTTTACACTGACTCCTGAATCATGGAGGTCTCCAGGGACTTACATTGTTATCGGCATAATTGCTATTTATCTATCAAGTAAATTAGATAAATTTAAATGCTCCCGAACAGTAAAATGGACGATTGCTCTTTTAGTTTATGTCATTGGATTCATTTTGTATGTTCTATAAAGGAAACAAGTACTATACATATAGCGTTTCTTCATTATTCTAACATCTTTATATTTGATCATTACGTTTATCATCAACATCAAAAACATAAAAGGGTGTGAACTAAGAAAAAGACTAGTTAAGTTTATTGCACTGTTTATTTCCTTTAGTGCTGCTATATATTTTTTTAAATATATTTTTCGGCCATCTCAAATAGATATTTATGATTTTAGCACGCCTTTAGCGATGGCTATTAGCTTAACTTTTTTTGATTTAATGTTCTTTAAAGATAAAGAACGCTAATTAATGATTGTGGTTCCTTAGTTTCTACGATTTAAATGTTATTTATAGAAAGGGAGAAATTTAATGAATATTTTTGATTGTCTAGATGAACTGCAGGTAGAATTGTTTAAAGAATCAATTGAAGAAATTGAAGCTAAGTATTATGAATTATGTTCTACTGTCGTGGAAGGTAATACAGCGAAACGGATTCGTAATATAAATTTAGATACTTTTCAAACACGATTAAAGAGGAGGTCATTACATTGTTAACTATTAAGAACTTTCATTTGTTGAACAGTCTTTCGCCGGACTTTTCATGGAGTAGAAAATTTCGAACTATTTTCCAATGGCGGAGCCATACAGTTATCTATATTACAGATAATAGATCTTCGTGATAGAAGTTGGGAAAACATTAGAATTCAAGTACATGATATTAACTGAATAGTGATTTTTGGGTAAATCACTAATAAAAAAGGACATACTAACGTTATCTAAAGAAGAGGTGTTGCTATGGAATCTCCTTTTGAAATGATAACCAATGTGGACAAGGTTGAAAATGCTTATTATATAGAAGTGAAACCAGGTGAGTACAATGCAAAGTATTGGAATAAAGAATCGGTCTATTTTGCTGATGAAGCTTTTGCTTATTTCTACACCACGATTTGCAAGTATGTACCACAGTATCAGCCTACCCAAGTGACAGAAATCAAAGCAGAAACATGGCTGAGGGTCAGTAATCAGCTGCAAGAACTCGCGTATTTTTTGAGCACCAACCCGCCTATGATTAAACTAAAGAAATGGATTGATTTTAGCAAAGTAGAGGAAACGTACAAACAGTTTGATCATCACAAAAACAAGTACATTCCTGATTTAATTAACATGATTAACGAATTTACAGCGTGGATAACAAAGGTATGTCAAACACAATCGTACATCACCATTTTGGGCACTTAATGGGAATCGATGTTGCTTATTATAATCTACAAGCTATGCAGAAAATGAAAGAATTGCTCAAAACGAATATGCCATCTTGTATGGCTTATTACGCTAAAGAAATAAACTATACTCACAGCGAAAACAACTATAAGGAGATGCAAAGAGTATCTCACACTTACCAGGCTTTGAAACCTTAGAGGCTTGGAATGAAGAGCAAAAATCCCAAAAACAAATCGTGAGTTAAATCACTAAAAATGCTCTCAGATGAATTAAGTGATTCTATAAATCAAAAAAGCTACTTTAAAAAGTAGCTTTTTGATTTAAGTTTTTGAAGAATTTAGAATCTAATTGGTATCATTCAGCATTTCAAGAGAAGTAGGTTTGGTGTTCTTTTTGAAAAATGAAAGAATTACCATTACAAGAACGAATGCTACACAAACTATAGAGCTTAACCTATTCGCACTGTCTATGAGAAAGACTATGAAGCTAATAATTAATGTACATGCGGCAAAAAGCGTTAAATAAGGAAAGCCCCAAAGTTTAAAATATGGTTTTTCTTTATATTGAGGACGTAGCTTTAGCTGAGCTAAGCAAATACTAATCCATATAAGAGAAACTGTAAATCCAGGAATAGCTAATAAATAAGAAAAAGCTTTTTCAGGATATAAGTATACGAGATACGTTCCCAATAATAAAAATAGGACACTGAAAGTTAAGCTGTAAACAGGTACGCCTTGTTTATTTACATAGGACAGACTTTTAGGAGCATCTCCCGACTGAGATAAAGAATGAAGCATCCTTGTACAGCCATAAATACCTGAATTGGCTGCTGAAAGGACAGCTGTTAATAAAATAAAGTTCATAACATGAGAAGCCCCTTGAATCCCGGCTGTTTCAAATACTTGGACAAAAGGGCTAGCATTTGCATCAATTTTATCCCATGGTATCAAGCCACAGATAATAAAAATAGGCAAAGTATAAAACAGAACTACTCTCCACATCACGCCTTTAACTACCCCTGGTAAGACCTTTTCAGCATCTTTTGTTTCCGTAATAGTTAAACCAATGAGTTCTGATCCTCCATATGAGAAAATGACTACAAGTAATGTAGAGAAAACGGCTTTCCAGCCATTTGGCACAAAATCACTATAATTGTGAAGGTAATGAGAAGATGAATTATTACTTGGCATAATTCCAAATAGTATCGCTATACCTAATAAAATAAAAGCAATAATAACAAAGATTTTAATACCAGCAAACCAAAACTCAATTTCTCCAAAAGACTTTACGCTTGTAGCATTAATTAAAATAAGTACAATTGAACAAATGAGACAGAGAATCCATAAAGGAATAGAAGAAAACCAATATTGCAGAAAACTACCTGCAGCGATGACTTCAATAACGCACACAGTAAGCCACATAAAGCAATAAGTAGCTCCCGTTACAAAAGAAAAACGTCTTCCAAAAGCTTTTTGAATTAGATCTTTCATATTGTGGGATGGGTATACAATAGCCATTTCAGCCAAAGCTCCCATTACAATGAGAAGCAATAGTCCAGCAAATAGATACGAAAAGATAACCGAAGGTCCTGCTAATCCAATTGTATCGGCACTCCCTTTGAAAATCCCTGTTCCAATCATTCCTCCAATAGCAATCATTCGAATGTGTCGCGGTAATAATTGCTTTTTTAACGTATTCTTTGATGCAGTATTTTCTTTCATGATGCCCTCCTTTTAACATAAAAAAGTCCCTGCTGAATTATTCAGCAGGGACGAAAATTTCGCGGTACCACCCTATATTGTAAAAACATCTTACCTCTTAATTAGCATAACGGTTTTATCCGTCCTCTCTAAAATACCATTAGAAGAGGAAGCTCTAGGAGTGAATTTCAACTCTAATCTTTGTACTGACTTCCACCAATTATCAGCTCTCTATAACAGGGAGATTAGAATTACTTAAGATCCTATCTTAGCTTTTGTTTATTAAATTAAAGTGTATGTAATGTATATCATCATAGTTAGTTTGAAATTAAATGTCAATATGTTTTTATCTATTTACAGCTATAAGAAAAGTTATTAGATTTTACATAAAGATAATCATTACCACTATTCGGTATTTAATCATTCCTTTTCCAATCAGTTGTACTGTAATTGAATTGTACGCTTTCCTATAATAGAAAACCTACTGTGCAAACAAGAGTACAGTAGGTTTTTAAATCAGAATAAAAATGGTGAGAATATATCTCAATATTGTATTTTATCCTAAAGAATAGAACAAGGCAAGAGTTATTCTTTTCTTTTACAACATTTGAATTACACATATACAAAACCTTTAATAATAGGAATTTTAAAGGTTTGTTACTTCTTATAATTCATATTAAGTGAACAAAAAACTCCTTTAAACAAAAGGTCTGGAGGATATTTTTATAGAAGTATAGTTAAGTTGACTACTGATACCTTGTGTAATGTCGATAATGAATTGGGAAATAGGGGGAGTTTCAAATGTCACATCACTTATTAAAATTGTGCGACTACCATGTATGGGCAAACCGAAAAATTTTCGATCGATTAAAAGAACTTTCTGAGGACATTTACGACAAGGAAATTCAAAGCGTTTTTTCTTCTATATCGAAGGTGATGGCGCACATTTATGTCTCTGACAACATATGGTTAGATTGTATTTCTGGTGAAAGGTTTGATGAAGCATTTGCGTCGGCTAATCAACTGAGAGAACAGATTGAAACGAAAAGAATCGAGGAAGTAGAAACGATGTTTTTCGATTTATCTGGCCGGTACAAAGCGTTTCTCAATCGTCAAGAAGATATAGAAACCGCCTTTGTGCTTGAAACTTCATTTGCTGGACGACTCGAAACCCGTTTATCTGATGTAGTACAACATGTTGTCAATCATGGAACATATCATCGTGGCAATATTACAGCTATGCTACGGCAATTGGGCCATCCCGGTGTTATGACTGATTATATTTTATATTTATATGAAAGGGATACAAAAGAGTAGTTTCTCCTCTATCTAAAAGGGGTAGCGTCAGGAAATGCGGATTTACAACGTTAAGGGAATTCTAATATTAAAAGGCCCAATCCCTAGGTATTAAACTAGAGAAATTGAGCTTTTTTCGTTCCTCCATTTTTATATTTTTATAAGAAACGAAAAAGCACCTCCCGTACAAATAGAAAGGTGCTTTCTCGTCACAATCATTTATAAATAAAAACCTAGTTAATCAAAGACTTTGATATGCAGAGAAATGCTCGCTGACAAAATTAACTTTTGTTTTTCATATAATTCCTGATTCAACGCAAATTTTGGCGTTGTAGAAACCTTTATTTTCTTGTTATCTCTTACCATCTCTTTGAAGGAATCCTCTTTTTGAGAGTTCTTTCTTATTGTAATCTAAAAGCTATGCAGAAAGTGAAATAAGCGCTTAAAAACGAATATGGCTGTATGGAAGCGTGTTAGGTTTCAATGGATTAGATAATGCCAAATTAATTGATGCTTTTTTATCAGCAACCAAACACTTGGTAATATCTCCAAGTAGTGCATAGTAAAGCTTAAAACAATGTAAAGAAATGATCGAATATGATTCTATCAAAGCTTTTGAACTTGGCTTTTAAAGTATTAAAGAATTCACTAATTATCCCTGAACTAAACCACACAGATTAAATTGTTGCTACGTTGCGAGTTCATACACCTAAATATACAGATATATTGGAGATATTGGAGAAAGAACTTGTTAAGTAATAAAAAAAGTGCGAGGAATGTATGGATTCCTCACACTAAGCAACTGGTGTACCATTTTTAACGGTCCCATCGGGCTTCAATAGCACTACGTCTCCTTCTTCTGGAACGCCACCAATCACCAATACTTCAGATTTAAAACCTGCTATACGCATAGGAGGAAAATTCACCACAGCAACCACTTGAGAGCCTATTAATTGTTCTGGCTTGTAACGGCGCGTAATCTGAGCTGAAGAACATTTTACTCCAAGCTCACCAAAGTCTATCTCTAGTTTTATTGCCGGCTTTCTTGCTTCTGGAAATGGTTCAGCTTTGACTACCGTACCAACACGAATATCTAATTTTAAAAAATCCTCAATTGCTGCCATTATAATCACCTACACCTTTATTATTTCGAGCTACATTTAATAAAATTTTAATGTACTCGTTTGGGCTTTAATGATTGTAACATAAGCAGGAGACGCATTTTTGTTCTGATTTAAGAAGACTTTGTCTAATTATAAGATATAAGGTAGCAAAAGACGTCAGACCATTGATAGTGTACTAACGCGGTAACATCGCTGAACTAGACACCGATTAAGAAATAAAATGGTGATTTTTTGGCTTTGTAGTTACCTTAAAACTGTATATAGGAACCTTTATCTTTAAAATCTCTCCATGAGTAAAGTTTATTTCTCATTAGATAGATTAAAAAATCTTTGATTAACAATTTGAAAAGGATATAACAAAATTTGTCTGAGAGTTAAAATTGTTACATACTGGAACGGATTAATTTTTTTGAGTTTAAAAACTTTTATCTCTTTTAATTTTGGCAAAACTACAAATGTAAAGACAACATGAATAATGAAGTTTACAGTTATATATAGAGGAAATTTACCGTACGTTGACTTAAGTACCCACATTGACACAGTAAAAAACGGTCCCCAAGTCCATACATCTTCACCAGGGATTTTTGGATGTATACTTTGTCCAAATGTCCAAAAGCGCTTCCTCTTGGCATAAGAATTAAGATATTTGGTTACTATACCAATAGCAATTGATGCAGGAAAAAAGCGTTTAAATTCATTACGCTTCATAAATAAAAAAGTTGACCATCAAGTTATAACTAATAGGATCAAAAATAGTCTATTTTTTTTCATATCATATACACTTCTATATTTATAAGGTGCACATTTATTTTAAAAACAAACATGTAATTACTTGACATTTATTGCTCTAATTATTTCATTTAAGGAACACGGAAACACACTAGAAAAACTATCTGGTTCTAAAAGCCTAGACGTTGCTGAACTCAATGATGGATCCTATGTACAGCTTTTATAAGAAGAACTAATGCAGCTGGATATATTATAGAAAACATGCGTTAGGTCATGGAAAGTTTTAATTTTTTCACATGGTATAATTATTAGAAATTATATCTCATAAATAGCGCAAAGTGATCAATATTGTGTGTATGAAAATTGCAGTGTTTCCGTTATTAGTTACATAAATCGTTGGAGCAGGGTCGTAAAATTTGCTGACACTCATTATAGAGAAAAAGGGAGTAAGTATTTAATGAATCAACGTAAGATTCTAATACAACGTCCGTAAAAGTATACATTTTTATTTAACATGATGTGCCTTTTTGAAACATATAAAAAAGAAAACCCTTGAGAGGAAAGGGTTTTCTTTATGAAATATGCAAATTTTTATAAGTTATTGATAGGATAGGCATTCTGCAAATCAAGTCAATGAAAGCAATGTATAAAAAATGCAGCTTATAGCTATAGACCCTTATTAAAAAATGGTATGCTAGGTACAAAATGAAAAAATCTATGTCCCTGTTAAAAAGAAACCCTATATTTAAATAATGGGGGTGCTCTTATACAGTAAAATTTGTATGACAATCTTTCAAATAATATGTTATACTAGCTATAGACCTAATCTTTCTTACATTTTAGTATAGAAAACCTAAATTCCCAAGGAGCACCCTTATTCTTCAAAACCATTAACGATGAGGGTGCTTTTTCCTGTCTTAAAAGTTAACGGTAGGAATTCCTTTCTGTTAAATAAATAGATATTTATACTAACCGATATTTCTGATTTTTTAATCTTTTAATTGACAAGCTAGAGAAACACGTGTAGTATTGTCCCTAGTTAAATAAATTGAATATTCTTATCTCGAGAGGTGGAGGGACTGGCCCTAGGAAGCCTCGGCAACAGACTGTTAAAGTACTGTGCCAATTCCAGTAGCAATTTGCTTGAAGATAAGAAGAGAACCCATAACGATTATTAACCTCTTCTTATTTTTAAGAAGAGGTTTTTTATTTTAAAAAGAAAGAAGGAAACAAACTCATGACAAAGACACTAGTGAAGGCTCCATTTAAAGCTGATCACGTAGGCAGCTTTTTACGACCAACTACTCTCAAAGAAGCAAGAAAAGCGTATGCAAATGGTACAATTAATAAAGCAGATTTAAAATTTGTAGAGGACAAAGAAATTGAAAAGCTTGTCCAGAAGCAAATTGAAGTAGGTCTTAAATCTATCACGGACGGTGAATTTAGACGTTCTTGGTGGCATTTGGACTTCCTATCAGGCTTAGAAGGTGTAGAGCAGTTTGAGACAGAATATATCAGCCAATTCAAAGGTGCAAAAACCAAAAATAACGCAATTAAGGTAGTAGGTAAAGTGGACTTCAATCATCATTATATGGTGGAACATTTCACGTTTTTAAAAGAAGCTGTCGAACGACATGGTGATGGAAGCCAAGTCGCTAAATTCTCAATTCCAAGTCCAAACATGTTATTTACTCGAATTCAAGAAGATACATATTACAATGGAAACAGAGATCAATTTTATCATGATACTGTGGCTGCTTATCAGAAAGCGATTCAAGCCTTTTACGACGCAGGCTGCCGTTACCTACAATTAGACGATACTTCGTGGATTGATTTTGTTTCTGAAGACCGTATCAATACGGTTGTTGAGAAGCTGGGTATGGACGTAAAGGACATTATTGATACACGAGTAAGCTGCTTAAATGATGCTATTTCTAAAAAGCCTGAAGATATGATCATCACAATGCATATTTGTCGTGGAAACTTCAGATCTACGTACATCACAAGTGGTGGTTATGATACTATATCTGATGCTATCTTTGCTAACTTACATGTAGATGGACTTTTCCTTGAATATGATGATAACCGTTCAGGAGATTTTGAACCGTTAAAAAGCTTTACACGCAACAATCAAACCGTTGTATTAGGGTTAATAACATCTAAGTTTCCTACATTAGAAGAAGCTAAGATTATTAAGCAAAGAATTAAAGAAGCAAGCGGATATATTCCTTTAGAAAACTTGTCATTGAGTCCTCAATGTGGATTTGCGAGTACCGAAGAAGGAAACGAATTAACAGAAGAGGAACAGTGGAATAAAATTAAACATGTAATTCAAATTGCTCAAGATATCTGGGGAGCTAACTAAAGAGGAATATTTGTTATTTGCTTATAGGTTCGGTGGTGTCGAGCTCTCGTAGTTAGTTAGGCACTGTTTCTGCTGGCTTACTAACTTTTGAAAAGACTCTTTAAACCAACTAAGCTAAAAAAGTTTAAATTCGTCATTTTACTATTTATTTAGTTGGAAAATGGAGATCTAATTCTTCATTAACAAATTTTTCTATCTAAAGTTGTAATATTAATAATGCAGAAATGAACAAATTCTTAAATAGTAGAAGAGGCCTGTATCTAAGGGTATACCGACTTGTCTTTTAACTAACATAAGATAAAGGAGCAAAAACAGCATTTTTCTGATTTTGCTCCTTTTATTACACTCAAAATATATTCACTCGTATTTCTTTAAAATAATAACAGCATTATGACCTCCAAATCCAAAAGAATTAGATAAACCAGTATTTATTTTCACCTGGCGAGCAATGGCTGGCACATAGTCTAAATCACATAATGGATCAGGAGTTTCTAAGTTAATTGTTGGAGGAACGATGCTCTCCTTAAGGCTCATTGCCAAAGCAATTGCTTCAATTCCACCAGCTGCTCCTAGCATATGACCAACCATTGATTTATTAGCTGTTATTGGAATCTGATAAGCTTGTTTTCCAAATAGGGCCTTAATAGCCCTGGTTTCAGAGATGTCACCTACCTTTGTACTTGTGGCATGAGCACTAATAACATCAATTTCCTCAAGAGGTATGTTTGCATTTCTTAAAGCTGCTTTCATTGCAAGATAAGCACCTTTACCCTCTGGATGTGTAGCAACCATATGGTGTGCGTCTGAACTTGCACCGTATCCAATGACTTCTGCATGAATGTTTGCTCCTCTGCGTAAAGCATGAGATAGGGATTCTAAAATTAGAATTCCAGCTCCTTCTGACATGACAAACCCGTCACGCCCTTCATCAAATGGACGGCTAGCTTGAGTAGGATCATCATTTCTTGTTGATAATGCGGTAGCATTGCCAAAACTGGCTACTGATAAGTCTGTTATAGCAGCCTCTGTTCCACCCGCAAACACAGCATCCACTTCTCCAGAACGAATGAGTCTAAAGGCTTCCCCAATAGCAGTATTCCCAATAGCACAAGCAGAAACTGGTGACATAGAAGGACCCATTGCATTCCATTTGATGCTAATTTGTGCTGCAGCAGCATTAGTAATCATAGCTGGTACAAGAGTTGGACTGACTCTCCTAGGTCCTTTCTGTCTAAGTGCATCAATATTTTCAATTAAGGTTTCAATGCCGCCTATACCTGAACCTACGTATACACCTAACCGTTCTGGATTGATATCATTTAGATCTAATTTAGAATCTGACCAGGCTTGTTCAGCTGCAGCTAAAGCAAATTGGGAAAAGCGATCTAAACGCCTTGCTTCTTTCTTTCCTAAAATCTCATCTGCATCAAAATCTCGAACGACTCCTGCAATTTTTGCTTTATAATCAGCAGTATCAAATATATCTATAGAGGAGATACCAGACTCTCCTTTAATTAGATTGTTCCAAAATGTTCTAATGTCATTTCCAATAGGAGAGACCACTCCCATACCCGTAATCACAACTCTTTCCACTTTTCATCACTCCAAATCAATAATATACTTGTATTTTACAGTGCTTTTATCCTATTACAAGGGACTGTTTATCCTGGTATAACTACTACTAGGGTAAATTGGTATGATGAGGAGTTTTAAAAATGAACGATAAAACTAGACTTGAGGCTTTGTCTACATTCCTAAAAGCTAAACGTGCTCAAATTAAGCCAGAGACTATTGGGTTACCAGCTGGTACTCGAAGAAGAACACCCGGATTACGAAGGGAAGAAGTTGCACAATTAGCAGGGGTAAGTACCACTTGGTACACATGGTTAGAGCAAGGAAGAGATATAAAAGTTTCTTCTATCGTACTTGACTGTATTTCTACAGCTCTACAACTAAATAGCGATGAAAGAGACTATTTATATGATCTGGCACTAGAAACAAAGTTAGAAATTGATCATTCAAAAAAAGAACAATCAGAGCTTAGCCCTTCTTTAAAACGAATACTAGATGAATTAACCTATTGTCCGACTATCGTTACAGATCGACATTGTCATATTGTAGGCTGGAATTCCGCAGCTTCTCATGTTTTTCTAGATTTTCAACAAATCCCAAATGATCAAAGAAATCTAATTCAATTAGTATTCGCCCGAAAAGAATTAAAAACATTAGCTGTCAATTGGGAGCATTTTGCGAAAGGTTTTCTGTCTATTTTCCGTACCTATTATGGACACTATCTAGGCGATGAATGGTACAACCAGTTTATTAGTCATATGAGTCATTTACATCCGGAATTCCAGACCTTATGGAATGAAAGCCAAGTGAGTAAAGCTCCCGAAATGGTTATTGAATTTAGACATGCAAAGGCAGGGAAAATGTTATTTAATTTAACTTCCCTCCAAGTTCAAGGAGATATGGATTTGCGGTGTAGCATCTACACACCCGTAGAGGAAACGGATACGGAAAATAAGTTAAAGCGCTTAATGAAAAGAGTTTCTATGGAGAAATTATAGAGGAATTTTATTATATCGTGCAGATTAAGATGACAGTCTCTTACTTGGAGACTGTTTTTTCACTCAAATAAAAGTATAAAATTAAAGTTTTTGAGCAATCTAAGAGGATAGGAACCCCAATTCATACTATTCTTCATGTATGATGTTCTAAAGAAAAAAGCTACTTCCCCGAGTATAGGAGTAGCTTTTTTCTTTAGAAATAGCCTTCTTCTTTTTGAGTTTACATAAGTTTGATTTTAGGAACCGATTAAAATTTTTCTATAAAAAATAAATGTATTTACTCGAAGATTAATTAACGCTAAAAACTAAGGATATTTAAGGCATAATTGTGATCTTCATATTTCACGACAATCATTTTACTAGAAGAGCGTTTAAGCGGATAAAACTTTCAATATTCCTTATTCAAAATTACTTGGCTAGGAGATGATTTTATAGACGTTTTTATCTTTAGAGAAATTTAGAAACTATAAGTAGCTTCATATTTACATAACTGAATAATTTTTCTAAATTAAAGACTTATCAATAATGATGCTATTGAATACAGTGTCATTATTTTTTTATTTAGTGAAATTTTTTGCATTCTCTTTAAAGCCTCATCTACGTTTCAAGAGAAATTTCTGCTGTAATCTACTTTATTATGAGCTATGAGAACAAAAATATTACATAATTTTATTGATAGCATCTTATTCATCATAATATTTGGAAATAGTTTTTAACAGCTTTCAATGGGTGTAAGGTTAAAATTTATTAAAATAAAGATTTAGTTTATTTAGACAGCATTTTTAAAGTGATAGTCCATTAGCAAAGCTATTAGCCCGTTTTGGAGTATCTGAATATTAAATGTCGAAAATATGTCAGGTTATCTAACCATATATTTGCATAAGACATTAAAAGTAATATAATTATTCTACATTTTAAACAAAAGTGTTCAAAAATAAAAAAATGAACATTTTTGTAAAAAAAGTGTGTACAAAACCTATCAAAGGTGTTTATAATACATTCTTATAAAGATTAAATGTTCTAAAAATTTTAACTTTTTATAATGTTTTGCTTTAGAACTGATTATCCCATATGGTGAATAATTCTAATTCAAGAGTAGTATTGGCCAGTACTACGGAACACATTGACTTTAACATCAAAAATTCATTAAAACTTTTAAGGGAGAGAGTAGTACAATGACAACAACTTTTACAGAAATCAAAGCATATAAACACGAGCCTTTTACAGACTTCACACTCGAAGAAAATAAAAAGGAGTTTAAAAAAGGTTTAGAAACTGTACAAGCTGAGCTTGGAAAAGATTATCCCCTAGTTATTGGTGATGAGTTAATTACCACAGATGAAAAAATTACGTCAATTAACCCATCAAATAAAGTTGAAATTATCGGAAGAGTCTCTAAGACGAATCAAGAATTAGCTGAAAAGGCTATGCAAACAGCTCTTTCTACATTCAATACATGGAAAAAAGAAGATCCAGAAGTACGCACGAACATTTTATTCCGTGCAGCTGATATTATCCGTCGTCGTAAACATGAATTCTCAGGCTATTTAGTTAAGGAAGCTGGTAAGCCTTGGAATGAGGCTGATGCAGATACGGCAGAGGCTATCGATTTTCTTGAGTTTTATGCTCGTCAAATGTTGAAATTAAAGGATGGAGTGCCGGTACAAAGTCGTCAAGGAGAAGAAAATAAATTTAATTATATCCCACTTGGTGTAGGCGTTATTATTTCGCCGTTTAATTTCCCATTAGCTATTATGGCGGGAACTGCAGCAGCTGCAATCGTTACAGGAAACACAATTTTATTAAAACCTGCTGATGCAACTCCTATCGTAGCAGCGAAATTTGTAGAAGTAATGGAGGAAGCAGGGCTTCCTAAAGGAGTACTAAACTTTATTCCGGGCGTGACACCTGAGATTGGTGACTATCTAGTTCAACATCCTAAAACACGTTTCGTTTCATTCACAGGTTCTCGTGAAGTTGGTTGTCGTATTTATGAAAAGGCATCAAAAGTACAACCAGGCCAAAAGTGGTTAAAACGTGTTATTGCTGAAATGGGTGGAAAAGATACAGTGGTTGTTGATAAAGATGCAGATTTAGATTTAGCAGCGTCTTCTATTGTGTACTCTGCATTCGGATTCTCAGGACAAAAATGTTCAGCTGGCTCTCGTGCTGTGGTACATCAAGATATATATGACATTGTACTTGAGAAAGCAGTTGCATTAACAAAGACCTTAAAAGTAGGGAATCCAGAAGAAGCATCTACTTATATGGGACCTGTTAGTCACGAGGCTTCTTATAATAAAGTATTATCTTATATTGAAATTGGGAAAGAAGAGGGGCGTTTGATGACTGGTGGAGAATCAGATGATTCTAAGGGTTACTTCATCCAGCCAACAATTTTCGCAGATGTCGACGAAAAAGCGCGCTTAATGCAAGAAGAAATTTTTGGTCCAGTAGTGGCTTTCTGTAAAGCACGAGATTTTGATCATATGATGGAGATTGCAAACAATACTGATTATGCTTTGACAGGTGCATTACTTTCTAACACACCTAATCATATTGAAAGAGCAAAAGAAGAATTTCATGTAGGTAATCTTTATTTTAACCGTGGTTGTACAGGTGCAATTGTAGGATACCATCCGTTTGGTGGATTCAATATGTCTGGAACTGATTCAAAAGCAGGAGGACCTGATTATTTAATCTTGCATATGCAAGCAAAAACAACAAGTACAGCACTTTAAAAATATGGGGACAGCTTTTCGAAGCTGTCCCAACTAAAAATAATAGGCGTACATAAATTTAGGGGGGGAATTTTCATGTTAGCAGAGGTTTCAAAAAATGTTTTTCTTCATGTTTCTCAAAATAGAGTACTAAATAAGGCTGCAAAAAAATGGGGTCTTAAATTTGGAGCTTCTCAAGTTGTAGCGGGGGATACAATTGAGAGCGCCATCAGAAAAGTAAATCAATTAAATCAAAAGGGGTTAGTTTGCACTCTCGATCATTTAGGAGAATTTGTATCCAGTAGAGAAGAAGCTGTAGAAGCAACACAGTATAACGTGCGTACATTAGAAGCTATGGGGGAATCAGGTGTAAAGTGTAATCTATCCGTTAAAATGACCCAGCTTGGTTTAGATATTGATTCAAATTTCTGTTTGGAAAACATGCGTCGAATTCTTGAAACGGCAAAAAAGTATAATAATTTTGTACGAATTGATATGGAAGACTATGCACATTGCCAAATTACTTTGGATATTTTAAAAGAATTACGTCAAATATATGGTTATGATAACGTAGGGACAGTTATTCAAGCATATTTATTTCGAGCTGAGCAAGATGTAAAAGACTTAAAAGGCATTTCTCTTAGGTTAGTTAAAGGGGCTTATCAAGAATCTCCTACAGTAGCTTATCAAGAAAAGACGGAAATAGATAATAATTACATGAGAATTATTGAAGAACATCTATTAAGTGGAAGCTATACAGCCATTGCCTCTCATGATCATAATATTATCGAAAAGGTAAAAGAATTTGCTAAAAAACATCACATTAATCGTAATCAATTTGAGTTTCAAATGCTATACGGATTTAGAACCGATATGCAGTTGAGTTTAGTTAAAGAAGGCTATAAAATGCGTGTGTATGTTCCTTTTGGAAATGACTGGTTTGGATATTTTATGCGTCGTATGGCAGAAAGACCACAAAATGTTGCATTTGCACTAAAAGGCTTTTTTTCTAAATAAATATCCAAATATTCTTAATATTTAATTATTGTTGAGGTTCTGTCAAAAAAATTAAAGAGCCTTTGTTATGTGATCAAAGGCTTTTTCTGATGACTTTCTTCTCTACTCAACTATTAAAATTCCTTTCTTTATGGATAGGAATATTAATTTTTAAAAAGGAGGTTATAAAATATGCATGATCAACAGCCTGAGCTCAAAAAAGAACTAAAAACGCGGCATATTACCATGATTTCTCTTGGTGGTGTCATTGGTGCTGGACTATTTATTGGAAGTGGAACATTAATTAACACTGCAGGACCCGGTTCAATTATCTCATACGCATTTGCTGGTTTATTAGTCATTTTAGTAATGCGGATGCTAGGTGAAATGTCAACAGCCAATCCATCCAGTGGGTCGTTTGCTACTTACGCCAGAGAGGCACTTGGACCATGGGCTGGATATACTATTGGTTGGTTGTACTGGTTCTTTTGGGTTATTGTTATTGCCGTAGAAGCAATAGCTGGTGCAACAATTATTCAATATTGGTTTCCTTCTTTGCCATCCTGGTCCGTGAGCCTAATTCTAACCTTTCTGTTAACTTTAACTAACATATTTTCTGTTAAATCTTTTGGTGAATTTGAATATTGGTTTTCTTTAATTAAAGTGGTAAGTTTGGGTCTGTTTTTAATCCTTGGGGGAGCTATTATATGTGGTTTCATACCAGGAGTAGAATCACCTGGTACATCAAACCTTCTCGACAGAGGTGGATTCCTTCCCAATGGAATAAGTTCGATCTTCTTAGGAGTAACTGTTGTAATGTTCTCATTTATGGGAACAGAGATTGTAGCCACAGCCGCAGGAGAATCACCTCATCCAGAAAAAGCAATTATATCCGCAACAAATACCGTCATCTACAGAATTTTACTTTTCTATCTTGGCTCTATCCTGATTCTTGTAACAGTTCTTCCTTGGGATTCTTCTAGTTTGATGAAAAGCCCTTTTGTATCACTCTTAGAAATTGTCAATATTCCAGCAGCAGCTCAAGTAATGAATTTTATCTTGTTAACAGCTGTACTTTCTTGCTTAAATTCAGGTCTTTATACAAGTTCTCGTATGTTATTTTCTATGGCTCAGAAAGGAGATGCTCCTAAACTGTTTTTAAAGGTAAATAGAAAAGGAATTCCCTTTAATGCAATTATAGGCTGTACAATTATTTCTTATATCAGCGTAGGTTTTAATTATTTTTCTCCTGATAAGATTTTTTTGTTTCTAGTCAATGCTTCTGGGGGAGTGGCTCTTCTTGTATATTTGGTAATCGCTTTCTCTCAATTACGTATGCGTAAAAGTTATGAGAAGAAGCATCCTGAGAAACTTAAAATAAGAATGTGGCTATTTCCTTACTTAACATACGGCACGATTGTTGGTATTACTAGTATTTTTATCACAATGCCTTTTATTGATTCTTTACGTACACAGTTCTTTTTAACTTTACTAATAGCCCTATTCATTGTAGGATCTTTCTTTCTTACAAGAAGCAGAAGGAATATAGAAAAAGTAAAAATAGAGAAAAATATTTCTTGAATTTAGAATAAATACAAATAAAGGAGCTATTTTTATGTGGATAATCACTACTTATTCAAATCTAAACAACACTACAATGTTTGAATACGAAAACGAAATAGAAGCAAGAAGAATTTTTAAAGAGATTCAAGGCTGTAAGATTCTTTCGGAGGTTATTTATCTTAGCGACCCTAAAGTAGCTGTGAATGCATATTAATCTATCGTATAGAACAACTGGAATTTCAATCTTTAATTATATATATTTAAAAAGCCGTGGGAACTAGTAATTTTCACGGCTTTTATCTCCTATATACATTATGTTAACTAGCATATAAATTTTATATTTTTTTCCTTTATGCTTATTCTTATTAAGGGGTTGAATATAAAGAGGGGAAAAATGAAAAAGAACTGTGGTGTTACTAGGATGCTTCTTGATTTATTTAATTTTGGACGGTAGTTAGTGATCAAGGGTTAGGAACAATACTTAGGGGCTCTTTTTTCATTATATTTATGGGCAAAGAAGTTTATGGTTCTCTTCTGTTGCAGAATCTGTTAGCTTACTCATTGTTGTATTATCTGTATTTCTTTAAGGTTACTCTAATCTATGCTCATGTTATTTAAACCATTGTATTGAAAGCATTTGTGTAAGCTACAGCTTGATGTAGGCTTGCAAAGGTTTTAACATGATCAATCTTAATCCCTAGGTCCACCATTGTTTGAGCAATTTCTGAGCGTATACCACTAAGTACAACATTTACTCCTATAAGTTCCAAACCACGAATAACTTTGAACAATTGATCTGCGACCATGGTATCAATAATGGGAACAGCAGATAAATCCATAATGAGCCAAGCTAAATGGTACTCACTGCTTTTGGTTAGTGCGTTTTCTATCAAGATTTGAGCTCGCTTTGTATCCAAATCGCCAACTAAAGGTAGAATACCAACTGTTTCAGTCATACGAACGATTGGAACAGAAAGTTCATCAATGGCATACTGAGCATATTTGATATTGTATTTATAATCATTAAGATAAGACTTACTAATATATTGGACAGCACAATCGATAATTGCATTAAAGTAGGAGATTACAGAATAAAATTCTTTAATGGAGACAACCTGCTTATCCAATTCCTCTAGTATTATCTCTCCGATAATATCTCGATAGTAACTAATTTCTTCTAGAGCAAGATCTAAAGGAAGCTCACGTTCTACCAAAACGTTGGCCATCTTTCCCGCCCACTTTTCAATGAGGATAGCAGCTGTTTCTTTATCTGAAACAATTGATTGGGCGTAAATCGTTAAAAGGTCAAGTCGAAAAGGTGTTAGTTCTGTATGAATATCATGAAACTCCGCAAGATTTTGTCTCTTTCTATCTGCAAGTTCCTCTTTTTGTTGAATAATTTTATCTTTAACCGTTTGTAATCGTTGAACATTTAGTAATTTCACAAGTCACTTCCCCTGATAGTTGTAATATATAAGGTATAAATAAGCCCTCTACCTTTTAAAGGGAAGAAGGCTTGCTCTTCATTGTACCACATGTTATTACCTTTCAGCCGCTTATAACTAGTTTAGGAAGCAATTACCTGTTTTTTGAAGTAGCTGTTATAGATAGATTCCATTTGTAGCACCCAAGCATAATAAATACGAGAACAGAATTGGTAATGGCTGAGTAACCTAAATTCCACCATCCATAGTGAAAACATTCCCAGGTTTCAAGGAGTAACGTAATAATTTCATAAAGTAAGATGAACATAAACAAAAAATTAAAGAAAGAAAAGCTGCCATTGAAGTTGAGAGACAAAGAGAAGCCAATAAGCTGGGGAAAGAAAAAGGGCTGGATATTTCAGGAGAACTTACTGGATATTATGATTTTAAACGAGCGGTAGACGGAGTTGATCCGGTTACGCATAAGGAACTGTTTGCTAAACAAAGAGTGACAGCTAGAGCCATGGCAGCAGGGAGCCGATATTTTCTTAATTCAAAAGGAGCTTGGCCATAGTGCCGTAAAACAACCGGGCGATACCTGGAGAAGGTTCTGCAACGAGAACAAGAAAGTGGGCTGATGTGGAAGGAACAAGATTTTTAACTATTATTGTAAACTGACAATATATTTTAAAAAAGGGCTACTGATTTTTTTCCAGTAGCTTTTTTTGTCTTTCTAATATGTATATTATGCATTTTTAATTCCATTCGTATATAAATTCCATTATTATACATAATAATGGAAATATATTTTCTCAAAAGGGGCTTTCGGTAGTGAATAGAGAACAAGTCATTGAAATTTATCAAGATGTTCTAGGCAAGAGAAGAAAAAGATTTCCTAATTATTTCTTTGTAGGTAATGAAGGAAAAAAATATATGCGTTATATGACATGCTATTTACTTGAGCAACACTTATCAATCCCCATCGATGAAATCCCTTTTCAAGTAGGTGCTAATACATTATGGTCTCATCGTCTCAGACCCCCTGCTATGCTATATGGATGGAATTATTATGAAGTCATTGATAATGCCTATCCAGAAAAATTTAAACCTTGGCAATTCCAACAAACTCCTGATAAATATTGGGAGGGAGAAGAAGGAAAGAGAAGAGCTATTGAGGCAGTAAGATATGTAATAGAGGAAAAAATGAAGATTCCTATGGACGAAATACCCTTTCAAGTTAATTTTAATTTTTTTAGACAACATGGTTTAGGTGGCGCCTTTACGCTTTTAGGCTATTCCCCCTTTCAAATAGTTGAAGCGATTTATCCTAGTGTCTTTAGGCCTTGGCAATTTGCTCATGTTCCCATGAATTGTTGGAAAAATGAAGAATATATTCGAGAGGCAATGGATGATTTCTTATTCAAACAGCTTAATTTCTCTTCCTATCAGGAGGCTTTTCACCAATTAAAGAGAAGTCATTTTACCGATTTTCAGTTAACTGGTCTCTTTCAAATGGCTTTTGATTCCAGAATGAAAAATGTAAGGAAATGGATAAATAAACAACTAAATAACACAGATGATGAATTATTTTATAAGAATCTTGATTAATGAAAGAACTGATTGAAACGGGTAGCCTGAACTAAATTACCATTGTGTCCATTTCCTATTTTTAAAAATGATAATTGATGAGTATATGGTTACTTGCTTTGATTTTTCTTCTTCATAAAAAGATATAAAGATTCAGCAAAAAAAAGAAAAAGAAGAAAAAAGAGTACAAATAATTCAGCGACTTCCATTACCCTAAATGGACTCATGGCGTTGTACAACGCCTGAGAAACATCAAATCCTTGAACAATATCAATACCTAAAGAAAAGCCCATTAAACATCCCAACATTAAAAGGCTAATACCTATGATTTTCATATCTATCACGCTCCATATAATAGGTTCTTCCGTTTCTTCTATGATGATACATAAATATTTATTGTTAATTTTTACATAAAAAACTCTTATATGGTTAAAGTAATAAAAACTGAAAGAAGGGTGCTTAAATCTATGCCTTCGTTTTTTAAAGATCGCAAACCAAAAAAGAAACGGCCACAGGGTGACGAGAATCAAACTACTGATCATCAAATAGAACGGATACAGGTTTCGTTATCAGGCAACCTTAACATGATTGAGCAGAAAACGGGAAACAGTTCAGATGTCGTTATTCGTGAGATAAAAATGGGGGGGGATTCTGACATTAAAACGGCGATTGTCTATGTAGAAGGAATTGTAGACAATCAGTCGATTCAAGAATATCTACTGCAATCTATGATGAAGGATGATCATAAAGAAGTAATAAATCAGCAAAATGCGATAGACCTGCTTTCTAAAGATATAATGACAATTGGAAACATATCTCCCATCACTAACTTCGATGATTTATTTGCATCTTTAATGGCAGGCGATACTCTTATTTTAGTGGATGGAGTAGATCAGGCACTGAGTGCTAGTACCAAAGGTGGAGAAAAGCGTTCCATTGCGGAATCTACTACCCAAATGGTAGTGCGAGGACCAAAAGGAGCATTTACCGAGTCTCTTGGGACCAATACAGCTATGGTACGCCGCATCATTAAGACCCCCGATTTATGGATGGAGTCTTTAAAAGTTGGGCGTGTAACTAAGACAGATGTGACGCTTATGTACATACATGGCATTGCTAATGATAAAGTCGTCAAAGAAATTCGTCAGCGATTACATCGAATTGATATCGACAGCATTTTGGAATCAGGATATATTGAACAACTAATAGAGGATCAAACATTGACTCCTTTTCCCACTATGTACAATACAGAAAGACCTGACGTTGTAGCAGGGAACCTGTTAGAAGGGCGGATTGCTATATTTGTAGATGGGACCCCTTTTGTACTCATTGCGCCAGCTATATTTATGCAATTTTTCCAATCGGCTGAAGATTATTATGCCCGGTTTGACATTGCTACCTCGATTCGGCTTTTGCGTATTTTTATGTTTATGATTTCGCTCATTGCGCCAGCTACCTATGTTGCTGTTACAACCTTTCACCAAGAAATGGTTCCAACCATGCTAATTGTAGCTATTGCGGCACAGAGGGAATCCGTTCCTTTTCCAGCGTTTGTAGAAGCCGTGCTTATGGAAATAACCTTTGAAATCTTACGCGAAGCAGGGATACGTTTACCTAAAGCTATTGGTTCGGCAGTATCTATTGTCGGAGCCCTTGTAATAGGTCAAGCAGCTGTTCAAGCAAGTATTGTTTCACCAGCAATGGTTATCATTGTATCCATCACAGCTATTGCTAGTTTTGCCACACCATCTTTTGATATGGCGATTTCGGCCCGTTTAATTCGTTTTTTGTTTATGATCGGTGCAGCCACATTTGGATTCTACGGCATCATTTTGTGTCTTTTAATGATGGTTGTCCATCTATGCAGCTTACGTTCATTTGGAGTACCCTATATGGCTCCATTTGCTCCCTTCATCCCCGTAAACAATGGAGATACTGTTGTGAGATTACCGTGGTGGACACTGAGACAAAGACCGCGATTAATTACTGCTAATACGGTTCGAGAAGGGACAAATCAACACCCACACCCTCCTGCATCTCGTGGTATGGTGAATCGCGATTTTGAAGAAGGTGACAACAATGAAGCGTAAAGGGGTTTTTCTTTTATTGATGATGACAATGACGCTCTTGCTCACAAGTTGCTGGAGTAAAAAAGAATTAACGGACCTTGCTATTGTATCAGCCATGGGTATCGACGAAACGAAAGATGGAAGATTTCACATAACACTTCAAATTATTAATCCAGGAAACGTGGCAGGAGGTATGCAAGGAGGAGGAGGCAGCCAAAGCCCTCCTATTACCATCTATTCGGCTTCAGGGGATAATATAGTAGAAGCAAGCAGACGGGCTTCAGGCAGAATCTCTCGACGATTGTATTATGCTCATACAAACTTAGTCGTAGTTGGAGAAAGACTGGCCAGAAAAGAAGGGCTTAATACGTTAATCGATGGTTTAGATCGGGATCCGGAATTTCGAAATACTTCCACTCTTGTGATTGCGAAAAACTCGACCGCAGCTGACCTTGTCAAAACATTAACGCCAGTTGATAAAATTCCAGCAAATAAAGTGCTAAAAACCTTAGAATTTACGGAAAGAAAATGGGGAGAGAATGTAAAAACATCACTCCAAGAAGTGATGAAGAGCATTGAGTCTCCTGGAAGAGGAGCTGTCGTATCAGGATTTCGTCTAGTTGGTAATCCCCAGCAAGCACAAAAGCTAGATAACCTTCAGGAAAGTGCACCCGCGGCAACGCTTCGCGCTTCCGGAATTGCTGTCTTAAAACAGGGAAAACTAGTGGATTGGCTGTATGGAAAACCAGCAAGAGGAACGGTATGGATTCTCGACAAAATTCAAGGAACGGATATTAATATTAGTTGGGCAGGAAAGAAAGAAGCTATTGCTTATCAAACTGTACGACAAAAAACAAGTGTATCTGCCCAAGTGAAGAATGGGAAACCCCATATTTCTGTTCATACACGTGTTGAAGGAGATATAGGCGACATGGAGGTACCTGTTGATATTACCAATCCGAAGGTTATTACAAAAATCGAACAATCTTTGAGGAAAGAAATTAAAAAAGAGCTAAGTGTAGCTATTGAACGTGCACAAAAAAACAAAACGGATATTTTGGGATTTGGCGAAGTCGTTCACCGTACTAGACCAAATCAATTTAAAAAATTAAAAACAGAATGGAATGATGTCTACTTTCCAAAGTTAGATGTAGATATCACAGTGGAAGCCTATGTACGTCGAGCTGGCTTACGAAATAAATCGTTTCTTTCAGGAGTAAAAGAGAATCAAAAGTAAGAAAAAGGAGGTGCCAGTTAAATGGAGAAAGCAAAAATTAGTGCCAGTCAGCTCTTTATTTTAATGGTCCTGTTTGAGCTGGGGAGCGCTTTACTGGTACCTCTCGCCATCAGAGCTAAACAGGATGCATGGCTTGCGATTCTGTTCGGCATGTTAGGAAGCTTTATTTTATTTTTAGTTTATCATAAACTTTACACCTATTATCCCAACCTCTTACCTACAGAATATATGCAAAAGATTTTAGGGAAAGTGCTGGGTACTGTACTTGCCTTTGTTTACATTCTTTATTTTATGTATGATGCTTCAAGAGTTCTACGTGATTTTGGTGAAATGCTGTTAACTTTTGCCTATCCTGACACGCCTTTATTCATCGCAAATGCATTATTAATGCTTGTCATTATTTACACCATTAGAAAAGGAATTGAGGTCATAGCTCGATCCGGAGAACTGCTTTTTATTTTTATGTATATCCTTGCGGTTGCTGGTTTTATATTAATTATATCTTCTGGATTAATCGAGATTAAAAATTTACAACCTGTTTTGGAAGAAGGGTTATTACCATCGGTAAAGGTTGCATTGTCTGAAACGTTATATTTTCCGTTTACTGAAGCTATTGTGTTTACAATGATTTTGCCGTACTTAAATGATTCTAAGAAAGCAAAGGTGACTATGCTATGTGCAACAGGATTAAGTGGCATCAATTTAACTATCACCATGCTTATTAATATTAGTGTACTAGGAGTTGATTTGACTGCACGTTCACAGTTTCCTCTTCTTAGTACGGTACAAAGCATTCAGGTAGCTGATTTTTTAGAACGGCTTGATGTATTTTTTATGCTTGCTATGGTGATTGGGATTTTTTTTAAGATTACCATATTATTTTATGCAGCCACCCTAGGAACAGCTAACTTATTCAAAATTAAATCGCCTTCAAGGTTAGCGTATCCTTTAGGTATTGTTATTCTATTTTTATCTGTCACAATCGCGAGTAATTTCCAAGAACATCTCCATGAAGGATTATATATAGCCAAGTTTATTCTGCATATTCCTCTATTCACCATAATTCCTCCTATCCTTCTTTTTGTAGCTTTCATAAAAAACAGGAAGAAGTATAGGAGGAAACACATTTACTAGCTAATCTTCATATGAACATTGTCGTTATTGTTACATTCCTTAGTAAGGTACTTACCGGTAAAAAGAAACTTTTTAGTCTAGAGTTAACCTTAAAGCAAATCTACTATCTACTACATAATATTCAAAATTCAAAAGTGATGAAAATTTCAAAAAGCGACTCAAGAAGACAAAAGGTTTCTTTAAATAAAAACAAAAAGGAGGTTCCAATTGTATGGAAAAAGCTAAGATTAGTTCTAGTCAGCTCTTTATCTTAATGGTTCTGTTTGAGCTTGGGAGTGCTTTACTAGTACCTCTTGCGATAGATGCAAAGCAAGATGCTTGGCTTGCAATTCTCCTTGGAATGGTATTCAGTTTCGTTCTATTGTTAATCTACCACAAGCTTTATACCTATTATCCTGACCTTTTGCCTACAGAATATATCCAAAAGATCTTAGGGAAATTATTAGGTACCGTACTGGCTTTTGTTTACATTCTTTATTTTATGTACGATGCCTCAAGGGTTCTACGTGATTTTGGTGAAATGCTATTAACCTTTGCTTATCCTGACACACCTTTATTCATTGCCAATGCATTATTAATGCTTGTTATTATTTATACAATCAGAAAAGGAATTGAGGTCATAGCTCGATCCGGAGAACTGCTTTTTATTTTTATGTATGTCCTTGCGGTTGCTGGTTTTATATTAATTATATCTTCTGGATTAATCGAGATTAAAAATTTACAACCTATTTTGGAAGAAGGTTTATTTCCTGTCCTAAAAGTGGTATTTACTCAAACGTTGTATTTTCCATTTACAGAAGTCATTGTATTTACCATGATTTTACCGTACTTAAATGATTCTAAGAAAGCAAAGGTGACCATGCTATGTGCAAGTGGATTAAGTGGCATCAATTTAGTTATTACAATGCTCATTAATGTTTGTGTATTGGGAGTTGATTTAACTGCACGTTCACAGTATCCACTTCTTAGCACAGTGGAGAGCATTCAAGTAGCTAATTTTTTAGAACGGCTTGATGTATTTTTTATGCTTGCTTCAATTATCACTATCTTCTTTAAAATTTGCTTATTATTTTATGCAGCTGTCATAGGTACAGCAAATTTATTCAAGGTTAAATCACCTTCAAGGTTATCGTATCCTTTGGGGCTAATCATTCTCTTTTTGTCTATTACCATTGCGAGCAATGTTCAAGAACATAACCACGAAGGACTGAAGGTGGCAATGTTCACTATACACATTCCTCTTCTTGGGGTTATTCCTCCTTTGCTTCTTCTTGTAGCTTTCTTGAAAAATAGGAAGAAGCATGGAAAGAACACATTGAACTAGTTAATTTTTATATAGAATATTGTCATTTACATTGAGATCCCTAGTGAAATCCTTACCCGGGCAAAAAATACTTTTATTCCAGAAAGGATCTGAAAGCAAACTTAATTTCTACTACATAATGTAAAAAGGATTTCAAGTGACGAAAAAGTCAAGGAACAATTCAAAAGAAACAGAAAATCGCTTTAATAAAATCGAAAAGGAGTCCAGTTGAATGGAAAAAGCCAAAATTAGCGCTAGTCAGCTCTTTATCTTAATGGTTCTGTTTGAACTGGGTACTTCTTTACTATTACCTGTCGCAATGGAAGCAAAACAGGACGCATGGTTGGCTATCTTACTTGGGATGCTTAGTAGCTTAGTTCTATTTGTAATTTATTATAAACTTTATTCGTATTATCCAGATCTTTTGCCTACAGAATATATGCAAAAAATCTTAGGTAAAGCAATAGGAAGCGTACTGGCCTTTCTTTACATCTGTTATTTCATCTATGATATGGCAAGGGTTTTACGTGACATTGGAGAGATGTTGTTGACATTTGCCTATTCTGATACTCCTTTATTTATTGCCAATGCTTTACTAATTCTAGTTATTATTTATACGGTTCGAAAAGGGATTGAAGTAGTAGCTCGATCAGGAGAGATATTTTTTATATTTATGTATGTACTTGCTGTCACAGGGTTTCTACTAATTGTGTGTTCGGGATTAATTGATTTTAAAAACTTACAGCCAGTACTTGAAGAAGGGATTTTACCCGTTTTAAAAGTTGTTTTTATTCAAACCTTATATTTCCCTTTTGGTGAAGCAATTGTGTTTACCATGATTTTACCTTATTTAAACAATCCTAAGAAAGCAAAAGCGACCATGTTATGTGCAACAGGATTAAGTGGCATCAATTTAACTATCACCATGCTTATTAATATTAGTGTACTAGGAGTTGATTTGACTGCACGCTCACAGTTTCCTCTTCTTAGTACGGTACAAAGCATTCAGGTAGCAGATTTTTTAGAACGGCTTGATGTGTTTTTTATGTTTGCTCTAGTCATTGGTGGCTTCTCTAAAATCAGTGTCCTGTTCTATGCTTCTATGATAGGTACAGCCAACTTATTTAAAATTAAATCACCTTCATGGCTTTCTTACCCTATTGGGTTAATTGTTCTTTTTATGTCTCTGACGATTTCTAGCAATTTTCAAGAGCACCTTCATGAAGGAATAGGAGTAGAGATGTTTTTCTTGCAAATTCCTTTCCTCGCGGTTATTCCTGTTCTGCTTTTCCTTGTTGCATTCTCGAAAAATAGAAGGAAGCAACAAGCATGACAGCTTTGTTTGCTGACTCTTTGAATGATATAAATCTTCCAGCCCTTTGAATCATTATAAGCTACTAGTACATATCAAAATGGATGTAAATTATGTGAGGTGATTTTTCTGTATACTTGGTTTTATGATCATTTTATCAACACAATTCTATTTCCTCTTACTTGTATAGTGATGGTAGCTATCATGTTGAGTACATATACGTACTTTAAATTTAAAAAAATAAATAATAAATAGTTCCTAGAGCTTATTGATTTCAAATATGGATATTGCCCCTTTAAAGCTTGACTATTTATACAAAATATAGTCATCACTTATATTAATGATTTTAAAAAAGCTCGTAGCTATCAACAGGAGGGAATTGTCTAGTGGAAAAAGCAAAGATTAGTGGAAGTCAACTATTTACCTTAATGATATTGTTTGAATTCGGAAGCGCTTTTATCCTTCCTATTTCTATAGAAGCTAAACAAGATGCTTGGATTGCAATTCTCTTTGGAATGATAGGCGGGTTACTTTTATTTTTAGTCTACTATCAACTGTATCGTTACTATCCTGACTTATTACTTGTCGAATTCACACAAAAAATCATGGGGAAATGGATTGGTCGTCTTATTTCATTTCTTTATATTTTTTACTTTGCAAACATTGCTTCCAGAGTAATCTGAGATTTTGGAGACATGTTGTTGACATTTGCCTATCCAGATACTCCTTTATTTATTGTAAATGCCTTACTGATAATTGTTGTTATCTATACTGTGAGCAAAGGAATTGAGGTTTTGGCAAGAGCGAGTCAACTTCTGTTTAGTCTGTTCTACCTATCTGCTATCTCTGGATTCATTCTTATTGTATGTGCTGGTATAATTGATTTTACAAATTTACAACCTGTATTAGAAGAAGGTATTTGGCTTCCTCTAAAAGTTGCTCTGACTCAAAATATATATTTTCCATTTGGAGAAACGGTTGTATTTTTGATGATTTTACCGTACATAAAAAATATGAGCAAAGGAATTGGATTAAGCGCTATTGGATTAACAGGTATCAATTTAATGATTACCATGATTATAAATGTCAGTGTATTGGGAGTAAGTCTTACTGCTCGCTCACAGTTTCCTCTTCTAAGTACAGTAGAAAGTATTCAGGTGGCTGATTTTTTAGAGCGTCTTGACGTGTTTTTCATGCTTACAGCAGTTATTGGGGGATTTTTTAAAATAAGTGTGTTTTTCTATGCTACTGTAATAGGTACAGCAAATTTATTTAAAATTAAATCTCCATCTAGGATATGCTTTCCCTTAGGACTTGTTCTTCTACTTTATTCTTTAAGTTTAGCAAATAATTATGAAGAACTTTTACAAGAAGCGCTTAAAATACTACCATTTTCTTTAAATATACATTTTCAAGTCATACTTCCTCTTTTGCTCCTTACTGTAGCTTTCTTCAAAAATAGAGGAAAGCGTAAGAAATCTGATGTTACTCTACATCAACTTTAGGTTTAAAAAATAGAAAGTAAGAAATATAAAATACACTAAGGAACTATCAGCCTGATCTTTCCTTAAGAGAAAACAATCCAATTCCCACGGATTGTTTTTTCTCTTTTTAAGCTGTTATGTTATACAAAGTTAGTTTCTATAGAGTTTGCTTAACAGTTATCAAAAAATAGAAACACTACATACTATACGCGTAAGTT